>CAYGDP010000006.1:22362-204881 GCA_964348665.1 uncultured Verrucomicrobiota bacterium
ATTTTAGGCGTCTCGATGAAGTCCGTCGGGGAAACCATGGCGATCGGGCGCACGTTCAAGGAAGCGTTGCAAAAGGCGCTGCGCGGCCTCGAAATCGGCGCGTACGGCCTCGGCGGCGGACGCTGGGGCGGTCAGCGGGAAATCCGTGACCGGGCCGAGATCGAGCGCAAACTCATCACCCCTTGCGCTGAACGAATCTTTTATATTCGCCACGCGCTCCGCGCCGGATTTTCGCTCGACGACATCCATCGGCTCACCCGCATTGATCCGTGGTTCCTCCACAACATCAAGGAACTGGTGGATTGCGAGGATGAATTGGTGGCCGCGGGGCATGAGGCTTAAAAACGGACTCCCAGCGAACTTTCGCAAAAACTTTTCTTTTTCTGGTCGGTCATTGCGATTATCATCGGGTTGTGTCCAGGCCAATTCCCATCGCACTTTTGGTAGACGACAGTTGTCCGTTGATACATGTGTTTCGGAATCACTGGGAGGACGTGCATCATCGGGCGCCCGAGACGAAGGATGGGCGGCGCTTGTTGGATTTCATCCCTAACAGTTTTCTCGACGCATTTTGCGATGTGTGCGATCTGTGGGGGATCGCCGGAAAATTCACCATTGTCCCGGCTCCCGCCGGGATGGGTGATGTCGTGCGAGGGATCCAGGGATTTTCTCCCGAAGAAACAAGCGCGTGGATCGCGACGACAAAGCGGCGGCTTGGAAAGCGGTTCGATTTCACACCCGAAGGCATTACTCATAATCTTGCAGTGGATTTGGCGACGGGCGACATGCTTACGGTTGGCGAGAATGAATGGTCGCAGACTCAAACGCGCGCGACGTTGACACCGTATTTGACGCGTGAACTGGAATTATTGAAAGCCGCAGGGGTGGACGCGAATGGTTTTACGTCGCCGTGGGTGTTTGGAATCCAGTGCGAGACGGAATACATCCTTGCGATGGCGGAGGCGCAGCGGAAGGTCTACGGACGCGAGTCGAGTTGGTATTTTCTGCACATGCTTTGGAACGAGCCGAGCGCGCGACCGTGGGTGGCGCACCAGGACGAGCGCGGGCGTTTGATTTCGATCCCTGCGACCGTGCCGGATTTGTGGTGGGAGACGATAGACAATCAGAATGCCGATCCAGCGGACATTGGGCGTCGGCTTTACGAAAAAACCTGCGGGGTCGTCGCGGCTGGCGGTGCGGCTATCGTATTGACGCATTGGCAATCGCTTTTTTCCAACGGACTACCGACGGGACTGGCCGCGCTGGATGATTTTGGCCGACGGATTGCCGACGATGGCCGATTTGAATGGGTGAAATGCTCGGACATGGCTGCGGCGACTCCGGATAACGCGAAGCGGGTGGGGGCAAAATCCATCGGCGAGTAGCGCGATTGCTTTGCCGCGCAGAACTTTGTAGAGTGGGCGCGTGAATCGGATTGATGCCGCATTTCGGCGATTGCGACTGCAACGGCAAAAGGGATTGGTCGCCTACATGACGGCGGGGGACGCTGGATTGGTGACGACCGCGAAGCTTCTGGGAGCGTTCACGCGCGCGGGAGTTGACGTTGCCGAGTTGGGGGTGCCATTCAGCGACCCGCTGGCGGATGGTGTGGTGAACCAGAAAGCCGCGGAACGAGCGCTCCAGTGCGGGACGACATTGGCGAAAATATTGGCCTTGGTAAAAAAGTTCCGGCGGAACGGCGGCGCGCTTCCCATTGTGCTGTTCACCTATTTCAATCCCGTGCATCGTTACGGCGTGGCGCGATTCGTTCGTGACGCGGCGACGGCGGGTGTGGATGGCGTGCTGATGTTGGACTTACCTCCAGAAGAGGAGTCGTCGTACGAGGATTTGATTCGCGACAAGAACCTGAAACATATCCGTCTGATTGCGCCCACCACGCCGGAAGAACGCATGGCGCGCATCGCGCGCCGCGCCAGTGGATTCATCTATTATGTCTCGCGGGAGGGCGTGACGGGAATGCAAAAAACTCTCTCGGCCTCGATCGAGCCGCGCGTGGCGATGATTCGGCGGTATGCGCGCGCCCCAATCGCAGTTGGGTTTGGTATCTCGACTCCCGCGCAGGCCAAGGCGGTCGCGGCGACCGCTGATGCGGTCGTGGTGGGCAGCGCGATCGTGAATCGGATTGAAAAATTTGGCGGGAACGCCCGGGTGGTCGGCGAAGTGGAACGGTTCGTTCGCTCGCTGTCGAGGGCGATCCTGCGGTGATTGGAAAACGATAACGAAGGACGATATTCTTATGAAGAAAGACAAAGGCGGAAATTTTTATGCGGTTGTATTGGCGGGGGGCGGCGGTCAGCGGTTTTGGCCGTGGAGCCGTGCCGATCAACCGAAACAGTTGTTGCCGTTCGTTGGCAAACCGTATCCAAATGGCAAAACCCTGATGGAAACGACCCTGGCGCGAATCAAACCACTTTTCGACCCGGACCACACCTTGCTGATTACCACCGAGCAGCTCGCTCCAAAGCTGGCGAAGTTGTTGCCCAAAGTACCCCGCGAAAACATCGTGGCCGAACCAATGGGTCGAAACACCGCCGCGGCCGTCGCGCTCGGCGCAACGCTGGTGCAGTCGCGCGATCCGCAAGGGGTCATGGCGGTGTTGCCGGCGGATCACCTGATCAACGACGAAAAACGGTTTCTGCAGGTTCTCCATGACGCCGGTGAGTTGGCGGCAAAAAACCCGTTGCTCATCACGATTGGAATCAAGCCAACCGATTCCAACCCGGCCTACGGCTACATCCACGTGGGCGACGAATTGCCGCTTGGCAAAAAAACCCACTTCTATCGCTCCCGCCGTTTCATTGAGAAACCGGACGAAGACCGCGCGCGCGGATTTGTCTCCAGCGGCGAGTACCGGTGGAACGCGGGAATTTTTGTCGGTTCCGTGATGAGTTTCTCGCAGGCGTTCGGCGATTTCGCGCCCGACCTCTACGCCGCCTGCGGACGCTGGAGCGCGGCGATCGGAAAAAAGAATTTCGAGAGCGTGTTGCGCAAGGAATATGAGCCGCTCAAATACATCTCCATTGATCATGCCGTCATGGAGCGCGCCGTCAATGTGATCGTCGCGGAGGCGGACATCGGTTGGGACGATCTCGGCTCATGGGCGGCGTACGCGCGTCAGCTCACCCGCGACGAACAAGGCAATGCGTTGCTGGGAAACGTCGTGGCCGCCGACGCGCGCGATTGTCTGATTATCGCCTCTGGCAAAAAGCCGATTGCGTTGGCCGGTGTGTCGGGCGTGGTCGTTGTCGAAACCGACGACGCCATCCTGGTCACTCACAAACGGCAAGCGCACAAGGTTAAAAACCTCGTTGCCAAACTTGCCGAAGAAAGCTCGACGAAGAAATTGATCTGATGAGCGACCCGGTCAATCCGAACCTTCGTGAGATTACGAGAATTTTGGCTGTGGACTACGGCGCAAAGCGCGTCGGGCTTGCCATGAGCGACGAAACCAAAACGATCGCCAGCCCGCTCACGCAACTCAATGTCGAATCCGACGCCGATGCGGTCGAGAAAATCGTGGGCGCGATTGGCGATCGCCAAGTGGAGCGAGTTGTCGTGGGACTTCCCCGGAACATGGACGGCAGTTATGGTCCGCAGGCGCAGAAAGTTCAGATGTTTATCGAAAAACTCCGCGAAAAAATGGCCGTTCCCATTGAGACCTGGGACGAACGGCTGACCACCGCCGCCGCCGAGCGCGCGATGTTGGAGGCGGATTTGAGCCGAGCGAAACGCAAAGAGCGACGGGATAAAATCGCCGCGCAGATTCTCTTGCAGAGTTATTTGGATGCGCGGTCGTTTAATCGTTGAATCGTTAATTGGTTAAATCGGAAATGAACAAACAGTCATCGCGACGCCGGAAACGCCCTTGTGGCGCTACCGTTTCAACGATTCAACGGTTTAACGCTTTATCGAATTTCCGAGTCAACCTCGCCTACGATGGCACTGCGTATGCAGGCTGGCAGGTGCAACCGAACGGCTTGACGATACAGGAGGTCTTGGAGAAAGCGTTGGAAAAATTGTCTGGTCAGCGCGTCGTCGCCCATGGATCGGGTCGCACCGACGCTGGAGTTCATGCGGAAGGGCAAGTCGTCAGCTGCCAGCTACCCACCGACGGCCGTCGATGGCGGCCTAAAATTTTGCAAAAGGCTCTGAATGCGATATTACCCCACGACATCCGTGTGTTACGAGTAGCGAGCGTTCCGCCGAAGTTTCACGCGCGATTCTCGGCGAAGAGAAAAACCTATCGCTACCAGGTTTACTGCGGTCGAGTAATGAATCCGTTTATGCGCCGGTACGCGCTCCATCATCCCAAGCCACTCGACCTAGCGGCCATGCGGCGGGCGGCAAAGTTATTTGTAGGGAAGAAAAACTTTGCGGCGTTGAGCGCGAATCCCCAGCGAGCCGTCGAAAGCACCGTGCGACGCGTGACGCGATGCAGCGTGCAGCATGATGGCATGATGATTTTGATCCGCGTTACCGCCGATGGTTTTCTTTACAAAATGGCGCGCACGATCGCCGGCGCCCTCATCAAAGTCGGCCAAGGCGAGGTTACGCTTGATGAGTTGCGTTCTTATTGGCGGGACGGTCGGCGCACCTCGTTGATCGAGACGGCTCCGGCTCACGGGTTGATTCTGGAAAAAGTGACTTATGGACGAGTGGCTGCCAATTCCCGCCAGGCGGCGCGAGAGAGAAGGCCGCGGTTGTGAAAAAAGATGGCGCGCGCGAACGATTGGAAGATCGGCGAGGCAAGCACGTGATCGTAGAGCCGATGAGGCAGCGGCATGTCCAGCGTCCGACGAAGCAGGCGTTTGAAGAGGAAACTTGGCACTTCATCGCTCAACACTTGCGCGGGCTGGGGGCCGCCGTCGAGCAGATGATCGCTGATGGCTTGGCCCGCGCGACGTCCAAAGTGGAGCGCCGTGTGGATGCCGCCGGCAGTGAGCGGCGAAACCAAGCCCGCAGAGTCGCCGACTAATAATACGCCGTCGCGTCCGAGCGGATGCACGGGACCGCCAACGGGAATCAAGCCACCTCGCCGGTCCACGATCTTGGCAAAGCGAAAATCGAAGACTTCATGCAACCGTCGCACGAACAAATCCACGTTGGGACGCGCAGGCGGACGACAAGCCAGGCCGATTTGCGTGATGCCGACACTGGGAACGACCCAGCCGATATACCCGCGTGCTAATTCGGAATCGAGAAAGACGTGCAAACGATCCAGATCCACGCCGCTGACCCCTTCGTACTCCGCTTCCATCCCGACGAGGAATTTTTGGTTTTGGCCGAGGCCGAACTCGCGCGCAATGCGGGATTGCGCGCCGTCCGCGCCGACGAGGAGCTGGCAGCTTAAGTCTGCGCCTTCCAGCCAGAATCGTCCGCGATCCCAACGCGCGCCGCGGTAGTCGGTATCGGTTAGAATCGTTGCGCCGGCGTCTTCCGCCTCGGTGGCCAGCCAGCGCATCAATCGTGGCGTGTCGGTGGCGAGAAAATAGTATCCCGGACTGACAAGGTCAACGGAGCGAAGCGAGGGTGCGTAGAGGCGGACGCCGTGGATTTTGCGGGTGAGATCGTCAGGCACGTCCCATGTATCGGCGACTTCCTTGACGAGAATGCCTGTGGTGTGGGGGACTTCGCCCACGTCGCGTTTGCGTTCGAGCACGACGGTGCGAATCCCGCGAGTGGCGGTTGCTCGCGCGCACGCCAACCCCGCAAAACTCGCTCCGACAACTCCAACTTTAAAATAAGTGCCGTCCGTCACGAATTAATGGGTAAGAATACACGAAGTTGGCAAAATTTCCAGCGTTGAATGGCGGGCGGAAGCGTGATAGGAAAGGTCTGATACGTGAACCCGTAAGAAAGGGAACGACCGATGAAAACCAGAATTCTTTTGACGGCGCTTTCAACCTTTTGCCTTGCTGCCGCCGCCCATGCCCAGGGAAAAATTGAGGCGACAGACGACGCGTTTTCGAACATCGTGAAGAAAAACGCCCCGATCGAAAAAGTCGCCGGCGCCTTGAAATTCACCGAAGGCCCGCTCTGGGTCGCCGAGAAAAAAGAACTCTGGTTCAGCGATATCCCCTCCAATCGCATAGTTCTCTGGACGATGAAACCGGAAGGACCGATGCTCGTTTCGTTCCGTCATCCCAGCGGGCAATCCAACGGTCTGACACTCGATAAACAAGGCCGACTTGTCGCTGCCGAACACGCCAACCGTCGCATCAGCCGAACCGAGGCCGACGGGACAGTTGTTACGCTCGCTGATAAATTCGAGGGTAAACAACTCAACAGTCCCAACGATGTCGTCGTGAAAAGTGATGGCGCAATTTATTTCACCGACCCGCCCTATGGCGTGGACGCCAAGAAGCGCGAGATTAATTTTCAAGCAGTCTGGCGGATTTCGCCCGATGGCAAAACGCTGACACCGCTCGTCAAAGATTTCAAAAAACCTAATGGGCTTGCCTTCTCGCCCGATGAAAAAGTGTTGTATGTGGCGGACACCGAGGGCGCGATTCGCGCGTTTGACGTGGCGATGGACGGCTCGCTGACGAACGACCGCGAGTTTGCTAAACACGGCGGCGGCGACGGAATGAAAGTGGATGTTGAGGGCAATGTCTATGCCACGGGCGAAGGCGCCGTGGTCGTTTATGATCCCAGCGGGAAACGCCTCGGCAAAATCATTCCTCCGGAAGGCCCCGCCAACTGCGCCTTCGGCGGCGACGACTGGAAGACATTATATATGACCGCGCGCACAGGGTTGTATCGAGTGAGAGTCCAGATCGCCGGAGTGAAAATTGAAAGGAGTAATTAAATGTCCTTACCACCTGAATTTGGGGATAAACTAATCGAGAAGCTAACCGAGCGCGGGGTTCAAATAAAATGTGAACTCTGCGGGCAAAATAGCTGGGCGATAGTGGACCAAGCCGTTTCCGTTCAGATTACTGACTTGTCGGGGGCATTCAAGATTCCGCCACCACAAATTCCTTGCGCTGGGCTCGTGTGCAATAAGTGCGGAAATCTGCGTCTCTTTGCGCTAGGAGCGCTCGACCTCTTACCAAAGTCAATCGGGGAGGTGCAAAAATGAATCATTCTACTAAATCTGGCACACGTTCCTTCATTCACTACGAGCCTGAACGTATTGATTACGCAGTCACGGGCGAAGAACTTGAAAAACTTCGAGAAGGAACGGAGACATTATGGAAAGATGTATGCCTCGTTGCGATTGCACTCGGCGTTCCGTGTTTTATTAATGCCATTGCGGATACCATGAAACAGGAGGCATTTTCTTTAACTCTTTCGATGTTTCTCAACTATCTTTTTGGTGTGCTTGGCATTGTATTTGGCGTAATTTTTGGTGTTGCTTGGTACAAAGCTTATGCGCGTTCTAAATTATTATTGGATAAGATTAAACTGAAGCCGAAAATGGAAATCGTACCAAAGACTGTCGACGTCGGAGCGCTACCAGAGGCTCACTTGGCCAAGGCGGCGGAAGAAAAACCTACCGCCTAGTGTGGTTGGCTTGCGCATAGCGAACATCAAGAATCCGAATGGGATCAAGGACGGGTCGTAGTTTCGCAGACTGTTTCAACACCCGATTCCGCCGGTCCGTGACTCGGACTGCATCCCAAATCCGGTTGTAAGGAAAAACTTCGAGTGAGATGACTTCACCAAACCATCGATCATGTAGCGGCGGTCTGCGACCGCCGAGGGTTCAAGGGAAAATGATTCGACGCTCGGACTTGTCCGCCTATGGCGGAGAGCGCCGTTACAATCCGGAATCAAATTGCTATTACAGATAACGCTTACGTCCGAATTTGGACTGCATTTTCACTCCTTTCCTGCGCTATTGTCTTTATGTTATCCTGTCCAGCGTGAAGGCGAGTCGCATCCTAATTTCCTTCGCCTTTGTCTTCGTTATGGTTGCCAGCGGCAGCGCGCAAGAAAAGCTGAAGGAAACGCCGACGATTGTCTTGATCAGCGGCGAGTATGAGTATGAATCGGCGCGCACGCTGCCGGCATTTCAGCGCTGGCTGGAGGCGCGCTATCCCGTGCGCGGCGTTTACCTCGAACGCACAAAGGGCGAACACATCCCGAACCTCGATGCCCTCGACAAAGCCGACCTGCTCGTCATGGTCATTCGCCGTATGACGTTGCCCCCAGAGCAACTGGAGCGGTTCAAAAAATTCGTAGCGTCGGGCCGACCGCTCATCGCATTGCGCACCAGCAGTCACGCATTCGAGAATTGGAAGGAGTTCGACCGCGACGTCCTCGGCGGCAATTACCACAATCACTACGGCAACGCTCTGGTTTCACCCGCCAAAATTCATCCGCCCGCGCGCGACCATCGCATCCTCAAAGGCATTCCTGCTGAATTCATTACGGGTGGATCGCTCTATAAAACTTCACCGCTCGGCGCGAACGCCACACCATTAATGTTCGGCAGCGTGACGGGATACGACCCCGAACCGATGGCGTGGACAAATTCCCGAGGCAATCAACGTATTTTCTATACGTCACTCGGACATCCGAAGGATTTCGAGACGGGACCGCTGAAAGAATTGATCGTCAACGCAATCTACTGGGCGCTCGACCGGGACGTGCCCGTGCCGAAAGGCGGAGCGCCGCCCTATGAAATTGCACCCCCGAAAACGCCCGAGGCAAAATCGCCCGACGTGCCGCGGTCATCAACCGCAAGGTCGAATGGACTAACGCCCGCCGAGGCTGTCGCGCGGATGAAACTCGCCGATGGTCTTACCGCAAATGTTTTTGCCGCCGAGCCTGACATCGTGCAGCCAGTTGCGATGAATTGGGATGATCGCGGTCGGATGTGGGTGGTCGAGTATCGCCAGTATCCGCACCCGGAAGGATTGAAAGCCGTTGCGCTCGATCAATATTTTCGGACAAAATACGACCGCGTGCCGGAGCCGCCTCCACGCGGCGCGCGCGGCGCAGATCGCATCAAAATCCTCGAGGACACCGATGGCGACGGGCGCGCCGATAAAGTCATGACGTTCGTGGACGGCTTGAATCTCGCCAGCGGCGTCGCAGTTGGCTACGGCGGCGTGTTCGTCGCGCAGACGCCCTATTTATTATTTTACCCTGACCGCGATGGCGATGATCGCCCGGACGGGCCTCCCGAAGTTTTATTGAGCGGGTTCGGCATGGAAGATACGCACGCGGTTGTCAACTCGCTCACGTTCGGCCCGGACGGCTGGCTTTACGGCGCGCAAGGCAGCACCGTCACTGCGCACATTCGTGGCGCCACGTTTCAGCAGGCGATCTGGCGATATCATCCGCGCACGAAAAAATTCGAGCTATTTGCCGAAGGTGGTGGAAATACTTGGTCGTTTGATTGGGACGCCGACGGCCAGCTTTTCTGCGGAACAAACTGGGGCGGTAACGTTGCCTTGCACATCGCCCAGGGTGGCTATTACGTGAAGAATTTCTCGAAACATGGCGAACTGAACAATCCCTATGCGTTCGGCTACTTCGGTCATTGTCCGCAGGAAGGCAAAGTAGGCGGTCACGTCGAGATTGGCGGGCTGATCTATCAGGCTGACGCGCTGCCCGAACGGTTTCGCGGCAAACTCATCAGCGCCAACCTGCTCTCCAACGAGATCAAATGGTTCGACCTGCTGCCGCAAGGTTCATCGTTTCGCACGCGCACCGCGGGCGACTTGCTAATCGCCAATGACCCGTGGTTTCGTCCTGTGGATTTATCGGTTGGCCCGGACGGCGCGCTTTACATCGCCGATTGGTATGACAAAAGGGCATCCCACACGGACACCAATCTCGATACATGGGACAAAACCAACGGCCGCATTTATCGAATTTCCAGTGAGGGGTCCCGCTTCGCGGGATCCCGTCTGCCATCGGGCACAAGGGATCTCTCGAAACTCTCCAGCGCCGACCTCGTCGGCATGCTCGCGCATCCGAACGAATGGGTTCACCGCGAAGCACGGCGGATTCTTGCCGAACGCCAAGACCGTGCTGTTGTGAAACAACTACGAAAAGAGATCTTCACGACGCGCGAGTCGCACCTCGCCCTCGAATACCTCTGGGCGCTCTACGGTAGCGGAGGTTTTGACGAATCCTTCGCACGGGAATTACTGGCTCGCAACCATGTGGCGCAGACCTCTGGTCTGCGCGATGGGCAGACGGGGACGTCTGCCCCACTATCTTCTCCCGCTCTCCAAGTTTGGACGATTCGCTACCTCGGCGATGCGGGCGAGGTTTCGGGCACGACACTTGATAAACTCATCGCGGTCGCGCGCGATGACAAAAACCCGCACGTCCGCAATCAACTGGCGTCCTCTGCCCGGCGACTGTCGGCTGCGCAAGCGCGACCGATTCTCGCCGAGCTGATGCATCGCACCGAGGACGCGGATGACCCACAGATTCCGCTTCTAATTTGGTGGAGCATCGAACATCACATTGAGGATCGAGACGAATGGGTTCGCGTTTTCAGCGCGCCAGAAACGTGGAAATCGGCGGTCGCGAAGCAGCATCTCTATGGACGATTTGCCCGGCGCCTTGCCGCATCGGGAACGAAACGAGATTTTGACGCGTGTGCGACAGTATTGGCATCCGCACCGAGCGCAGCCGACGCGGACTTGGTTGCGCAAGGAATCGAGCAAGGGCTGGTGGGCAAGCAAATTGAAAAGCCACCGACAGCGCTGCTCGCCGCGCTGACGAAGGTGGGCTGCGATGATCCGAATCGCGCCATTACGCGTCTCGCAGCGCTGCTCGGTGACAATGCGGCACGAAGGCAAATTGCTGCGGTCGCGCAGAATCGCAAGGCGGACACGGCGAAGCGCGTTGCCGCCGTTGGCGTTTTGAGCCAGATTGGCGATCCAGACACGGAGCGGACTTTGCTCGCGTTGCTCGCGCCTGAAGAACCCGAGCCATTGCGCTTGGAAGTTCTCACGCGCTTGGGAAGGTTTTCCAATGAAGAGATCGTGGACGTGGTGCTGGCACATTGGCCGACAATGAGCGCGAAGCTGCGGGAGCGCACGGTGGATTTGCTTGCCAGCCGCAAAGAATGGGCACGAAAACTTGTCGAGACGCTCGGGGCGGAGTTTCGTCAGCAACCGGTCGGGGTCGTTCGCAAAATCCAGCAGCACAACGATATCGCGCTCAACGAGCTGGTGGAGAAACATTGGGGACGATTGCAGACGGCGACGGCAGCAGAGAAAGCCGAGAAGGCGCGGCAAGTTTATCATGTCATTGGACCGATTAACCCGCGACCGGGACACGATCTTACTCGGGGACGAGAGATTTTTCAGGCGCGCTGCGCCAATTGCCATACGCTTTTTGGTGAAGGAAAAAAAATCGGCCCGGATTTGACCGCGCTGGATCGCAGCAACACCGAACAGCTCATCGCCAATATCATTGATCCCAGTGCTTCGATTCGGAAGGAGTTTGGCGGCTCGGTGGTGCGACTGCGGGATGGACAAATCCTGAGCGGATTTATCACCGATCCAACCCCTGAATCGTTCTCCGTCGTGGACGCCAGCGGTCAGAGCGTCGTCGTCGCGCGCGCGCAAGTGGCGGAGACGGCTGAATCCGCAACATCCGTGATGCCCGAAGGATTGCTCGATGGTCTGGGCAATGCCGACCTCATCAATTTTTTCGCGTATCTCCAGGGGAAAGGACGGCCATGAAGATTGCTTGTTTTCTTCTATTGATCGTTGCTGCGAGTCCGCTCACGGCTGAAGAAATCGTCACGTTGCCTCGCACCCAGCCGTTGACGATGCAAGGGGATTTGTCGGCGCAGATGGTTGAGGGGATTGACCGTTTTTTGATGCGCGAGATTGAGCAGTCAATCGCCGATCGCCAAAAGCTTTGGGCGCGCGATTTTTCGTCGCGCGAGGCATACAATAAATCCATCGAGCCGAATCGGGAGCGGTTTCGGCGGATTATTGGCGCGGTGGACGAGAGCGCCCGGCGAAATCTTGGAGGATTGGACGGGGCTGCATTTGAGATTCCGTTTGAGTACGTCGGCGCCACTCCCACTGGATCGAAGATCGCCGAGACGAAGACATACACAGTTTATACCGTACGCTGGCTAGCGTTTGGCAACGTGCATGGAGAAGGCTTGTTGCTTCAACCGAAAAGAAATATTGCGGCGCGTGTTATTGCGATCCCCGATGCGGATCAGACACCTGAGATGATTGTTGGACTAACACAAGGCGTCGCACCCGAAGCGCAGTTCGCGCGGCGGCTGGCAGAAAACGGGTGCGAAGTGCTCGTGCCCGTGCTGATTGACCGCCGTGAGACGTGGTCGGGCAACCCCGCGATCGGACGCAAGACCAATCAACCCCATCGAGAGTGGATTTATCGGCAGGCGTTCGAGATGGGACGCCATATCATTGGATATGAAGTGCAGAAAGTTCTAGCCGCCGTGGATTATTACACGGTGACGTCAAGCCCTGCTCGGCCCATTCTCGGTCTCGTCGGATATGGGGAAGGCGGCCTGATTGCCCTCTATGCCGCAGCGCTCGACACGAACATTGAGATAACGCTGGTCAGCGGTTATTTCGATTCGCGGCAGAGAATTTGGGAAGAGCCGATCTATCGGAACGTGTTCGGGTTGTTACACGAGTTTGGTGACGCGGAGATTGCGAGTCTGATCGCGCCGCGGGCATTGATCATCGAGCACAGCGCTGTGCCGACGATCGAGAAACCAGCGATTACACAATGGGGAGCGAATACTGCTGCACCTTGCAAGTGGAGAACGCCAAAATTTGAATCTGTCGAGGAGGAATTCAAACGGGTGCAGTCGTTGTTTCCGCCGAGTGGCAAGGTTCAGCCACATTTCGAGATGATCGCTGGAAAGGATGACGCGACAGTCGGACCGTGCAGCGATGCAGCACTCGGGGCATTTCTTAAAGCATTGAACGACAT
Source organism: uncultured Verrucomicrobiota bacterium (assembly GCA_964348665.1). Classification (GTDB taxonomy): domain Bacteria; phylum Verrucomicrobiota; class Verrucomicrobiia; order Palsa-1439; family CAYGDP01; genus CAYGDP01. Next base: position 35,287 of record CAYGDP010000006.1, read on the forward strand.
CCAGTTGAAGAAATCTCCAAAACTGGTCCGGAAGGTCGTTGGGACGATCGACCAAGACGAAAGACAGAAGCGCCAAATCGCCGAACTGGTCGAGCACACTCAGAAATTGATGCGCGACTCGGAGGCGGAGCGTATGAAGTTTTGGAGCAAGGCGAAGGTTGCTTCAGCTGACAAGTGGCAAGCGGAGTGCCAATCCTACCGCGAGTATTTGGCGGAAGAGGTCATCGGGCGGTTTCCGTTCCCGTCGCTCCCCCTAAACGCCCGCACGCGAAAAATATATGACGAACCGAAATGGACGGGCTACGAAGTCGTGTTGGACGTGTGGCCGGACGTGTTTGCGTGGGGCGTGTTGCTGGTGCCGAAAGATCTCAAGGAGGGCGAGAAACGTCCCGTCGTGGTTTGTCAGCATGGGCTTGAGGGTGTGCCTGCACAAACCATCACAACGAATCCCAAAGGAGATGGGTACGCAGCTTACAAAGGTTACGCGGCGCGTCTGGCGGATCGCGGATTTATCGTGTATGCGCCGCACAATCCGTATCGAGGGATGGACAAGTTCCGCGTGTTGCAACGGAAGGCGAATCCTCTGGGTAAATCACTTTTCTCGATCATCGTCGGGCAACACGAGCGATCAACGGAGTGGCTGGCTAGTTTGCCGTTCGTGGATCCGCAGCGGATTGCATTCTACGGTTTAAGTTATGGCGGCAAGACGGCGATGCGCGTTCCGCCGCTGGTGGATCGTTATTGTCTCTCGATTTGCTCGGCGGATTTCAACGACTGGATCAAAAAATGTGTCACGGTGGATTCGCCCTACAGCTACATGTTCACGATCGAATACGAAATGCCGGAGTGGAATCTTGGCAATACCTTCAACTATGCCGAGCTGGCGGGGTTGATCGCGCCGCGTCCGTTCATGGTTGAGCGGGGTCACGACGACGGCGTCGCGCCCAACGAATGGGTGGCGTACGAATACGCGAAGGTGCGCCGGCTTTACGTCAAGCTAGGGATTGGCGACCGCACGGAGATTGAATTTTTCAATGGCCCGCACACGATCAATGGCGTGGGGACATTCGAGTTTCTGCACAAGCACTTGAACTGGCCGAAGCAGGACAGGTAACGGCCTGATGGGCGGCGCAATTTGAGATGTATTTGGCGTACCGCGTTTGGTATGGGAGGATTTGTCATGGAAGTAATTATTCGTCCGAATGAGGCATCCGCCAGTTGGTTGGTGGCGTGGGTGATTGCGAATCAACTTCGCGCGAAGCCGGAGTCCGTGCTGGGACTGGCCACCGGCCGGACGATGGAATCGGTATATGCGGAGCTGGCGCGGTTGCATCGGGAAGAGGGGCTGGATTTTTCGCGGTGTCAGTCTTTCAATCTGGATGAATATATCGGGCTGCGGCCAGACGATCCGCGGTCGTATCACTCGTTCATGCGCCAGCATTTTTTTGGCAAGGTCAATCTCAAACCTCAAAACGGGCATGTGCCCGATGGGACTGCGGCGAATCTTGACGCGGAATGCGCCCGGTATGAAGCGGTGATTGCGGCGGCGGGCGGGATTGACCTGCAATTGCTCGGGATCGGCCGCGCGGGGCATATCGGGTTCAACGAACCGCTCTCGGCGTTGCGGTCGCGGACGCGTGCGAAGGGATTGACACCGACCACACGCGAACAAAACGCGCGATATTTTGGCGGGGACGCCAATGCCGTGCCGACGCGGGCGATAACGGTGGGGGTGGGGACGATATTGGAGAGTCGGCGATGTTTGGTATTGGCGACGGGTGCCGAGAAGTCGGAAATTGTGGCAAAGGCGGTGGAGGGGCCGATTACGGCGATGGTCACGGCGAGCGCATTGCAATTGCATCCCTGTTGCACGGTGGTGGTGGACGAGGCGGCGGCGGGACGGTTGTCCGGGAAAGATTATTACCGGTGGTTATTCGAGAACGAACCGGAATGGGCGGAGGCGCGAGGGATGAAGCGGTAAATTATCGATATCCTCGTCTCGGCTCGGTGGCGCGGGCATGTCTTTTCTTTTTACACAGGTTTGGTAGGATGCTTGTCGATGCAAGCAGCTTTGGAAAAACTTGGCAGGTTGACACTGGTTTTCCTGGAGGGACTGGGACGGATCGGCCTGTTGTTTCGCGAGGTCATGGGGTCGGTGCTGCGCGGACGGATCCGATGGGACCAGACCGTTCGTCAGATGGAATTTGTGGGGATCCGGTCGTTGCCGGTGGTTTTGCTTACCGGCGCGTTTTCTGGAATGGTGATGGCGGTGCAGATGTATTTTCAGTTGAAGAAAGTCGGCATGGAAACGGGGACGGGACCGGTGGTGTCGGTGTCGATGACGCGGGAGATTGGGCCGGTGTTTGCCGCTTTGATGGTGGCGGGGAGGGTGGGGGCGGCGATTGCGGCGGAGCTTGGCACGATGAAAGTGACCGAGCAAGTGGATGCGCTCCGGAGTTTCGCGGTGCATCCGGTTGATTTTCTGGTGGTGCCGCGCTTTGTGGCGCTGGTGGTGACGCTGCCGATTTTGACGGGCGCGGCGATGTTTATCGGGATCGAGTGTGGCCGGGTGGTGGCGGCGGGGTTGATGGGGATTGACTTGGCCAATTTTGACGCCAACATGATCAAGTTCACCGATGCGGAGGATGTGATTGGCGGTTTGATCAAGGCGGGATGTTTCGCCGTGTTCATCAGCATGATCAGTTGTTACAAGGGATTGAACTGTTCCGAGGGAGCGGAAGGAGTGGGACGAGCCACAACGGAGGCGGTGGTGGTCAGCTCGATCACGGTTTTGATTTCCAATTTCTTTATCACCTATCTCTTGAGCTATCTCATACCGCCCTAATGCCATGATAGAAGTGAACGATGTCACCAAGGGATTCAATGGGGCGAAGGTGCTGGATGCGATCAATTTTCGCATCGAGGATCGCGAGAGTTTTGTCATCATCGGCCGGAGCGGCTGCGGGAAGAGCGTGCTGCTGAAGAATATCATCGGGCTGATGAAACCGGACGGAGGGCGGGTGTTGATTGACGGGACGGACATCGTGCCATTGGACGAGCGCGCGATGTCGCCGATTCGCAAGAAAATGGGCGTGCTATTTCAGAGCGCGGCGTTGTTCGATTCGATGACGGTGTTCCAGAACGTCGCCTTCCCATTGTTACAAGAGGGCAAGCCGGATACGGCCGAGGTGCGCCGCCGAGTGATGGAAGTGCTGGACTTGGTGGAATTGGAAGGAAATGAAGAAAAAAAGCCGGCAGAATTATCGGGAGGAATGCGCAAACGCGTGGGATTGGCCCGCGCGATCATTCACCAGCCGAGCATTTTGTTCTTTGATGAACCGACGACGGGGCTGGATCCGGTGATGTCGGATATCATTGGCCATCTGATCCTGCGCATCTGCGACCACGTGCAGTGCACCAGTGTCACGGTGACGCACGACATCAAGATTGCGTATATGGTAGCCGACCGGATCGCGATGATGCGAAACGGCAAGATGACCGCCATCGGCACGCCGGAGGAGATTCAGAAATCGCCGGATGAATCTGTGCAACGATTTGTTCACGGAGTTTCGCAGGACGAAACAGGGCAACGCGTGGGAACCCGAGTAATCAGGAGAACTGACCATGGAAAATAATCGCAAACAAGAATTCTGGGTGGGCGTATTTGTGTTGATCGGCTTGGCGCTGATTGCGGGGATGATCCTGCAATTCGGTAAGTTCGACCGATTTTTCCGCCCCAAAAAACGGATCGAACTGGTTTTTGACACCGTGGGTGGACTGGTGCGAAAGGGAAACGTTCTCTTTGCCGGTGTCAAAGTCGGCCAAGTGACGGACATCCAGCTCAAAACGACGGGGGATCGCAAGGTGCATGTGCTCATTGAGATTGATAAGGAAATCGAACTTCGCAAGGATTACACATTCGCCATTCGAACCTCCGGCATGCTGGGCGATCAGCATATTGCGATCGATCCCAAGCCGGACAGCAAGGCGGACTTGGTCAAAGACGGCGAAGTGATCGATGGAGCGGAGCCAGTTGATTTTGGGGCGGTTGCCGACCGGCTGAAGGGGGCGGTCGAAAAAATTGAAACCCGCATTCTCGACACGGAAACTCTTGAAGCGCTTCGCGGGGTGATTCACAATGCCAAAGCCGCCACGGAAAAGTTGAACACAAAAGTTCTGGGAGACGAACAGGTGGCGCATTGGCAGGCGGCGATGAAGGGGGCGGAAGAAGCTGTGACAAACGTCAAAGGCGCGGCGGATGACCTGAAGAAATTCACCGCATCGGCCGGCCCAAAGCTGGATGCTGCCGTGGCCGATTTCAAACAGATTACCGAAGGCGCGAACAAATTCATTGCCAGCGCGAATCGGTTGGTGGTCGATAACAAGGAGAAAATTGATGATTTCATCAAACAGATGAATCTGATCGCCGCCAAACTTAATCCAATCGTGGCCCGCTTGGATGCCGGGGAAGGATTCCTTGGCAAGCTCACGACGAGCGACAGCGACGGGCTTTTTGCGGACTTAAAAAAGCTGGTTGCAAATTTGAAAGAGTATGGTTTGTTCTATAGCGAAGAAAAAGCCCGCGCTCGCGAGAAGCGAACTAAATCATCCAGCTCTCGCCCGGGACTTCGACAGGCACCATGAACGCAGTACATATCAATTCCGGATGGCGCAGGCTTCGCTTAATATCGCCGCGACCGTCCGAGAAAGGAAACCATGAGATTGGAAAAAATTACGACGTTAACCGCCATTCGCGCGTTTTTCGTCATCCTTTGCGCAGTCGGAGGATGGGCGATGGCGGATTTGTTTGTGATCAATGCGCAACCTCCCGTTCCTTACCAATATTGGTACGGCGCGGGGATCGGATTAATTATCGGCGCAGCTATGATCTGGGTGGACAACGCTCTCAAAGGCGTCTCCCTTCGGGGATTTTCTGCCGCAACCTTCGGGCTAGCCCTCGGCGGGCTCGTCTCGTGGCTGCTCGGTACCTCGCCGCTCCTTTCCTTTATAGGACCCAAAAATCTCGACGGAACGCTAACGCAAGAAGCTCAACAAGTTAGGCTCGGCGTTCAAATCGCGCTCTTCTTGGTTTGTGCCTATTTGGGCATGGTGATGGCGTTGCGCGGCAAGGATGAATTCAACTTGCTTATCCCCTACGTCAAGTTCACTCCCACCGATACGTTCAACCAACTCCTCGTCGTGGATACGTCCGTCATCATTGACGGGCGGATCGCCGACATTTGCGAGACGGGATTTATCGAAGGTACCCTCATTGTTCCTCGCTTCGTCTTGCGCGAGCTGCAATACATCGCGGATTCAGCGGATCCACTCAAGCGCGCCCGCGGCCGTCGCGGCCTCGATATGCTCGCGAGAATGCAAAAAAATCAAAAAATCGAGGTCAAAATCCACGAGAACGAAGTCCCCGAAGTTAATGACGTGGATGCCAAGCTCGTTCTGCTGGGAAAAATGCTCAACGCCAAGGTGATCACCAACGACTACAACCTCAACAAGATCGCCGAATTGCAAAAGGTTCACGTTCTTAACATCAACGACCTCGCCAACGCAATCCGCGCCGTCGTTCTGCCCGGAGAAGAGTTGAGTGTACGATTGGTCAAGGAAGGCAAGGAATCCGACCAAGCAGTCGCGTATCTGCCAGATGGCACCATGATCGTTTGCAATCAAGCCCGTCGTCTCATCGGTCAGCAAGCTCTCATCGTCGTGTCTTCCATTCTGCAAACCAGCGCCGGCCGCATGGTCTTTGCTGAATTGAAAAACAACATGGTCTTGCGGACCGACCGCGCCTGGCAGAAACGGGAAGGTGATCCAGCCGAGCAACCCGCGGAAAATCCTGTAAGCGGGTAGTCGAAAGTCTGCTGCTCGCGATGCTCGACCCACAATGAACTGCGCCGTCATTGTCGCCGCCGGCCAAAGCAAACGCTTTGGCCGGGACAAACTCTGGTTGCGTTTGGATGGCCTACCGGTCGTCGCGCACACGCTCCATGCATTCCTCCGCTGCCGTTTCCTTCATCATGTCGTTTTGGTGGTCAATGCTAAGCGGCGAGAACGATTCGCGCGCCTGCTTCGCACCCCTCGTTTCGCAAAGCATTCGTCTCGAATCACAATCACAGTCGGCGGTGCCGAACGCCAGGACTCGGTCTGGCATGGCATCCAGGCCTGCCCGCCTAGGACGACTATCATTGCCATCCACGATGCTGCGCGCCCTTGCGTGACTCCCGCGCTCATCCATCGCACCATCGCAGCCGCCAAAAAATACGGCGCCGCCATCGCTGCCGCTCCCATCGCGGACACGATCAAGGAATCCACCGCCGACGGGACCATCAATCGAACCATTCCACGAGATCAACTCTGGGGCGCCCAAACGCCACAAACCTTTCGCGCGGATGTGATTCGCCGCGCGTATTCTCGCGTGATCGCCCAGAGACTTCGGGTCACCGACGATGCCGCCGCCGTCGAACTGTTCGGCCACCCAGTCCGTTTGGTTTCCAGTGACTCTACCAACCTGAAAATCACGCGCCCTGCCGACCTCGGTCTTGCCGAATACCGATTGTCGGCAATTCGGAAGGCAACCCAACCCTAGCCGAACCATTTCTGCGAATGCTCGGGTAGCGGAATTAATCGCTTCCCGTATTCCATTTTACGATTTACCCTCTGCCCGTGACTTCTCGTGACTGGCAGTTGCACTTTCGCAAGCAGTTTCGCGCCAAACGTGTGCTGGCCGATATCGAGGCGGTTTGGACCGAAGCGCAATGGAACTCATCCGTTCGACTTGCAGCGCTGATGAAGGTTGTCGCAAAGCGGATGCGTCAGGCAGGCTTGTGCGATGTCGAGATCATCGAGTTTTCTTCCGACGGCAGGCGACACTACGGCGGCTGGAAAATGCCATTGGCTTGGAGTCCGCGCGCCGCCGCGCTCGAAGTTTTGTCGTCCAATATTCAACTGGCCAACTACCGAGTCACTCCCAATAATCTTATGCTCTACAGCGCATCGACGCCAAAACGAGGAGTCGAAGCCGACCTGGTTCTGTGCCCCTATCCTTTACGGCAAGAATCACTGGCAACAGTACGAGGCAAGATAGCGTTTGTGGACAAGTTGCCGAATGGTTTGGAGGCGACTCGCGCGCTGCGCCGGGCCGGAGCACTGGGGGTTGTCACCGACAATATCCAACCCATCCCCGGCGTAAAGGAAGGGAGTTATCTTGATGATGCGGTTGCATTTTACAATTATTCGTGGCCGCCTTGGAGCGTGCCGGCGCGCGACCGCGGTTTTGGTTTTTGCATCTCACCGCGCCTCGGCCGGGATTTACGCGACTTCCTTGCGCGCGGTCCTGTGCGAGTACTAGCGTTTGTTGATGCAAACTTGAATCGCGGCACATTGCCGTTGGTCACCGGACGATTACCCGGCGCAAGCGGACGAGATATCATTCTAACCGGTCACATTGACGAGCCGGGGGCGAATGACAACGCGAGCGGACCGATGATGGCGTTGGAAATCGCCCGGGTCATTCGGAAGATACTGTTCCACACGCCGCACCATGGACTTCGTCTTGTGTTCTCCGCCGAGGCGAGGGGCCTGCAAGCATTGGTCAACGAACGCCGTGACCTCATTCGAAATGGGATTTTGGCGTTGAACCTGGATATGCTCGGTAGTGATCAGAATGAGGCGCGTGCTCAACTATCGGTGGTTGATAACTTTCCCGCGCTGCCAGACCCGACGCTGCCGTTTTTACTGCGTGAGATTTCGAGATCGAAAACGATTCGATGGCGGCGACAAGACTACGAGCTGAACGACAACATTCTTGGCGAACCGCTCCTCGGTATCCCCACCATCCAGCTTCATCAAGCGCCCGACGCTACCTATCACACCAGTCTCGACACACCGGATCGAATTTCCACTCCGGCAATGGCTCGGCTCGGGTCAATTCTCGGCGCTCACGTGGCATTTCTTGCTTGCGCGGGACCGCGCGAAATCATGGAGATGGCGAATGCTATTGTGGAGTCGGACTTGCCGAACGAGAGAGAGCGTCTCGACGGTTTGCTCCGATTGTTGCCACAGGACAATTTCCTTCCCGCGGTGGATTGCGTTCGGTCCGGCGCGATCCAACTTCGGCAAGATGGTCTAACGCAATCCGAGGCGACACGGGAGGCAATCGCCCGGCTCAAGCAAAAAAGCGATCCCCCTGCCGCAAGTGTTGGCGCTGTGATGCGTGGACAGAAGTATCGATTCCACACCTTGCAAGGTGTGGTGCCGCAGAAAATCTTTTTTGGTTATCTGGGAGGGGAGGATCTTACTGAAGCAGAACGGCGGCGATTGCGCCGGGAATGTGGCGTTACGTTCGGATGGGGCGCTACGAAGTGGTTGCAGTGGGCGCTCTTTTGGAGCAATGGGAAACGGACACTGGCCGAGATTTTAGCGCAGTTACACGGAGCGGGCTGCGAAGTCTCCGGCGGAGAATTACTTGCCGCGTTTCGATGGCTGCTTCGCAAGGGGTATGTGAAATTCCGGCCGGTTATTGCCGAGCGCGATCTGATACGCGCTTTGCGTCGAGTCGGTGTGCGTCGCGGTTCGAAATTGATTGCCCATTGTTCCCTAAGTCAATTTGGCTACATCCAAGGCGGCGCAAAGACTATGATTCGGGCGCTGGTTTCCGCATTGGGTAGGCAGGGGACGTTGTGCATGCCAACCCACAGTCTCAACTGGTTGGGAAAAAAGCCGTATCACCCGAAAACATCCCCGTCGGTTGTCGGGGCGGTATCGGACTGTTTCCGCCAGCAGTCAGGTGTGGTACGAAGCAACCATCCCACGCACTCGGTCGGAGCACGAGGGCCGATGGCGCGTGAACTGGTTGCGGGACATGATGGTCGAGTTGCGCCGCAGAGTCGCGATGGGTTTTGGGGAAAATTTGTCGTGGCGGACGGTTGGGTCCTGCTGATGTCGCCGCTTCGCTCGAACACATTGATGCATGCCGCCGAACTTTGGAGTGGAGTGCCCATGCCGGATATCGTGGTTCCACTTCGAACGGGAAAGCGAATCCGCCGGATCATTCTGCCAAATGCGCCTTGGCACACAAATTATTTTGACAGAATTTATCGAGCGCTTCGGCGGGTGCAAAGGATTCGTTCTGTGCGACTGGGCGAGAGCCGTATTTATCTCATGCGGGCTCGAGATGTGATGGAGGTGGCAATGCGCGTTTTGCGGCGGGATCTGCTTGTTGTGACGGTCAAAGGCTGCCATTGTGCGTTCTGTCGACACATTCGCCAAGCGCGTCATTCGTAGATGTCCACGAGGAAAACGATGGCTTCGCCACGACCGACATTCACAATCGCATGGGGTACGTCCGCGCGATAACTGGCTGAATCACCTTCGCCTAAGATTTCGCTGTCGCCCGCCGATTCGACCCGGACCCGGCCCTTTTCAACGGCAAGGAACTCACGCGTTCCGCGGAAGTGCGGAGCACTGCGCAAGGCGCCATTCATCAGCAACCGCACTTCGTAAAACTCGAAATCCTTTTCCATATGGAGCGGCGAAAGCGTACGAATCTGACAATGCCGATCGGAGCGAAAAATATGCGCACGGTCGCTTGCGCGGATGACCTGTACGGTTGCCGTCGCGCTAGGCATCTCGACTAGCTCGGCCAACGTCAGTCCAAACGCACTCGCAATGCGCATCGTAACTACCAATGTCGGATTGGCTTGGTTTCGCTCGATTTGGCTGAGCATCGATCGACTAACCCCACTGGCGCGCGCCAGCGCTTCCAGCGACCAGCCTCGCTCGGCGCGGAGTTTTTTGACGCGGCCACCGAGCTGGCGAGAAGGTGCTTCGCTGCGGTCGGAAGTAGGCGGACGTTTCATCAGTCGTTCAATATAAAGGAAAAACATCTTGCATCTTGGAGAAGCCTTGCTTAGATTCAGTCCCCATGAGACGAAGAGCATGGATATCTTGCCCTCCTTGGCCCGCGCGCGCAAGGTTTTTTCTGCGTGCGATTCATCTGGCCTTGCTTGTGGGGATGGCAGTCGCGACACGAGCAGAGGAAAAAACCGCAGTAACATTGCGCATTCTAAGCTACAATATCCGTCGTGGGATTGGGATGGATGAAACGATGGATTTGGAGCGAACCGCCAAGTTCATCCGCGGGCTAGACGTGGATTTTGCAGGATTATCGGAGGTGGACGCGCACACAAAGAGATCGGCAGATGTCAATCAAGCGATGCGACTTGGCGAGTTGACGGGCTTGCACGCTGTTTTCGGCAAGGCGATGCCATACGACGGCGGTTACTATGGCGAAGCGATCCTTTCCAGGCGGCCGTTTGAAAAGATTGTCGCCCATCCTCTTCCTGCCAGTGGACGGCATGAACCACGGGTTTTGATGGAAGCACATTCCGTCACGCTGAATGATAAAGGTCTGCGCGCGGTTTTTTTTGACACACACTTGGATCACGAAACCTCGGCTGAGCGGTTGTCGCAAGTGCGTGAGATCAACCGTATCGCTTCGATCGTAAACGCTCCGCTCATGATTTTGGTCGGCGATTTTAACGACTCACCGGATAACGAGTCGATACGAGAGATTCGGAAATTGTGGACGGATGCGGGTCCGGAACCCGGGCGGCTTACCTGGCCGGCGGACAAACCGACGGAACGCATCGATTATATTTTTTACCGCTCGACGGTGGGCATGAAAGTTACGAAGGCGGAAGTGTTGGATGAACCGCTGGTATCCGACCATCGACCGGTATTCGCGGTCATCGAAATCCCATGAAAGCATTGGTCAAAAGCAAAGCAATGGCTGGGTTGTGGCTAGAAGACGTATCCCAGCCAACGATCGGCATCAATGATGTGCTGATTAAAGTGCATCGCACCGGCATTTGCGGCACGGACTTGCACATCTATCAATGGGACGCTTGGGCGCAGAAAACCATTCCCGTGCCGCTGGTCGTCGGACACGAGTTTGTCGGTGAGATCGTCGAGGTCGGCTCGAATGTGTCGGATTTTCATACAGGGCAAATCGTCAGTGGCGAAGGTCACGTCGTTTGCGGTCGCTGCCGGAATTGCCTGGCCGGGCGACGCCACCTTTGCGCGGACACTAAGGGAGTGGGGGTCAATCGTCCCGGTGCGTTTTCCGAGTATCTGGCGTTGCCCATGAGTAACGTGTGGGTGCATCCCGACGGGATGGATAAAGACGTCGCAGCGATTTTCGATCCGTTCGGCAATGCTGTCCATACGGCTCTGTCGTTTCCCGTTCTCGGTGAGGATGTGTTGGTTACGGGCGCAGGCCCGATCGGAATCATGGGAGCCGAGGTTGCGAGACACGCCGGGGCGCGCTATGTGGTCATCACAGACCCAAACCCGTATCGTCTCGATCTGGCACGAAAGATGGGCGTTACTCTTGCCGTGAATCCGAAGGAGCACAAGCTCAAGGACGTGCAAAAGCAACTCGGTATGCACGAAGGATTCGATGTCGGTCTCGAAATGTCGGGCAACGCTGGGGCGTTCCGTGAAATGCTGGCGAACATGGCGCATGGCGGCAAGATCGCGATGCTGGGAATCCCGCCGGGTGGCGAGATGGCGATTGACTGGAACACGGTCATCTTCAACATGCTCACCATCAAAGGCATTTATGGACGCGAGATGTACGAGACCTGGTACAAGATGACCGTCATGTTGCAGAGTGGCCTCGACATCAAGCCGGTGATCACGCATCGGTTCCATTACACGGAATTCGAAAAGGGGTTCGACGCAATGCTGTCAGGCAACTGCGGCAAAGTCGTGCTAAGTTGGCACGAGGGATAAACCATGCGCATCTTTTTCGTTGTGATCTCCTTCTTCCTAGTGCTCGTTGGTGTAACGTGTGGAGAAGAGCCAAGACCTGTCCCGCTAACCCGTGAACAACTGGAAAACGCCGAATATCCCATCGAGGGAGTTGATGGCCGCCCTATTCGACTTCAAAATGGGATCTATCGGCAAAAATATGATCCTACAGCCGCCAGCGAAATGGTAGTGCAACTGTCGGAATCGGTCGGCGGCGATTTGGACGGCGATGGTGTGCCAGATGCCGTGGTGGTTCTGGTTAGCGACGGTGGTGGTTCGGGAATCTTTTATGACTTAATTGCCGTCCGCAACAGCAACGGCCAACCGAAGGCAACGGCCTTAGTATCACTCGGCGATCGCGCGCGCGTCATCGGTTTAAAAGTGGTCAAAGTTCAAGTTGAAGTCCTAATCCATATTCGAGGCGAGGGCGACCCGCTCAGTGAGCGGACTAAACTTGAGGCGATGATCTATAGACTTGATGGTGACCAATGGAAACAAATCCCCCTGAAGGCAAAATGATCCGACTTACTTCCACCTTCTTCATCATTTTTTCCGCCTTCGCCGCGGATGCCGACGAAAGCGCAACACCAGTCCCCAAACTTCCACCCTTGCCTTGGCATGTTGCCGATGTTTGGTGGGAGCTCGAGTCGCCGACACCGCATTTTGAGTCGCTTGACATCGATGTAACCATTGATCGTGATGTGCCTTCCACCGTCAATCTCTACATCGCTCCTTGCGGTCTCGGCGAGCTAGGCGGCATTAGTTTCTACGGCGGTCTTCAGACCAACGCCAATGGTTGGCCATCCAAGGACCAACACGAACGGCGTTTTATCGGCAAGGGCGGCATCTTCTCTCGTTGGGGAAAAGGCAAACTCTCGGTCGCGCAAGCACGCGGCGCATCAGACACACATTTCGAGGCGGCTGACTACGAAGGGGATTTTGTCAGCGTCCGGCGCGCGTTCGCTTGGATAAAGGGCAGCTATACCTGGAGTCTTCGAGCCGACGATACGGAAACCGTAAATGGAAAAGATTATACGTGGATCAGTTGTACTATTACTGCCCGTCGTACGGGTCTAACCCGCTACGTTGGCGCGCTTCGGTTCGAGGGGAAAGACCTAACCTTCTGGGGGCGCCACGCCGCGTTTGTGGAGGTCTATTCCACAGAACAGATACCCTACAGTGAGATCCCGGCTGTGAAAGTGACCTTTGGCTATCCTCGTGTGAATGGCCAGCCGCCTAAACTAAAAACTGCCCGCGTGATTCATCCCAATCCCCGAAAACGAGGCGGCTCACCGGACTGCGCAACCGCTGCCGCTGACGGGTCGAATGTCATAGTTACAGTTGGACCGATTTTCGAGCGCGACGAAAAGAGCCGACAACACGCGCTCGACCTTAAAGAACCAATGCCTAATCATTGATCCGATTTATCACCATGAAAACCATTATCGTATCCATCACGATATTCCTCCTAACCGTCATGAATTTGGTTGCCGACTACGCCGTTATCGTATCGGAGAAGGCAAATGCCGATCCCGATTGGAAACGGGTTGCCGAGGCACTTCGTAAAAAACATTCCGCGACCGTGATCACCTACACCTCGAATGTAATCGAAGCGCTGCCAAAACTGCGCGAGCAATTCCCGCGCTACGCCTGCTTTGTGGCCACGCCCGCCGAAGCGGGACGCGAGTTTGTCGCGGACGTGCATCGTCTCACGCGCCGCCTTGATGATGATCCTTACACGGACGTTTTTTGGGGCATCCTAACCGGGTATGATGCAACAGCTGCTTTGCGCATTGTCAATGAACACAAGCCGTTGACGGTTCGCACAGCGGCCGCTGGAACTAACATCCCGCTTGATTTTTTCGAGGAAGGTATTTGGTGCGACGAAGGTAGGCAAAGCCACGGCGTCCGCAAAGAAAAAAACGCTCGCCCCGTTGACGTAAGCGTGCCGCCGGACACGACTTCGTTGCTTGCTCGATCGTTGAGCGAATCTCAAACTGACCTTTTCGTAACCAGCGGTCACGCGACGGAGCGGGACTGGCAGATTGGCTACAGCTATCGAAACGGCCAGTTCCGCTGTGAGAATGGCTCGCTCTACGGTCTCGACACTCGCGGGCAAAAAACGGTCATCCAATCAGCCAATCCTAAAGTCTATTTACCTGTCGGGAATTGCCTGATGGGACACGTGGACGGGCGCGACGCAATGGCGGTGGCTTTCATGAATAGCGGCGGGGTCAACCAAATGATTGGTTACACGGTCAACACCTGGTACGGCTATAGTGGCTGGGGGGTTCTGGATTATTTCGTCGAACAGCCCGGTCGCTATACGCTCTCGGAGGCATTTTTTGCCAACCACACAGCCCTCTTGCATCGTCTCAGCGAATATTTTCCTGACCTGCTCCGCGTCGAGTTCCCGATTAACAATATGCAGCCGTTCCCGCGCGTCACCCCCCAACTCACCGACGCCGCACGCGCGGCGGGTCTCCGAGCACAAGACGGAATCGGTTTGCTCTACGATCGTGATGTCGTCGCATTTTACGGCGATCCCGCATGGGAAGCGCGGCTCGCCAAACAAGATTTACCGTGGGAACAAACGCTCATCGAAACACACGGCAACTTTACATTTGAAGTGAAACCACTGCTTGGCGAAAAGAGTTTCGGCCTAACTAACGGCAATGGATCGCAACGTGGGAACCGCCCCTTTATCCATTTTTTTCCCCGCCGCCTTCGCGATTTCCAAATCACAGAGGGCGAGGACCTGCGTCCTGTCCTCACCGACGATTTTATCCTTGTTCCACGCCCAACGGGATTGGACGGAACAAAACCATTGCGGGTAGTCTTTCGCGCTCAAAAGGGAAAGTAATGCCAAACAAAACGAATTATTCCGTTGGCCCGAAAGCCAGGCGCGTGCTCGATCGCGATAGCGAGTTTGTTTCTCCGTCTCACACTCGGCTCTATCCCATCGTTCCTGACCACGGCGAAGGCTGCTGGCTCTGGGACGTGGACGGCCGCAAGTATCTTGATTTCACGTCAGGCATTGGCGTGTTGGCCGCGGGTCACGCCCATCCGCGAGTAACCGCGGCAATCCAACAACAAGCAGCCAAACTCGCGCATTTCTCGGCAGCAGATTTTTATCCGCCACTTTACGTGACTTTGGCCGAGCGACTGGCAAAGCTCGCGCCCATGCGCGGCCCCA
Source organism: uncultured Verrucomicrobiota bacterium (assembly GCA_964348665.1). GTDB lineage: Bacteria > Verrucomicrobiota > Verrucomicrobiia > Palsa-1439 > CAYGDP01 > CAYGDP01. Next base: position 50,306 of record CAYGDP010000006.1, read on the forward strand.
ACAAAACCTTTCTCTGTAACTCCGGCACAGAATCCGTCGAAGCAGCCATCAAGCTGGCGCGCTACCACACACGACGTTGGCGGTTGGTCGCGTTTCATAACTGTTTCCATGGTCGAACAATGGGCGCGCAGGCGCTTACGGCGAGCAAACTCTGGCAACAACGCGGGTTCGGCCCGACGACGGCGGGCGTCACTCACATTGCATTCAACGACGCGGGCCTGGATCATTTGGAGAATGTGCTTTTCCGCACCAATGTTCCGCCGGAAGAAGTCGCGGCGATCTTTTTTGAGCCGATTCAGGGAGAAGGCGGACTGCATGTGCCGTCTCCCAAAATTCTACGGCGATTGCGCGAAATTTGCGACCGGCACGGGATTCTGTTGGTGGCGGATGAAGTGCAGACGGGGCTCGGCCGCACAGGAAAGATGTTCGCTTGCGAGCACTTCGGCGTTGTCCCCGACATTCTTTGCCTTGCCAAAGCGCTTGGCGGCGGGCTGCCGCTTGGCGCAGTCGTTGCTCCCACGCGCGTGATGGATTGGCCAATTGGCGCGCATACCAGCACTTTCGGGGGAAATCCCGTCGCCTGCGCGGCAGCTTTGGTGGTGCTGGACTTGCTCGAGGAAAATCTGGTCGCCAACGCTCTGGCGCGCGGCAAGGAATTACGGAAAGGCTTGGAAAAGTTGCGCCGTAAACACCCCCAAATTCGCGAAGTACGCGGCGTCGGGTTGCTATCGGGATTTACGGTGGCGCGGAACCGTTCCCTCGATAACACTGCCCGTAACGCAATCTTACGGCGCGCATTTGAACGGGGACTGTTGCTGCTCGGCGGCGGTGAAGGGGTGGTGCGCCTCTCGCCACCATTGATTGTGACCAAACAAGAAATAGAGACCGGTTTGGGTCTCCTCGATAAAACGTTGAGTGATCTGGGGAAATAGGAAGTTACAATGTCTATACTACACAAGAACTTTATCAATGGTCGCTGGACGGAAAGCCGGAGCGGCAAGACGTTTGACTCCATCAACCCCGCCAACGGCCATATTGTCGCCCGCTGCACATCCAGCGATGAGCGCGATGTTGCTGCCGCAGTCGAGGCTGCCGCCAGGGCATTCGATTCCTGGCGAAAGACGCCCGCGCCGCGGCGCGCGGAGATTTTGTTCGCCGTCGCCGAGAAATTGAAAACGCGCAAAGAGGAACTGGCACGGTTAGTCACCACCGAAATGGGCAAGGTGCTGCCCGAAGGCCGCGGCGATGTCCAGGAAGCCATCGACATGACCTATTACATGGCGGGTGAAGGCCGCCGCTGTTTTGGGCAGACCGTTCCCGCCGAAATGCCGAATAAATTCGCCATGAGCGTACGCGACCCGATCGGCGTGGTGGCTTGCATAACCCCATGGAATTTTCCAACCGCGATCCCTTGCTGGAAGCTGATGCCAACGTTGGCGCTCGGCAACACTTGTGTCCTCAAACCGTCCAGCGACACGCCGCTGTGTGCGGTCCGGCTGGTTGAAATCCTCGTAGAATGCGGTCTTCCCCCCGGCGTCGTGAATCTGGTGCTGGGCAACGTCGGGGATTCACTCGTCGTTCATCCCAACGTTGCCGTCATTTCATTCACCGGTTCAAATGCCGTTGGCCGTACCGTCGGAATCCAGGCCGCCAAACTCGGCAAACGCTGCCACCTCGAAATGGGCGGAAAAAATGCCATCACGGTCATGGATGACGCCGATCTCGATCTCGCCCTCGAGGGAATCGTCTGGAGTGCATTCGGCACGAGCGGCCAGCGTTGCACCGCCGCCAGCCGCGTACTCGTCCATAAAGCCGTTCGCAAAAAATTGACCGAAATGCTGGTTGCGCGCGTGAAAAAACTCCGCCACGGCGACGGCCTCCAGTCAACCACCGACGTTGGTCCGGTCATCAATCGCGCCGCGCTTGAAAAAATTCACCGCTACGTTGAACTTGGCAGGCACGAGGGCGCGTGCGTTCTCTGTGGTGGCACGCCTGTCCTCAAAGGCGCGCTTGCCAAAGGATTTTTTTATGCGCCGACCCTCTTCGACAACGTCAAGCCAACGATGCGAATCGCACAGGAGGAAATCTTTGGGCCAGTCACCGCACTCATCGAAATCTCCAGCCTCGAAGAGGCAATCGCCGTCAACAACGCCGTCGCGCAAGGGCTTTCCAGCGCCATTTACACTCGTGATGTCAATCGCGCCTTTACCGCGATGAGCGATCTTAGCACCGGCATCGTCTATATCAACGCGGGCACGATCGGCGCGGAAGTGCAACTTCCTTTCGGCGGCACGCGCGCCACGGGTAACGGCCACCGCGAGGCCGGCCAGGCCGCACTCGATACATTCTCCGAATGGAAAAGTATCTACGTGGACTACAGTGGACACTTGCAACGCGCCCAAATTGATATTCCCGCGCCGACAGATTAGATTTTCGCAGAAACCCATGAGCGAACAAAAATTTGATTGGCCGCTGGCGTATGACGCGGAGATACTGCTCCGAGATCGCATGACGCGATTTCTGGAGCGAAATGCCTTCGCTCGCCAGCTCGCCAGGCGAATACGCGAGGAAACCGGCACGGATTTCTTCGAATGGATGGATCATCTAGTCCTCCCCGCGAGCGAGGAGAGAGCACTGGGCGCTGTAGGATTCGAGCGCGATGCCAATGCGCCGACGCCGAGCGGAATTGTCTGCTACGAACACCCGCGTGCCACTCTGCCGCGCATCTTGCTGACAAAACAATCAAAACCCTTGACCGTGGCGATCAAGCCCGAGTTCGTGGCGGATTTTTCCGAGCGGCATAATCTCTCCACACCGATCGAAGGCGAACCGCGGTCCCGCTATCGGCGCTTGCTCGTTGCGGAAGAAAACGGCACGCGGCTTGAAGCCGTCGAGCGCCGCGCGTATCTCGGATTTTTTTCCGCGCCTCTGAAAGCAGGCGAGACAGAAGCGATTGCGTCCGTCGAAGAACTCTGGCGTTCGCGCCGACGCGACTCGAACAATGAATCGGACGGGTTTGCTCATGCGAACGAACTGCTGGATCAGGCGATCGAAGGGGTCGGGCGCGACGTTGCCTGTCACTTGTTTTTTGAAGCCGAACGCGCGTATTGGCAGAGTCGCAATCGTGCGGGGCAAATTCAAAAACAACGACAAGACGCGCTGGGACTCGGCTGGGGCAATCACGATCATCATACCTTTCGCTGTTCGCGAGGGCATTTTGCTGCGTTGATTAATTTTCTGATGCAGCTCGGTTTCGAGAAACGAGAGCGGTTCTACGCGGGCGCGGAAGCAGGCTGGGGCGCGCAAATCAGCGAACACCGCGCCACGGGCGTCGTCGTTTTTGCCGACGTGGATCTGATGCCGGACGAAACGCAGATCGATTTTTCCTCTAAACCGCTTCCACCCGCGTCGCGGCTCGGCACGGTTGGCCTCTGGTGCGCGCTGCACGGCGAAAGTTTTCTGGAGGCAGGAATGCACCATCTAGAAGCGCGTTTTGAGTTTCCGATGCTGCGCGACCAACTGCGCGACGAGGGGATCGCCACGATGAAACCGTTCAGCGACTTCGAATTCCTCCGGCAAGCCTTCACCGAAGCCGAGCGCTGGCCGGTGCGCCGCGAACGCCTCGAGAAGCTGCTGGCGGCAAGACTGATCACACCCGATCAAGCGAATCAATTCCTCGCACAAGGCGCGCTGGGCAGCCATTTGGAAAACCTGCAGCGGCACGGCGGCTTCAAAGGATTCAACCAGAAATCCGTCAGCGCCATCATCAGCGCCGTAGACCCGCGCAAACATCTTGTACCCGCCGAAGCAAACGCGTAAGAAAAATTCGTGAGCGCCACGCAGAAACCTTTCCTCCGCTTCGCCATGTGGTCGGGGCCGCGCAACGTGTCCACCGCGCTCATGCGCTCCTGGGGGAATCGTTCCGACACTTTCGTCTGTGACGAACCGCTTTACGCCTATTATTTGTGGAAGACAAAACTGCCGCATCCGGGCGCGGACGAAGTGATCGCGCATGGCGAAACCGACTGGCGCAAAGTCGTTGCCTGGCTCACCGGCCCAATCCCCGAAGGGAAGCGAATCTTCTTCCAAAAACAGATGTCACACCATTTGCTCCCCGAAATTTCGCGAGACTGGCTTGCACAACTCACCCACGCCTTTCTGATCCGTCACCCGCGCGACATGCTGGTTTCTCTCGACGAAAAAACTCCTGCGCCATCTCTCCCCGATACGGGTTTCCCGCAGCTCGCCGAGATTTACGAGCATGTCCGCGCGCACACCAACCAATCGTGTCCCGTCGTGGATGCTCGCGATCTCCTCGAAAACCCGCGCATGATCCTCAAAAAACTTTGTGGTGCGCTCGGCGTCGAGTTCGACGAGAGAATGCTCTTGTGGCCGCCCGGACGACGTCCCACGGACGGTGTCTGGGCGAAACATTGGTATCAGAATGTAGAAAAAACAACGGGCTTCCAACCCTACAAACCGAAAACCGGGCCGCTCCATGCTCACCTCGAACCCCTGCTCTCGCAATGCCTGCCGTATTATGAGAAACTCTACGCGCATCGGTTAACGGCTTAATATTATGCTTCAGAAATTCAATCCGAAGAACCGCAACTTGCTCGTTAATATCAACGGCAAGCTCGTTCATCGCGACCGCGCGGGGATCAGCCCCTTCGACTCTGCCGTGCAAGGCGGAGACGCGGTTTGGGAAGGGCTTCGGCTTTATAACGGCAAAATTTTTCGCCTGATCGAGCATCTTAACCGAATGCGAAAGTCAGCACACGTTCTCGGATTTGATGAGATTCCGTCGGACAAAAACATCATCCACGAGATACGCCGCACCCTGGCTGCCAATAAAATGCGGGACGGCGTACACATTCGCCTGACACTCACTCGCGGCGTCAAATACACCAGCGGCATGGATCCGCGCCTGAACATCTACGGGCCGACCCTGATCGTGTTGGCCGAACACAAAGCGCCGGTCTATTCGAGGCGCGGGATCACGCTCATTACCAGCTCGATCCGCCGGTTTCCGCCCGATTGTCTCGACCCGAAAATTCATCACAACAATCTCATCCAATCCATTCTCGCCAAACAAGAGGCAAACAAGGCTGAAGCGGATGATGCTATAATGCTGGATTTGCGAAGTTGCGTCGCGGAAACCAATGCGACCAACGTCTTTCTCGTTGAGAAAGGAGTCGTCTTCACACCCTTTACGCATGCGTGTCCCGAAGGCATCACACGCGCGACGGTGATGGAGCTTTGTGCCGAAAACGATATTTCGTGTATTGAAAAAAACCTAATGCTCTCCGACGTGTATCGGGCAGACGAAATGTTCTGCACCGGCACATTGGGAGAGCTTGCGCCCGTGTTGCGCGTAGACGGTCGCCGCATCGGAAATGGGCGGATCGGCGCGACCACAAAACGGCTATGCAATCTTTTTGCAAAGCTGGTCGAACGGGAAGGCGTAGAGATCTGAAAATCGCTTCGACCAGACTGATGATCGTCTAAAAGGGGTCAGTCCGCATTATTGCACACTTTTCTTATTCCCCTGTTGGTATCGATAGAGGAGGAATGCGAGGTGGTTGCGAGTGCCGATGCCAAGCCGGGTGGCAATCCAAGAGAGGGAGAGAGGAGTTTGGGCGCGGAGACATTGGGCGATTTTGATTTTGTGAGGGTCGCCTTTGCGGTGGTGAGCCAATTCAGTTTCTTGCCAGCTGATTTTGGCGAGTTCCTTGGAAATGATGCGTTCGGCTCGTTGGAGGTCAGTTTCATGGCGCTCGGAGGCGTGGTGGGAAGAAGTGACTGGTTTGGCGAGGCGTTGGAGTACTTGGTCGCGGAATTGCTTGAGGCCATAGTACCAGCCGCGACGGATGGAGGAGTAAGTATCGGAGGGTTCGGTGTGGCGGTATTTTTCGGTCGCTTGTTCGAAGTTGGCGCGGGCGGCCGGGGTGTCTTTGAGGATATCCATATTGCTGAAGAGTCGGTCGGTGTGCAACCACTTCGGGCGCTGGTTTGGGCGTTTGAGGTAGTGGGGAAAACTGCTCCAGCGATAGTCACGCAGGGGTTGATTGAGGCGCAGGATGCCAGCGCGAGCGGGGTTGAGATGGACGTAATTGCAAACGATGCGGAAGTAATCTCCATGGTCGGCGTCCACCAGCAAGGATTTATAGCGGCCGCTGAAGAGGTGACCAAAGAGGTTGTGGCGGCGGTTGAAGCGGGCGGTGTAGGTGCTAAGGAACCAACGCATCCCTGCGACGAGGTTGGGCTGGGGCGTTTCGATGATCAGATGGAAGTGGTTACGCATGAGGCAATAGGCGTGGATTTGCCAGTGGGTTTTTGCGCAGGCTTCTACGAGTGTGTCCAGAAAAAGTTGGCGGTCACCGTCATTCCAAAAGATGTCTTCGCGACGGTCACCGCGGTTGAGGATGTGATAGGTGGCGTTCTCGAATTCGATGCGCAGTTGACGTGGCATCAGAAGATCATGCCTGAATAGCTGTGAGTTGTCAATAATACGGACTGACCCCTAATGCCGATTGATTTGTTATGCTGAAACCGATAGGCATTGTGGCTGTTGTGAAAGTCTTCAAACAAAACTTGTTTCGCCGTGTCTCGCTGATCGCGATCGGCGCATGGAGCGGGATTTTGGCATCCGTGGGGGAGGACATCGCAAAAAAGCATGAAGAACTGCCTTACAACGAAAAAACGGTAAAGGAAATTGTCGCGGACGCGACCGCACGGGGTAATGCCCGATTTGGATCGGTGATTTTTCGGTTACCAACTTTGGCCTGTATTTCCTGCCACAAAATCGGCGGGAACGGCGGAACGGTGGGACCGGACTTGTCGGATGTCGGAAAACGGTTGTCGCCGCAGGAAATTGTTGAGTCAGTGCTTTGGCCAAAGCGATTGGTGAAACCCGAGTTCACGCCGATCCTGATCACGCTGACCACCGGGGACGAATTGCAAGGATACAAGGAGAGCGAGACCGATGCAGAACTGGTATTACGCGAACCCGCCACCCGGACAATGCATCGCATTGAAACGAAAACGATTCGTGAACGTCGGACGCTGACCACGCTGATGCCCGACGGACTGATGGCGACCCTGACACAGACGCAACAGCGGGATTTGTTTCGATTCTTGATGGATCTGGGACGAGTCGAAGGGTTGGCGACGACAATGGGGCACGCGCACGAGCCTGCGAAGTTTGAGCTGATTCGCGACCCGCTTCGACCCGAGGATTGGCCGCACTGGCAGCATCACGTCAACCGCAATCGGCTCTATGATTATTATGCGAAGCAGGCGGAGTATTTTCGAAAACAACAGCCCGCACCGTCGTTGTTGCACGAATTTCCTGGAATGGACGGCGGCAAGCTGGGTCATTGGGGCAATCAAAAGGAGCAAACATGGGAAGATGACCGCTGGAATCAAACCGACCTCGGCTCGCTGTTGTGCGGTGTGTTTCGGGGTGAAGGAGTGACGGTGCCAAAAGGCGTTTGCGTTCGGCTTGGCGACCAAGGAGAGATGTCGGTCTGTTTCAACCCCGAAACACTGAACTATGAAGCGCTCTGGCAGGGCGGATTCCTCAAGTTCGGAAAAACGCGGCACGGGTTCATGGACGGCATCCGCATGACCGGCCAAGCGCTACCGCGTCTCGAAGGTAAGAAACCCGACCAACCGTTCGTGTATCGCGGGTTTTATCGAAATGGGAACCGCGTGATTTTTTCGTACCGTGTTGGTGACGTGGAAATGCTCGACTCACCGTGGGTCGAGAACGGCCAATTTATCCGCCTGATAGCCCCCGCGAAGGAGCATCCGCTCGCCCACCTTACCAAAGGCGGCGCAGCGCAGTGGCCGCAAGTGATCGAGACGCACGGAGTACGCGGTACGGGGAGCCCTTATGCTCTGGACACCATCGAACCACCGTTCGAAAACCCGTGGAAAGCGCCTATCTTTTTTGGCGATCATGATTTTCTGCCCGATGGCGCGGCGTTTCTCTGCACGATGCAGGGCGATGTCTGGCGAGTGGAAGGGCTGGACGAGACACTGGAGCACGTCCGTTGGCGGCGCGTCGCGAGCGGGTTGCACCAGGCGCTCGGATTGGTCGTAACCAATAAATCGGTGTACGTGCTCGGGCGCGACCAGATCACGCGATTGGTGGACCTCAACGGCGACGGAGAAACCGATTTTTACGAGTGTGTTTCCAATGCGTTTGTCACTTCACCGGGCGGACACGATTTCATCTGTGGATTGGAGCGGGACGCGGCGGGAAATTTTTATACGGCATCAGGCAGTCAAGGTTTGCTTCGGATTCCGCCTGGTGGGAAGAAAGTCGAGGCTATAGCGACGGGATTTCGCAACCCGGACGGCCTCGGATTGCTCCCCAATGGTTCGATCACGGTGCCCGCCTCAGAAGGGGATTGGACACCCGCCTCGATGATTTGTGAGGTGAACCCGAACAAATCCAGTTCGGCGCCGCCATTTTTCGGATATCGCGGACCAAAAAACAATCAACCTCCTGCCCTGCCCCTCATTTATCTGCCGCGTGGGCTGGATAATTCGAGCGGAGGACAGGTTGCCGTGACGAGTAACCGCTGGGGACCGCTCAAAGGGAAGATGATCCATTTTTCCTACGGGGCAGGATCGCATTTTCTTCTTCTGCGCGATGAGGTCGCCGGTCAGCCGCAAGGCGGAATCGTGCCGCTCGCGGGCGATTTCCTTTCCGGCGTGCATCGTGGACGATTCAACCCGAAGGATGGCCAGCTCTATGTTTCGGGGATGGCTGGTTGGGGCACGTACACTATTGCCGACGGCAGTTTCCAGCGCGTTCGTTACACGGGCGACCCTGTCCAACTTCCCATTGGGTTTCATGCACACCAAAATGGGATTCTCCTGCGGTTCTCGCAGCCGCTCGATCGCGACCTGGCGATAAATCCTGCCAACCATTTCGCGCAATGCTGGAACTATCGCTACAGCGCCGCGTACGGCTCGCCAGAATTTTCCACGCGCCATCCCAATACAAAAGGCCACGATCCACTGGAAATTACATCCGTTCATATCCTCTCCGATGGCCGTAGCCTGTTTCTGGAAATTCCTGACCTCCAGCCCGTCAACCAGCTTCACCTACACTTGCGCGTCGGCCCGAACGAAACGCGCGATCTTTTCCTGACCCTCCACAAACTTGACTCACCGTTCACCAAGCTTCCCGGTTATCGCACAACCCCGAAAATCGTCGCCGCTCATCCAATTCTGGCCGATTTGGCGCGAATGAAAAAACCGCCGCTCAATCCCTGGCGCGAACCTCTTCCCCAAGCACGCGCGATTACCGTCAAAGCTGGTCCGAATCTCACCTTCGAACCGCGCAGCATCACCGTCAAATCCGGCGAACCGATTGCCCTCACCTTCACCAACCCCGACGTGGTGCCGCACAATTGGGCGCTGATCAAACCCGGCTCGCTCGACCGCATCGGCGACCTCACCAATCAAATCATCGCCGACCCTGAAGCTGTCCTTCGCCATTATGTTCCGGTCAGCGACAATGTGCTCGCGTACACGGATATTACGCCACCGGAGGCGAGTTTTACGATCTACTTTCGCGCCCCGACAGCGCCCGGCCGCTACCCGTTCCTCTGCACCTTTCCCGGCCACTGGAAAGTGATGAACGGCCTGATGATTGTCGAATGATTGTGGTACCATCCTCCATGCTCACAACTCAATATAAAGAGCAGATTGCCAAATCCATCGCCGACATCCGCGCGGCGGGCACGTACAAAACCGAGCGCGTGATCACCTCGCCGCAGCGCGAGCACATCAGCACCACGCAACGCGCCGACGTGCTCAACTTCTGCGCCAATAATTATCTCGGGCTTGCTTCGCACCCCGATGTCATCGCGGCCGCGCACGCCGCGCTCGATCAATGGGGATACGGACTGGCCAGCGTCCGCTTCATCTGCGGCACGCAATCGCTCCACAAACAACTCGAAGCGAAGTTGAGCGAGTTTCTTGGCACCGACGACACCATCCTCTACTCTTCCTGTTTCGACGCCAATGGCGGTCTGTTCGAGACGTTGCTGGGTGAACAGGACGCCGTCATCAGCGATGAACTCAACCATGCCAGCATCATTGACGGCATCCGCCTCTGCAAAGCGCAGCGGTATCGCTACAAGAACAACGACATGGCCGACCTCGAAGCGAAACTCAAGGAAGCCAGTGGCGCGCGCTTCAAACTAATCGCCACCGACGGCGTTTTCTCGATGGACGGCATCATTGCCAACCTACGCAGCATTTGCGATCTAGCCGACAAATACGGCGCGCTGGTCATGGTGGACGATAGTCACGCAGTCGGATTCATGGGCGCGCGCGGACACGGCACGCACGAACATTGCGGCGTGATGAACCGGGTGGACATCCTCACCGGCACACTTGGCAAAGCGCTCGGAGGCGGCAGTGGCGGTTACACCAGTGGCCGCAAAGAAATCATCGAACTGCTACGGCAACGTTCACGACCGTATTTGTTCAGCAACTCGCTCCTTCCTCCCGTTCTAGGTGCGTCGCTGAAATCGCTTGAGTCCCTAACCCAATCCACCGAACTGCGCGACCGACTCGAAGCAAATACAAAATTCTTCCGTGCCGAAATATCGAAGGCAGGTTTCAATATCATCTCCGGCACACATCCCATCGTGCCAATCATGCTCGGCGATGCCGCGCTGGCCACGAATTTTGCCGACGCGATGCTCGCCAAAGGAGTTTACGTTATCGGCTTCAGTTATCCGGTCGTCCCGCAAGGCAAAGCCCGAATCCGGGTGCAGATCAGCGCCGCGCACTCGCAAGCGGATTTGGAGTTTGCCATCCGCGCGTTTTTAGAGGTGAAGCAAGAGTTAATGCTTTAACTCCGAGCCCCGACGATCCCCTTTTCGTTCTCGAACCAATGGTAGAGCACAGGAAGGACGAGCAGTTTCAGGAAGGTCGAGGTTATTAAGCCGCCGATGACGACGATGGCGAGCGGGCGCTGGACTTCTGCGCCTGTGCCTGTGGCGATTGCCATCGGCACAAAACCAAGAGTGGCTACCAGCGCGGTCATCAGGATGGCGCGTAACCTCGTCATCGTGCCTTCAAAGACTGCATCGTTGAACGAGCGACCTGCTTCGCGCAGAGCGTTGATGCTGCTGAACATTACCACACCATCGAGAACGGCAACGCCGCTGAGAGCGATGAAGCCGACACCTGCCGAAATACTGAATGGCAGGTCGCAGAGCGCCAGTGCGAACACTCCGCCTGTCGCTGCCATCGGCACGCCTGTGAAGATCAATAGCGATTGGCGCACGCTACGGAACGCGGTGAAGAGCAGGAAGAAAATCAGCGCGAGCGCCGCGGGCACGACGATGGCGAGTCGTTGCCGAGCGGCACGCAGATTTTCAAACTGCCCGCCGTATTCCACGTAGTACCCCACGGACAACAGCGGCTTGATTTCTTCGTCCACGCGCCTTTGCACCTCCTCGACAAAGCTGGCAATGTCACGCCCGCGCACGTTGCATTGGACAGCGACGCGACGCTTGCCATTTTCACGGCTGATTTGATTGAGACCCTCGACGATCTCGATTCGTGACAGTTGCGACAGCGGAATCAGAGCGCCCGTGGAGGTTTTGACGGTAAGCTGCTTTAGTTCGTCAAGTTGCTGGCGCAGCGGTCCTGGGAGGCGCACAACGATGTCGAAGCGTCGCTCGCCCTCAAACAACTGCCCCGTTTCCTTGCCGCCAATAGCGGTCTCGATTAGGTCGAGCACATCCACAACGTTGAGGCCGTAGCGGGCGAGCGCTTGGCGATCCATTTCCATCTGCATCACAGGCAATCCACTGGTTTGCTCAAACTGTACGTCCTCCGCTCCCTGTACTTTACCGAGCAACTCGTTGACTTGCGCCGCAATGCGGCTGAGTTCGTCCATGTCGTCTCCGAAAACTTTTACTGCTACATCGGCGCGCACTCCCGCAATCAGTTCATTGAAGCGGAGTTCGATGGGCTGCGAGAAGCTGTAGTTCTGCCCCGCGAGCGGCGCGAGCCGCTCCTGGATTTTCTCGATCAACTCGGCTTTTGTCTTCACGGTTTTCCACTCTTTGCGTGGCTTGAGCATGACATAGACATCGGCGACGTTGACACCCATCGGGTCGGTCGCTACTTCCGCTGTTCCGACTCGGGCGAAGACGGTTTCTACTTCGGGAAATTCCACGATTGCTTTCTCCATTGCTGACTGCATTTCGAGAGATTGCGTGAGTGAAATGCTCGGCAAACGTAGCACTTGAATCGCCAGCGAGCCTTCATCGAGTTGAGGCACAAACGTAGCCCCCAGTCGTGTGAACATCCACCCAGCCAATACCACGACGCCTACCGCGCCGCCGACGCTCACCCACCGCCAGCGTAGCGACCATCGCAACGATGGCGCATAAACACGGCTGAGTTGGCGCATCAGCCAGTTTTCCTTTTCGCCGAACTTGCGGCCAAGTGTGAGCGAGCAAAGCACAGGCACGAGCGTGAGAGCCAGCAACAGAGAACCTGCCAGTGCCAGCAACATCACAATCGCCATCGGCCCGAACATTTTACCTTCGATGCCTTGCAGGGTAAGAATTGGCAGGAAGACAATCATAATGATGGCGACGCCAAACGTAACAGGGCGACCCATTTCCAGCGCAGCAGCAGTTAGGTGCTGGCGTTGCTCATCAGGCGTAAGCGGGCGACCAAGCTTGTGTTGTTGCTCGGCGAGGCGACGGACGAGATTTTCGGCCATAATCACCGCACCGTCCACGATGAGACCGAAATCAATCGCGCCGAGACTCATAAGATTTCCCGAAGTTTTCGTCTGCACCATGCCCGTGAGCGCAAAAAGCATTGAGAGCGGGATCGCCGACGCGACAATGAGCGCAGCGCGGACGTTGCCTAGAAAAACCAAGAGCACGACGATGACCAACACGCCCCCCTCAAAGAGATTATTACTCACCGTGCCAATGGTATCGTTGACCAAGTAAGTGCGATCATAGACGGGATTGATGGTGACGCCTTTCGGCAACGTAGTTTGGATTTTCTCGAGCTTCTCGCGAACGCGGATGGAGACGGTGCGCGAGTTTTCGCCGATGAGCATCATCGCAGTGCCGATTACCACTTCACGGCCTTTCTCTGTCGCTGTGCCCGTGCGCAGCTCGTCACCGACAGTTACTTCGGCTACATCACGCACATAGACGGGTGCGCCATGCTTAGTTGTGGTGACAACGATGTTTTGGAGATCATCAGTGGTTTGTGCCAACCCGACGCCTCGGATAAGGTATTGCTCGCCTTTGTGCTCGATGTATGCGCCGCCCACGTTGGCATTATTGGCGCCAACGGCAGTAGCGACGTCGTGAAAGGTCAGGCCATAGGCCGCCAGCTTCACGGGGTCGGGCAAGACATAATAATGTTTTTCGTAGCCGCCGATGGAGTTGACCTCTGCTACTCCCGCCACGGTGCGAAGCTGCGGTTTGATCATCCAGTCCTGCATCGCGCGCAACTCGCGCGGTGGATAACCTTCGCCCTCAACCGTGTAGAGGAAAATCTCGCCCAAACCCGTCGAGACGGGACCCATCACAGGCTCGGCCAAACCTTCGGGTAAGTTCTCTCGCGCTTCTTGTAATCTCTCGAAGACCCGCTGCCGCGCCCAATAAATGTCCGTGCCATCTTTGAACACAACCGTCACTTGTGAAAGGCCGTATTTGGTCAGCGAACGGACTTGCTCGATATTCGGAATGCCGCCCATGGACGCCTCGATGGGAAACGTGACGAGCTTCTCGACTTCGGCGGGCGCGAGCGCCTTCACTTGTGTGTTGATCTGCACCTGCACGGTCGTGATGTCGGGCACAGCGTCAATCGGTAACACGCGAAATGCCCAAATTCCGACGCCGATCAGCAATGCCGCCATCATCAAGATGAGTGGCCGTTGGTTCAATGCGAAGCGGATGAGTGTGTTCATGGCTCTTTTCCCTCAGTTTTCGACGATTCGTCCCATTCGAGTTTCTTCAGCCAGATCGGCCCGAAACCCGACTCGATGTAATAAACGGTGACCTTGTCCCCTTCCCTCGGCAATTCCGAGGCGACGGTTTTTCCATTTTTGATGAACGGGGTGCGGTCAGTCCACGTGAGCACCATCGGACGCTTTGTTCCTTCGGTCCTCACCGTAAGACGTTTGGGCTCGCGTTCAACTAGGAACACAACGCCGCGCGCGGGAGTCGGGCGCGGCAACCGCGCCCATACGATCCCGCCGACCAGCAGGACGCCAACAAGCAGTAAACCGATGATTACTCGCTTCGATATTGGTTTCATGGTTTTTCTCCTTTCGCTCAATGAGCGTGGCCTTCGCCGAGTTCGGCGCGAAGAAATTCAGATTTGAGGACGAAACTGCCCGTGGTGACGACCTTTTCCCCACCCTTCAGCCCGTCCAACACTTCAACTTGCTCGCCTACTTTTCGTCCCAGTCGCACTTCTACAGGGAGATACTTGCCTCTCTCTTGCTCGACGAAGACCATCGAACGGCCTTTTACCGATTGCACAGCATCGTCGTGGACGAGCAATTTATCGGCGATGCGCTCGGTTGGCAAAGAGACGTAGGAAAACATTCCCGCGCGTAGTTTGCGGTCAGAATTCGATACTGCGAACAGAAACTCCACCGTGCGCGTCTCGGCCTCAACCTGCGGCGCGGTGCGGAGAAATTTGCCTTCGAACGTTTCGTCGGGATGCGAGAGGCATCGGATTTTGGCAGGCAAGTCAGTCAGGACTCGGCCAACCAAATCCTCCCTGGCTTCTGCCACGACCCACATCGCCGCTGGGTCGGTCAGCACCAACAGTTTGTCCTCGGGCTTCACCCAAGTGCCGACCACGGCGGCGCGCTCGACCACTTCCCCGTCCAGCGGAGCGCGCAGGAGGATCGGATTACCCAAGTTTTGCGGACTTTCGACCCGTGCCAGTGTATCTCCTTTTCTTACCTTGTCGCCGATATTGACCAGCCATTCCTGCAAACGTCCCTCCATCGGCGCATGCACTTCAGCAGTCACGTCCTTGTTGAACTCGCAGCGGCCAAACACGCGCGTCGTGGCGATGGCCGAACCGAGCAGCACTTCTTCGGTGGCGATCCTGCTCGTGGCAAGCGATTCCTCGGTGAGCGTGACTAGCTCGGGCGCGCCCTCTTTATGTTCCTCCTCCTCGCGTTTCTCGCCATGGCCGTGCTCGTCGTGGCGCGCCTCCTCTTTTTTCTTGCAGCCAACCGCGAAGGTCAGCGCGAATGCGATCATAATCATGAAGAGTTTTTTCATTTGATTTCCTCCAAAGAAATCGCAGCTGCCTTTTCCAGTTCGGATTGGGCCGTGCGGACGTTGGCGAGAGAATCGTAATACTCCCGCAAATAATCGAAATAGGTCTGCTGCATCTCCAAGAGCAACAGAAACGAGACTTGTCCTTCGGTGTATTTTTGCTGTGTTGCGGCAAGTTGCGTTTCCAACTCCTTCTCCAAGTCAGGCGAAAACAGCGCCAATTCATCGCGCGTCGCTGTGAACGCGGCGTGCGCTTTCTGGATGTTCGCCGCAAGGATGCGCTGCATCGCCTCGTATCGCACCACCGCCTCGCGTTGCTCCGCCGTTGCCGCCGCCACGAACGGGCGGCTCGTGCGTAGAATCGGCAGTGGCACGCTGAGGCCAACGCCCGCCCTGTTTTCCTCGTCAGCGCCCTCGTAGAAAACCTCGAGGGAGACATCGGGGGCGGCTTCCTTGCGAGCCAACTTCACCGCCAGCCCGCGTTTCTCTAACTCGATGCGCTGCACGCGCAGTTCGGGATTCCGCTCCAGTCCCGCCGTGAGAAGTTTTCCAAGCGGCACGTTTCCCGTCGGCGCGGTCAACTCGCCTTGCGGATCGAGAGGCGCTTGCACATCGCGTCCCATGAACAAATTTAGCGACGCTCGCGCAAGGACCACCGACTTCTGCGCCAAGCGAATTTCGCGCTTGGCCTTCACAACCTCGACTTGCGCCCGCGTCTGCTCGGTCACAGGCGCAAAGCCTGCCTCCACGCGTTTTCGCGACACTTCCAACAACGTATCCGCCGCTTGTAACGATTGCTGGCGCAGCGCGATCTGCTTTTGTGCGACAAGCAGTTCGTAGAATTGTGCGCGCACCTCTGCGGCAAGTGCCACCTTGAAACCTTCCAGTCCCGCCTGTGCTGCCGCGACATCCTGCTTGGCGATCGCCTCACGCAGCGCGCGCTTGCCTGCCCACTCGAACGTCTGGCTGACGCCGATGTGGCGATCCAGTCCTTCTTCAAAATTCAGTTCGGGATTGAACGGATACGTCTTCGCGACATCCACGCCGCGCCGCGCGGAATCAATGCGCGCTTCCAGAGCGCGCAATTCGGGATTTTTCGACAGCGCTTCCGAGATCGCGTCGCCGACCGTCAGCGGTTTAGGCTCTTCGCCGCGAACGATCGCGGTCAACACAAAATAGAAAACGACAATTTTAGAAAATGTCTGCATAGTTCCTCCGCGTGGACACACCACGTCTGTAAAATTCCCGATCAATCGGGAAACCGATGGAAGGAACTACGCTTTCGGGGGATTAAAGATTTCGTGAGCGACCAGCGGCAACTTTACGTTGTCTGGCACAGCGATGAATTCGGTGGCAAGTGCAGGCGCAACTGCCGCGGTGGACGTCGCAAGCGGTGTAACCGCGTGACACGAGCAACAGACGACGCAGTGCTGAGCAGTCGAGGCAGTTTCATCGGCGCACCCACCGAACCAGCATTCCGCATCAAAAGCGACCAGCACCCAAAGCACAAGCATAAGTGCTGTGACTATTTTCATCATTCTCGACATCGGCGCAAACTTCGCTCGCAGCGCTTTGGAAGTCAAGACTAAAGGCCACACTGAAGGTTTTGCCCACGAAATCCTCTATAACGCCAAAATCGTCGTGTTACAGGAATTACGCACCACGCAATTAAAGAAGTTGTGAAGGAACTGGGATTATGAAACGAGTCACCGTCGATATTGGTGTGTTTCACCTCGCGGTTGGCAAAGCGCTCACTCTGGATAAATCTGCTCCCACGGTGTCGTCAGTACGACGTCTCGCGATGAAAAAGTAACTGCCGCCAACATTTACGTTGGCGGCAGAACTTTGGTTTTCTGTGGTTTTGGTTGCCCCTATCTCTTTGTGCTCCACTCGCGAAGACCAACCTTGTCGAAGCGGGAAACGATAGCTTTCCGCTCAGAAATAGTGGTCTTCTGCTCGATAGCAATCTCTGATGCGGCCTCCATGCGTCCCTTTACTATCTCCATTTCACGCAGCCCGACTTTACCACTGAACTGCGTCTCGGTATCGCTCATCGCTACCGGTTCGCGTACAACAGGGCGCAGGCCCGTGTCAGCCGCAAACATCGGCAACACAAGCAGACCGAGGGCGCATCCTACCGCGGAACTCCAACCAAACCTTGTCATTTTCGTTTTCATTGTTTGTCTTCCTTTCAGTTTTGCCTCTGGAAACATGGCCCAGAAGGCGATTCTGGATCGGTTCCTTGTCGAAAATTTTTTTCAACGAGGAAACACTTCAACGGATCGGGAAGACTCAGAGGGTTAGGATACAACTCTGAGACAGAATGTCTCTGGATGATAAATGAGGTGGGGATTTTGCGTTAAAGCTATGCGGGTCATGATCACTAAAATCGCATTCTCTCGAAACTCCGGCCACAATCCAGGAGAAATCGGACGAAGACTTTATCGGCGAAGTGGCCAAAACCGCAATGATCGGATTGGGCTGCGGCACTGGAAAAAGGTGGCAACAAGAAGATTGGGGTTGGCAACAATCAGAAGATTGAATGATCACCGCTTTTTCCTCATGGAAGCGACTGGTCGAGTCACAGCAAGAAGGCGCGCTAGGTATTCCTCTGGTGGTACTCGTTACCACCAACCCTATCGCCAGTAATGTACACACGATCCCTTTCATCAATTAACCCTAAGCCTTCCTAACACTTTGTCAAGCCACCAGGCAGATTAACGGACAGAGAGAATGTTTTTAGCCCAAGGAAAAGGGATGTTAGCGAGGAGGAATGGCAAGTGTTCCTGCGAGCGCAATCTTGTCGCCGACTTTCCGAAATATATAAAGGCCGCTGTCAGTCTCAACCACGCCATCCTGACGTAGTTCCAGTTCGACTTTGACCAATACATCGCCCTTAGCCATAAACTCCTGTGCGTCCTTTTCGAGTCGTGCCGTGATGGATTTCAACTCGATCACTTCGGCGCGCAAAGTTTTTGTGCGAACTTCTGCGTTCAGCTCCTCAAATAGCATCCTCAGTTTTGCTCGGCTCTCAATGACGTTGCCCGAGGCGTAAAAAGGGAGGCAGCAACATTCCGCCGCTTCCTTCCATTTCCCCGCGTTGGTCGCCGCATCCATTTCATCAATGAACGACTGTACCTCATCGGGCACCGTCGCGCCTACTGCAGGAGTCTTGCCGGATGTCGTACGGCGCAAATCGTTGGTTTCGTAACCTACAACCATTACCACTATGCCAAATAGCACGCCTGCCGTGATCGTTTTATTCAATTTTCGTTTCATTATCTTACAAACTCCAAGTCGGCAGAAAGATTATCCAGAAACGAGCAAAAAGCAAGAAGCCAATGGCATTTTTTGAGACGATAATGCCTTCTCGGATTATACTGGATAAGTGGTTTGGATTCTCCGGTTTTAGCGTCTTTGAAATTGCAAAGGAAGAACTTGAACGATTAACATATCCATTGTGTAGAATTCCGATATAGACCAACCAAAAACATGATAGAATGTGGCGCTTGAAAATCCCAGCAAAATCCAAAAACTCGATCTTCAACTTTCTCCGACGCTTTCCCAGCAAGCAACAGTTGGGTCGAGACAGGCTCGGAATTTTGGCTATTGGGTTTTGGATTTTTTTTGGTGTTTGGTGTTTGGTGTTTGGATTATTCGCAGTCTTTGCAGCAGACCCTCCTCCGCCATTTACAGATGGCAAATTCACTTTGCAGAGCGGAGACGTGGTTGCGTTTCTGGGCGGCGAAAATGTCGTGATCGAATCGGAAACCTGTCATCTCGAATCGCTCCTGACGGCAGTCGCCGGTCGCGGCGTTCGATTTCGGAATATGGGCTGGGAAGGCGACACGGTGTATGCGCAGCCGCGTGAGGTAAAGTATCCCAAAATTTCCCAACAACTCGACCGGTTCGGAGCGACCGTTGTCTTTGTTCAGTTTGGTTCTATGGAAGCGTTGAGTAAACCAGTGCTGCCCGAATTCGTCGCGGCCTATGAAAAATTTCTCGATCAATTAGCTCAACAAACGCCACGTATCGTGCTGGTCACGCCGACTCCCTTCGAAAAAACAGAAAATTCGCTCCTGCCGGATCTGTCGGCGCGAAACAGCGATTTGAGCACGTACGCCGCGGCGATCCGCGAGCTGGGAAAGCGACGCAACCTGACCGTGGCGGATGTTTTTACCGAGCTGGGCGCTGGAAAAAGCCGAGAGCGGTTGACCGAAAACGGAGTTCGACTCACCACGCGCGGTCAAGCGATATGGGCTCAAGCGATTGCTCGACAGTTGGGCTTGGCCGATATCGCGCGACGGGCGGGCGGCGTCAGTCCTCGGGGTGAATGGAAACAACAAGACTTCGAGCACCTACGACAAATTATCATCACCAAGAACCGGCTCTGGTACGATTATTGGCGTCCGATGAATTGGGCTTTCCTCGGAGGCGACCGCACCGAGCAGCCAAGCAGTCGCGACCATCGCAACCCAAAAGTGCGCTGGTTTCCCGATGAGATGAACCAATTCCTGCCGCTCATCGAAGCGAAAGAAAAGGAAATCGAAGAATTGGCGAACAAACTAAAGTGAAAATCCCAAATCCCAACTCCAACCCGCCAAACGGCACAGCGGGCAAGCTCCCAAAGAAATTCCAATTTCCAATTCCCAATCACCAATCACCTGTATTGAGGCTTGGAGCTTGGTGCTTCTTTGGCGCTTGGAGCTTGGCTCTTGGAGTTTTCGCCGCCGAAGGCGGCGACGATCCTTCGACCGAACTCGCCTCGTTCAAGGTCGCCGACGGCTTCGAGGTCAGCCTCTTCGCTTCCGAAAAAGACGGCGTGGTGAAACCGATCCAGATTCGATTCGATGCCCGCGGTCGGCTTTGGGTCATAGGCAGCGCCGTCTATCCGCAGATTGCGCCGGGTGAAAAGCCAAACGACAAGGTGCTAGTCCTCGAAGACCGTGACGGCGACGGACTCTGCGACAAGACCACCGTGTTCGCCGACGGATTGATGATTCCGACAGGAATCGAACTGGGCGACGGTGGGGCGTATGTCGGCGCGGGCACGCAATTGCTTCATCTGCGCGATACCGACGGCGACGGGCGCTCCGACGAACGCCGCGTGTTGCTGCGCGGTTTTGGCACGGGAGACGCGCACCAGACGATCAATAGCTTCGCGTGGTCGGATGGCGGCGAGTTTTTTTTCTGTCAGGGACTCCACGCCTTCTCACGGGTCGAGACTCCCTGGGGAATCTCGCGATTGCATCAGGCGGGATTCTGGAGGTTCCGGCCGCGCCGGCTACAACTGGATGGTTTTCACGGCAGCGCGCACGAACCACAAAACCCGTGGGGATTTGTCTTTACCGATTGGGGCGAGCCGATCCTGCTTGCGGGCAACAACAGTTCCGCCATCTATCCCGTGCCGAGTCTTGTCGTGAATCATCGCGATGATCCGCCCACGCTGATCTGGAAAAACGGTCGTGGCCGAAAAACCAGCGGTGGCGATATCGTCGGCACGACTCATTTCCCCGACGCATGGCAAGGCGCGCTCATCCTCGGCGGTTACATCAATAATGCCGTCTGGACACTCAAAATCCGCGACGACGGCGCCGGTTTTTCTCTGGAAGACCTCCCGCCGCTCATTACTTCCACCAGCCCGAGCTTTCGTCCGGTGGACGCAAAGTTTGGCCCCGATGGGGCGCTTTATATTTGCGATTGGTACAATCCGATCATCGGCCATTACCAAGCCAGCTTCCGCGACCCACGCCGCGACAAGGAACATGGCCGTATCTGGCGTGTGACCGCCAAAGGCCGTCCCCTTACCAAACCTCCTCAGCTTGTCGGGACACCAATTCCGCAGTTGCTCGATCACCTGAAATCATCCGACCGTTGGACGCGTCACTTCGCCAAACGCGCGCTCGCCGATCTGCCGACCGACAAAGTCGCTGCGGCATTGAAAAAATGGACAGTGCAACGCGATTTGTCCGAGCGTGACCTAAAAGAAGCGTTGGGCGTCTATCAAAGCCACGAAATTGTTGAGCCACAACTACTCTCTCGTCTTTGTCGCGCCAGCGACCCGGGCGCGCGCGCCTTTGCCGCCAGCACAATCGGCGCGTTGGCGGACCGTCTCGAAAACCCTCTCGCCCTGCTCCGTCCGCTGGTCGCCGACGAAAATCCGCGCGTACGCTTGCAAGCTGTTGTCGCTTGCACGTCCGTGCCAAAGCCCGAATCGGTAGAAGTCGCCGCCATCGCGGCAGATTTTCCTACCGACAAATTTCTCGATTATGCGCTACGTCAGGCTGTCTTTGCCTTGAAACCTTACTGGCTCGTGCCGTTCCAGGCGGGCAAGCTAACGTTCGACGACAAACCGTCCCGTCTATCGTTGTTGCTTCGCGCCGATGGCACCCCCGACACTTTGCAAGCCGTCCGCACGCTCGTTCAATCGCCAAAACTCGATCCTGCGACTCGCGAAAGTTTCCTTCGCCTCCTCGCCGAAATCGGTGACGCGAATGACTTCGCGTTCATCCTGAAACTCAACGACTCCCCGCTCCAAGTTCGTTTGCTCCCTGCGCTCGCCGCCGCCGCGCGCGTGCGTAATGTTCGTCCCCCCGGTAATCCCGCCCGATTGCTGCGACCGCTTTACGAAATCGGGAATGCCGAGTTGCGCCGGGAAGTGCTGCGGCTCGCGGGGATTTGGAGACTGGCGGAGTTTCGTCTCACGGCTGAGGAACTGGCCTCGGACGTGAACGCCAGCGAACCGATGCGCCGCGCCGCCATCGAATCGCTCGGCAGTAACGGCGACGAGCCAAGCCGCGCCGCATTACTGGAACTTTCCACCGCCGAAGCCTCCCGGAGAATTCGCAGCGCAGCCATTGCGAGTCTCGCCACACTCGACCTCGCCGCCGCCGCGCCGTTGGCCGCCGATTGGCTTAGTCGGGCCACCGACAATGACCCCACCGAAGTCTTTTCCGCGTTCTTGCAACGCAAAGGCGGTACGGAAATCCTCGCGCAAGCTCTCCAGGCAAAACCGCCTGCGAAAGACGTCGCCAAGATTTGCCTGCGCGTGTTGAGCGCCAGCGGACGACAGGACGATCGTCTCGCCAAGATTTTCAATGATGCCGCAGGATTCACCACCGAGCCGAAGCGTCTCTCCGCCGACGAAACCAAAGCGATTGTTGCCGATATTCGCGCGCGCGGCGACGCCAACCGCGGCGGCGAGATTTTTCGGCGCGCCGAACTCGGCTGTGTCGCTTGTCACATGGTCGGCGGTCAGGGCGGCAAAATCGGTCCGGACTTGAGCGCGTTGGGAACGGCGCAGCCCACTGATTTTATTATCGGCGCCATCCTCGATCCCCAGAAAGAAGTGAAAGAAGGGTTCATCGCCACGGAAATCACGACCAAAGACGGCGACGAATACAACGGTTACATTCTGCGCGAGACGACGGACGGAATCGTTTTACGCGACACGCTCCAGCAGAAGGAAATCCGGATCCGCCGTGACAAGATTCAGGGACGCAGACAAATCGGATCGCTCATGCCTAGCGGTCTCGCCGACACGCTCACCCAAGCCGAATTTGTTGATCTAGTCCGATACTTATCGGAACAGGGCAGAGTGAAATAAGAAAGAGAATTCTACAAAGGGATATCGCGACTACGGTCAGATGTGTCCGGCCTGATGACAACCCCTATATATTGCTACTCCGAACAAGAATCTCAGGCGAATCCTGCCCCTACGTTTCAATCTTTCGATTCTTACCGATCAGCTAGAAGCGCATCTGCAATGAAGCTTATCGTCGGGTTTTATGCTACCATGCGGACGATGAAATCGTTTTCTTTCTTGCTCGCTGTGCTGATCTTGGGAATTGCGGTGGCGGAGGAGCCCGCCGCCGATGCAAAACAGGCGAAGGTCATCGCGCAAGCGGACGATGGCACGGTGTTGTTGCACGCACGCGACGCGGCGATCCGCGGCAAGACCGTTCGGTATGAGCCGCAACCCAACAAAAACACGATTGGCTACTGGACCAACGCGAGCGATTGGGTAAGCTGGGATTTTACAATCCAAAAGCCGGGCAAGTTCATCGTCGAACCGTTGCAAGGCTGCGGCAAAGGCAGCGGCGGCGCCGAGGTGGAATTTTCCATCGGTGAGCAAACTCTGGCCATGACGGTCAAAGACACCGGACACTTCCAGAACTTTGTTGCGCGCGAGATCGGCACGGTTGCTCTCGACAAGGCTGGCCGGTACACGTTATCGGTGAAACCGAAAACCAAGCCCGGCGTGGCAGTGATGGATTTGCGACAGGTGACATTGAAACCAGTGAAAGAATAACCATAAATGAAAACTTCAAGCTCCCTCTGTTCTACATTGCCATCGTTTCGCAGATCCGTTGTTTGGTACTTGATGATTCCCTGGTGCTTGGGGTTTGGGAATTGGGGTTTTTCGTCCGCGCTCGCGGACGAGCCGTTCCGTGTTGAAGTGGATTTTTCGCAAGCGCCGGAGTGCGAGGCATTCGCGGCGAAGGCAAAGACGCTCTGCGAGGAATGGTATCCGCGCATCAACGAAATCCTCTACAGCAAAGAATCGCCGCTGCCTTACAAAGTTGTGACAATTCGATTCGAGCATTTCGATGGCGTCGCCGATACCAGCGGAAACCGCATTCGGATCTCCGCCGATTGGATCAAAAAACAACCAAAAGATTATGGCATGGTGATTCACGAACTTGTGCATGTCGTCCAACATTATCAAGGCGGAGTCGGCTGGCTCACCGAAGGGATTGCCGATTATGTTCGCTACGAGCGATTCGAGCCGGGTAAACAAAAATGGAATATCGATCCCGACAAGAGCAGCTACCGACAAGGCTATGGCGTCGCGGGTGCGTTTCTGGCGTGGATGGAGAAAACTAAAGACCCGGAGCTTGTCCACAAACTCAATGTCGCTCTGCGCGAGAACCGCTACTCACCGCAGCTGTTCCAAAAATTCTGCGGCGCGGGCGTGGGCGATCTTTGGCTGGAGTTTGCCGACACGCTCCGAAAGAAATAACCATGTCCTTCAACATCTTCCTCCTACCATGAGTCAAAGTTTCATGAATCGTCTATTCCTAGCTGTGCCATGGGTGCCTATCCTTCTGCTAGTTGCCGCAGCGGACGAGCCGACCTCCCCGCTGAAACCCGGCGAGCCGATCAATGATCAGTCTGTCGCGCGATTTTTAGAAAGAGAAGGCAAGCAGTTGATTTCGACGGGGAAAACCCTGGTGGATTACAAACCGCAACTGGATCGCAGCAGTTGCACGCTCAAGCTCCCTGCGGAAGGCCGCCGCAAACTGACGCCTGCCGAAGTTGCTGCTCGCGCTGAATCCAGTGTTGTTGCTGTCGGCTCGTTTTACAATTGCAAGAAATGCTCGAATATCCACACGAGCACCGCCAGCGGTTACTTTCTCACCGAATCCGGCGCGCTGGCCACCTGCCTGCACGTTCTTACCGCCAACCAGGATTGTCGCGGCCTCGTCGTCCTGACGCGCGACGGAAAACTTTGCGCGGTGCGCGAAGTCTTGGCATCCGACGCGAAAAATGATCTCGCCATACTACAAGTGGACGGCAAGGGTTTTGCTCCTCTACCACTCTCCACTAATGCGCCCGTTGGGTCGCCTGTGACCGTGGTTGGACATCCGGACGGGCATTTTTTCACCGTGACCACCGGCGCAATCTCACGTCATTTCTTGCAACGGCGTAAAAACGGCTCAGCGCATTATCTCTCGATTACCGCCGATTTCGCAAAAGGATCGAGCGGCGCGCCGGTCCTCAACGAATTCGGGGCAGTGGTCGGCATGGTCAACAACACTGAATCCATCTACTACAACGAAGACCACGGCGAGCAGAAGAATTTCCAGATGACCATGAAAAATTGCTCGACCTCGGAAGCGCTGCTGGCGCTCATTCAGCCGCCTTCTGCCACGAAGAAAGCGAGATGAAAACTAAGAGTTTCGATAGAGTTTGGAGAGTCTCCCATCCCTTAGCCGTTTGGAGCTTGATGCTTCTTTGGAGTTTGGGGTTTGCGATTTGGAGTTTTGCGGACGACAGACCGCGAGCCGCCCGCTCCGTTCATCTTGGCTATCCCGCGCCCGACGCGCTTGTATTTTACAACGAGGTCACCGTGGAAGAATCCGTTCCGGGCAGTTATTTTATGGTGTGCGGTTGGAACGGCGGTTATTTTGGCATCCAGCAGCTCGGCAATAACGACAAGGTCGCGATTTTTTCCATCTGGGACAGCGATGAAAATAATCCCAGCGCGACGCCACAAGACAAACGCGTCGAAGTGCTGTATAAGGCCGACGATGTGAAGGTCAGCCGATTCGGCGGTGAAGGCAGCGGCGCTAAAAGCATGACGCGCCACGACTGGAAAATCGGCGAGCCCCAGCGTTTTTTGTTGCAGGCGCAGATTGAAGGTGAGAAGACCACGATGACCGCGTTCATTTTCACGAACGACAAAAAAGAATGGAAAAAACTCGCCACGTTTCGTGCGCATAGCAGGGGAAGTCCATTGCGCGGACTCTATTCGTTTGTCGAAGATTTTCGGCGCGACGGCAAGAGCGCGATCGAGCGACGGTGCGCTCGCTTCGGGAATGGATGGGTGAAGACGACAAAGGGTGAATGGACGGCGCTGACTCGTGCGAAGTTCACCGCGTCCGGAGCGACGTGGGAAGCGAAAGAAACGATTGACGCTGGCGTAATCAACAGCGATTTCTATCTCGCCACCGGCGACAACACGAAAATGTCCACACCGCTCAATTCGACAATCTCACGCCCGTCACGAGATCTCACCCCACCCGCTTTGGACCTGAAATGAATAAAACCAATAACGTGCGTGCATCCGTTCTCGATGCCATCGGCGGTACGCCGGTCGTGGAATTGTCACGTCTGACTCGCGGCGTGCCGGGGCGCATCGTCGCCAAACTTGACTACTTGAATCCGTGCGGCTCGAAGAAAGATCTCATCGCGCGATTCATCATCGAGGAAGCAGAGCAAAAAGGCTGGCTGAAACCTGGTCAAACGGTTGTCGAGGTGACCAGCGGAAATACCGGCAATGGCGTGGCGATGGTTTGCGCGGTGAAAGGTTACCCATTTGTCGCCATCATGTCGCGCGGCAATTCGACCGAACGCGCCGCGATGACCCGGGCGCTGGGCGGTGAGGTTATTTTGGTGGACCAAGTCCCCGGGCATACGCCGGGTCACGTGACGGGGGAAGACCTGGCGCGAGTCGAGGCCGCCGCCGAACGTGTCATGCGGGAGCGTGGCGCGTTTCGTGTGGATCAATTCAAGCGCGAATCCAACGTTCGCGCGCATTATCTCATCAGCGGGCCGGATTTTCTCCGACAGACAGGCGGTCAGATTGACGCCTACTGCGACTTGGTTGGCACCGGTGGCTCGTTTGCAGGATGCGCGCGTGCGTTCAAGGAACACAATCCCGCGATTAAGTGTTTCATTGTCGAACCGAAAGGCGCGGAGGTATTGGCGGGTTGCTTGGTGAGTTGTTGCACGCATGTTTTGCAAGGCGCAGGGTACGCGCGCGAATTGCCGTTGGTAAACAAAGATCACGTAGATGGATATCTTGCTGTCACCGACGCGGAAGCGGTAGCGATGACGCGCCGGCTCGCACGCGAGGAGGGAATTTTTGCGGGATTCACCAGCGGCGCGAATGTCGCTGGCGCATTTCAATTGCTTCGCGGCGAGTTCGCTGGCAAAACGGTGGCGGTGAGCATTTGCGACACGGGATTAAAGTACTTAAGCACGGGATTGTGGAACGAATGAAAGCGTCAAGTCTCGAACTTCGAGCTCCAAGAATAAAGCGTGGAAGTTTTGTTTTCAAAACTTGGTGCTTGGTGTTTCTCTGGAGTTTGGGGTTTGGGATTTGGGATTTCTCGACCGCTTGCGCGGACGAGCCGTTCGTCCGTGTTCATCGCCCCGACGCCAACACCGTCGAATTGCACGTCGCGGTGCGCCGGTACGAATCAACCGAGAAAGGCAAACCGACCATAGTACTGGTCGGCGTTTCGCACATCGGCGAGGCTGACTATTACAAAAAGCTACAAGTGATTCTCGACGCACAGGCACTCGTGTTGTTTGAGGGAGTTGGCGGGGCAGAAAGACCAAAGTCCACGACCGAGGCAAAAGAATCCCGGTCGGGTGACTTGCAAAGCGACATCGCGCGGGCGTTAGGGTTGGCATTTCAACTGGAGGAGATTGATTATCAACGCAACCATTTCCGCAACAGCGATCTCTCGCCGCAGCAGATCCGTGATTTGCTGGCGGCCGAGGACAAAAAAGATTCGTCGAACGGTCCGAAGGCCGAGGCGCAATTCGACACGCTCATTACCGCGCTCCAGGGAAACTCCGTATTGAATTGGCTGGTGAACTTTGCGCTCGGGTTCGTGCGCTCCAATCCGACGCTGCAGGCGACGTTCAAACTCACTCTCATCGAAACTCTTGGGCAATCGGGCGGTGATGTGACCAAAATGCAGCGGCTCGCGCCGCAGATGGAAAAACTGCTGCGCGTTCTCGTGGAGAAACGGAACGAAGCAGTCTGGCGCGATCTGATCGCCGAGTTGCAGAAGCCGAATGCGGCAAAATCCATCGCGCTCTTTTACGGTGCGGGTCACATGCCGGATCTCGACCGACGCCTTCGTCGCGACCTGCGGTACACTCTCGCGGAAGAAAAATGGCTGACTGCTTTCGCCGTGGACGGAGCGAAAGCGGGACTGCGCCCCGCCGATATCGAGACGATTCGCAAGACTGTCGAGCGACAACTCGGTGCGGCGGGTTTGACACCGGTGGCTGCCGCGCCGCCCACGCTCCGAGTCGCGCCGCCATCGCCGGAGATGGTCAAAACTTTCCAGCTATCGCCGTTCTATAAAAAGCACTGCGACGCGGGAGGCATCCCGGTTGTCTCGTCGGAGAAAGTATCCGACTATGCCTTGAAAGAAGCGGCGTTTCTCATCAACACGATGATCGGCAAACGCGACGATCTTCGCGCGGCAATCATCAAGAACCGGGTGCGCTTCGCGGTGATGGCGGTGGGCGAGATGACGACGGACATACCCGAGCACAACGATCTGAAACCAAAACAATACTGGGACAATCGCGCCCGGGGACTGGGAGCATCGCGCGAACGTCCTGCGGTAAGTTGCGGTGAGGAAAACCTGCTTGGATACGAGGGAGACCCGTACAAGACCGAGAATATTTTAATCCATGAATTTGGTCACGTGATTGAAGAGATGGGGTTGAGTGTGGTGGATCCGGCTTTTGTCCGGCGGTTGCAGCAGACATTTGACCGCGCGATGGCGGCTGGATTGTGGAAGGGAAAATATGCGTCGAGCAATTCGCACGAATACTGGGCAGAGGGCGTGCAATCCTGGTTCGATACGAATCGAGAGAATGACCACGACCACAATCATGTCGATACCCGCGAAGAACTGAAGGAATATGACGCGGGACTGGCAAAACTTTGCGAGGAAGTCTTCGGCAACGACGCATGGCGATATCAATCGCCGGCCGCGCGCAAAACATCGGCGCACCTAGAAGGCTATGACCCTACACAATCTCCGCGGTTCTCCTGGCCAAAAGAATTGCGCGATTGGTACAAGGCGTACCAAGCCGCCGAGCGCGGGGATCCACTCCCCAAAAATCTCGCCGACTGGTCGGAACTGAAATCGTTGCCTACGGAAACACCTGCCACATTGCGCTCGGAAAAATCGAACCAAACGACAAGTATTCTCTTTGTCAACACAACGGCGCGCGCAATGAAGCTATTCTGGATCGACGAGCGCGGTGCGCGCAAGCCGTACCAGAGTATTCGCGCGGATGGGTCGGACTGGATGGATACTTTTGTCGGGCATGTGTTTCTCGTCACCGACCCCGACGGCAAACCGCTCGGTGCATTCCGCGCGGAGAAACCAACCGGTCGGGCGATGATATCCAATGGCAAACGCCCTTGAAACGCTCCTGGCGGATTTTCGAGCCGACCCGAAATCGTCGCAGCCGCCGCTCGTGCAGAAGGCGGTATATCTCGCAGCAAGATTGCAACGTCGCGCCGCCGAACTCCAAACCCCGCAGGAAAAGCGCCAGCAGGCGGAACTCGATCGAATGCTGCAGAATCCGCGCGATAAAACCACGATGGTCGAGATGACCGACCAGGCGTTCCGGTCTCACACCGCCAAGCGATCGGTGGAGCAATTCATTCACATCCTCGATGTGCAAGGCGTCCCGCGTTTTTTCAGCCCGCTCGACCGCGCCTTGCTCAAGGGCTTTCAAAGTTTCGGTGGGTATCTCCCGGACGTTGCCGCGCCACTGGTGAAAGAACGGATGCACAAGGAAACGGCCAACGTTATTCTGCCTGCCGAACACGACCTTCTCGCCGAATATCTCGTCAAACGCCGCGAGCAGGGCATTCGCATGAACGTCAATTTTCTCGGGGAAGCGATTTTGAGCGAACCCGATGCCGCCCGTCGCCTCGATCAATATCTGGAAGCGCTGCAGATCCCTGAAACCGAGGTGTTTTCCGTAAAGATTTCCACGCTTTACTCACAAATCTCTTCGCTGGCGCGCGATCATACCATCTCCGTGCTTTGTGACCGTCTCGAACGCCTTTATCGCAGCGCTGCGCGCATGACGTTTCGCCGCGCCGATGGAACAACTGTGCCGAAGTTTATCTATCTCGACATGGAAGAATATCGCGATCTTGCGCTGACCTGTGAAGCGTTCATGCGCACGCTCGACCGCCGCGGACTGGAATCGGTGCGCGCGGGTATTGCGTTGCAGGCCTACATTCCCGACTCCGCGCGGTGGCAACGCGCGCTGAACGACTGGGCACGTCGGCGCGCTGCCGCGGACGGCGCCCCGATTACAATCCGCGTCGTAAAAGGCGCCAACATGGAATCCGAGCGTGTCGAAGCCTCACTGCGCGGCTGGCCGCAAGCGCCATTCCAGACGAAGCTCGACACGGATGCAAACTACAAGCGAATGCTGCTGGAGGGGTTCCGCCCCGAAAACCTCGTTGCGGTCCGTCTCGGCATCGCGTCTCACAATCTCTTCGATGTATCCTATGGACTCGCGCTTGCCGCTGATCACAACGCGCTTGACCACGTCCAGTTCGAGATGCTCGAAGGAATGGCGAACCATCAGCGTCGGGCGCTCTTCGAGCAAGTCCACAATCTCCTGCTCTACGCGCCTGTTTGTGGTCGCGAAGATTTTCTCTACGCCATCGGCTACCTCATTCGGCGGCTCGACGAAAACACCGGCCCCGACAATTTTCTCCGCCACGCTTTTCGCCTTGAAGTCGACAGTGACGACTGGCGCCAGCTCGAACGCGGTTTCGTTGAGTCCTGCGAGAGAGCGAAAAATGTGAGCGACGCGCCGCGGCGAACGCAAAACCGCAACCAACCGCTAGCGCAACGGAATCCCGTCAAAAGCAGCTGGCAACAGTTCGTCAACGAACCCGACACCGATTTTGCGTTGCCGCAAAACGTCGAGTGGGCAGAACAAATTATCGCCAAATGGCAACCGCTTTGCGACGCCCGCGCGTCTGAAATCCCGCTCGTGATCGCGGGCGAAGAAATCTTTGAGAAAGGCAACGTCCGTAATTGTCTCGACCCGTCGCGACCGGGTGTTGTCGTCGGTCGTTATCGTGTGGCCAGCGAAGAGGATGTTGCCCGCGCGGTGGCATGCGCCGCTGCCGACCCGGACGGCTGGCGCGTGCGATCACAGTCCGAGCGCGGATCGATTCTGCGGCGTGTGGCACAGGAGCTTCGTGGAGCGCGCGGAGACTTGATGGGATCGGCGTTGGCGAATGGCGGCAAGATTTTAACGGAGTCCGACCCGGAAGTGAGCGAGGCGGTGGATTTCGTGGAGTTTTACGCCGATACCGCCCGATTTTTCAACGAGTTGCCAACGTTGAAATCCAGGGGAGTCGGCGTGGTAGTTGTTGTGTCGCCGTGGAATTTCCCGATTGCGATTCCCTGCGGAGGCGTGGCGGCGGCATTGGCGGCGGGGAACACGGTGATTCTGAAGCCGGCGTCGGATACGGTGCTGGTTGCGCATGAATTTTGTAAATGTTTCTGGCGCGCCGGAGTTCCGAAATCGGCACTGCAATTCGCGCCTTGCACCGGCAACTCCGTTGCCAGCCAGATGATTCGCGATCCGCGCGTGA
This sequence comes from uncultured Verrucomicrobiota bacterium, assembly GCA_964348665.1. GTDB lineage: Bacteria > Verrucomicrobiota > Verrucomicrobiia > Palsa-1439 > CAYGDP01 > CAYGDP01. The sequence goes on from CAYGDP010000006.1 coordinate 81,806, forward strand.
ATACCGTTATTCTCACGGGTGGCACGGCGACGGCGTTGACAATGTTGCGTGGCAAACCCGACCTGCCGCTTTGCGCCGAGACGGGAGGCAAGAATGCGACCATTGTGACGGCGATGAGCGACCGGGACCAAGCCATCAAGCACGTGCTCCATTCGGCGTTCAGCCATAGCGGACAAAAATGCTCGGCAACGTCGCTATTGCTGCTGGAAGGGGAGGTGTACGACGACGCTGGGTTTCGACAAACACTTTGCGAGGCGATCGAGAGTTTGCGCATCGGTTCGGCATGGGATTTGCGGACTCGAATGGGGCCGTTGATTCGTCCGCCGAGCGGCGATCTGGAAACGGCGCTGCAAACGCTCGAAGCGGGTGAGTCGTGGGCTGTTATGCCGCGGCGGGACGACACGAATCCTAACCTTTGGTCGCCGGGCGTGAAGTGGGGCGTGCAACCCGGCGGCTACACGCATCTGACGGAATTTTTTGGACCTGTGCTTGGCGTGATGCGGTTTGAAAAGCTCCATCAGGCGATTGCGCTGGTGAATCAAACGGGGTATGGGTTGACGAGCGGGCTGGAGAGTCTTGATGATCGAGAGCAAGAGGAATGGAAAGCGGGGATTCGCGCGGGCAATTTATATATCAACCGGACAACGGTTGGCGCCGTGGTGTTGCGGCAACCGTTTGGAGGGATGGGCAAGAGCGTGTTTGGCGTGGGATTGAAAGCGGGTGGGCCAAATTACGTTGTCCAATTGATGAATTTCGAGGAAACAGGCACTCCGTCAGGTGACGAAGTGAGCGACCCATTGCTGGCGGAGTTGTGCGCGCGATTGCGCGAGCAAAACGAAGGTCGTCTGGTTGCCGCGATAGCGAGTTACGATCGTAATTGCCGCGAGGAATTTGGCGTTGAGCACGATCACTTTCGACTTGTTGGACAAGATAACATTCGCCGTTACCGGCCAATCGGATCAGTGCGCGTGCGGGTGCATTTGGAGGATTCGCTTTTCGAAATTATTGCGCGTGTCTGCGCCGCGAAGGTCACGCGCAATCGCGTGGTGGTGAGCGTTCCACCCCGTACCGAATCCTCGGCGTTATCGCTCTTGCACAAATTCACGGAGCATTGGGCAGCGGCGATTGAGTTTGTGGAAGAAAGCGACGGGGAACTGGCTGTTGCAATTCGGGGTGGGCAAACGGACCGAGTGCGATACGCCGCGCGGGATCGAGTGCCGAAGGTGGTATGGGAAGCGTCGGCTGAAACGGGCATTTTTGTGGCGACCGCGCCAGTGCTGGCGGAGGGGCGCGTCGAACTGCTTTGGTATGCGCGCGAGCAGAGCATCAGCAACGACTATCATCGCTACGGAAACCTTGGCGGTCGCGCCGGCGAACCTCGATCGGAGGTGTTATGACAATATCTCGCTGTCAACGGATCGGAGTCTCGACATATTCGTTCTGGCATTTTCGCGGGCCGCCTGTGGACGTGACCGATTGCATTGAGCGGGCAGCGGAGATGGGATTCGACGGGGTCGAGGTGTTGCACCGTCAGATGGCGAGCGAAGACAATTCCTACTTGCAGGATATCAAACGGCGTGCATTCGTGAACGGCCTGGATTTGATGGGATTTTCCATTCATCAGGGATTTGTGTCGCCGGATCCCGCCAAGCGGAGCGAGAACATTGCGCACACGCTCCGGTGCATCGAGTTGGCCTATCGGATGGGTATTCCTACACTTCGGCTCAACACAGGCCGCTGGGGGACCGTCCAATCGTTCGACGACTTGATGGCGGCGCGCGGCATTGAACCGGCTCTGGACGGATACACCGATGAAGATTCGTTTGAATGGGTGATTGACGCGATTGAAAAGTTATTGCCGCGGGCGCAGGAATGCGGGGTTACGCTGGCGCTGGAGAATCACTGGGGAGTTGGCAGAACAGCGGACGGTTGTTTGCGGATTCACGATTCCATCCAATCACCCTGGCTCAAGCTGTTGGTGGATACCGGAAATTTTCTTGACGACACCTATACTCAAATTGAGCGTTGCGCTCCATACGCCGTTGCCATTCACGCCAAGACCTATTGCGGTGAAGGGGAATGGTACACACTCGACCTCGACTATGACCGCATCGCAGCGATCCTGCGGCGCACAGGTTTTCCGGGGTACGTTTCACTGGAGATGGAAGGCAAGGAAGATCCAGCGACGGCAGTTCCCAAAAGTCTGGCGTTATTGCGTGATGCGTTTGGAAGGGAGACTTCGACGCTGGCAAAGTAATTTGCGCTTTTTGCTTGTGTCGGACTTGCATTACGGCCAAATCGCGCGTAGATACGCCCCATGATTCCTTGTCTGAACGCAGTTACCACGGGCGGGACGCCGAGTTTTGAGGCATTCTTGGACGCGGCCGCAGCCAACGGGTATGGTGGGGTGGAATATTCCGCCGAGCCTATTTCCCGGCTCATCCTGGAAAAAAGCGCGCAAGCCGCCCAAGATCTGCTTGCGACCAAACGTGCCAAGCTCGGTGTGTTCAGTTTGCCGGTGGATTTCCGCACCACGGAAGAGAATTTTCGCAAGAGCGTTCCGGTCTTGAAAGACCACGCGGCGGCGGCGGCAACGGTAGGATGCACCCGTTGTGTTACATGGCTCAATCCGTCCTTGGACGATGATCCCGTCGCGTTTGCGTTTCGCGCCACAAGACGGCTGCGGGAGTGCGCAAAGATGTTGCGTGATCAGGACATCAATTTCGGGTTGGAATGGGTCGGAACCCCTTCTCTCCGAGTCAGGCCGGATGGCACGAGGGCGCGGAAACATGATTTTATCTATACCTTGCCGCAGGCACTTGAATTCATCGAAGCGATCGGCGAACCGAATGTTGGGTTGCTGGTGGATAGCTGGCATTGGTACACTGCGCGGCATACGGTCGAGGATTTACAGAAACTCCCGCGCGAGAAAATAATTCATGTCCACGTCAACGACGCACCCAACAAACCGATCGAGGAACAACTGGACAACCAGCGTTTGCTGCCGGGCGAGAGCGGCGTGATTGATCTCGTTGGATTTTTGGGCGCGATCAAAGCCAAAGGCTACCACGGATTTATTGCCGTCGAAACGTTCAGCGAAACCGTGCCGAAACTTGGATTGATGAGAGCTGCCAAGGCAGCCAAGCAAGCGCTCGACGCGATATTAAAGAGGCTGTGAGGCGAGCCATTCTCGTCTCGAAACAGCAAACCCGATCATTCATTCAAAGGGGTAATATGAGCTTGGGTCAAAGTGATCCCAAGCTTCAAAACCAAAACCCAACGATCGTATATACCTAGGGAAGGAGTTTGGGGTTAAGTCGATTTGGATTTTAAAGCTTGGAATTTTCATACCAAATATCCCCAAGTCTGGAGCAGATCGCCGTCGCGCTGCCAGCGTTCGCCGATGTCCGTGCGGTAGAACATGTTGGGGATGATGATGTTGCGGACGCGGTTGTACGCTTCGCGACGAGCTTCTTCCATCGTCGAACCGCTGCCCGTGACAACCAGCGCATATCCGCAGTTGCCCGCCAGCCGCCAGTCGCCCTCGACGAGTTTGATGTCGCACGGATGAAGCCCTTCTTTAATTTCCTTGCGGAAGAGTACGACAGCGTCCTCCGAGTATTTTCGGAAGGCGTCCGGGTCAACAAACGGGAAAGGCGGCACGGCGATCGTAACAGCGATTTGGAACCCGCGTTTGGTGCGCAACTCGAAGGATTGACCGCGAGCCAGCGCGGCGAGGAACTCACCCCACGGCGAAAGGAGTCCTTCGATTTGCAGGTTGATGGTGGGATATCCGAAGCGGCTGGTGAATTCGAGCGGGTAGATGCCGCGGGCGTTGACGATGCAATTGATATCGATATAACCAACGTAACCCGTGATGCGTTCCTTGATCTTGCCAAGCGTTTCGCGGAAGAGTTTGATTTCTCCGCACCAGAACGAGGACGTGCCCATTTCACCGGTGGACGGTCCGATATCGCCATTGAACATTTTCTTGTGCTCAAAGTTGATGTACGCGGGCAGTACAAAATCGTGTCCGTTGAAAAACGCACCGATGGCAACCTCGACGCCCGTGACGAATTTCTGGACTTGGAAACTCTTGATCTTCGATGCCCAGCCTTTCTTGTAATGCTCGAGCATCGTCACGACGTCTCGTCCATCTTCTTCCTGTCCGACGAACGAGAGGACTTTATCGTTTTGCGCTTTCCCGTTGGGTTTGACGACGTACCGATCGGGATTTTTGCGGATAAACTCAATGGCGTCGTCAAACGACTCGAAATCCCAGTTAGGCAGCGTCGTCATTCCGGCAGCTTTCATTTCTGCCTGGCCGAAATCACGGTCGTCCTCCAGCTTATCCGAGTATTTTGTCCCACCGACAACGGCCCTGCCTTCCTTGCGCAGCTTTTCGGCTTCGTCACCGAATTCGCAGTCGTCGAAGACGATCACGTCCGCCCAATCTTTCTGCGCCTGCCAATCGTCCACTTTATCGAGAAACCCGTCCGCTACGTCTTTGTCTGCCTTTGAGAGGATGGCGTAACGAACTGCATGCCCGTCGCGTTTCACCTGCAGCGCGAGGTCATGGATGAGCCCCCAGCGCGAGACGAAGAGAAACTTTGCGGATTTGTCAGCCGCGGGGTTGCCGGTTGTCTGTCCATTACTCATTATGGGCATTCGAAAAAGAAACGGCCGACTGGGTTTATAACCCAATCGGCCGTTCGGAACAACACACGTGTGTGGTGCCAACTACTTGTTGCATTTCTCACAGAGCTTGCCGTCCTTGGCTGCCGCGGTGCAGCAAGGATGATCACAAGCTTTTCCATCTTTCAGCGCCTTCGCACAACAACCCTTTACGTCCTTGTTGCATTTTTCGCAGACTTTGCCGTCCTTGGCTGCTGCGGTGCAGCATTCATGCTTGCACTTTTCCCCCTTCGCGATTGCTTTTAGGCAACAACTCTGGTCTGCCGCAAACGCCGACACGGCGACGAACGCGACGGTACACGCTACTGCGCACATCATTTTCAGTGACTTCATCTTTAAACTCACCTCGCTTTCTTGCCCGAATGGGCACTTGTCTTAGACGAATCAACGTCGATTCGATTCAACGTCAACAGAACCGCTGGCAACGAATCGAGAGACTCTTTATACCAATTCACAAGGGAAAAGCCAATTCCGAATGGAGGCGGGACTAGAAACAAAATCGTGTCCGGAGGTGATTGCACCGTTGGCGGGAGGATGATTCGATGGCTATCTCAATCGGACATTCTTATTGCCTCGGATAATTTCGCCGATGAAATAGGCTTTTTCACCGACGCGAGACAGGGAGCGAAGGATGCCGGTGGCGCTGTCTGCCTCCACGATGAGCACCATCCCGATGCCCATATTGAAGACGCGATAACATTCCATCTCGTTTACGGCACCTGCACGTCGCAGGACTTGGAAAATCGGCAGGATTGGCCATGTGCCGCGCCGGATCACCGCCGAGCAGTTTCTAGGCAACACGCGCGGGATATTATCGAGAAACCCGCCTCCGGTGATATGGGCGAGGCCGTGCAGCGAGTTGCCTTGAGCGCGTCGGAGTGCCAGAAGCGTATTTGCGTAATTCCGATGCACCGCGAGCAGGGCGTCGCCGTAGGTGGAGCCGAGTTCTGCAGAGTAATCGGTGGCGCGAACGCGCATCCGGTCAAAAACGATTTTGCGCGCCAGCGTGTAGCCATTGGTATGCAAGCCGCTGGAAGGCAAGCCGAGAATGAGATCGCCTGCGCGGACGCGGGAGCCGTCGAGGATGCGGGATTTTTCGACGACCCCGACAATGCAACCTGCCAAATCGTAATCGCCCACGGCGTAGAGGTCGGGCAATTGCGCGGTTTCACCGCCAATGAGTGCGCACCGGGCTTCGGCGCAAGCTTTAGCGAGGCCTCGGATGAGATCGTTGAAAACTTTTTTTTCCAGTTTACCGATGCCGATGTAGTCGAGGAAAAATAGCGGTTCCGCGCCAAGGACGGCGATATCATTGCAACAATGGTTGACGATATCTTCGCCGATTGTGTCGTGGCGACCGACGAGTTGCGCTACTTTCAATTTTGTGCCGACGCTATCGACGCTCGAGACGAGAACGGGTTGGCGATAGGATTTGGTATTGAGCGCGAACAAGCCTCCAAACTGGCCGATGCTGCCGATGACTTCGGGACGCCGCGTGTGTCGAACCATTCCGTTGAGTCCGTCCTTGAGTTTGTCACCAAGGGAGATATTCACGCCGGCTGCGGTGTAGGCGTTGCTTGCCGCGGTTTCCGTAGAGCGTGGGTGCTTGGTTTTTTTCCGGGTCACGCGCGCATTGTAGTGGCGAGCACCGATTGCGGCAATGAAATTAGCCGCAAAGCAGCCGGCTCATCTCCCGTCTCGATCGCCACCCCGATCGGGTCTGATGGCAGGAAGAGGTTTTTTTTCAATCCCTTCCGGTAAAACGGCGGCCGGCTTGCGATCCAATACAATCGTGACAGGGCCATCGTTGACCAAGTCTACTTCCATCTTTGCGGCAAACTTTCCTTCGGCGATGGTTTGTGCCCGCAGGCTTGATTCCTGGCTGTCGTTGAAGGCGCGGAGCTTTGTCATGAATCCTCGATAGAACGGCTCGGCTTTTGACGAAGGCATCGCGGAGGAAAAATCAGGTCGCGAGCCTTTGCGCAGGTCTCCCAGCAGCGTGAATTGAGAGACAACCAGAATATCCCCGGCGATGTCGGTGACCGATCGGCTCAATTTGGCGGATTCATCGGCGAACAGGCGCAGAGTCAAAACCTTGGAGACCATCCAGTCGATTTCAACTTCGGTATCATCGTTTCCGAATCCGATCAAGACGACCAATCCGTGGCCGATTCGGCTGATGACTTGATCATCCACTCGGACGGAGGCACACCGGACACGTTGCACGACGGCTCTCATAAAGTTCGAATGAACATTGATGGTTCGGCCGGCGCATTGCAAGGCGCAATGATCCCTTGACAAGAATACCGAGTTTGTGTAGTGTACCGCGCATCCCGCAAAAGTGGGACAGGTTACAGGTTATTCCCCCGCATTTTTGGTTTGCCTGTCGCTGTGCTCAATTCTGGTGGTGTGGATTCGATTTCAAATTTCAATGTTGGGCTTCATTAGCCTTCGTGTATGGCGAAGTTACTCCAAGTCGGCCTCACAGGTGGGATTGCCTGTGGCAAGAGTTCAGCAGCACGGGCGTTCGCCCGCCGCGGAGCCTATCGGATATGCGCCGATGAAGCAGCGCGAGCGGCCTTGGCCAGGGGAACAACGGGGTGGAAGAGGGCCGTGCGGGAATTTGGGAAGTCGGTTTTGACAGCGGACGGTGAGATTGACCGGCGCAAACTGGGCGCGATTGTTTTTGGCGATACCAGGAAACGGGCGCGATTGGAGGCCATCGTGCATCCGATTACGAGGCGGGCGTGGCAACGGGAATTGGCACGGTGCCGACGAGAACGCAAATTTTCAGTGGCCATCGTGGATGTGCCCCTGCTGTACGAAGTGAAGATCGAAGGCTGTTTCGACGCCGTGATTGTTGTGGGAGCGAGTCGCTCGACCCAATTGGCGCGGCTGCGGGCGCGCGGGTTGTCCCGGCGAGAGGCCGAGACGCGCATCGCGGCACAATGGCCGTTGCAGCAAAAGTTGGATCAGGCGGATTATGTGATTTGGAATGACGGATCGCAGGCACTCCTGCGCAGGCAAGTGAATCAAATTTGGAAAACCATCTCCCCGACCCAACATCGGGAATAGAAAGCGAGACCACCATGGCAAGAGCCAGAGCCGAAGAAAATGAACGACAACCGACCACGCCGACCACGTTGGCTTTGGCCGCCGAGGCTGCCGAGCGCGTCGAAAAGGCCATCACCGATAACAAACCGATCAACTTGGCCGACCTGCAACGGATGTCCATGCCATCGCTGAACAAACTGGCCAAACAGTTTGGCGTGGAAGGCATCGGCACCCTGAAAAAACACGAGGTCATTTTTCGAATCCTCCAAACGCGCGCTGATAAGTGTCAAATCATCGGCGAAGGCGTCTTGGAGACCCTCAACGACGGCTACGGCTTCCTGCGCTCGCAGTTTTACAATTACCTGCCTTGCCCGGAAGATGTGTATGTCTCGCCGTCGCAAATTCGCCGGTTTGACCTGGCCACGGGCGACGTGATCGCCGGTGAAATTCGACCCCCCAAAGATAAAGAACGGTTTTTCGCGCTGGTCAAAGTGGACCGAGTGGGCGGTGAAGACCCGGAGAAGGCAAAAGACAAGATTCATTTTGACAACCTCACCCCGCTATTTCCCAGCGAGCGTTTCATTCTGGAAACTTCCCAAGCGGAACTCTCCACGCGGGTGATCGACTTGTTTGCGCCCATTGGCAAAGGACAACGTGGTCTCATCGTTGCCGCGCCGCGCACCGGAAAGACCGTGCTGCTCCAAAAAGTAGCCAATGCCATCAAGCAAAACGATCCCAAATGTTATGTGATCATCCTGCTAGTGGACGAGCGTCCGGAAGAAGTCACCGATTTCGAACGCAACGTTCGCGCCGAAGAAGTGGTCAGCTCCACCTTCGACGAAGAGCCAACCCGCCACGCGCAAGTTGCCGAAATGGTCATCCAAAAAGCCAAGCGCATGGTCGAGCACAAGCGCGATGTCGTCATCCTCCTTGATTCACTCACCCGTCTGGCTCGCGCCTACAATACTCTGCAGCCACACTCCGGTAAAATCATGTCCGGCGGCGTGGACACCAATGCGCTGATCAAACCCAAGCGGTTCTTTGGCGCCGCGCGCAAAGCCGAGGAAGGCGGTTCGCTCACGATCATCGCCACGGCGCTGGTTGAGACCGGCTCGAAAATGGATGAAGTCATCTTCGAAGAATTCAAGGGCACTGGCAACATGGAATTGCGGCTGGATCGGGCGCTTGTGGACAAGCGTATCTGGCCTGCCATCAACATCGAGCAAAGTGGTACCCGCAAAGAGGAATTGCTCTATCACCCCGACGAATTGCAGCGGATCTACCTGCTCCGACGGGCGCTCTCGAGCGTTCCTCCCGTCGAGGCGATGGAACTGATCACCGGCAAACTGACCAAAGCCAAGAGCAACGCCGAGTTTCTCCTCGCCATGAATACCAAAGATGGCCGCTGAACGAACGCCACGCCGCGCTCTCTGTCCAACAGTTGCCGTGAAAATAATCAGCAAACTGCCTAGGATATCTCAAACTCCAATTACGAAAGTTTTTTTTGGGAATTTGAGACTTGGTGCTTCCTTGAAGTTTGGAGTTTGGGGTTTGATGCTTCCGCTGCTGTTTGCGGCTGGTTGTCGCAACGATAAAATCCAATCGTATCGCGTCCCCAAAGAATCACCCGATCAATCGGCGCCCGCCAACCCGCACGTCGTCAGCACCAACATTCGCGAAATCCCCAAAGGCGAATCCGAGCTGCCGCATTGGGCGCCGCCAGCGCACTGGCAGGAACAATCTCCCTCGCCCATGCGAGTCGCCAGCTTTCGCGCCAAGAATAACGGCGGCGAGTCCGACATTTCCATCTCCAAACTCTCCGGCACCGGCGGGGGTACGCTCGCCAACATCAATCGTTGGCGCGGTCAAATCGGACTGGAAATGCTCACCGAATCTTCCCTCGCGACTGTCACCAAGCCACTCGACCCCAAAACCCCCAATGCGATTCTTGTGGATATGACCGGCACGGATAGCAAAACAGGGAGGCCGACCCGACTTGTCGCCGCCATTGTCCCGCAAATCGAGGAGACGTGGTTTTACAAAATGACGGGCGACCCCGCCGCGGTCGAAGGGGAAACCGAGATTTTCTTGAAATTTGTGCGATCCGCTAATTATGAGCACAATCATTAAACGTGCAGTGGATTTTTTGACATCGCTGCGACTCACCGTTGCCCTGCTCTTTCTCGGCTTGATCATCGTGTTTACGGGAACGCTGGCGCAGGTCGAGCTTGGCTTGTACGAGGCGCAAAACCGGTTCTTCCGCAGTTTTTTCCTTTGGTGGCGGGGCGTTCCTGTATTTCCGGCGGGTTACACCCTGGGCGTGGTGTTGCTGGTAAACCTGTTTGCCGCGCACGCCAAACGCTTCGAGTTGTCCCGCAAAAAAATAGGCATTTTCATGATTCACGCGGGCGTCATCCTCCTCCTGCTGGGGCAGCTTTTGACGGACTTGCTCTCCGTCGAAAGTTTCATGCGGTTGGCCGAGGGCCATGCCAAAAATTATTCCGAAAGCTCTCGCTCCGTGGAATTGGCGTTTGTGGACTCGTCGGCGAATGACTTTGACCAAGTCATTGCGATTCCTTCTTCCATTGTGGCTGGCGGCGGGGAAATCAAGGATGCCGCGCTGCCGTTTGCCGTTCAGGTAAAGGAATACCATGCAAATTCAACAAGGCCCAAGCGCAACGCCGGCGGCGATGGCAATTTGGAAGTCGAGTCGCGTGAGATTACCCGTAAAGAGGATGAACGCAACATGCCATCAGCGCGAATCGAAATCATCGAGAACGGCAAATCGCTTGGCACATGGCTCGTCTCACTCTGGCTCGACCAGTCGCATACGATTACAGTTGGCGGGAAAGAATGGCAATTCGGATTGCGCCCCACTCGACATTACAAGCCGTTTCACATTGAGCTGCTCGATTTTCGCCACGACAAATACAAAGGCACGGACATTCCAAAAAATTTCTCCAGTCAGGTGCGTATCATGAATCCGACCAGCGCGGAAAATCGCGAGGCACTCATCTATATGAACAATCCGCTCCGGTACGGGGGCGAAACCTATTTTCAGGGGAGTTTTGACCAGAATGACCCGCGCGTGAGCATCCTGCAAGTCGTCCGTAATCCAGGCTGGTTGACTCCGTATCTGGGCTGCGCCATCGTCGGACTTGGCTTGATCGTCCAATTCCTCTCGCATTTGATTCCCTTTGTTCGTAGGAGCGCCCTCCCGGACGAGACCACGGACGATCGCGCGCAGAAGCGCGCTCCTACAAAGGGGGCACCGTCATGAAACGCTGGCTTCCCTTCCTCATTACTAGTGTATTCGGCCTTTGGATGATTACTGGGCTTTTGCCACGATCCGACAAAACTTTCGCCGTGCAGGAGTTCGGTCGTTTGCCCGTGTTGCTCAATGGACGCGTGCAACCGCTCGATTCGGTCGCTCGCAATTCGTTGCTGTTGATGCGCGAACGTCAATCCGTCGCCATCGAAGGCGGGCGCATGCTCACCGCGACCGAGTGGTTGATGGAAGTGTTGATGAAACCGCAGGAAGCGGATCAGCGCAAAATCTTCCGGATCGATCACCCGCAACTTCTCGATTTGCTCCGGCTTCCGCGCGCCGAAAAATATTTTTCCTTCCTTCAGATCCAGCCGCAGTTCGAGAAGTTGCAATCCGAGTCCGAGCGAGCGCATGGCATCGAATCGGCGTTGCGCAATCCGTACGACCGGGCGGTCGTGAAACTGGCGGAGGGAGTTTTCATTTATCACCGGCTCAAACACAGTCTCCAGCCGGAAGGCGTCAAGGATTTCGCGTCCCTCGTCTCGCGGTACAAAGCCACCATCCCTACGGGAATCGCAGCCGTCCACGCACAAGCCGCCCGCGAGAAATATGACGAGGATGCTTTCAATGCGATCCTGGATTATCTTGGTTACTTTCAGTTCTTATCCCGCGCGGCGTATCCACTGCTCGTGCCGCCATCGAGTCCTGAAATCTCGCGGGACGCCTGGGAAAACGTCGGCACGAGCCTCATGGAATCCGCCCGACGCGGCGGCGAGATTCATCCCGCGATCGAATACTACGCGCGGATGAGTAGCGCCTACCATGCGGGCAAGCAAACCGATTTCAATCGAGCCGTGGCCGAGTATCGCCAGTGGCTCGCCGTCGCGCACGCGCCCGAAGTCAGCAAAGGTCGCCGCGAATTTTTCTTCAGCCAGTTCGAGCCGTTCTACAAATGCATGTGGCTGTATGTCGCGGCATTCCTGCTGGCCTGTTCGTATTGGTTCAACCTGACCGATTGGCTGCGGCGCTCGGCATTTGGGCTGGTGCTGCTGGCGCTGGCCGTGCACACCGCCGGACTAATCTTTCGGATGGCGCTCGAAGGACGGCCGCCCGTGACAAATCTGTATTCGTCGGCGATCTTTATCGGGTGGGGCGCAGTGGTGCTCGGCGTGGTCTTGGAACGGTTTTATCGCGACAGCATCGGATTGGTCGTCGCGGGCGTCGTTGGATTCTCCACGTTGATCATCGCGCACAACTTGGCATTCGGCGGCGATACCATGGAGATGCTGCGGGCGGTGCTCGACACCAATTTCTGGCTCGCCACCCATGTCGTTTGCATTACCATCGGCTACGCCTCCACGTTCGTGGCTGGATTTCTCGCCATTATTTATATTGTGCGCGGAGCCTTGACACGGACGCTCTCCGATGAGCTGGCAAAATCCCTCGTCCGCATGGTGTACGGCATTGTTTGTTTCGCCACGCTTTTTAGCTTTGTCGGCACGATTCTGGGCGGACTCTGGGCCGATCAATCGTGGGGCCGGTTCTGGGGCTGGGACGTAAAGGAAAACGGCGCGCTGCTGATCGTGATTTGGAACGCGGCGTACCTCCATGCGCGATGGGGAAAAGTTTTTCCGGAACGCGGCCTGATGGCGATGGCGGTCTTCGGCAACATCGTCACCAGCTTCAGTTGGTTCGGCGTCAACATGCTCGGCGTCGGCCTTCACAGCTACGGCTTCATGGATGCCGCCTTCAAATCACTGGTCATCTTTGACATCTCGCAACTCCTCCTAATTGCTCTCGCGCTGGTGCCGACGCGGTTCTGGATGAGTTTTCGGGAACAAACCGTTGCTGATCTCTTCACGTCCGGCCCCGCAAAAAATGTGAAGGCGAAGTAACCATTGCGGCGAAAAACAACATCGTAGGAACGGTTGACAGAAGCAAATAGATATCGAGCGCGTTTCCCTACCTCGCTTTGTTCGCCGCAGCCACGAGGTCTTTTGTCAGTGCCGTGATTGGATCGAATTTCCATGCGGCCACCAATTCTTTGCGAACGAGATTCGAGCCGACGTTGACGACGGGGCAACCGGCACGGAAATAATCCGCGATGTTCGATTCGTCCACTCCGCCAGACGGTATCAACGGTAATTGGGGCAGCGGTCCGCGCAACGCTTTGATGTATTCTACGCCACCGAGCAGGTGCGCGGGAAACACTTTCACATAATCCGCGCCCGCCGACCAAGCCGCGTGGATTTCGGTCGGCGTCGCGCCTGCGGGGATGGCCAGTCTTTTGGCTCGATGCGCGATTCGGAGGAGCGGCAGCCAGAGAATCGGGCTTACGAGAAATTCTGCGCCGGCGTCCACGGCAGCGCTTGCCTGTTTTGGAGAAGTAATACTGCCGATCCCCCAAATGACTTTCGCGCCAAAGTGTTTGCGGAGCTTGACCAGCGCTTCGAGCGCGCCGGGGATGGTCATGGTCAATTCAATTGCGGTCATTCCACCGGCAACGAGAGCTTCGCAGAGCGGCAAGAGAGGCGCGGTGGTTTCCGTTCGAAGGACGGCGACGATGCGGTGGCCGCGAAGCATTGTTGCGGCGGTGAGTTTGGCTCTCAAGGATGGAAAACCGTCAGGCGGGCGGCTGCTCGTTTTGTGCTGCTTCGGCTGCCGCTTGTTTGGCGTAGTACGCCTCGACTTTCTGGCTGACATCGCGGTAACCGATGTCCACTTCGTAAATCTTCATGAATTGCTCCATTGCTTCGGCCTCTTTTTTTTGGCGTTCCAGGACGGCGCCGAGGTTGTAGAACATTTCTTTTTTGAGACCGTCCATGGCCGGATGCTCGGCGATGCCCTTTTTGAACTGATCGGCGGCGAGCGGCAGGATGTTTTTCTTAGCGAAACAGAGGCCGGTCAGATTGAGGGCTTGGACACGGCGTTTGGGATTCTTCTGCGCTCGCTGCAATTCCTTGATGGAGTCGTCCGTGCGGTTCACTTTGATATAGAGCTGACCCATTTCAAAGGCGATATCGAGGTCGGTGGGATACCGTTCGCGGCGAATCTCGCACTCTTTCACCTGAAACTGCACTTTTTCGTTTTCCAGCTCTTCCAGCTTGGCTTTCAAGTCATCGGATTTTGTTTTTTCGTAGTCGGACTGCACCGAGGCGATCAGATGATCATATTTCCGCCGGGTCGTATCGGCGATGGAAGCTTCCAGAGAAGGATCGCCGCCGGATTTCTGGAGGGCGACCCCGAAGTATTCCAAGGCTTTATCAAAGTCGAGCTTTTGCGTGTAAAGCTCACCGAGCCTCCGGTAGTGAACGAGGTTGTCCGGTTCCGTCTGAAGTTTGTTTTCGATGAGGCTGATCTGGTTGGTGATAATGTCATCGGACTTATGAACTCTGCCCGACTGTTCGATGGCAACGGCGCCGGCTTGGTCCTTCATCACATCCCGATAAGTTTTGGCTTCTTCCCAGCCACCGCCTTTGATGGACCCCACGGCGGCGGCATCTTTGATGCCCTTGACCGCCTCCATATCATTGGGGCGAAGTTTGAGGATGAGTTCATAACACTCCCGGGCTTTGTCGGTGTCGCGAATTTCCGGTCGCATATAAAAAGTGGCTACTCGGCGCAGAAGGCTGATGTCGCGAGGATTTTGTTCCCGCATCAATTCGTAGGTCCAAGCGGCCGTTTCGAGAAAACCGCCATTCTCCGCATTGGAGGCAAGCATATCCAATCCTGCTCCGCTGCCGGGATCGTCGTTGAGCATTTTTTCGGCTTGCGCCATGGCTTCGGCGGGATTTTTGGACGCCGCCATGGAACCTTTCATCTGCGAACCGAGACCGGTAAACATCGCCAGGGCTTTCTTGCCGGCGCCGCTCCCCTCATTCTTCTTGCGCTGTACCGCGCGCAATATTTTTCGCGCGTCAAAAAATCCTGGCTCCGCGCTCAACGCCGAATGGAGCAACGTGATGGCTGAATCAAGTTTTTTCTGCTCCACGGCGTCGCGGGCGCGTTCGTAGTATGCTCGAATGTTAGGGGAAATCTCCGAAAGTTTTTTGTCTGGCATATCGACCTCGTCCTAAATCTTAGGCCAATTCCTTTCCGCCGTCAACTCTCCTTTGGCAGATCACTACCGTCCGCGCTTTTCAAAATCTTCCCCGCGCACCTCGTCCACCTCGTACCATAACCCCACAGCGCTCCCTGCCACACGCAATTGATCGCACGAGACCACCCGCAAGACAGGGAACGCCCCCGACCAGTTTTTGATGACGTCCGTCGTGTGGAGCGCGCGATTGATTCGTAGGCTGGCCAGTTCCAAAAAACTCAAGTCATCGCTGTGTCGGCGCCCCCACTCCAGATCGCGTTCCAGCTCTGCCAATTGTTTTTGGCCTGCTTTCGTGCGTGGATCAATCCAATCACACCCCAGCGCAAACGGCGCGCGGATTGCTGGCAGGTCGCGCACCACCAACCGGAGGCGGCTGTAGTTCCAGGTTTTGTCGGGGATTTTCTCCAGCTCGGCGTTGATTCGTTTTGCCAATTCCTCGGCTGCGCCGCGTCCCGCAACGCCATTTGACAGCGCGCTCATAAGTGATAATGTTTATTTAGATTCGGGTGGTCGCACGTTACTTAAGGGGTTCCCCACCCCTACCTCCTTGGCGTGGGCTGCCCGAATCGTCTTTTAGTTTATTTTTTCTCCGGTTCGCTCGCCAAGCGAATCCGCAATTCCTTCAACTGCCGCGCATCCACTTCTCCCGGTGCCCCCGTCATCAACTCCACCGCCTTCGCCGTCTTCGGAAATGCAATCACGTCGCGGATGCTCGTCGTTCCGCAGAGCAATGCCACAACGCGGTCGAATCCCACCGCGATCCCCCCGTGCGGCGGCGCGCCCAACCGCAACGCCTTGAGCAAATGCCCGAAGCGCGCCTCCGATTTTTCCCGCGGGATTTTCAACACGTCCTCAAAAATCTTCTTTTGCACGTCAGCCCGATGAATCCGAATCGAGCCGCCCGCCACTTCCATCCCGTTCAACACGATGTCGTAGTGCTGCCCGCGCACGCGGAGTGGCTCGCTGTCCAGCAGCGGAACATCCTCGGCCAAAGGCGCGGTGAAGGGATGATGACTCGAGACGTACCGGTCCTGTTCCGGATCAAATGTGATGAGCGGAAAATCCACCACCCACAGAAAATTCCATTGTCCATCGGGGATCGTCAATTTCCCCAGTTTCTTCAATTGTTCCGCCACAATCAGCCGCAGCCGTCCCAAGACGGCGCACACCACGCCCCACCCGTCCGCGCCGAAGAGGATCAAGTCGCCTTCCTCGATCTTCAATCGCTCCGTCAAAACCTTCTTTTCCGCGTCGCCAAAAAACTTCACGATCGGCGATTTCCATTCGCCGCCCTCGATCTTGATCCACGCCAATCCCTTGGCGCCAAAACTTTTCGCCGTTTGCGTTAGCTCCTCGATTTGACCCTGTGTGGCGCAGGCCAATCCTTTCGCGTTGATCGCGCGAACCACCCCGCCCGCATCAAGCGCGCCCCGAAACACCTTGAACCCGCTGGCGCGAAACGCGTCGCTCACATCCACAATCTCCAGCGCGAACCGGGTGTCGGGCTTGTCGCTGCCGTAACGGTCCATCGCCTCTTGAAAGGCCATGCGCGGAAATGGCGTCTTCAGTTCCAAGCCCAGCACGCCTTTCCACAACCGCGCGAACATCCCTTCCATCAACGCGTACATATCCTCACGCTCGATGAAACTTAATTCCAAATCAATCTGGGTAAATTCCGGCTGGCGATCCGCCCGCAAATCTTCGTCCCGAAAACAGCGCGCCATCTGAAAGTACCGCTCCAGTCCCGCGACCATGAGCAGTTGCTTGTATTGCTGCGGCGACTGCGCCAGCGCGTAGAACTTCTCCGGGTTCACGCGGGAAGGCACGATGTATTCGCGCGCGCCTTCCGGCGTGCTCTTGAACAAGATCGGCGTCTCCACCTCGATGAACCGGTTCTCGTGAAAATAATCGCGCACGATCTTGGTCGCCACGTGCCGCGTCCGCAAATTCTTCATCATGGCTGGCCGGCGCAGATCCAAATACCGATACGTCAACCGCAAATCCTCGTTCACGTCCGTCCCCGATTCGTCCAGCGGGAACGGCGGCACTTCGCTCGGGTTGAGCACTTCGACCGCGTGCGCCAAAATCTCAATCTCACCCGTGGGAAGTTTCGAGTTCTCCGTCCCTTTCGGACGACGCTGCGCGCGACCGCGCACCAGGATGACGAACTCCGCTCCCAACTCCCGCGCGGCGGTTGCCGAAGTCGGGTTGTAATCGGGGTTAAAAACCACCTGGGTCACGCCCTCGCGATCGCGCAAGTCCACGAAGGTCAGCCCTCCAAAATCACGCACGACCGATACCCAGCCTGCCAGCAGGACCTCCTGGCCAACGTGCTCGGCGCGCAACTCACCACAATGATGGGTTCGTTTCATTGAAAG
Organism: uncultured Verrucomicrobiota bacterium; assembly: GCA_964348665.1. Lineage (GTDB taxonomy): Bacteria > Verrucomicrobiota > Verrucomicrobiia > Palsa-1439 > CAYGDP01 > CAYGDP01. The sequence continues at coordinate 99,300 of CAYGDP010000006.1, forward strand.
AGGGCGAGATAAAACCACAAACCAGCCACTTTGAGCAATGAAAATTACGGCACGAACATTGATGCCCTGCCGATTTCATAGAGAATCCAATCACTTGCAAACGGTCATTCGTTTTTCTTCCTCCCACAAGATTCACATTCTTCCATTCCCACCTCACCCGTCGAATAGCTCAGAAAAATGTAGCAATTGTATCATTTATTCGGGCAATTATAATCGGCTCGACGACCGTCCGCCTCACAGAAATTCCCCGTTTGTACTCAAAGGCGAAAAATCTCTGGGTTCGGAGTACACGCTTCAGCGTGCTCCAAGCTAATCCGTCAGCCGACGGATTGAACTCCAAACGATCCCTGGCAGGGACTTGGTAACAAACGGGGAATTTCTGAATGCTTGTTGTTCGCATTGATCGGTGCGTACGATGAATGAGAACATTGCCAGTGATGTTCGGCAACGATAATCACAATTGGTTCCCGCTTGCGCCACGCTGCCAACCCTGCTATTTTCAATTCCAGGAGATCACCATGAAACCAATCTGCTTCACAATGACAGCGTTGCTTGTCCTCGCGCTCGGACTGACGGCGTCCGCCGAGGAGAAAAAAGGGAAAAAGGGAAAGAAATTCGGCGACGTGAGCTTCCTCGCCTACGAAGGCACCCAGAAATGGCCGACCAGCGACAAGTCCACGATCAACAAGGATCACGCCGTCCCCATCTACTTCGGCCTGCCCGGCAAATCCTACAAAGTCCTCGGCCGTCTTTACGACGCGCGGAAGAGCGGCATCGGTGTCGTCGGGCGCGAGCTGGCGCATATCTTTTCCGAGAAAGAACGCCTGCGCGATTGCGCCGACCAGGCCAAGTACTCGGGCGGCGATGCCGTGTTGGTCACCGATAACGAGGAGATCATCAAGGCGTTCAGCTTGAGCAAGAAGGAAATGGAAACCACCTCGCCGCTCAAGGAACAGAAAGACAAAGTCACGCTCGCCATCAAGCTGGAGTGATGTTCGTAGGGATGGAGCGATTGAACCGCCGCGGTGGGCAAACTCGGTGTTGAAAAATGATTGGCCGCAGTGATTCGCAAATTGCTGGTCGCCAGCCATCAGGCGGCAAATTTGTGATTTCCCCGGCTCCGATTGCGCCGCGCGAGGGCGCGCAGCCTACATCACCCCGCTTTTTCTTGGCATCCTTGACGTGCTTGGCGATTTGCTCCGCGTTGTTTGCCGAGGATCAACCTGCGTCAGCAAAAGTTGGTATCGAGATTCTGCTGCGCCAACTCGACGACGCGGATTACGTCATTCGCGAGCGCGCCACCAAACAACTCGTCGAACTCTGGGAAGACGACGGAGCCCGCAAACGCATCGAGGAAGCGCAAAAAGTGGCGAAGGAACGGGGAAACTCCGAAGTCGAATCGCGCGCGCAAAAGATCCTCGACCGCGGCGCTTTCCGGCGAGCGTTAGGCCGGCAGACTGTAATCGCCCTTGGCATGCCCGAAGTGGAAATGTTCTACGACACGGACCCTGTGTCCGCAGTCGCAATTTTCGTCCAGTGGTCAAACGATGCGGAAAGACGAAAACGGCACAAGTTGGATGATCCCGCCACGCGCGCCACGATTGCGAAATGTTTGGTTGAGCGCGTGAAGAATACGCAGCGCCTCGTCGAGATTAAAGAGATTGAATATGGAAAAAATTGGGAGGGCAGGGCGGAAGTGCTGCGGTTGCTGCTCCAAGACAACAACCCGAATGTGAAGTACAAGGCAGCATCCATTCTGGCGCGGCATGATCGCGAACCTTGTGTGCAGGTTATCGCCGGATTGCTGAATGATCCGGACCGAAAAATTAGGGCGCAGGCGATTCAAAAACTCGGTTTGCTAAAAGCGACCGAGCACGCCCCGCAAATCGCGGCATTGCTGAACGATCCCGACTCAAAAACTCAAGCAGGTGCAATCAGGGCTCTTGCCCATCTTAAAGCATCGAAGTACGCAAAAGAAGTATCTATGTTTCTAAAAAATCCAGACTCGGAGCTGCGCTCGGCAGCCTGTTTCGCTCTCGGACAGTTTCAGGCGATTCAATACGTTGAGGAGATTGTCGGGCTGCTGAACGATCGCTCGGAGCTTGTTCGGCACTCGGCTGTTAATGCCGTTTCAATATATCGTGACAAAAAATACATTGGAAAAGTTGTAATTTGCCTGACAGATCCAAGCGAGTTGGTTCGATGCGCGGCGGTTTTCGCCTTGGAAAATATTGAGGCTAGGGAGTACGCAGGCGACATCTGCAAACTGCTAAAAGATCCGTCATTCATGGTGCGAATGATTGCAGCGCAAGCAATCGGGTCGCTTGGAGCAAAAGAATATTGTCGGGAGCTTGGATTGCTTTTGAAAGACGGTGAGCCTTCGGTCCGATCGCAAGCTGCCGAAACCTTGGCAATTTTGAATGCCAAGGATTATACGGAAGAGATTGGCGCTCTGCTCCGAGATGAGGTAAACCCGGTTAGGCGAAGTGCGATAACTTCTTTGGCTTCGCTTGGCGCAAATGAATTTATTCCACAAATCGCAGAGCTATTGAGAAATGATAACAGCGCTTTTGTGCGTGCTGATGCCGCGCTCGCCCTCGCCAAGATGGGAGCGAAAGAACATGCTGATAGCGTTGCGGAATTGTCGGTGTCCCATGCCCAGTACGCCCGTGCCTGCTCGGCACTTGCTCTGGGGGGATTGGGCGCAAAACAGCACGTTGCAACTATTGTTGGTCTACTTCGTGATTCGGAAACGGACGTCCGCGGAAATGCTCTTTGGGCGCTTGGAAGGCTTGACGGTCGGGAATACATCAAGGAAATCACTCCGCTCCTTCTCGATCGTCGTGGCTGTTATTTTTATGACGCGGCGGGAAAAATTGTCGATCGCGATGCCACTATTGCTTCAATTGCGGCAATAGTTCTCAAAGACTGGGGCTACGACGTGGAGAAACTGAAGAAGGAAGAGGAGGAGAAGAAAGAGAAAAAATGAGCATTGAGGATAGAAGATGGTGAATGACAACGGAAGGGCTTGTGGCTGCTAAGCCTATTACACATTAAACTTGAATAGCATCACGTCGCCGTCTTTGACGACGTATTCTTTGCCTTCGATGCGATAGAGGCCGCGTTCTCGCGCGGCGGCGACCGAGCCGCATTTGATCAAATCATCGTACGCGACCGTCTCGGCCTTGATAAATCCACGCTCGAAGTCGCCGTGGATGACTCCTGCCGCTTGCGGCGCGGTATCGCCGATATGGATCGTCCATGCGCGCGCCTCTTTCTCGCCTGCGGTAAAGTACGTGCGCAACCCAAGCAGATGATACGTGGCGCGGATGAGCGCGCCGACGCCGGATTCTTTCACGCCCAGTTCGCGGAGGTACTCGGTCGCCTCGGCGGGAGAGAGATCAATCAAATCGCTCTCAATCCGGGCGCTGATGACAACCGTTTCGCAACTGTGATGCGTGCGTGCATACTCGCGTACCGCGGCAACATGTGGGTTCGCCTCGGCATTTGCCAGGTCTTCCTCTTTCACATTCGCGGCGAAGAGGGTTGGTTTATAGGTCAGTAAATAAAATCCCTTTGCGATTTTCTTTTCATCGGGAGAAAGATCGAGCGTGATCGCCGGCTTGCCTTGGTTGAGATGCGGTTCGAGCTTCGCTAGCACCGCAGCTTCGGCCACGGCAGTTTTGTCGCCGCGCCGAGCGTCTTTCGCTACACTAAAGGCTTTCTTCTGTACCGCGTCGAGGTCGGCCAACGCAAGCTCGGTGAAAATCGTCTCAATGTCGCGCACCGGGTCAATCGCCCCCGCGACGTGATGGATGTCGGCGTCTTCGAAACAGCGAACCACCTGCACGATGGCATCTACTTCCCGGATATGACTTAGGAATTTATTGCCGAGTCCTTCGCCTTGCGATGCGCCTTTCACCAGCCCCGCGATGTCCACAAACTCGAACGCGGCGGGAACGAGCTTGGTCGTGTTGGCGATTTTAGCCAGCGGCTCGAGGCGCGCGTCGGGCACACTGACAATGCCAACGTTCGGCTCAATGGTGCAAAAAGGATAATTCTCGGCCGGCGCTTTTCGGGCGCGGATAAGCGCGTTGAAGAGCGTGGATTTGCCCACGTTCGGTAAGCCGACGATGCCAGCGCGTAACATAGGGGCAGACACATCGCCGAAACAGGGTGAAGAAGCAAGATGATAAAAAACTTCAACCCTCAATTCTCAAACTTCAGGGAAACTTCAAGTCACAATCCCTAGTTCGCATATATAATTCTTTAACAGATTGGAACTTGAAGTTTCTTTGGAGTTTGACCCTTGGTGTTTGCTCGATGCATGACGCAGAATTGACTTCTGCGACGCTGTTTGTTTAGCCCTCCCCGAAACGTTTCCGAAACTCCGTAAGGAACGCTTCGAGTGTCGGCTCGTCGAACAGCGTAAACCGGATCTCGCGCAATGGACTATCGGGAAATTGCTCGCAAAAATCCTCCGCCGTCTGCGCACAGATTTTCGCGCATCGCTCCTTCGGAAATCCGAAAATGCCGCTGCTGATGGCTGGCAACGCGATGCTTGCGAAGTTTTTCTTGTGCGCCAATTCGAGGCTGTTCCAGACTGCCGAACGCAACAGCCCGTCTTCGTTGTGTTTGCCTTCGCGCCATATTGGTCCGACCGCATGAATGACGGCTTTGCACGGCAATTTGCCGGCGCCGGTGATGGCAACCCGTCCCGTCGGCACGCGACCGTTACGGACAATCCACCCGACGCTCTCGGTTTGAATTATCATGCCTCCTTTGCGCAAAATCGCCGCAGCCACTCCACCGCCATGGATGAGCGCCTCGTTCGCTGCGTTCACAATCACATCCACAGGTTCCTCGGTGATGTCCCCGTGTGCGAGGACGATTCGTTGACTGCTGGCCAGTCGTGCTTCAAAGTGGATTTGAGTCATTGAGGGTTCTTATCACCGGATTTTTCGAACGCCCAAAGGAGACGCAACGCAGTGACAAGAGCTGCAATCACGAGTCCAAACAGAAAAGCACTTCTTGGCCATCCAACGATAAATCCTAGGAGGGTGCTCACACTCATGATGCCCCAAAACGAAAGGCAAGATATTGAAAAGGACCAACGGTGAGCGCTTTTCAGTTCGCTTAGCAACGGAGACATGAGTAAAAAAATGAAGCACAGTCCTTTCATAATGAGGAATAACACAGGTCTGCAATCGTCCAAGCGCACCAACGGTTTTCGGAGCAAGACGGCTATCAACGAGTTGTCAGGCAGAAAGTTGAACGAGCGAACAACAGAAAAGCCGCGAAGTTGTCGCGCTGCAATCACAAAGATTACGCCGAGAATAATGCACATTCCAAGCGCGCCAAGCATCCAAGCCAATTGCCTCCAAAACTTACCCCCAATGGAAATGGTGAGGACGGTCAAAGGTGCACTGAGAACACAACTGCGGACGAGCAAGTCACGGAACGATTCTGGCCTTTCGAGTGGCCAATTGACCGCCCTCTCAAACTCTATTTTCCAATACAAATCTGACAAGTGTACATACTCAAGACACTTAGAGCAAGAGATGGAAACCCTGACCCAGCTAATACAAATGGCTGTGCAAGCTGTAAAGGTGGCTAATGCTCGGATACATTCTTGAATCAGGCGCGAGTTTGGCGACTCGTGACAGGTGCAATATGGGCAAAAGCCATGTCCAACAGCCGAGGCTGCGCTTGCGCCAATGGCAACAGCCACAATTAGGCCGCCCAGGCTAGGGTACTCGTCATTAGAGGTTTGCGGGAATGCAAATAGCAAGGCGAACGGAAAAACTGTGAATAAACACACGAATCCAGCAACTCCAACGAAAATCCTATTCGCTGGCGGGTGACTATCCTTCCTGTCAGATTCGGTCATCGTCCCGATAACTTATCCCCCACTATGGGGTAGCGCAATAATTTTATCCACCATTCATAATTGAATCCTCAAGCTCCAAAACCCAATTATTTTTTCGACTGTTAACAAGCCTGTTAAATTGCCCACGGTCGGCACTGTGGAACGGCCTTCAATAACGCAATTTTCTGATGGGGAGATTGAAGGCCGCGCGCCCCGCGCGGCTAAATCGGGGTATATCAACTGGAAAAGCTCTTTCCAAACTTGTTTCGGATTTCGAGTTTCGGAATTCGGATTTTCGGACTGGCTTTCAGCCTGCCTGCCGACCCTACAACCCATTTGGATTCTTGATGTTCGCGGTGCCGCCGGTGGCATCTTTCCACGGCTTATCGAGTTTGGTAGGATCGCCGCCCGGATTAAAATCCCCGTGACCATCCACATAAACCACGTAACTTCCTTTCGCTCCGTGATTGCTGCCCTTGGTGCTGCAAGATCGCCGCGCCTGATATTGTTGAACGTGGATGTCGTTGGCTTTCGCCACGTCCATCAGGTTATCACCGCCGAGCGGCGAATCAGAACTGGTGGACTGGCTCAAGCCACCGATGAATGCATAGCTGTTGACGTTTGGCACGTCAAACGCCTCGCGCGTCATCGCCGCAGCGGGTTTGCGGCACGAATCGTCTGACGGGCAAACGAATGGTCTTAGAGATGTCACGTAGATGGATAATAGAAGATAAAGATGGTCGTTGGAATCATTCGCGGCGGCGGCGAATGGAAAATTTCCATGATTATCCTGAGAGTAAAGGTGACAAACTAGGGCGAGCGACTGGAGGTTGCGCAAGCAACTTGCGCGGCGTGCCCTTTCCTTCGCAAACGGGAGCAAAAGCGCTGCGATTATTGCGAATAGAGCAACAACGATTAAGGTGTGGATTAATCTCCAATTCGTTTTGGTTGGCTCTGGTCTTGGAGTCGGTTGCACGGCCAAAAGTAGCACATTTCTTCGCTAAGGTCATTTGCGCTCCTGCGAAAACTGCGTTACGGATACCCATGACCGATCTCTGGCTGGGAATGGCGCTGATGATTTTGTTGGGCGGGGCGGCATTTGCGGGCGGGTTGTGGGTGGCAAAAAAATTTTCTACACGTGTGACAACCCTGATGATTTTACTGACAGTGGTGACGCTGTTGCTGTATGCCCGCTTTGTTTATGGGCGACCGATGATAGCGCGATGGCTGCCATTTTCCAACGTGATTATGGTGGGGAACGCGCTGCCGGTGCTCGCAGGTTTTTTGGCGGGACTGGCTTGGGGTCGGATCCACGGCCGCGCTTGGCGAAAATGTGTGACGGTCGTGCCGCTGGCTGCGCTTGGCATTTACTCGCTCGCGCGTCCACTGGTGGGTGAGCCACCGGCTTGTGCGACCAAATGGAAAGATGGAGTTTGCCTGCAAACATCGCCGGCAACCTGCAGCGCGGCGGCAGCGGTGACATTGCTGCGGCACTATGGCATCGAGTCCACAGAGCAAGAAATGGCTGTGCTCTCGCTGACGCGCGAGAAGGGAACGCTACCGCTCGGATTGTTTCGCGGTCTCAAACGAAAGACAGCCGGGACGGCATGGGACGTGGAGATGGTGATTGGCGACATTTCGACTTCGCTCAGTGCAAGTCTCGATGCGTTGCGCGCAACTGCGGTCGAGCCAGTGATCATTACCGTTGGACTGCGACAGGATGCGCAGGTGGATCGTCGGTACGAGGAAGTCTGGAATTGGACGCGCGGCGTTGAACATACCGTCGTCCTGTTTCGGTTCTTGCCGGATGACAAGGTTGAAATGGGCGATCCATCATTTGGGCGCGAACGCTGGGACGTGCAAGGCATCCGCGATCTCTGGCACAGGGACGGGATCCGGTTGGTGAAACGCAAAGAGTAACGAATGGCCGGTGAATTTTCTTTGTGCCTTTTCGCCGTTGTGGTTTAATCCATTGTGGAAGTTGCCCCGTGAAAAATCTTTGTTTCCTTTTTGTTCTGTGCGCCGTCGCGCTCGCGCAAGAGCAATCGCTCGACCAAATCGAGATGCGGGTCAAAGCCATCGAACCGGCTGATGCTCGGAAGACATTTCTGATCGAGAAAGGTTTTTCACTCGAACTGGTCGCGGCCGAGCCGGACGTGACGGATCCATGTGCCGCAGCGTTTGACGAGGACGGGCGGATGTACGTCTGTGAGTTCCGCGATTATCCGCAACTCCCGCCCAAAGGCCAACCGCCACTGGGTCGAGTGCGGCTGCTTCAGAATCCCGATGCGAACGGTCGCTACACCAAGAGCACAATTTTTGCTGGTCCATTGCCGTACCCGAGTGGGGTGGTTTGCTGGCGTGGCGGCGTGTTTGTCGCCTCGGCGCCCGATATCTGGTATTTCAAGGATACGGATGACGACGGAGTGGCGGATGTAAAAGAAAAAATCTTCACGGGGTTTGGCACCGGCGAAGTCTACGCCGTAGTCAACACGCTGCAGTGGGGACTCGACAACAAAATCTACGGCTCAAGTTCGTACAATCGAGGCAACATGAAGGCGGTTGGTAACGAAAACACCAAACGCGTCAGCCTCGGCAGCCGAGATTTTCGCTTCGATCCTGTCACTCGCGAACTGGAAGCCGTCTCGGGCAATGCGGAGTTTGGGAACACGTTCGACGACTGGGGTAATCGTTTCATCTGCAACGCCACCAATGTTATTTTTCATCCCGTCCTTCCCGATCATTATCTCGCGCGCAATCCAAACCTCGCCGCGCCGCGCGTCCAGGATCAAATCTCCTCAATGCGCGATTTCGCCAAAATCCATCCCATCAGCGCGCCCGAACCGTGGAAAGCCACACGCGAAAAATTCTGGAGCAAATTTCTCGGCACGCGCGGCGACCTCAACGCAGGACGCTTCCCCAAGACCGAGCTCGCGCCGCAAGGATTCGTCACCTCGTCCGCCGGCGTTACCATCTATCGCGGTTCGGCGTATCCCGTCGAGTATCGCGGCAACTCGTTCACGGGCGAACCCGCCAACAATCTCGTCGTTCGCCTCGCCTTGAAATCGAATGGCGTCAGTTTCACCGCCGATCGGCCGACCACCGAGAAAAAAGAGTTTCTTGCCTCCACCGACAACTGGTTTCGCCCCGTCAACTTTGTCAATGCCCCCGATGGTTGCCTCTATATCCTCGATATGTACCGCGAAGTAATCGAAGACGAAAGCGCCATCCCCGATGCCATTCTCAAAAAACTCGATATGACGAGCGGACGCGATCACGGTCGTATCTGGCGCATTGTACCCGACGGCTTCAAACGTCCCGCGCCGCCGCGCATCGGCAAAGCCGGCATACGACAGATCCTCGCCGCTTTGGAAAGCCGCGATGGTTGGATGCGCGACACCGCACAGCGGCTCCTCGTCGAACGCGCCGACAAAAACTCCATCGAGCCGCTCCGCAAACTCGCGCTTTCTTCCAAACTTCCTCAAGCGCGCGTCCACGCCCTCCACACGCTCGACGCTCTCCAGTCCATCGACGAACCCACCCTGGTTGCCGCTCTCCGCGACGCCAACCCTTACGTCCGCGAACACGCACTCCGCGCCGGCGAGAGTCAACTCAATGACTCGATGAACTTGCTCGCCATCGCTGACGATCCCGAACCGCGTGTGCGATTCCAGTGCGCGTTTTCTCTCTCTGCCGTAAAGTCGGACACCGCCGTCGCCGCGCTGGCGAAAATTGCCCGGCGTGATGCGAATGACCCGTGGATTCGCACAGCCGTCCTTGTAGCCGCCGCAGGACGCGAAGGCGCGTTGCTGAAAATCTTGCTTGCCGGGAATGAGCCACTCTCGGAAAAAATTCGCACCGACACTTCGACTTTGCTCTGTGCAAGCCTTGCTGCCCTCGTCGGCTCAACCAAGGACGAAAAACAGATCACCGCAGCGCTCGAAGTAGCGAAGGGAGCACAGCGCCAGTTTGTCGTTCGCGGTATCGCCGACGGGCTCTCGCGTGCGGGTGGGTCTGTGGACACATTTGCCAATGCGTTTGCGCCATTCTTTGAGGATTCGCGTCGAGTTGCGCTCGATGCAAACCGTCCCGGTGCCGACCGAATCGCAGAAATGCAATTTCTCTCCGTGGCCCCCGCCTCGCTGGCCGCGCCTGTGTTGCGCGAACTGCTTGCTCCTGCGCAAACGCCCGAAATCCAGATGGCCGCCGTCAAATCCCTCTCTGCGCTTCGCAGTCCTGACGCAGGAGGATGGCTTCTCGAAGGCTGGCGTGGCTACAGCCCGCAACTTCGCCGCGAAGTTGTCGAAGCACTCTTTCGGGATGCGGCGCGCCTGCCCGCGCTGCTGGATGCGATAGAGAAAAAGCAAATCTCTACTGCGGAAATTGATCCTGCACGTCAGGAAGCGTTATTGAAACATCGTGATAAGAAAATTCGCCAGAGAGCGGAGCAGTTGATTCGCGCCGACCCTTCGACTTCGCTCAGGGCAAGCGTCGTCGCGAAATATCAGGACGCATTAAAACTCGAAGGGAACGCCGAGCGCGGCAAAGAAATTTATTTGAAAACCTGCGCCACGTGTCACAAGCTCGGGAAGGAAGGACGCGAAGCGGGGCCGAACCTCGACAGCGTACGCAATCACACCGCCGAACAAATCCTGCTCGACATCCTCGATCCCAATGCCAAAGTTCAGCCGAACTATGTCAACTACACACTCGTGACTGCCGACGGTGAAGAATATAGCGGCATTCTCGCTGAGGAAACTGCTACCAGCGTCACGCTCCGGCGCGCCGAAGGCGCGCAAGATATCATTCTCCGCAATCGCATCAAGGAGCTTCGCTCCTCCAACCTCTCTCTGATGCCAGATAATCTTGAGCAAGGGTTGACTCCGCAACATCTCGCCGATTTAATTCGGTACGTGCAGAATGCAGCACCTTGAGATCATGAAGGAAATCTTTCGATATTTTGTTGTTTTGGTGTTTTTGCTGGGCAAGTCGCTTGGTGATGAGCCGGCGCTATTTCTCTTTGGCAAGGAAGGCAAGTTTGGGCTCATTGATCGCACAGGCAAAGTCGTTGTCGAACCACAGTTTACTTGGATTCGGCCGTTCCGAGAAGGCGTTGCGTTTGTATGTGTCGGAGGCCAGCGCGATCCAACGGCGGGCGCGATTGGAGGGAAATGGGGCGCTGTTGACGCGACCGGGCATATGGTCATCGAGCCGAAGTATGACAAAGCCGTTATCTTTTCGGAGGGGCTAGCGTGCGTCAAAGTGGACGAAAAATTTGGCTACGTGGATAAGAGTGGCAAGGTGATAATCGAGCCACAATTTGAATGGGCGGAAGCGTTCAGGGAAGGGCTGGCGGCTTTCAAGGGATTTTCCAAGAAAGGTTACATTGACAAGAATGGGAAAATTGTTATCGAACCGCAATTCGACGAAGCGTATTTGTTCCGTGAAGGCCTTGCTGCGGCCAAGAAGGAAGGGAAGTACGGTTTCATTGACAAAACGGGCGGCTTCGTTATCGAACCAAAATTTGATTTCGCCATCGAGTTTAGTGAAGGCCTTGGGCGAGTTCAGTTGAATGGTCTTTGGGGTTTTGTTGACAAGACTGGCTCGATGGTGATTGACGCTGCGCTTGGAGATGCCCTTTGGTTTACTGATGGGCTTGCACCCGTCTACTTCAACGGGAAATGGGGCATCATTGATAAAACCGGAAAGTTTGTTATCAAACCGCAGTTCGATAGTCTCGGTGTATATTTTGAAGGGCTTGCGATGGCGAAAGTCGAAGGTCTCTGGGGATACGTGGATAAGGGCGGCAAGTTCATCATTAAACCTAAGTTCAGCCAAGCTTACGAGTTTCGCGATGGACTTGCGATGGTCGAGCTTCGTGGTAAATGGCACTACATCGACAAGTCGGGCAAGATTATTTGGTCGAGCGATTAACTTATTTGCTTGTCGGGACGCTCATCGGTTAGAAGTGATGATTCGGAAGGGTAGGGGTTGTGCGCTCTGGCAGGAGTTGCGATAAAATTGGCACGCAATCGCGTGCCCTATAATTTGCGATTGAAATTCGGCGATGAGAACGACCCCAGCATGATTGGCAAAGATGACGGGGGGCGCAGAAACCAACGCCGAGGGAAAAACTTGGACAAAAGGAACCGACATCACATTTACCGTGGAACGATGATTATCCTGTGGGAGCACGCAGTCGCGTTCCCTACAGGATCGTTTTTACATGAAGAAAGGCGGCGCTGCTGCCGAAGTAGAATGTGAAAGCCAGAATATTCCAGCCGATCCAGAAAATCGGGTGATCGTCCGCAAGAAGTTCGCGCGCCGCCAAGACGGCAAGCGGCCAAGCGGGGAGCAATCCCACCAAATATGTCCATTCCATCCCGAGCGAGAGCCGTCGGCAGAGCAGGTAATAACCAATACAAACTCCAATGAGCGCGAGAGCGGCGAGGCGAGCGTGCGTGACGGGAGAAGTAAGAAGAGAGAAGTGTGAGGAGTGATGTGCGAGAGAGGAAGATGGCGAGTGGGTGGCTTGTTTAGCGCGCAGGGCGGCAACCACGGCGAATTGATACATGGCAAAGAGCGCGAGCGGCCAGGTGAACGTAAATTCGCCGGCGAACCGGCCCGCGACGGGCGTCGCTACAAGCCCGAAGAGGAAGCAAACAATTAGAAAAACTGGTGTGGTCGATCTCCGATTCAATCGTCGAGCTGGCAGAGTGGCGGTCGCCGCGGCGATAAGCACGACGAGACAAACAGCAAACCACCGCGCAAGATCGCGAAATTCCGGGGCGTCAAACATGTACTCTCGCTCGTGACCAAGGAGGAACGTGAGGTCAGAGAAAGCGGAAGTCTGGACGGATGGAAGTTTGGATGGAGTTGCCTGCGTGGTCGCACGGAGATCAACGCACGTGGCGTGGGTGGGAGAACGAAGGTAGAGTCGGCCGTTGTGGAACGCGGGGGCGCTCCAGCAAATTTCGCCACTGAAGATTTGCGCGCGGGCAAGTTCTTCATACCGGTCGGGATTGACACGGGCCAGCAGAAGTTCGCCGCGGTCGTTGAAGAGAATCAATTTGCCATCCGCGACAAGGACGGTGGCGTGACCGACCCTGTCGGTCGTCCATCGTATTTTTCCCGTCTGCCACTCGAGACACTTGAATTCGCCGCGCGACGGACGTTGCGCTTTGGTTTGGACATCGTGGATGTCGAATCCGTACACGAAATTTCCTGCGAGCACGCTGGAAGCGGTGTCGTTGGAAAACTCGGCGGTGCGCCAGACGACTTTTGGCGCGAGACCTTCAGTGGTTTTGTCGAGACGAATCATCTGCGCACCGTCACGGAAGGGCGCGGCCAGAAGTATCTGTGGCTCGCGATACAGCGGGAAATTGGAGCGTTCGTCGTACCCGGAGGAAATCTGTAATCGCCAAAGTTGTTTGCCATCGTTTGGGGCAACGCCGACAAGATGATTGCGTAGCAAAGCGAGCAGCTGCGGCTGGCCATGGACGGTGATCGGGATTACCGACGCATAACTAATATGGTCGGTGCCCGATGTCCACACGGTTGCTCCCGTTGCGGCATCGAGCGCGACGAGACTTGGTCCGGGGTTGTTGGTGGGGATGATCACTTTTCCGCTGAAAACCAGCGGGGAAGCCGAGTACCCATAGCTCATGGGTTTCGCCTGAAATCGTTGGGGCAAACTGACCGACCAGACCTCGCCTCCGTCGCTGGCGCGAAGGCAGACGAGAATGCCGCGCGGACTCAACGCATAGACTAAATCGCCGGCGACGGTCGGGGTGGAGCGCGGTCCGGGGTAGATGCTGGCCGGTTCGTACGGGCGATCGTGGTTATATTCCCAGAGTTGATTTCCGGATTCGGCGTCGAGACAGACAACAAATTGGCCGGCAAGCCGCTGCGTTTGGGTGTAGAGACGTCCTCCGACAGCGGCAAAACTCGAATAACCGCGCCCCAGCTCGATGTTCCAAACGACGGGGGCGTTGTTGCTACGCCAGGTTTCCGCCAGGTTGGACTCGAGTGATGTGCCGTCGTAGTGGGGTCCGCGCAGGTGAGGCCAATCCGCCCCGTGAAGCGGGGCGGAAACTCCAAATCCCAAACACCAAAACCCCATGAATATCCAAATCCCTAACTTTAAACTCCAAACCCATCGGAACAACGCCGTCCAATCGAAGTTTGAAGCTTGGGATTTCTTTGGAGTTTGGAGTTTGCAGTTTGAAGTTTCTTCTGGTCGCATTGGGTTCACATTGATTCAGACCGCGCACCAGGTCAAGCGTCACGATTTGCTTTGCGTGGGGGCGGCGATGTGGTAAACGTGCCGCGATGGACAAAGGACCTTTGAAATTTCATTCGCAATCGCAGGCGGACATCGAGTTGCCGCGCGAATTCGAGCGGTTGCGCGAGATGGCGTATAACCTGTGGTGGGCGTGGAATCCACGGGCGCGACGGATGTTCAGCCACATCAATCCGGGATTGTGGGCGATTTACCGCAACCCCGTCGAAATGCTCATCAACATCGAGCCGCATCATTGGGAGGCGTTTCTCGAAGATGATTCGTTTCTCACCACCTATCGGTCGCTCACCCGCGAGCTGGATAATTACATGCGAGGGTGGCGCGAGGCGTGGTTTGCAAAAAACTATCCGGAGTATACGGGGGGACCGTTCGCGTATTTCTCGACCGAGTTCGGACTGACCGAGGCGCTGTCCAGCTACAGCGGCGGGCTGGGGATTTTGTCGGGGGATCATTGCAAATCGGCCAGCGATCTTGGGTTGCCATTCGTCGGCGTAGGTTTGCTTTACAAGAACGGCTACTTTGATCAAGAGATCGAGCCGGACGGACGTCAGCAGCATTTTTATCCGCGGTTTGATTTTACCCGTCTCCCCATTCGTCCGTTGCTAGGAGGGAGTGGCCGACAACAGACGGTCGAAATTGAATTTCCGAATCGCTCGGTGTATGCGGCGGTGTGGCTGGCGCAAGTCGGGCGCATCCCGACTTTATTGCTCGACACCGATATTTCCAAAAACGAGCCCGCGGATCGCCCGATCACCGGGCAGCTGTACGTCAGCGGACGCGAAATGCGGCTTTGTCAGGAGATCGTGTTGGGAATGGGCGGCGTGCGCGCGTTGCACGCGCTTGGGATCGAGCCGGCGTGCTGGCACATGAACGAGGGACACAGCGCGTTCCTGGTGTTGGAACGCGCGCGATGGCTCGTGGTCAAAAACGGGTTGAGTTTTGCCGACGCCTGCAAGGAAGTTTCCAAAAATTCGATCTTCACCACGCACACGCCCGTCCCCGCGGGGAATGAAGCGTTCGATGTCGGTCTCATCCGGAAATATTTCGCCAATTATTCCAAAGAGATGCAGATTTCTCTCGACCAACTCATCGAGCTGGGCCTGCCGCCGGGCACGAACGGTCACGAGCCGTTCAGCATGACGGTATTGGCGTTGCATCTCTCACGTTTTAGCAACGGTGTCAGTCAGCTCCATGCCCAAGTTAGCAACGAGATGTGGCAACATGTTTTCCGCGGGCTGCCCGCCGAAAAGCATCCCATCAAAGCTGTCACCAACGGCGTCCATACCGAGACATGGCTCGGGTTTCAAACGGCGGAATTGTTCGACAAATATCTCACGCCGGCCTGGCGCGATAATCTCATGGATGATCTCTTCTGGAAACGAGGCGTTGCCAACATTCCCAATCGCGAACTATGGGAAGTCCACAATTTACAAAAGGACACCCTCATCCGGTACGCCCGCACCCGTGTCCGCAACACGCTTGCCCGGCACGGGTGTTCGCCCGACGAACTCCGAACCGTCGAGGAATTGCTCGACCCGCACGCGCTCACCATTGGTTTCGCCCGCCGATTCGCGACCTATAAACGCGCGGATTTGCTATTCCGCGACTTCGATCGGTTGCGCAAGATTCTCAAGAACCCCGACCGGCCTGTACAGATTCTTTTCGCGGGCAAAGCGCATCCCGCCGACAAAGCCGGACAGGATTTGATCCGGCGCATTTGGGAAGTGTCGCTTCACAGCGATTTGCGCGGACGCATTGTGTTTCTCGAAAACTACAACATGCGCGTCGCGCGTGTGATGGTTTGCGGTGTGGATGTCTGGCTCAACACCCCGCGCCGTCCCCAGGAAGCCAGCGGCACCAGCGGCATGAAAGCGCCCGTCAACGGCGCGATCAATTTTTCCATTTCCGACGGTTGGTGGCCGGAAGCCGCCAACAATGAGAATGGATGGACGATTGGCTCCACGAAGCCCGCCGCCAACGACGACGCGCAGGACGCAGCCGACAGCGAATCCCTGTACAAACTGCTCGAAGAAAAAATCATTCCCCTCTACTACAAGCGCGATGCCGAGGGTCTACCCCAGGATTGGATCAAGACGATGAAATCCTCCATCGCCACGATCCTGCCGCGTTTCTCCACCGCCCGAATGGTTCGCGATTACACCGAAAAATTCTACCTCCCCGCTGCCCGCGCCGTAGGAGCGCAGACTGCGGAGGCCGAGAAAGGTTGGTAACCATGAAAAACAGAACAGTTGGGACTTGGATTGCCGTGACAATCCATGTGATTGCATGCGCGGATAATCTCTCCGACCCGTATCCCGTCGGGACGATCGTAGACCGGCGGATGAAGGAAACCCGGCACTTGAATCTTACCTACCAGTTCGCGCCGATCGAGTCGGGGCGCGAGTGGAGACGGTACGCAGAGAATTTGCGCCAGCACGTTTTGGTCAGCACCGGACTCTATCCGATGCCGGAAAAGACGGCTCTGAATGCCAGGGTGTTTGACCGCATCGAGCGCGAGGAATACACGGTCGAGAAAGTTTACTTCGAGAGTTATCCTGGATTTTTTGTGACGGGAAATCTTTATCGTCCGCGTGGCAAACGCGGCCCGTTCCCTGCCGTCCTGAATCCCCACGGTCACTGGTCGAATGGACGTTACGCCAATGAAGCAATCGGTTCGATTCCGGCGCGCTGCATCATGTTTGCGCGGATGGGGTACGTGGCTTTTTCATGGGATATGGTGGGTTACAATGACTGCAAACAAATTGACCATAAGTTTGCCGACCCCAAAACCGACGAGGGTCGGCGGGCGAACTTATGGGGCGTGAGCTTGATGGGATTGCAACTTTGGAACAGCATTCGCGCGACGGATTTTCTCGAGTCGTTGCCGGACGTGGATAAGCGTCGAATCGCCTGCACGGGAGAATCCGGCGGCGGCACGCAAACGTTTATGCTGTGTGCCGTGGACGACCGCATCCGGCTCGCCGCGCCGGTGAACATGATATCGGCGCACATGCAAGGGGGATGCCTTTGCGAGAATGGTCCAAATCTTCGGCTGGACACGAACAACATGGAAATCGGCGCGATCTTCGCGCCACGACCCATGATGATGATTGCCTGCACGGGGGACTGGACGAAAAACACACCGACCGTTGAATTTCCAGCCATCGAGCGGATTTACAAATTGTGCGGCACCGCCGGGGATCGCGTCGCCTATATGCAACAGAAAGCAGATCACAATTATAACAAGCAAAGTCGCGAAGCGGTCTATGGCTGGTTTGCCCATTATTTTTCGCGTCATGCGCCAACCGACCCGATCCGCGAGAAGTTTTACAAGATGGAAAAGAAAGAAGATTTACAGGTCTTCACCAGCAAACCTCCCGGCGATGTCAATGCGGCCACGCTCATCCGTTCCTCGATCGAATCGCGTGAAAAACAGTTGCTAGCGTTGCTGCCGCGCGACCGCCGCGGATTGAACCATTTTCGCGATATCATGCAGCCGGCTTTGCGTCACGCGCTCGCCGTGCAACCAATCGAGCCGAAATCCGTCTCCTCCGAGTCTCGGGGCAACGCCCGTGTTTCGAACGCGAACGTGCAGAGCCTCGTGATTGCCGTCCCATCCCGCGGCTGGCAGATTCCCGCGCAGCTTTTTACACCCGACCGCCCCCGAGGATCGGCGACGCTGCTGGTTCATTCGCAAGGCAAAGCAGCGGTTGCCAATGGGGGGAACGGAAAATTCTCCGCGCTGCTGAACGAACTGCTGGACCGTGGCGAAACCGTTCTGGCGATTGATGGATTTGGGATAGGGGAAGCCAGCGGCAAACGAGATGAGAAAGTGGACTATTTCACCACCTACAACCGAACCGAGATTTCTAATCGTGTGCAAGACATACTCACGTCCATCGCGTTTTTGCAGAAAACCGGCAAACGCACGATTCGGCTCGTAGGACTGGAAGACGGAGGCTTATGGTGTTTGCTGGCGCGGCCATTCGCGCCGGACGTGGAACGGACCGTTGCCGATGTCGCGCAATTTGCGAGCACGGACGATGCCGCGTATTTGCAAAGGCTCTTTGTGCCCAGTTTGCGTCAAGCGGGCGATTTTCGAACGGCCGGCGCGTTGATTGCACCCGGCCGGATTTTTCTTCACAACACCGGCGACGCGTTCAAGACAGATTCCTTGACGGACGCGTATCGCGCTTCCAACGCGACAAATAATCTTCGGCTCGAATCCCAGCCCGCCAGCGCAGCCACGATCGCGGATTGGTTGACCGCTGGGAAACCCAAAACTGCCGCGGGTTCATCCATCACAAAGTTAGTGTCCAGCCTTCCGTAGCACTTGCCTCGCCACGGATGGGCCGAGCCGGAAATAATGGGCTGGCACAAAATAGTCTGCGTCTAACGCCGCTCCCTTCTGAAATGAGATTTTGGCGCGGGTGTTGTCCGTGTTGAACACGGAGGGAGGCAGGACGATGCGCCAGGAAATTGCAAAGAGATCACCAACGAAAAACAGTCGCTTGGTGGCAGAATAATATCCACTGTGACCCGCTGTATGCCCCGGCAACGCGACGACGCGAAGTCCACCCCAGAACGGCAATTCATCGCCGTCGCGCATCCATACATCCACCTGTGGCGCACGATATCGCAGCAACGATCGCGCAACCGTTTCCAGCGCGCCGGCAACACGAGCGGCCCCGCGATACGGAAATTTTCCAGCGATATGCAGCTCATCACCGATGGGAGCATACACTTTCGCACCGCTCCATTCCTGCAGACGAGCGGCATTCGCCGTGTGATCAATGTGCCCATGAGTGAGCAGGATCGCCTTGAGATCGCCCGGTTTTCGTCCCAGAGTTGCCATGGCACGTTGCACGCGGCGGAAATCACCGAAAAGCCCGGTATCAATCAACGTAACTCGCTCCGGCTCGACGAGAAGATGAACCCGGACAAGAAGACTACCGGTATAATAAAGATTTGGTTGGAGTAGCTTCATTTCGGAATTTAATCCATCGCCAAGATTCTGCGAAACACATGCAGATTAACTTAGAAAAGAGCGCGCCACATTCCGTTTACGGAATGGATCGCACCGCCACCCCAAACTCGCCGCCGCCATAGGTGGCGCGGTCGGTAACCAATCGCAGCGCGCGAATGGTTTTCGATTCGAAATCGAAATCAAGGTAGCCGATCATGGTGGCTTCCACGACGTTTTGGTCGGAGCGCCCAGGATAAAAACTGTGTTTCATTCGAAGGTTTCCTTCCAGCTTTGCGCGGACGATGCCTTTCTCGACAGATACAGTGGTGGCGCGAAGGTTTTTTTCGTCGATACGATTGGTGGTGATTTTGTTGTTTTCGTTTTGCGGGTAGAAATGACGGTATAGATTTTCCGTAACGGCCGAGTCCACGGTCCAAGTGTTCCCGACGATCGGTTTGTTCGTCGGCAGCAGCTTCGACCATTCCTCGTTTGCTAGAACAATCCAGTTTTCGCTGGGTGGTCCGCCCCAGTAACCGCCCCCTTTGATGCCGCGTGCCGTGAGATGGAGGAGCAGAGCGTCGGCACTAATTTTCGGCGGCTTGGATTGCGGCTGTGGCGCCACCAGCACTTTGCCCGCCGGAATTTTTAGGTTGCGAATGGCGCGTTCCAGCGTGGCGAGCAGTTTTTCAGTCTTCGCGGCCTCAGCGACGTGCATCGAGTCGAATACGCGCCCGTCGGCACCGACGAGATAAACGTGAACGGTGCCGGCGGAGAGTTTTTTCTCAAGAGTTTCGCGATAAATCCGGTCATACACGGCACGTTCGTCGGCGGGCTTGGAGTTATCGCGATAATCTTCGTTGACGGCATAGACGGGTATGAAATGAGCGTTGAGCAGTTCGATGATTTTGGGGTTGGAGAGCGGACCCGCTCTCATCGCGAAGGCGCCCCCTCAACAGCGACCGGTATTGATCCGGCCATCGTGAGTGAAGAGGAAAACCGGACGGTCGTTTTCGCGTGAGAGACGGAGCGCATCCCGAATGTCCGGTGCCCAACCGATTTCGTCGAAACGGCGTTCAGCAGCAGTCGGTTGTCGTTCGGCAACGCGCGCATCCACCCACGAGGCATCCCGTTCCTCGGCGACCGCACTGACGGCAAGCCAGGTAACGGCAAATACAGATCGGTTCATGGTTTATCCTCCGAGGCGGGCGTGGGCGGGGAAGGCTTTGAGGGAGATGAAGAGAACGACTTGAACATCGCCGCGAAGTTCGCGCGCAGAGACGGCAATAACCCAATCGTGGAGATCGCGGGCGAGAGTGTATTCGTGTTCTTCGAGTCGGCCGTTATCAGCTTCGAAGCGGTGGGTGACCCGCGCGCTCCATTGTTCTGTGATCTGCCAGTGGACATCAGTGGCGAAGAGGCTGGACGGCGGTCCAAAGACACCTTGGGATTCGGCGAGATACCGGGTGAGGATGCCAAAATTGAAGCGGCGATTGGGGATGAATCGCGTTTCGGTGTTGAATTCGTTGACGCGCGTTTTTTCCATGTCGTAGCGGGTGTCGAGGCGAATGGAGAGCCAGCGGGCGGGACGAAATTTGAAGTCGAGAAAGAGATCGCTCAAGCCGTCTTGTGTGAAGAGTTGGTCGGGATAGGTGGTGTGGTCGGCGTTCAGATGCCAGTCGGCAAAGAGATTGAGATCCACGAGGTTCCAAGTTTGGTCGTAGCGTTTGGTCTGAAGTTTTTGGCGGAGACCGAGGCGGACGACGTTGCCTTCGTTGATGGCGTCGATTTGATCGAACTGCGCGAACGAGAGCGGCTGCAAATGCTCGAATGGCAGGCGACCGCTGGCGGGGAAGGTGGTGTCGAATTGAAACAGCTCGGTTGGCGAGCGGGATGCCTGGATGTAGGCGTACTCGATCGTGGGTTGGATGATGTGGCGAAGACCATGAATGTCGAGTTTGTCGTTGTGAATGTCCCATTGGTGCCAGAATTTTACCGAGGCTTCGAAGCCGGTGTTGAATACAACACGACCGAGACCGTTGCTATCCGTCGATTGACCTGGTGTATCGGTGTAATAAGTGCCGCGGACGCCAACTTTGGGCGTGAAAGCGAGCCAACCCCAGTGCGTTTTGGGCCAGAGAATTTGGTGAAAGGCGTCGAACCGGACAGTGTCGAAATCGGTGAAACCCGCCGTCTTGGCAAGATTGTTGAACGATTGCTGAAGATTCACGATGCTGGTTGTGCTCTCGTAAAAGATGGGCGAGCCGAAGAGCGGCTGGCGTTGGGCGTCGAGTGATATTTCCGGGAGACGCTCGGTGCGCGTCCAGAAATTGTCGAATCGCGGGCGAACGAGCGTGGTGAGGGTCCAATTATCGCTGCGTTTGACCAGTTCAGCGTAGGTATCGGGCTGGATGTTGCGACGAAACGTTTGTTCGTAGAAATCGCGTTCGACGGCGTTGTCGCTCAATGTCGTTGCCAGCGTGGTGAAGGTGATGTCGTGGGGCCATTCGGCGCGGTTTTCCCAATGGAACCGATAGCGGTCGGGATCGGTGCGAGTGGACAAAGGCTTGAGCGTGCGCGCGTCCTGATCGTGCGTGTAATAGCTGCTGACCATTCCGCGTCCAAACCAATCGGCGTTGTATTCGAGGTCGGCGCCGAAGCCGGGGCCGCGCCGCAACCGTTCGTCGGCGTGGAACGTGAGACGGGTATTGTGATCGATGAGCAAATTGTAACTGGCCAACAGATATGGACCGAACCGGGAGCGCCAGCCCGGGATGACAACCCAGTGAGGTGCATCGTCGTGGAGGTCCCGGGATACGCGACTCCAAGACATTACCGAAGCGCTGCCGAGCTGCCAGCGAACCCGATGGCCGACGATGACGTGGTCATCGTGAACCTCAATCGTCTTGGCGCGAATTCGCCAATGCGGATTATCGTAATCGCAGGTCGTTAGAAAGCCGTCTTCCAGTTTGTATTCACCTTCCCCGATGCGTTCGGCGGTGGCGGCGCGAATGTAAATCGGGGCGGTGTAGGCGCGAAAATTAACATAGCGCGCCTTGCCGGTGTTGAATTCGTAAAAAAGCGTGTCGCCCACGCTTACTTGTCCACGCTGATAGACGAAGACGTTTCCGTCGGCGTAGGCTTCTTTTTTCTCCATGTTCACGCGCGCCCGGTCGGCGGTGATGCGAACGTCGCCGCTGGTAATGGTTACGTTGGTGCCGCTCCAGGTATTCAGCACGGCATCGAATTCGAGTCCGTTAGGGGAAGTGACGTGAATGGGAGAAGCTTGTTTCGATGCGGCTGTCGGAGTGGATTGATCTTGGCCGAGCGACGGGATTACCCAAAGAATTATCCATCCGGCCATCGCCCAAGAGTGCAGTCGTCTCATCATTCGGCGGCGATTGTAGAGGCGCGCGTGGAAAGCGCAAGACCGAACTTTGTCGCACGGCTGCTGTCCAAAGCATAGACGTTGACTTGATCCGAATTATGCGGCAGTCTAGGAGCTGGTTATGGCAGAAGAAAATCCGACAATGCAATCTCCCTCGATTCGGCTCGGGGGCGGTCCCACACCGAGCGCCGCGGGACAAATGTTGGCGCACTATAAAATCATCAAGGAATTAGGGCGCGGCGGGATGGGAACGGTCTACCAGGGGTACGAGGAAGCGCTTCATCGCCCGGTCGCCCTCAAAGTGCTTGCCGAGCGTTTCACCACCGACCAGCAATTTGTTGCGCGGTTTTATCAAGAGGCACAGGCGGCGGCCGCGCTGAACCATCCCAACATCGTCCAAGTCCACTACATCGGTCAGGACCAGGGCAAATTATTCTTCGCCATGGAATACATCGAGGGTGTCGAGGCTGCGGACATGTTGAAGCAGCAAGGCCGATTGCCGGTGACTGACGCGATGAATATCATCCGCCAAACGGCGCAGGGGCTCGCGTACGCCGCGCGGCACGGGGTCATTCATCGCGACATTAAACCGTCCAACCTGATGGTGACGACGGATGGCACTGTGAAGATCTCCGACTTTGGTTTGGCCAAGGAAATTGATCGCGACCAGCGGATCACCGACGTGGGAATCATGGTTGGCACACCGATGTATATGGCGCCCGAGCAGGCGCGCGGCGAAAAAGTGGATCATCGGGCCGACATCTATGCTCTTGGGGCGAGCTTTTACCATTTGATCGTTGGACGCCCACCGTACGAAGCCGCCACCACGACAGGAATTTTAATGCGGCACATCGAGGATCCCGTCCCCAACGCGCACGCGGCGAATAAAGAAGTTCCATTGGCCGTCGCCGGCATCATCGGACGCATGATGGCGAAGAACGCGGGCGATCGTTACCAAAACTACAACGAATTGCTTTCCGACCTCGACATGATTGCCAACCAAGGTTTGACCACTGCTCCGGCTGCGGGAGCTGAAGGCGCGACCAAGAAAGTATCGGTGCGTCGTTCCGGCAGTGGGCCCTCGACCCCGCAACCGGCGTCCACCGCGCCAGTGGGCCCAGACCAAAAGAAGAAATTTGCCATGCCTTCGTTGCCGAAGCCGGTGTTATTGGGAGGCGTGGCGGCCATCGTTTTGATTGCCGCCGGCGCGTGGTACTTCCTAGGAGGCGATAAAACTCCTCCGCCACCGCCACCAGATCCCGGAAAAACTCCCGCCGCCAATAGTGGACAAACGACGAATCCACCCGTCACCACCACGACACCATCCACCGGCACGGCCACTTCGAAAACCCCGCCTGCGGCAAACACGACCGCCAATTCTGCAACCGGCACACCGGGGGTCAAACCTGTTAAACCTGTTGTTACTCCCGCCAACAATAATACTGCCACAGTTGTGGTTCCCCCTCCACCGCCGCCGGTCGCGCTCGTGGAAAGTTACTCGCTTGATCTTGCGCGCGCGTTCAACGCCGATGTCGTGTATTCGCCCTCGCGCAAACAGGAATTGCCATTTGCAGGATTTGCCGCTCCCCGTTCCACCTGGGCGCCGAACGCCGTCGTGCCAGGCGCCGGGTTGCCGGACGACGGCCGCTTGCAGCTTCCCGCAGGAACGAAATACAAGGGACACTTTCAGTTCGGCCATTTCTCCGGTCCATCGGCAATCGTTCTTTCCACATCCCCCGTCTTTCCCATTGCCAAAGTCGAATTCGTATTGCCTCTGGCGCAACAGCAAAAATACAAGTCTCTGATTATCCTTCACGCCAGCTCCGGCGGAAACGCCCAATCCCGAATCATCGCGCAATATGATAACAACAAGTCCCAAACGTTCTCGCTCGTTTCTACCGATTGGCAAGCCGCCGCAAAAGGGTCCGTCGCCCCCAGCAACAGCGTCGTCATAAACAATGACGTGCCATTTGGCGTGATTGCAGTGGATAGCGGACATAAAATTGGAGACGCGGCATTCACCGCGCAAACGATCGCGAGTCTCGATTCGACCGCCACCCTGACCAAGCTGATTTTTTCCCGCCCCGTCATCACCGCACCCGCTCCGGGTGTGCCGTTTCCGGATCAAGACCGCCTCTTGGTTGGGATTTTTGCGATCAACGCCGAACCCGTCGAGCCCGCCGCGTTTTCTGCGTCTACCGCCGAGGAAACAAAATTCCAGTCCTTGGCGATGGACGCGCCGCAATTGGCTGGAAAAAATCGGTACGCTGAAGCCGCTGGTATCTACACCGCGATTGCCGCCGCCAATCCGCCATCGTCGTTTGTCGTCCGACGCGCCCAACAGGAAATCGCGCGCCTGAAAGATTCTCAATCCCGCCAGGAACGGCTCACCGCGGCAACTCGCCAAAAGGAAATCGAGGAAGCAAGCCAGAAGGCGCTGCAAGTGGTCAATGATTACACAAAAGTTTTCCAATTCCAAGGCGCCGTCAAAAAATTAGAGGCGGAAGCTGCCAAGGTAAGCGACGCTGAAGTGCAGGCGCGGTTGTCCGAGCGATTGGCGGATCTGAAACGCGTTCGGGATTTACACCAGCGGGTCATTGGTAAAATCAACCAAGGCGGAGTGATGGCTAATTGGCCTTTGCGCTCTGGAGGCTCGCTGCTGCAAGGAATTTTGGAAAAGGCCGATGATGCCGGTGTGTATCGCGGCGGAAAACAGATTCGATGGTACGACATCAGTGGTTCCAGCTTGTACACGATTTACAGTGGTGCGACGTCCGATACACAGCCGGAAACATTTCTCGCGTTTGCGTTGCTCTGTTTGGAGCAACAACCCCCCTGGGCGAACGCAATGGAACTTCTTGATAAAGCCGAAAAAACCGATCCCAAACTCGCGCCTGCCGTCAATCAAACGCGGGCGCGATTGAGCGGGGGTCGTCCCGGAGAGAATCCACGCCTCTCCGCGGCCAACCAATTGCTCTTGCGCGCCACCGACTCGGTTTCCTCCCGAAAATGGGCGGATGCAAAGAAAGTGCTCGATGAATTCCAAACCGTGGCGGCCAAACCACCCGCCTTGCCTGCCGAGCAGAAAACGATTGCCGCCGATCTCGCTTCCATCGTCAATGGCCAACTCGAAGAGATCGCCAGCGCCCGACGGGAAGCGCTTCCCTTGGTGCAGGCCGCCCAAACCGTCGCCGCCCGGCGTGCGGAAATCGTCAAGAACTACGGCATGATTGTCACCGTCCGGAACGATGGGACTGGCAATTACAAAACCATCCAGGAAGCCGTCAATTCAGCGGCGGCGAAAATCGCCATCGAAGTCGGTTCCGGCCGCTACCCGGAGGTGGTTACCATCAAGGGCAAATCCAACCTGATGATTTTCCCTGCGTCGGATGCCGTTGTGGTTTGTGATAAAATCAATATCGCGGATGGTTCTCGCACCATTGTTCTCGACGGGTTGATTTTTATCAATGATCCTCAAAAAGAAGCAGTTACCATCGCGCCGCTTGCGGGGGCAGGCGATCCCACGGCGATCGCGGGGAATATTGTTCGCAACTGCGGATTTCTGGGGCGCGGCATTAAACTCTCCGCCAGCTCCAATACCATCATCGAAGATTGTGTGTTCGCGCGTCGCGGAATCAATGTCACATCGGGAGTCCTCACCAGCGAAGCGCGCCGCTGCACGTTTACCGGCGAACCCATTCTTTTGCCCTCCTCCAGTTTTAGACTCACCGATAATCTCTTTGCGTGTCCGGGTGAATCGTGGATTTTTGGGGCGCCGCTCGATGCCAGCTTTGCCAGCGATTACAATTTTGTCGCCATGGGCGATCCGAAAAAATCGTTCGCGCGTGTCAAAAGCGGCGCTAACGACGAAACCTACAAAACTCTCAACGATTGGCAGATCAAACTGAAACGCGACCTGCATTCCCGCATGTTCGAGTCGGCTGGGTTCGCCGACCCGACCAAGGGTGATTTCAGTCTGTTATCCACCGCTCCCGCTCGCGGTCTTGGCGATTTCAAAGCCAGCGACAAGGGCGGATTTGGCGCGCGCTGGTTGCCCGGTCATTGGGCTGCTTACAAGGGCGCATTCCGCGACTTCGGTGGCGCTGCTCCCGTCAAACCGGGCGTCACTGTCACTGCACCGGCCGCCGCGTCCGGCACAGCCCCGAAGAAAGAAGGCGGCTTCCTCGATACCATCAACAAGGCCAATGACGCCAAGACTGCGGAATAACGACGCAACTCGCCGTTCTGCAGCGAGATAATAGCGTTGACGTGCGGCCCCGCTTCCACTATTTTGCCCGCCAATTTTAGAGGTGCTCAAATTATGATTACTGTCGGTATCAACGGCTTCGGCCGTATCGGTCGCCTTGTGTTCCGCGCCATTTGTGGCCAAGGACTGCTCGGCAAATCCATCAATGTCGTCGCCGTGAACGATCTCGTTCCCGCCGATAACCTCGCTTACCTCGTCAAATACGACTCCACCCAGGGACGTTTCCCCGGCACGGTCTCCTGCAAAAAATCCAAGCCGGATATCGCCGAGCCAGACGTGCTCGTCGTGGACGGTCACGAAATCAAATGTCTCGCTGTCAAGGAAGGACCCGCCGCGCTCCCCTGGAAAGCACTTGGCGTGGATTACGTCATCGAATCCACCGGCCTCTACACTGACGCCGAGAAAGCCAAAGGCCATCTCGCCGCAGGCGCCAAGAAAGTCATCATCTCCGCCCCCGCTAAAGGGGATGACATCACCGTGGTGATGGGCGTCAATCACACCAAATACGACGCGGCCAAACACAACATCATTTCCAATGCTTCTTGTACAACCAATTGCCTGGCGCCGATCGTTCACGTCCTTCTCAAAGACGGTTTTGGCGTCGAGGAAGGTCTGATGACCACCATCCACAGCTACACGGCCACCCAAAAAACCGTGGACGGCGCTTCCAAGAAAGATTGGAAAGGTGGACGCACTGCCGCAATCAATATCATCCCTTCCACCACGGGCGCGGCCAAAGCCGTCGGGCTGGTCATCCCCGAAGTGAAAGGAAAACTCACCGGCATGTCCTTCCGCGTGCCGACGCCTACCGTCAGCGTTGTGGACCTGACCGTTCGCACCGTCAAGGAAACCAATTACAAAGCGATCTGCGAGGCGATGAAAAAAGCCAGCGAGACGTATCTCAAAGGCATTCTCGCCTACACTGACGAGGAAGTTTGCTCAACCGATTTCATCCACGACACCCACTCGAGCATCTTCGACGCCGGCAGCGGCATCGAACTCAACTCCCGGTTCTTCAAGCTTGTAAGCTGGTACGATAACGAGTGGGGCTACTCGAACCGCTGTGTGGATTTGATCAAACACATTGCGAAATGATTGGAAGCTTGGAAGTTTGGAAGGTTGTCAGAATATAATTTCATCACCCTTCCAACCATCCACCCTTCCAAATGAAACTCTCCCTCCGTGATTTAACGAACGTCCGCAACAAACGCGTCCTCGTCCGCGTGGATTTCAACGTGCCGCTAGACGCCACGGGCAAAGTCACCGACGATACCCGCATCCGCGAGGCGTTGCCAACCATCGAGCATCTGCTCGAAGCGGGCGCAAAGGTTATTCTGATGGCGCACTTCGGTCGTCCCAAAGGCAAGCGCGAGCCAACCATGAGCCTGCGCCCCGTGGCAAAGCACTTGAGCGAATTGCTTGTCCGTCCCGTCGCGTTTGTGGACGATTGCATCGGGGAAAAGGCCGAAAAGACCATATCGATCTTGCAGCCCGGCGACTGCCTTCTCCTCGAAAACGTCCGCTATTATTCCGAGGAAGAAAAAAACGACGGTGTGTTTGCCGCCAAACTCGCCGCGCTCGGCGATATTTATGTCAATGACGCCTTCGGCGCGGCCCACCGCGCGCACGCGACCACCGTTGGCATTCCGGAAATCTTCAAGAAACAAGGTAAACCCTGTGCCGCGGGGTTTCTGATGGAGAAAGAACTGAAATTTCTCGGCGATGAACTAGCCAGTCCCGCCCGTCCTTTCCTTGTCATCCTCGGTGGCGCGAAAGTCAGCGATAAAATTGGCGTCATTGACCATCTGCTCGCCAAAGCCGACGGCTTCCTGATTGGCGGCGCGATGGCGTACACGCTCTTGAAATCCCGCGGGATCGGAGTCGGCAGTTCGCTCGTCGAGAACGATAAACTCGCTTTAGCGAAGGCAACGCTCGACAAGGCGAGCCAAAAAAAGGTCCAGTTTCATTTGCCGGCCGACCATCTTGTCGTCCGCAAGATCGAGGCGGCCGCAGAGAAAAAGTTTACCAACGGTCCGGTCATTGAAGACGGCTGGATCGGTGTGGACATCGGCATGAAAACCCAGCACATCTATCGCGACGAAATTGCGAAAGCCAAGACGATCCTCTGGAACGGGCCAATGGGCGTCTTCGAGGTGGCGGGCTTCGATACCGGCACGTTCGCCGTCGCCCGCGCCGTCGCCGAAGCCACGAAAGCGGGAGCAAAAAGCATCATTGGCGGTGGTGACAGCGTCACGGCGGTGCGCAAAGCCGGTGTGGCAGACCAAGTCACCTTTATTAGCACCGGCGGCGGAGCCTCGCTGGAATTTCTCGAAGGAAAAGAATTGCCAGGCGTGGCGGCGCTAACAGGGAAGTAGGGTACGATACCTGCCCGAATGTTAAAGTTGGCAGTTAGCGCCTCGACGGAGAAACGTCGACCTGTCAAGCTCGGCAGGTTTCAAATAATAATAGACAAGTTGGTAATCGCTACCGGTTTGCCTGTCGCGCGGTTAGCGCCGAGCAATCTAGGGAAATACGCTTGGTTATTCCTTGTTTCGGGTGGTTTAGGCGTCCAGCAGATTTTTTGAAGTCCGCATTGAAATGGCACGATTTTGGCTCTATATATGGGAAGAAATGACAGAAATGTCGCCATACCATAAACAGATCGCGATCGGCTTTTCGCTGTCGGTCGGGATCCATCTCTACGCCCTCGGGATGTGGGCGCTCATTGATTCCGGCGTGTTGCCGAGTCCACGGTTGTTCCTGGAGTGGCGCACCCCGAAAACCCTGGAGACGGCCAAACTGCCCGATTTTCAAGCGAAAACAGAGCCGAAACCGGAGGATTTGGCGCGGCTGGTGTTTGTTGAGACCGACCCTTCCAGCGGAAAAATCGAGACTCCCTCGAAAGCCAAGTATTATTCCAGCCGGAGCAGTCGCGCGGCCAATCCCGACCCCGACCCGTTGAAGTCGGGCGACGACCCGAAATTGGACGGAAAAGAAAAGCGGATGATTGCCACTGAAAACGTAATTCTCCAGAAATCCAACACGAGATCGGAAGAGGTAAAAGCGGAACAGGAACAGCAAGCTGCATCACTGCCTCCCCCGCTCAAAACCATCGCGGCCAAACCGCTGCCGAAAGAAGGTATCACGGCAGAAAAACCGAAGACGGAAGAACTGGCTTTGCGCGAGAGCAAGGATATTGGATTGCGTCCGGTCAAAATTGACGAAGCGCGGAGCGAGGTGAAACAAGTCGAGTCCAAGCAGAACGCCGCCAGCGTACAACCCGCCAAACCGTCGCCGCGCCGTTTGCCTGCCCGCGTCGCCGAGCAGCCCGACACCAGTGCGCAACGAAAAGGGAAAGTGTCCTTGGATGTCAAGGGGAGCCTGTTCGGAGCGTATGACGAGCGGTTGCAAGCAGAAGTAGCTCGTCGTTGGTATGCGATTTGCGAGAAATATGAATATGGAGAGCGAACTGGCACAGTGGAAATTTATTTCAAACTGCACAACGACGGTCGCATTTCAGAACTGGCAATTCTAAATAACACGGCAGGGGAGGTTCTAGGCCAGTATTGCAAGAAGGCGATCGACGACTCCGCTCCCTTCGATCCGTTTCCGGATGAACTTCGCGCGCTGTTGGCACAACCTAATCGCGACATCAATTTCGTCTTCTACTACTAACCTTTCTCATGCTAGTCAGGAACCCCTATGATTGAAATCATCGCATTTGCGCCCTGGAAATTTCTGAAGGACGGCGGACCGTTTATGGTCCCGCTGGTGCTCTGCTCGCTCACGGCGGTGGCGTTTATCATCGAGCGATGTTGGGCGCTCCAGCGCAAAAAAATCATCTCCGAAGATATCGCGCAGCGCATCGATCGCCTGAAACCCGGCAGCGACGCGACGGAACTGGCGGCGCTTTGCGCGAAGGATGACTCGATGTTGGGACGATTGGCGCACGTCGCTTTCGAGCACGCTAAGTACTCGAAAGAAGAAAACACCGAGGCGATTCAGGCGCGCGGTCGGCACGAAGCAACGATGCTGGAACGCGGGTTGGTGATCATTGAGATCATCGCCTATATCGCGCCTCTTCTGGGATTGCTCGGCACGGTATCGGGCTTGTCTCATATCTTTGCCGAAATCGGCTTTGAAAACGTCGCCTCGCAACATGTTCGATTCGCCAAAGGCATCTCGGAAATTCTAAACGCCACGATCATGGGGCTGACCATTGCGGTGCCGAGTTACGTCGCTTTCAGTTATTACAGCCGCAAGATTGAGATGATGGTCATTGAGGTCGAGACCATTTGCGCCGAACTGGTCGCCAAACTTTACCGTCAACCGGAGTAACCAATGCGTTTTTACGTCAAACAACATCGCAAACCCTCGATCATCATCATCGCGTTGATCGATATCCTCGTGATCCTGCTGATTTTCTTCGTCGTATCGGCAACCTTCACCCAGTCTCCGGCGGTTCAACTCGCGTTGCCGAGCTCCAAACACGGGGAGGAGGTCCCGCGCACCGAAGGCTTGGTGCTGACAATCAGCGGCGACGAAAAACTTTTTCTGAATCTTGAACCCATCACCCTTGCCGCTCTTCCCGCGAAACTGAAAGAAGCCAAGTCGAAAAGCGCCAAGATCATCATGGAATTGCGCGCGGACAAAAAAGTTTCGTTTGGCACGATCATCAGCGTGATGGATGCCGCGAAAGAGGCAGGTGTGGATACCGTCAACGCCTTCACGGAGCGCGCAGGCGGAAAATGATCCTCGAGATACGCACCTACGGCGACCCAGTGTTGCGCCAGAAAGGACGGCGCATCGAGCGCGTCACCGACGATATCCGCCAACTGGCGGATGACATGGTCGAGACCATGGTCGAGGCAGGCGGCGTCGGACTCGCCGCGCAACAAATCGGTCGTGCGATCCAGCTTACGGTTATTGATACAAGGCCGTCGGACCGGCCGTGGATATTCACGGCGATGGACGGGCAAGTGATCGACCCCGACAAGGCGATGCCGCTGGTGTTGCTCAATCCGACGCTGCATAATCCACGTGGCGAAGAAAAAGGCGTGGAAGGATGTTTGAGCGTTCCCGAAATCTCCGCCGACATCGTGCGCGCGGAAGTGGTCGAGGTTCACGCCGATTCCTTACAGGGTGGTCCGATCGTCTTTCAATGCAGCGGTCTCCTGGCTCGGTGTGTGCAGCACGAGGTTGACCATCTGCAGGGCATCCTGTTTATCGACCGCATGGATGCCGCCACGCGCGCCGCGTTGTCCGGCCAGCTCAAACGTCTCCAAAAAGAAACGCGCGACGCGCTGGCTTTGCAGCGTGGAAAGCGGTAGAGTCAGCCCAATGAACGGGGCGAAACTACTTGCCGGATTCACCCTGCTGGTCATTTTCTCGGCCTGCTCGAAACCGCCGGGTGTCCCGGACGGGAAAAGCGACTCGCTGACGACCGCGAAGGTGTCGTATCGTACTATCACCAGTTTCATCGAGGCGACAGGCGATCTCTCGCCGGCGAACCGCGTCGAAATCAAGGCCGAAGTCAGCGGCCGGCTCAAAAAAATCCATGTCAACGTTGGCCAGGAAGTCCAGGAAGGCGTGTTGTTGGTGAGCTTGGACGACACCGATTTGCTGACGGAAAAAGCGACGGCGGTCACGACCATTGACGGCGCGAAACTGAAGTTGGAAAAAGCGCAGCGCGCGTTCGACCGCGCCAAGGAACTGTACGATCGAATGGCGCAATCGAAGGAATTTCTCGACAATGCGCGCACCGAATTGGAGCTGGCGAAAAACGAAGCCGACCGCGCGCACAAAGCCCTGCAGACTGTCGAAGACAAGCTGAAAAAAATATTCATCCGTTCCCCGATCCGCGGCACAGTTCTCGAAATCCTCCCGGCCGAGGGCGAGGTCGTCAGCGGCGCGACGGGATTCACCAGCGGCACGAAGATCATGGACATCGCCGACCTCGCCGATATGCGGGTGCAGGCGCACATCAATCAAGTGGACGTGATGTCGTTGCGCGAGAACCAGTCGGCGCAGGTCGTTGTGGAAGCAGCCAATCAATTGACGCTGCAAGGCGAGATCGCCACCATTTCGCCAATCGCGACCGTCGTCAACAACATCAAGGGGTTCAAAGTCAACGTCCGCGTGCTCAAGCCCGAACCGCGCGCCCGTCCGGGCATGGCCACGCGAGTGCGGATTCTTCTGGCGAATGCCGAGCACGTGCTCGCGGCGCCATTGGCGGCGATTTTTAGCGAGGACGAAAAGAAGTTTGTCTACGTCAAAGGCGGCTCGCCGGAAAAGCGCGAGGTCAAACTGGGGTTGAGCGATTACGAGTATTGCCAAATCGTCAGCGGTGTAAACGAAAACGAAATCTTGCTCTTGCAAAAACCGCCCGCGGAGAAGAAACCCAAAGGGTAGCCATGTCGCTTGTCGAGCTGCGTCACATTACAAAACTCTATCGGCTCGGCGAGACGGAAATTCGCGCGCTGGACAACGTGGATCTTGATATTGGCTCGGGCGAGTTTCTATCCATCATCGGCCCGTCCGGCAGCGGCAAATCCACCCTGATGCACCTGCTCGGTTGTCTCGATACTCCCACCGATGGTTCCATGAAACTTGATGGAGAGGAAATCAGCCGCCTCTCCGCGTCCCGCTTGTCCGATGTCCGCAATCGCAAAATCGGGTTCGTTTTCCAATTCTTCAATCTGCTGCCGCGCCTCAACGTCGCGCAAAACGTCGAGCTGCCCATGATTTATGCTGGCCTCGGACGTCGCGACCGTCGGGAACGCGTCGCTCACGCGCTCGAAGCCGTCGGCCTTGCCGATCGCGCCCATCATCGTCCCAGTCAATTGAGCGGCGGACAAGCCCAGCGCGCCGCTGTCGCCCGCGCGCTGGTGAACGACCCGCGAATCATTTTTGCCGACGAACCGACGGGCAATCTCGACACCAAAACGGGTGAGGCGATTTTGCAGCTCTTTGAACAGCTCCATGGGCAAGGTCGGACCGTGGCGCTGGTGACACACGACCCGGCCGTGTCGCGCCGCGCGAAGCGCGTGATCGAATTGCGCGATGGGAAAATAGTGAATGACGAGAGGAGAAAGTCATAATCGAATTCTCCACGAAAATAGCGAGCGAACGCGAAATGAAACAGGTCATTCTAATAAACTCCTTTCGCGACGTTTTGCGTATTTCGCGGGCATTTGATCCGTTTCAGATATGAATCTGTTGCTCGGCATTATCATCGGTCTCAAGGAAATCTGGGCGCACAAGCTTCGCAGCCTGTTAACCACTCTTGGCGTCATCCTCGGTGTGGCCAGTCTGGTTTGCATGTTCGCGCTGGTCGCGGGATTGTTTTCGGAAACGGAAACGCTCCTGTTTCAAGTAGGTGGTCTGGAACGGGTGGATTTGCAAGATCGACCGTTGCGAAAAAAAGAAGAAGCAAAGGCGGGATTGTCGCCCGGACCGACGATGAACGATGCCTTGGCGCTGCGGCGTTGTCCGCTTGTGGCCGATGTCGCGCCAAAAGTCAATCTGGCGACCACGGGTTTTGCAACATTGACGTATCGCAATAAACAGGTGCGCCCGTGGATTTTAGAGGGCGTCACCCCAGCCGCGTTGCCGGTTCAACGGCATGAGATCGGCCTGGGACGTTTCATCACTGATCTTGACCTGGAACGGTTTCACAATGTTTGCGTTCTGGGCACGACGGTTGTCGAGGAATTGTTTGGAAGCAGCAAAGCAGACGTAATCGGTCGAAGTGTTTTCGTAAACGGTCAATCGTTCACCATTGTTGGCCAGCTCAAATACTATGCCACGGCCAGCGCCGCGCAGCAGCGGAAACAACAGGAGGAGAAGAATCGTGCGAAGTCCGACAAGGACAAGGCCAAGGATGATGAGGAGAATGCCGAACGCCGCCGGAACGGCGAAGAAGGTGGCGAAGGCGAGAATTGGTATGAATGGAAAAATAATGTGGTTTTCATCCCGCTCACAACCGCGCGCTATAAGTTCGCCGATGCAAACGGGCCGTTGCGCATTAACGGCATGAGCCTGCACATCGCCGATGTGACCCGGCTCGACGACGCCGTGCAACAGGGAAAGAACGTCTTACTGATGACTCATCGTGGCGTGGAAGATTTTCAGCTGGTCACCCAACGCGAATGGTCGAGTGGGATTGCGAAGTGGCGCGCGGGTTTCAATTTGGGAGGAAGCTTGATCGCGAGCATTTCCTTGATCGTCGGCGGCATCGGCATCATGAACATCATGCTGGCCAGCATTCACGAGCGGGTGCGCGAGTTTGGCATTCGCAAAGCCATCGGAGCGAAACCGCGCGATATTTTTCTTCAAGTGCTGGCCGAAGGCGCGGTATTATCCGGGTTCGGCGGCATGATCGGCATCGCGCTGGCCGTCTCGATCATGGAAGCCGTGCATCGGTTCGTCCCCGCCAGCTTCGCGCCCGTGGTGCAATTGCATTCGGTTCTGATCGCGTTCGGGTTTTCCGTGGCCGTCGGATTGTTTGCGGGCTTTTTTCCCGCGATCAAAGCGGCGCGCTTGAACCCGATCGACGCCCTTCGATATGAATAACGAAACCGAAAAAAACGATGTTGTCATTCAGGCAGATGGATTGACGAAACGATTCGGCGAGTTTACCGCCGTCGACCGCGTCAGTTTTCAGGTGCGCCGAGGCGATATTTTCGGATTCCTCGGCCCTAATGGCTCGGGAAAATCCACCGTCATCCGGATGCTCTGCGGACTGCTGGCGCCCTCGCAAGGCCGCGGGACCATCCTCGGACACGATGTCGAGCGCGAGTCCGACGTCATCAAACCTCTGATTGGCTATATGTCGCAACGATTCAGCCTTTACGAGGAATTGAGCGCCGACGAAAATCTCCGTTTCCACGCCAAACTCTATGGACTCAACGCGCGCGCCGTCAACGAGCGGCGGGACTCGATCGTGGGTTTATTGCATCTGGCTCCGCATTTGGGGAAACGCGCGGCCACGTTGAGCGGCGGCTGGAAACAGCGGCTCGCGTTGGGGTGCGCGCTGATGCACGAACCGCAGGTGCTTTTTCTCGATGAACCGACCGCCGGCATTGATCCGGTGGCGCGGCGCGAACTGTGGGATTTGCTCTTTGAGTTTTCCAGTCGGGGGATGACGTTGTTTGTCACCACGCATTACATTGATGAAGCCGAGCGTTGTAGTCACGTGGGTTACATTCACTACGCCAAGCTGATGCTATGGGGTACCCCGGATGAATTGAAAACCCGCCCCGAGGTCAACCGACCTGATTCGCGCCGCGTCGAAATCACTTGCGATCAGGTGACAATCGGCTTGCAGGCGGTTCGGCAGGTTGGTGGAGTGCTGAATGCGACGGTGTTCGGCCAATCCATTCATTTGCATGTGACCAAGTCCCTGTCGGACGACGATCTGCGCGCGGCGCTACAACGCGTTGGGATTACGCATGCGGATGTTCGTGAAATTCCTCCTTCGCTGGAAGACGTCTTCGTCGTCGCCACTTCACCATCCGAGGGAGGCGAACCGTCATGAATGGCCCTTTTCGTGGTTTTGGCGCGATCCTTTATAAAGAGTTCATCACGATCCTGCGGGATCGCACGACGCTGTTTTTCATGTTGTTTCCGCCGATCATCCAAATCATCGCGTTTGGTTTCGCCATCGAAACGGACGTGCGACACATCTCCATGGCGGTTTTTGACGAAAGCCGCACGCAGGAAAGCCGATTGCTCACGCAACGCTTCGTCAATACCCAAAACTTCAAGATCGTTCGTGATGTCAATTCGTTGGATGACCTTCTCACCGCGCTTCGCCGTGGCGAGGTCTATGTCGGATTGCATCTTCCCCCGAATTTCTCTCGCGAGTTGGCGGCCGGTCGCCCCACGCACGTGCAGGTTCTTGTGGACGGCTCGAATAACACGATTGCCAGCAGCGCGGTGCAAACGGCGATGGGACTGTCGTTGCGGGAATCGTTGGAGCGCGCCCGAGCCGAAGGCAGGCTCGAACACCTGGCTGTCGAGGTGCGTCCGCGTGTTCTTTACAATCCGGACATGCGCACGGCGGCATTTTTTGTGCCGGGCGTCATTGGCATCGCCATTCAGATCG
Source organism: uncultured Verrucomicrobiota bacterium (assembly GCA_964348665.1). GTDB lineage: Bacteria > Verrucomicrobiota > Verrucomicrobiia > Palsa-1439 > CAYGDP01 > CAYGDP01. The sequence continues at coordinate 136,197 of CAYGDP010000006.1, forward strand.
CCACGGTATTTGCCACCGCGATGTCCATGGTGCGCGAGCGCGAACGAGGCACATTGGAACAATTGCTTGTCAGCCCGCTTTCGAAATGGGGATTGCTACTGGGGAAAGTCATTCCCTACTGGGCGATTGCCTTTGCGCTCTCCGCCATGTTGATTTTGGTGATGCGCTGGATTTTTTTCGTTCCGATTCATGGGAGTGTTGTGGCGCTCTTCGCCATGATTGCCATTTATCAATTCACGTTGTTGAGCCTCGGCCTCCTGGTAGGCACACGCGCCGAAAACCAAATGCAGGCGCTCCAACAATCGCTGACATTTTTGCTGCCGAGTGTTTTCTTCAGCGGCTTCATCTTCCTGCGGGAAGCGATGCCGTGGATTTTCTACGCCATCAGCACTGTCCTGCCCGCAACCTACTTCATCAATATGGTGCGCGCCATCATCTTGCGCGGCGCGACATTTGCGGATTTCTGGCAGGATGCATTGATTCTTGCCGTCATCGGGGGGATCCTCTTTGTTTGGGCAGCCGCCCGGTTTCAAAAACGGCTCGATTAGTTTCCGATGCAGGTTTTTGGCGATACCCTGCGGCATCCGATATCTCCTGCTATTGTAGTTGCCACCAAGCATAATCACCTGCCGCGTGTAAACACGTCACCCGGTCAAGATACTCCATTATCTACTACTATTTGGTTTGCTGTGTTGGCTGCGAAGACTTATTGGTTACCCAGCGGATTCCTTCAAGAATATGTTGGCGCGCGAATGGCGTATTGAGCGAGCGAAGGTCATGACCGAACTCCGTATAGAAGAAGCGTCCGCCTGTCTCTGGTTCAGACGTCCACGCGATCGGATGATCCTTACCCATGGGCTTGCCGCCACGCGTCTTGAACCAGTCGCGAACCGGCTTATAGGTTGTCTCGTCCACTCGCAGGAGTACATGGAAACCAGGTAGGCCAGTGACGGAGCGGTCGTGATTGGTCCAGTCGGCTTCGTACCAGAACTCTGCCGGTTGGCCTTTTACAGAAGGATGGTCTGTTGCCGCAGGATCGATCATGATTTTTGCCTTGGTGAAATCGGAATCGCTGTTAAAATCACAGCCACCGAGCTGATTTAGCCACGGCCACTTTGTCTGATTCACAAGCGCCCCATGCATGCCTACGATGCCTTTCTTGCCCTTGGTAAACCATTCCTCCACCGCCTTGCGCTGCTCCTCGGGTAATACTTTGTCGAGTTCGTTGGCGTTGTTGAGAATGAGCACGTCGTAGCGACTTAGTTCGGCGGGTCGCATATCTTGCCAATGCTCGGTAACGTCCACATCCATTCCATTTTCGTGCCCGAGTAGCACAAGCCAACGGTTGATCGCCGGGATATCGCGATGCCGGTAATAGCCGGTATTGGAATAGACGAGCGCCTTGGGGCCGGCACCTTTCGTCCCTGCATTGCTTGGGTCATGTCCGAATGCGATCGCGTCAAGCAACAACACTAATGTGATAAGATAAAGGATAGTTTTCATGATTGTCCGATTGTTGGGTTTCATTACCTCGCTTGAAGTAAATAAACAATGTTACCGATTGCGGGTTCGCACTTTGGGGAACTCAACTTTTGCGGTCATGCCGGCGCGCAGCCTAGGGTCAGCTTCAGCAAACTGAATCTTCACCGCAAATAGCTGGCGACCGCGTTCTTCGTCGGTTTGCACGTTGCGTGGCGTAAACTCCGCCCTGCGCGCTACGTGCACTACTTTTCCTTGGAACACTTTTTCCGGAAACGCATCGGTGCGCAGTTCAGGCTCGTCTCCAAGTGAAATGTGACCCAGCCAATCTTCGCGCACGTAAACGCGCACCCAGAGATTTCCCTCCAGAAGTAGCGTCGCCACCGGACGATTCGGGGCGATAATGTCGCCGACTTTCACATGCAAAATCTCCAGGGTTGAGTCCGCCGGCGCGACAACTCGCGACTCGGCAACCAGCGTCTCGATTTCCATCAGACGTGCCTTGAGTTGTTTCAATTCCGAGCGCGCCTGGTCGAGTTTCTCCGCGCGTGTACCTTCTTTGAGGCGATTGTATTGCTGTTCGGCAGCAGACGATTGGGCTTCCAATGCATCGAGTCGTTTTGTGTCCCGGTCGAGGTCTTCTGTACTGGCGACTTTTGATTCGAAAAGTTCTTTCGTTCGCACCAGATTCTTGCGCGCTAGATCCGCGCTGGCTTTGGCCGATTCCCAACTTTGTCGCGCTTGCTCGATCTCTCTCGGCAAGGGGCCGTGCTCCCACTCGGCGACTTGCGCTTCGGCGCTGGCGACGGCTGCCGCGGCAGCATCCCGTCGCGCTTTGATTTCCGCGTCGTCAAAATCCACAATGGACGTGGATTTTTTCAGCGAGGCTCCTTCCTGGGCGTGGACGGCAACAACGCGCCCGCCGAGTTTCGAGCCGACGTGAGTTTCGTCAGCCTCGATGGTACCGCTGACCACATCGCTCGGTCGCGCGCGCGCGACACTATACCAAACGGCGGCGACAAGAAGAGCAACAAGAAGAAGCATGCTGGCAGTCCGATTCATCGAGGGTCGAAGTTAGCACAAGCGACGCGCCTTGGGAAAGCACGAACGCGGCTACCTGGTCTGGTGACTATTCCAGGCTGTTAGCGCAAGTTCCGGTTTCGTCGCCAGATCCATTCGTAGGCTAGGAATCCGAGGAAGAGAATGAGTGGGAGCGGGTTATCCCAGAGTCGTACGTCGTAGGGTTGTTGGACATCGCGCGAGGTGTCCTTGAGTTCCTTCGGAATTTCGCGCGCATCGCCGATCTCGTAAAACTTTCCGCCGGTGGCGGCGGCGATGTTTTGGAGAAGCTCGTCGTTGCGACTGGTATCGAGAAACTCGCGCGATTCGCCGCTGATTTCAAAGCTGCGTTTGTCCGCGCCGAAGTTGGCTCCTTTGCGCGCGGCGGTGGCGTTGAGATTAAAAACGCCTTTGGCGCGCGGTTGGAACGTGGCTTCATACCGGCCATCGGCGGCTTGCGTTTTTTTCATTACCAGCTCGAACGTCTTGGAATCGGGCGCGCTGACGACAATCGTCACGGTGGCATCGTTGAGCGGGTTCGCTTTTTCGTCGGTGACCATCGCGCGAATCTCCACGGGTTCGCCGGCGACAAATTCGTCTTTGTTGGTGGAAAGCACGAGGCGTTTTTTGGTTTGTTCATCGGCGGCGCTGGGCAGAAGGGCGCGGATGGTTTGTCCCCAGAATTTCTGGTGCAGTCGCGCCTGACGGGAGACTGGATTGACGACCCAGCCGTAGGTGGTATCGGCCATGATGGCCATGCTTTTGCCCTGGCCATATTTTTGGAGGACAACGACTGGGGCGGGGGGTTGACGTTTTGCGTTGACGGCGAGCACGGTGGCGCCGGGTTTCGGCGCGCCGACGACGGTCAGGCCGGAGAGGCCGCCGAATTTTTGCCATAATTCGAGAGATTTGAGCGGATTCGGATCCACCTGCAGAATCGGGCTGGCCTGCCCTTCGGGAGTCAATTGCAACGCGAATCCCAGCTCGATCTGGCCGCTGGGCGCGAGGGCTACGGGCAAAACTTTCTCGATGGGCGTGCCCGCATACCCGCCGGCGCCAAAACTGTCGTACCCGCCCAGCATCATGAACCCGCCGCCCTTGTCCACGTAATCGGCGACGGCTTGCAATTGGTTTGGCGTGAAATGTTTGCGGCCAATATCACCAAAGATGACCACATCGAACAATTTCATCTCGCCAGCGCTGGAGGGGATCCCTCCGGCGAATCCCGGCGGCGGCTGGCCTTGCATGTAAAGTTTGTCTTCGGCGCTCCGGGTGAGGGAATAGACGTTGACGTTCTGGTCATCTTCCAGTGTCCGCCGGAGATATTTGAATTCCGGCCGCAGTTTTCCATCCACCAATAGCACCTGGATCTTTTTGTCGGTGACGATCAGCTTGAAATTCTTCGCGTTGTTTTCGATGACGACTTCGTTTGGCACGGTCGAAGCCTGCACCGTGTAAAAAAACGTCCCGACCTCTTGCGGTCGCAGCTCAAAATGCGCTCGCGCTTCTTTGCCGGCCTTGATTTCGACCGTCTCGTTCTTGACCATGTCCTTGCCGAGTTTCAGCTCGATTTTTTCGACCACGTTTTCGACGCCGCTCGCGCCGAGGACGACCTCGACGGGGACGACGCTATTGAGAATGGCGTTTTCGGTGACGGTGACGCGCTTGATGAAAATGTCGGGGCGCACCTGGGTTTTGGTTGAGCCGACGCCAACGGTAAACACAGGCCAACCGAAACTGCCCGCCACGGAAACGGCGTCTTTATCGCCAAGATCGCGTCCATCGGTGAACATCACGACGCCGGAAACCGGTTGACCGCGCAGACTGCCGAGCGCGTCGCGGACGGATTGACCGAGCAACGTATCGTCTTCGAGTTTGAGGTCTTTCGCGGCGGTCGGCGCTTCTTTGAATGAGGTGAGTGATTTGCCGAACGTGAACAATCGCAAGTCGCGTTTCTCCTGCAACTGCGCCAGCAAACTCTCCTTGTCTTTCTCCGAGCCGATATTTTCGATCACTAGCTCCAGTCGCATCTTGCCGCCCGGGCCGTCCTTCACGGACATGCTTTCCGAAACATCCACCAAAACCGCCACGACGGAATCCTGGTGCCGCGAGCGTTTACCGACCAGCGTTGGTTGCAGCATCAGCATCCACACCACCGCCACTGCGCCGAGACGAAACCCGAGCATGGAGAAGAGCGAGCGTTGCGACATCACGTTGCTGCGCACCATCCAATACGTCCAGCCGCAAAACGTCGCCACCGCCAGCGCCGCCAGCGTTACCAACCACGGGTTCCAGTCCGAACCGAATTGAAAACTCATTTAGGTTTTTTGCCGCCGGGAAATAAGGGTTCAGCGTCGGGGAGACGCGGTTCTTCGACCTTCGTATTGGGCGGGAGAAGCTCCAGCGAGATGTTGTCAAACCACGCTTCGCCCCCCGCATAGACGCCCATCAGCTCGATCTGGATTTTTTCCGGTTTCATCCAGGGTTTCAGCCGGATTTGACCGGCGCGAATGTGGATTTTGAAGGTGCTTTCGACCGTCTGCCAGTCTTCTCCCACATACGCGCGCACTTGGCGGCGATAAATTTTTACCGGCTTGCCGTCCTGATCTTTTCCCCAGAAATCCACCCAGGTAATAATGCCTGTGCCAGTTTTCTTGGCATCGAATTTGAAGCGATAGACGGCATCGTACCCGCCTCCGTCCGGCACGGGAAAAAAATCGCTGAATATTTGCAATCCTTCGTTTTCGCCGACGGGTTTGGTGACATGAAATCGGACGCACTTGCCGCCTTTCGAATCGCCTTGCCGGCTCTCGTTGGTGACCAGCCCCTCGTGCGCGTCTTTCCACTGCGCGGGATGGTCCCATTTCGCGGGCATTTTGTCCGACCCAGTCTCGAAATCACCGTTTGGCACGAGATTTTTCGGCGCAAGCTGTGGAGGTTCCGCGTTTGCGACGACGGCAAACAACAGGAGAATCACTGCCACCGCTTCCGCTGCACGACCGATGCGGGGTTTGCCTTTCTTTTTTGCTGGCGCGGCGAACCGGTTCGAAAGCAGGCTTTCCGCGGCAAGGAACACCAGAATGATTGCCATCACGATTGGCCAGAGACGCAACCCTTCGCGGGTCCGGGTGACTTTTGCGACCAATTCGTCATTATTAGCGATGAGCACAAGCGATCCACCGCTTATTTTTGCGCCGACATCCTTGGCCGGCACGCGCATCAGATTGGACTCGCCCGTATCCATATTGGCGACAAAATAGAGGGGCTTCGATTCTGTGGCGCTCTTCAGGTCTTTGACGTCCTTCGGCTTCTCGCGGTCGCGTTCCGCCCGATAGACTCCCGGCGCGGCATCCACGATGTAGCTGGCGCGCAGAAAACCCGCTTCCGGCCTCGGAATCAGCGTGTCGGTTTTGTCGTCAGGCCGCGCGATTTTCAAGGGGGCTGGCGTCTTGGTCGGTTCGAGCGGGAACAAAAACGGCACGCTCTCGCCGACCAGGAGGTCGCGCGAGGATTCCCGCGGGGCAGTAAGATAATCGAGCGTCTTGTGCATCAGCACCGGAAAAATCGGGCTGGTCACGAGATTGCTCCAACCCATCTCGGCGCCCGCGCGCGTTCCGTAGCCGCGATCGGCGGCGGTATTGAAAAAGAGAATTCGACCGCGGCCGAGTTCCTTTTCGAGGATCATCGGTGTCCCATCTTCGAGTTTGGCGATCGCAGTGATTTTGCCGCCTTTGCTGCCGGACAAATCCAGCGGGGCGTACCGCGAGAATTTGAGCGAGAAAAGCGCCTGGTGCGCGCGGTCGGAAAGCCCTGCAAAGAGTGGATGTTTTTCGTCCACCTCGCTCAATGAAACCGAGCGCCCTTTTTCGCGCTGCGGATTTTTGAGCGGGGCAAGAATCTTGGCGGGAAGCAAACCTGGTTTGTCGTCCATCGTCGAAAATAATTTTGCGTTGTACGCGTCAAGCTGCGAGGCGTCGCCGAGAAAAATCACGAGGCTCCCGCCGAGGGCGACATAATCTTCGAGCGCCTGCACCTGCGCATCGCTGAACGCGGGAATGTTGCAGACAAACACGACGTCGTGGATGCCAAGCGGTCGGTCGAGCATGGCCGACACGCGCGTGGAGGCGAGCACGATGCCCGCCCATTTCTTCGGATCGTTGGAGGTTTGCGGTTTGAGCGCGAGCGAAAGATAGAACGTATCGCTCAACGCGCCGAGACCTTTCTCCCCGCCCACCGCCAGCGCGCGGACTTGTTCGCTGATGGAGACGACGAAGTATCGCGTGTCATCGGCAGGAAGCGCATCGGGTTGCAGAGCGACGCGGATTTCGTAACGACCGATCTGCGGGAAGGTGTATTCGAAGCTCACGACTTCCGTTTTACCGGCATCGAGCTTGATCTGGCGCTGGGCTTTCGGTTTTTCCTCCTCGGGTTCCGGTTTCGATCCGGCTTTGGGCTGCGTGCCGAGCTGTTTTACGAACAGGGTGGCGATGGTCTCGGTTGCGCCGCCATGATTATGCAGCTCGGCCTCGATCCGAATGGAGCGATTGGTGACTTTCGGTCCCGCATCCACGTGGAGCGATTTCAAGGCGACGTTACCGACACCGTCCCGACCGCAATCAATCAGGTAGGTGGTAATTTCTTTTGGCGCGGCAATCGTGGTTTCCTGTTCCAACCGCCAGCCGCTCGCCTGAAAATCGCTGAAGATGTAAATTTCTTTGTTGGTAGTCTTGGCTTCGGAGAGCAACTCCAGACACTTGGCGAAGACACCCGTCGGCCGGGTGTTGTGGTGGGAGAGCGGGAGGTTTTCAAGGGAATCCGCCACTGCGCTCAGATCGGTCGTGAATGTCGGATAAACCGATTCCATTCCAGCATTGATCAGATAGAGAGCGACTTTGTCGCCGGTGCGAAATGTGCGAAGCACGTCGCGCGCGCCAGCCTTGGCTCGTTCGAAGGCTGTCGCGCCCTCGCTGGTCGCCCCCATGCTGAAGGAGTTGTCGATGATCAGGACAGCGGAAGTTTCGGGTCGGGCGAGCATCGGCGCCTGGCCGCCGGTGGTTTTCAGCGCGGGTTTGGCGAGCGCGAGTGGGAGGAGCGCGAAGATGAGCACTCGGAGAGCGAGGAGGAGGACGTCTTGAAGCCAGAACCAGCGCGCCTTGGTTTCGAGCGATAGTTTGATCAGCCGCAGCGAACTAAAGTCCACTGTTTTTGCCTGCCGATTGGAGTAGAGATGCAGAAAGATCGGAATAGCTCCCGCGAGCAATCCGGCCAAATACAATGGCGCAAGAAAATACATCAGCGCCGAGTCTAATCGCCGCAGCGAAGGTGCGCAAGACGCTTTCGCGGTTGAAGGGGCAATCGAGTTTGATTGCTTGCATGAGCCAATGATTTGCAGCCGTAAAATTTTATGGTAAGCATGGGTTTGTGGAAATTTTGCCGCCACGCATTTCCGGCCCGAAACCCGGTGATACCGTCCGGTATGAAGGATTAACCGAGTTGGTGCGCCGCATGTGGGTCGCCGAGTCGGAAATCCGGCTCTACGGCCTAACCCACCACTCGTCCAAGGCGGCAATCAAATCCGCATACGATTTTCTCGTGAAAGTGTTGCAGCAAAAGGACGGCTTGCAATTACGGCAGCAGGACAAAAAAGTTTTCGTGGGCGAGATGGAGGTTGGCGCCGGCAATCCGCTCTTCTCAAAATTTGCGGCGACCATGGCCGAAGTCGGTGTGGACAACCTCTTCTTCCAAAAAGACACCAGCTACGAGGATTTCGAAAAATTCGTCGGCGTCCTTGGCAAAGGCCCGAAATTCATCACGGCGAACGGTGGCTTCGAGGCGCTCATGACAAAGGCAGGTGTCTCGCAGATTCAATCGAAGCACGTCACCTACGTTGCGGTTGGCGAAGACCAAAAAGTGGTTGCCCGCGACGCGGTGATTGCGGAGGCCGCTTCCGGGAAACCGGTCAGCAACAAAGACTTGGCCGAGAGCATCGTTAAGGAAGTGGTGAAGGCCACCGAAGATCAGAAATGGCTCGCGGATCAGATCAAGAATTACCCGAAGAAAATGGCGGAGCTGATCTCCGAGGGCGTCGCGGCGGCCGTGTTGAAGGCGGAAGGTGGCGCGGAGGTGGCCGAAGCTGTGCAAGGATTACTGGTAAATTTGAAACTACTTTGTGAAAGCCTGATGGGAGAGACGCCGCAGTTTGATGGTTTGGCCGATGCGATGCAAATCATCGAGGACGAAGTCAGGAGCCGGTCGAAAAAGGTGGCCAATACAGAGAAAGCCGCCACGTTAGTGAATGACATCCTGGCGGTGCTGACATTTTATTCGGACAAGGCAAAAGCCGGACGCATCGCGCAGGAAATTTTGAAGGGAGACAAACCCCTCGATCAAATCGTCAAGATTATCCGAGCGCTGACACCGGCGGATTTGTCTGCCGAAAGTTTCTTTTTGCGCATTCGCGACCTGCTCATCACCTTGGGGGTGAACGAGGAACAACTGCTCAAGGTCCTCGAGAAACTAAAACGAAAACCCGCGCGCAAACCGCGTCTGCCCCAGGCCCTCCTCGATTCCATCCTCGGTTATTTGAGGCAGTACGGAGTCGAAGAATCCAAGATCGAGCCGATTGCCAAAGCGCTAACCGAATTGTTCGACCACGAACTTAAATCATGGGCCGCGGAGTTCCGGGGGCAAAATGATTTGTTGGCAGACGAATTGATGAGGCGGGACGAATTTTTTCTGGCGGCGAATTTGGGCGTCGTGGTTTGGAACCAGGAAGGCACGGTTGTCTTTGCGGACCCAGCCGGCACGGAAGTATCACTACTGAAGAAAGGCGACCGAGTACGGTGGTCTTTGCTTGCGGCGCTCAAAACCGCTGATACGTCCCAGACACCTGGGTTGACCGACCAAGATCGGCAAGTTCTACAGTCGGTTGAGCAAGTGGTGCATGACGAAGCCGGTCAAGTCATCGGAATTTATATTAAGACTGCCCAGACGAGCAGCCAACCTCCTCCGGCTTAATAAGAATTAATATTAGGTAAGCAACTTGGATTGCTGCTTTCTTATCAAGAATCATTCTTGATTTTCTTTTGCATGTGCTATAGGTTCTGTCGTGTGAGCACGTCAACTGATACCATCGAACAGCTAGTAGCCCAAGACTATAAGTGGGGGTTCGTCTCGGATATCGAGTCGGATACCGCCCCGCCAGGGCTGAATGAGGACATCGTTCGCCTTATTTCCCGCAAGAAAAACGAGCCCGACTGGATGCTCGAGTGGCGCCTCAAGGCGTTCCGCCACTGGACGACCATGGTCGAGCCGCACTGGCCGAACGTCCACTACCCCAAGCTTGATTATCAATCCATTATTTATTACTCCGCGCCCAAGCCGAAGAAGAAGCTGGGTAGTCTCGACGAGGTTGACCCCGAACTAATCAAGACCTTCGACAAACTCGGCATCCCGATTGAGGAACAGAAACGCCTTAGCGGCGTCGCGGTGGACGCCATCGTGGACAGCGCCTCGGTCGCCACGACGTTTCAGAAGGAACTGGCAAAGCACGGTGTAATCTTTTGCTCGTTCAGCGAGGCAATCCAGAAACATCCCGACCTCGTCCGCAAATACATGGGCATGGTCGTGCCGTACACCGATAATTTTTATGCGTCGCTCAACGCCGCCGTGTTCAGCGACGGTTCGTTCTGCTACATTCCGAAAGGTGTCCGCTGCCCGATGGAGCTATCCACCTACTTCCGGATCAACACCGCTGGTGCGGGACAATTTGAGCGCACCCTGATCGTTGCCGAGCCTGGCGCATACGTCAGCTATCTCGAAGGTTGTACCGCGCCTGTCCGTGACGAAAACCAACTCCACGCCGCCGTCGTCGAGCTGATCGCCTTCGACAAGGCCGAGATCAAATACTCGACCATCCAAAACTGGTATCCGGGCGACAAGGATGGCAAAGGTGGCATCTACAACTTCGTCACCAAACGCGGCCTCGCAAAAGGTGAAAGCTCAAAAATTTCATGGACCCAAGTCGAGACCGGATCGGCAATCACGTGGAAATATCCGAGTTGCATTCTGGAAGGTGACAATTCGGTCGGCGAATTCTATTCCGTCGCCATCACCAACCACCGTCAGCAGGCCGACACCGGCACGAAAATGATACACATCGGCAAAAATACCCGGAGCACCATTGTTAGCAAAGGCATCGCCGCCGGCCGCGGCCAGAACAGCTATCGCGGACTGGTCAAAGTCATGCCCAACGCAGAGAACTCTCGCAATTTTTCGCAGTGCGATTCGTTGCTCATCGGCGACCAGTGCGGGGCGCATACCTTCCCCTATCTAGAAGTCACCAACCCCACCGCGAGCGTCGAGCACGAAGCCACCACCAGCAAGATCGGTGAGGACCAAATCTTTTATTGCAACCAGCGCGGTCTCTCGCGGCAGGACGCCATCAATATGATCGTCAACGGTTTCTGCAAAGAAGTCTATCGTCATCTGCCGATGGAATTCGCCGTCGAAGCCCAAAAACTTCTCGGCATCAGCCTCGAAGGCAGCGTCGGTTAATATGTATCATGAAATACGCCATTCTTGCCGACATCCACGCCAATCTGGGCGCGTTGAAAGCGGTTCTGGAAGATGCAGAATCCGAAAAATGCGATGCAGCGGTTTGCGTTGGCGATGTAGTCGGCTACGGAAACGCTCCGAAGGAATGCGTGCAGATTATTCGCAAGCTGGAAATTCCAACCGTGAGAGGTAATCATGACGAGCTTAGCTCGAATGAGACGTCATTGAGCGGGTTTAATCCGCACGCCGCCGCCGCGGTCGAGTGGACACGTGACCAACTTTCGGAAGACGATCGCAAATGGCTGGGCGCGCTGAAACTTGTCGAGAAAGTGAACGGATTTACAATTGTTCATGCTTCACTGGATCATCCCGACAAGTGGCCTTATGTCTTTGATCGTCTTGCCGCAGCCAACTCCATGTGTCATCAAACAACTCCCGTCTGCTTTGTTGGCCACACTCATGTTCCGCTTGCTTTCATCCGGGACAACGCTGTGCGTGGCGGTCAATATAAAAAGCTTCGGATCGAGAAAGGAAAAAAATATCTCATCAATGTAGGCTCGGTCGGGCAACCACGCGACGGAGATCCGAAATCGTCTTACGCGATTTACGATACCGACAAGGCTGTGGTGGAATTGCGGCGTGTGGATTTTGACAAAACGAATATCTCTTGGCGTGGCAAGAACCGGCCCCCCGACGATGGCGGCAGTCAGGTTCCTTCTCGCTTAATCCCACGACCGCGTCCTCCGATGGCCGCAGCGCAACAACCATTTCCAGTCGAACCACCAGAAGAAGAACTATGAGCGCCAACAACATCATCCTCGAAATCAAAGATCTCCACGGCGGCATTGCCAATAAGCCGATCCTCAAAGGTCTTAACCTGACCCTCCGCGCGGGCGAAGTCCACGCCATTATGGGCCGCAATGGCAGCGGCAAGAGCACGCTCGCCGCCATCCTCGCGGGCCGCCCCGAATACGAAGTCACCGGCGGCAGCGTCCACTACAACGGCAAAGATTTACTCGACCTCGAACCCGATGAGCGCGCCCGCGAAGGCGTTTTCCTCGCCTTCCAATACCCGGTCGAAATCGCAGGCGTCAATATGACCTACTTCCTCCGCTCCGCCCTCAACGAAATCCATAAACACCGCGGCCAGCCCGAAGTGGACGCCATGGACTTCCTCGCGTTGATCAAAGAAAAGTCCAAGCTGCTCGAGATTGACGACACAATGCTCAAACGCGCCGTCAATGAAGGCTTCTCGGGCGGTGAAAAAAAGCGCAACGAAATCCTCCAAATGGCTCTTCTCGAACCGCGCCTGGCCATCCTCGATGAAACCGATAGCGGCCTCGACATTGACGCCCTTAAAATTGTCGCCAACGGCGTCAACAAACTGAAATCGCCCGACCGTACTCAGCTCGTCATCACTCACTATCAGCGCCTTCTTAGCTACATTGTCCCCGACTACGTCCACGTCCTCCACGATGGCGCCATCATTCGCTCCGGCGGCAAGGAACTTGCCCTCGATCTGGAGGAAAAAGGCTACGACTGGATCGAGTCGCACCTAGCCGAGGCGGCAAAATAGGAGACGCGCCATGCCAACCCTTACCGCTCCCACCCGCGCGGCCGTCCCGACCGAACCGTACGTTGCCGCGTTTGAAGATTTTCTGAAAACTGATGCGGCCAAAGATGCATCCTGGTTACGCGCCCTGCGCGAAAGCGCATTCGCCCACTTCGTCGAACAAGGCTTTCCAACCACCCGTCACGAAGAATGGAAATACACGAGCGTCGCGCCGATCACCAAGCTCCCATTTAAACTCTCGTCCTCCGCCCTGAGCGAAGTCGAAGGGTCATCCTCGAATCAAATCGAGGACATCTTTTCCGATCTCTCCCGTGCCCATCTCGCTCGTTACGCGCGGTGCGACGCGAACCCGTTCGTTGCACTCAATACGGCGTTCTTCACTGACGGCGCGGTCATTCGCATTCCTAAAGGCAAAGTTGTCACTGAGCCAATTCGCCTCGTTTTTGCCGCGCCGGAATCGGGCGCGACCGTTCACCCCCGCATTCTCATCATCGCCGAGGAAAATAGCCAAGCCTCTATCATCGAGCACTTCGTTGGGAACGGCACCACACCCTATTTCACCAACACCGTCACCGAAATTGTCGTTGGTGAGGGCGCTACGGTCGAGCACATCAAAATTCAGGAGGAAAGCGCCAGCGCGTTTCACATCGCGACCATCCAAGCGCAGCTCGCGCGCAACGCAAACTTTACCTCGCACTCGATTTCGCTCGGCGCAAAACTTGCCCGTAATAACATCAACCTCGTCCTCGCCAGCGAAGGCATCGAGGCCATTCTCAACGGCCTGTACCTCGCGGGCGGCGATCAATTAATGGATCATCACACCGTTGCCGACCACACCGCGCCGCATTGCAACAGCCACGAGTTTTACCACGGCATCCTCGGCGGACGCGCTCGTGGCGTGTTCAACGGCAAAATCTTCGTGCGCCAAGCCGCGCAAAAAACCGACGCCAAACAAACCAACCGAAACCTGCTGCTCTCCAAGACCGCGACGGTGGACACCAAGCCGCAGCTTGAAATCTTTGCCGACGACGTGAAATGCACGCACGGCGCGACCGTCGGCCAGCTCGACGAAAACGCAATCTTTTACCTTCGTTCCCGTGGCATTCACGAAAAGGAAGCACGCCGCATCCTCACACAGGCTTTCGCCAGCGAAATCATCAACCGCATCAAGGTCGAATCGGTTCGTAATTCGCTCGGCAAGACAATCGAAGCCCGCCTCGGCGAACTTGTAGGCCGTGTGACCTCACACGGCGAACTGGATCAAGGGAATAACCCATGAACGACCTCGACGATCTCTACCAGGAATTGATCCGCGACCATTCGAAAAGTCCGCGCAACTACCGTGAACTGAAAGACGCCAACCGCACCGCCGAGGGCGATAATCCACTCTGCGGCGATCACTACAAGATTTTTGTGCGCCTCGACGGTGATAAAATCGCCGACGTTGGTTTTCAAGGCAACGGCTGCGCCATTTCCAAAGCCTCTGCCTCGCTCCTCACCGAATCCATCAAGGGCAAATCCATCGCGGATGCCAAAAAACTTTTCGGCGGCGTTCGCAACATGGTGACGACCGGCGAGGCAAAGCAAAACCAACTCGGCAAGCTTGTTGCCTTGAGCGGCGTCCACAAATTTCCCGCCCGTGTCAAATGCGCGATCCTCTCCTGGCACGCCCTTGCCGCCGCTTTGGAAGGCAAAGAACAAACCGTGACGACGGAGGAGCCATGAGCGCTACCGAGACAACGCTGTTGCGCCGCGACGTGCAAGGGATTCTCATCCCGCAGGGATCTCCTATCACGTTGCCGAAAGACAGCCAAGTGATGATCACCCAGCAACTTGGCGGCAGCTACACGGTCATCTGCAACGGCATCATGGCGCGGATCGAAGCCAAGGACGCCGACGCCCTTGGCAAAGAACCGCCGACCGCGTCCTCTCAAACCTTAAATCTCAAATCTCAAGTGGGCCCAGCGCCAGATGCCTCGACTCTCGAACGCGCCATTTGGGATCAGCTAAAAACCTGTTTTGATCCGGAGATTCCGGTCAACATCGTGGATCTCGGTCTCGTGTACGACATGAAACTCACACCGCTCGAAGGCGGGACCGGTAACCGTGTGGACGTGAAGATGACGCTCACCGCGCCCGGCTGCGGCATGGGGCCTGTGCTGCAAAGCGACGTCCAACGCAAGGTGCTTTCCATCGAGAGCATTGCGGAGGCAAACATCGAGCTGGTCTGGGATCCGCCCTGGAATCAATCCATGCTCACCGACGCCGCGAAATTGCAATTGGGGATGATGTGAAATGAAAACCGCCACCGCCCAAAAACAAAAAAATAAATTGGTGGCGCTCGCCGCGCTGAACGCTCGGCGCAGCGGGCAGGCGTCCCTGCCTGTGGAAAAACTCCGCGCCCAATTCCCTCTTCTCCGTACTCGGATGCACGGCAAACTCATTGCCTATCTCGACAACGCTGCCACCTCGCAAAAACCCGAATCCGTCTTGGGTGCGCTCGACGACTACTATCGCTCCTACAATGCCAACGTTCATCGCGGCATTTACGAAATCAGCGAGCGCGCTACCGCCGCATACGAAAAGGCGCGTGCTACCGTGGCCCGGTTCATCGGCGCGGAAACCAATGAAGTCATCTTCACCCGCAACGCCACGGAAGCCATCAACCTCGTCGCCAACAGCTATGGCCTCACCAACGTGAAGAAAGGCGACCGGATCGTGCTGACCGAGATGGAACATCACTCGAATCTTGTTCCCTGGCAGCTTCTCGCCCAGCGCACTGGCGCGACGCTCGAATTTATCCCAGTCAATCTCGACGGCGAGCTCATCGTCGAAGACCTAGACCGATGGCTGGACGACCGGCTCAAAATTGTCGCCATCACTCAAATGTCGAATGTCCTTGGCACAATTCCGCCCGTCGCCCAGATCGCGAAGAAGGCACACTCGGTTGGCGCCGTGGTCGTTGTGGATGGAGCACAGGGAGTCGCCCATCTTGTCGCATCCGTGAAGGAATTGGGTTGCGATTTCCTCGTTTTTAGCGGCCACAAATGCTGCGGACCGACCGGCATCGGCGTTCTCTGGGGCAAGCGCGAGCTATTGGAAAAAATGCCGCCGTTTCTTGGCGGAGGCGAAATGATTTCCAAGGTGGACTGGCGCGAGTCGAAATGGAACGCGCTCCCGTGGAAGTTTGAGGCAGGTACACCGAGCATCGCGCAAGGAATTGGGCTGGGGGCTGCGGTGGAGTTTCTCGAAGGCGTCGGCATGGACAAAATCCACGCTCACGAACAGCGGCTCGTCGCATACGCGTGGGAGCGGTTGCGCGAGATTCCCGGACTGAAAACGTACGGCCCGCCCCCGCCGAATCGCGGCGGTTTGATTGCGTTCACGCTCGACGAGATTCATCCGCACGACATCGCGGCCGTGCTCGACGGCGAAGGCGTGGCGATCCGCGCGGGGCATCACTGTGCGATGCCGCTGCACTGCAAGCTCGGGCTAGCAGCTACCGCGCGCGCGAGTTTTTATCTCTACAACACGACGGAGGAAGTCGATCGGCTGGTGGCTGCCCTGGAAAAGGCGCGAAAGTTTTTTCGATAGGAGGATTTGCCATGCCTGACAAATGTGAATTGAGCGAAGCGACACTCACGGCGGGATTGCATCGGCGCGGCCGCCGAATCACCAAACAACGGCGTGCGATTTACGAGGCGGTGGCGCATTGCAAGGGGCACCCGACCGTCGAGGATGTTTTCCGCTTCGTGCGGAATACGATGCCGCGCGTGAGCCTTGCCACCGTCTATAATGGCCTCGAAGCGCTGGCCGCAGTGGGCGAGATTGGGAAAATCCCGCGCACGGAAAGCGCGCCCGCGCAATACGAGTTGCGCACCGACGTGCATCATCACGCACGCTGCGTCGGCTGCCATCGCGTTTGGGACTTGGACAAACCGGCCACCGAGCTGCCGATCGCCGAGATGCTTGGGAAACGAAAATTCAAACCACTGGCGGCGCGCGTCGAGGTGTTGATCGAATGTCCCGTCAAAACCAACACGCCGCTCGGACAAGTACCGAATTCGATCTGCCCGCTCGACACCACGAATCCCGCCAAGAAAAAAATCGCCAAACAATCGAGGAGGTCGCCATGAGTCACCCGTTGCAACCATCGGATCGAGTCACCGTCGCGCGCGACATCGAGGCGACACAAATTCCGTTCGGAGTGAAGGTTCCCCTTGCCAAAGGCACGACTGCCATCGTCACGCAAACGCTCGGTGGCAACATCACACTCAACGCGCCGAGCATCGGTCTCATCCAAATCGCCGCCCGCGACGCCAGCGCTCTTACGAGGGAGGGCGAAGCTCCCGCTGAGCCGTCTTCCGTTCCGACCGATTCTCCAGTCCCCAGCCCCCAATCACCAATCGCCACTGGTCCCGTCAACGAAAACGCGGTTTGGGAAACTTTGAAAACGTGTTTCGACCCCGAAATCCCCGTCAACATCGTTGACCTCGGTCTCATCTACGACATGAAAATATCGCCGATGCCAAGCGGCAACAGTCGCGTGGACGTGAAAATGACGTTGACGGCGCGTGGCTGTGGGATGGGACCGCATATTGCCGGCGATGCTGCCGCGAAATTGCGCGACCTGCCGGGCGTCGCGGATGCTAACGTTGAGGTTGTCTGGGATCCACCCTGGAATCCCGAAATGATCAGCGAAGAAGGACGTCGGCGATTGGGAATTGCGTAACGTTGGTTACATGGTTGAATCGTTGAATTGGTTCTGCCTATGTAACAATTTAACCATTCAACGAATCAACGAAAGTTTCAGCGCACGCGGCAAACCGCGCGCCATACCCGCCTTCCAAAACTGCGAAGCTCGGCAGACACAATCCGCGCAGTCGTTCGCCGATTTTCCCAAATGTTTCCACTTCCAGTTCCATCTCTGTGATCGGGTCGGCTTTGTGCGCGTCGAATCCTGCTGAAATCGCGATCAACTGTGGTTTGAATGCGCGCACTTCGTCGAGTGCATGATCCAGCGCTTCGAGAAACTCCGTTTCCTCCGTCTGTGGCGGCAACGGATAATTACGGCAGTTCTTTTGTGAGCGTAATCCCGTGCCAGGATAACAAGGACTCTGATGCAACGACGCGAACAGTACCCGATCGTTGCCCAGAAATATATTTTCCGTCCCGTTGCCATGATGACAGTCGAAGTCCACAATTGCGATGCGGCTGACAGCCAACACCTTGGCGACCGCAATCGCAATGTTATTGAAATAACAAAACCCCATCACGCGATTCCGCTCGGCGTGATGTCCGGGCGGTCGCATCAATGAAAATGCAGATTTGCCCGACAACGCTGACTCTGCTGCCGCGCAGGCGGCGCCCGCCGATCGCAACGCCAAATCGAACATTGCAGGTGACCACGGCGTATCGGCATCGTGGTATTTCCCCGTTCGAACCGCTTCCAGTTGTTCACGGGTATGCACGCGAAGCACATCAGCCTCACTGGCAGCAGCCGGTTCGCGCCATTCGTGCTTTGGATTCTTCTGTAGCCGCGTCACGGCTGCTCGCACCCGCGTCGGCGTTTCCGGATGATGCGGAAACTCATAGTCCAGACACCGCGGCGAATGGAAAATGATCACGCCGCAAACTTATCACGAATCCGCTACGTTGAAAAGTTCCCACGAATATTCGCGTGCATTCGCGTCTATTCGCGGTTAAATATCCATGACAATGAAAGAAGTTGTCCACACTATCCTCGTCCAACTCGCGAGCCGCAGTTACGACATCGTGGTCAGGCGTGGGCTACTCGCCAATGTCGCCGCGCGGCTCCAACCGCTTAACCTCGGCAAACGCTGCCTCGTCATCACCGACCGCAACGTGGCACGGCGATATGGCGCGAAAACGATCGCAGCTCTAAAAAAGGGTGGATACGACGCCTCGCTTGCTGTCATTTCCGCTGGTGAGAAATACAAAACTCTCGCCACGGTCGAGCGTCTTTACAATGCCTGTCTCGACGCGAAACTTTCTCGGGACAGCTTCATCATTGGTCTCGGAGGAGGCGTCGTGGGTGACATGGCAGGCTTCGTAGCCGCCTCGTACTTGCGCGGGATTGATTTCGTCCAAATCCCAACCACGCTGGTCGCGCAGGTGGATGCCGCCATCGGTGGCAAGACCGGTGTCAATCTCGCGCGTGGGAAAAACCTCGTTGGCGCATTCTGGCAGCCGCGGCTCGTTCTTTGCGATCTCGACACCCTGAAGACGCTTCCGCCGCGCGAATACCGCTCTGGCTGGGCTGAAGTCATCAAGTACGGCATCATCCGCGACGCCGAGTTGTTTGGCGCGTTGGAGAAATACCTACAAGACGAATTCGAGTTACGAGGACGAGGACGACGACGAGGACGATTAAACGATTCAACCATTCAACACCTCAACGCTATCCCCACGGAAGTGGTCGCCCGCTGCTGCCAGATCAAAGCCGAGATTGTCAGCGCCGACGAACGCGAGAGCGGACAAAGGGCGTTGCTCAACTTTGGCCACACCCTCGGCCACGCGCTCGAAGCAGCGACGAACTACAAAAAATATCTACACGGCGAAGCCATCAGCATTGGCATGGTCGCCGCTGCGCAGCTCTCGGTCAAACACGCGCGCTTGCCACAGCACGACGCCGACCGCATCCGTGCCACGCTCGAATCCGCTGGACTGCCAACCCAATGGCCAAAAAATGTCCCCATAAAAAAAATCCTCACCGCCATCAGACTCGATAAAAAAGTCCGCGCGGGCAAACTCTATTTTGTCCTCGCCCGCCGCCTCGGCGACGCGTTCGTCAGCGATTCGGTGACGATGGAGGATGTGAAAGGGGTAGTGGGATAAATGGACATCTTTGAGGCTTTCTCTATCGGGGACTGCAAAATCGTGAGGGAAATTCTAAAAACAAACCAGATCTCGTCAATGCGGTAAAAAATGGCAGAGTACCTTTGCATATCGCCGCGGACAACTTGCAGGCAGAAGTCGTGGAGTTGCTTATTCGCAGTGGAGCTAATCCAAACTCGATTGATGAATTTGGTCAGACTGCACTACATTTTGCGGTGGACAGAGTTTTCCCTCAAACGGAAGATGAAAAGAACCGAATTGCTGAAATCGTAAGCCTGTTGCTCGCCAATAACATTAAAGCCAATACGAGAACGCAGGATGGTGAAACTGCTTTGCAGTGGGCCGAACGTTATCGGCTCAAACAGATCGGCGAACTGATACGCCAGCACGGGGCGAAGGAATGTAGGCCGTAGTACTGTATCCGCGTGCGGTAATCACGGCTTCTGCGTGGGTGGAAACATAGTTGACCGACTTCCCTGAAGACGGCTACAACACTCCCATCTTGATCCGATTCAACCATTTAACGTTTCAACGTTTTAACGAGGCAGCGCCATGAGCGCCGTCGGTGAAGCCATTGCGCGGGAATATTTTGAGGCACACGGGTTTTTGGTGCGGCAGCACCGGAAATACGCGGTGTCGGCGCGCGCCAAGACCGCCGATGAAGAAATCGATCTGATCGTGGTCAATCCCCGCGCGGAACCGCCGCCTGCCTCTGGTCTGAATTTCGTGCTGGGCGCGGAGGATTTGCGATACGTCGCGCGAGCGATTGTGGCGGTGAAAGGTTGGTACACGGAATCCTTTGGACCGGCGTTGCTCGCGGGCACACCGGAAATCCTGAAGTTTGTGGAGGCGGCGTCGCTGAAGGAAGCATCCAAGCAAACCGGCGGGGAAGGCGCGTTACTCAAATTGCTCGTCGTGCCAGCGCTGCCGGCATCGGCGGAGTTGCGGCAGAAAAGCCTCGATTTGCTCCGGGCCAAAGGCGTGGATGGCGTTCTTCTGTTCCGCGATATCCTGATTGATTTGATTGCGCGGGTGGAGACCAACAAAAATTATCAGAAATCCGACGTGTTGCAGATGTTGCGGCTGATGAAGAATTACAATCTGCTCAAAGATCCGCAAATGGAGTTGTTTGAGAGGAAAAGGAAGACGTTGAAACGTTGAATGGTTAAATCGTTGAATTGGAAAAGATGATGCAAGAAAAAGATTACCTAACATTTGAGGACTTGGAGGTTCACAAAGCGGCACGGGCATTTCGGAAGGCGATGTATGACGTGGCTCGCCGACTGCCCGATACGGAAAAATTCGGGCTGGCGAGCCAAATCCGTCGCGCGGCAGTCTCACTCATGAACAACATCGCGGAGGGTCACGGTCGCTATCACTATCTCGATCAGATCAAGTTTATGTTTCAAGCGCGCGGCTCGCTGCAAGAGTTAGTTGACGATTTGACGGTGTGCGAAGATGAAAAATATTTGCTGCCTGCGGAGATTGCCAACTTACGGCAAGATTCTCTTCTGGTGATGATGCTCTTGAAGGGCTACGTCCGCTTCCTCCGCGAGCGCAAGACGGGCGAAAGCTCGGTAGTGCGGGAAACATCTCCTCCCTATAATGCGAGCGATGACGACCCGTTTGCCGACTGGCCGATTTAACCTTTTAACGATTTAACAATTCAACCCTTAAACGAATCATGACCGAGCGAGAGGCAATCATTATCTTGAACATGGTCGAGCATATCGGCCCGGTGAAGCTGCGCGCGTTGCGCGAGCGGTTTGGGTCGGCGGAAAAAATCCTCGGCGCGACCGAGAGCGAGTTGAAACACGTAAACGGCATTGGCGACGCGGCAGCGAGAGCAATCCACGACTGGGAAAAATCGGTAGATTTGTCGAGCGAATTGCAACGGATCGAGGAATTTGGTGCGCACGTAATCGATCAAGGCGATGCCGAGTATCCCGAAAACCTCGCCGAGATTCATGACCCGCCGATGGCGCTCTACATCAAAGGACAAATCAAGCCGGAAGACAAACGCGCCATTGCCATTGTCGGCTCGCGGCACACGACGCATTACGGGTTGGAGACGGCAAAAAAACTCGGGTATCAACTCGCCTATGCGGGCGTGACGGTCGTGAGCGGGATGGCGCGCGGGATTGACACCGCAGCCCATCAAGGCGCGCTCGCGGCAAAAGGCCGCACCATCGCCGTGCTGGGCTGCGGAATCAACGTGGTCTATCCGCCGGAAAATAAATCGCTCTACGACAAGATCGTCGAGAGCGGCGGTGCGATTGTCAGCGAGTATCCATTCAACTCGCCGCCGGACGCGCAAAATTTCGCGATTCGTAATCGCGTCATCAGCGGCCTCTCGCTCGGCTGCGTGGTGATCGAAGCGGGCATCAGCAGCGGCGCGATGATCACGGTGAAGTGGGCCGAGGAACAAGGACGACCCGTGTTCGCCGTGCCGGGGCGGATTGATTCGCCACCGTCCAAAGGCTGCCACAAACTCATCAAAGACGGCGCCAAGTTGGTCGAGGATGCGGAGGACATCTTGACCGAGTTCGAATATTTGCAGCCGTTGGCCGAGGAGGCGAAGAAGAAAGGGGAAGCGGAAGAAACGACCATGGGCAGGGACGCCCACCTTGGCGGGCAAGCCCGTGCCACCAAATTATCAGAGGTGGAGCAAAAAGTTTACGATGTCGTTGGCAAGGACGAAACCGAGATGGACGAAATAATTCGCGCATCGGATTTGACAAGTGGGCATGTGTCGGCCACATTGCTGGCGCTTGAAATGAAAAAACTGGTCAAACAACTGCCCGGCAAACGTTTCGTGCGCGTTGGCTGACAAACTCACTATGCCTAAATCACTCGTTATCGTTGAATCGCCCGCCAAAGCGAAGACCATCTACAAATACCTCGGGGCCAGCTACATCGTAAAAGCCTCGATGGGTCACGTCGTTGACCTGCCCAGCAAGGGGCTGAACGTGGACATCGAAAACCGCTTCGAGCCGACCTATTCCGTGATGGATAAAAAGGGAAACGTCATCAAGGAACTCAAAGAAGCGGCGAAAGGCGCGGAAAAGATTTTTCTGGCGACTGACCCCGATCGCGAAGGCGAGGCGATCGCGTGGCACCTGCGCGATCTGCTCGGTGGCAAACGCAGTGCGAACCGGTTTCATCGCGTCGAATTTCACGAAATCACTCCGACGGCAATCCGCGCTGCCTTTGCCCAGCCGCGCAACGTGGACGAAAACCTGTTTAATTCGCAGCAAGCGCGGCGCGTGCTCGACCGCATCGTCGGGTATCAAATCAGTCCGCTTCTCTGGCGGCGACTGCACGGCGCCCGATCAGCGGGACGCGTCCAATCGGTCGCGGTGCGGCTGATCGTGGATCGCGAGCGCGAGATTCGCGCGTTCAAGCCGCAAGAGTATTGGTCGGTAGAGGCGGAATTGCGCAAACAAACGAATCCGGCTACCCAATTCCATGCGCGATTGGCGCGCATTGGCGAGGAAAAGTTGATTGATGTCGAAAAAAGCCAGTTTTTGCTCCGCGACCAAGCCACTGCGGACGCTGCCAAGAAGGAATTGGAGGGTGCGGCGTGGAAAGTCGAGAAGATTGACGAACAACCGCGCAAGCGCAACCCCTTCCCACCGTTTATGACCAGCACGCTCCAGCGCGCGGCGGCGACGAATCTGAATTTCGGCACGGAACAAACGATGCGAATCTCCCAGCAGCTTTACGAGGGGGCGGAGGTGGGCGACGAAGGCGCGGTAGGTCTGATTACCTATATGCGCACCGATGCGCTGACCGTATCCAAGGACGCCCAAGCCGAATGTCTCGGCTATATCCGCGAGAAATTCGGCGCGGAATTTGCCCCCGAGACTCCAAATGTTTATAAATCGCGCCAGAGCGCGCAGGGCGCGCACGAGGCAATTCGTCCGACCTCGGTGCGACGCACCCCCGAGAGCGTGGCGCGTTACCTCGACCGTCAGCAACTCGCGCTCTACACCCTGATCTGGAAACGCTTTGTCGCCAGCCAAATGCGCGCCGCGGAAACGCTGATCAAGTCGGTGGACATTTTGGCGCGCAACGACAAAGTTGCCAAGCCGCGCGATTTCTGGTTTCGAGCCAGCAGCACGCAGATAACCTTCGCTGGCTTTCTGAAAGTCTACGGCGTTGAAGAAGGCGAGGATGACAAGATGGCCGAGGAAGTAAGCGAGCCAATTCCGCCCCTGACCGTCGCCGAGATGCTGGATCTGCTCGGACTCAAGCCGGAACAACATTTTACCGAGCCGCCTCCGCGCTATTCGGAGGCGACCCTGGTGAAGGCGCTGGAGGAATTGGGTATTGGTCGCCCCAGCACGTATGCGCCAACGGTGTACACGATCCAGAAACGCAAGTATGTGGAAAAAGAGAAAGGTCGCCTGCGTCCCACCGACGTGGGCGAAAAGACCACCGATTTACTGGTGGAAAAATTCCCTAATCTGATGGACGTGAAGTTCACGGCGCAGATGGAGGAGCAATTGGACGAAATCGAGTCGGGCAAAGTCGAGTGGCACGAGTTGCTCCAGAAGTTTTACGACGACTTCAAACCGATGCTCGATACCGCGCTTGCGCTCAAAAAGGAAAAGACCGACCTGAAATGCCCCGAATGCAAGAAGGGCATGCTGGTAATCACCGAAGGGCGCAAAGGAGAATACGTCGCGTGCTCGCGGTATCCGAAATGCAAATTCTCCAGCGACTATCGCCGCGACGCCAAAGGTGCGATCGAGCTGGTCGAGCAGGAACCGACCGGGGTTATTTGTGTGCAATGCCAATCGCCCATGGTGTTGCGACAAGGCAAACGCGGGGAATTTCTAGCCTGTTCGGCGTATCCAAAGTGTAAGACAACCTCCAACTTCATCCGCAATGCGGAAGGAAAAATCGAAATGAAAGCTGAAGAATCTACAGGACAAGTCTGCGACAAATGCAACTCTCCCATGGTCATCCGCAGCGGCAAGCGAGGAGAATTTCTCGCCTGCTCGGCGTATCCAAAGTGCAAGAACGCCAAGAGCTTTACCAAGGACGAAACGGGCAAAATCACCGTCATCGAAAAACCAGCGCCAGTGGATTCCGGCCAGAAATGCGAGAAATGTGGGTCTGCAATGGTCATTCGCACCGGCAAACGCGGTCCGTTTCTCGCCTGCTCGGGTTTTCCGAAATGCCGCAATGCCAAACCGCTGCCGGACAATCTCAAGGATATGGCGCCCGCCGCGCCGCCGAAGCCAGCGCCCGTCGAGACGGACGAGAAATGCGAGAACTGCGGCAAACCCATGATGATTCGCCAAAGCGCGCGAGGACCGTTCCTCGGTTGTTCAGGATATCCCAAATGCAAGACCGCCCGACCGTTGCCGGAAAACCTGAATGTAGGAGTGGCGTCCACGCCGCGACCGACCGAAGCAACCCCGTCCGCCACCGCAAAACCCGCGGCGGAACCAACGGGCGAAACATGCGAGAAATGTGGCGCCCCGATGGTCAAGCGGCGCGGAAAATTTGGCGAGTTCCTCGCTTGCTCGGCCTACCCGAAATGCAAGAGCACCAAAAAAATCGAGGCAGCGTAAAAAGCAATGGTGCGCCACAGGCAGGGACGCCTGTGCCACCAAAACCCGACCCGCACCTCAAATCCTTTCTCGATTACCTCACGGCCGAGCGCAACGCGTCCGCGCTCACCATTCGCAACTATCGCGCCGACATTCTCCAGTTTGCCGCGTGGCTCGGTGAACAAAATCGCGGTGCGGTGGACTGGACATCGCTCGAACTCTATCATTTCCGGCGTTACCTCGCGCATTTGAGCGAAAAAAAATATGAGCGAGCCAGCATTCTGCTCAAACTCTCCGCCTTGCGGTCGTTCTACAAATTTCTGATGCGGCGCGGCATTTTGAAAACCAATCCTCTCGCCGGGCTGGTCCGCCCCAAACGCGGTCGACCGCTGCCCAAATTCCTCTCGCCCGACCAAGTCGAGGCGTTGCTGGCAGCACCAATCAAAATCCTGGCCGACGCAAAAAAGAGCGGAAAGAAACGCGGGCGACCGCTCAATGAACTCGCCGCGTTGCGCGACCGGGCGATCCTCGAGACACTTTATTCCAGCGGTCTCCGCATTCAAGAACTCGTCGGAATGAATCGGGAAAGCATAGATTTGGTTGGAGAAACCTTGCGCGTCCGCGGCAAGGGAAAGAAAGAACGACTGTGTCCCGTCGGCGCGCCCGCGTTGGAGGCGATTCAGGAATATTGGAAAAAGCTCGGCCCGCGCCATCGGGGCGATCCGGCGTTTGAAAATCAATCGGGTGGACGGTTGACAGCAAGGATGACGCAGCAAAAACTCAAGAAATACCTAATCGTTGCGGGGCTGGATCCCAAACTGACGCCACACAAAATACGCCACTCCTTTGCCACACACTTGCTCAACGCCGGTGCGGATCTGCGCGCCGTGCAAGAGCTGCTAGGTCATGCCAATCTCTCGACAACGCAAATCTACACCCATGTCGGCACCGAGCAGTTGAAGAAAGTGTATGACAAAGCGCATCCGCGGGCGGCGTAGCCGCGCAGCAGAAACTCCAAATCCCAAACTTCAAACTCCAAGCAGTTGAAGCCTGTGTATGAACATGAAGCATCTGCGGACGGCGTAAATATTTTACGCGCGTCACTCGGGAAAACCTCGAAACACCCCTTCGTCATCGATAGCCCCAGTAAAATCTTCCCAATCCATGTTGGCAATTGAAAGATTACTCTCAATCCAAAAAATCTGTGAGGGTACCGTCCGAAACGTCCGACCTGGCTCTCCGCACAGATCAACAACTAAAATCGGATGATCAGGATGGGACATGGCAATCCCGTCTACAACGAACATCAGTATTGGATTGTATCCATCACCCAAGAGTTCAAGCAACTGCTCCGTCGTGGCATCCCTGTAATCTGGATCATCAACGATATGCACAGAAGTTTCGGATTTTCCCAGCCATTGGACCGTGGCTTCGATCGCAGCCGCGAACATACCTGACGCTTCTTGAATCTCTGGAGCAGGCACTCGAACGGCTGAACAGATCTCTCTCCAAACATTTTCATTGGAGAAGTCAGTCCGCAGTAGAAGCGTTTGCTCAGCTCGCGGTAGTGGTTTCATAGCGATTTCCTTGATAGCCGTTGCTGCGTCCCCAACATATTCTCAACCGCGAATTAGTTGTAATTTTCATCGGGCCAATCCTACTCGGCTTCTCGGGGTTGTCAACATCGGGCTGCGGAGAGAAGGCTTGCCCCAACCCGATGGTCGGGGCTACAACTTCCCTAATGTGGCTGCTTTATAATTTGCTGTTCCCGATTGGATTCCTGCTGCTGTCGCCGTTTTATTTTTGGAAGATGGAGCGGCGCGGGAATTGGCGCGCGGGATTTGACCAGCGGTTTGGCTTGTACGACACGGAATTTAGCGCCCGAGTTGGCGAGGGCGTTGACGGCGGCGAGCGGGGGCGTAAAATTGCCGATGTCCGTACGCACGAAAACCAGGGAGGGGCGACATTCTTGGCGCCTGTGGCTTGCAGCCTGTAGAATTGCTCGCCGCGCGGGGGCGCGCGGCCTACAAAAACGCAATTTTCCGATGGGAGGTGTGTTAGGACACGTGCCCCTCCAAACAACTGGCGGCAAGCCTCACGTGGCGAAATCGGGATATATCAACTGGCTCCAATAATATTGCAGCGATAGGAATGTTGCCGCTCCTTGATGGATTGATGGAATTGCGCGCTTGTGGCTGACGCGACTCGTCATTACAATCTGGATATGAGATTGATTGCCTGGATCGTCGCCGGGGTCCTGTTGTTGTGTTCTGTCGTTCGAGCGGAGATGCATACCTACGGTGGCAAGGACAACATTGACAAAATCCACGGATACGCCGTGTATTTTGTGCCGAAAGGCCGCGAGCCACTGGCCGATTGGAAGGAGCGGCTGAATTACTATGCGCGACGAATCGAGGCGTTTCACGAACGCGAGTTTGCGGGTCAATCCAAGCTGACCGTCGAGATTTTGCCGCAACCTGTCATTGGGAAGAACGCCATCGCCGGCTACGAATTCAAGGATGGCGACGTTACCTACAACAAAATCACCAAGGAATCACGAGCGGCGGTGAATCTAGACCGGGCAAAAGGTTTTCCGGTTGTCATCGTTTTTGCCGATATCAATCATTGCCGATACGACGATTGGGAGCGTTGTTGCGCCAGCGAAAATTGCAAGTGTGAGGGTCATCCCGACGCCTGTCGGGGAAATGTCGAGCGCAACGGTACCGAGCATCCCGGCTCGCCTTGCGGCGGCGCGAGGGCGGCGTATTTTGAGAACGAGCATATCGGGGTTGGGCTTGTGACAGCGGACGGCTGGCGCGTGCCGGTTTTGGGAACGGACTGTGTGGTTTATCACGAAGGCATCGGGCACGCGATCGGCCTGCCGCATCCTGAAAAGAACAATGCCAATGTGATGGATCTCGGCCAGTACTTCGGGCCGATTTCGGCAAGCTGGCTGGAAATCGAACAAAAGAAGGCGATGGGCTGGAAGGAAGTGCCGTTGAACAAGGCGACCATCTTCTCGGCGTTAAAAGTCAAACACGGCCCTGTCAGGGTAAAGGCGGGAGAAACCTTCACCATCACGGCCACCGTGGATAAGAGCGTTTCGGCAAAGGATGTGCGCGCAGAGATTCAGACACCCGACTGGAAATGGAAAAAACTGACAAAACCCCAAATTGAGGAGGATGACAAAAACATCCGTTACAAATTCACGGTACCGGCGTTCGACAAGCCGACGCCCGTCGCATATCGAGTCGTGGCCAGGACGGAGCGGGATGAGACAGAGATTTGGGGTTACGCGCGCGTAATGGAGCGAAAGCCAGAAGGGAAATGAGCAGAAGGATAACCCGCAAAACGCGCGGAAGGACGCGAAAAAGTTTTTCCTCTCCCATGCAAGTGGGAGAGGGTTGAATGAGGACTTCCGAGAGCGAATTTTCGATAAACTTTTCTTTTGCTCACACATCAGCGCCAAGCGCAGAATCTTCGCCGAGATCGGAAGATGATGATCAACAAGAGTTCTGCAATCGTCATGGAAGTGACTGCCGGCTTTGCAGGAATCGTCAAAGCGATTCCAAGGGCGCTCTGCGTGCGCCGTTTCGATTCTTTTACGCTCATGGTCGTCGTGACAATGTGCTGCGCACCCCTATTGCGCGCAGACGATTTGACCAACCTGAACGACGTTCCCTCGGATCTCACCGTGCCAGTCGTCGCCACCGGCCAGCCGCGCGCCGGCGCTCGTGTGTGGCAGAAGAACCCCGGCTATGAAGACTGGAAAGTTGCCCACGCCCTCTACCTTCCGTCCGACTGGAAGGCGGACGGTCGCTATCCGGTGATCTTCGAGTATCCGGGAAACGGCAACTATCAGAACACTCTCGGGGATAGGAGTGACGGGACGATTGAGGGATGTCAGATGGGATATGGATTATCTGGCGGGAAAGGGATGATTTGGGTTTCGCTGCCGTTCGTTGATCCGAAGACGCGCGCCCACGCCCGCGTATGGTGGGGCGATCCGGATGAGACCGCCCGTTACTGCAAGCAGACCGTCGCTCGCATATGCCGGGAATACGGCGGCGATCCCAACCGTTTGATCCTCACTGGTTTTTCTCGCGGCGCGATCGCCTGCAACTATATCGGGCTACGGGATGACGAGATCGCGAAACTCTGGCGAGGCTTTCTTGTTCACAGCCACTACGACGGTGTCCGGAAATGGGATTATCCGGATAGTGATTCTGAGTCGGCTCGGAAGCGCCTCGCGCGACTGGGGACCCGCTCGCAATTCATCTGCCACGAAGAATCAACGAAGGCGGTGGAGTCGTACCTCAAAGGAGCGAATTCCAAAGGGGTGTTCACCTTCGTATCGCTCCCGTATCGTAATCACTCGTCAGCCTGGGTATTGAAAGATCTTCCCGTCCGCACCCAGGCGCGGGAATGGTTGGCGAAGATCGTGCAGAATTGAATTGCGTATAAGAAGGGCGGTATTCTTCGCTAGGCATACATTTGACTGGCATGCCCGCTCCCTTGTCTTGCGTCTGCGTTCGTGTTATTCGTATCCCATTAAGATCGTTTGCTGCTGGCTCTACGCCACAACTGGGCGCTTGCGTCATTACTAAATCCACGGTATTTTGTAGCCGATGATTCGACCAATCAAAGCAGAACCGTTGTCAGGCTATCGAATTCGCGTCACCTATCCCGACGGTGTGCGGGGTGAGATTGATCTCTCCGCGCAGGTGGGACGAGGAGTTTTTACCCCGCTGGCCGATGAAGTTTTTTTTCAGACAGTCCACATTGGCCGCTACGGCCAGATCGCGTGGTCGGAGGACATCGAGATTTGTCCTGATGCGGCGTATTTGGAAATCACCGGCAAAAAATCGGCCGAGGCGACACATGCCTGAGGTCAGCCGATTTTACGGGATCATCATCCGATTCTATTATCGCGATCATCCACCGACGCATTTTCACGCGATTTACGGCGAGTACGAGGCGCTCATTGAGATTGAAACGGGCGCCGTCTATCAAGGCTTCCTGCCCAAGACCGCATACGATCTGGTCAATGCTTGGCGCTTGATCCATCTCCAAGAATTGCGCGATGACTGGAATCGTTCTCGGCAACAATTGCCGCTCCTTCCAATCCCGCCGCTGGATTGATTTTTATTGGGACGTTGCTGGCGATTTTCCTTGCGCCATTTGGGTCTATTACCTTCAACACCTTGTCTTGCGCCCGCGTTCGTGTTATTCGTGTGTCATGAAGATTGTTTGCTGCTGGCTTTATGCGATTTCCAAATACGGTTATCCACCGACGTTGCCGGAGACGTTTCTTGCGATCGAGGAGATGGCGGCGATGGGATTTCGGTACGCGGAGTTGGAAGGGTTATGGAAACAGAATAATCTGCGCGCGATGTATCGTGTGCGACACGAGGTCCGCCGCCGG
The DNA here is from genome assembly GCA_964348665.1 of uncultured Verrucomicrobiota bacterium. GTDB lineage: Bacteria > Verrucomicrobiota > Verrucomicrobiia > Palsa-1439 > CAYGDP01 > CAYGDP01. The sequence continues at coordinate 166,711 of CAYGDP010000006.1, forward strand.
TGCAACGATCTCGGCGTGAAGGTCGTCAATTATTGCCCGATCCTGCCGGACACGGTGAGTTTGGACGCGCGGAAACGGCGCCAATCGTGGGACGAGTTTGAGATTGGGATGGAAACGGCGCTCGACTTGGGTTGCGAGTTGGTGCAGCTCGATAGTTTCACGCCGCCGCTGAAATTTGTTGGCGACGCGCCGTACAAGAAGGCGATTCAATTCGGCCAGCGGATCGCGGTGCGCGTGGACGCCAAGTTTGATTGGGCGCGGCAATGGGCTGCGATTGTCGAGAGTGTGGCGCATTGCGCGCGCCGCGCGAAATCGGCGGGACTAAAACTGATCATGGAACCGAGGGTGGGGGAGATGATTAGCAACACAGATGCGATGTTGCGATTGATGGATCACGTAGGGTCGGACAATTTCTATGCGGTGCTCGACACGGGTCATTTATACGCGCAGAAAGAGCTGTTGCCGTTGTCGGTGGAGAAGCTGGGACGTCGCATTGCCTACGTTCATGCCAGCGACAACGATGGGCGGACGAACGCGCATCTGGCGCTGGGCGAAGGCACAATCGATTGGCCAAGCCTTTTCGCGGCATTGAAAAAGCATCGGTTCGATGGATATATCGGCGTGGATGTGGGTGGCGTGCCGCAACTGACGCGGGAATACATTCGCTCGCGGAAGTTTCTGGATAAGATCGTTTAACGATCGAGTGCGGGGAGGAGAAACCAGAGCTTAATGAACCCGTCCTTACTGCCGGTGATGACGGATTTGCTGGTGGAGGAAAAAACAACGGCGTTGACTTCCGCGCCATGGTCCTTGAGGGTCGTCACTTCTTCACCTGTGATTGCATCCCAAACCTTGGCAGTGTGGTCCCAACTTCCTGTTGCCAACCATTTTCCGTCGGGCGAAAAGGCCAGCGATACGATGCGGGTTTTATGGCCTTCCAGGGTGCCTCGATCCTGCCAAGTTTCGGTATTCCAAAGTTTTACAGTCAGGTCGGCGCTGGCGCTGGCCAGCGTAGTTCCATCTGGCGAGAACGCCAGCGCGAACACCCAATTAGCATGGCCGGTGAGGGTCGTCTTCAATTTACCTTCTTTCGCGTCCCAAATCTTGACGGTTTTATCCCAGCTCGCTGACGCCAGGGTTTTTCCGTCGGGAGAAAACGTCACAGCCCGCACCTGATCCATGTGTCCGGTGAGAATTGCCTGCTCGTGACCATCGGACGTGTTCCAAAGGCGGACGGTGCGATCATACGCGCCAGTTGCGGCTGTTACTCCATTGGGAGAGATTGCCACAGCGCGAACTTCGCCGGTGTGACCTTCGAGAGTGGCTTTGAGTTGGGCGGTTCGCGTATCCCAAAGGGCGGCGGTCTTATCGGTGCTTCCGGACAACAACACGTCGCCGTCCTGCGAGTAGGTCAGGGCGAGAATTGTGCCGCTATGTCCTCGTAGTTGCGTGGTGGGTTTACCGTTGAGGGGGGAGCGGATTCGGATAATGTTGTCGGCGCCGCCGGACGCAAAGGATTTGCCATCGGGCGAGACGGCGAGGGAAAAAACACCTTTGGGATGGCCGGCGATCGTGGATTTGAGCCGGGAACGAACTTGACCGGAGAGAGATTCGGCTGTTTCCACTTCGTTGTCTTGATTGCGGAAATGAATTGCGGTGCCGATACCGGCCACCAGCACGACGGCGGCGACGCCTGCCACAAGAGGGCGCAGGTGCCAGCGACGACGACGACGAATGGTGGAGGGATATTCCCTGGCATTCGAGCCTTTTTTCAAAATGATCTTGGTATCGGCGGGTGAAGCTTTCTCAAGGGCTTTCTCCAAATCTTCCCGCATTTCTTCGGCGGTTTGATAACGGTCGGCTGGATTTTTCGCCATGCTCTTGCGGATGATGAGGGCGCAACGTCGAGGGAAAGGTATTTTTCCCGTCTTCAATTCGGGGACGGGATCATAGCAGTGAGAATGAATCGTAGCTTCAATCGTGGTGCTTGTGTCGTAGGGCGGCTGGCCGGTGAGCAACGCATAATACGTTGTGCCGAGCGAATAGATATCGGTTCGTGCATCGAGTTTACCGCCGCGACATTGTTCAGGGCTCATGAACGCGGGCGTCCCCATAATTTCGCCGTGTCTGACATCAGGCGCGCCTTGTTCCATGCTTTTGGCCAATCCGAAATCTCCAACTTTCACTTCGCCTTCGGGTGTAAGCAACAGGTTGGAAGGTTTGATGTCGCGGTGAATGAACCCCCCGCTATGAGCGGCGGTAAGACCTTTGCAGGCCTCGGCGATGATCCGCGTTGCTTGCGGCCACGGCAATGTCTTACGCTCTCGGAGCAGGTCGTCAGCGCTTCCACCGTGCACCAATTCCATCGCGATGTAATATTGGCCGTCGCGCTGGTCCACTTCGTAAATGGAAACCACGTGAGGATGCGACAAGCGCGCGGCGGACCGGGCTTCGTGAAGGAAGCGTTCGAGAAATTCCTTGTCCTCGGCGAATGTCTGGGGAAGCAGTTTGATTGCGACTTTTCGCAGCAGAAGCGTGTCCACCGCCTCATAGACCATCCCCATGCCGCCCTTGCCGACGATGCGGGTGAACTGGAATTTGCCAAGGGACTTTCCGAGGCGTGGATCGTGCGCGGTATGGATGGTGATATCAATCGCCTTTCCTCCTCGCGGTTCCGCGCCCGGAACGCGTGTTGCATGTTGTTCGTCGCTCAACTCCATTGTTCCTCGTTTACAAGGGGCGGTAGTAAAGCGGCTGGAGCCGTCCTTGTCAAGCGGCGATCAAATCCATTTGTATTCGGCTAAACTCGTGCTACTTTGTGCCAAATCAAATGAAACTTTTGGCTTTTTTAATCATCCCGATGCTGGCGTTGCTTGGGTGCAACCGGTCGGCAGTGGAGCTTGATGAGAGCGACGAAAAAAATCCCCACTACATTTCCGGTCGCCAAAAACTGACCGCCCGCGATTATCGTGGCGCCTCGGCGGATTTTGAAAAGGCGCTCGAGATTCAACCGCACAACGCACTTTGTCATTTTGAGCTCGGCCGGTTGCTGGATGGGGATGATCTCAAGCCCAATAATTTGCCCGGTGCGATTTATCATTACCAGAAATTCATCTCTCTTAGACCGCAATCCCAGAAAGTCGAGTTGGTGCGTGGATTCATCCGGGATGACTTGATTCGATTGGCGGCTACCGTGCCGCATTCGAATGTCGTGCCCCCGCAGGAAGTCGCCCGATTGCAGGGGGAAAATGAGGCTTTGCGGGCCGAGAACGAGGATTTGAGGACGCGATTGGACCAGGTCACCACAGAAAAAAATCAATCCAGCGTTGCGAAGGTAGCCCAACCCGGGATCGCAATTCCCCATCCATCTCCCGATCTGCCAACCAGCTCTTCGCCGAAACCTCCCGCACCGGTCGCTCCCGCCGCAGAACCCGGTTCGTCGTCCGGGTCGCGCCCCTCCGCCGGTCGGAAATACACGGTGCAAAAGGGCGACACGCTTAGCTCAATTTCAAGAAAATTTTATGGATCTCCCGCGTTGGCAGAGAAACTTTATTCCGCCAATCGCGCCGCCTTGCCGGACAAGAACAAATTGGCAGTCGGACAAGTGATTTCGATTCCAACTCCCTGATTGGCATGGGACGTGGTATAAGAGGGCGAGTTTCTATGCTCTATCGAACTGTCAGCATCCTGATTGTCCTGTTTTGGGTAGTGATGATGTCGCTCCTGGTGCGGCGGACGTATTTTCCAGAGCAAACGGTTCTCTCGCAAGTGCCCTACGCAGTGGTGCTCCGCGCTGTTTTGGACTGCGACGAGCAACCAACCTTGAACATTCGCAACACAAAACAACTCGATGCAAACGGCAAACCAACCGAGATGGGGGAATGGCGGCTCCTTGTCGAACGCGTGCAACCGACTCACGACGAGACCGGAGAAATCATTGACCCATCCATCGAGACCTCGCTGGTTTTTTCATGGAGCTGGAAGGCGGTTTCGTCCGACGCAAAAGGCACGACCGAATGGAAGAGCGCCTACTACCGGATCAGCAATGATTTGATGTTAGAAGTGAAAATCGAGCCACCGGCGCGGGTGCAAATCAAGACCGACAGTTTTTTTGATCCGCGTCTTCGGCTGACCCGGTTTAAATCCTCCGTGCGCCTCGGTCAGTATGCTCGCGGCCATTTTCAATCCGACGAAGCATTGGTTGTTACCGGCAGCAAAGCCAGTGGCGAAGTAACCGTCCAATCGCACCTGCCGGGCTTGTCCAGTTTGCCGCCGATCCCATTTTCCAGGCTCGAACAAGCCAGTTTGAGTGGATTGCTTGCGCCCGGCAGCCTGCCAAATGTTGCCGCGCTAGCCCAATTGCCGTCGTTGTCTGGGTTGGAAGGCAATGTGCTTCCCACCAGCAAGACGAGTTGTCGCGAAGAACGCGTTCGACATGGTGGCAAAGCGCGCCGGACCTACGTGATCGAGAACCAGTACTCAGAAAACTTTCGCGTTAAAATCTACGTCGGACGCTCCGGCGAAGTCTGGAAAGTCGAATTACCCTTTGGGATCGAAATGACCAGCGACGAAACAAGCTTCCTGCAATGAGCCAATCGAACAATCATTTCTCCATCCAAACCATCGGCTTGACCAAGCAATTCGGCTCCCTCACTGCGGTGGATCATCTCAACCTCGAAGTCCGCACCGGCGAGATCTTCGCGTTCCTCGGTCCTAACGCCGCCGGGAAAACCACCACCATCAAAATTTTGACCGGTCTTTTGAAGCCTACGTCCGGCCGCGCTCTCCTCGGCGGAATCGATATCCAGCAAGACCCGCTCGCCGCCAAACGCCTCATCAGTTATGTTCCCGATTTCCCGTTTCTCTACGACAAACTTACGCCGGAAGAATTCCTGCACTTCGTTGGCGAACTCTATTCCATGGAAGATGACGTCATTCTTAAACGCTCCGAAGAATTGCTTCGTCTCTTCGATCTGGATCGATTTCGAAAGGAACAAACCGAAAGCCTTTCCCACGGCACCCGCCAGCGAGTCGTCATCGCCGCCGCCCTCCTGCATGACCCGAAGATTTTTATCATCGACGAGCCTATGGTCGGCCTTGATCCCAAAAGCATGCGGTTGGTCAAAGATATCATGCGCCAGCGCGCCGCAGCCGGGGTGACCGTTTTTCTCTCCACCCACCTTCTCGGCATTGCGGAAGAACTTGCCCATCGCATTGGAATATTGCACCGTGGAAGACTGGTCGCGGTCGGCACCATGGACGAATTGCGGCGGTTAAGTGGCCGCAATGGTGCGTTGGAAGAATCGTTCCTCGCCCTCACGGACGGCGACCAACCTCCGGGCTGATACTCCTCGTCCAAACCAACTCCGCCACCGCCCATGTTTCGATGGGTTTTTCCAGCCGTCCCACCTTTCCGGCATGTTATTTTCAATGGAATCATAATTATATTTGTTTTAACTCGTGGATCAGAGTTGCAAAATAACAGAGGCTTGCGTTAGTGACCGGACCGCGCTACATTCCGCGCTTCCGATGACCATCACGGTTCTCAAAAGCAAAGTTCACCGCGCCCGTGTGACTGGCGCGAACGTCAAATACGAGGGAAGCCTCACGCTCGATTCCGACGTGATGCGCGCCGCCGGACTGGTTGAATACGAAAAAATCCTCGTCGGCAACCTCACCAACGGCGAGCGGTTCGAGACCTACGTGATCGCCGGTTGCCCGGGTAGCCGAGAGGTTGTCCTCAATGGCGCCACCGCCCATCTTGGCAAACGCCGCGATTTGCTCACGATCATGGCCTTCGGCCAGATGACGCCAACACGAGCCAGACGATTTCGACCCAAAAAAATTACTCTCGAGAAAGTGTGAATCCTAATTATTCAGACAATTGTAGCGGCGCTCTACGAACGCCGATTCTGGATTATCCATTTTATAGACGGCGGTCATAGACCGCCGCTACAAACATGAAGCGTCGCGTCAAACTTTTTATCCCCGGTCCCATCGAGGTTTCGCCCCGCACCCTGCGCGCCTACGCCTCGCCGCCCATCGGCCATCGCGGCAAGGAATTCATGGAACTGTACGCGAGCATCCAACCGAAGTTGCAAAAGCTTTTCCATACCCAGCGACCCGTTTTCATCTCCACTTCAAGCGCGTGGGGCGTGATGGAAGCGGCGCTACGGAATCTTGTCGCGAAAAAAGTCCTCTGCTGTGGTTGCGGCGCGTTTTCCGATAAATGGTTCGAGGTCGCCCGCGCCTGTGGCAAGGATGCCGACCAACTGAAAGTCGAATGGAGTCAGCCAATTCTGCCGGAACAAATCGAAGCGAAATTGCGCCAAGGCGGATTCGACGCCATTACGCTCGTCCACAATGAAACCTCCACGGGCGTGATGAATCCGCTCGCTGAAATTGCGAAGGTTGTTAAAAACTTTCCCGATGTCATGCTCATTGTGGACGCTGTAAGCTCGCTCGGCGGCGTAAAGATCGAGACCGACAAGCTCGGACTCGACGTCTTGCTGACGGGTTCACAAAAAGCGCTCGCCCTGCCTCCCGGCGCGGCGCTCTTCACCGTCAGCGACCGCGCGCTCAAAAAGGCGGCGACCGTTCCCGGACGCGGCTACTACTTCGATTTCGTCGAATTCCAGAAGAACCACGAGAAAAATCAGACCGTCTCGACGCCGACGATCGGGCATTTCTACGCGTTGCGGTCGAAGCTTGATGAGATTTTCAAGGAAGGATTGCCAGCCCGTTATGCGCGCCACAAGAAAATGGCGGCAATGGTCCACACGTGGGTGAAGAAACGCGGCTTCGACCTGTTCCCGCGTGCCGGCTACGAATCCATTACGTTGAGTTGCGTCAAGAACACTCGCGGGATTGACGTCGCCAAACTCAAAGACGACCTCAAGAAGCGGCACGGTTTTCTCATTGATGGCGGCTACGGCGCGATCAAAGGTAAAACATTTCGGCTCGCTCACATGGGGGATGAGACGACAAAGACGGTTGCAAAATTGTTAGTGGCGGTGGATTCTTGTCTGAAGTAGGGAGCGACGCGGCGAACATTAGGAGTATCTCGCCGTCCGAGGGCGGACGGCCTACTATCGAACTTAGTGGCACTATGGCATCTTATATTTCCATCCGCCCCGCAACCGCGCGTGATGTCGAAACGCTGGCGCGATTCAACGCCGCGATGGCGATGGAGACCGAAAAACTGCGATTAAGCCTGCCCCGCCTACGCCGCGGTGTGCGCGCTGTCTTGCGCAATCAGGAACACGGATTTTATATCGTCGCGATACAAAATGGCACGGTCATTGGCCAATTGCTCGTCACCTTTGAGTGGAGTGATTGGCGCAACGGCCAGTTTTGGTGGATTCAAAGCGTCTATGTCGTGCCCGACCATCGCCGCAAAGGTGTGATGCGCGCGCTCTTCACCGAAGTTCGTCGTCGCGCTAAAAAAACCCGACGCATCTGTGGCTTGCGGCTCTATGTCGAAAAGGAAAACCAGACCGCCAAGCGGACTTATGAGAAACTAGGCCTAACCGCAACCCACTACCTTGTCTGTGAGGATGATTTCGTCCTCCGCCGTTAATCGTCATCCTCTTCTTCGCCGAAGAGGCTGCGGCGGGTGCTGACGATTTTTGGATATGGCACTCGCGGGCCTTTGACGGATGCCCAAATGATCCGGTTCAACTCGCCCCACGGCGCGGCATCCACCTCTTTGAAATTCATCCTCGCAGATTTCTTCGCGCCCGGCGCAGTTTTCGGATTTGTCTCCGCCAAGTCCCATGTCGCGGGCAGCGCTTTGATCGGCGTGAAATCCGGCTGATCGGTGAAACACGACAACATTGGAGTCGCCGCTGCATCGAACTGGCTCATCGGCGGCAAACCGAGGATCAATTCGATCGTTTTGACCATCGAACAGGTGTCGTACAGAGTCGAGTCCACGACACGACGTTTGGTGTAGGGGCTGATGACAAACGCGATGGTACGATGGGCATCCACATGATCCGGGCCATCCTGCGCGTCGTCTTCGACAACAAAAATCGCGGTGTCCTTCCAAAACTTGCTGTGACTGACGGCTTCGACGATCCTGCCCAGCGCGAGGTCGTTGTCGGCCACCGATGCGCGCGGCGTGGGACGCCCTGCTGCGGTGCCTTCGGTGTGGTCGCTGTGCAATGACATCAGCACGAGATTCGGCATGACACCCTTTTCTTCCCACGCCTTCAAATCTTTCAGGAAGATATCGGCCCGGCGCTGATCTTCGCGTGGGCCGAGTTTCCAGCCGCCGTATTCTTTCGACGAATTCGGCAAGCCTTGGTTCTGAAAATTATTGGGCGCTTCGGCATGAACCATCTGACGTTCACCGTAATTGAAATGTGTCAACCCCTTCCGATCGCAGTAATCCCAGAGATACCCTGCCGTGGGCGTCGAGATTGGGCCGCTGGGCACGCTGCCGCGCCCGCTGTAATTGGGCGGCCAGGTGCGCTCCACGAAATCAGTTACTTGCGCGCCGACCGTCCATTCGTGGCCATCTGCGCTGACTTGACCATCCACATAAAAATTATCCAGCAACACAAATTCCTCGGCGAGCGCATGATGATTGGGAGTCACTTTGCGGTCGAACAGACAAAGCCACGGATCCCCGTTGCCCTGCGGCAAATCGCCGAGGACCTGGTCGTACGTGCGGTTTTCCTTAATAATATAAATGACATGCTTGAACACACTCGGATCGCCGATCCGGCGCGGTACGGGTACGGGTGCCGGAGTTGCGGTCTGTGGCACGGGCAACGCGAGGCTTTCGTCGAAACCATTATTCTCGACGACTTGCTGTGTCAGTTTGTCCAGCGCTTCTGCACTTGGCACGGGAATTTTCTGTGCCAGACCGCGCAGCAGATCGGCGATGTATTTTCGCGGACGCGCGTTTTGTCCCGGGCCAAGACCTTTCGAGCTCGTCACGTAAAGCGTCCCGCTATCGGGGCTGACGCACACCGCCGTGGGATACCATCCCGTTGGGATGAGGCCGGATTTTAAAAGTGTTGGATCATAGGTCGTGTTGGGTTTCTTGGTGAGGTCTGGCAAAATGAACTCGATTGAATTCGGCATGCCAACGACCTTAACAACAACAATATCGTTGTTGCCGCCGTTGGCGACATAAAGAGATTCTCCATCGGGCGAAAGAGTTAGCGCGCTTGGGGAACTACCGCTCGGCGCATTTTTATACGGCGAGAGCGAAAGTGTGGAGAGGACTGGTTGAGTCGTAGGCACAATGATTTGCTCGTCGGTGCGAATCCGCTTGGTGTCAATCACCGACACGCTGTCGGAGTTGGCACAGGCGACGTATAGTTCGCGTCCGTTGCGCGAGAGCGCCATGGCGTTTGGATGCTCGCCAACGCGCACAAGAGCGACGACTGCATCGCGCACTTTGGGAGGGACATTCTCCGGACGGCGAGGAATTTTACGGAGGTCAATGACCGAAATCGTCGCGCGATCCCAATTGCTAACGTAGGCGAAACGTCCGTCGGGCGAGAGAACGATTCCGTAGGGCCAACCGCCAAGCGGGACAAACGCGCGGACCCGGCGCGACGCTATGTCGATCACCGCGACCGATCCGTTGGCGAGATTCGCTGAAAGCAATGTTTTCCCGTCGGGCGTGATGGCAAGCGATCCGGGGAAAAAACGCTCGCTCGGTTTGCCGAGTTTGATATCCCCTTGCAGTTTCCACGCATCCCGTCGCGTATCGTAAATGCGGATGTTATGGCGACCGCCACCGGAGGCAAAGAGCGTGTGTCCATCGGGGCTAAACACGACACCGAGATACAGTGCGTAGGGTTTTGGCACGACGATGTGTCGTAGGGTTTGCCATGACTCGGTGTCAATGACCGTGAGCGAATGTTCGCTCGTGCCATTGTTGGTGACGACCAGCCGCGAGCCGTCGGGCGAGAGTGCGGCGCCCATCGGCATTTCGCCGACGGACAGAAGTTTACCGGCCGGCGTGAGAGTCCAGTTGTAACTGGTTACACCTTTCGAGGATGAAATCGGGCCGACGGCGCGCCTGGTGCGATCCTGGTCGCGCGAACCGGGAATGGCGGGAGCCTGGGACAAAGAAGGCATCACCACCGAGAATAATAGCAAGAGTGCAGTGCAACCGGAACATAGTGAACGATCAACATTCAACATCGAACGTCCAACTCGCAAGTGATTTGCTTGATTACTCCTTGAATATTGGACGTTGGACGTTGAGTCTTGAAAGTTGTTTTCGTTCATTTCGTTTTCGGTGCGGGTTGTTTTTTCCACTTTACATCGCCTCGTTCCAACATGGCAACGAGCGAAGCATCTTCGACATCGAGCGGCAGCGAGATTTTCTGACGGCGTCTTGCGCTTTCGTACGTCGCAAAAATCAATTCGGTGGCGGCAAGCGCATGGTCACCATCCAGGCGGGATTTCTTTTCCTGCTTAAACGCTTCGATTACATCGAGGATGGCGGCGACATTGTGATCTTTGTGTTGTGTCGCACCGGACAGATCGAGCGTTTTCCAATCGCTTTTGCCTTTCCGCCAGATACGCATCGGCGTCCCTTCATATTGCGCCAGTTCGATCATGCCGTCGGTGCCGAGCAACCGATTGGCACACGCGCCGAGTTTGCTGGAACCCGTGATCATCAATCCGTCCACGCCGTTCTGCCAATGGACGAGACTGATTCCGCGCGTCTCGACGGGCGCGCCGAAGATGTTTTTTTCCACATCGCAATCAATCTGTCCCATCACCCATTCGGCGGGGGCTTCGTTATTGTAAAAAAACATCATATCGAACCAATGGGTTCCCCAATCGAACAGATTGTCGCAATACGCTTCCATCCGAACTAGCCTGCCAATCGCGCCTTCTTGGATCAACTCACGCGCTCGAACGAACGGCGCTCCGAACCGTCGTTGATGGCAAAACGCAAGCATCACTCCTCTTTCTTTGCACGTAGCATAAATCCGCTTCGCGTCAGCCCAAGTCGTCGACATCGGTTTCTCGCAGAAGATCGCGCGCGCGCCGGATTCCGCCGCTGCCACCGCCATTTCTGTGTGCAGCCCCGTCCACGTGCAAATGCTCACGATGTCAGGCTTCTGCTCGCGCAACATCCGGCGATAATCATGATAGACAAATTTGATTTTCCGTTGCGCGGCCAGCGTCGTGGCATTCTCAACGGCTGGGTCGGCGCAAGCCACCACCTCCACATCCGCCGCCGCCGCGTATCCTTCGGCGTGTCCGCACCCCCGTCCGCCACAACCGATAATGGCGACTTTGAGTTTTGTCATGCTTGTGACAGAATGCCAGAATTGTGTGGCGCGGGCAACAAACAAGCGAAGACGACCGCATTGACACGGGGATGTTGTCCGAGTAGTGTAGCGGCTGGCCGTTTGAGCGGTGGAATGGGGGCATAGCTCAGTTGGTAGAGCGTCGCAATGGCATTGCGAAGGTCAGGGGTTCGAATCCCCTTGCCTCCACCAAAAATCACTTGCAATCGGCCGGTTTTTGGTTACAGTTTGGCGTTGCAAGTGCGGATGCCGCGGTTGTTGGAGTTTGTCTTTATTATATGAAGGCGCGGCACGAAGAAGACCGGATGCAATGGGACGACTCGGAGCTTCCCGAGCCGAAGGGCGTGGTTTTTTCCCAAACCGACCTTGTTCGAACCGTCCTTCCCCGCGAGGCCGAGCAAGACCGGATGCGATTCATCGCTGATTTTCGCGCCGGATTGGATGCTATCCTGACGGATCCCGCCTTCGAGGATTTTACGCTGGCTTTGGTTGTGTCGAAAAATCTTCAGCATCAAGGCGTCTCCAACCGCGATCGCGTTCGTGCTTTGCTCATCGAGCCGAAACTGGAAATGGCGCTGGAAGTGCTCGATCGATTCAGCGGCCGGCTTCGGTACAAGACAGCGATCAAACTGTTGCGCCGGTTTGGCGTGGAGGAAGATCTCGACCGTCCGCGCGATGTGAGCCTATCCCTGGCGGCGACGCGCGACGTGCTTGACCGGCTTGCGTTCTACATCAAGCGCGACCATTCCGTTTACAAGCGTGCGCAACGCGATCTCTTTGAAAATCATTTTGGACTGGCGATTGAGATTGCCAAACACATGGCGGGTGGCAATGGTCACTTTGACGATGCTGTGCAGGAAGGAGCTTTCGGATTGCTGCAAGCGGTGGACAAGTGCGAGCCGAGAGAGGATTCCTCGTTTTCCGCGTACGCATCCTATTGGATCCGCAAATGCATCATCGATTACCAAGGCGGCCATCGCTACTCGGTTTATGTGCCCATCAGTTTTATCCGACTTGTCCGCAAAGTACATAACCGGTTCGACGAACATCAACAAGCCGAGGCTGCCCCGTGTGATCCCGATCTCTTCGCCGCCCGCCAGGGTCTTACACCCGAAGCGCTTCAGGCATTCGTTACGCTCCGCCACGGCTCGGTTTCGCTCGATGATCCTCTCGGGGACGGCGACGAAACCCGCTCTGAAATCGTGGCCGATTCGTCAGCGATCACGCCCGATATTTTGGCGGCACGCAAAGACGCACGCGAATATCTCCAACGTGCACTCAATTACCTGACCCCACAGCAACGCGCGGTCATCATGCTCCGGTACGGCCTGGGTGAAGACGGTGAAGAGCATTCCCAGAGTGAGGTGGCCGCCAAAATTGGACTCTGTTTCCAGCGTGTCAGCCGTCTCGAAGCTTCCGCGCTCACCCGCTTCCGCAAGCTCGTGCCGCGCGCCGTCCTCCGCGAAGCCCTCGCCGCGTTGGCCTAATTTTTTCGACAACCGACTCCATCAGGCTCCGAATGTTTCTCCAATGCAGTTTCTCGATGTTGACTTCAGCTTAGTCGAGGGACAGCAGAGAGATATTACAGAAATCTAGAGTGAATCTCATCAAGTTGTTTTTTTGCGGCCGTACAATGCCGCATCCCGATATAGAGTTGTGAGCCGACGCGAAGAACCAAGTTTTGTCCCTGGCACAATCCGGAATCGACCTCCAGAAAAAAATTGCGAATTTTATGTTGCCCCACGGCGTCCAAAGGACTAAGAATTACGCCATGAAAACTTTCACCCTCTTGCTCGGTCTGTCTCTAGCCCTTGTGGTCGGCGTGCCTTTGCGCGCGCAAGACGCGAAACCCAAACGGAAAGTGTTGTTCCTGACAAAATCCGCCGGGTTCATGCACGACGTTGTGAATCGGAAGAAAGCGTGTGTCGTGGAAAAGGGGAAGGAGAAATGGAGCGATTTGCCCGAGCCGGCAGCACTAAGTTATGCCGAACAGGTGCTTACCGAGATCGCAAAAACATCCGGCGCGTTCGAGGTGACCTGTACGCAGAATCCTGCGGACGTGACTGCGGAGAGTCTGAAAGGGTATGACGCGGTGTTTTTCTATACAACGCAGGACTTAGGGTGGTCGCCGGATCAAAAGAAGGTGTTTTTGGATTGGTTGGCAAGCGGCAAGGCGTTGATTGGCTCCCATTGTGCCACGGACACATTTTACAACTGGAAAGAATACGGCCAGATCATCGGCGGTTATTTTGACGGTCATCCGTGGCACGAACGGGTGAAAGTGAAGGTGGAAGACCCAAAACATCCGGCCTGCCAGCCCTTCGATGAAGTCTTTGGAATCACCGACGAGATTTATCAGTTTCGGAGTTGGTCGCGCGACAAGGTGCATGTGATCATGAGTCTTGACGCGTCGAACGCCAAAACGAAGAAGGAGAAGGTCAAGAACGCCGATGGCACGGAGACGGAGACCGAGAAGGAAATCTTTTTCTCGAAGGGCAAGCGCAAGGACAACGACTATGCGATTGCATGGACGAATACCTATGAAAAGGGACGGATTTTCTACACGGCTCTCGGTCATCGTGGGGATGTGTGGGGCAACGAGAAATTCCAGAAACACGTCCTCAACGGAATTCTTTGGGCGATGGGAGATTTGAAGTAAACGGTTTCAACGCTCAACCTTGACCGGTCCGGTGGTTATCGACTGCCGCTGCATAGCCACCAGACGCCGATCGCACAGCTGGAGATTCCCGTTGCAGCCTGGCCCCACTGGTACATGCGTGTAGATCGCTGCCGCGCCCTCTCGAAAAATTTTCCCACGCAAAACACATAAATTCCCATTGCGACCGTCACGCCGATGCTGAAGGCCACCACGTACAAAAGGGTGAACCAATCGCTATTTGTGCCGGTGATCGGAACCAAAACGAGGAACGCCGCGGTGCCGGCACAGCCATGCAGACTGCCCATCAATGTGGCGGCATGTTCATGACGATGGTCGCCTCCGCGCGCGTGGGAATGAAAGTGAAGGTGTCTGAAGCCGTCGTGCTCGTGGACATGAGTGTGAATTTTGCGCCGTTTTAATCCGACTAGAACCCATCCGCCCAGGGCAAGCATAGCCGCGCCCACAAAAAATTCGAGGTCGCGCGAGGCAGAATGGGAGATCTGGATTTTCAAGATCACAGTCACCATCGTCAGTGCTCCCAACGCCGCCGCATGACCCAGCGCCCAGCGCAAACCAAATCCAACGGCGCGGCGCGGGGATGGGTTTTGGCCTATGAACGAACTGACGGCGGCAAGATGATCGGCATCCAAAGCGTGTAGAAATCCGAAGAGGAACGCGAGGGCAATGGGCGCGAGCGCGTCCATCATTTGGGCGTCGGTTGTTGGCCGGGTTGCAGAACTTTAGGCTCGTTCGCCTTCGGCGGTTGCTGTGATGGGGGGGGTTGCGGAGGTTTCGGCGGTGGATTGTTCCCTTCGCGATATACCTCGATGGTCGTGGCTCCGGAGAGTTTCTCTCGTTCCTTCCGTACTTCCTCATAAGTCTTGTAATTGCGAAGGCCGGTCTTCTGGTACGCGCCGAAATAGCCGCGTTTGGCGGCAAGTTCTTCGCGATTGCGAACATGTTCCGCCGATACCAGCGTGCGAACCTGGGTTCGAAGCGCTGCGAGATCATTCCACTTCTTCTCCAACTCGGCACGCTTAGCCTCGAGGTCTTTGACCTGCGAAAGCAAAAATTCCTTGTCCTTGGTTTCCGTCTGGAGTTTGGCGCGCAGATCGGCGATTTGCGCGTCGAGGCTCAACTTCTGCGCCTCCAACCGATCCATCGCGGTTTTCAATTCGTCTTTTTGTGATTCCACAACCTTGAGACGATCCCGCGTCTCCGTAAGCTGTTTCTCCGTGCTCGCCAGCGTGGTTTTGGTGGTCGTCAGGTCGGTATTGAGTTGCTTGAGCTCGGCGTCGGTCTTGGTGACATACGCGTTGTGCTCGGCAATTTTTGCGTCCAAGGCTTTGCGCTTTTCTTGGAATCGTTCGCTGGTTTTTTTGAGAGCTTTGTGGTCAAGCTGGATGGTGTCCATCGCGGTTTGGTAACGATCAACTTCAATATTATGAATGGCGACCGACCAGAACAGAATCGCAAGAGAAACGATTGCCATCACGATGATCGCAGTCCAAGCTCGGCTAGGTATTTGGCCGTCGGGCATAGAAATCTCTCCTTGGGTCGGAACGTAGCAGCGTAAGTGCCTCGCTGCAAGTGATTTTTGCAAAAAAATCACTTACCGACTGCCAAACGGGATTTCGATTCGAAACCCAATTTGGATATTGTGACGCCCCCGGCTCCGACCCATTCGATCACTGCCGAAGTCGTCACCCCGCATTTTGGTATACCGTGCGGAGGTAGGCAAAATGGTGTCAAATCTAGGTCGGCCGAAGAATTCTCGAGACGACTTCCGTTTCCCCGAACTCGTTCCGGCTTCGTCATCTCTTCCGAACAGTGCTTCGCTAACCCCGGCATCAAACCGATCCACCGTCCGGCTCACATCATTTTCCCAGAGCTTGAGTTGCTGCGTCATGACGCAAAGCCCGTAGAAAGGTTCCGCCAATGGCCCGCTCCCCGGCTCAACGGCATGATCTTGCTCAAACTGAAACCAAACGTCCTTCGTTTTTTTCCGGGTATAACTCCGTGTTTCTGTTTGAAACGCCATCGGGAAGGTTACTTCGGGGTTTGTTAATAAAAGCGCGGCGGCATGTTTTGCCAAACCATCCGCGCGCGGCACATCCGGTTCAACCGCCATCACCTCACCTGTCACCACCAGACTTGCCACCACCAAACTCTTGGCTGCCTTATGTTTCATCTTCCCCTCCTTTCGGTTTGTATTCCGAAAGTATCAGTTCGCCCGCTTGCCAAGCTCGCGAGATAATCTACTCTCTATCAGAGCATTTTCAAGGCCAGGGTGCCGCCAGCCTTCTCCTTGGAAAAAGTCAAATGGGTCCGTTATGGTAGTCGCATTGCTGCGAAAAGTGATGCTGCACAGATGCTCGCCCAGAATGCAGCGATCCAGAGTGGTTTTCGCAAAACACAACGACTCTCGCGCTGACCGCTTACCAACGCCGCGATGAACAGCACCGCCGTCACGCCCGCCACCAGGGGGAGCGCATACCGCCGCAGCGGCCAGGTGATCAACATGATCGTTGCGGCCTTGCAAAAAGTGAACGCGATGCCTTCCAGCGCGGCGGCGCGCGGGGAAGGAGGTTGGAGATTGGGGGTTGGGGATTGGTTTTGCTCGGTCACGTTCATTGGTAGCTCCTTTTTGTAACTCGAAAACTTCAAGTCTCAATCAATTCCTCTTTGGGACTTGGTGCTTGAAGTTTCACTGAAGTTTGGAGTTTGAGGCTTGAAGTTTCTTACGTCTTACCCGCCTCCTTCATCGCTCCGCGTTCCGCGTTCATCCTTCCAGCTCTCGGATAGAGCGCGCAGTACGCGGCTGCCATCAATCCCGCCACAATAATCCCAAACCCGGCCTGCTGAAACGTCACCGTTCCCATCGCCACATAGACGATTCCCAGCACCGCTTCCAACGCGCCGCGCGCGATCCCAACCTGCACCCAGGCGACGTGCCGTTGAGGATCGGTCGCCGCCACGCAATACCCGATGGACAGCGTCGCGAATACGCAGCCGAGCAGTCCGACGATATAATGGACACCCACCGGCAAATCCTTGAACCCAAACGCCAGTTCCACCTGACGCGGCGCAAAAATGCAGACCGCCCCCAGCAAAAACAACACCGCCGAGTCCAACACCAACAAGATTCGTAGCGATCGAAACATAATGATCTCCTTTCGAGTTATTACTTAAGAATTTTCCGCAAGACCGCGATCCATACGACGAATACAAGCATACCACTACCCATCGCCAATAATACGGCAAGGAATTCACCCTTCGCGGGAAGTAAACTGACCAATTCTGGCGGGAGGCTTTGGATTGCTTGTGAAGTTCCCATGCCACTGGCGAAGCAGGCCCACATAGCTCCGGTTAATGCAAAGGGTAGCGTCATGATCGTCACCACCACCGCGGACAACACTCGGCTAAAAGTCATGGGAGGCAATATCACCTTCGTTGCCGCGCCGCAGTAGGGGCAATACCTGGTGCTGTCGGCGACATCGTTATTACAGTTTGGACAATTCATTCGTCTCAAATCATCTCTTGGTTTTAGTGCCTAAGCAATACTCAAATTTCGTCCAAGGGCGCGGCGCAAAAATGCACACCGCCCCAGCAAAAACAAAACCACCGAGTCCAACACTAATAAGATTCGTAGCGATCGAAACATTATATCCTCCTAATTGTGTTAATGCTTAAACAGCTTTCTCATGCACCAAATCCATAGGCAGAAGACCAACAAAAAGCTGCCGCCGCCGACTCCGAGAGTCAGAATTTCACCGCCCGCCGGCAATAACTCGCGAATTCCCTGCGGGAGGCTGTGGATCGCTTGCTCCGTGCCCATACCGCTGGCAGCACAGGCGACGCATGCCCCGAGTGCCGCGATCGGAAGCGTGAGCAGCGTCACGACAAATACGGCCACGGTTTTCTTGGGTGACCAGGGTTGCGCTGTCGGCAGAACAGTTGCCCCACATTGCGGACAAAATTTTGTTTGTGCATACACCTGCAACCCACAGCTTGGACAATGCATTTGCATTTACTCTTGTCTCCGCTTCTACCGTAGCACGACCCAAAGCATGATTGCTCCAAAAAAGATTGCCGCCAACAACGCGAGCATGCCCAGGACGGTGAGGAACGCCTTGAACCCGGACACCGCCGTCTTGTTCCCCGCCGACACCACAAAGCGCACGTCCTTCCCGCACTGCGGACATACCTCCGTGTGCTCGTAAATCTGCAACCCGCACTTTGGACAGTTCATTGATATTCGTGCTCTGATCGCTTCATTTCCGAAACAACCGCCGAATTCCATAGACGCAGAGCCATCCCAAACCGAACAACACCGCTGCGATGGCGAACCATCCAAATGTTCCGCCACCACCCATTTCCGGCGCGAAAATCGCGAAGCAACTCCCCGCTCCGCCAAACGTCAGCACACCGATGCCAAGAAAGAATGCTGCTACTAATCGCAGCCACTTTGGCGCACGGGTTGCCGCCTGTGGATCAACCATTACGCCGCATCGCGGACAAGTACCGGTATCATGTACGCGAAGTTTGCAGTTTGGACATTTAAATGCCATTGTGCCTTTCGTTTATCAATTTGGTCAAATGTCCCAGTCTTCAGTTTGCGGACCGCAGACGAGTTTTTGCGATTCTTTCCATCCTGCTAGCTCCTTGCACGTAGCGCTACCAAATGCAAGTGAGGTTGTATTTGGTACTGCTCGCTGAGCTTTCTCTTCTACCGGCAACCCGCATATTCGGCAATTGATTGGCATGGGAGTTCTTCTTCACTTTCGTCCGCGTTGAATCAGCGCCACGATCCACAGAATTATCAAACCGGCCAATGAGCCAAGCAAGACCACAATGGCGACGTGGATGTGGCTGGCGATTTTGTCCGCCTTGTTTTCGTGGTGAGGCATCCCAGGCGCGCAACCGCTGCAAAAACCAAGGACCAGCTCCATCGTAAACGCGAATCCCAAACAAACCAAGGCAATCGCCGATCCAATCGAACTGGCAGACAAAATCCATTTCGCCACCCTCCGCGCAAACTCCGAGTCGTAGCCGTCAGAAATCTCGCCGGAAGATTTCAACCGTCGTCCGCACTGGGGACAAAAGTGGAGTGTTTCGTCGACTTCGGTTCCGCAGTTGTGACATTTCGTTGGCATCGGCTTTCATTTCTTAATCATAAGTTTGACCAAATAGCACAGACAAAAAATCGCAGAAGTAAGGAAGGTGGCGCCTGGGAGAAGAGAAAAAAATGCTTTTATTAAATCGAAGTCGGCTGGACCTTTAGCCAGCTCTTTAAGAAAAATTGGACTACCTAATACTAGATAACACGATCCCGCAACAGCCATTGGTAGCGCAAAAATTCCCATCACGACCGAAATAAATATGTCGTAATCGCTTGGACGCGCTAAAAGACAAGCGCCGCAGTAGGGGCAATATCGGGTGCTGTCGGCTACCTCCTGGTGACAATTGGGACAGTTCATCGCCCCACCTCCCTAGTGGATATTCGCGCGCGACGTGCGGAAAGTATGAGCAGCACGCCGAACAATAGCACTATCTCCAGGCAAATCCATTGCACCAGCGAGAGCGGGCCGATCATCCCGTTTCGTTCCCGCAAAAACTCGATGCCGAACCGCGCCACGCCGTAGAGGACAAGATAGAGTCGAAACAGATCGCCTTCGCGCCAGAGCCGGTCGCGCAGCGCGTAGAGAATCGAGAGAATCGCCACCGCTGCCAGCGCGGAATAAATCTGCGCGGGATGACGCAGCGCGTCGTGTTGCCAGACTGCCAACGGGAAATCGGTCACCGCGCCATGACAACAACCATTGAGGAAACATCCGATCCGACCCACCGCTTCGCCCGCCGGCAGCGCCAGCGCAAACAAATTACCCGTCGAACGCTTGATGCCGAGCCGCCACTTAGCGATTTCGACGGCGAGCCATCCGCCCGCGATGCCGCCGATGAGCGCGCGTCCCCCCGTGCGTGGGTCGAGAATGATCCACGGTTGCGCAACGAACGTGTTCCAATGAAAAATCGCCCACAACGTCAGCTTCGCACCGATCACTCCGCCGACTAGTCCCGCGAGTACGATGTAGCCCATTCCTTCGGTGGCGACTTTTCGGCGACGTGCTTCGAGGAAAAGGACAAGGCCGCCGGTGAGGAAACCGAGGAGGGTGAAGAGGGAACCGAGAGTCATGGCCGAAAAATCTCCAAATCCCAAACCCCAAGCCCCAAACGCAGCAGTTGGAGTTTGGAACTTGGAGTTTCTTTGGGAATTGGGATTTGGTGCTTGGGGTTTCATGCGTCATTCGCATCGGCAAACATCCACCTCCAACAGAACGAATAGCGCCGGGGATCTTTCTCGAACGTCCCGGTATGCACGCAACACTGGCGGATGCGGGCTTCGTGAAAGGTGTGCGCGTCCATGAACATCTTTGTCGTGATGCGGAAAAGATTTTCGGCGGCTTTGTCCATCGCCTTTTCCTGATGACCGGTCAGTTTCCAGACTGCGCCGAGGGTTTCTACCAATCCCGGCAGACAGCCGCACATGCGGGCGATGTCCCAGGCCAGCTCGGGCGCGCGGACGTTGAGTTGCTCGGAAAAAACACGCTGTAACGTGCCGCTGTGGAGCATTTCGCCGACACTACCGGTCACGGAATCGAACGTGATCGTGTTGCTGACGGCGTGGATCCAGCGTTTCAATTCTTCTTTACCAACCAGCTTGGGCAGCGATTTCCACGAGCCGTCTCTGGTTTTGACAAGGTAGGTGATGTCACAGCAATCCTTGTGAGAACAAGGCAGCGGGATGAAATCCGTCCAGTCCACGGTGCCTTGGGTCTGCTCGCCCAACCGTCGCAATACACCGGTCGGGGTTGTGCGATTCATCGGATCGTATTGCGGCGCACGCCCGCTGCCGAACATGGGTTGGATCGCGAGACCGGAGCACCGCGGCGTCGAAAGCCCCAGTTGCACAAGGTCGCCGATCTCGTCTTCGTTCACGCCGCGTTTCACGGTCGCCACGAGCGATGTGAACACGCCCGCGTCGTTGAGCCGCTGGAGCGCGTTGAGTTTTTCGGCAGCGACATCTTCATTGCGAAGCGCAAGGTAGGTTGCGGGGCGCAGACCGTCGAACTGCAGATAGATTTCGATTTTGCGGCGATGTTGGCCGAGGAAATCGAGAAAGCGATCGTCGCGCGCGATACGTCTGCCGTTGGTGTTGATCAGAATGCGTGTGATGTTGCGATCCAGCAGCGCCGTGATGATTTCGGACAGATCGCGTCGAACGGTTGGCTCGCCGCCGGAAAGCATCAGCACGCCGAGTTTACCGCCTTCCCGTGCCAGTGTTGTATCCACCGTGCGCAAGATTTCCTCAATGCTTGGATGCTCCACAGCAGGCGCAGGCGTGTTCGGATCTTTGGCGGACGCGTAACAAGTAGTGCAGCCGTAGTTACAGCGCTCGGTGATGTTCAGCAGGAGAATGCAAGTGTGTTGGCCGTGCGACGCGGGCAGGCCATCACGATAGCCGTCGGGGAAACCGCCGCAGTTGCCTGCGCGGTCGGGTGTGATGGACAGCGTTGGCGTGCTCCAACCGTTCCGGGCACGCCAAATCTCGTCGTCCTCCTCGTAAAGCGACTCGGTCTCTCCGTGGGTCGGGCAAAATCGCCGCAGCCAGATTTTTCCATCATGGCTAACCAACATCCCATCCACGAAAACGCCGTCCTCATCGCTCCGCCGCGGTCGCTCGGCGAAACAGAAAGGGCAGACCGTCGTGGTGAATTCCTCGATGAGATAAGGGCGGGGCGATAGGCGTTGCACCGAGGCAATTCTATCCGCGTGTTCTGGCTCTGTCGAGCAGGCGATTGTGGTCAGAGAATTATTTTGACCGCAATTACCGAGATTCTCTGCTATTCTGTTCCACAAAAGGAGAAACTATGAAATGGAATTATGCAACTCTCGCGGCTACACTGGCGCTTGTGATGACATCAAGCACTCTGGCCCAGGACAAACCCAAGACGCGATTCTTTGAAATGCGCACCTACATCGCCCATGTCGGCAAGACCGAAGTCATGCACGCGCGATTTCGCAACCATACCAACAAACTGTTTGTCAAGCACGGCATCGAATTGATTGGTTACTGGACGCCCGCTTCGTCGCCAGCTTCCGGACAGGCGGACGACGTCGCTTCACGCACGCTCGTGTATATTCTTGCCTATCCAAGCAGGGAAGCGCGCGAGGCGTCCTGGAAGGCGTTCATTGCCGACCCGGAATGGAATCGGGCGAAAACCGAGAGCGAAAAAGATGGCGTGCTGGTTGAAAAAATCACCTCGACATACCTGACGCCGACCGACTATTCGCCGATCAAATAACAAATCGTTTCTGATGTCTCCCGCGAGTTTCCCAAACGATGTTCTTACTTCTTTTTGGCCGGCCATTTGAAACCACCTTTGGGCGGGCCGAAGGAGCCTTTCGGCGGAACAGCGCGCGGAGGCTGAGGTGCGGGTGAAGCGCCTGATCGTTTGTCGGTGACGCGGTAGGGTTGGGCGGGGGCGGCGGTTACGTGCGGGTGCGCTCCGGTGGGAGATTTGCCGAGTTTGGCGCCAATCTGTCCAAGTTTTTGCTCCACTTTTTCGTGGAGGATTTCCTGCGCGTGCGCATAGCCGGATTGCACGGTAGGAATTTGCTCCGCCATTTTCGCGTCGAGTGCTTTCATTTTTTCGGCAAAGTCGGCCTGCGCCTGCTCGAGGACGGACTCGATTTTGGGGAGGACATGGGGCTGAACTTTTTCCATGACCTTGCCGAGGATGGAATGGTCGGCGCTGACCTTGGCTCGGGCGGCTTCATACGTCTGCGCGACAAGCGGTGCCGTTTGTTCCCAGAGTGGAGTGATGGCAGGTTGATTGGCGGGAGGTTGCGTGGCGACGGACGGCATCGAGCTGGCGGTCGGCATCTGCGTGAGGGAAACTGGAGTCAACGGGGGCGCCGTTGGCAGTGAAGAAAGTTGCATCCCGGTCAGGGCTGGCGGAGGAGGCATTTGCAGCGTGGGCATTTGAAGTTGGGGCATGGCGGCAAACGCTGCCAGAGGCGCAGCGGCATCGAGTTGCGATGCTTCGGGGCAGGCCAGCATATCGTAGCCATTGACCAGCCACGTGAGACGGCCGGTATGGATATCCACGAGGATTCCATGAATCGGCATTTTGGGCGGGATCAGCGGGCTTTGGCGGAGGATTTGGCAGGCTTTGATGACGTTTTGCTGTTCGCTCGAAAAAACGCCGAAGTATTCGTTGATATTGCCGACGGGGATATTGGAGCGGCTGATGCCGGCGGCTTGCATTTTGGAGAGGAGATCGGTGACGGAAAGTTTGGCGATTTTGCAATCGGTATGGCCGATGATGCAGATGGATTTGGCGCCCTTGACGAAGACGGCCAGCGCCATGGAGCGGACGGTGCTGGAGGTGGGGCTGGTGATGATATTGCCGGCGTTGCGTAGCCAGACGAAAAGGTCTTCATTGACACCGAGAACTTCGGGGATAAGCGGCTCGAGCCGCGGGTCAATGCAGGTCAGCGCCGCCACGGGCAGTTCGTTGGGAAACTGCCGCATATCCACCGTGGCCGCGCGACCTTCGAGCGCGGCTTTGTTGGCGGCGAGGACGGAATCGAACAGTCTCATGGCGAATCGTTTAATGGTTGAATAGTTGAATCGTTACATTGGAACGGTAACAAGCCGATCTAACCATTCAACAATTTAACGATTCAACGCCCAACAAATTATTTCTTCTTCGTTTCTTCGTCCTTCGCCATTGAGGCTTTCAACGCGGGTACCTGTTCGATGAGACGATTCAACTGGACACCCGTGAGCGATTCCATGACGGCGGGCAGTTGCGACATGATCGTGGTGATATCGGCCGTGATCTTGGACGCGCCGGCGTTATCACCATTGCCATTGCTGATAATCGTGATTTTGTCGGTCTTGGACAACGGCTCGGATATTTTACCCGCCACGTCGGGCAAAATGTTGATCATCATTTGGATGACGGCGGCTTCATTGTATTGCTTGAAGCTCTCGGCTTTCTTGGCCATCGCATCGGCCTCTGCAAAGCCCTGCGCCTTGATGACATCGGCCTGCGCGATACCCTTAGCCTTGGCGGCCTCAGCTTCGGCAACACCTGTAGCTTTGATGGCGGAAGCCGCGCCCGCCGCTTCCGTTTCTCGCTTGAACCGTTCCGCGGCGGCATACTGTTCCACGTTGTACCGAGCAGCGTCGGCAGGCTTGCGCACGGTGGCTTCCAATTCGCGCTCTTTGCGGAGGGCTTCCTGTTGTTGTAATTCAATTTGTTTCTGTTTCTCGATGATGTCAATCTGCACTTGCTCGGCCTTGACCGCCTGGCTGGATTTGGCGCGTTGCAGATCGTACGCCAATTCGGCCTCGGCCTTCTTTTGGTTGATGTCCTTTTGGTATTCCTGCACGCTCACCTGGTTGTTGCGCGTTGCCTCGGCGATCTTCGTGTTGGCAGCAATCTGGGCGACCTGACCTGCGCGGGTTGCTTCGGCTTGGGCAACCAATGAATCGCGGGAAGCTTCGGCCTGACCGATGGTGGCGTCGCGGTTCGACTGTGCCTGGCCAATGGTGGCATCCCGGTTTGCCTGCGCGCTCTTGATCGCCGAATCGCGGTCGGCCTCGGCTTGCGCGATGATGGCAGTGCGTTTGACCTCGGCAGTACGCGGTTTGCCGAGCGCGTCAAGGTACCCGTGATTATCTTTGATATCGCGGATGGTGAAGCTAACGATTGTCAAACCCATGTTCGCCAGATCATTGGCGGCAACACCCTGAACGCGTTGGGCGAACGCTTCGCGGTCTTGATAAATTTCCTCAACGGTCATCGTGCCGAGGATGGCGCGCAAGTGACCTTCGAGCGTTTGCATCGAGATGTTCTGGATTTCTGCCGGGCCTTTGCTAAGAAATTGCTCGGCGGCAGTGCGAATGGCGACGTCCTCTCCACGGACTTTGACCTGCGCCACACCGTCCACGATAATTGGCACTCCCAACTTGGTATAGACTTCGGGTGTGCGCACATCAATGGTGAGCAACTCGAGCGACAGCACGTCCACTTTTTCAAACACTGGCCACACAAATGTGCCGCCGCCCTGTAGCAGGCGGTAACCAACTGATTTTGGCTGGCCATCTGGACCGATAATGCGATATTTCTTGCCCGAGATGATCAACACCTCGTTCGGGCCGCACTTGGTATAGCGGCTGGCGTAGATCATGACGAAAATGGCCAGCCCACCAAAAATACCCACGATCGCCGCGATGCCTTTTACTCCTAGCCCTAAAAGTTCAGCTGCAAACAACATGTTTTCCATAGCAATCTCCAATCTATTTTGTTGATGACGGGGATGATACGTCCGTCGGTTCCTTTCGTTTTACGTAAAAACTTCCGCCGACTACCTTGGTGATCTGAACTTCCGTGCCGGTTGGAATCGGCTGACCTTCCGTGGAACGGGCGGGAGCATTTTGCCGACCGCTGCCCCCTGTATACACGATTTCTCCTGTGCCGTCAGCAGGAATACTGGTCGTTACGGTTGCCGACTGACCGATGAGAGTGTGTTGTAACACTTCGCTGGACGCCTGCATCCCATAAATTACCTTTGCAAAAAGCAAATAGACCAAGTAACCGCCAGTAAAAGCACTTCCGGTGGCCAGAAGCACACTTAGGGCAGGATGGCTGGCAACAGGTATGCCTCGGAAAATCATCCCGGTACCGCCAAAAACTGTGGCAAATGTCGAAATGGTAACTGGACCAATCGCCGGAAAATCTGGTAATCCGTGTCCGCCACCGTCCACATGACCGCCAGCCGCATCTCCGTGTCCCGCACCCGCGTCAGCGTGACCGCCTGCATCCCCGCCTATATCTCCACCAATATGGGGCGAATCGGCATGCGACCCACCAAACACACCCGACATGACGCCGGAAATAATCGCAAATACAAGCCCCACCCAGAAGCAAATCGCAAACGCTCCATCCACGCTCAACACCTCAAATGCAAAAATTGGCATTACCATAATCTTCCCTTGCCGACGATGCTAACAAACTTCCTGCACGTGTCAACGATTTAGACGCAGCGGATATCGTGAAACACAAAAGAATTAGCCGTCAGCCCCAGCTTGAGCAGATCGATTTCTGCCAGCTCCTTTACTTTTCCCAGCACGACATCGCGGCTCGCCACGACTTCGTCTGCTTTCAGAACGCTCACGACCGTTCGCAAATGTCCTTCGATGATTTGCCGGGCAAGTTTTCCAATTTCATCGGGAGCCCTACTCAATAAATTATCTGCCGCCGTGCGAATCGAAACTTCATCGCCGCGCACTTTCACCTGTGCTACCGCGTCCACCACCACCGTTGCCCGCTGCGAATCGGAGATTTGCAACCCGCGCATCTCGACAGATATGGTTTCGAGCGAGAGCACGTCCGCTTTCTCGAAGACCGGCCAGACAAATGTGCCGCCGCCCGATACCAACCGATAACCGACGATCCGGGGCTGGCCATCCGGGCCAATGATGCGATATTGCCTGCCTGAAATGATGAGCACTTGGTTGGGGCCGACCTTCACAAATCGGCTGGCAAAGATCGTCAGGAAGATGACAATGACCATTCCCATGCCGATGACTACGAATATCGCTCTTCCCCCGATCATTTGTGCGAATTGCTGACTCACGCTTCGTTTTCCTCCTTCATCCTTGGAGTATCTGCCTGGCGGGATAAAACTGTCAACACGATTTGCAGCACGGCTCGGTTTCCGCTACTATGGCTGCCGTGAAACGAATTTTTCTTGGGTTAGCGATCTGGAACTCCATTTTCCTGCTGGCGGTATGCGGTCTAGGCTGGTGGGCGAGTTATGATCCAGCCAGCCGACACTTTTGGCACATGTGGCCGGGTGTGGTTGTTTGCCTGTTCACCTGCCTGACCCAGTGTATTGTCATTATTCATTTCAGCGGCAGCGGCAAAGGTGTCAAAGAGGCGGTCGAAGGTAATGCCATCGCGGACGACCCGGAAACTGGCTACGCCCGGCGCGTCCGCCGGTTCCGAGGCAAAATGTCCGCGTGGGCGTATCCCGCCGTTCTATTGATCGTGACCGCCACGTTGCTCGGAGGCGCGTATGACGGTGCGCGACTTTTTCACGACCCCGCCTCGAAACAACAAACACTCCACTATTTTCACTTGGGTGTCAGTCTTTTCGCGGTCGCATTCAATCTGTACAGTTTCGTGGCTGAATACCGCCTCATCTGCGAAAATACTGCGATGATCGCGGAGTTGAACCGCCTTATCGAGCAGCGGGCGGGTTCTGCGGCGGGGTCGCGTGCGGTGTAGTTTTATTCGTAAGCAATTTGGTTGCGCGCGCCAACTGGTCGGTTTCCCCAAGGATCACCAGCACATCGCCAGCCAAGAGCACGGTATCGGGGGATGGATTCGTTGTTTGCTGGGAGCCTTGCCGGATGACAATGATCGTGGCGCCGGTTTGCTTGCGCACGGCGAGTTCGTGGATGGAGCGGCCTGCCGCGTACGCGTCCGCGGGAAGGATGACTTCTTGAGATTCAGCCAGCCACGGATATCGGTTTCGAACTAGCTCGATCACCGGGTCATGGGCATCGGCGGACTGGGATGATTCATTCGTCGCAAATGCATTTTGAATTGTGGCCTGAATGCGGGAATGGACGCGCACCATGGAGTTCCAGAGCAGTGTGGCTGTGATTGCCATTGGCAAGAGTAACACAAGCAGCACGGGCGAGGGCGGCAACAGGGAGGCGCTGGCAATCAGCAACCAGCCACAAATCAGAGCAATCCCCGCAAATGTAAATGTCGCGCGAAGCGTCTGGCGAACCTGGATGGCTAATGGATTCGGCTTGTGAGACGGCAGCGCCGCCTCGCTCAAGATCATCGTAACCGCCTGCCATTTGCGGACCATGGCAATTAGAAACGGAAGAATCAACAGGGCTGTTGCAGTCAAGAGTAACGCCTTGGCATCGCCTTCGAATAACACTGGTTTGGGGGCGATCCGGTTCAGTTGGTCGGACGAAAACGTCGCCGCCAGCAACAATACGTTGATGACAATTCCATTGGCGAGGATTTGCAGCAGGGAACGCCGGATTTGTTTCCAAACGAGCGCTCGGCGTTCTTCTCCGCGAAGGTTTTTGATCCATTGGCCATAGAGAGAAAGAAATGTCACCAAAGGTTTCGGCGCCACCCGTTCCAAGGAATCCGCAATGCGCTCCGACGATCGCAACAGATACGGAGTCATGAACGTCGTGATTGCCGCCGTAGCCGCGATCGCGGGATACAGAAAATCGCTGGTCAGATGTCGTTGCCATGCGAAATACGCGATGATCAGCGAGAACTCGCCGATGGGTACTAGGCCAAAGCTGACTCTAGCGGAAGTCCGCTCGTCGTGACCCGCCAGGAACGCGCCAATGAAGGATGCGGCGATTTTGCCGCCGACCGCCACGACGGTTGCGACGAGGACCGCATCTTTGTGCTCCACCAAAAGCCGCGGCTGAATCAACATCCCCACCGACACGAAAAACAACGCAGCAAACACATCGCGCAACGGAGCGACTTTCTGTTCGATCCGTTCCACTTCGCCGGACTCGGCGACCAAAGCGCCCATCAGAAACGCGCCCAATGCCGTGGACATCCCCATCTTCTCCGCCAACAACGCCATACCCAGCCCCAAGCCAAGCAAAGTAATGACCAGGATTTCTTCTGAGCCGATCCGAACGATATATCGCACCAAGCGCGGCACCGAGAGCAGTCCCAAGATCAAAGTCAGCGCGGCGAACAATCCAATCCGCATCCCCGATTGCAGCAGTTCATTCCAGGCGACTTCCCCCACCTCTCGCATCCCCGACATTCCTGCCAGCATCAGGATCGCCACAACGTCCTGCACGATCAATACCGCCAGGATAAACTCGGCAAATGGTTCCCGCATTTTTCCCATCTCCCGCAATATCTTTACGACGATGATGGTGGAGCTAAGCGACAAGGCGACTCCCAGAAAAAAACTGTCGCCCGCTCCCCAATTCATCCATCGTCCGATTTGATATCCGAACCAAATCATCCCCATTACTTCCACGGTTGTTGCAACCGTGGCCACCACCCCCAATCGTTTCAGTTTGCGGAGATTGAATTCCAGCCCCACAGTAAACATCAGGAATATGACACCCAGTTCGGCGAGAGTGTGAATGGATTGCTCGTCTTTCACAAACGGAAACGGAGGCGTGTGTGGCCCGATAATCAACCCCGCCAGGATATACCCCAGAATGACAGGCTGCCGGAGCCGATGAAACACGATGGTTACAACGGCGGCAACCGTCATAACGATCGCCAAATCCCACAATAATGTCAGAGGTTGCATCGAGTTATCTCTTCACAAATTTTACAGGAGGGATACTCGGAAACAAACCTGCAGATCGACCACGGCGCAGAAATTCACGGATTCCAAGCCGTCCTCGCGAGCCGAGATCGACCGTGAAATCATTTACGTACATCCCGATAAACTTGTTGGCCTTGGCGCGATCGAGTCCCCGCCCGAATTTTCGAGCGTGCGCGACCGCTTCCCTTCGATGCTCCAGCCCGTAGCGAATGCTCTCGCGCAAGATTTTGTTGATTTGTCGGCAGAGCGGCGCACCGAGACTGCGGCGGATGCCGTTGACGCCTAGCGGCAGGGGCAGACCCGTCTCGCGTTTCCACCAGCGGCCGAGATCCATCACGCAGCGAAATCCTTCATGGGCGTAGGTTAGCTGCCCCTCGTGGATGATCAGTCCTGCGTCTGCTTCACCACGCTTGACCGCGTCAAAGATTTTGTCGAACGGGACGACACAAAATTGAAACTCACCGAGATAAAGGCGCAACGCCAGAAATGCGCTGGTCAATTCGCCGGGGATGGCAATCCGGCGGACCGCGAGTTGTGACTTGGTCATCGGACGGGTTGCCACAACGATCGGGCCGTATCCATCGCCAATGCTGGCGCCGCAGGACATTACATTATAGAGGCTGGCAACGCTTGGATACGCGGCGACCGAGAGCGCGGTTACGTCGAGTTCTCCGCGGTGCGCCCGTTCGTTGAGTGTTTGGATGTCGCAAAGCTCGTGAACAAATCGCAGTCCACCCGTGTCTATCTTGTTGCGCGCAAGCGCGTAAAACATGAAGGCGTCGTCCGCGTCGGGCGAATGTCCAAGAGTGATGGTTCGCATAATACGCTTTACGCGTAGCGCGGCTCGTGGCAAATTGCCAGCCCAATTGTGAAATTGCACACATCCATCGGTTTGTTATTGCTGTTGACGTTGAAAATCAGCGCCCAAGAATCGCCACTGGCGATCTCGAATTGGGAACTAAGCCGCGCGCGCAAAACCAGCGAAGGATTCTCGGTGATGGAAGCGGCCTTCAAGTTGCAAAATGCCGGGGCGAAACCGCTCGAAGACGTGCAGATGGTCATCACCTACAAATCCAGCGTCGGCGAAGTCATCAAGGAATCCAAACCCATCGTCATCCCCAAACTCGGCCCTGGTCAAACCTTGCCGGTCAAGCTTATCTCGCCCGCGACCGCGACGTTCGATTACTACGACATGGTCGCCAACTTCCGTATCGGCGAAAAACCCAGCCGCGTCGTTTGGCAAGGACGGCTCAATGATCCCAAACCAGAAGTGCGGATTGACAAATTGATCGCCGACAAGGCCGATGTGCGGATTCTCGGACATCGGATCGCCCCTCCCGAAAAAGATAAACCGGCCTACAGCAAGGCGCGGCTCAAAAATTTCGGCGCTCTGCCCGCTTCCGATGTTGTCATCACCGCCACCTTTTATGCCGGAGAAGACGCCAACTCCAAACAAATCGCCCAATGGAGCGGCGGGGTGGGCGATGGACGCCTGGGGCCGGGCGAGGAAAAGGCGTTTCAGTTTGTTGCCAGCACCGCGCCGCCAAATTATGGCCGGGTATCGTTGAAAGTGGATTTTCAGATCGAGCAAAAAATGGAAGTGGCAGAAGAATCCCCATCGCCACCGCCCGCCCCTGAAAAGGTCGCGGTCGTCGATAAACCGGAACCGTCCCCGGAACCTACGACAACGCCGGATCCGACTAAACCACCGCCACCCCTGCCGCCGATTGATTCGGGAAAGTTTACGCGCGAACAAACTGTCGAGACGGCAAGATGGGAATTCCAGCGGGATACGGCAACACCAGCAGACGTCATCGTCCGAGGAAAGGTCCGAAATGGATTGCGCGACGCCATTCGCGATGTGCGAATCGTGCTGACGCTCACCAAGAGGATTTCGGACACCGAAACCACGACGGCGCACCGGGAAGAAATCACGCTGCCGGATGCGATGGTTCCCGGGGAGCTTCGTCCGTTCGAGTCACGGCTCAAGAACATGACCGCCGAATTCACCGGATTTTCTGCTTCCGTGGATTATCAGCGCGTCAAATAGCGCCGGGAAAATTTGTAAAAAATCGCTTGAAAATGCTTGCGTGCCGCGCGCGCAATCGTTAAACAGGGGTGGCGGGTATGGAAAATAATTCACTCAAAAAATTCCCGCGGCTTCTCCCGAAGCCGGTGCGCGGGGAAATGCGGGCGGATGAGTTGGTGGACACCACGTTTCTGGCCTACAACTCGTCGCGACTTCGTGAGAGCTGCCAGCTTTTTGCCAACAAAATGCTCGCGGGAGACGGACTGGTTGGCGTGAGCCTGACCGGGGCGCTGACTCCCGCCGGACTTGGTACAGCGTGCATCGTGCCTCTCATGCAAGCGGGATTCGTGGACTGGATCGTCTCGACAGGCGCGAATGTTTACCACGATCTCCATTATGGGCTGGGGATGGCGTTGCACCGCGGGTCGCCGTTTCTGGACGACGTGGAATTGCGCCGCAAAAAGATCATTCGCATCTACGATATCCTTTTCGATTATCAGGTGTTGCTCGATACCGACGAATTCATCTGTCGCGTCATCGCCGAGCCGGAATTTCAATGCACGATGGGGACAGACGAATTGCACTACCGGCTCGGGCGGTATGTGCTGGAGCGGGAAAAAGCGCTGGGGCTTCCTGCCACATCGCTGATTGCTGCCGCGCACGAGTGTGGCGTCCCCATTTTTACCAGCTCGCCCGGGGATAGTTCGCTCGGAATGAATGTGGCGGCCATGTCACTGCGTCACAACAAATTGCAGTTCGATGTGAACCGAGACGTGAATCAGACGGCGGCGATTGTCTATGCGGCGAAAATGGCAAAGAACACCTCCAGCGTGTTGATCTTCGGGGGCGGTTCTCCCAAAAATTTCATCCTCCAAACCGAGCCGCAAATCCAAGAGGTTCTCGGCCTTGCAGAGCGCGGCCACGATTATTTCCTGCAAATCACCGACGCGCGCCCGGATACCGGTGGATTGAGCGGTGCCACGCCCGCCGAAGCCGTCAGTTGGGGGAAGGTGGACCCGGATAAACTGCCCGACAGCGTGGTCTGTTACCTCGACTCGACGGTGGCGATGCCGTTGCTGACGCAATACGCCATGGCGCGAGTAAAGCCGCGGAAGATCAAGCGATTGTACGACAATCGCGACAAGCTGTTGGATGCGTTGCGGAAGGAATATCTCAAAGGCAGCATGCACTCGCATCTCATCAAGGCCTATGGCGTCCATGATCAGCCGGCCGCGCGCCACAACGGCAAACGCGGTGGCCGCACCGGTCGCTCTGTCGCAGCAACATTTTAAGGTCCCGGCAAAAAAACCGCGAGCCGAACGGTCAATCTGCCAATCGACGTGAATCCAACGATGCGACTCCATTTCCAAACGAAAACCAAAACCTGGCACACTGATAGAAGTGTGCCATCCGTTTTTCAGAGATTCCTTTAATCGATCATGCAAGAGCGCTTGTGTGGGGACTGTTGTGGAGGATTGACCTTCTCCCAGGTTTTGGGCAAGAATCGGGTCATGCGACTGTTGACTGCTGCCATTATTTCCTCCACCTGTATTGTCATCGGTAGCGCTGCCGAGCCAATCCAGCTTCACCCGGACAATCCGCGCTACTTCCAGTGGCGCGGCAAACCGACAATTCTGATTACTTCGGGCGAACACTACGGCGCGGTGCTGAATCTTGACTTTGACTATGTGGCGTATCTGGAGACGCTCGCGGCGGATGGATTGAATCACACGCGCACGTTTTCCGGCGTTTATCGTGAAGCGCCATCGTCATTCGGCATTACCGATAATACCCTGGCGCCGGCATTGGAGCGTTACATCGGACCCTGGGCGCGCGCCGGCGAGAAGTTCGACTTGACCAAATGGGACGACGCGTATTTTGCGCGGCTGAAAGATTTTATGGCGCAAGCCGCCAAGCGCAACATCGTCGTCGAATTGAATTTCTTCTGCCCGTTTTACGAGGAAATTCTCTGGACAATCAACCCTATGAACGCCAGGAACAACATCAACGGCATCGGCAATTGCAAGCGGGAAGAAGTGTACGCGCTTAAGCACGATGATCTCACTGAAATCCAGCTCGCGTTGGTCCGAAAAACCGTTACCGAACTCCGCGACTTTGACAATCTCTACTACGAAGTTTGCAACGAGCCGTATTTTGGCGGGGTCACAATGGATTGGCAGCGGCGAGTCGTGGACGAAATCGTTGCCGCGGAACGGGAGTTTCCCGCCAAGCATCTCATTAGTCTCAACATTGCCAATGGTCGCGCCAAGATTGAAAAGCCCCATCCGGCGGTTTCCATCTTCAATTTCCATTATACCCATCCTCCCGATGTCATCGCGATGAACTCTCACATCCGGAAAGTCATCGGCGAGAACGAGACCGGATTTCGCGGCAAGGACGACGTGCTCTATCGAACTGAAGCGTGGGATTTCATTCTCGCCGGTGGCGCCCTCTATAACAATCTCGACTATTCGTTCACGGCGAAACATCCTCGCGGTGATTTTCTCGCCTACAAATCACCCGGCGGCGGCAGTCTCGCGCTCCGCAAGCAGCTCCGGATTTTGAAGAATTACATCGAAAGCTTTGATTTCATTCGAATGAAACCTTCCAACAGTGTCATCCAGGGAGGCACGGTCTCGGCGGATTTATTTGGTAAACCCGCCCGCGCCGAAGTCACAACACGCGTATTGGTTGAAGAAGGAAAGCAATATGCCATTTATGTGAAAGGCGGCACGAGTGTGATCCTAACGCTCGCCCTTCCGGAAGGCCGGTATCGTGTGGAATGGATCAATCCCCGCACCGGCAACTTGGATACGACCGAGTACATCGAAACGACTGGCGCACCTGCCGCCATTCACTCTCCGGCGTACACCGAGGACATCGCGGTTCGAATTCTCCGCCGCTGAAGGACGGCGTGTTCGCCAACTTCCGGGTGGAGTTTGTGTCCTGGATTATGTAATATCCTCCCGTGCCAACGGCCCCCCACGAAACGAAGATTCAGGTTTCGCTGTTCCATACCCCGACAGAGGCGAGCAGGCAGATTTTCTACTGCGTGTTGCGCGCGGGTCATTTGATCGCAGGACGCGATTACAAGAGGGTGCATCCGAATTATCCGGGACACAAACTTCTGCTCTGCTTGAAGGGGCACGGATACATCCAAGTGGGAGGACGTTCGTTTGCGGTGGGTCCCGGGCAAATCGGATGGATTTACAATCATCACGACAACAAACACTGGCCGGTGGAGGGATCGCCATGGGAGATTTTTTGGATTCGCGTGGATGGCCCGTATATGGATCAGGTTTACAAAACACTGACCGTATCGGGGTCGCCTGTGTTTGGCGGGGTGGACGTCACCACGACGGCCGCGATTTTTCGTCGGATGTTTCGCATTATGAAACGCCGGTCCGTGGCAATGGAAGCGGCTTTGCACGCGGAGGTGGCCGCGTTGATCAAACAATTGTTTCAAGCGCGCCACGCGGCGATACCATCCGACACTCGCGAGATTCCCAAGACGCTGCTCAAGCCGATGGAAGCGATGCGACTCTATTACGACAAACCGCATCGAATCGGCGATCTGGCGGCCATGGCCAACATGAGTGTCAGCAGTTTTTTCCGCTATTTCAAAGCCGCCACCGGCACCAGTCCGATTGATTGGCTGAAACGCGAGCGTATCAACCAGGCCAAGCGTCGTTTGCTGGAAACCAACGACACGATTGCGCAGATCGCCGAGCAAACGGGCTACTACGACCAATTCTATTTCAGCCGCGATTTCAAGCGCGTTACGAAGGTGTCGCCTCGCGAATATCGCCAGCGCGAGCGGGCGCACCAGCATCCGGAGCGAGTGCCATCGTGAACCGCGACCGAGAGGATTTTACATAATTTATTGCAGAATCCTCCATTCACTTCCTCGCGTTTCCAATGTAGAGAGAGGCGATGTTTGGATCGAACGCGGATGTACGTAACGCCCTCTAATCTTGGTAGATGCTTATGAAACGGAATCGTTGGTTGGGCTGGAAAACTCTACGGGTGTTTCCCTGGATCGGGGTCGGCGCCGCGCTCGCGGCGCAGGCGGGAGAGCCAGTGCGGTTCAATCGCGATATCCGGCCAATTCTCTCCGACAACTGCTACCGCTGTCACGGGCCGGATTCCACGGCGCGCAAAGGGGAATTGCGGTTGGATCGCCCAGAAGGTTTGTTCACGAAGCGGGAGGCTGGCACTCCGGTCGTGGCCGGCAAACCGCAGGAGAGTTTGCTGGTCAAGTTGATCACCGCGAAAGACGAAGACGATCTGATGCCGCCGCCGAAGTCGAACAAAAAACTCACCCCGCAGCAGAAACAACTTTTGCAACAATGGATCAAGGAGGGCGCTCAATGGGAACCGCACTGGTCGTTTCTCGCGCCGAAACGTCCTGACCTTCCCAAGGTAAAAGACCCGCGCTGGGTGAAAAACCCCATCGACCAATTTATTCTTGCCAAGCTCGAGCAAAACCGACTCAAACCCGCGTCGGAAGCCGATCGCCGTACTCTGGCACGACGCGTGGGATTGGATATGACTGGATTGCCTCCCAAACTGGAGGACGTCGAGGCCTACGTGGCAGACAAGTCACCCGACGCGTACGAGAAGTTCGTGGACAAACTCATGGCATCGCCGCAGTACGGCGAGCATCGCGCGCGGTATTGGTTGGACGCGGCCCGGTACGCCGATACGCATGGGCTTCATTTTGATAATTATCGGGAAATGTGGCCGTACCGGGATTGGGTGATTAACGCGTTCAACAATAATGTCCCGTTTGACAAGTTTACAATCGAGCAACTTGCTGGCGATTTGCTTCCGAATCCGACTCTCGCACAGCGCATCGCCACCGGGTTCCAGCGGTGCAACATTACGACCAACGAAGGCGGAACGATCCCGGAAGAAAACGAAGCCAATTACGCCCTCGATCGTGTGGCCACGACCGGTCAAGTTTGGCTGGGGCTTACTCTCGGCTGCACGCCTTGTCACGACCATAAGTTCGATCCGATCTCGACGAAAGAGTTTTATCAAATGACCGCGTTTTACCGAAACACGACGCAGAGTGCGCTGGATGGCAACATTCCGGACACCCCGCCGGTCATCCGAGTGCCGAAAATCGAGGATGCACCTCGACTGCAAGCTCTTCCTGCTGAAATTGAAACCGCACGCAATCGCATTGCTGCGCGCGAGAATGAAATCGCACCCCTTACAAAGGAGTGGGGGAAAAATCTCGACCCCAAACAATTCGAGCATCCAGCCGACCAGGATAAACTGGAAATTTATCTGCCACTGCGGGGAAATGCTGAGCGCGCCATCCGCAACGAGGCTTCCGCTGATGCTGCGCCCATCGCGCTGCCGGAAACGGCGGAGTGGAAACAAGACCCTAAACTTGGCGCGATACTGCATCTCAACGGCCAGACGGCGTTTGACCTCGGCGCCGTTGGCGACGTGGAGCGAACGGACAAATTTTCCTATGGCGCCTGGGTGAAACCGAGCGACAAAACTCCTGCCGCGAGCGTGCTGGCGCGGATGGATGAAGGCTCCGACTATCGCGGATGGGATTTGTGGCTGGAAAATAATGGTCGTCGCGTTGCAGCCCACATCATTCACAAATGGCCTGTCAACGCGGTCAAAGTGTTTGCGACCGAGGACGTCGTCAAGCCGAACGAATGGAACCACATTTTCGTCACCTACAACGGCAACAGCAAGTCCACGGGCTTGAAGATTTATGTCAATGGCGTTTCTGTAAAGTCCAATTCCGAGCAAAAAGAAGTCAAAGAGACAATTCGAACCCAAGTCCCCACGCGCATTGGCGCGCGGAGTAAAAGTTCTCACTTGGCAAACGGCAGCGTGCAGGATGTTCGGTTTTACCGCCGTAAACTCGATGCGGACGAAGTCGCGAGCCTGTATAACGCCGGTGAAATCCGCGCAGTCGCGGCAAATCCGAATGCCGCGGGAAGAGACGAGACGATCCGGAAATATTATTTGAAGACGCAGGATAAACCGTATGCCGCGTTGAAAGATGTCATGGCGGATTTGGAAATGGAGCTGGATCGGATCCAAAAACGAAGCCCGGTTACGTTCGTGATGCAGGAAAAACCAATGCCGCCCAAAGCGCGTGTGCTGTTTCGCGGCCAATACGATCAACCACGGGAAGAGGTGACCCCGGCGGTCTTGAGCGCGCTCAATCCCATGCCGGCCGGGGCGCCCTCCAATCGTCTCGGCCTGGCCCAGTGGCTCGTGGCGCCGGAAAATCCGCTGACAGCGCGAGTGACGGTCAATCGGTTCTGGCAGGAAATTTTTGGCACCGGGTTGGTCAAAACCAGCGAAGATTTTGGCATCATGGGTGAGAATCCATCGCATCCCGAACTGCTCGATTGGCTGGCGGTCGAATTTCGAGAGAGCGGGTGGGATGTGAAGAAGATGTTTCGGTTGATGGTTACCTCGGCGGCGTATCGCCAGGCGGCCATGACCACGCGGGAAAAACTGGATCGTGATCCGCAGAACCGCCTGTTGTCGCGCGGACCGCGATTCCGGATGGACGGTGAAATGATTCGCGACTACACGTTGGCGATCAGCGGATTGTTGGTGGACCAGATCGGCGGCCCGAGTGTAAAGCCATATCAACCCCCCGGGGTCTGGGAAGCGGTGGCGATGATTGGCAGCAATACCCGCGATTACCGGCAGGATAAAGGCGAGAAGTTATATCGCCGAAGCATGTACACCTTTTGGAAACGAGCCGCGCCGCCCGCCTCGA
>CAYGDP010000007.1:0-128642 GCA_964348665.1 uncultured Verrucomicrobiota bacterium
GATACGGCGACCACCGAGATCTACACAAGGAGTATCGTCGGCAGCGTTCTGCGCCTGTTTTTCTCCATCAGCGCGCGCGTCCAGTTCTCCCGATTTCTGCAGCAGCCAGAGCAGTGCGCTTTGGCGGGCGGCGAGTTTTTCGTCGGGCGCGGACTGGCGGGAGAGTTGCCAGCTTACTTCGCGCAGGGCGACGGCCTGGCCGACCAGCCACGTTTGCGCGCCCGACCAGCCGGGACGCTCTCGCCAGTGTTTGGGTTGCGCGACAGCTTGGCCGTCCAGCTCGAAGATCAATTCGGGATGACCTGCCTTCAACAACTCCGTGTCGAGATTCTGATGGCAGGCAACGCAGGCGTTTGCGCGCACATATAAATCGCGTAGATCGCGCATCCCGGCGGCGACGCGGTCGGCGTGCGTCCAATCGGCGCGTGTGTGGCCGCGCAGCCACGGCTCGGCCGCGCC
Source organism: uncultured Verrucomicrobiota bacterium (assembly GCA_964348665.1). Lineage (GTDB taxonomy): Bacteria > Verrucomicrobiota > Verrucomicrobiia > Palsa-1439 > CAYGDP01 > CAYGDP01. The sequence continues at coordinate 460 of CAYGDP010000007.1, forward strand.
GTGGCAGGTTTCGCATGAAACGCCTACGGTTGCGTTGAGCGCAGCGGCACGTTTGGCGAGGGGGACTTCGTGAAAGGGCGCGTGGCAAACGGTGCAGCTTGCGCTTTGGGCTGGCTCGGCGATTTTGAGTGCCTCGGCAATGCGGGAGGAACGGGCGGTGGTGAGCGTGGCAAAAGCGCGAGAGTGAAAATCGCGTTGCGACCAGACGAGATTTTGGTTGCGAGTGGCGCTCGCGCCACCATGACACGAGGACGAACTACAGGATTCAGCGCCGAGAAATTTCGACCCGACTTCTTTTGTTTCTTGCGCACGCGCCATGAACGCAGTCGCCAAAAACATGACACAGCAGAAAAGTGTACAGCGCACAATTAGTATGTTAATCTGCAGTAGGGGGTGAAATGCAACCACTAATTATTGCCGTTGCGCTTGCCTCAGGTGGGGAAATGGGGCTGATTATCGGCAGCGTCATTTGCGCGGCCGTCCTAGCGCAGGTGTTACTTCTGGTTTTGGGTCAACTGCGCCGCATCGTGTTTGAAGAACAAGAGCGCAGTCTCGCGCGCGAGCGGCTGGAATTATTGGTCAAAACCGCCGCGGCACAATGGCGCGAGGCCGAACAGGCGCAAGCGCTCTGGAATGGTTACCGTAAGTTCAAGGTCGCCCGCAAAGTGCGCGAGTGCGGCAATGTTTTTTCGTTTCATCTCCAGCCGTACGACGGACGGCCGCTACCCGCTTACAAGCCAGGTCAGTACCTCACCTTCTCGCTAAACATCCCCGGCCAAGACAAACCCGTCGTTCGCTGCTACTCGCTCTCGGATTGCGGGCGATCCGATTGCTACCGTGTCACCATCAAAAAAGTCGCGCCGCCGCACGATCAACCGGGTGGAAAACCAGGATTGGCCTCGAGCTTTTTCTGCGACACCGTCCAAGAGAGTGACATTCTCGATGTAAAATCACCTACGGGCAATTTTTACCTCGACCTCGAAAAACCAACGCCCGTGGTTCTCATTTCCGGCGGCGTCGGCATCACGCCGATGCTAAGTATGGTCAACGCCCTCGTTGCGGCTGGCGACCGGCGCGAGGTATGGTTTATCCACGGCGCGCGCAACGACACCGACCATATCCAGAAGGAACATCTCGCGCGCCTCACCCGCGAACACCCGAACATCCGTTTGCATGTTTGCTATAGCCGACCGACACCCGAAGACTGCGAAGGCCACGACTTTCAACATCGCGGCCACGTAACGACGGAATTGCTGAAAACGTTGTTGCCGTCCAACAACTATCTCTTCTTCATTTGCGGTCCGCCCACAATGATGCAGGACATTCAGAGCGGGCTGAAAGCGTGGGGCGTGCCTGACGCGGCCGTTCGCATGGAAGCGTTCGGTCCGGCGACGGTGAAGCAAACCATCGTGCGCCACGTGCCCGGCGGCGCGGCCGCGGCGGCGTTGGAAGTAACATTTGCGCGAACAGGCAAGACGGCTCGATGGAATCCGCTTTTTGTGTCCGTGCTGGAGTTGGCCGACAAAGCGGGCGTGAAGATCGAGAGCGGCTGTCGCGCGGGCAATTGTGGCACGTGCCTCGTCGCGGTCAAATCGGGGGAGGTCGAGTATCTCGTCGAGCAGGGCGCGGTGCCCGAGAAAGGGTCGTGTTTGACGTGTATCTGTCGGCCGAAAACGAATTTAATATTGGACGCCTAACATGGAAACCCCGCACATCATCGAACGCCCGCAACGTTGGGCAGTCTCGTTCGACCCGGACATGAAAGAATCCGACGTGGATCGGCTGCTTTGCCACGCTCCGTTTTCCAAAATGGACGCCACGAAATTTCCACGAACAATTCCGCTGCGCGGCATCCTTCGGCAAGACACGCGCCTGCATCGCTTTCGGCACGGAGAAATCGTCGTGCGTGAAGGGGACCACGGGACTTCGGCATTTCTCGTCGTCTCAGGCAAGGCGCGAGTCGTGCTTGCTCCGGGATTACCCGCCTCCATGCTAGGTCGGCGAGTGCGCCATCCCAAAGGGCTATGGGGGGTGCTCACGCAATTGTGGACCAACGCAAAGGAGGCGGAGGTGCGTCGCGTCATGGAGCCGACCGGATACCGCCAAGGCGAATCCCAGAGCGAACATAGCCGTGAGACGCGAATTTTCCTTCAAGACCTGCCCCGAATCTTGGAAGGACATCGAACAGCGACTCTGGAATCGGGAGAGTTTTTCGGGGAATTGGCCGCTCTAAGCCGTATGCCACGGACCGCCACGGTTGTCGCCGAGAGCCTCTTTACGGAGCTACTCGAAATCCGCTGGCAAGGATTACGTGATTTGATGCGCTATGACAAAACCTGGCGCGAGCACATTGATCGCACTTATCGCGACCGCGCACTCGAAACATTTCTGCGTGCCATGCCTTTGTTTCGCCACCTAAGTGACGCCCAATTGCAAACCGTCATCGCACAGACAGAATTCGCCACCTACGGAGAATATGATTGGTCAGGTTCTTACAAGCGGCTTGCCAAAGCGGGGACAATCCAACCCGTGCAAGAACCACTCATCGCCACGGAAGGAGACTATCCCAACGGTGTCACCTTTATTCGCGCAGGTTTTGCGCGCCTCAGCCAACGCTTCGGCCACAGTCACCGCACGCTCAATTACTTGGGCTGTGGGTATCCCTATGGATTGGAGGAGATTGCCCACAATTGGCGTCGCAAAACCCAAACTGTACCCCTCCAATACACCCTTCGTGCGCTAGGCTATACGCATGTGCTCTTCATTTCCACCGCCGTCATGGAAGAAATCGTCCTGCCTACGCTGCCTGAAAATGAGTTACCACAACTCATCACACCGCGCGAAACCAATATGCCAATCGAGCGACGCGCATCGTCTACCGCCGTCGAGGCTCACATCGGCCACGATCAGATGGAGTTTTTCGCCGAGCATCGGTTTTACAACGGCACCGCCGCGATGGTCATCAACCTCGACCTCTGCACCCGTTGCGACGAATGCGTTCGTGCTTGCGCCGTCGCCCACGACAACAACCCACGCTTCCTGCGCCACGGCCCCATCAGTGGCAACCTCATGGTCGCCAACGCCTGTATGCACTGCGCCGACCCCGTTTGTATGATCGGCTGTCCAACGGGCGCGATCCATCGCGATCCGTTGGGTGGTCAAGTTGTTATCAATCAAACAACCTGTATCGGCTGTAATCTTTGCGCCAACAACTGTCCCTACGATGCCATTCGCATGGTTGAAATCCGGAACGAAGCGGGGGCGTTCATGGTAGACAAAGAACTGAAGCCGATTCTCAAGGCAACCAAATGCGATCTCTGCGTCGAGCAATACGGCGGGCCCGCCTGCCAACGCGCTTGCCCACACGGCGCCCTTATTCGCGCCGACCTCACTCGTCTCACTGATTTTCAAGACTGGCTTGAACGATGATTAACTTCGACAAACGGCGCTCGATGGGAATCGCGCTGGTCGTGTTCGCGGCTGTTTTTTTGCTGACCGCGCATGCTTCCGTCGCGCTCGCGCGCCCGCGCTTGAGCGATCTTTATGGCTGGCTGCTCTTTGTGTCGATTCTGTTTCTCGCGCTCTATGGGGTGCGCAAACGGCTACCCTTTTTGCCGTTGCTTAGCTCGGAAACGTGGCTGCAATTTCACATCTACGTCGGGCTATTCACGGCGCTGCTCTTCGGTCTCCACGTCCGTTGGCGTTGGCCAAGCGGCTGGTTCGAAGGCGCACTCGCCGCGTTTTATGCGCTGGTGATGCTGAGCGGTTTCGCCGGCCTTTTTCTCTCGCGGACATTGCCGCGACGTCTCACCACGCGCGGCAGTGAAGTGGTTTTTGATCTCATTCCCGTCGTCCGCCGCGCGCTGCAAGAGCAAGTGGAGGCGCTCGCGCTCAAGTCCGTCGCCGACAACCGCTCGCCGATCATCGCCGATTTTTACACGCACCAACTCCACGGTTTTTTTGCGCGCACGCAGAATTTTTGGCTGCACGTCTTCGAAGTCCGTAGCCCGCTAAACTCGCTCCAGAACAAAATCGGCGACCTTCATCGATTTCTCAACGAGCAAGAGCGTAGCACGCTCGATCAAATCGCCGATCTCGTTCGCCGCAAAGACGGTCTCGATTACCAGTACGCGCTCCAGCTCACACTCAAGCTCTGGCTCTTTGTTCACGTGCCGCTTACCTACAGCCTTCTTCTTTTCACACTGCTTCACATCGTTCTCGTATTCGCTTTCTCCGGAGGCGCGCGATGAAGGAACAACTACCCACTCCCGATTTCGACGCCAGCCAGTATGCACGCCCGAACGATAACTGGGTCTGCGGCCATGCCGCCGATGGCAAACCATGCCGGATTGGCCCGTCGCCCAATGGACGTTGTCGGGCTACGTTCGAGTGCGCGCCGCTGCTGGATCTAAAAAACGGCGAAACCAAAGGTCGCCACAAATGCACGCGGCCAAAACAACACGGCGGCCCGTGCGAGCTTGGCCCGCTCCCCGACGGCACGTGCAGCCGCGCGATCCCCAAGTGCGCTCCCACTCGCAGCATGAAAGCCAAGCGCCGCATTTTCACGCTTACGATTGTATCACTTACCCTCGGCGCACTTCTCGTCGTGTTTTGCGGCCCGCTGCGGTTCCGATTCATCTCACCCGCGCCGCTCTCCGCGCCGCACTCCAGCGCCGCGTTCGCGAAGAAAATCGCGGGCCTCGACACGCCGTACGGCTGCGCCGCCTGTCACGCCGCCGCTGCGAAAGAAAATCCCGCCGGCTGGATGCAAGCCGCGTTCCGTGCCGAGCCATCGCCACTCCAATGGCACGCCGCGCTCTCCACCGCGCCGCCGCACGCGACGGCGCTCGACCAAAACTGCGCGCGCTGCCACACCGCGCGCAATTTTCACCAGCCGAACGTCGTGTGGGACTACTCCTGCTCCGCGTGCCATCAAGAACACAAAGGCGGCGGCCCGATCGCGCCACCCGACAACTCTCATTGTGTCACCTGTCACGGCAGTGCCGCGATCATGGAAGCGTCGTTTCAGAAAGGCAAAACCCTCACTCTCGAAATCTTCAACTATCGCCCTGCGCACAATCGCGTGCTCTTCCGCGTGCCGCGGCCTGAACGCGGCTACACGCAGGTTTTGCAGAGCTTTGCCGATCATCCCGAGTTTCAGATTTCCGCAGAGAAACTCAAAGAAACCAACACACTGCGCTTCAATCACGCGCGCCATTTCGCTGACGACATCCCGCTGGTCGGCGGCAAGAAACTCGCCTGCGCCGATTGCCACAAGCCCGACGCCGACGGCGTGTATCACCAGAAAATATCCTTTGAAGCCAATTGCAAAACCTGTCACGCGCTCCAATTCGACGCGCGCAATCCAGAGCTGACGCTGCCGCACGGCGATGCGGCGGCGGTGCGCGCGTTCCTGCGCAGTCTGCCGACGCAATACGCCGACTTCGGCGCGCGCGGGCGCAGCATCACGGCCAAGCACGAGTTGGAAAATTTCGTTGCTCGTCAACTCGATCAACTCCGCGAGCAATATCCGAGCGGTGACGACCTAGAGCGCGCCGTGTTTTTCAGCACCGAGCACACTGCGCCCGCGCCGCGCGTCGGCGATTTGCCCGAACAAGGCCGCGCGCGTTTCGCGGGCTGCGCGTATTGTCACGAGGTCAAAGCCGCCGACGGCGCGCCAATCGTCACGAAACCGATCCTTCCGGATCGCTGGCTCATACGCAGCAGCTTTCATCACGCCAAACACGCGCACGTTTCCTGTGTGACCTGCCACGACGTTGTCCGCAGCCAATCCACGGCTGACATTTTGCTGCCGAATCAAGCGACCTGCGCTACCTGCCACGGCCCGCAAGGCGGCGTCGCCCACAGCTGTGCGACCTGCCATAGCTATCACACCGTTACCGCGAAATGACCGTGAAACGATCTCCCAAAATTATAATCGTCATCGCGAGCGCTGCTTTATTGGCGGGTAGTTCGGCGCAGACGGAAGAGCCGCTCAAGCCGCATCAAACCGTCAGCGAAGGGCAGCCGCCGAAATCGCCCACGGAGTTTGATCCCGACCCGACCGCATCGCCCGTGCTGTCCCGCATGGAGGAATGGCGCGTGCAATTAAAAATCCAAATTCGCATCAGCGTCGGCGCGCCGCCGCTGTCACCGTCGGTATTCAATTCCGATCCACCGAGCGGGCCGGTACCGCGCGCCGCGATCCCAAAACCGCTTTTTGACGAACCGCAACGGCCGCATTATGGGAGCGAGCCGCTGCCTGAAGCGCTGCAATTACCGCGCGCCGGTGTCCGTCGCGTCGAGATCGTGGAGGTCGAACCTGACGTGCCGCTTCGTGCCGAGTTGGCGGCGCTGCCTACCGAGTTGAAACTGCCGCGCGAGCGCGTGCGACGATTCGAGCGGATCGAAACCCAATGGGGAAGCCCCGCGTATCCAATCGCGCGTCGCGGGCTGGGCTATCCGCCGCACAGCGAACCCAAGGGAGATCGCTGGCAGATTGGATTTGCGCCCTGGCGGCGTTACACAGCGGGCGACACGGAGACGCCGTATGCCGCGCCGACGCCGATGATGTGGCATCCATATCGGCAGAGTGTATTGAAAGGCGACGCGCCGATTTTCGGGCAGGATGTTTTCCTCAACCTCACGCTCAGCTCGGAGACGGTCTTCGAGTCGCGGCGGCTGCCGACGCCAAGCGCGGTCAGTTCCGAGGATCCGAAGAGCGCGGAATTTTTCGGGCGAGGCGAGCAATTGCTGCTGCAAAATTATTTCTCATTCACCGCGGATCTCTTCCGAGGCGAGACGGTGTTCCAGCCTATTCATTGGTCGGTGCGTTTGCAGCCCATCGCGAACATCAACTACACCGCGACGCGCGAGACGACCGTCATCAATCCCAATCCGCGTCACGGCACCGATCGAACCGACGGTTTCGTGACGCTGCAACAGTGGTTCGGCGAGCTACATCTCGGCGATTTGTCGGCGAACTACGATTTTGCGGCGGCGCGACTGGGTAATCAGGTTTTTAACAGCGACTTTCGCGGGTTTGTGTTCAACGACACCAATCTCGGCCTGCGGTTTTTCGGCAACGCCGACAACAATCGCTGGCAATACAATCTCGCCGTGTTCGACATGCGCGAGAAGGACACGAACTCGGAGTTGAACACGTTCGATGCGCGCGACCAGCGCGTCGTGATCGCCAACGTGTTTCGGCAGGATTTTCTCGTCTCGGGCTACAACGCGCAGCTCAGTTTTCACGCGAATCTGGACGACGGCTACACGCACTACGACGACAACGGCAACATCGCGCGACCCGCGCCTCTCGGCACGGTCGAGCCGCACAGCGTTCGCGCCTACTATTTCGGCTGGGCGGGCGACGGCCACATCGGGCGCTGGAACGCGACGCATCAGTTTTATCAAGTCTTCGGCTGCGACGAACTGAACGGCCTGGCAGGACGCGAAGTGAACATCAACGCACAGATGGCCGCGTTGGAGGTATCGTATGACCGAGATTGGATTCGTTACAAAGCGAGCTTCTTCTACGCGAGTGGCGATGGCGACGCAGAGGACGGCACGGGCGGCGGCTTTGACAGCATCGTGGATAATCCGAATATTACAGGCGGGCCGTTTAGTTACTGGTCCCGACAAGGGTTCGGCCTCGCGGGCACGTCGGTTGCGCTGAAACAGCGCAACAGTCTCGTGCCGAACTTGCGCACGAGCAAGACTGAGGGGCAATCGAACTTCGTCAATCCGGGTGTGTTCATCTTCGGCGTCGGCACGGAGGTGGAAGTGACACCGAAGCTGCGAGGATTCTTGAATGCAAATTATCTGCGCTTTGCTGAGACCGATCCGATCAAGACCGCGTTGCTCACAAACCAAGCTCGCTCCGAGATCGGTCTCGATCTCAGCCTCGGCTTTCAATATCGCCCACAACTGACCGACAACGTCATTGTCTCGGCCGGCGTCGGCGCGCTCATCCCCGGCAGCGGTTACCGAGACATCTATCGTCGCAACACCGATCCCGTGCCGGGCTACAACCCGCGCGGCGACCGCGGCGCAACGGACGATTTCCTTTACAGCGCGCTGGTCGCGGTTACACTCACTTACTAAATATGGGAAAGGTCATAACAATCCTTCTATTATTCGTCGTGGCTGCGGCGGCACAAGACGCGGGTTATGGGCCGCCGATTTCCGTGCCGCGCGATTTGCCTGCAGTGCGGCCGGCCAAGGAACGGAATTGGATTGATCAGACACCCGGAGAAGCAATGCGGAAGAGTCGCGGATGTGTGGAGTGTCATAAGGACATCGAAAATCCCTCCATGCACTCGTCGCCGAGCGTGGTGCTGGGCTGTACGGATTGTCACGGCGGCAACGCGACGCCTGGGTTGACGATTCGCAAGGCGCACGTTGCGCCGCGAAATCCGATTTTCTGGGAAAGTTCCGCGAACCCGAACGATTCCAGCGTGCTGCTCAATCACGAGTCGGCGGAGTTCGTTCGTTTCGTCAACCCCGGCGACCTCCGCGTGGCAGAGCAGGCGTGCGGACTTTGTCACAAGGAAATCGTGAGCCGTGTACCACTCAGCATGATGAATCACGGCGCGATGCTTTGGGGCGCGGCCCTCTACAACAACGGCAGCGTGCCGTTCAAGAATTACCGCTACGGACAAGCCTACGGCGCAGACGGCGCGCCGCTCCGCCTCGTGAACCCTACGCCTGTCACGGTCGAGGAGACACGCCGATTCGGCGTTTTGCCCTATCTCGATCCGCTGCCGCGTTTCGCGCTGAGCCAGCCCGGCAATATTCTCCGAATTTTCGAGAAAGGCGGCGAAAAGCAACTCCAACTCGGCAACCCAACGACGACCGAGCCGCCGGGTCGTCCCTTGCGACGGCTCAGCGAGCGCGGATTGGGAACGCTCAATCGCATTGACCCCGTTTTTCTGAATCTGCAAAAAACCCGGCTCCACGATCCGCTGCTCGGATTCATGGGATCGAACGACCACCCCGGCGATTATCGAAGTAGCGGTTGCTCCGCCTGCCATGTGGTCTATGCGAACGACCGTTCGCCAACCAACTCGGATTGGTGGAGCAAATATGGCCATCAAGGATTGAGCTTCAGCAGCGACTCACAAATCTCCAAGCGCGAGCGCAGCCATCCGATTAAGCATCAATTGACCCGCAGTATCCCGACAAGCCAATGTATGACCTGCCACATGCATCAGGGCAATCTATTTGTAAACCCTTACCTCGGCTATACGTGGTGGGATCAGGAAAGTGACGGCGAGCACCTGTATCCGAAGCGGCAGAAAAACCCGACCGAAGCCGAGCTGGCTGCGTCGCTGCGAAAGAATCCCGAAGCAGCCGCCGCGCGCGGGTTGTGGGGCGATCTCGATTTTCTGGAAAAGGTCGCGGAGCTGAATCCGAAGTTGCAGCACACGCAGTTTGCCGACTATCACGGGCACGGCTGGATTTTCCGAGGCGTGTTCAAGAAAGATCGCAAAGGAAACTTGCTTACCCTCGACGACAAGCCCATCGGGCACGATGACCCGCAGAAGTTTGCGAAAGCCGTGCATCTCAAGGACGTTCATCTCGCGCGCGGGATGCATTGTGCGGATTGTCATTTCGAGGCCGACGTGCACGGCAACGGCAACCTCTACGGCGAACCGCGCGCCGCCACGACGATCGAGTGCATTGATTGCCACGGGACAGTCAACGCCCGCCCGACGCTGGTCACCAGCGGCAACGCAGGGCAAATTGACCTAGCAAAAACCTCCACTCCTTTCGGGCCGCGCTTTGAATGGATCGGAAAAAAATTGTATCAACGCTCGATGATGTCGCCTGATCGCCGATGGGAAGTGCCACAGACGACGGACACGATTGATCCGCAGTCGCCGCACTACAACGCGAAGTCGCGCTACGCCAAAACCGTGCGCCGGGATGGCGCGACTTGGGGGGATGTGCCACCCACCGCCGATTGCCCGAAAGCGCTCGCCCACGACAACGGTAATATCTCCTGTCAGGTTTGCCATACGAGCTGGGCAACAAGTTGTTTCGGCTGTCATTTGCCGATGAAAGCCAACCAACGAGTACCGACAAACAAATTCGAGGGAATCACCAGCCGCAATTACACCAGCTACAATCCACAGGTTGTCCGTGACGATGTGTTTCAGCTTGGCATTGACGGGACGGTGAAGAAGAACCGCCTCGCCGTCATCCGCTCGTCCAGCGCGGTACTGGTCGGATCGCAGAACCCGAATCGCGAATGGGTCTATTCGCAACAGCAAACCATCAGCGCCGAAGGCTACAGCGGGCAGGCGTTCAATCCACACTTTCCGCACACCACCAGCAGTGTGGGGACGACGAAGGGCTGTACCGACTGTCATCTCTCGAAACAAAACGACAATAATGCTTGGATGACCCAGCTTCTTGGCTTTGGCACTGGCACGGTTAATTTCTTTGGCCGCTACGCGTATGTCGGCGCGGGCAAGGACGGTCTCTACAGCGTCGCTTGGACCGAGCAACCCGAACCGCAAGCCGCTCTCGGCAGCCATCTGCATAAGCTTGCCTATCCCGACAACTTCGCGAAGCACGAAGCGGCGCGCCGCGAGCTCAAAGAGGCTCATCACCATCACGGCGAAGAAATCCTCGATCTCACGGTGCGCGGCGAATACCTCTACACCGCCAACGGCGCCGGTGGGTTCGAGGTATTCGATGTCGCCAACATTGACCAAAAAGGATTCTCCGAACGCATCGTCACTGCGCCCGTATCACCGCTCGGCCAGCGCACCTCCGTAAAGACCAGCTACACCACCAGCGTCGCGTTGCCGAGTACGCTCGCGCTCGATCCCGCGCGCGTGCGCCTCCCCGAAAACGAGGAGCAACCGATTCATCCGCTCTACGCCTACGTCTATGTCACCGACCGTGACGAAGGGCTGGTCATCATCAATGTCGCAACCCTCGTGGACGGCAATCCCGAAAACAATTTTCTCAAGAAAGATGTCGTCTTCAATCCCGACGGCAAACTCAGCGGCGCGACCCACAGCTTTGTCGCAGGCCGCTGGCTTTACGTCACCTGCAAACGCGGCCTCGTCGTCGTGGACATTGACGACCCGGCGAAACCGAAGGTCGCAGGCGAATTGGCGGGCGATTTCCTCAAAAATCCGCGCGCTGTCGCCGTGCAATTCCGCTACGCGTTCATCACCGACGAGGAAGGCTTGAAAATCGTGGACATTTCCGAGCCGACCCAGCCGAAGCCCGTTGCGTCCGTGCCGCTCAAGCAAGCGGGACGACTCTATGTCGCGCGCACGTACGCGTACGTTCCGAACGGCGCGGAAGGATTGGCAATCATTGACATCGAAAACCCCGAAAAGCCGAAGCTCATTCAAATGTACAACGCGGAGGGCGCGCTCAACGATACCCGCGCCTTGCAAATCGGGTCAGTCAGCGCTTCCATGTTCGCGTTGGTCGCCGACGGCAAGAACGGCCTGCGCGTGCTGCAACTCATCTCTCCCGAAAACGTCCCCGAACACATGGGCTTCAGCCCTCGTCTCAATCCGAAACTCATCGCGACGTTCAAGACGCACGGCGAAGCGGTTGCCGTTTCGCGCGGACTCGATCGAGATCGTGTCGTGGACGAGACCGGCAATCAAACCGTCGTCTTCGGTCGCCGCGGTTCGCGTCCGTTCACGGTACAAGAGATGCGAAAATTTCTCCTTCATGCTGACGGCCAGCCTTACACTGTGGATGACGCTCTTCCGCAGAAACCACCACAGGTTTTTCAGCGTGAGCCTGAACCTCCTGCTCCTGCGCGGACGCCGTCTGACCGCCTCATTCGCCGTGGGCAGTAGCTACTGCGGGTCAACTGCTTGCTTTGATTCAGGGGAGCGTGTATCAAACACGCATGAAAGCACTTCTTCGCACCTTGCCTTTCTTCGCCGTCCTATTCCTCACGGCCATCTGTCCCGCCGCCGACAACGCTCCAGTCGTTCTGCTCAAGCTCGACGATCTGGTGCATCACACCACCAATCCCAAAGCGGCCGTGTCACCGCGTTGGCAGCGGGTCGCCGATTTCCTCGCCGCCGAAAATCTCAAAGCCAACTTTGGCATCATTTCCGAATCTCTCGAAGGCGATTGCCCCGCTTACGTGAAGTGGATCCAGGAGCGTCACGCCTCGGGACTGATTGAGTTCTGGCATCACGGCTTTTACAACCGATTTCCTGACGCCTTAAAGGTGGATGGGCGGCAGGCCGAATACATCGGCGGCACGGCAGCGGATCAAGCGGCGATGTTCAACAAATCTCTGGCGCTGGTGAAGGAGAAGACAGGCGTGGAGATGGTTGCGTTTGGGCCGCACAGCACGGCCGTGGACGCCGCCACCTATGAGGCGTTGGAGGGGATTTCGCAAATCCGATTGGTATGGTTCTATGGCCCACCCAAAGGCGTCCGCACCAGCAAGGTGGTCATTCAGCGCCTACTGGAATTGGAGCGACCGCTGTTTGTGCCCAATCCCGAGCAGCTCAAGGAAAACTTTGAAAAGAAGAGGGCCACGCTGCCGTACGTTGCGATCCAAGGACATCCAAACCAATGGGATGATCAACGCTTCGAGAATTTCAAAAAAACAGTTGTCTATCTGCACGATCAGGGTTGCCGCTTCGTGACCGTCTCCGAATACCTCGCTGCCCGTGAAACACCGGCCAAGAAACCGTGAGTCGCAGGTACTTCGACAGCGCTACAGAGTCGGATTGCGCGGAAATTTCGCATAGGGCAGGCGCGCGCCTTGGAAACTGAAGAAGTCAGCGCGGATCGAATCGGGAGCCAAAAAATTCACCGTGCCCGCTGCGCCAATAATGTCGTCTTGGTCCACGCCATCGCCGCTGACGCCGATGGCGCCAATCAACACGCCGTTGCGATACAGCCCAAAGCCGCCGGGGAAAATCGTGAAGCCGTTGGGCAGGTTTGGATCGGCCGGCGAGGTCGAGAGCGTCGTTTGCAACCCGTTGAGCGGGCCGGGCTGTGTACCCGCGATGCCAGGCGGATAGAGGCTTTGCGCGAGGAAACCGACGGTGCGCGTCGAGAAGGCCAGCCCTTCCAACTCGTCGGGCAAGTATGGCGCCGCGAGCGGGCTGGAGAAAAAAACCGCCGTGCGCGCCTTTTGGACCGCCACATCCCAACTGAACATTGTCGCATCGGGCGTGCGAAACGTGCCGAGCACAGTCGGGGCGACGCCCGGCGCGTCGGGATTGCTGACCACGGTAATGAAAACCTGCGCGGCTTGTCCGCGCGGCAGCCGAATGCCGCCGCGCGTGATTCCCGCCCGCTCGGCCGCTAGCGCGAGAATACTCTCTACTTCGGCGGCGGTCAGCCGCATTTGGCCGTTGATCGTGTCGTTATTCGGATCGAGGTCGAAAAGGAGCGGATCATCGCTGATCGGCTGGCGAACTTCGCCCATCACACCGCCGAGCGTCGCGGTCGGATACGCAAACGGCGCGGGCGACGCGATCAACGTGTAGGGCGCGACGGGGCTGCCGATACTGCCGAAGGGCGCGACAATTTCCAGCCGCCCGCGGCCTTTCACGAGCGGCAGCCGAATGCCGTCAATGAACACACGCGAGCCGCGAAATTCTTTGTCCGGAGCAAAGCCGATTTGTGCTCCGAGCGCAACCCGTTCATCCGTATCGTGCCGCTGGCGCACTTGCAAATTCTCCGTGCCATCGCCGGTCACGCCGACGCTGCCGACCAGCTCGCCGTCTTTATAGAGCGGCACGCCCCCGGGTGAGCCGTAGAGAGACGTGCCGGGCACGGGAACTATGCCGAGTCCGGGCTGATTACTGAACAAAACAATGCTGCCTGGACCTTTGAATTTGTTGATATCGGAGAAATCGAGGTTGGAGAAATTGACGCCGACCAACGGCCCAGGCGGTTTGTTGCGCACGCCGGGCGGGAAATTTTGCTGAACGATAAATCCCGCCGTGCGGGAGCTGAACGCGTGTTGATTGCTGCTTAAGTAGGTTGCCGTGCCTGCCTTTGAGACCGCAATGGCAATCTCGCCCGCCGTCGGCGGCGCGCCACCGTTCACGTCCCACACGCCGAGCACAAAACCCTCGCGATCTGTCACCGCAACGATCGAGTTGGGGGAGATTTCGCTCGCGCGCGTCACCGCTTGCGCGATGACCGTTTCCACGTCCGCCAACGTTAGTGCCGCAGGCGTGAGCCGCACCTCCAGCGTCTCGGCAAAAAAGTCAACGCACCGCGACCGGCGACGACGAGCGAGCGCGGCAGGCGATTTAAGTTCCCCGAACCGCCGCCGGATCCAATCCACAACTCGCCCCAAATAACCCGCATGCTCCATGGCTGAAAGTTTAGCCGATGTCCGCGACGGGGTCGAATGCTTTCTTATCCGTCGCACAAGTTGTGTGACGCCTTTTGGGTAAAATTATCATGCCGGGACGTTTAATGACTAAGATCTGTCGAGTATTTATCAGCGAGCATTGTGATGATATGAAACAAATGAATATAGCGACGTTCATATTTTTGACCCGTTCAAGGACTAATTCCGTCAAGGCACGCAGACCCTCGCATGCGAAGACAACCTTACAAAAGTAAGGATTTATCCTACTTGCTAGTTCCTGTCGATCGTGTAGAGTAAAGGCGGAGAAAATCTGCGTCGAGGTACTCCAACCTGTGGGCTTGGATCAACTTTAACAAGGAACGAACGATGGGGGAAAAACGCAGCAGAGCACGAGGTCTGTCGGAAAGGGAACAGCGCCAGTGTGGCTCGTTTAGCGTGCTGGGTACTGGACTCAGGGGTGTGTTATTTTCTTCTGGCGATTTCAGTCTTCCACCACTTGTGGAGGTGTCGCGATGATGCCCCCACAAATTGTGCGCGTCTTGGTCATTGATGACGACCAATCCTACGCGGAATATATCCGTCGCCTGCTCACTGACGGAACTAAAGGCCGCTATCACGTTGAATATGTTTCTTCTTCGGCAAGCGGACTCGAAGCGATGAAATCGAACCAGCACGACATTTACTTGCTCGACTACGGTCTCGGGGCTGAAAACGGCGTGGAACTATTGCGCGAGGCGATTCGGCGAGGATGTTATCGTCCGATCATCCTCTTAACGGGCAACGAAGATCCGCAAGTGGACATGGCGGCGATGGAGGCTGGGGCGGCGGATTACTTGCTCAAGGATGAGGTCAAGCGCGCGAACCTCGAGCGATCCATTCGATATTTGTTGGAAGAAAGGCGGGTCCGAGAGGCGTTGCAACAGAGCGAGAGAAAGTTGGCGGAAGCGCAACAACTGTCCCATACGGGCAGTTGGGAGTCGGATCTTGAAACGGGGACGAGCCTTTGGTCGGACGAAGTCTATCGTCTGTTGGGTTTGCAACCCCGTGAAGTCACTCCGACACGAGGGATCTTTATGGAATTTGTCCATCGGAATGACCGTGGCGCGGTTGTTCACGCGATTACTCAAAGCATGGAGGAGAACGAGCCTTATGATGTCGAGTTTCGGATTTGTCGGCAGGACGGCACGGAGCGCCTGTTGCATTCCCGAGGCAAAGTAATCCGCGATGCCTCCGGCAAACCATTGAGAATGGTAGGGACGGTGCAGGACATCACCGTATCGAGGAATGCCGAGAGTCGGTTGAAACGGGTGATGTCACGCGCTCGTTGTGTGTTGTGGGATGCGATTGTCACTGACAAGGGCGACTGGTTTGACTGGGAGATGTACTTCAGCGAATCGGAATTGCTGTACCGTGAATTTGGATTGCAACGAAGAAATGTAGAAACCGACGCTCAAATGTGGAATCGCATTCTCTCCACGAAACCTGGGCAGATCGAACGGATGAATGACGCCTGTCATGCCGCTCTACACGGAGGTGCCGCAGGATTTCAGCAGGAATTGACTATCATCGCCGACGACGGTCGGGAGCACTGGCTCAAGGAAGATGTCTCCATCGCGTTACTATCCAAAGGCAAATGGCAACTGGTTGGCGTGGCCGTGGACATCACCGAACGCAAACTTGCCGAAGAACGGCTTCGACGTCACGCGGAGCAAACGCTTCAACACCAAGAAGCATTATTGGAACTTGCCAAAATGGAATTTTCGGATTTGGACCAAGCCTTTCAACGCATCACGAAGCTGACTGCGAAGGCGCTCAACGTTCAGGCGGTTACCATTTGGCTGCTCGATCATGAAAGTCGCCAATACATCTGCCACGATCGTTACGATCGCAGCACGGGCCTCCACCAACGCGGAGACCGTTCCTTGATCTCTGATTATCCGAACTATCAGGAATTATTCGAACGCTGTCTCACCATTGCCGTCCGAGACGTATCCACCGACCCGCGAGTGGAGGAATTTGCGGACAAATTAAACGCGAAAGGAATCATTTCCTTGCTGGAAGTGCCGATTCGGTCGCAAGGACAATTGATCGGATCGATCTTGATCGACCACGTCGGCACGCCTCGCGACTGGTCGCCGGAGGAGCAGGAATTTGTCACGTTCGTCAGCGAATCGACGGTAGTGGCGCTGGAAACCGCGGAGAGAACACGAATGGAAGCAACGCTTGGTGAGAGGGAGAGTGAGAACCGCGCCACGTTTGATCTGATCTCGGTTGGCTTTGCCCATTTCGATGTGATCAGCGGCAAATTTTTACGGGTGAACCAGGCGATTTGCGCGATGACAGGGTATACGGAATCGGAATTGCTCAAGATGACCTTGCCGGAGATCAGCCACGAAGACAATCGCCAATCCAGCGCCACCCGGATGCGCCTGACCACCTCCGGAGAAGCGACTGCGTATTTGCATGAATTACAATGGACACGCAAGGATGGATCGGCCATTTGGGTTTTGATGAATGCGATGGCGATTCGTGACCCCGTTGGCAAAGCAACGCACATGGTCGCCATTGTGCAAGACATCAGCGACCGTCGCGCGGCCGAGGAAAAAATCCGCCGGCTCAACGCCGAATTGGAGCAGCGGGTCGCCAATCGGACCATCGAACTGGAATCGACCAACAAGGAATTGGAATCGTTCACGTATTCGGTCAGCCACGATCTTCGCGCGCCTTTGCGCGCCATCAATGGATTCTCACGTATCCTCGAAGAACAGCACAGTGACACGATGCCGCCTGAAGCGAAGCGCCTCTTGCGGCTGATTGGAAAAAATACGAGACAGATGGGACAACTAGTGGATGACCTATTGCAACTCTCACGGGTGGGTCGGCACACCATTCGGAAAGACACTGTCTACACGAACCAATTGGTTCGAGAAGTTCTGGATTTGCTCAAGACCGAGCACGATGGTCACAAAGTCGGGCTATCCATCGGAGAACTGCCTCCCTGCGAGGGCGACCCAGCTCTCCTACGCCAGGTTTTTCAAAACCTCATCGGGAACGCCTTCAAATATTCTCGCAGCAAATCTCTACGGCTCGTCGAGATCGGTAGCAAACAGGACAACGGCTCTCTCGTATTCTTCGTTCGCGATAATGGCGCTGGATTCGACATGAAATATGCCGACAAACTCTTCGGTGTATTTCAACGACTTCACAGTGCCGACGAATTCGAGGGTACCGGCGTGGGACTCGCGATCACCCGTCGCATTGTGGAACGGCACGGGGGACGAATTTGGGCGGAAGCCGAGCCGGGAAAAGGCGCGACGTTCTTTTTCACATTGAGCAAAGGCATTTAAAATGGATAACGCAAAAGACATTTTGCTGGTCGAGGACAACTCCGACGAGTTGGAGTTGATCCGGTATGTGCTGGAAAAAAATCGGTTACAAGACCGCGTGCAAGTGGCGCGGAATGGGCAGGAGACGCTGGATTGTATTTTTGGAAACGGACCGGACAACCAAAATGCCATGACTCGTCCGCCGCAGTTGATCCTATTGGACTTGAAACTGCCGAAAGTCAGTGGCATCGAAGTTCTCCAACGAATCAAAGCCGATCCTCGCACCCATTCCATTCCCGTGGTGGTGCTCACGTCGTCGCGTGAGCCGTCGGATGTCTCTCGCTGTTACGAATTGCTTGCCAATAGTTATGTGGTCAAACCTGTGGATTTGGACCGACTCGCGAAAATCATTCAACTCGTAAGCCTATACTGGCTCAAACTCAACCATCCTCCCCCGCAACCACAAGGAGCCGCCGACTCATGAGCAAACCCATCCGAGTTCTCATTCTTGAAGATCGCGAATCCGACGCCGAACTGATGGCTGCTGAACTCCGCTCCGCGGGTTTTGAACCCAACTGGACGCGCGTCGAAACGGAAAAGGATTTTCTCGATCGCATCGAGGATCATCCCGATGTCATTCTGGCCGATTATCATCTTCCCCAATTCGATGGTATTGCCGCACTTCATCATGTTCAACAAAGAGGACTCGATATCCCCTTTGTCATCGTCTCTGGTGATATTAGCGAAAACATCGCCGTCAACGCCCTCAAACAAGGGGCAAACGATTATCTCATCAAAGACCGTCTCGCCCGTCTTGGTCAAGCGGTCTCCCATGCGCTTGATCAGAAGCGGTTGCGTTTGGAAAAACAAAAGGCGGACGAGGAACGCCTGAAGGCAGCGGTCAAATATCGGCTCATCTTCGAGCAGGCGATCGAGGGCATCTTCCAAAGCACGCCCTCCGGGCAATACCTGACGGCGAATCCCGCGCTGGCTCACATGCTCGGGTTTAGCTCTCCGGACGAGTTGCTGCGGAGCATCACGAACATCGAGCGTCAGCTGTATGTCCGCCCGGAACAACGGGCGGAATTTCGGCGGATGCTGGATCGCCACGGTGAAATCAAAAATTATGAGATGCAATTTTATCGTAAAGACGGCAGCACCATTTGGATCTCGGCGAACGTGCGCGCGGTCTATAGTCCCGACGGCAGCGTGCTCTATTACGAGGGCAGCAACGTGGATATCACGCAGCGCAAACACCTCGAGGAAGCCAAGCTACAAGGCGAGCGAATGGCTGCCATTGGCACCATGGCCTCCAAAATGGCACACGAAATCCGCAATCCTCTCACTGCCATCACGCTCAACATCGAAATCATCACCGAAAAACTCGATCAACTGCGAGCCAAATCTCCCGAATTGGAATCTGAATTTCGTGGCAAACTCAATTTGATCGCCAGCGAAACCACACGAATCCAGCGCATCACCCAGTATTACCTCCAACTCGGTCGCCTTCCCAAACCGCAAAAAAAACTGACCAACCTCAACGAACTGCTTGCCAAGCTCATTGATTTTCTCCGAAGCGATTTCAACAAACACAATATCCACGTAAATACAGATTTGGACCCGGCGGTAACTTTGCTTTCGCTCGATCCGACACAATTCTGGCAAGCATTCCTCAACCTGTTTCGCAACTCCGAAGAAGCGATGCCGGACGGCGGCACCCTCGCCATCTCCACAAAACGCACTCCCTCTGAAATCGTCATTACCGTTGCGGATACCGGCGAAGGAATGACCGAAGAACAGCGCAAAAATCTGTTTCGCCCGTTCTACACCACTAAATCGCAGGGAACAGGCCTTGGGCTCGCCCTCACTCATCAAATCGTTACCGAACATGCTGGCCAGATCGAATGCGAAAGTGTTCGCGGCCAGGGTACAACATTTCGAATGCACGTCCCTCTGGTAGAATAACCTTGGCGGATTCGTAGTGGTCAAACGTCTGCGCCACTGGGGATTTCAGAGACATCGACGATATGGACGAACTCGACGTTGACATCCATGCGATTGCGAGGCATAAATTACGTGTGGAATTTAAGGGGAGTCGCATGAAGCTGCCAACAATTCGCGCGGCCGAAGCCAATCGGCAGCAAACAGATCAGAATTACGATTCCAGCCCCGGAAGGAGCAATCAAACTCCGGATCCGTAAAGATTCTCCATGTCGACTCCACTCCAAGTCTTGTTGATCGAAGACAATCCCGACGATGCGGTGTTGATTGGGCGGCATTTGCAACTGGGCGGATTCGAGCCGAAAATAGTCCGCGTTGAAACTGCCACAGATATGATTACGGCTTTGAACCGGCAACCCTGGAACGTTGTCGTGGCCGATTACAAACTGCCGGAGTTCAACGCCACGGACGCTCTTCGAGTCCTGACTGCCCATGGCGCCGATCTCCCATTTATTCTCGTATCGGGTACGATTGGCGAGGAACGAGCGGCTGCCATGATCAAGGCCGGCGCGCACGATTACGTGGCAAAAACAAATCTCCAGCGGCTTCCGCTGGTCATCGAACGGGAACTGCGCGAGGTCGAGGGTCGTCGAGAGCGAAAGCGGTTGGCGGACGAAACGGCGCGCCTCCAGGCGCAAGAACGCGCGGCGCACCAGGAAATCGCCAGTATCTTCGCGCGGATCGGGGACGGCGTGGTCGCCTTGGATCGCGATTGGAATTTCACCTATGTGAATGAACGGGCGGGTGAGATTCTGGAGAGTCGCCCGGAAGAATTGTTGGGCAAGAATCTCTGGGATCAATTTCCCGAAACCATCAGCCAGCCATTTCACGACGCTTGCGACCAAGCTCTTGCCCAGCAGTCACCGGTTCATGCCGAGGAATACTTCGAGGGATGGGATCGGTGGTTTGAGTATCACCTCTACCCTGCGATTCACGGTCTTTCCATTTACTTTCGCGACATTACCGAGCGCAAACGCGCGGAGAAGGAATTGCAACAGGCGTATACATTTAGCAATCAAGTGATCAGTTCCGCCACTGAGGGAATTATCGTGTATGACCGAGAACTGCGCTACGTGATCTGGAATCCATTCCTGGAGCGCGCAAGTGGATTGCGCGAGGCGGATGTGTTGGGAAAACATCCGTGGGATCTCTTTCCATTTATTCGCGAGCTGGGCATCGATCAATTGCTCCGGCGCGCCTTGGCCGGCGAAACCGTCAACTCTCCCGATATTTCGGTAAGCATTCCCGGCTCCAACAAGACGATTTGGACCTCGGCGCAATACGGTCCGCTCCGGGGCGAGGATGATGAAATCATCGGGGTCATCGCCCTGGTGCGCGACATCACCGAGCGCAAGGCGGCGGAGGAATTATTGATTACTCGAGAAGAACAACTCCGATTGTTTGTCGAACACAGTCCCGCGGCGATCGCCATGTTCGACCGGGAGATGCGGTATTTGGTCGTCAGTCGACGGTGGATGACCGACTATCGTTTGGGGAATCAGTGCATTCTGGGGCGGAGCCATTATGAAATTTTCCCGGAAATTCCCACTCGTTGGAAGGAAATCCACCAGCGTTGTTTGGCCGGTGCAACCGAACGATGCGAGGAAGATCCATTCCCGCGAGCCGACGGCGGGCTGGATTGGGTGCGATGGGAAGTGCGCCCTTGGCAAAGCCGAAAAGGCGAAATCGGGGGAATTCTCATCTTCTCCGAAGTCATCTCCGATCGTAAAGTGGCGGAGGCGAAATTACGCGACAACGAAGCGCGGCTGCGGCTGCTGACTGACCAGGCACCGGCAATCCTTTGGACGACGGATTCGAATCTCGTCATTACTTCGTCTGCCGGTTCCGGGCTGCGCGGTTTGAACCTGAAAGCCGATCAACTCAATGGCACACGGCTTCAGGATTACTTGGGCACGGAAGACCCGACTTTTTTGCCGCTCGCGTCACATCTCGACGCGCTCCATGGAAAAGCCCGCAGCTACGAAATCGGCTGGAAAGGACGCACGTTTGAAACACACGTCGAACCGATGCATGACGCGACGGGCAAACTGGTAGGCACCATCGGCATCGCGTTGGATATTTCCGACCGCAGGGGCGCAGAAATGGAACTACGTGAGCAGCAACAAGCCCAGAAACTTTTTAGCGAGCAACTGCAAGCGCTTGGGATGGTCGTTCTTGAACTGGACGCGTCAAACACGGTGGACGAACTTTGCCGTCGAGCGGTGGAATTGGGACATGCGCGACTTGCCTTGGATCGATTGAGCATTTGGTTTCTGGACAAAGAAACCCGTGTCATGCGCGGGTCGTTCGGCATTGATGAACAGGGGAGATTACGGGATGAACGTCATCTGCGGCACGGGTTCCCGACTGGCGAAAATGAAATCCAAGTGCTGACGAGAAAGACCCAAGCTGTCGTTTCGAACAATTGGCCGTTGCATGACGATATAGGCCGGGAAGTTGGGCGGGGCTGGCACGCGGTTGGGGGGCTCTGGGACGGTGACAAGGTCATCGGCTTGCTATTTGCCGACAATCTCATTCGCCAGCAACCTGCGCCGAGTCATCTTCGTGAAATAATCGCCCTGTTTGCTTCTTCGCTGGGTCATCTCGCGACTCGCAAACGCACCGAGGAATTGCTCCAGCGTTCCACCGAGCAACTCCGCAGTCTCGCCGCGCGCTTGCAGGCCGTTCGGGAAGAAGAACGCATTGGGATCGCTCGCGAAATTCACGACGAATTGGGCCAAACCTTGACCGGGCTCAAGATGGACCTGGATTGGATGGAAGGACGTCTGGGCCGGGCCGACTCCAGAGCAGCCCGGAAACAGCTTGTTGATCGGGTACGCGAGATGTCGAAATTAATCGAAGACAACATCCACACTGTTCAACGGATCTCGTCTGAACTGCGACCGCAAGTGCTCGATCACATTGGGTTGTCGGCGGCGATGAGTTGGCAGGCGCAAGAATTTCAGAAACGATCGGGGATACAATGTTCCGTCACAATTGAAGAATCGGGATTGGCCATGCTGGAGCGTGAGCTGTCCACCGCCATCTTTCGCGTCTTTCAAGAAATTATGACCAACGTAGCCCGTCATTCCCAGGCTACCTGCGTAAAAGTCCGTCTTGAACAGCAAAACGGATCGTTGATCTTTGAGGTCACAGACAACGGCCGGGGGATTACCACGGAGGAGGTAGCCAGCAGCAATTCACTCGGACTCATCGGCATTCGCGAGCGGGTCATGGCGTTTGGCGGAGAGGTGCATTTCTTGGGAAAACATGATAAAGGTACCACAGTCACCCTGCGCGTGCCAATACAGAGGAGGAACGCATGAAGATTTTAATCGTAGACGATCATGTGGTCGTACGAGAAGGTTTGAAGCGCATCCTCGCCGACGTGTTTCCGCGAGTCACCTTCGGCCAAGCGGAAAACGCCGGACAAGCTATCGAGCTTGTGATGAAAGAGAAGTGGAATGTGATGCTTCTGGATCTTTCGCTGGTTGGGCGAAGTGGCCTGGACGTGCTCAAGCAAGTTCAAAAAACTCACCCCAAACTTCCCGTTCTGATCCTGACCATGCACGAGGAGGAACAATTCGGCGTGCGCGCCATCAAAGCCGGTGCCGCAGGCTACATCACCAAAGGCACAGCGGCCAAAGTGCTCTCCGAAGCGATCCGACATGTCCTCAAAGGCGGCAAATTTATCACCCCTACGCTTGCCCAGCGGCTCGCCGCCGAAGTGTCCGAACCAGACACGAAAACGATGCACGAGGAATTGTCCGACCGCGAAATCGAAGTGCTTCGAAAACTGGCCGAAGGCCGGACGGTCAAGGAAATCGCTCACGACCTTTCCTTGAGCCACAAAACCGTCAGCACCTACCGCATGCGAATGATGCGGAAGATGCATTTTCGCACGGCGGCTGAGCTGACCCGCTACGCCATCGAGCACCAGCTTATCCGATAAGTATACGCGCACGCCTGCGTAAGCCAAATACCGACAACGCGATAAGAAATTCTACCGATAGCCAGTTTCAGGTTCGTCGTGTACACTGGTGCTTTATTCGTGCAGTTTGCACATGAACACGACGAGACTCGATCAACCGATTTTATTGGCAGAAGGCAACCTTCGATTTCGCGGAAGTCGACCCGCCGTTCCGAACGCCAAAATCATTCTCTATGCAAAACCCGCGGCTTCGGAGCCGGACAAAAAATCTGCTCCGCGCATCCTCCTGGCCGATAGCCATGCCACAGTTCGTTACGGACTGCGCTTGATTCTGCTGGAAGAAATCCCCGACGCCAGGATCGAAGAATGTGGCGAACCCGGCGAATTTCTTCAACTCTTGGCAAAACAAAAATGGGACCTGGTGCTGCTCGACATCGTCACAACGGAGATTGGTAGCATGGATTTGCTTCGAAAAATCCGCAGCCTTCCCCGTCGCTCTCCGATCATCGTCATGAGCAATTATAGCCAAGAGCATTTCGAATTGCGCGCACTTCGGGCCGGCGCAATCGCATTCATCAGCAAGAAATACCCGCCCAGCATGCTACTGCAAATCGTACACGATGCGCTGGATGGCAAGCTCCACGTCAGCTCATACTTGGCCACCTCGCTCGCCGTTGGTCGCCAGGGCCGCCCGGACGGCACAACGATCCTCTCTGACCGCGAATTCGAGGTCTTGCGCAAACTCGTCACCGGCAAAAGCGGTAAGGAAATTGCCAGCGAACTTTCTCTAAGTGTGAAAACCATCAGCACCTATCGCGCGCGAGTCATGGAAAAGCTCAAACTCAAGTCCTTTGCCGAGGTCATCCGGTACACCATTCACCATGGTTTGGTCGAGTAACAACTCGAACGCTCATCTGTTATGTAGGCAATTTACCGACAAAAAAATCTAAACTTTCACTTGTTCATTTCTCTGCCGTGCCGTAGTTTAGCGCCTAGAGGAGGCAATACCTTCTCAAGAAGATCGAAATTATTCGTTCGTGTGTGGATGGTTTTGAGTTTCGGTTCGTTCGATTCGGCCGCGGATCATGGTGCGTGGCGGATGTCCTCCAGGGCCTCCTCCCCCGTCACGTGTCACCCGCGGCCTTTTTTTTGTTGAATCGCCAATTTCTTGTCAGACGGCACCCGACAAAAAAATCAGCATTTCGCTACATTGTCCGTTCTCCACCTTTCCCGTACGATGTGCGCGTGAGGTGGAGTTGAAAATTCACAGAATCATCAACCAACGAGTCGAGTGGTGGTGCCTGATAACGACGATCGCGCCACCGCCCGCAATTGGTTTCGAACTGCGCGAATTTTCAAGTCCCCGTCCCCCGCGTCCTGTCTCCTCCTCCCATACGACTCCTCCCCTCTCCGAGACCCGAACACGACTCCTCGCGGCAGGCGCGGAAACTTTCGTCACCACGATGGACGTGATTGAATCGGTGCGCGGACACAGGCGCGTGGCGGTATCCTCCAGGGCCTCCTCCCCCGTCACGCGCCTCCGCCACCATTCTCAATGTCCGTCTTCGAGAATCTTCACCCGAAAGGACTACCTAGCATGACTCAAGATATTCCGAGCCGGTCGGCGACGCCGAGTGCACAACGTAAACTGACCGATATCAATTGGCTCATCGGCGATCTAGTTCGATTTCTCGCACCCGCTCTCGCCGACACTCATGCTACCGTCAAGACGCGATTTGCCTCCAACTTGCCCAAATTACCCGCTGACGGCAGGCAACTTTGGCAAGCGTTTCATCATCTCCTCCGCGAGGCACCATCACGGTGCAAACGGAAAAGAACGATGGCGAACTTTGGATCAGCATCTCCCATCCCAATGATGAATCGAAATTGCCGGATGGATTCGGGTTCGCCGTAACGCAACGGACGATTATCGAGCATAGCGGGGCTATCGAAAGCACCATCTCCGAAAAAATCGGCACGACCATCCGAGTCCGTTTGCCGGTACATGAATAAAACCGAACCCGCCCGGCTCGGAAACCAAGCGGACAGTCAACAGCGCGCCTTGCATGCGAGCAAGCTGGAGCAAACTCTTCTTCCCCGCCGATTTATTCCCCGCCAGAACCGCCTGCCAAGCTGGGACCGGTGAAGGTGACAGTCACGTCAGGCGGAGTCGAAAAAGCCGGGGGCGGCGGCGGATTAGCCATCGTGGGAGGCGTTGTTGGATTGAGGATTGGTGGCGGCTTATTAGTGTCCGGCCACGGCTCGTTGATGGCGATATCAATGCCGCTGGACGAAAAGTCAATGCTGACCGGGGGAACTGTTTCGACAGCGGGAGAGGGAGTAAATCGCGACTCAAGAGTTTCCACCAGCATTGTGGGCGCTTGAAGTTCGCGTGAGCGACGAGTCCGGGCGCGGGGATTCCCAAAACCTGCCACTCGCAGAATTTTTTGTAAGAACGAGTTTGCGGCCATAGATTCTCCTTGGATTCGAGTTTTTACAATACAACAACGGTTTATTTTGACCTAGACCGCCGATTCCGTCAATTGAAATCTCCCCTAAATCCGATGATCGGATGCCGCAGCATAAACAGGATCATTCCTTCGCGCCAAGTTTGCGGAGCAAACGATTCACTGCTCGAAATCCATTTTCCTCCGCCATCATGAGTGCCGTCTGCTTGGACTTTGTTCTTACTTGAAAATCAGCGCCATGGGTCGCTAGCAATTCCACAATCCGAACCGATCCTTGCGAGACAGCCCAATGAAGCGGGGTTCGGCCCAAGTTATCCTTGGCGTTCACGTTGTCCCGCCATTTCAGCAGGAACTCCACAACTCCCTTCTGCTCCGCCATGACGGCGATATGCAGGACGGAGGGATGAGTGGTTCCCTTCCGTAAATCTCGCGCGCGAATCAGATGCGGGTACGATGAAAGGAGCGTCTCGATTTTTTTGAGATCCCCCAACTGGATCCATTGATGCAATTCTTTGAGTCTCGTTTGCGTCCGCAAAAACTGCCTGGCTTTGTATTGACCGAAACTGGCCGCGATCTCCAGGGCGTTATAGCCGGCTTCCAAAACCAATCCCTGGCCGGGAACAAACGCTACTCCACGGGCATTGAGATCGGCGTTGTAGGCCAGCAGTGTTTTAATCGCCGAAATCCGCCCGTGCATGGCCGCCAAATGCAACGGTGTGTAATCTTCGTCGTCCCGTAAATCCACCAGATATGGTTTGGCGTCGAGCAATTCCTCCAGCTCGGCAGCCTGCCCGCGAATGGCAAGCGTGTGGATTTCGGTCGAAACCCGCGCGATCGGCGCGGGCATTTGCCGCTGGTCCCAAGGCGTTCGTTGTGTAGCCAGTTTCACAGGTTTCAATGGCAACCGTCAGGCAACCGGAAGCCAAACAAACCCTCTACGCGCTTCGAGGCGAAGTGAGGGAAAAAAGTTGAGAGAGAATCCCGTGGGGGAAAACACCCCAGTCGCTTGTCATTAACACTGAAGACGACAGCCATAATTTTCGCCCGTTCCAATATGCTGAAATATCGTTGCAGTCAAGCGCAATTGTTTCCCGATTGTGTCCACCGCGGCCAACAAGATCCCCGTCCTGCGAACTTCACACAAATGCTAGAGGGTATGCCTATTGCCAATGAATCAAGATTCAATTGATAAGGGTTTTCCCTTATTGATAAGAAAAGACGGGGCTGTATCTTTCAGGTATGCGGGACGGCAAGCCTCAATGTGGACATTTTCATCCGCAATATGATAGAAGCTTTGACAATGGAGGATGGGAGAGGTGCTGCAATATGCTCAACAACTCGATGAACTGTGAAACGAACCCGAATCTTACTGGCCGATCAATATCCGATATTCAATTTGGGATTGTCCATTCTCTTACAGAACGAGGCGGACTTTGAAATCGTTGGCAACGTCAATAATGGACTCGACGCGCTGCAGTTGTCGAAACGACTCCAGCCCAATGTTTTGATTTTAGAAGTGATGCTACCCAAGGTGAATGGCTTGGGTGTGGCACGCCAAATTCTGTCCCGAGAATTTCGGCCACGGGTCATCTTTTTGACGGATCACGCCAGCGAGGCGACCGTAGCCGAAGCCTTTTACTACGGCGCGTCGGCCTACCTCCTCAAGACCGTTACCGGCAACGATTTGGTAAAAGCGATCCGGGCAGCTTTGGCAGGATGTCCCAGCGTGAGCCCGCCCCTCTCGCGGAGCCCCCTCCAGAAAGCAAAAGGCGTATCCGTGGATCACCGCTATGAATCTCTCACGCACCGGGAGCACGAAGTCATGCGATTGATTGCCGAAGGAATGGGTAACCACGAAATCGCCACTCGCCTCAAAATCAGTCCTCGCACTCTTGAAATCCATCGAGGCAATGTGATGCGTAAATTGCAATTGCGCAACGCTGCGCAAGTCGTTCACTTCGCCATCGCTTCGGGCGTGATCATCCCCGAGTCGAAAATCCTCCTCAAGCCACACAGAGGCAAACGAAATCCATAAAAGACGCTTCCAAAGCCGGCCGAAGTCCACGCCCGACTATCTAAGGGATTTTCCGTATTGAACAGTGCTGCCATTTCCACTCTAATGACTTTTACTTTCAATGAGTATTGGGTTCAAATTGATTCGGGCGAACCGGGGGTTATACCGGGAAAACGGTTCGTCGGACGGTGTTTCGATGCTGCACTTCGAACGAATCCAACGCAACCGACAGGATTTTTGTTACTTCGAAGCCACTTCCCCATTCCGACGATGGACCGGGACGGCGGAAAGGCAACGCTCAAGGAGACGCGTGCCATGAACTACGGCAAACGACCCATTCCTTCTTACATCTACATCGCGGCGGTAATTGCCGTCGTAATAATGGTTCTGCCCGCTGCAGGGGACGACTGGGAATATTGGTGCGAATCGAGGGCGAATGCCAACCTCATCCCTAAACTCAAGCTGGGTGTTGAGCAAAAATTTCGCTTTCGCAACGACATGAGCGATTACTACTTCGAACAGACCAATGTAGGGATTTGGTGGGAGGCGCACAAATTTCTTGAATTAGGCACATTTTACGGTCACACTGAGCAACAATCGGTGAGTGGCATATGGCGCAGCGAGGAGAGGTGGACGCTTGAGGCGACGCTAAAAGCGAAGCTCGGCCCGTTCGTGTTCAAGGACCGCAATCGTTTCGAGGAACGCTGGCTGGAGGTCGGAGGCGAGCAGCAACGTTACCGCAATTCTTTCCGAGTCGAATTTCCACGCAAAGTCCATGCCTGGACAATCACGCCGTTCGTCTATGACGAGCTCTTTTACGACTTTGTGGCCGGAGAAATGAATCGCAACCGTTTGGCCGTCGGCGTCGCGGCGACAATATCGAAAAACCTGCTGGTCGAAGTCTACTACATTCTTCAAGATGACAAAGCGGGTGGAGATTGGCAGGGACGCAACGTGTTGGCCAGTCAAATAAAACTGACTTTTTGAAACCTATGACCCCTACAGAAACAAAAACTGACGCGCCCGATACGCCCAAAGTGCCGTTCTGGCTTGGCTCACGCTCCCTATTGTTTCTGACTGTTGGCCTGGCGCTGGCAATCCCGACGCTACTGCTTTCCGGGTTGATCAATCTCATCTTGGGGCGCGAAATGGAGGAACGGTCGATCGCAGTGAACAACATGGAGGTAAGCATCGCGGCACGAGCGGTGCAGGAGCACTTTGATGGATTGATGCGTTATACTGAAAGTTTTGCGACCCGAAAAAAATTTTCAGAGTTCGTGGAACAGCGCGATGCGGCCAACGCGCGCCCGCACTTGCAAGCGTTAGTGGAGCAGAATTTGAAGGTCGACCGCGTGATTCTCACTGATCCGAAGGGTGTTCTCTGGTGTGATTATCCCCCCGATCCTTCTGTCATGGGTAAGGATTTTTCACAACGCGATTGGTTCCAGGGCGCATCGAAAACACGCAAAGTCTACGTCTCGGAAATCTACCAGCGCGCGGCATTAGGGTCGCCCTATGTCGTGGCAATCGCCTCGGCCGTCCAGAACAGCCAACAGCAAACCACTGGCTATCTTGTGGTGCAGCACAGAATCGAATCGCTGACCTCTTGGTTAAGACAAATCGACCCCGCCGCCCACATCGAATTGTTGCTCGCAGACCACCACGATAGGCTGGCTGCGGGCTTCGAACGGGGCAAGACATTTACCTTGCCGCCTGCATTGAGAGAAGAGTTTACCAAACAAAGAGGTTTTTTGCGTGCGCCAAGTCCCATTCAGGGAGAGCTCTGTTTGATTAGCTACAGCCGCATCGAGCCAATCGACTGGACGATTCTATCGACTCGACCGATTGCCGCCCTGCAAAAACCGATCCGACAATTTCAGCATGCTACCTTTGCCTTGGCTTCGATCTGTTTCATTGTGATCCTAGTTCTCGCCTTTCGATTTCTAGATGCGATGCGCTCCTTTCAATTAATGCTTCGGCAGAAAAATGAGGAACTTGCCAACGTGAACGCTGAATTGGAGCAGTTTGCGTATGTAGCGAGCCACGATCTCCAAGAACCGTTGCGCGCGATCAGTGGTTGCACACAGATGCTCGCCGACCGGCTGGGCGACAAGCTGGATAGCGCGGGAAAAGATTTAGTTCTACATACCAATGAGGGATGTGTGCGGATGCAGACGCTCATTAGCGACTTGCTACAATATGCCCGGATCACCACTCGCGGTCTGCCCTTTACGCCAACCGCTACGGACCAATTGGTCGAAGAAGCGTTGAGCAACTTGAGCGTGGCCATAGCCGAGAGTCACGCAGTCGTTTCGAAGGATGTTCTTCCAACGGTGATGGGAGACGCAAGCCAATTGCGGCAGGTGTTTCAGAATCTCATCAGCAATGCCATCAAATATCACGGAAATCGAGCGCCTCAAGTGCAGATCGGCGCCATTCAACGCGAGGGAGAGTGGGAGTTTTCAGTGCGCGACAACGGCATCGGAATCGAACCCCAATACTTTGATCGGATTTTTGTAATCTTCCAGCGACTCCATACCCGCGACGAATATACCGGCACCGGCATTGGGCTGGCACTGGTCAAGAAAATCATCGAGCGTCACGGGGGACGTATTTGGGTGGAGTCCGTTCCCGGTCAAGAATCGACATTCCGGTTCACGCTGCCAGAAAGGAAACCGACTGCATGAAAACGCCAACTATGATACGACCCGTGGAAATCCTCCTCGTCGAGGATAGCCCCACCGATGTGCTGATGACAAAACGAAGTTTGGAAGCCTCCAAGCTGCTCCAACATCTCAACGTCGTTTCGGACGGCGTAGAGGCAATTGCCTTCCTGCACCGGGAGGGAAAATATAGCTACGCCCCGCGCCCCGATCTTGTCCTGCTCGACCTCAACCTGCCGAAAAAAAACGGCCATGAAGTTCTCGAGGAGATCAAGAGTGACGAGAAACTCAAGACGATCCCGGTCATTATTCTGACGACTTCACTCGGCGAAGAGGATATCTTGAAAAGTTACGGGCTCCATGCGAATTGTTACATTACCAAGCCGGTGGACTTTGGCAAGTTTGTCGACGTCGTCAAGCAAATCGAATCGTTCTGGTTCACGGTCGTAACGTTGCCCTCGGAGAGAACATGAGCCAAAAAACCGTTCGCATCTTGTTGCTGGAAGACAGCGCCACGGATGCGCTTTTAGCAACGGAAGCGATCTCCTATTTTTCGAAACAGTTTGAGCTGTCGCGCGCCGAGCGCCTGAAGGATGCCTTGCGCCTGCTGCGCGAAAAACAGTTCGATGTGGTGCTGACCGACTTGAGCCTCCCCGACAGCCATGGATTGGAAACGTTTGAGAAACTGCACGCCGCCGCGATCGAAATGCCTATCGTCATCCTAAGCGGTTCCGGCGAAGAAGGGCGTGCCCACGAAGCCATTCAACGTGGCGCGCAGGATTATCTTTTCAAAGGCGAGATCTCGCGTCACACCATCGCGCGCACCATTCGCTACGCCATCGAGCGCAAACGAGCGGAATTGGAATTGGTGCGAGCCAAACAGAGCCTCGAAGCTGCTGTGCAGGCGCGCACGGCGGAGCTGACCCGCGCCAACGCGTCGTTGACAAAAGAAATCGTGGAGCGCGAGAAAATGGAACTAGAAGTCCGCAAGGCCGAAGTGCGTTTCCGCAAAATTTTTGAAAACGCTGTCGAGGGGATTTTTCAGACCGCGCCCCACGGTGGTTTCATTATGGCCAATGAAGCGATGGCGCGAATGCTCGGCTACGGTTCTTCCAAGGAATTGATTGCGGGAATCTCGAATGTTTCCTCTCAAATATTGGCAGACCCGCAGCGCACCGTGGAGATCCGGCGCCTGCTCAATGAACATGGCTTTGTGCGTGGATTCGAGATGCCCTATTTTCGCAAAGATCGCAGTATTATCTGGGTTTCGGTCAACTGCCATGCGATTTACAGCCCGGACGGTTCGGTACTTTATTATGAAGGGACGGTAATCGACGTTACAGAGCGGAAAAAAACGGAAGAACGTTTGGCACGCGTCGCATCGCACGCGCACTGTATCATATGGGATGCAGTCGTGACCCGAAAGGAGCAGGGATTCGCATGGGACATCCATTTCCATTTTACGGACCTGCTGCGACGAGAGTTCGGATTCATGCCGGAGCCAGGAGAAACCGAAACCCAGATGTGGACGCGGATTGTTTCGGTGGAACCAGGGCAGAGT
Organism: uncultured Verrucomicrobiota bacterium; assembly: GCA_964348665.1. Classification (GTDB taxonomy): domain Bacteria; phylum Verrucomicrobiota; class Verrucomicrobiia; order Palsa-1439; family CAYGDP01; genus CAYGDP01. The sequence goes on from CAYGDP010000007.1 coordinate 32,765, forward strand.
AAGCGAATGAACCAATTGAGCCACGAGGCGCTTTTGACCAATCAGAAGGGTTATCAGCAGGAAATCAGTATTCATGCGACGGATGGCTCCAAACGCTGGCTTCGGGAGGATGTCGTGATCGAACGCAGTTCTTCGGGAAATTGGCAATTAGTGGGTGTTGCGATGGACATCACCGAACGCAAACGACTGGAGGAAGCCAACGTACAATCCGAGCGATTGGCCGCCATCGGCGCGATGGCATCCAAACTGGCACACGAAGTCCGTAACCCGCTCACGGCCATTACCCTGAATCTCGAAATGATCACCGACGAAGTGAAACTACTGGCGGCGGCCAATCCGCAGCGCGCGGATGAGCTGGGCAAAATGCTGGCCACCATGGCCGGCGAAGCTCTTCGCATTCAAAACATCACGCAGGAATACCTCAAGCTCGGACGCATCCCCAAACCCCAGAAGAAAGCGACCGACCTGAATTTGTTTTTGACCGAGCAATTGAGATTTTTGGAACCGGTCTTGGCGAAATCGTCCACAAAACTAACAGCGCAATTCGATTCAAACTTGAGGGAGACGCAGGTGGATGCCGACCAAATCTGGCAGGCGACCTTGAACCTCGTTCACAACGCGGTGGACGCCATGGGAAACGACGGGGCGATCACCATTCGCACCGGTCGAAGCAGCAGTGGAATCACTTTGGCTGTCACCGATACGGGACCGGGGATGACGCCAGAACAGCGGGGGAATTTATTTAAGCCGTTTTTTACAACGAAGTCGAACGGCACCGGCCTCGGACTGGCGATGACACAGCAAATCGTGGTGGCTCATGGTGGCCGGATTGAGTGCGATTCCGAAGTTGGCAAAGGAACGACCTTTACAGTTCACCTCCCATAAGCCACATTATCGCTGATGCCTAAACGAGCCAACGTATTCATTGTGGACGACGAGGAAGCGCTCCGAGTCACGCTGGAACGGCTGCTGAGTCGCGAAGGGTATGCCGTGAAAACGTTTGAGCGGGGGAATCTGGCGCTCGACGCGTTATCCAAGGAAACGCCGGATATCCTTATCACCGACTTGACCATGCCGACGATGGATGGGCTGGAAGTCTTGCGCCGTGTCAAGGAAACTCGACCCATCGTCGAGGTGATCATGATCACCGCACACGGCACTATCGAAAACACCAAGACGGCGATGAAGCTTGGCGCGTATGATTTCATCGAAAAACCCATCGACAGCACGGCGCTCTTCAAGGCGATGCAGAACGCCGTGGAGAAACGATCGTTGGTTGCGGAAAACAAACAGCTTCGACGTCAGCTCCAACTGTCGCGGTCCGAGGACGCCTTGGTCGGCATCAGTACCGCCACTCTCGAAGTGAAAAAACTCATCCGCCAAGTCGCCGCCTCCGATGTCAGCGTGTTGATCCAGGGCGAGAGCGGTTGCGGCAAGGAAATCGCCGCCGACATCCTGCATGGGTTGAGTCCGCGCGCGGACAAACCGATGGTAAAAATCAGTTGCGCAGCGATACCCGAGAATCTTTTGGAGAGCGAGCTGTTCGGCTACGAAAAAGGCGCCTTTACCGGCGCAACCAATTCGAAGCCCGGCAAATTCGAGCTCGCCAACGGCGGCACCCTTTTCCTCGATGAAATCGGCGAGATGAGCCCGATTTTGCAGGCCAAGCTCCTGCGCGTCGTGCAAGATGGTCGTTGCCAGCGTCTTGGCGGCACCCAGGATATCCAGACCGACGTCCGAATCGTCAGTGCGACCCACGTGGATTTGACCAAGGCAATCGAAGAAAAAAAATTCCGCGAAGACCTCTATTACCGCCTCAACGTCGTCAAAATTGTCATGCCGCCCCTCCGAAATCGGCGTGACGATATCCCCGTGCTCGCCAATCATTTTCTTGTCAAACACTCTTCCCGGATGAACAAGGATGTGCATTCGATCGCCCCCGAGGCGATGGCGCAATTGACCGGTCATCTGTGGCGCGGCAACGTGCGCGAGCTGGAGAACAAAATCCAACGCGCCATTGCCATCACCACCGACCCTGTCATCAAACGGTTTGACCTCGATTCCATCGCCGGAATTCCCGTCTCGGAACTCGAAAGCCGCCTCGCCACCGGGCGTTCCGTCACTCTTTCCGTGGGCACAACCATGGCGGAAGCCGAAGAAAAAATGATCGCCGCCACTCTCGACCATTGCAGCGGAAACAAAGAGAAAGCCGCCAAAATCCTCGGGGTCTCCGTCCGCACACTCTACCGTCGTTCCACCGGGGAATCCTAGCAGCCAGATAGCCCTGCCATGATGACAGCCTTGGCAGGCCATTATTGCCAGAAAGTCAGGTAAAAATACGTGTTCCCGACCGGTTTGTGCTCAAAATCATGTTGGCATGGGGGTTGCGATACTCCATGCCACCATGAATACAACGCACGAAACAAGAGCATCAAACGAGACAAACGCCCTACCCGCAACGATCCTGTTGGTGGATGACCACACAGCGATTCGCGAAACCTTGACCTATCTGCTCAAGCAGGAGGGGCATAACGTCATCCCATTGGCCGACTCGCAGGATGCCATTGATTTCGTCCTGAACCGAGGCCAGCATTTCGACCTAGTCGTCACCGATATCTGCATGCCGGGACTTGACGGCGTGCGATTGACGGAAATGTTCAAGGAAGTGTATCCGAATATTCCCGTGATCGTGATGTCCGCGTTCGCCGACGAGAACATGATCGCGGAAACCGAGCGTTTTCACGCCTTCGCCTTCCTCTCCAAGCCGGTCGCCAAGTCCGTATTCTTGATGGCCGTGCGGCGCGCTCTGTTCGAGTATCGCAACGTACCTCAAGCAGCCTAACAAACAAGGAAACCAAGACCATGAACCACCACATCAAAAAAATCAGCAAAGCAAACCTCATCGCCCTTTTAACCCTCGCTAGCATTAACTTGTTGGCGGCAGACTTCGACACCGCCAGCGGCAAACTCTCCGTCAGCGGCACCACCGGCCATGACAAAATTGAGCTGGGCGTCGAACCGAGCGGCACCATCGAGATTATCGTCAATGGCTCTCTGCGCTCCAGCAACCCGGCCAGTTTCCGATTCGATCCCGCCCTCCGAGGCGCCACGTCCAACAGCGTGCGCTCGATCCTGGTGCAAAGCGGCGATGGCAGCGACCGTTTGGAGGTGCGTCCCGGATTCACCGCCGCCAGCAAGATCACACTCGACGGCGGTGCCGGTCACGATGTACTGATTTGCAGCTCGCCTAATGAGACGCTCATCGGCGGCGACGGCGCGGACTTTTTCATCTTCCGCGGCCTCGACCTCGGCAAGGTAACCCTCACCGACAATGATAAAGAGAACAATGTCTTGAGCTTCGAGGAATACGAAGGCGCAGCCACCGTCAACTTGGGCAGTACCGCAGAACAGACCGTCAATCCCGATCACCTGACCCTGACACTTACCAACGCCCGCTGCATCCAGGAACTACGCGGCAGCGTCAACTCCGATACGCTTATCGGCAACGCCCGCGATAATGTCATCATGGGCAATTACGGCAACGATACACTCGTCGGCGGCGACGGCAACGACATGTTGAGCGGCGACGAAGGCGATGATACGCTCGTCGGCGATGCCGGCGAGAATTGGCTCGAAGGCGGCACCGGCTACGATTCCATCGCGCTGGGCAACGGTGAAGAGAATTACCGGTTGGCGGGTTTCTGGATGGATCGCGAATCCATCATCCTCATCGCCAACGATGCCGGCAAAAGCCGGAAATCCATCAGCTCCGCGTATGCGATGGTGATGGTTAATGGTAATACCCACGATTGCAAATGGGCAACGTCCGGTGAGTTGGAAGAAGCGCGCCGCTCCCTCGGCACGTTGACCTCCGCGTTGACAACCGCTCCGAATGCCGGCAAAGCAGCCGCCAAAGTCGGTGGCCGAAAGACGCAGCAGGTTTCTAAACTGTAATCCGGTTGAGAGAAGAGGCAGCGTGATACCTCCATCGCCAAAATCCACGATGAACCTTCTCCCGACTGACCCTCGCGCCGCGACGTTCTCCCTCGTCGCGGCGCTCCTCTTTTGCACAACCGCCTCCATCGCCGCAGATCCTCTCCCATCCTCCCGCCGCGTTCGAGGCATCGAACTGCATGGACATTGGACCAAAGAAGACCTCGTATACCTGGAAAGGACACTGGCAAACCTTCCAGCGTCCGTCGTCGAATCCATCCCTTCCATCACCCTGACCCCGAACGTCATCGGCCACGAACGCGATCTCTCCATCGCCGGCACGGTGGATGACACTAGCGCAATCACTTTGAGCGAAGATCATCTTGAAGAAGGACTGATCCACGAAATCGCCCATGCCTATGCCATCCTTCTCCAGAATCGTGGCGAACCACTCGCCCTCCTATGGATTGCCACAGCCGGCAACGCCTATGACGAGACCCGGTTCGTCTATCCCGCCAGCGGCGTCCTGACTCCCTACGGCGCCACCAATTACGCCGAGGACATCGCCGAATGGGTTCGAGTTCTCTATACCAACGACCCGGACGTGATCAAACCACTCCAAAAAAAACGCGTGAAAGCGGATGCCCGATACGCGGCAAAATTGGACTTGCTCCAACGCTACGGTTTTCTCACCGACTCCCAATATCAGCAATGGAAGATTCGTTTGGAATCCACTCGTCCCACCCCACCCAGCGCAACCGTGCGTCGCTGAATTTTTCCGAGAACGTATCCGGCAAACTCTTGCTTGTTTTCCCCGGCCCGTCCGCCTACACTTTCGTTGGTAATCGTTCAGCGCTTGCGCGGTTTGACACGAAACAAATCGAGCAAGCCGATTTTAAGCTTGCCCGTTATGCCGAGCCACGACACAGAAAATCTTCACTCCACAGTTCTCAATTCGCGGAATCAGCGGGAGAAACTTGGAATTTGTCTGGTCATTGGTCATTGGGTTTTGGTCATTTCTTCCGCCGTGTCAGACGATTGGCCGCGCTGGCGCGGACCACACAATAACGGACATGTCCCGTCAGGTGTCGCTGTGCCAACCTCCCTTCCCCTCGAACCGAAAGTCCTCTGGCGCGTGAAAATCGGCGAAGGCGTCGGCTCGCCCGTCGTGGCGGGCGGGAAAGTTTTTTATCACGATAAACAGCAAACCAAAGAGGTCGTGCACGCGGTTGACGACGCGACCGGCATTGAGATTTGGAACTTCATTCTGGACGACGAGCACAAAGACGCGCAAGGAATCGGCCCTCGCAGTACCCCACTCGTGGATTCCGATCGCGTATATGTGCAGTCGGCGCGTGGCGAGTTGCAATGCCGGAACGTTGCCGACGGAAAACTGCTATGGCGAAAAAATTTTCCCGCGGATTTCGCTGCACTATTCTTCGGCGAAATTGGCAATCCCAAAGCCAACGGCGCCAGCCGCCACGGAAACGTCGGCTCCCCAGTCATCGAGGGCGATCGGATGTATGTCCTGGCAGGTGGCGTGGACGGCGCAAGCATCGTTTGCCTCGATAAAAATACCGGCGACCTGATTTGGAAATCGCAAAACGACCAGTCCGGTTATGCCGCTGCTGTTCTCGTCAACGTTGGCGGCGTCAAACAAATCATCGCGTTCACCGCCGATGGCGTGATCGGCGTGCGCACCGACAACGGCGGGTTGCTATGGCGATTTCCCATCAAAACCGCCTTCGCCCGTCACGTCACAACACCGGTGGTTGTGAACGACATTGTCCTGGTCGCCTCGCATCAACATGGTCTTTTCGGAATCAAAATTTCGAAGGATGGAACCGGCCAGAAAGCCGAGCAAGCCTGGCTGACAAAAAATGCCGCCATCAATTTCTCCAGCCCCGTCGTCGTCGGCCAACATCTCTACGGGCTTGGCCCGGCAAAAAACATCATTTGCGTGGACCCGTCGACGGGGAAAATCGAGTGGTCCCAGGAAGGCTTGCTCCAATCCAGCGCGGACAAGGCTCATGCCGCGTTTCTCGTTATGGGCAATAATATCCTTACCCTGACCGATGGCGGTCAACTCGCTCTCTTTGCGGCCGATCCGAAAGAATTCAAGGAAATCAGTCGCGCCCAAGTCTGCGGTAAAACCTGGTGCAACCCGGCCTATGCCAACGGGAAACTCTATCTCCGCGATCAAAAAGATCTCCTCTGCGTCCAGATTCAATGAAGACGGGAGGCATCGCGATGGATTCCCGCCTTATTCTTTGGTTGTAATCTTGATCACATCCCCGCCAGGGATCATCCCGCGCCGCTCGGCCAGCAGGATTCCTAACAGCTCGAAAAAAAGAATGTCATACAAGGGCGCATCCTGTTCATCCAACGCAGGCGTCGGGACGATGACCCAATTCCGCGATGTTTTTAACTTTTTATTTGTCAGAAGAACAACGCTCCCGCCTTGGTTCACGATGTCGGCGGCGAGCCGGAGCGTGAGCGTTTGCGTCGGACCGCGCGGGGCGATCCCAATCGCTGTGGCACGTTCTTTCGCGCTGGCCAGCGGGCCATGGCGAAACTGACCCGCGCTGAACGGCGAAGTCTTGATGTGTGTAAGTTCGCGAAGGATGAGCGCCCCTTGCAACGCGGTGGCCAGCGACGGACCGCGCGCGAAGATGTCGAGATGCGCCGTGTCTCCAAGAAAATCCGCAACCGGCTCGATCTTGGCGCGCCAGTTCTGGAGCAGTTGCTTCATCAAGCCCGGTATTTGCTTCGGCACAAAATCATGCGTCCCGCCAATGCGGGCGGCGAGCGCGAGACAAACAACGATGGTGTTGGTATAGGTTTGATTGGTTGTGCCGGTCTCCTTCGCGGCGAGAATCGGAAGAACAACCAGCGCCGATTTTGCGAGCGTGCTCCGCGGGTTGTTTGTGACCGCGATCCAAGGACGGGAAAGTTGCCTCGCGATTTTGTTGACCTCGGGGCTTTCCCCGGATTGCGAGATCAGAACGGGAAGCGCATCACAGCGCAGTTGGCCGCCATAATATAGATATTCGCTCGCATCCTGGGCTTCAGCGAATACGCCGTGCCGATTCAAATGGCAGACGGCCGGGAGCGCGGCATACAGGGAACTCCCGATCCCGAGAAAGAGAATCGACGATGGAGGGTTGGAGATGGTGGACCGCAAAAGTGGTGATTGGTGCGGTCGAGAGTAGACCGTGAGGACGCGAGAGAGAGCACGGGGTTGCGTCAGCACTTCGCGCTCGAAACTGCTGGCAGGTCGAATCGCTGGGGTTATGAATCGCTTCGGTTTTCGCATTGCGAAGGGAAGGTTCTTTGTGACTGGGAATTAGAGATTTCTGGCAGTGTTAGCCCCCCGCGTGGGTGAGGTCTTCCGGGGTGGTGATTTCCATGCCCATGAGAATATAGTCGTGGTCGATGGCCTGCATGTCCTTGACGTATTTCTCCAAAAAGAGCAGTTCGGTAAACCCAAGCGCGCCGAAGATGTAACGCGCCCCTTTCTGGTCGGCCAACAATTCCGCCTCCAACTTTTCCAAACCCGAGTGTTGCGCGATCGAGATCAATTCACTGATGAGAATCCGGGCGAGTCCCTGACTGCGATATTCGGGATGAACCGCCACACTAACCCGGCCAATGTGACGTTTCCAGCCGCCGATTTCGCAATGGAGCCGGCCGTCGGCGACCACTTGACCTCCCACCATTGCCAACAAAGGCAGGTTGCGGTCGTAATTGATGTTCTCGCACCAACCGCGAATCACACCAAGATCGGTGACACGGTGTTTGATGAGGATGCGTTCGTTGTCGGGAAGCGCGCAAAAAAACTTGTGCAAGCACTCGGCGTCGTCGGGTTGCATCGACCGTAACACCACCTCCGAACCGTCCTTGAGACGGATCGTCTTGGGGTAGTCCTCGAGCAGATCGCCAATTTCCATCGCGCCACAAGATACCGCCGCGACAATGACCGGGCAAGCGCGATTTTCGCTGGAAGATTTCCTTCGAGCTTGCTACAAGCGTCGCGTGAAAGCAAAAATTATCGTCATGCCCAAACGAACCGTCCTCGATCCACAAGGTAAGACCGTCAAACATGCCCTCGAATCGCTCGGGTTCGACGGCATCCGCGATGTGCGCATCGGCAAATTTATCGAGGTGGAACTGAATGAAAAAAATTTCGCCGACCTGAAGCGAAAAATGGACGACGCCTGCCACAAACTCTTGAGCAACCCGATCATCGAAGATTATCACATTGAGATCCAGCCGTAACGCTGACCTGATTCCACGAACCATGCGCTTCGCCATCATCCAATTCCCCGGAAGCAATTGCGACCAGGACGCCTATCACGCCGCCACCTCCGTTTTCGGGCAGCATGCGTTTTATCTCTGGCACAAAAACACGGACTTGCGCGGAGCCGATTGCATCATCGTCCCCGGCGGATTTTCCTATGGCGACTACCTTCGCACAGGCGCAATCGCCCGCTTTGCGCCGGCCATGGACGCCGTGAAAACACATGCCGACCGCGGCGGACTGGTCATCGGCATTTGCAACGGTTTCCAAATCCTCTGCGAAGCCGGATTGCTCCCCGGCGTGTTGATTCGCAACCGATCGCTTCAGTTTCGCTGCCAACACATTCTCGTCCGGGTCGAGTCCACCGATTCTCCGTTTACGAATGCGTGTCGCGCGCGAGAAATCCTGCGGCTGCCCATCGCGCATGGGGAGGGATGTTATTTCGCGGCACCCGAGGTCTTACAGCAACTCAACGACCAGAACCGCGTGCTTCTCCGCTATTGCAATGAGAATGGAGAAACAACCGACGCCGCCAATCCAAACGGCGCGCTGGAAAACATCGCGGGCATCTGCAATGAACGCCGGAATGTCTTCGGCCTCATGCCCCACCCCGAACGCGCCAGCGAACCCATCCTCGGCTGCGACAACGGCAGAAAAATTTTCGAGAGCATTCTCGCCACAGCCGCCGTTTCCTAGTCGCGTGCGAGAAAACTGGCGGGGACGAAAATATTCCGTTTTCGAAACACCGGTGGACATTTCATTCGGACCGTCGCCTTGGCCGTGCCGGTCGTCATCGCAAACCACGGCGCGGAAAGCGGCTCCACGTGCGCGCACCAAGCGGGAGATTCGAGATTGTTCTCCGCGCAAAGCGCTTCGACTGTGGACGCCAAAAGACATTGCAACCGCGGCGGCAATTCCTCCGAGGGCGGGTCTTGAACCAAGTGCAGATTGGGTTCGCGGCGAAATTCTTCCACCAGCTCGTACAGCCACAGTTTCCACGATTGATCGCCATCCCGAACGATGTGACGCGAGATCGCGCGCGCCGAACTTTCCGACAAGTCCGGGCGCGAATAGATTTTTGTGCGATGAGCCATCGGGGAGCATCGTACCGGATGAATCGAGAAGCGTCAATCGCGCGACTTCCAACCACCTGAATCATTAGCGACGCACTGGATCAATGCACAACAGAGTGAAGGTCGTACGGCAAGCGCCTTTCTCGGTGCTGTGCACACTTCCGAGTTGTAGCGGCGCTCTATGAGCGCCGATCATTTCAATCCATCGGCGGTCATAGACCGCTACAGTTTGAATTGATGGTTTATTGCAAATGATTCAGACGTCAGCTAACAAAATTATCATTGCACACCCGGTTCGTCTGTTGGAGAATTGGTGAAATGAAAAACAACCCAGAATCGATAACACCAAACCTCGAAGCAATCACAACCGCCCGATCCCGCTCGATCGGTCTCGCTTGGAATTTTAAGTTTGGGATTTCTTTGGCGCTTGTAGTTTGGTGTTTGGTGCTTGGAGTTTCCGCGGCACCCGCCGCGGGGGCGGATTGGCCGCAATATCGCGGCGCGAGCCATGACGGCTCGACTGTAGAAAAAATTTCCCTGAAATGGCCCGGCACAGGACTGCGGCAGATTTGGAAACAACCAACGAATAACGGTTTCAGTTCGTTCGCGGTGGCGGCCGGAAAGGCGTTCACGCAGGTTACCCGCGAGATCGAAGGCGCGGAGCGGGAAGTCGTGATCGCGCTGGACTCGAACACGGGCAAGGAGCTTTGGGCGACACCCGTCGGAATGGCGAAATACGGACACGATGGCGGCAACTCCGGCGCGCCGAACAACAAGGGCGGCGACGGACCGCGCTCGACGCCGACCGTAGACGGCGGCAAGGTTTATGTTTTAACCTCCGATCTTCTTCTGGTTTGCCTCGACGCGCAGTCAGGCAAGCAAGCTTGGTCACGCGACCTCATCAAGGAACACCAAGGCCGAAATATCAGTTGGAAAAATGCCGCTTCACCACTCCTGGATGGCGATCGGATTTTTGTCGCGGGCGGCGGAGCGGGTCAATCCCTCCTGGCGATTGATAAAAAAGACGGCAACGTGATCTGGAAAGCGCAAGACGAGACCATCACGCATTCCACGCCGGTCGCGGCGACGATCCTAGGTGTTCGACAAGTCATCTTCTTCTGCAAGAGCGGGCTGGTCGCGGTGGACGCCAAAGACGGCGCGCTGCTTTGGAAGCAATCCTTTCCCTTCAATGTCTCCACCGCCATGACACCGATCGTGGCGGGTGACATTGTATTTTGCTCGGCCGGCTATAACGTCGGCGCTGGTGCATATCGGATTAGCAAGAATGGCAACACGTTCACGTCAACCGAGCTCTGGCGCACCAACGGTAACCAGCCAGTAGCGAACCATTGGAGCACGCCTGTATACCATGACGGTCATCTCTACGGAATGTTCCAATTCAAAGAATATGGGGGCGGCCCGCTCAAATGCGTCGAGCTATCCACCGGGCAAGTCAAATGGTCGCAGCCCGGTTTCGGCGCCGGCAACGTCATCCGAGTCGGCGACCACATTCTCGCGTTGAGCGACGCGGGACAAATCGTACTGCTCAAGGCAACCCCGACGGCCTACACTGAAGTAGGCCGGATGATTGCGCTCGACGGCAAATGCTGGAGCACGCCCGTGCTAGCCAACGGACACATCTACGCCCGCAGCACCAAAGAAGCTGTATGCTTGGACATCTCGGGAAAGTGAAAGATAATGAAAGAAAATCTCCAAGGCCAAATCTCAAACTCCAATAAAACCCCAAGGACCAAGCACCAACCTGCCACTTCGCGTGCGCGTTTGGAATTTGGAGTTTGGATTTTTTTTGGAATTTGGTGTTTGGGTTTTGGAATTTCCGCCCCTCTTCACGGGGCGGACTGGTTTCAATGGCGCGGACCCAACCGCGATGGCATCAGCGCCGAGAAAGGCTGGTTTGCTGAATTGCCGGCGGAAGGTCCAAAACAACTTTGGAAAGCCGGCAATCTCGGCATCGGTTGGTCGTCGGTCTCGGTTGCCGGCGGTCGTGTCTTTACGATGGGCAACACGGGCGAGGTAGATACAGTTTTCTGTTTCGACGCCAACACGGGCGCCGAAGTCTGGAAACATACCTACGATTGCTCGTCGAAAGATCCCAACGGATACCCAGGCCCGCGTAGCACTCCTACTGTGGATGCAAACCGCGTCTACACCGTCAGCCGGCGCGGTCATCTCTTCTGTCTCGATGCCGCCACCGGCAAAGTCGTCTGGTCAAAGAATTTCAAAGCCGATTTTCAATCCGACCCGCCCACGTGGGGATTCGCTGGCTCACCAGTGATTGACGGCAATAATCTCATCGTCGAAGTCGGCGGTTCTGGCACAGCGCTCGTTGCTTTGAACAAAACCACCGGCACTGTCGTTTGGAAAAACGGCAGTGATCGCCCCGGGTATGGGTCGCCTGTCGTCTTCGGCGCTGGCGCGCAGCGGGGGGTCGCCGTGTTTCACGCAAAAGCGGTCGTCGGATATAGTCTCGCCAATGGCAAAGAACTCTGGCGTCATTCATGGGAGACCGCCTACGACGTGAACGCCGCCACGCCGATCGTGGTGGGCGACAAAGTTTTTATTTCATCCGGGTACGGTCACGGCTGCGCCCTGTTGCAGGTCGGCCCGGGCGGATCCAGAGTGCTTTGGGAAAATAAGAACATGAAAAACCACATGAACGCCTGCGTGTTGCTCGGCGAACATCTTTACGGGTTCGACGAAGGCGAATTGAAATGCCTCGATTTCAAGACCGGCGAAATGAAATGGAAGACCGGCAAATATGGAAAAGGATCGCTCATGGCCGCGGACGGGAAGTTGATCATTCTTGGAGATCGCGGCCGGCTCGGCTTTGCCACCGTCACGCCCGATAGTTATCAGGAACTCTCCAGCGCTTCTGTCTTGAGCGACCGCGATGTTTGGGCTGCGCCGGTGCTCGCCAACGGAAAAATTTACTGCCGCAGCAAAAGTGATTTGGTTTGTATTGACGTGAGCAAGAAATAAGGCGGGAACGGAAGAGAGGATGATTGGAAGTTTGAACCGGAAAGTTTAAATCCATCCAATCTTCTAACCTTCCAATCTCCCCAGAAAGGAACCCTATGGCCAGCTATATCATGTTGATTCAATTCACCGACCAAGGCGCGCGCCGCATCCACGACTCGCCCAAACGCGCCGCGGCCGCCGTCGCCCTCGGCAAGAAAATGGGCGTGCGCGTGCGTGAAATCTATTGGACGCTTGGCGTCCACGACGGCGCAGTGCTTTGCGATGCCCCCAACGACGAAACGATGACTGCGTATGCGCTCTCCATCGCGTCGCTCGGCAACGTGAAGACCCAAACGCTCCGCTCGTTTCGCGCCAAAGAGTTTCAGGGCATCTTGAATAAGATGAAGTGAAACGACGAAATCCCAAGCACCAAACGCCAAATGCCCCCGGTAGTCATGTGAGTTTTGCCACGCGGGTCAACGCATCCCTGTTTTTCTTTCGCCCCAACCGGAAGATATTTTTCTCCCGCGACTTTGAAAGTAGACTGGCTTGGAACTTGAAGCTTGGGATTTCTTTGGTGCTTGGTGTTTGGAGTTTGGAGTTTTCGTCCGCCTTGGCGGACGACTGGCCGCAATGGCGCGGCCCGAACCGCAATGGCATTTCCGGCGAAACGAATCTGAACTGGCAGTGGCCGAAGGACGGCCCGAAGGTTCTTTGGCGCGCAACCGTCGGCGCTGGCCATTCGCAAATCGCTGTCGTTGGCAACCGGACGTTCACGCTCGGCAATAAATCGAACGAAGATACGGTGTATTGTCTCGACGCCAGCACCAGTGTAATAATCTGGAAGCACACGTATCCCTGTCTCGCAGGACAGTACGCTGGCCCGCGTGCCACGCCGACCGTCGAGGGTAATCGCGTCTTCACACTTAGCCGGGATGGCCGCGCGTTCTGTTTCGACAGCGTAACCGGAGCGATTGCTTGGGAACACAAATTCACAGCCGAATCGGGCGCGATCATTCCCAAATGGGGATTTGCCGGCTCACCGTTGATCGTCGGTGATCTTGTCCTCTATAACGTCGCCTCGGCGGGCGCCGCTCTCGATAAAAAAACTGGCAAACACGTCTGGCGCTCGCCCAGTGGCATCGCCTCGTACGCCTCGCCCGTCGCGTTCCCGCTCGAGAAACAACAGCTCGTCGCCATTTTTCCATCGTCCGGGCTTGTCGCCGTCCATCCCGTTGATGGCCGAAAACTCTGGGAAGTTCCATGGTCGTGGAACGACCCGTACCAAGTCAACGTCGCCGACCCCATCTTCGTTGATGATACCGTCTTTATTTCCTCCGATTACAAGCGAGGCAGTGCGTTGCTCAAAATCAGCTCGGCCGAGAAACCAACCGCGCTCTACGAGAGGCGAACCATGCAAAATCACATCAACACTTGCATCCTGCTCGACGGCTACCTCTACGGCAACGACATCGGCCGGCTCACCTGCATCGAATTGAAAACAGGCAACGTTCAATGGCAGCAACGCGGCTTTGGCAAAGGCGGACTGATTCTCGCAAGCGGCAAACTGATTGCTCTGGCCGAAGACGGTCACCTTGTCATTGCCGAAGCGTCTCCACAAAACTATAAGGAGATCGCGCGGGCGAAAATTCTCGACGGCACCTGCTACACCCCGCCGTCGCTCGCCAATGGACGGTTGTACTTGAGAAATAACAACGGCGATATCGTCTGTTTGGATTTGAAACAATAAACAACTCAATCGCCAGTCTCCCAGCGAGGATTACTTTGACGGCGATCATACAACCGCACACATCCTCATTCAATCCTATCGCTTGGTCTTTTCCAACGCTTCCTGACAAGCATCTGCAACCAGTTCGAGTTGGGTCAAAAACACGTCGCGCCTGCCGGAAGGCAGTGTCTCCAAAACTTCATTCTGCAGCTCAATCGCGACCTGCTTCGCTTTGCTAAATGTCTGCTGGCCTTTCGCCGTAATGCGCGTGCGATGCGCGCGCCGGTCGGTCTCGTGAGTCGCGCGCGCCAATAATCCCGCCTTCTCCATTCGTGCCACGATGGACGCGATGGTGTTGGCATCCGCCGCCATCAGGTCGGTGATCTGACGCTGCGTCAAACCGCGCGGGTCACCCTCGACCAGCCAACGCAACGTGGTGAATTGATCGGGAGTAATGCCCAGATGCGCGATGCGACGGCGAAACGTCTGGTTCAGCGCATACCACGCCCGGCGCAACAGGGGCGGTAGACGCCTCGGCGTCTTGTGATCTAAATTGGACGCGGGTTTTTTCATCCACCACCTCCTTATCGCGTAATGCCCTTCCGATGCAAGGGAATCAATTCATACCTCGATCATTAGCGACGTGCCAAAACAATTCACAATCGGGTGAAGGTTACAGGGCTAGCATCCATTTTGATGTCCTTCCGAATTGTAGCGGCGCTCTACGAGCGCCGATTATTTCAATCCATCGGCGGTCATCCACCTCCGCAGGAAGCTCCGGCGAGACACGTAGACCGCCCCTAACATGTTGAATGGAAGGTTATTTCGCTAATGATCGAGGATTCATCAATAACGATCACTAGACTTCGGGATTCCAAACGTAATGGTAAGCAAACTTCGCCCGTCCGATAATGCGATGTTTTTTTCTCCTGCATCCGCCGTTAATTTCCCTTTCCAGTCTGGAAGACGACTCCGCTTTGTCGTAGGATGCGTCCCGATGAAAATCGAAAGCTATCGCGCGCGATCGCAGGCGTCCAAGGCGGAAAAATACGCCACGCGGTTCGAGACCGGCGCGCGCAAACGCATTCACCAGCGCGAAATCCGCGCCGTACAGAAGATTTTTGCGTCGTTGGACGGTTGCGCGACCGTCGTAGACGTGCCAAGCGGCGCGGGACGTTTTCTCACCGCCTTGAGCACGAACGGCCGGCGCGTGCTGGAGGTGGATGTCGCCCTGGACATGCTGGCATTCGGTCGCAAACGAAACAATGCGGCGACATCAGGAGGTTTGCGCCACTTTGTGCAGGGTGACGCCACCCGATTGCCGCTGGCCAAGGGCAGCGTGGATTGTGTGTTTTGCAATCGCCTGCTCCACCACATCGTCGTGGCCGACGAACGCGCCGTAATCCTGCGCGAGCTGCATCGGGTCACGCGGCGATGGGTGGTCGTGTCGTTTTTCGATTATCATTCGTTCGGCACGGTGCGAAAGGTCCTGAAACGCCTCAAAGGTCGCAAGCCCAAATACGATCATGAACCGACCCGGGCGGAGTTTCAGAAGGAGGTCGAACGAGCCGGGTTCCGCGTGGAAGAGATCATGCCGACGGGGTCACCCTGGGTGGCCCAAAAGTTTTTCGTTCTGGAGAAAGTGTAATGGACAAACCCATCGAGAAAATCGGGATTTTGGGTGGAACCTTCGACCCGATTCACATCGGTCACCTGCTCATCGCGCGGGACGCGATGGAAGCAGCGGGACTGACGCGCGTGAAATTCGTTCCGTGCGCCCAGTCGCCGCATAAAACCACGCGGCCTACCGCCAGCGCGCGCGACCGCCTGGCAATGGTCCGGTTGGCCATCCGGGAAAATGCGCGGTTCGAGGCGGACGACATCGAGATTCGGCGGAGAAGCGCGTCGTATTCAGTGGAGACAGTGGAAGCGCTGCAACGGCGCGAGCCGGACGCGGATTTTTATTTCATTCTTGGCGCGGACAGCTATCGCGAGCTGCATCGGTGGCGGGAGATCGGGCGACTGGCGAAACTCTGCCGGTTTCTCGTGCTGGCACGGCCGGGATTCGCGCCGCGAAATCCAAGATTGCACTGCTTGCGCGCGCGATTCATCGAGGCGCATGTTTGTTCGGTGAGCGCCACGGAAATCAGGACGCGACTCGGCCATCAAAAGTCCGTCCGCTATCTCGTGCCCGATGCAGTAAACCGCTACATCGAGCGGCGCGGCTTGTATCAGAACCCCTGAACAACGGAACAACACATCAATTCTTCGCGCCGTACTGACGAAGTAATTTGATTTTCCGCGCCGTGACGTCGCTTTTCCCGCGGCGAAGAATTTCCAAGGCCGACCTGCCTTTGTCATCCTTGGCGTTTGGATCGGCGCCGAGCTGAAGGAGGAATTCGACGATGCTTGGGTCCGCAAAGTTGATCGTCTCGGCAAAATTCCGGTTTAACGCTGCCTTGGGATCGGTTTCCTTTGCCAACAACATCTTGATGATTTCTCGATGCTTCTCCCGAATGGCCAAAAACAACGGGGAGGAGCAATTTTCGTCCAATCCGAGTGGCAACGCTCCCCGGGATAGGAGAAACTCCACAGCCGCAATCGAACCCCGTTCCGCAGCATGATGCAATGCGGTTGAACCAGGATAATAACCTCTACAATCGACGGATTTAATCAACGCCGGACAGACAGAAAGCATCGCCCCAAGTTTTTCGACGTTGCCAGCAATAGCGGTATCGAGAAACTCTTTCTGAAGAAAAATATCGGCCGGCGGCAATGTTCCGAGCAACAACTTGATAATCTCCTCTCTAACTCGACTGGGCGGTGATAAATTAATACTTCCGCCTCCTGGTGGACGTGTATTGCCTATGCGTATTCTATCGAGGATTTCTGCTCCAAGAATGCTCTTCGGATCAAATTCCGCGTGACACGAGACCAGCATAGCAGTTGTAAATTTATTGCCTCCAAGGGCTGCACCAACCATTAACGGAGTCCACCCGTAACGATCTTTGGCGTTGATGTCTGCGCCGTTCTGGAGGAGTAGCTCGGCGATCTCCAGCCGCCACGCATAGTGAAGCGGTGTCTGGCCATCGCTATCCACCACATTCACATTCGCGCCGTATTGGATAAGCAATTTGACCGTTTGAGGGTCACATTTAGCCGCAGCAGCATGCAAGGCACTGGGGTTCGAACTACTAGGATTGTAGCTCTTGGCGTCAGCCCCATACTGAAGAAGTAATTCGACCGCCCGGTTGTCCTCTATCCATGCCGCACATGAGAGTAATAATTCATCATTGCACGTGGCGTTTGGATTTGCTCCGTTCTGGAGCAGTAATTCAACAATCTGCGGCGAAGATTTCATGTCGAAGAGCCAATAGATCGGCGGCTCATCCAGTTCTCCCTTGGCGTTGGGATTCGCACCGTGCGCCAGCAACCATTTAGCCATCTCAAACCCTTTATCGTCCCAATTCATCGTGACACAGTGAAGAGGGGTAAGGTGACGAAGCGGTCGTCCTCCGTTCGGAATCAGCAAGCTGCGCAATGAATTTCGTGTGGCCGGAGAAGGTACTTTTTTTATTCCAAAACCTACGACATCGTGAACTCGTTCTCGTAAGTGGATCCGATCATCATACGCGTTGATCCATTCGGAATGTTGGGTCAAGAGGCGTTTCGCCTTGGCGAAATCCCCACGCCGAATCGCGTCGTGTACATCGGTGGGTTTGGCTCGGGAAAAGACAACCGCGCAGAGAATTACAATCACCGTGATGCCGCCACCCATGATAATGCATTTCTTTCCCGCGTTCATGACCAATCCATTCATCCCTCGATTCCAAGTAGATGTCAAGCGGTTGAGTCTGGATTGATCAGGAGAACTACAACCAAAATGACGCATCGAATCATTTTCCCTCGAGCCCTCGGCGGTCATAGACCGCCGCTACAACATTACAAATGGTTGGGCAAACGCATATCACTCGAAATTTTGTTCTTTCATCCTGTTATGAATCTGATCGCGCTGGAGCGCGCTCCTACTTCAACGTCTTTACGAACGTGAACAAATCGCGCACTTGTTCGTCGCTCATTGCTTCCAGCAGGCCATCGGGCATGATGCTGCGTTTGGTGAAGCCTGCCGCGCGAATGTCTTTCTGCGCGATGCGTTCTGGCTCGCTATTGATAGCGCGAAGAACGATGGCATCGGTATCCTGACTGACCAGAAAACCATCTTTTACGTCGCCGTCTTTCATTTCGACGCGGAACATTCGATAGCCGCCTTCGATGGCGGCGCTGGGCGTGAGCAACGCGCGCAAGAGCGCATCAGGATCGCGATGGCCGCTGCCGTCCAGGGCGGGAGCGAATCCCGCGCCTTCGTTGCCGACCTTGTGGCAAACGAGGCAGGTCTTGGCGAAAAGTTCCTTGCCACGCGCGACGCTTGCACTAAGCGAAGCCGAAGTGTCACCCGCTTTTTCAGCGAGCGTCCGGTACTTGGCAAGCTTCGCCTCCATCTCCTTTGCCTCCGCACCGGTCAACAATGGCGGAAAATCGCTGGTGCGAACGAGTTTCGCGCCGCCTTTGAGTTTGCCGCGAGGCGCGCCGGACGAATAATATTTTACCAGCGAATCCGGCTGCGTCTCGCCGTCAAAACTGCGGTCAAAACTGGCGCGGATCTCCTCGGGGCTGCGCGCGACGTTCCAGACGCGAAACTCCATGATGTCGCCGGTCGTGCCCGGCGAAGCGGCTGTGAAACCCACGTCGAGGTTGGCGTACGTAGTGGTATCTGGTTTACACTCGTCCGTATCCAGCTCGCCATTGAGGTAGAGCTTGAATTTTCCCGGGGCATCGCGCGTGATGGCGACGTGTGTCCACGTGTCGGGAACAATTTTTTTCTTGGCAATGATGACGTCGTGAAGGGCTGGACCGGCCCAGAGGCGGAATTTGGAATCGTAAAAATTAAAATCGGCCACACCCGAAGCGCAAAGAATCCCGTCATCGTTGCCTATGCCGGGCGCGAACCGCACCCACGCCTCGACGGTGAACGCGCCGGCCAGCGTGATGTTGGTGTCGGCAAAACTGTCGTCCTTGCCGTCGAGCCGCAATACGTTGCGGAAGAGCGCGGCATTGGCTTCCAGTAGAGCCACTAGTTCTGCGTCTTTGCCGAGAACGGCTTGCAACTTGTCGGCCAAAGCGCCGTCGAGGTCTGTTATCGGAAGCGTATTGGCTGCAAACGCTTTGACGAGTCCTTGCGCGCCGCGCGGGGTGCTGGCCAGACGATCGAGCGCATCGCGTCGCTCGCGTGGATTCATCTTACCCACAAATTCCAGCAACAACACAGGCGCGCGTTCGTGGGTAGACGATGCCAACGCGAGAATTGCTTCCTGTCGAAGGTCGGCATCGGCGGATTGGGCGAGTTTCGCGAAGAGGTCCGCCTGCCCGGAATTCATCTCGCGCAGGGCGCGCAAGGCGGAGAGCTGCTGATCCTTGGGCGAAGTTTTTTGCAGCAGCGCGACTAGGTCGCTTTCGAGAACTGTAAGCTTGAAGGCGGATGCGAGTCGCACCGCCAACTGTTTCGCCACGGCGTCACCCGTCCAGAGTGAACGAGCGGCATCGGTCAGCAACGGCGTGAGTTTGGCCGTGTCGAGACGGTTGCGAATGCGCAGCAGTGATTCGAGCACGACGGCGCTTTGCGCTGGATTTTTCAGGACGGCTTTGACGGCATCGCCAACGCCCGGTTCATCTAGAAACTCGACCAGCCGCAACAGTTCTTCGTCGTTCGGCGGACGCTTGAGTTGCGGCAACAGTTTGGCAACGCGGCTGGCGGATGTTTTTGGTTCGAGCGCAAGGGAAGCGAGCAGGCGGTTTTCGACTGGCATATTTCCCGCGTACGACCAGTTGAAAAACTCTTCGGTCTGTTTAGGATCGTTTTCCAGTGCGGCGCGGATGAGGTATCTCTCGAAGGCGCGGTCGTGCGCTGCCGAGGGGCCGGCGTTCGTGCCGGAAGTGACGGGCGCGCCGTCGAGCGGCTCGTCCGCCATTTCGACGAGGAGTTTAGTATGACGGCCAGATGCATCCTTTATGCCGCCAAGAGAACGAATCACCTCTGCACGGATTTGCGAGTCGGGATCGCTGGCGAGAGGTTCCAACAATTGAAGAAGTGTTGAATTCGATTTCGAGGCTTGCCCCCCGTCTGTTTGGCGGGACGAAACGGTGCGAACGGTTTCACGGCGGAGATTGCGATTGGGGTCGCGCGTTAACGTCTGTAGAAGCGCGGAATCGGCTTTCCCCAGTCCTTCCAGCGCCCAGAGAGCGCGGATGCGAACATCGGTGGGTAGTTTGGCATCAGCGGCGATTTTGGAAAGCTGCGGGGTAAGTTTTTCCGCTTTGCGGTCGACGATTTGTTGCCAGGCGGTTGTGGCTTCCCATGTATTATCGGCGGCAAGGTGTTTCAACAAATCGGCATCAGCGACTCGCGTGAGGTCGGGAACAGTGCGCGGCGGCTGGTTTTTGTGGCGGACGCGCCAGATCCGACCATGGGATTTGTCGCGGTCGGGATGATTCCGAGGGACTTCGTTGTGGCTGATGACTTTGTTGTACCAGTCCACGATGTAGAGAGAGCCGTCCGGGCCGAAGTGAATGGCGATCGGACGAAACCACGGGTCGGAACAGGCGACCAGGTCGGGAAGTTTTTCGAGCCGATACCCAGTGCCATCGGGATGAATTTTGATGGCGTTAATTCGGCTGGTAATTGGATTCGAGACATACATCACATCGGCATAGGGCACGGGCCAGTTGTTGCGGTCGTCGGACAGCGCGAGCCCCGACAATCCCGTGCCACCCATTTGGAAATGCGCGCCGAGGGCTGGCTGAAACGGCGCGTATGGTTTGGCGCGATCGTTGCCGATGCCGGGATAGCTTGCGCCGACGAAGAACGGCGTGACGGGAAACCCAAGATCGTTGGCTTCCTGAATGAACATCTCGCCTTCACGGCCGATGACGAAGCCCCATATGTTATTGAGACCCCAGCCGACGATCTCGAAATTAGAACCATCGGGACGAAACCGCCCCATTTTGCAATAGGCGAACTTCGTGGTCTTGCCGTCCTTATCGCGCACGTTGCCGCTATTGAATGCGCCTTGCGCCATATAAATCCAGCCGCCCGGGCCGCGAGTGAATTGATGCGGGAAAAGATGCGAATCCTGCGTGCCGAACCCGGTCAGCACGGATTCTCGCGAGTCGGCTTTTCCATCGCCATTTGTATCTCGCAGAAACAGGATATCGTTGCCGTACTGGGCGAATGTGCCGGCGCGGTAGGGAAGCAGGCCCAGTGGGATGGCGAGTCCATCGGCAAAGACGCGCGGTGCGCGGGCGCTTGCGTCGTAGGGTTTGTCGAAAATCAGCACACGATCTTTACCGCCCTGCGCGAAGAGTTGCTTCGAGCGCTCTGACTGCTCGTTGGAGTCCACGGGATATTCGGTGGCGGTCATCGTCCAGAGCCGGCCCGCGGCATCCCACGCGACGGTGATCGGCTTGATAACGCCGTGCTCTTCACTGGCGAACAGCTCGATTTCGAATCCCGGCGGCAACGAAAACGATTGTTTCTGTTCGTCGGGCGTGAGCGGAGACGCTTTCGGGGGTTTGGACGGAGGCGGTGCTCCTTCGAACTTCACCGTTGGCGGCAGTTCTTCGATGGTGATGTCTTTGAATTGCGCCAGAGCTTTGCCGCCGCCATGGACTTGGACGCCGATGATGCCGGTATCAGCGATTTTCGGATCGGTTTCCGTGTAGTCGCAGGTTTGGATGCCGTTAATCCAAAGCGTCAGACGAGGACCGTCGGCGCGGATGACATATTCGTTCCAATCATCGCGGCGCAGTTTTGGTTCGAGCGCCTTCATATCGGACTGCGCGAGCACGCGATTGCGGCGAGATTCATCGTAGATCGCGCCCCACCACGTCGGATCGCCGATGTCGCACTGGTAACCACTGACTTCGTGATGGTTGGGAATGCGTTGGCTGCGGATTTGGACGCCGCTGTTGATGAAACCGCCGGCGCCGCGCAATTTGAATTTCAATCGGAGGATGAAATTGCCGTAGCTTTTTTTCGTGCAAAGGAACTCGTTGTTCGGAACATTCTGGGTGAGCGAGCCGCCGGTGATGACGTCGTCTTCCAATCTCCACCATTTGAGATTTCCTTCCCAGCCGTCGAGGGTTTTACCATCGAAGAGCGAGACGGTTTTGCCGACGGGAGGAGGGTCCGCTGCGTGCGCAGCGGAAACTCCAAACCCCAAACTCCAAACTCCAATGAATCCCCAAATTCCAAGCACCAAAAGTGATTGTAATTGGCAGACAAATTGGAAGGCAGGAAGATTGGAGATCGGAGCTTCGGATTTTTTTGGGGTTTGGGCGTAGGGCTTTGGGATTTTCACGGACGCATCCTATCAGAATAGCGGGCGGTTGACAGTGATTTTGGCGGGGTCAGCGTTGCCGCATTTGGGACAAGGGGGATGCGGCGGCATCGGCGGAAATTTTTCATACGCGACCCAGTCGGTCGCCGGTGTGCGGGAAAGTTGAACACGGTGAAATTCTTTCAGGGACTCCTGGGTAAATTCCTCGCTTTTGGCAAGTTGCGCTTCCCATTTCGCCTGCTCATCGGTCGGCCACTTATGGAGGGCATAGGGAAATTTTGTCTGGCAAACGTTACATTGGGCGAGGTCAGCGTTGACGGCGGATTGCTTTCCGCACTGCGGACATTTTTGCGGCGGGACCTTCCGATAGCTTTCGCGAAATAGGTGCTGGCAACTTTCGCAGTGGAAATCGCGTTGCTCGTCTTGCACCTTTTGTTCGGCGGTGGTTTTGGAACCGCCGCCGCGAAATAATTGGAATCCCCAAATACTGATGGCGCAGACGACCAAAAGGATAAAGATGACGAGACGATTCTTATTCACGGGAGGAGCGACAAGATCAATAATAGTCGTGTCCGGCTTCGTCAATGCCAGCATTGCCATTGGGCCAAGTGGCTGTTCCGGAGCAACCACCGCCGTAAATTCGCACTATATATTTCACGCTGCCATCGGCAAATAGGACGTGGCCATGAAGATTGCTAGGATTTCCCGCGGTGGAGGCTGTGGATTTAAACCAGTGCCGCTTCAATCCCGTGGAGTTAAAGGGGGCCGCGTTGATGTTGACGTTGCAATGCCAAGTGCTGTCGTAGGCGATCACTTTTTTTGCCGGGGCGCGCAACGCGGCACGACGCACTTGTTTGCCGTTCTGTTCGTGCAACGCCATGATGTCGGCTCCGCTGTAGCCAGATCCAGTATGCGTCGCATACATATAACTTGACCCCACACAATCATAAAACGAAAGACTGGTACAAAACGCAGGCCAACCATAGGACTGGCCTTGATTGGTTCCCACATCAGCCGGGCAGCGAAACACTTTCAATTCTTTTACTCCGCCCCCTTGCTGCTTGTAATACCAATTCAGTGGACGAAGATCGGCAGGGTAGTCGGTGCCACATTGCGACTCCCAAGCGCTGATGGTCAACCCCGTCTTACCGCCCGAACCATAATTAAAAAATCCGCACTGACCGCCCGCAACAATTTCAGACGGAAACCCGTTGTATTCCTGCTCGTAAAGAAAAATCCCAATCCCGATATCGCGCAAGTTCGACTGGCAGACGATGGCTTTGGCGCGTTCGCGCACACCGCGCAGCGCCGGCAGCAACAACCCCGCGAGAATCATGATGATCGTCACGACGATGAGCAATTCGATCAGTGAAAAGCCGTCGCGCAGAAACTTCCGCCGAGTGTGTTGGCATATCTTCATGGCGTTCTCTCCATCGCCAAAACTCTACCACTCCTCACCGCAACCACAATGGCAGAAATCCGCTACTTGCTGTCCAAAATCCACGTGTCTTGCATTCGTTAGGTTGCTATAATTCGGCTGTGTCCAACCCCATTGCGATCCGCGAAACCACTGTAGACGGCCCACGCACGAGGCTCTGGCGATTGCGTGCAAACGCGTGCCCCGCGTTGCTCGCCCACCACATCTCCAACGTTGGCATTGTCCATGCCGCCACACCGTTCGCCCGCGTCCGCGAGCATCCGGATGGCAGTTTTCTGCTTGCCTGTTTTGCTGGACAAGGACGTATTCTTCTCGATGGCCGCTGGCAAACTTGTGGCGCCGGTATGGTTTGCGTTGCCCCGCCAGGTGTGCTAAACGCCTTCTACGTTTGCGCCGGAAAACACTGGAGTTTTGTTTGGGTGCGGTATCATGAACCACCTCCGTTACTACCGGTTGTCACTGCGCATTCACCCGTCCGTGTCCGCGCCAATCCGGAACCGCTCCGCCTCGCCATCGAAGGTTTGCGCCAAGAATCCAATACCGCCGCTGAACCGCGAATGTTTCATCACTGGGTCGAGCTGATCCACGCCCATGTCGTCCGCATCGCACGACCTCAACATGGCGACCCGCGTGTGCGGGCGCTCTGGGAAGAAGTCGGCCGTTCTCTTGCATCCAACTGGTCGCTGGACGCGCTCGCCGCCCGGGCGCACATCAGCATCGAGCAATTGCGCCGGCTTTGTCTGCGCGAATTTGGACGCAGTCCGATGCATCAGCTTACCTACATGCGAATGCAGCGTGCGGCGACGCTGCTCGAAACCACCCACGACAAACTCGAGACGATCGCGCCCGTTGTCGGGTATTCCGATGCCATCGCTTTCTCGAAGGTGTTCAAGAAATGGATCGGTTCACCGCCATCCGAGTATCGCGCGGGCCGACGCGCAAAATCCACCCGGAAGATCAAATGATCCTGCGCGCTCTGATTGCCTTGCTCCGCGAAGTAAGTCCGCGGATGGCAGAATGCGAATTGACATATCAGGAACGCTTGCCGATCGATCTTGCGCGGGCGCGCACACAACACACGGAATACGCAAAATGCCTAGCCAGGCTCGGTTGCGAGGTGCGGTTCATCGCGCCAACTCCCGACCTTCCCGATTCGGTTTTTGTGGAAGATACCGCGGTGGTTTTGGATGAAGTCGCGGTGATCACCCGTCCAGGTGCCGAGCCGCGGCGCGCAGAAACGTCGACCGTGGCGGTCGCGCTTCGCGAAATGAGACCGGTGCATTTTATCGAAGCTCCCGCGACATTGGACGGCGGCGACGTTTTGCGTGTGGGTCGAACTCTATTTGTGGGACGTTCGAACCGAACCAACGCGGACGGCACGCGGCAGTTGGCAGCGGCAGTCGAGCCGTTCGGATACGTGATAAAAACCGTCAATCTTACCGACTGTTTGCACCTGAAAACCGCCGTGACTTGCGTGGCGGAGAGTGTGTTGCTCTTGAACCCTCGCTGGGTGGACGCGCGAGAACTTGGCGAAGCAGAATGGATAAACGTGGATGAGAGCGAGCCGAACGCTGCTAACGCGCTGCGCGTGGGTGAGTCGGTGATTTATCCCGCGGCATTTCCGCGTACGCGAACGCGTTTGGAGCAACGGGGACTGGATGTTCTCGCGGTGGATTTGTCAGAATTCGCGAAAGCGGAAGGCGGCGTAACCTGTTGCAGCCTTATTCTCCATCGGTAACGATCGGAGTGATGACAATGCTTTTGCAACAACTACGCGAATGCTGGCCCCGAGGCGTTTCGCTCAAATAACTTAGGCTGCATTCTGGGTATTCCTAATCGCCAACGCAAAAAAGCTCCCACTCACCTCTCTGTGGTAACCACCAGATCGCTGGCATGACAGAGAGCGGCATACAAAAATGAGATTGACGTCCGCCTTGAACGGACTTAGCCTGTGAAAGTCTAATCATCAGGCAAGCAAACCAAAAGGAAAACGATTCCCATGAAAGCTTTGAAATTGTTGGCAGTTTTTGTCTTTGCAGTAGTCCTCGCGCGGCTGGCGCCCGCCGCGGAACCCAGCATTGGCGCCGCTGGCTCTGCCGCCATCGCCGCAGCGGGCGACGACGCCTTGCTCTACATCCATTCACGCAATCCGCAGGAGCTTTTGGGTAAGATCAACAAGATCGCCCGGACTGCCAATCCGAATTTCAATGCGCTGGACCGACTGCAAATCGGTGAGCCAATCCATAATAAGGGTCTCGAAGGCGTAGACCTGTCCCAACCCATCACCATCATTTTGCTCAACTCCAAAAAATATGGCACGACAAACAACGGGTTAGTTTCGCTCTCCGCCACCGATGTGGATACGTTCCTTGGCGCGGTTGGCGCGGATGACCGCGGCGGCGCGTTCCAACTCAATACTAGCTCAAAGGGATTGCCGGTGAAAGAATACAGCCGATCCATCACCAAGACCGACAAGGACGGCTACGAGAAAGCGTTGGCGGCTGGTCAGAACCCTGACATTTCGGATTTTCAAAAGAAAACCACCGAATCGTTTTTTGTTGGCGTGCGAGGCAAACAGTTGGTTATCGGACCGACCAAGGCGCTGGTCGAGAAAGCCAGCGCACCCACAGGCCAGCCTCCCGCGCAGCAACTTGGTGGCGACTTGGTGGCGACGTTCCGAATGCCCACCATCATGGGCACCTATGATAATGAGATCAAGGCCGCGCAAGGCCAATTGACCGGCGCGATGGCCATGATGGGCGGTGGACAGGCCGAACAGATCCAAATGATCGTCGATTTGATGATGGATCTCGCCAAAGCCAGCCAAACGACTGAACTCGCTGCATCCTTGGCCGATGGCAATCTTGATATCTCCTTTGCCGTTGCTCCCAAACCAAACACTGATCTCTCCAAGTTTCTCGCGGCGCAGACCGCCTCGCAAACCGAACTATTCAAGTTCGTTCCCACCCAGTCCGCCATCGCCTTCACTGTGGCCGCCAAAACCACCGCAGAAGCCAATGCTCTTGCCGAAAAATTCATCAAAATGACCAGCGGCCTGCAAGGGATCAACCCGGCACAAGCACAGGAACTCGTCAAGTTGACCAAGGAAAGCAATGCCAATTGGGGCGGTGAAATGATGTGGTATATCGCGCCCGGCAACCCCGGTAGCCGCGGGATGACGTTAGTGATGTTCCAAAAAGTGGTGGACTCCGCCAAAGCCAGGTCCTTGAGCGAGCAAGCCATTAAAGCAGCCGGCCAGGTTAAACAACAAGGCTTTACGCAAACGCAAACCTACAAAAAAGACGTGGCTAAAATTGGCGACATTTCCCTCGACTCCGTCACGATCGAAACCAAGACTGACAATCCTCAAGTCGGGCAAATGATCGCCGCGATGGGTTTGGACAACATGACCGCTTATATCGCGTATATTCCCAAGTTCGTCGTCGTTGGCATGACCTACGGCGGTGGTGCCGGCACCCCGCCACCCGACGCCCTCGGTAAAGGAATCAACGCGCTCAAGGCAGGCCAAAGCGGTGGTTTGATGGAATCCGCCGATTATCAAGCTGCCACTCGTGGGTTCCCGGCCAACGCCTGTGGACTATTCTACATGTCGTTTGAGCGCATGTTGCAAGCGGTCACCGCCATGGTGCCGCAGGAAGCCGCTCAACAAATCGGCATGGCCGCCATGATGCTGCAAGGAAGCGGCATCAACCTTTCTGGCTACTCAACCATGCAAGCGAATGGTGGACAAGCCACCCTCCGCATCCCGATCCAGAAAATCCAGGACACCATCCAGCGCATCCAGCAACAATTCCAAGGCGGCGTCCCCCCGATGTAAGATGGGAACGGCCGGCTCGTTTGGAGTTTACACTTTAAGGCGCAATCGCAGAGATTGTGCCGCGTGTCACTACTTGTTAATTATCTCAAGAATTCGCTCGAAAACCTCGATGTTCTCCTCGGTGTTGGTTACAATCAGCACGGAGGCGAGCCGGGCATAGGTCACGCTCGCGCCGCTTGGAAACTTGACGCCTGCAGTCTCAAAGTATTTCTTCACCGATTCTGGTGTAACCATCGGCTTCTCTCCCCCTTGTGCGCGAAGGACGTCTCGCGTAAATTTTTCGTCAATAACCCTGTAAGTCTTGGTGACCAGCCCGATCTCACCGGTGTTGTCAAGCACGACCGCCTGCGGCTCGATACGCATCTTCAAACCAGCCGCGTCAGCGATTTTCTTTAGCGCTTCACCGAGAGAAACTTGGTTTAGCTCCATCGTAACCGGTTTCACACCTGGAGGCTCCAAAAAGGGGACCAGCGGGACAGGCGGGGGAACGCCTTTTTTTGACGGCGGAGCAACAAACGCTTCGGGAATCAGGTTGAGAATGATGTTCACGCCTTCATGAGTCGGCGCGTCTTGATCCTTGCTACTCTGAACCACTGTATCCAAGATGCTCTTGATGTCTGCTTCGGTAAACTTGATTTTGGGAATGATAATACTCTCGAGCTTTTTGCGAATTGCCTGGGTTTCATTAAGAGCTTTCTCAACCTCGATGGCACTTTGCTTTTTCGGCTTTCCATCAGCATCCGTCACCGACCGAACCTCCACCCCGCCGTCACGCGCATTAATTTTATACGTCAGATCAGAAGCTTGAGTGATGTAGTCGAGAGCCACGTTCAACGGTACGTTGGTCAATTTGATTGTGAGCACGGGCACACTTTCCGGCTGCTTCTCCGCATCACCCTTGAGCGCAATCTTGACACCCTCGTGATTCGGCAAGTCATGCTCCTTACTCGCCTCCTGTAATGTCTGCAACACCTTTTTGATGTTCGCATGATTGAAATCAATCTTCGGAATGATAATCGCGCGAATTTTTTTGTTGATCGCCTGCTCCCGCTCATCCACTTCTCCTTTGTCGGCTTCCTTCTGCGCCCCCTCCTTCGGCGGCTCCGCCCCTCGCGGGGCGTCTTGGGGTTTTGGATTTCCGCTGCTCTTCCGCTTAGTCCCATCTTGCTTGCTTTGTTCCCGAAGCAGTTCTGCGATTTCTTTGTAGCCGCGATCTATCGCGAAAGTAAGCGCTGTCCTGCCATTTCCGTCTCGTATGGTAGGATCAGCTTTATGCGCCAACAATAGCTCAACAATCTCCTTCTGCCCTCGATTCGCCGCCGCGTGCAAGGGAGTAAATCCTCCATCAGATTTTGCGTTGATGTCTGCCCGTTTCGCAAGAAATAGCTCCACGATTTCTCGATGTCCTTGACTAGCAGCTTCGTGCAATAGAGTAGACCCATCCTGATCGTGCGTGCTGATGTCCGCACCACTCTCTAGCAATTTCTCGATAATGCTTTTGTCCTTCCCCGAAGCAGCTCGAAATAATGGCGTTGCGCCCATAATGTCTGTAGCTTGAACATCTGCTTTATGCTTTAGCAGTAAGTCCACCATTTCTGATTGCTGATTTATGATAGCCCAATGAAGCGGTGTTAAATCTCCTTTGCTTCTTGAGTTTACGTCTGCTCCATTGCTTAGCAAGACTCCTGCGACGGGAACGTAACTGATATTTGCAGTACTGGATGTAACCAAAACAAGGGGAGTCTGACCTTGTTCGTTCTTCGCATGCACAAGATCAGGGTTTTTCTTAAGCAGTTCTTTGACTCTTTCGACGTCACCGATGATTGCTGCTTCGTGAATGTCCTTCGAGGAAACGACTGATTCGATGTTCTTCTTTTCGTCCTCTGCAACAATTGGAGTGCGTAAAAATAACAGTATGGCGACAATTGCGATCAGTGCGATTGCACTCGCCAGCCACCAGGCGGAACGGTTGGAACCGGCGTCGGGTTGACCGACGATGCGGCGAATGCGTGACAAGAGCGATCCTCCCCTCGCGGCGAGAGCTAGGTCCGATCCTTGTCGCAATTCTTCCAGCGTGGCGAGCGCGCGGGCGTAGGCAACACGGTCGCCGCAGAGTTTCAACGCCCAGTCGTCGCAGCAATGTTCGCGCTCCTGCCGCACACGATTGGAAATCCACCAGACGGCGGGATGATAGAAGAGCAGCGTCTCGACGACGCTTTGCAGCAGGTTCACGAGATAATCGTGACGACGGATGTGGGCGAGTTCGTGCGCCAGAATCGCTTCGATCTGTTGCTGGCTCAACCCCGTCAGAGTGCTCGCGGGCATTAAGATGACAGGTCGCAGCCAGCCGATCACGGTCGGCACTTCTGCCATTGAGGATTTTAGCAGCCGCACGGGACGACTCACGCCGATGCGCTGTGCAAATTCCGCGAGTTTTCGTTCCCAATCATCGCCGATGGTTTCAGTCCCGTCCGTTTTCATTCGTCGCACGCGCAGCCAGCTGATCAGCAATCGCGCGGACATGAAGAAGACACCGGCCATCCAGAGCGTCACAAACCACGGTAGTACAGGCGCTAGAAGTTCGCTGAACCGTACTGTAACCGCCATCGCTGATGGCGATTCGTTTGTGTGTGTAATAGTCGCCGTCCTCGGCGACGAACGGGTGGCAGGGCTTGTCGGAAATCTCGGCGGCGGGGATGCTGTCGGCGTGTCCGAGACGGACACTACTACACTTTCGCGAGGCAGCGCGATAAAAGTCGCGACGGGCACGGCGGCAAGCAACAGCAGCGCCATACAGCCCGCGACATATCGCGCGTTGGCCGAGCGCTTCCGCATTATTAATAATGTTAGCGCAAACAACGCAGCGACGACCGCGCCTTCCCAAAGAAAATGCACCAGCGTCCACCCCAGCCGCTCGATCATCGGCTCGTTCAATAGATCCATCCAGCTTTTCATGTTTCCCTCCGTTCTTTTCTCAATTCCGCCACCCCGCACCGATTAAACGATTTAACCATTCAACGATTCACATTCCTTACCCCTCCATCTCATCCAGGATTTTCCGAATCTCCTTCAACTCCGCGCGTGACGCTTTCTTGGCTGACAGCGCCGCCGTGACCAGTTTTGCCGCCGATCCGCCGAAGGCGCGCTCCAGCAAATCGCCGATCAAATGTCGTTGCGTATGATGCTCCACCAGCGCCGGTTTATAGATGTGCGACCGCGCGGAATCATCGCGCGTGACGAGACCTTTCTCGGTCATGATTTGCAGAAACTTGAGGATCGTGGTGTAACCGACTTGCCACGCCGTAGCGGAGCGAAGGCGGGAATGACTCAATTCCTCGTGGACTTGTCGCACGGTGCTGGGTCCTCGTCGCCAGAGCACGCGCAAGATGGACAGCTCGGCGGCGGTCGGTCGCGGAAGCTTGGGATTTGCCATAACTGCGGCCAATATACGAAGCGATTCGTATATTGCAAGAAAAATCTTTTATCCCCGCGAGGTGGTCACGTCGGACTGGTCGTTGCTGATGGATTCCGCCGCCGAGGGATGTTTGCGGTAAAAATCCGCAATCCATTTCACGGCGTCTTCCGGATCGTCGGTCAGACGAAACAAATCCAAATCATCGCGGCTGATGAGTCCGCGACCGACAAGGTTGGATTTCATCCAACGCAAAAGGCCGCTCCAATAACTGCGCCCGACCAACACGACGGGGATGTGGCGGATCCGCTCGGTTTGCACCAAAGTGATCGCCTCGTAGAATTCGTCCAGCGTGCCGAACCCGCCGGGGAAGAGCACGAACGCCTGCGCGTATTTCACAAAACAGACTTTGCGACAGAAAAAATAGCGGAAGTTTAGCAGGTGGGTGATATGGCGGTTGGGTTTTTGCTCGTGCGGCAGAAGGATGTTCAAGCCGATGGATTTTCCCCCGGCGAGTTTCGCGCCTTTGTTGGCCGCTTCCATGATGCCGGGGCCGCCCCCGGTGATGACGGCAAAGTTTTGAGCCGCTAGCAATCGTCCCACGCGCACCGCGCGTTTGTAATCGGGACTCGTCGGTTTGGTCCGAGCCGATCCGAACACCGCCACGGCCGGCCCGATTCGCGAGAGTTCGTCGAACGAATCCACGAATTCCGACATGATGCGAAAAATCCGCCATGGTTCTTCATCGCGTATCGGTTCATGATTCATGGGGTCACTGTAGCCGCGAATTGGATTCGGGGCAAATCCAAATCTCGGCAGTGAAAGCGAGAAGGCATGTCCCAAGCTTGCCGAAGAATGGCGCGACTGCTACAACCTACCCATGCCGTTTGATCGTCTGGCACAAGAACAGTGGGAACGCGCCCATCTCGCGCCGTACGCGCAGCGGAGTGCCGATTCGCGTGGACGGGAACACATCGAAGCGCCGCACGCGTTTCGCACCGAATACCAGCGCGACCGCGACCGGATCGTCCATAGCCGCGCCTTTCGCCGGCTCGAATACAAGACGCAGGTTTTTTTGAACGGCACCGGCGACCATCTTCGCACCCGGCTCACGCACACCATCGAAGTCGCCGCCATCGCGCGCACGATCGCCCGCGCGTTGCGGCTCAACGAAGATCTCGCCGAAGCCATCGCGCTGGCGCACGATCTCGGTCATTCGCCGTTCGGCCACAGCGGGGAGCGCACGCTGAATGGACTGATGAAGCAACACAATGGTTTCGAGCATAATCGCCAGAGCCTCCGCGTGGTCGAGGAACTGGAGCGAAAATACGCCCGGTTCGATGGACTCAACCTCACGTGGGAAACACGGGAAGGGTTGGGGAAACATCTCTCCGCGTGGGATCGTCCCCAAATGGAAACTCGAACCACGAAATCCGAGACCCGAAACTTTCACCAGCCGAGTCTCGAAGCCCAAATCGGCAATCTGGCCGACGAAATCGCCTATCACAGTCACGACCTCGACGATGGTCTGGATGCCGAGCTGCTTCGTGAAAAAGATTTGTCCACCCTGGAAATCTGGCGGGCCGCCACGCGCGAGCTGCGCCGCGAACATCGTACGATTCGCGGCAATCTGGCCGAACGCAAACATTTCCTCCTCATTCGTTCCATCATCAGCCGGCTCGCGGCAGACGTGATCGCCACTTCCGAGGAAAACATCCACGCCAGTGGTGCCACCTCCGTGGACGACGTCCGGCGCTTGAAGAATCCGCTAATAGCCTACAGTTCGGGAATTGCGAAACAAACAATCGAGTTGCGACGGTTTCTCTACAAGAACTTATACTTCAACCCAATCGTCCACGAGCCGAACGTGCGCGCGTGCCGTTTGTTGCGAGAGCTATTCGGAGTGTACCGGAAAAATCCGAAATTGATTGGCAGCCAAGCGCAGCGCCGGATCGCCCGGGACGGCCTGGAGCGCGCGGTCTGCGATTATTTAGCGGGCATGACCGACCGCTACGCGCTGGGAGAAGGCGAACGATTGCTGGGAAAATAGAGATCGGATAACGATTTCATCCGGATTTGGCCGTCAACGAGCCAGGTTTGCAGTTGGTCGAGTGTTCCGCTACACTTGGCGAGTGGAAACTTCAACTTCATCGGCCAATTCTCCCGCCATTCTGGTTCGCGGTCTGACGAAGGTCTATCGCGGTGTGGCGGTGGTGGACAAGGTGGACTTGCGAGTGGAACGCGGGGAGGTGTATGGATTCCTTGGACCGAACGGCGCGGGTAAGACGACAACGATCCGGATGATCCTCGGACTGGTGCGACCGAATGCGGGCACGATTGAAGTCTTTGGGGAGGACGCGATGCGGCATCGGTCGCGCGCGTTGCGGACGGTTGGCGCGGTGGTGGAAGCGCCGCGGTTTTACGAAAACCTGACTGCTCGACAGAATCTCTGGTATCTCGCAAGTTTATCGGGCAAAATCTCTCGGCAGCGGTTGGATGAGATGCTGGGGCTGGTAGATTTATTGAGCGTGGCGGACAAAAAAGTGGGTACGTTTTCGTTCGGGATGAAACAGCGGCTCGGGATCGCGCAGGCACTTTTGCCCGACAACAAGCTGATTTTTCTGGATGAACCGACCAATGGACTGGATCCATTTGGAATCAAGGACACGCGTGACTTGATTCAGCGGCTTTCCAAACAGCACGGGGTCACGGTTTTTCTATCGAGCCACTTGCTCACAGAAGTGGAGAAGGTCTGCGACCGCGTGGGGATCATCGACCACGGGAAAAAACTGCTGGAAGACAAAACCGAGTCGCTGGTGAAAACGAACAGTCATGCGAATCTGGTCGTGAAAGCCGAGACAGGAGAGCGCGCAAAAGCGGTGTTGGAAGAAGCGGGAATCGAGGCGGAATTGCAACCGCAACGACGCGCGCTGGAAGAGTTGTTTGTGGAATTGACGAGGAAGAAGGGGAGTTAAAGCGTTGCATCATTGAATTGTTACATGGGGACAAACGGATGATAGCACTCTTAAAATTCGAATTTGCAAAAATGGTGCGGAGCAAGTTGCTCTGGATGGGGATCGTGTTCATTTTTTTGATGGTTAGCGCGCTTTATGCCGCGTTTCTGTGGAGACAGGCGCATCCGCGCAAGGACAAAGTCCGCAAGCAGTTGATTGATTCGACCAAAGTGTTGAGCGCTCCCTGGTTTGCGGTTTGTTTAGAGACGCCGACCATGCTGGTTTTTTTTCCGATGTTCGTGTCGGTAATGGGCGGGGCGATGCTGGCGGGAGAATCGCGGCAAGGCACGCTGCGGACGATGTTGATTCGGCCGGTGTCGCGCGGGCAGGTTTTGGCATCGAAGGCGCTGATGTTGGTCGTCTATTCGACCGCTTTGATGGGGTTCAACACACTGATGGCATGGGGGATTGGGTTCTGGGAATTTCCGAGGCGAGGACAATTGGTGATCATATCCCAGGAAGCGACGTTTGGAATTTATATGATTGATCCGAGCCAATCCATCGAGCGCGCTGCATTGTCATATCTATTGACCTTGCCGACGTTATGGTCGCTGGCCATGATGGCGCTGATGTTTTCGGTGATGTTTGAACAAGGAGTGACGGCGGCGATGGCGACGATGGGGGTTTATTTTGGGTCGTGGATTTTGGACGAGCTACCGTTTCATTTCTTGGATGTGATCCAACCGTTTTTACCCGCGCATTACGCCTTTGCGTGGCGCTGGCCGTATCATCCGAAGCTTGTCGATGGGAAACCGATTTGGGACACGATGGATTGGTCGCGAATCACGCACGACCTCGGCTGGCTGGCCGTGTGGACGATCGGATACATCGTCATCGCATCAATCGTCTTCTCGCGAAAAGATGTCAAGGCTTGAGAGTGGCAGCGGCGACCCGAATTGCGGTCAACTGGGCGCGGACCCGGGCTGCCATGGGATAATCGGATGGAGTTTCGGTGGTGAGGGTGTGCGACGCGTGTCGGTCAAACAGGTAGATGGCTTCCGGCCAGCGTTTGCGTCCAACAAGCCGGTGGCGGATTGGATCACGGTGAATGACCCCGCCTAGATTGGGGCGATTTTCGATCCGCCGACGCCGGTCAACGGGAAGGATTTCCTGGCGGTGGATTGCCTTGATAATATCATCGCCGAATTCCGCGCCCTGATGACAAAGCTCGTAAAGATAAAAACCGGTACCGTCATAATCTTCGTGGAGCGCGATCGTCAGATTGAAGCGTTGATTGGCGAGAGAGCGCAGGTAGGCGGTAATTTCAGCAGGCGGATGGGCTGCGCGGAACTGGCGATTGAGATCGTTGCCGTGGGAATCGGTGCGTGTGCCGAGTTCGTATCCGGAAGGATTCAAGCAAGGAAACACTGTCACGCGCATTTTCCCAGCCCATTGGGGGCGACTTTCAATGAGTTGAAGCGCCGCCTCGACGCCGGCTGGCTCGTCGCCATGAATGCCAGCGCTAACGAGGAGGTGCGGAGCAGAGTGCGGCTGGCGCGAAGGGGTTAAAACGACAGAATATAAAGCGTATCCTTTGGCCCGGCCAAAGACCTGGGCATGGCAGCGACGGAGTCGGCGTTCCAGTTCGCGGTAATCCCGGGGGTGCTGGGTTGAATTTTTGTCTTGTGTCGTGGTCAAACCGGGTTAGATTCTACCCACGGGAACGAAAATGAACATTCTAAAATGCGTCTTGATCATGGCGGTCGCGTTTTGTGCGCGCCCGTTGCTGGCTCAATCCTCGCCGATCAAAGTGAAGGTGACGCGAGTTTCCGGGGCGCAGTCGGTTTTGGAGACAAAAACGCCGCGCGAAGTTAAACTTCGGGTCAACATTCAAAACCTGACCAGCAAGCCGCTGGAGGGATTGGAGGTGCGGTGGATGTTTGTGGTGGACACATCCTACGCGCCGCGACAATTCGAGGAAGGGAAAAAATCGGTCGAGCTGAAACCGCTGGCAACGGCCGAGTTCGATTCTTCGGTCGTGGAAGTCTCCCGCAACACAACCTACGGCCCTCAATTGCGTGGGCATTGGTTGCGCATCAGTCATGAGGGCAAGACTTTGTTCGAGGAATACAATCCCCAAACTCTCAAGAAAATCATCGAGCAACACGAAAAAGACAAAGAAAAGGGGATCCAAAACCGGAAAAAAAACGAGGAACTATGAACTTGATTCGATACTCAATTCTCTTTTGCACGATGCTCATGGCAACACATTCCTTTTCCCAAGCGCCAGGGTTGAAAGTGAAAGTTACCAAAGTGGAAGCCCCCAGTAAGTCAGGGGACAAGACGGAGATGATCAATTTGAAGGTCGACGTGGAAAACACGGGCTCGACCGAATTCAAAGATTTGCTGCTGCATTGGTACATGGTCGTGGATCAGACGCCGGAGAAACCGGGGAATCCCAAGAAAACCTGCGTCACCGGCAACAAAATTATCAGTCTCAAGCCGAAAGACACCACCTCTCTGCAAGGCACCCAGGTCTGGGTAAGCAAAAGCGGCGTAGGATTTTTCTGGAACCCGGCCAAACGAGAGGGATGGAACCCGCGCTATCACGGCTATGGCATCCGAGTTCTCTCCGGCGGCAAACTCGTTTACGCCGACTATTTTCCCAAGTTAACGGAGAAACCGATTTTGGAATTCGAGGCGGAACAAGCCGCCAACCCCAAAAAATGACACGCCTGCTCCACACCCTCGTGTATACCGGCGCATTGATCGTTGCGTTTCACACGGCTTCTGCGCAAAGTTTGAAAGTCACCGCCAAACGCGATGGACCCACTCCCAAGGCGACTGCCACCTCGCGCAAGATTCATTATGAAATCACGGTTGAAAATACCGGCAAGGAGAAATTCAAGGATCTTCTCCTGCGATGGACTATGGTTGTGGATGAGACCGACAAGAGTGGCGGGCTGAAATTTCATGATGGCATCAAAATCATTTCCCTGTTCCCCGGTGACTCGACAAACTTCAATACCGAAGCGATTACCGTCAGCAATAAGAACAAAGCCCCGAGGCTCAAAGGATACGCGATCAAGGTTCATTCCGGGAATACGGTCGTCTTCTCAAAGGTCGACCCTCCGTATTTAACCAAGGAGGTCGAGGCGCACGACCAAGAGCGCGCGGCGGACGAGGCAAAGGCGGCCGAGGAAAAGAAGGCCAGGGAAGCGGAGAAG
The DNA here is from genome assembly GCA_964348665.1 of uncultured Verrucomicrobiota bacterium. Taxonomy (GTDB): domain Bacteria; phylum Verrucomicrobiota; class Verrucomicrobiia; order Palsa-1439; family CAYGDP01; genus CAYGDP01. The sequence continues at coordinate 70,041 of CAYGDP010000007.1, forward strand.
AAAAAGGCGGACGAAGAAAAAAAGAAACAGGCGGCCGAGGCAAAGAAAGACGCCGGCAAAAAGAAATAGGTTGATGCGTTTCTTCCTGATCACTGCAATCATGTGCGGATTTCTCGCCGCCGCTCACGCGCAGGGTTTAAAACTGGACGTCGGCCTCAAAAATTCCAGACCTCGAGCGACTGACCGAACGCGCACGATGTATTTGCATATCAACGTGGAAAACCTGGGACAGCAAAAACATAAAGACCTTACACTCCGATGGGCGGTGGTTTTGGACACGACCCGCCCCCCCAGTCCGCTGGCGCGAAATGAAGGATATAAAACGATCAGCCTCCTGCCGGGGGATGTGACCGACGTGAATACCAACGCCATTTCCATCAGCAACCGAGGCGGAAAACCCAGTTTCAAAGGATATATCATCACCATTCTGGCCGGCGACAAAGTCTTGCTTCATCGCATCGAGCCATCCGGATTGAAGTCGGAAATGGAGCGACGACATAAACAAGCTACCGAAGCCGCCGCGGCAGCCGCCAAGAAAAAGAAGAAATGATCTAGCCAACTACTTGAGAGCGTCCAGTCTCCGCCGCAGTTCCAGCCGCATCGGTTCGCTCGCTGGCAAGGTGCTGGCCGCAATAAAATCCGACGCCTGTTTTTTGTCCTTCAATTCAATGCAAACCCGCGCCGCGTTCAGGTTGGAGTAATCCCGCTCTTCGTCGTTGCCGGACAGTTTCACGCAATATCGCCAGGCAGCCACCGCTTCCTCCCAGTTGGGCGGTGTCAAACTATCCAGCGATTTCGCATACGCCGCAGCGAATCCAAACTCCGCCGGCGCCAGGTCCCTCGCCGTTTTCAGCTCCTTCGAGATCTTCCGGATGATTTCCGCCTCGGTCGTGCCCCCGGCTGCGGCGATTTCTTTTCGATACAAATCCATCACGCTGGCATAATTAAACCGATAGACCGATTCGGTCGGCGCCAGAGCGATGGCGGCTTCGTATTCTGTCATCGCCATTTTCCAATCTTTCGCGTGGCCATAATGATTGGCCAGATTGTTGTGGGCGGGCGCATTTTTGGGGTCCAGCGCCAGCACTTTGCGCCACAACCGCAATGCCGTCTCCGTCTCACCTTCATCGTAGAGAAAACTCGCGAACGCAATCGTCGCTCGCAGATGGTCCGGATGCCGCTCCAAAAACTGGCTGTACGCGCCGCGCACCGCGAAGATTTTGTCGGCGATCAGCCGTTCGTTCAGTTCCTTGATCTTCGCTAGCGATTCGCCCGTCTTTTGCTCCAATTCCTGGCGCAATCGCTCCACGTCCGCCATCGTTTGATCGTCAAATCGAAGCAGGTCTTGGTACTCTTTTTCAACTGGATTGGTTGGGTCTTGACCCCACCCCACGCCGGCCATCCAAAGTATCGCACAGTACAGGTATGTGTGTTTCATCACCCCATTCTACCCTAGCAGCCGTCGTGCCGCAAATTTTTCTCGACTTCGACGCCGCCGATGTTCACAATGCGCGCCCCAAACGAGAAAAACTATGAGTGAACTGACAGGAAACGCTATCGTCGCACAGTCCGGCGGCCCCACCGCCGTCATCAACGCCTCCATCGCCGGTGTCATCCAGGAAGCCGGCCGTCACGAGGAAATCGAGTCCATCTTCGGCGCCCTCAACGGCATCCGCGGTGTGCTCGACGAAGATATCATCGACCTGACCGAGGAAAAAAACAAAACCATCGAAGGCCTGAAAACCTGCCCCGCCGCCGCCCTCGGCACCGTCCGGCACAAACTCAAGGATTTCACCAAAGATCGCTCCGAATACGAGCGCATCCTCGAAGTCTTCGCCGCCCATAACATCCGGTACTTTTTCTTCGCCGGCGGCAACGACAGCATGGACACCGCCGACAAAATTGCCAAGCTCGCCGCCGAACTCGGCCACGAACTCCGCGTCATCGGCATCGCTAAAACCATCGACAACGACCTCGCCCAGACCGACCACTGTCCCGGCTACGGTTCAGTGATTAAATTCAACGCCACCACCTTGATCGAGCTTGCTCGGGACGCCGAAGCCATGAGCAACGGCGACCTTGTCAGTATCCTCGAAGTCATGGGACGTCATACGGGCTGGATTGCTGCTGGAACCGCGCTGGCAAAAAAATCAGAATCCGACGCGCCCCATATCATTTTACTTCCCGAAATCGCGTTCAACGCCGACAAATTCATCGCCGATTGCCAGGCCGCCCTCGCCAAACATCGCTACTGCGTCGTCGTGGTCGGCGAAGGCCTCGTGGACGCCGACGGCAAACAGATCGCTGCCGATACCAAGAAAGACGCGTTCGGCCACAATCAACTCGGTGGCATCGGCGATTACCTCCGGAAACTCGTTGAAGACAAAGCCAAAGTAAAGTCGCGCGCCGCCAAACTCGGCATCTGCCAGCGCGCCGCCGCGCACCTCATCAGCCGCACCGACCGTGACGAAGCCGTTCTGGTTGGCCAAGCCGCCGTTCGCGCCGCGATCAGTGGCGACTCCGGCAAAATGGTCACACTCGTCCGCGAATCCAGCGCCCCGTACAAATGCAGCACCGGTCTCGCGCCATTGGCCGACATTGCCAACGGCGAAAAACTGTTGCCAAAAGATTGGATCGCCGCCGATGGCATCTCCATGAAACAGGAATTTTTGGACTATGCCCGGCCGTTGATCCAGGGCGAAGTGCCGATCGTGTTCGAAGACGGCCTCCCGAAATACGTCCGCCTCGACAAAGTTCCCGTGGACAAAAAATGCGCCCCGCGCGGCGCCGCCCCTGAACCGGCAAAAGTATAATCAAAGCCACTTTTGAGGTCGCTACGGAGTCCCGTTCGACCCCGAACGGGATTTTCTCCCAAGAACTTGGTGATGATTGAACTCCGCTACAGAAGCGGTGGTGGAATTGCAGTCGTGTCAAATCTTATTGCGGTCGCGCGGTGGCAAGATTGGCGTTGAGGTCGAGGTGATGATCGGCAGCGATTTCGAGTTCGATCGTTGGGTTTAGCGAAGCGGCAATCGCGGCTCGGTCGATGCCTCCGACACAGGTAAGCATGGTGTTGAGTTGGTCAGAGTCGGTGTAGTCCTTGCCAAAAGCCCCTCGACGGAGAAACTCGCCGCCGGCGCGGATGGTGCAGCGACAGACGTTGCACGCGCCCGCGCAACAGTTGTGGGGTGGGGCGGACCCAGGAAGTTTTTCGAGGAGTTCGAGCAGGGTCAGTTCGTCGTCGGCCGGAAGCATAGCCTCCCAAGTGCGCGCGCCACAGGTGAGACGAAGGGTGAAGGTAGCGGGCGATGGCGGCGTTGAATCGTTGAATCGTTGAATCGTTGAATCGGCGGCAGAGGGAGCGGACATGCTAAAAACTCCAAACTTCAAACTCCAAACTCCAAGGAACATTCAAGCCACAAATCCCAGGCTCCCAATCGGCCATTTGAAGTTTGATGCTTGGAGTTTCTGTGAAGTTCGAAGTTTGAGTCTTGAGGTTTTTCATTGGCACGATTCGCACGTCGGGTCGTCGAGGGAGCACGCCTTTGGCTCGCTGGTCACCGTGGATTTTTCGGGCGCCGCGCTGCCTTTGCCCGCCCATTCGGGGCGAACTCGCGATTCGTCCGAGGCGTAACTGGCCTCGGCGTGCATGGCGGTCTTGAAGAACGCATAATAGGTGCTCTTCAATCCTTTGCGCCAGGCAGTCAGATACGTCTGCGCCAGGGCTTCCGGGTTCTTGGTGGCCAGATACATATTGCGGCTGATGCCCATGTCCACGTATTTCTGCGCGCGCGCGGCAATCTCGACGAACGCGGTCGGGTTCATCGAGTAGGCGCTGCGATACACTTCGCGGATGCGGTCGGGGATGGCGGGAATGCCCGCGATGTCGCCTCGTTTGACCATGATTTCCTCGCGCAGATCGTCCCATGTCCCAAGTTTTTTCAGCTCGGCGACAAGGTTGCGGTTCACCTCGAGAAATTTGCCGCTCAAGTTGTTTCGGCTGAAAACGTTGCTGAAGTTTGGCTCGATGCACTGCGACGTCGCGGCAATGAGGGAGATCGTCGCGGTAGGCGCGATGGCCATGGTCGTACCGTTGCGGATGCCTTCCTGTACTCGCGCGCGCAACTTGTCCCAATCCATCTTGGTTGATTTGTCCACGTCAATGGGCTGGCCTCGTTGCGTTTCCAAGTCGGCCAATGTATCGATTGGCACGCGACCCTTGCTCCAATCGCTGCCCTCGAATTGCGGAAACGGGCTGCGTTCTTTAGCGAGGTCACACGACGCGTCTATCGTATGCCAACTGATAAACTCGACGATCCGGTCCCAAAGATCTTGTGCCTCCTTCGCATCGAACGCCATGCCTTTGCGCTCGAGCATATCGGCCAACCCCATGATGCCAAGTCCGACGGGGCGCGTTTCCTTGTTGGCGCGTTCGGCTTCGGGTGTCGCGTAGAAGTTGGTGTCGATCACATTGTCGAGCTGACGAATGGCCAGACGCGTGGATTCAGCGAGCCGATCCCAGAGGATTTCGCCGTTTTCGTCGAGGTGACGCGAGAGGTTGATGCTGGTCAGGTTGCAAACGGCGGTATGATCGCGGTCGGTCGGCAGGAAGATTTCCGTGCAGAGATTGGAGCTGTGAACGATCCCCGCGTTCTTGATGGGGCAGCGGACATTGCCCGGATCTTTGAATGTGAGCCACGGATGCGACGTTTCCTGCAGATTTTTCAGCATTTTTTCATAGAGCTGATACGCCTTCATGACGCGATGGTTGCGGAGTTTGCCGTGCCGCGCCATCTCGATGTATTCACCGTAACGCTTGGTAAATGCCGCGCCGTACAGCTCGGGCAAGTCGGGCACGTCGCGTGGATCGAAGAGATACCAATCCTCGTTCGCCTCGGCGCGACGGAGAAATTCGTCGTTGAGCCAGAGGACAGTATTGATGGTATGGGCGCGGAGCTGGTCGTCGCCCGCCCGTTGTTTGAGGGCGAGATATTTTTCGATGTCGAGATGCCACGGCTCGCAGTAGATCGCAAGGCTGCCGCGACGACGTCCGCCCTGGCTGACGCCCGCCACGACGGCGTCAATCATTTTGATGAACGGAATCGGGCCGCTGGATTTTCCATTGATGGATTTGATCAGCGAACCGGCGGAGCGAAGCTTGGTGATGGAGATGCCGATACCGCCGGCGTATTTTTCGAGCTGCATGATGTCGCAGAGCGATTTGCCGATGTTGGGCAGGTCATCCTGCATTTCCATGAGGAAACAAGAGGAGAGCTGGCTGAAGCGCGTGCCGCTGTTAAAGAGCGTCGGCGTGCTCGGGACATAATGGAGCTGCGACATTTTGTTGTAGAAAGCAATGGCGCGCTCGGTGGGGTTGTCTTCAAGCCTGCTGACGCCCATCGCGACGCGCATCCAAAACATCTGCGGCGTTTCGAGCCAGTGATTTGCCTCGATGTCTTTGATGAGATAACGATCGCAAAGGGTAAAGAGGCCGGTGTAGTCCCACAACTCGTCGCGCTCGATGTTGATCGCGTGCGCGAGCGCGTGAAGATCAAACTTCTGCAACATCTCTCCATCCAGCAATCCTTTGGCGGCGGCTTCCTGCAGGCGATCGGCAAACAACGCGCGATGCGCTCCCGCCGGGTCGCCCAACGAACTCTTTCCGAGCGTGCGGCGATAACAATCGCCGTGGAGCATCAGCCGCGCGGCCAGGCGCGAATAGTCGGGGTCGAACTGGATGTTCTGGACGACCGCCTGGAGCAAGGCCTCCCAAATTTCTTTGACGGGCATGCCATCATAGATGAGCAGCTCAATGTCCATCAGGATTTGATTGGTATCGAGGTGCGGCCAATCGCCCGCGGCCTTTTCGAGTATTCGCGCCAGTTTGGTCGAATCAAACGGCTCGCGCCGCCCATCTTTTTTGGTCACTTGAATCATGGCTGTTATTCCTCCGTTGGTTATTTCGTTATGATTACTTCCACGCCTTACGCCCGGGTGACTTGCTGCTCGTAGTCAATCGGTTTCGCCTCGAAGAAATTGATCAGCTCAGGCATGTCGGCCTGCGTGGTCATCCATTTGCACGGGTTATGAACGTTGTATTGCTTGGCAAGGCCGAGTTTCATCAACCGGCGGTCGGCGATGTACTGGCAATACTGATCGTAGAGTTTGATGTTGAGGCCGAGGATGCCGCGCGGGAGCGCTGCCTGGCCGTAGGCGGACTCGATGGCGACGGCTTCCTTGATCATGCTGATGATTTCCTGCTGAAACTCCGGGGTCATCACTTCGCGATTCTCGTTCATGATGGTGTGGATGAGATCGATGCCAAACGCCAGATGAATGCTTTCGTCCTTGAGTACGTAGCGGACGAGCGTGCCGAGGCCCTTGAGCAGTTTGCGGCGCTCGAAGCTCAAGCCCATCATAAAGCCGCTGTAGAAAAAGATGCCTTCCATGATGACAAAGAAGCCGACGCAGTTGCGGATGAGCGCCTGTTTTCCGGTAACGGTCGAGGTGTCCCATCTGCCCGCGATCTCTTCGGTCAGGCGCGTCTCAAAATCTTGTTTGGCTTTGATTTCGGGGATGCTTTCATGCATCGTGAAAAGCTCTTCGTGGTCGAGGTTGAGCGATTTGATGACGTATTCGAAGGTAACCGTGTGATTGGCTTCTTCGTACGCCTGGCGCAGCAGATAGATTCGCGCCTCGGGGTTGGTAATGTGGCCGTAGAGACCGAGCACGAGATTGTTGCCGACCAACGACTCGGCGGTGCAAAAAAATCCGAGCATGTATTTGATCGCCTGTTTCTCGTCGGGCGTGAGCTTGGTGTTCCAATCCTCGATGTCCTCGGCCATCGGGATTTCCTTGGGAAACCAAGTGTTCGCGCAACCCATCGCGTAGTAGTCGAGCGGGAAATTATATTTGATGGGGTGCAACCGCAATGGGTTGGTCAGCTTGTCGGCCAGGATTCGTTTTTCATCGACGGTCGCTTTCATCATGCGGAGTTTTTCCTTTCGTTTATAATTTTGGAATTGTGATGCCCCGTTGCGCTTGATACTTGCCCTTGCGGTCTTTGTACGACACTTCACACGGATCGGTTGCCTCGAAAAAAATCACCTGTGCCAGCCCCTCGTTCGCGTAAATCTTCGCGGGCAATGGCGTCGTGTTGGAAATCTCCAGCGTTACGTGCCCCTCCCATTCCGGCTCGAAGGGAGTGACATTGACGATGATCCCGCAGCGCGCATAGGTGGATTTGCCGACGCACAGCGTCAACACGTTGCGTGGGATCCGAAAATATTCCACACTGCGCGCCAGCGCGAATGAATTGGGGGGGACAACACAAACATCCGCCTGGATATCGACAAACGAGCGCGCATCGAAATTTTTCGGGTCCACAACCGTGCTGTGGACATTGGTGAAAACCTTGAATTCGTCGGCCACGCGCAGATCGTAGCCGTAGGAGGACAGGCCATAACTGATCGTGCCCTCGCGAACCTGCCGCGGTTCGAACGGCTCAATCAAGCCATGCTTGTCCACCATTCGCCGAATCCATGTGTCGGACTTGATGCTCAATCCTACTCCTCCGAACATTTACCGTCCTGCATTTCAAGACGGTTCGAGACAAACGCACCCACTTGGAGGAGACGACGCAAGCCCGCCGTCGGCGGTAGCCCAAAAGCTGCTACAAAAATCCGCCGCAACCTTCACGCGTGCTGCACTGCAACCTCCATAAGGCGCTACACCCTTTGAGAAGCGGACACGCGAGAGGGATCTTATAACTGCTGAACCCTGAGTGGCTATGACGAAAAAATCTTCGCCGCGTTGCCGCGACTATCGTGCGAATCACACCCACCTTTACCATTTTCTTCACCAACCTCTCCCCTGTCTTGACCACCATATATGGTGGTGCTTCTCAAAGAACCGCCCCAACTATAGTGGTTTACGCGATTCTGTCAAATCTCTTTTTCATTTTTTTTAAAATTTTTTCATTGCCAATTTTTTCTTCTCATCGCAGCATTGTCCCATGCCCCGCTCCGCCACCGTTGCGACCCTCTGCCTCGCAGTCATTTGCGCACGCGCAGAAGAATCTGTCCAATGCGAATGGCCCAACACCGGACGGATCGTCGCCATCGGCGACATCCACGGCGCGTACGATCAGTTTGTCCAAATCCTGCAAGCCGCCAAGGTCATTGGCGAAGATCATCAGTGGATCGCCGGCGCCACTCGACTGGTGCAGACTGGTGATGTTCCTGATCGCGGCGCCGACTCTCGCAAAGCCTATGACTTGTTGATGCGTCTCGAAAAAGAGGCAATGGCTGTAGGCGGTCAAGTGCACGCCCTCATCGGCAATCATGATGCCTGGATGATTCTTGGTGACCTTCGCTACGCCGTCGAAGGAGAGTTCACGGCATTCGCCACAAAAGAATCGGCGGCGCGCCGGGCCGAATTTTTACGCGCACATCCAGATGTCAACCCCGAGCAACTCCCCCTCGGCTTTCTCGAACACCGCGCCGCGTTCTCGACCCGCGGCCCGTACGGCTCATGGATCGCCAGTCACAACACCGTGATCAAGATCGGCGACACGCTGTTTCTCCATGCCGGGTTGACCGAGCGATACGGGACGATGCCTCTGGCTAAACTGAACGAAATGGTCCGGGCTGAATTGCGACAGAAACATGACGGCAAAGCGCGTTATCCTGTGCTGGAAGACGCCGAGAGTCCCGTGATGTATCGGGGTCTCGCGCTCGATGACGAAAAAGAAATCGCGCCCCTAGTCGATACAATTCTCCGTTTCCACAAAGCCAAGCGAATCGTCATCGGTCATACCGTTACGTATGGTCCAATCAAACATCGGCTCAATGGCCGGGTAGTGATGATCGATTGCGGGATGAACCCGATTTACTGGGAAGGTGGTGGCCGCCCCGCGGCGCTGGAAATCATGGGCGGTCAGTTGCGCGAATTATATCTGCCTGAAAAAAAACTCTAGGCGGCTGACTCTCGAAATCGTTGTAACACTTCCGACGGAGTGGCTGTCCCGGTTGTTCCAATTTTCTGAATGGTAATCGAAGCAACGATGTTCCCGAGCGCAGCGGCTTCCAGCAGGGTCGCCCCTGCCGCCAACGCGCAAACAATCCCGGCGGTCGCGCTGTCGCCAGCGCCAACGATATCCATCGGCCCCCGCACGCGGATTCCCTTCGCGAGATGGACCTTACTACCATCCGCGACGAGAATGCCGCGGTCACCCAGCGTGCAAAAGACGTGTCGACCACAGCGCTGGGAAAGGCTCATCGCAGCGGCACGCGCGTCCTTGGATCGAGCCGCGCCGAGGCACTCGTCCCGATTCGGTTTTAACGTCAGGTTCCGAAATAAACCGATCCGTGAACGGCTGTCGGCAAGAATCAATTTGTCGGGATGGCGTCTGCCCAGTGCGGCAAGTTCGTGGCGCACGGCGGCGGTGATCACACCGCAGTTAGCTTCTTGTACTTGATCGGCCACAATGAGCGCGTCAAGCGCGTGAAATTCGCGGCGAAGATGCATCGCGATCTTTTTCGAGAGCTGGAGCGGCGTCGCGGAGCGATTTTTGATGTCCATGCGGTTGAGTTCGTCTCCTCGCCCCCCTCCAAGCATCGGCTTGGTGTAGGTCGGGGTGCGACGATCGCGCGTAACGATCAACGAACGTAAATCGACGCGCCGCGCCGCCAATTCACGCCGTAATTCATATCCTTCTCCATCGTCGCCCAAAATCGTGAACGCGATCATGCGCCCGACGCCGAGCGCGGCGAGATTGTTAACGACCGTGCCCGCCGCGCCGGGACTGACGCGCACCCCCGTGACTTGATAAGCGTCGAGTCCCGTCTCGACGGATTTCTCCGTCAGGCGTGGATCGAGGTCGAGATATCGATCGAGAAAGAAATCACCGACGATGCCGATGGTCAATCGCGGCAAGCGGCGCAAAATCGCGCGCAGTTTGGTTTCTGTTAACATTTCGTTCCGTCCCTGATTCAACGATCGAACGATTTAACCACCGTACTGTAGAGCGCCGTGAACGTGTCGCGATGATCGCCTTGCACGTAGAAGCTCTGACCGCCCCCTGCGACCGTGCGGGCAAGCAATGTCTTCCACGGACGGTAATAATATAATGGGTTGGTCTTTGGCGCTTCCTTGGCAGTCTGGCCCGGCAGCGGGATCAGGTCGAAGACGCCCGTCGTAAAACGCTTGATCCGTTGCCGCCGTTGATGAGCGACATTGCGCGCCATCGCCAACGCCTTCAAAAAAACTTCCGGCCCCATCACCGCCGACCCAAAACAGAGCAGCACTCCGCCCTCAAGCCGGGTAACTGTTTGCGTATAAAGAAGAAAGTCGCGATAACTCGTCGCCCCGAGCGCGGCGCCATCGCAGTTAGGATGTTCGTGGATGATATCGTAGCCGATCCCGACGTGTACGGTCACCGGCACACCGAGGCGCGCACCCGAGGCGAGGATGCTGATGTCGCGGTGCGGAAATTTTCCACGCAGAATTGACCTCCCAATGGCCTCTCCCATGCCGAGACCGCGCCGCGCCCCTGACCGGATCGCGTCGTTCATCGCGCCCGTTTCGCGCCATAAGCCGAACTTGCCACTCTTGATGTATCGCGCCACACTTTCAGTGGTTGCGCCGATCAGTGATAATTCCCAATCATGAATCGGCCCGGCACCGTTCATCGCAACGTGCGTGATGAGCCGTTTTTGCATCAAATCGATGATGAGCCGCGACACGCCGGCGCGGATGACATGACCGCCCATCATTAAAATGACCGGTCGCTCGGCTGCCCGTGCTTTCCGCATTCGTTCGGCCAAAACGGGAATCGCAACGTGTCTAAACCTACTCGGAGGAGGCGGCAACGGCAGAAAATTGTCGAGCGCAAGGTCGTGCCGCCGCTTGCGGAGCGGCTGGATTTTCAGACGGCGACGATTGAAAATGGGAAGTGTCATTTTAGGGATCGAACAAAATTTTTAGCAGACCATCCTGTTCGCAGTAATCTCCAACGATGATATCTGCACCGGCTTGGATCAGGCGGTTGCGCTTCCACGCGTCCACGCCCGCGCGACGGATTTCATCGCTTGCAACGCCGACGGCGACGCCGCCGACTTTCTTGACCTCCTCGATCTCGACGAACCCGTCGCCGAACGCCAGCAGCTCGCCGCCGCGAAGTCCTTGCTCGCGCAAAATCCGATCGATGATCATTTGTTTTGAAAAGTTCTTGTAGTGATCTAATGCGCCAAAGATTCGCTCCCCGAAAAATTCCGTCAATCCCAACAACGCCGCCTCCTCGCGCACATTGGCGACATCCGTGCCGCTGGCCAAATACAGGATCATCCCGCGCTCGCACAATCGCGCCAGGATGGAATGCGTTTGTGGGACCGTCAGTTGCTCCCGCGACAATTCTCCGCTTCGGAGTCCAACCAATCGCGGCTTGAGGCGCTCACCCAGCAGAGCGTTGAATTGGTGTTTGTAATCCAGCGGATCACTCGGTTGACCGCCCCGCTGTCGCACGTGGTCGTCTAGCTCGATCATCTGGTAAATGGTCTGCCGCCCATTGAGCCGCATCACGAAATCCTCGACAATCGCCCGCAGTTCCGATTCTGTCTCGCGTGTCCCTGTCGCGCGCAGGATTTCGACCATCATGGGGATCATGACTTCCGGCCAGCCCTCGCGGATGAGGGAAAGGGTCCCGTCAAAATCAAAGAGCACCGAGCGAAATTGTCCCGGCGTCCAATCGCGTCGCACGACTTCGATGCCCGTTCCCGGCATGAATCGGTCGGGCAATGTGGCGGTCATAGCGCAATCGCTTTGGTCAGATTCAAACCGAGACGTTCAAGAATTGTTAGCCTGCACCGGGTCAGTCAAGGAGTCGAAACGATTCAAAGAAAAAATCCGTTTCGGGAGGGCCCAAGCTGCCGTAGTGCCCATTCGACCACATCAAATACAACCTCGATTGCGTGTTCACATAAACCGCCTTGGCTTTGATCCCATCAATGCGCACGCCCAGTTTTACGTTGCCCGATGAATCTGTCACGCCTTTCGATGTGTAGGAAATGAAGTCTATCGAGGAGAAACCAAGGAATGGATAGTAGGAGATGTTGTCATGGGGCTCGCCTCCCACTCGGGTGGTTAATCCCAGTCGCGCAGCCATCATGAGCGCCCGATCATCAAACCCCTTGACCTGCGGAACCGTCGCATATGCGATTCCGTAACGAGTGTTGCTCACCTTCGAATGACTCTCCCATTGAACGACAAAGATTTCGCCGTAGGGTGAGGTGAAAGACCAATCGGATTTTTCCGGGTTGCGAGGCATTCGCACCCGGAATTTTTCGCCAGGAATAACCAAGTCTTCCCATGCATAGTAGTACCAGACAAAATATCCGCCTCCACCAAACACAACAGCCACGAGGATGAACCCGGCAACCAATTGCGCCGCCCGCTTGAACCCGCCTGTCGGCTTCCATTGATCTTTTCGCCAAGTCTTAGGCTTTCTTTTGAACCATTTCTTCAGCCCTGTTTCCTCGGGCGGCGGGGGTGGCGGAGCTTCTTCTTTTAAACCTACCCGCTTCGGCTTCCAGCTTTCCTCTCCAGATGGCACTTCGGGCTCGTCAACTTTCACCGCCGGTTGCGGCGGAGGCGTGCGCGGTTTAAGACGTGGTCCACTCGACACCACTGCAGCAGGTCGAGGAGCATCCCGGAACTGCGGTACTTTGGAGCCGGGGATCCATTCGGTCAGCGTCTCGCACCAAACCGGCGTTTCCCCATCCAGTTCGCCAGAGCCGAATTTTTGCGCCAACGCGGATTCGCTGATGGGACCGAGCTGTTGATCGTTTTGAAGGTAATACCAAGCTTGTTCGTCCATGATGGGTGCCTAGACTAATCGGACAAAGCCGATGCGTCAAGAGCGACCTATTTCTTTTGACCCAGTGCCTTGCTTTTTTCCGTCGCGGCGCGGACGGCGGCGATGAAGGCCGCGCGGACTTTACCGGATTCGAGCGCGCCGAGTCCTTCAATGGTCGTGCCTCCCGGACTGGCCACGGCATCTTTTAGTTCACCGGGGTGTTTGCCTGTTTCGAGCAACATCTTAGCAGAGCCAAGGACGGTTTGCGCAGCGAGCTTTAGCGAAACATCGCGAGGCAATCCACAGGCAACACCGCCATCGGCAAACGCGTCGATCATGACAAAAACATAGGCCGGGCCGCTGCCGCTTAAGCCAGTAACCGCATCCAGAAGTTTTTCGGGCAGCTCGACGGCAACACCAACGGCACCAAGAATTTTCCGAGCGGTATCGGCGTCATCGGGCCGCGCATTTTTGCCGAGCGCAAATCCTGCCGCGCCAGCGCCCACCAATGCCGGCGCGTTCGGCATCACACGAATGACGCGCGCGTTCGCCGGCAATCCATTTTGCAGTGTATCCAGCGTGACGCCTGCGGCAATGGAGATAAGAAGTTGTTTTTCCGAGAATTTTGGTTTGAGCTGCAACAGAACGGCGGGGACGATGTCGGGTTTGACAGCGAGAATGAGGATGTCGGCAGCTTTAAGGACGGCGGCGTTATCGGCAGTGACGCGCACTTTCGTCATGCGCGCGAGTTCGTCGCGGAAGGAAGGGACCGGTTCGGCGGCGATGATTTTCTTGGGCGCAACCAATCTGGCAGCGAGGATGCCTTTGATCAGGGCGCCCCCCATCTTGCCACCACCGATGAAGCCGATGGTTTTGCTTCCCAAAGGTGTGCTCATGGCCGGCAACGTAACATGGGGATGCCAAACCAGCAAGGAGGAAGGCAATTCCACTTCGAACATGATTACGACTTCAATTCTGCGAGGAAACGCAGGCATTCCTCTTCGAAAAGAAAACCGGACACACGCGGGTTATCACCGTTCGATTTCCATTTTGGATAACTGCGATGCTGAAAAATCCTGCGGCCGTCGAAATCGTGCTGGCACATTGTCCCTTGCAATTCCTCCAGCGGTCGCGTTGGCATCGCGTAGTCGAGACCAAGTTTCCGCCACGCCAAATAAAACGTGTCTTTGTCGCCGTAGATGTGGCGATACCAGAAGTCGCTGTGCTCGTTCATCCACATCGTCAGGCAGAGCGCTCGCCAACAGCGCTGTTTGTCCACAACAATTTGGCCAGCCTCCACTTCTGGTTCGTCACGATAGGAAACACCAGTGAGCCGCCAGATGGCGCGGTTGGAGGTGAGCCGACTGCGGTCTGGCCAGAAGACTGCGCCATTCTGTCGAAACTGGGGCGTGTCAAAAAGGAAAGTTGGATCGAGGACAGGAACATTGTCGGCATCCAGGTGAAGCACCTCGCGGAAGCGGCTATGGAGAATGGCATAGGGTTTCAATTCCCAGCCGTTGAGAATCCGCACGGGGCGATGTTTGCGGATTTCGTCAGCGTCTACACAGGTTACACCGAGCGGTTCGAGGGCGATTCGAAGCGTGTCCGGCATCTCATCGGCGCCGAGGTGCCAAAGTTCAATGGGGAGCACGCAACCGAGATGGCGCAACATGCGAACGCAGACATATGCGGCGTGCCCGTGCGTGGGACCGCCGCCGGGAATGACGATCCCTCGGTCTTCGTGATTGCCAGGGTAAACTGGAATTGTTTCGATGGCAGCTTCCATAGAAGCGATGGAATTGGATTCGGTCAAGGTCGAGCCGTGACCGTTGAGAGATTTCCGACTGCGGAGGACCCGATTTTGAGAAGGTGTAAGGTAGCGGAGCACGCCGCCGTCGTAGTAGCTTTCGATGCGTTGGATGACCGTTTCGGCAGTAATCATGTGTAAGCAGCGGGGGAGATTGCCGACGGTATCCACGCACAATGCTTCCGGTTTGTCGCGCCAATCGCCGTCGCCTAGAGGCACGGCACGGGATCGCCAGCAACCGCCCTGTTCGCAGCAGGGCAGCGCACCGACCGTGTGAAGAAATTGGTGGTGTGGATACGCTTCCCAATGCGGCGGCTCGCGCCCGCCCGCGATGACAACGCACGGGCGATTCCTGGGACGACCGCCTTTGACTTCAACGGCAGCGGCCAGGTGCATTGAGAGTGTGATGGGACAGAGAACGCCTTGCGCGTGATACATCAGTCGAACCAATTGACGCAGATCGGTCTTGCCGCGCAGATCCAGGACATCCCGCAAAGGAGGATGATGGTGGCCGTTTTCGCCGACTTGGACGAAGAGGATTTTATCGTGAAAATGATCGACGACCTGTTGATAGCGCGAGATGTCCCACCATTTCAGGGTGCAATCAGTCTTGCCACCGGCGACGATGATCCAGAAAGGCATGTCTTGGCCAATGTTCTCCTGGACCTGCGACCACCAACGTTTTTCCTGGTCGGAAATGTAAATATCGCCTTTGTACGCGGTAGGTTTGATGTGCAAACCGAGTTTTTCGTTCAGGAATTCGATGAACCCGTAAAGAAAATGAACGGGCAACTCGTTGCTGCGATGAAAGAGCGGATAATCGCACTCGATCAGCTCGACTTCTGGGTCAGTTTCGTCGAGCCGTGTGCGATACGGGTTGTTTTCCCAGAGCGCCGGGCAAGGTGTGCGGACGTCGGTGAGAAATTGGTTTGGATAACAACGGTGCAAGTCTCGCACTGCGGCGGTGAGCATAACGATATCGCCAGGAGATTGCCCGTTTTTAAGGATCAGTTTCTTCACAGCGATGGCTTTTTAGGCTCGAAGCAAACAACTTGGCAAGCAAGTTTTATTCACCAAGGCCGAATCTTGTTTGCATCGAGTAGCTATGTTACGTTGCCCGCGCGATGGACGATGAGGCAAAAACGCGAATTGAGGATCGCCAGTCAAAAGTATCCGAGACGGCATTGTCGGCGTCGACTCCTTACGAGTCGAGAGTCGGGGATAAGCTTGCCCATTATCAATTAGTCGAGAAACTCGGCGCAGGCGGCATGGGCCTCGTTTTCAAGGCGCATGAAGCAGCCCTCCGCCGCAACGTAGCCATCAAAGTCTTGCTCCGCGAATTCGTCAAGGACGAGCAGTTCTTGCAGCGATTTCAGCAGGAGGCACAGGCGGTCGGCGGACTCAATCACCCGAACATCATTCAGATTTACTACACCGGCGAGCAAAACGGGATTGTTTTTTTCGCCATGGAATTTGTCGAGGGCCAAAGTTTGGAATCTCTTCTCAAGGGACGCGGGACGATTTCCGAGAAAGAGGCTCTCGACTTCGTTGGCCAGGCTGCGCTCGGCCTGCGACACGCCCAGCAACACGGCGTCATCCACCGCGACGTAAAACCCGCCAATCTCATGCTGACTCACACCGGCACGATTAAAGTAGCAGACTTCGGTCTGGCCAAACGCGTAAAACAGGAAAGCTCAAAGATCGCCCTGACCGCTCCGCACACCATAATGGGTTCGCCCCATTATATCAGTCCCGAACAGGCGAGGGGGTTGACGGTGGATCATCGAAGCGATATCTATTCGCTCGGGGCCACTTTGTATCACCTGCTCGCCGGCCGATCACCATTCCAAGGCGACGACCCGATCGGCATCATGATTCAGCAGATCGAGAGTCCTCTGCCGCCAATTTACAAATTCAATCCCACAATCACGCCCGGCACGATGCGAATTCTCAACAAAATGCTGGCCAAAAATCCGGCGGAACGCTACCAAACCTATGATGAATTGATTGACGACCTGACGGCAACGCAGCAACCGAAGCAGTTTCGGCGGCCATTTCTGCTGCTGACCGCTGCTGTTGTAACCTCCATGTTGCTGACGGCGGGAGGATTTTATTTCTATGCGCGCCACTCCGCACAAGGGTTCCCGCCCTCAACGAATCCCCTCGGCTCGGCCAATACAAAACCAGCGACCGACGCGACGTTTGTTCCTCTTGATATCTCAAAAGCCTGCAACTATAACATCATCAGTTCGGCGGATTTTGACGCGACGTTCTATTTCGATGACATCACGAAATTAAGTTGGGCGACCACTGGTTTTCTTCAAAAGGACTATCCCAACACAAAAGGGATTCCCGACAATGGGCTGCTTGCTGTCCCACAACAGCGAAGTGCCGAATTCCGCCTGTGGATGCCTCCCGCCGCAAACGCGATCATTTTGACGGATAAAAACGGACGACAACCGTTGCCGGTTTCGTTCATAATTCTCCCGGCACAACGCCGGTCGTTCGCCAAGCTTGCTTTCCTTCACGCAAGCGTTCTCGGCGGCGCAGAGATCGCCGTCACCGTCCAGTACGCGGACAACTCCGAGGAAACTCGGACGTTATCCGTGCTGGATTGGTATCCTTACAATCGCGATCGGGAAATGACGCCCGACCAGCAAGTCGCGTTGAAAACCCCAAGCACAGCCGGCAATGACACGAGGGAAATTCTCTCGGAAATCGTAACCGTGGACCCTACGCGCATCCTCCAATCAATTAAGGTCTCGCTCCAGCAGCGGTATCCCATCCGCGGAGGCAATCCCGGTGACTACGCCGAAAAATTCACCGCCGCGATCTTTGCAGTCACCGCGCTGCCCACCAATCCACAACCGCGCTGAATCTATCTTGGCAGTGACCGATTGACTCCGTCCTCCGTTATGGCGGACTAGGCTGGCTCGGTGTGCTTGGAATGCTCGGCATGCTTGGCAAACTGGGCGCGCTCGGGTGCGATGGGATGCTGGGTGCGCTTGGATGCGATGGTATGCTGGGCGCGCTCGGTGTACTTGGCAAACTGGGAACCGACGGTGCGCTAGGTAAACTGGGATCTGGCATGTTTCCCTCCTCGTTCCGGGGTGGTTTCTTTTTGTCCCCGCGAAGCGGCGCGATGATGTGCAGGGCAACCGGATTTGTCAAGCATTGAGGCAATGAATAATATTAATACTGACGATGAAAAATGAATCTTGGCTTCATTTGTCGCGACGGAGTTTTTCACAAAGCCGGCTGTAGCGGCGGGCGGTTTTGTTGTTCGCCACGGCAATTTCCATGGCCTTGCGCGAGCCAACCATCACGAGCAGTTTCTTGGCGCGCGTGACTCCCGTGTAAATCAAGTTTCGCTGGAGCATGACATAATGCTGGGTCAATAACAGGGCCACCACACATGGGTATTCGCTCCCCTGCGATTTATGCACCGTAATCGCATACGCCGGCACCAACTCGTCCAAGTCGCCAAACTCATACACGACCCGGCGACTGTCAAACCGCACGGTCAATTCCTGCTCCGAAAAATTGAACCGCTCGATGCGTCCAAGGTCGCCGTTAAACACGTCTTTGTCGTAGTTGTTCTTGATCTGCATCACCCGATCGCCCGTGCGGTAAATCCGTCCAAACCGCTCCACGCTTTCCCCGCGAGGATTTAGCCGCGCTTGAATCGCCCGGTTCAGCTCTTCCACGCCACAGGTGCCTCGGTGCATCGGCGTAATGACTTGAATATCCTCGAATGGATCGAAACCGAACCGGTCGGGAATGCGCGCGCAAACCGCCTCCAACACCGTCGCCGCCGCGTGCGCCGGATCGTCCCGCTCGATAAAATAAAAATCGCTCTCGTCCTCGCGCGCGTCGCCTTCGGGCAACTCCGGCAGTTTTCCTTCGTTGATTCGATGAGCGCCAACGATGATCCGGCTCCCTTCCGCCTGCCGAAAAATCTGCGTCAGCCGGACTACCCGCGCAATCCCGCTCTCGATGAGGTCGCGCAAAAAATTTCCCGGCCCGACCGATGGAAGCTGGTCCACGTCGCCAACGAAAACCAACGAGACGTTGACCGGCGTTGCGGCGAGAAGATGTTTGGCCAGCAATACATCGAGCATCGAGGTTTCATCCACTACCAAGAGGTCGCACACGAGCGGATTTTTGTCGTTGTAGAGAAAGCTGTGCGACAGAGGATCGTATTTGAGAAGGCGATGGATTGTCTGCGCAGAATGCCCGCTCTTCTCGCTCATCGCCTTCGCCGCGCGCCCGGTCGGCGCGCAAAGCAGGATCTTCGCACATTTCGCGCGGAGAATTTTCACCAGAGCGCGAATGATTGTGGTCTTGCCAACGCCCGGCCCGCCCGTAATGACGGTCAGTTTGGACGTAAGCGCGGCGCGAACGGCGTCACGCTGGTCATCGGAGAGTTTTACTTTTTCACTTGATTCCACCCAATCAAGTGCACGATCGAGCTGGACCAAAGGCAGTCCCAGCGATGCGCCCGCCAGGGCCGAGAGCTTGTCGACGATCGATTTCTCCGCCAGATGAATCCCGGTCAAATACACAAAATCCTCCTCGCGAACGAGTTGGCGGGAGAGAAACATCCCGCCAATGACCGGGCTGATTTTATCGGGGGACACATTTAATAATTGTCCGGCCTGCGCGGTGAGTTCGTCGAGAGGCAAACACGTGTGACCATCATCCAGCGATGTCTCCAGAGCATACGAAATCCCCGCGCGAATGCGCTCGGGCGAGTCGGTCGCCATGCCAAAGTTGTGGGCGATCTGATCGGCGGTTTTGAATCCGATCCCCCGGATGTCCGCCGCCAGCCGGTACGGGTTCTCGCGGACAAGGGTAATGGCACTCGCTCCGTAGGCCTTGAAGATTTTGACCGCATGTGAAGCGCCGACGCCGTGTCCTTGCAGAAAAATCAGAATATCGCGAACGGCCTTCTGCTCCTCCCATGCGGCTTTGATGGCATGAACGCGTTTGCGACCGAGTCCAGAGACTTCCAGCAGCTTCGCGCTGCGCGTGTCAATGATCTCCAGAGTCTCTGCCCCGAATTTTTTGACGATCCGCTCGGCAAACGCCGGCCCGATGCCCTTGATCATTCCGCTGGCCAGATATTTGCGAATGCCTGTGACTGTTGAGGGCAGCACGCTTTCATAGCGTTCGACGGCAAACTGACGTCCAAAATTCTTGTGCTCCTTCCACCGACCTTCAACGCGAAGCGTCTCGCCCACATTGAGCGACGCGAAACTGCCGACGATGGTAACCGGCTCTCGCGATCCTTCCGGCAACAGCGATGCCACGGTGTACGCGTCATCCATGCTGGTAAAGATGATCCGCTCCACCGACCCTTCCAATTGTTCCATCGCCAAATCAGGCATGCGCCGAATGTAGCCGCGCGAGGCGCACGCGGCTACAACAATTTCGACAGCGAACCATCCAGATTCATTCGCGCTTGTGCTTCGTATCGTTGGCGGAAATAATCCGTAAAGTAAATAGTCGGCCGTGCTTGAAATTGTTTCAGGATTACGGCGCGACCGGCACGGAATTGATCATCGGGCACAAACGAATACTCCGACCGGATTTTTCTCTCGTAATCATCAAACATCGCCGGAGGTTTTCCAAGAATGGCGAGATCAATGTCCACGACCAACCGCGCATCGGAAGTGGTTGGGATCGATTTATGTTTCGTGGCGAGAACAAACTCTGTCACTGCGGTTATGAATAGTGCGGGCAAGTTTGCTTCGCGCGCAATGGTGACGGCTAAAGCAGCGCTGCGCTCTTCGTTGTCGTGTGCGCGTGGGTCGTAGATCGCATCATGAAACCAGATCGAAAACTCGACTGCTTCGGCGTTCGTGGCGAGCGATCGCACGGGGTCGAATTCATCGAGACACGCCGCGATATGATCGAGGTTATGGTAGGCGCGATGCGATTCTCCATAAAGCGCGGCGAGTCGAGAAAAAATCGCATCAGGATCACCGCCGCATGCAAGACGGTTCCAAAGCCAATGCCAGCGGTCGTGCGGTTTCAAAGGCGGTCTTACCCCGAGAAATTGCCTTATCTCTGCTGTGCTACGGCGCTTCCACGACGGTTACCGGGATGGTGAACCGCTGGAAACCGATTGCGTCGAGCGTGAGCGTGCCGCTACCGGTCGCGATTCCCTTGGTTTTAATCACCGCTTCCGTTTTGCCCTCTTTCAACGTGACTTGCGCAGGGAGATCGGTGAGTCCGGCGTCGCTGGCCGTCAGATTGATCAGCACACCGTCCGCTGGCGCAGGATTCGGGAGACGGATGGCGACCGATGCATTTGCTCCGCGCACCAATGTGATGGGGGACGGACTGACGGCGAGGTCGCCGATGTCCACGAGCAACGTGCCAACCTTGACCACGTCGCCGCTTGCGCCGACCACCTCGATTGCATAGGCCTGGTTCGGCGTAATGGACGGGATTTGGAATTTTAGCACGCTGGAATCCTTGAACGTCGTGGCAACAGGCTGACCGCCCAGCCGGATTTGGTCGTCGCGCGTGAAGCCTTTGCCAAGAACGCTGATCGTGGAGCCGACGCGGCCGCGTTCGCTGTCGAGACCAGCGCTGATGCGGTCGAGGATGTGGAGGACATACATTTTTTTGTCGGCATCGGGCGGGGCAAGGACTTGTTTGGACTGATATTCCGTAAAGTTTTTCGCCACATCATAATGGACGCGGAAATAATAATAGACTTCGCTGTGTTGCGGGGGCACGGCCAGGGAGAACGTCCAACGCGAGGTATCGCTCTCGCCGTCGGCGGGAATCCGTTCCATCTGCGCGGCTTCGCCCCAAACAATCAACTCGGTGCGAACGGATTTATCGGGGATGGCGTTGCTGGGACGTTTGACTTCGGCGGTGATGGGATAGATGCCGCTGGCGTTGCGGACGACCGACGACGGGGTTTGGTTGCGCACGGTGGCGCCGCAACCGACGAGCATCGTGGTGGCGAGCGCGGCGAGAAAGGTCTTTGAAACAATCTTCATATAAATCTCCTGGGACGTTCGACTCGCTGATAACAAACACGCGCGACGCACTCAAGAACATTTTCGCTGTTGACGTTCGCGCGGGGCTATGATAGTTGCAGCGCGTCGTGACGCGAGTTTGGGCAACACCAGAAGCACAAAGGCGCGCGCCTTTGTGCCTTTTTGTTTGCGCCAGCTGCGCCACGCGAAAGAGAGGTTAATTAGCAGATGGCAGATAAGATTAATGGTAAAGTGAAGTGGTTCGATAACCAGAAGGGTTACGGATTCATTTCTCGCGACGGCGGCCCCGACGTCTTCGTTCACCACACCGCGATCGCCGGTTCAGGATTCAAAACCCTCAACGAGGGCGAGCCTGTGGAGTTCGAGGTCATGCAAGCCGACAAAGGCCCCAAAGCGGCCAACGTCGTGCGCACGACGGCCGAATAAGACACGCGACAGCTATCATAATCCCGTTGGCCGTCGTACCGACGTACCGATGTGTTTTGTGAGTGAAGTCGTTCCGCCCCGCACCGCGGTTATCCCGCGGCGCGGGGATGTGTCCTCACACCCCAAAATCGTTCTCGTCCTCGCCCTGGTCCTCGACTAGAATCCGTTCCGTGACCGAAGCAAGCCTGTATGTCCACATTCCGTTCTGCGCCCGCGTTTGCGATTTTTGCGCGTTCTATACCGAACCAGTCGCCAACGGACGCGTGGACGAATTCCTCAACGCTCTCGAACGCGAGTTGGAAATTTTTTCGCAACAAAATCCCTTCGTGGCAAGAACCGTCTATCTCGGTGGCGGCACTCCCAGCATCCTCTCCCCGCGCCAATTCGAGCGATTCTTCGCCAAACTCCGCTCGCTGAAAATTCACGGCGACCAAACGCGCGAGTTCACCATCGAAGCAATGCCTGCCACCATTGCGCCCGACAAAGCGCGACTCTGGCGCGAGCACGGGGTCAATCGCGTCTCGCTCGGTGTCCAGTCGCTCGACGAAACATTGCTCGACCGCCTCGGTCGTCCGCACTCGGTCGCTGATGTCGAAAAAACCTTCGCCATTTTGCGCACGGCAGGCTTTGACAACATCAATCTCGATTTGATCTTTGCGATTCCGGGCCAGACTCTCGACGCATGGCGCCTGACTCTCGATCGAGCGCTCGCGCTCGCGGCAGAGCATTGTTCGACGTATGAACTCACCTACGAGGATCATACCGTCATGACCGCGGCGCGCGACGCGGGAACGACTGAACCGATAGACGCCGAGACCGCGACCGAAATGTATGAGACTGGAATCGCCGCGCTCGCCGAGTGCGGGTACAGGCAATATGAGATATCCAACTTCGCGCGGGACGGCTTTCGCAGCCTGCACAATTTGAATTATTGGCAGGGCGGTGATTGCGCGGCAGTCGGACCGAGCGCGGGGGGATACTGGCGCGGCACGCGCACCAAAAACGTGCCCGACCTCGGCCAATATAGAACGATGGTGTCGCGCGGCGTGCGGCCGATTGTGTTCGCGGAGACGCTGCCGCCGCGACAGCGCGCGGGCGAGTTGGCGGCGTTCGCGTTGCGGATGAACGACGGCGTGAACTCTGTTTGGTTTCGGGAGAAAACCGGGTTTGCGCTAGAGGAACTGTGGCGCGACGAAATCGCCGACCTATGCACGGAAGGATTGGTAGAATTCGAGGGCGGCCAGTTACGGTTGACGGCGCGGGGACGGTCGATGGCAGACGCCGTGGCCGAGCGACTGGTCATGTTACCGGAAGTTGCTGCAATCCGATAATTTTGATTGCCGCGTAAGAGATTCGCGGCTACAACGTAGAGAGCAAGGAGGAAATTATGAATAACGGCGTTCGCTGGAAGCTTAGCGTAATGATGTTTCTGCAGTTTTTTATCTGGGGCGCTTGGTTGCCCCTGATATTTGGATACCTACCAAGCCTCGGATTCACTCCCGGCCAACAATCCCTCATCCTGAATGCCTTTCCCATCGCTGCCATTGTAGGGATGTTTTTCAGCAACGAGTTCGCCGACCGCAATTTCGCGGCGGAGAAAGTGCTGGCGTTCAGCATGTTGGTCGGCGGGCTGGCCATCGGCGGGCTAGCGTTCACGCGCTCGTTCTGGCCGTTTTTCATTCTGATGCTGGTCCATTGCCTCCTCTACGTGCCGACGATTTCGATCACAAACTCGATCGCGTTTGCCAATCTTAAGGACGCGCAGAAAGAATTCGGGCTGGTGCGGCTCTGGGGCACAATCGGCTGGATTGCCGCGGCGTGGCCGTTCACGTTCATTTTGGTGGACTGGGCAAAAGTCGAAGCTGCCAATCCCGAAGGCATTGTGAGCTGGGTCGGCGCTGTGCTTGGATCGGGATTGACGGGGGATCCCCTGAAAGAGGCGACAAAATGGACGTATGTTGTTGCAGGTATTGCGTCACTTGTTCTCGCGGCGTTCAGTTTGCTCCTGCCTCATACTCCGCCAAAAAAGGCCGAGCATAAGGAGGATTCACTGGCATGGGTCGAGGCGGGACGGCTGCTCAAGCATCCATTCATTTTGGTCCTATGGCTGGTGACACTCGTGGATGCATTCGTCCACAACAGCTATTTCAACTGGACGGGAGTATTTCTCGGCACAGCAGCCGACAAGGGAGGCACAGGTATCCCCGGAAACTGGATCATGCCCATCATGAGCATCGGTCAGATCGCGGAAATCGGCACCATGGTCATCCTTGGCGCAACCCTGAAAAAACTCGGGTGGCGTTGGACGATGGTGGTTGGCATTATGGGTCACGCCGCGCGATTTGCCGTGTATGCGTTTTGCCCGCAGCAAAAGGAAATGATCATTGTCGTGCAGGTGCTTCATGGCATCTGCTACGCCTTCTTTTTCGCCACAGTCTATATTTTCGTGGAAGAATTTTTTCCGAAAGATGCCCGGGCCAGCGCCCAAGGACTGTTCAACGTGATGATTCTCGGGATTGGCTCGCTCGTCGCTAATTCCGTTTGTCCCTACCTGATTCAGAAAGTTTTTACCGGCCCGGAAGGCACCGACTTCCGAGGCTTGTTCCTGGTGCCAATGTTCGCCGCGCTTGTAGCGGCCATTGCTTTGGCAGTATTTTTCCGGCCACCGGAAAAGTCGCAGGCATCAACCGCCGCGCCCGCACCGCCGCACTAGCCCGCCTTTCACCTTGCCGCGCAACAATGCTTTGGCTACAACGGTGTCGCCATGACCAAATCCGACCGGCTGAAGCGCTTGTTCAATCCCAAGACGCACCGCTGCTTCGATGTCGCGGTGGACCACGGTTTTTTTGGCGAGCTGTCGTTCCTACAAGCCATCGAGGACATGGCGGCGACCGTCCGCACACTCGTGGACGCTGCGCCCGATGCAATTCAGCTCACCATCGGCCAGTCGCCATTGCTCCAACAAATCAAAGCCAAGCGCAAACCTGCGCTCGTCTTGCGCACCGACGTCGCCAATGTCTATGGCAAGAAACTGCCCGACCATCAATACAGCCTGATGATTGACGATCCCGTCGGTCAAGCCGTACGCCTCGGCGCGGCATGTGTCGTCGTGAATCTGTTCGATATCCCGAATCAATGGCAAGTTCGCGAACAAAGCTTACAAAACATTCTGCGTCTCAAGCCACTCTGCGATCGCGCGGGAATGCTGTTGATGATCGAGCCACTCGTGATGAAACCCAACGAGCAGGCAGGTGGCTACCAAGTGGACGGCGACATCAACAAGATTTTACCGCTCGTTCGTCAAGCCACCGAACTCGGCGCCGACATCATTAAAGCCGACCCGTGCGACAATCCAAGCGAATATCATCGCGTCATTCAAATCGCGCGCGTTCCCGTCCTCGTACGCGGCGGTGGACGCGTCAGCGACGATGAAATTCTCCGACGGACGCACGTGTTGATTCAACAAGGCGCGGCGGGGATTGTCTATGGCCGGAACGTCATTCAACACGCCAATCCGAAGGGAATGACCCGCGCGCTCATGGCCGTCGTCCACGATGGCGCATCGCCCGTGGATGCAAAGAAATTATTGGAAGAGAAATAGAATGGCCACAAAAAGGCACAAGAAGGTAAGTGACGCTGTTTTTTTGCGTCTCTTTGTGTTTTTCGTGGCTAATTAATTAAGGATTCCTATGCACCATAAATATCGTTTCAGTTTCGGGCCATGGAACATCAGTGAAGGGCGCGACCCGTTCGGCCCGGAAGTCCGCAAACCGCGCAGCTTCGCGCAGAAACTCAAACTTTACAAAAAACTCGGTTTTGACGGTGTCCAGTTTCACGACGACGACGCTGTGCCGAACATTGATCGCTTCCGCCACGCCGAGATTGTGCGCAAAGCCAGACAAATGCGCCGGGCGCTGGACGATCACGGCCTCGTCGCCGAATTTGTCGCGCCGCGTCTCTGGGAATCGCCGCGTACGATTGATGGCGCGTACACGTCCAACAATGCCGCCGACCGGAAATACGCGATTGACCGCTCGCTCGTCGCGATTGATATCGCCAACGAACTCGGCTGTCGCGACATAGTGCTCTGGCTGGCGCGCGAAGGCACGTACATCCGCGAATCAAAAGATGCCAAACGCGCCGTCGGTTATCTGGTCGAAGCCTGCAACGCAATGCTCGCGCACGACCGCAACTGCCGCCTGCTGATTGAACCGAAGCCGAACGAACCGATGGATTCCGCGTTCCTGCCCACCATCGGCCATGCGATTTCGATTTCGTATCTTACCCATGACCCGTCCCGCGTCGGCGGTCTCATCGAAAGCGCACATGCGATTCTCGCCGGGCTCGATCCGTCCGAGGAGATGGCATTCGCGCTCTATCACAATAAACTCTGGAGCGTTCATCTCAACGATCAAAACGGCCTGAAGTTCGACGAGGACAAGTCCTTCGGCGCGGTGGATCTGCGCCGCGCGTTCAATCAAGTGCGAGTGCTTGACGACAACGGCTATGGCGCGAACGGCGAGTTCGTCGGTCTCGACATCAAAGCGATGCGCACGCAGCCGTTCGAGATCGCGACCAAACATCTGGCCAACAGCCGGGTAATTTTCATGATGCTGTTGGAAAAAGTCCGCAGCTTCGACCGTAAAAAAGCGGCTGCCGCGATCGCCGCCCGCGATTACGAGGCGCTTGAATTGCAAGTGATGAAACTTCTCATGGGAACAAAATAAAACACAAATGGACACGAACATTCGTGTGAATTCGCGTGCATTCGTGGTCTGAACTATGAAAGAAATCCGCTTCGGCATCGTTGGTTGCGGCCTCGTTGGCCGCGAACTAGCCAGCGCCATGGCGCGGTGGATTGCTCTGGTGGATTTCCCCGCCCGCGCCACGCTAACGGCTGTCTGCGACACGAACGAGAAGCTGTTCGATTTCTTCCGCGCAATCCCGACCGTCAAGCTTTTCACGGCCGACTACCGCGAGTTGTTGCGGTCGCCCGACGTTGACGCCGTGTACGTCGCGCTGCCGCACCATTTGCACGAGCAAGTCTATTGTGATGTCATCGCGGCCGGCAAACATCTGCTTGGCGAGAAGCCGTTTGGCATTGACCGCGCGGCTTGCGAGCGAATTCTGAAAGCCCAAAGTCCAAAATCCAAAATCCAAAATCAGGTCATCCGTTGCTCCTCCGAGATCCCCTTCTTTCCCGGGCCACAGCGCATCGTGCAAATGATACGCGACCGAGCATTTGGCCGTATCCTCGAAGTGCGCGCGAGTTTCCTGCACTCCAGCGACCTAGATCCCAACAAACCGATCAACTGGAAACGCCAGACGCAGTTTTGCGGCCAGGCAGGCGTTCTCAACGATCTGGGCATGCACCCGCTTCACATCCCACTGCGCGTCGGGTGGAAACCCAAGAGTCTCTACGCGCAACTCCAAAAAATATTTCCCGAACGTCCTGACGGCAAGGGGGGCGTGGCCGCGTGCGATACGTGGGACAACGCGATCCTTCATTGCAACGTCGAGACCGACCCCTCGACTTTGCTCGGGACAGACGGCGCATCTTTCCCGATGACGATTGAGGCAAAGCGCATCGCGCCCGGCGAGATGAACACGTGGTCACTGGAAGTGCTCGGCACAAAATCTGGCGTGCGCTACTCGACCAAACAGCCGAAAACGCTCTGGACGTTTCGCCCCGAGAAAGAACAGGCATGGGCGACGACTGATCTCGGTAGCCAGTCGGTATTCCCGACGGTGACGGGTGGCATCTTCGAGTTTGGGTTCAGCGACGCGTGGGTGCAAATGCTCGCCGCGTTTGTCGCCGAAGCAACGGGAAATCTCGGCGATCGTTTCGGCTGTGTGACGCCACAAGAGGCTCTCGACGCGCATCGCATCTACGAAGCGGCGCTGCGCTCTCACGCGGAACAACGCGTCGTGAAGTTGCCATGACAAATGTTGCGCGAAAATGAGTGAGGGAGTCGTCGCAGACATTAGAATAATTCGTGTCCATTCGTGGTCATTCGTGGTAAATACGCCCCTGTTGTGACGAAAATCCGACGCGCACTGATCAGTGTCTCTGACAAAGCAGGCTTGGCGCCGTTTGCTCGTGAACTGGCGAATCTCGGCATCGAGATCCTTTCGACGGGCGGCACCGCCAAGGCGCTCCGCGAGGCCGGCATCGCGGTCAAAGACGTGAGTGAACACACGGGGTTCCCTGAAATGCTCGATGGCCGGGTCAAAACGCTTCATCCCAAAATCCATGGCGGCTTGCTTTACATTCGCGGCAACGTCGAACACGAGAAACAGGCTCAAGAGCATGGCATTGCGCCGATTGACCTCGTCGTGGTGAATCTTTATCCGTTTGAGAAGACCGTGGCAAAGGAGGGCGTTGTCGTTGCGGAGGCGATCGAGCAGATTGACATTGGCGGACCTTCCATGCTCCGCAGCGCGGCCAAGAATCACGCCAGTGTGACGGTCATCGTGGATCCTGCGGATTACGAGGCGGTTCTGAAGGACATGAACGAACATGGCGGCGAGACATGCGCCAATTTTCGGTGGAAACTGGCGGCGAAAGTGTTTGCGACTACGGCGCGGTACGATGCCGCGATCGCAGACTATCTCGGTCGCGAACGGCTCAAAGCGAAAGGCAAACCCTCCTCGCCGTTTCCGGAAACATTTTCATTGTCGCTGAAAAAAGCGCAGGAGCTTCGGTACGGCGAAAACCCGCATCAAACGGCGGCGCTCTACGGTGATTTCGCGCGCTACTTCGAGCAACTCCACGGCAAAGAGCTTTCCTACAACAACATCCTCGACATCAGCGCGGCGGCGGAATTGATTGCCGACTGCAACAGCGAGCCAACGATCGCCATCCTGAAGCACAACAATCCTTGCGGGGCGGCCCAGGCGGCCAGCTTGCGCGCGGCGTGGGACGCGGCATTCGAGACCGACAAACAAGCGCCCTTTGGCGGGATCATCATCGCGAACCATCCGGTCGACCTTGCCACTGCCGAGGCGATTGCGGAGATATTCAGCGAAGTGATCGTGGCGCCGGATTTCGCGTCGGACGCGCTCTCGTTGCTGCAAAAGAAGAAAAATCTGCGCTTGATCAAATCCCGGTTCACTCTTCAAAGCGCTCGTTCCGTGCCCGTTACATTTCGCTCCGTCGCGGGGGATGCAGTTCTTGCACAGGAGCGCGACACCCGATTGCTCTCCGCCGCTGATTTCAAGGTGGTCACCAAGCGCCGGCCCACGGAAGACGAAACGCGAGCCCTTCTCTTCGCCTGGCGCGTGGTTAAACACGTTAAAAGCAACGCCATCGTGTTGGCGGGAGGCAGCGGGAAAACGTTCCGCACGCTCGGCATCGGCGCGGGTCAGATGAGCCGCGTGGACTCCGCGAAGATCGCCGTATGGAAGGCGGGTGAAGCAAAGCTGAACTTGAAAGGAAGCGTTTGCGCCAGTGACGCGTTCTTTCCATTCCCCGACGGCCTCATCGCGTTGGCGGACGCGGGTGCGAATGCCTTCATTCAGCCGGGCGGCAGTGTCAAAGACCCCGAAGTGATCGCCGCCGCCGATGCCCGCGGTGCTGCGATGGTTTTCACCGGTGTGCGACATTTTCGGCATTGAGGGGAAGGACATGCATATTCCTGAACACTTGACCATTCCAATTGAAAGCGTACCATTTGACCAACTCTTCCAAAAGTGGAGATGGCTGCTGAAAACCACCTACACTCCTGTGATGATGACTGCGTTTGGCGACCTCTTCCTCTTGCTTCCGTTGAATTAAACGACGAAATCATTTCCTTTTAATTCATCTTATCTTGGCCGGACAAATGAGCATCCCAATCTTATTTGGACTTAACGCATCCGAGGCTGCCTTTGAGTTGTTGCGGCAGAAGCGGATTCATGTGGATCGATTGAAGTGCGCTCCTACGCCGAGCGAACTGGACCGAGGAAAATCGGCCGGGCCGGTGTATGTGCATTTTCCTCTCAAGGTCGGCTTGGGAATCGGAGACGCCGTCCACGCCCATAACGGCAAGCGAGTAAATTGGTTTCGGGTGGAACAATTGCTGCGGGAGACCGACACGCCGCATGTGAACCTTCACCTGTGGCCTGCGCCGAAGGATTATCCCCAAATACCGCTCCAAACCGCCAACCCGCGGGATTTCGATTTTTTGGTGGAACAAACCCTGCGGGATGTCCGTCAAATCGTCCGGCGTTTTGGTGGGGATCGAGTCGTGGTGGAAAACGACTTTGACAAGGGCGGCACACGATTGCGACCGGCGTATCAACCGTCATTTATCCGCTCCATCGTCCAGGAATCGAAGTGCGGTCTTCTGCTGGACTTATCACACGCCAGAATGGCGGCGCATGCTCTTGAGATGAAAACACCACAATATCTGGCGGCGCTGCCGATGGATCGGCTTTGCGAGATGCATTTCAATGGCGCTCACATCATCGAAGGACGCTGGATCGAACTCCTGCGTCGTGGCAAGATATCCGAAGCCACAATCCAGCATCTCGCCGGTAAATCCCTCGATCATCTTCCGCTGGCCGAGGCGGACTGGGAACTGCTGGAATGGTCGCTGGCAAAGATCGCCTCTGGACAATGGCGTTCGCCCTGGATCGCCACGTATGAATATGGCGATTTTCTTGCGCTCCGGGTCGCTCTCACTGAAATCGAAGTTTTGGCAACTCAAACTCCGCGGCTCGCCGCCTTGATCAAACGCGCGCGCTAAAGGCACAATGCTTAATAACCGCCGATGAACGCTGTGAGTGCGCCGACCGATTCGCGGGAAACCTCGGCAAACCGGTACAGTTTCGGCTGGGGCATTGCGAAACTAGGCTTGCAATCTGCCTCTCAACGGGCTTTATTACCGCTTCGCCCATGAAACGGCTCTTGCGACAATTATGGCGGAAGCAAACTCCCGCGCGTCCCCGACGAATGGCGCCAATGGTTTTTCGCGCCGAACCGTTGGAGCCACGGATTTCGCCCTCGCATTCGATCGGCGACCACATTCATCCGCGACTTTCCATCGTCATCGAGGGCACACCGGTGGAAATCCCCTCCAATATCGGGATCACGGCGACGCAACACTTCAACCCGCACACGCACGACACGGCGGGGACGTTGCATGTGGGGGAAGGTCCACTTGTCGGAATCGATCCGCCGTTGTCGCCCAATCGGTTTATGACGTTGAAAGATTTTTTTGACGTTTGGCGGACGACGGGCACGGTTGGCACGCCGCAAAACAATCCAAACGCATTATTTAGCAGCACCCAGATTCTCGAAAACGTGGCCGACGCAACTCATGTCGTCACGATGACGGTCAATGGGACACCGAACACGGACTTTGAGAACTTCGTCCCGCACGACGGCGATCAAGTCGTCATCAGTTACGTGGAGACCGGCGGCAGCGAGCCAACAGCCAACACGCATCCGGCTGGCAGCGTGCCACATCATATTCATTGGCATTTGCAAATTTCCATTGATGGTCAAAATTTTTCAATTCCTGCCAGTGTGGGACACACCTCGCCGGGACCGCTTATTGGCACATTCAACGAGAACGCCCACACTCATACAACGGACGGCATCGTTCACTTCAATGAAGGCACACCAACGTTTCTGCCGGTCGAAGAATTCATAACCACGTGGGGCGCCGAGTTGGATCCGACACACATCAAAATCCCCAATCCCGGCGGAGGATTCACGGAGCGAACGGTGGACGCAACGCATACGCTCCGGTTTTTGGTGAATGGCGCTGACAATGTGTTTTTCGAGAATTACGAGCCGGAAGATGGAGATCAGATTCTTATCAGCTACGAAACGATTCCCATCGGCGATGCCCCGACGCTTGGCCCCATCAATAATATCACGATGGCCGCGGGCAAATCGCTGCCCGTGCCGCTGGACGGATTCGACCACAACGGTGACCCGCTGTCCTATACGTTCACCAGCGACAATCCGAATGTGACTGGGACATTCGCGCCCGCGACGAACCAAGGATTGCGATTGAGCGTCAGCGGCAAGGATATCGAAGGCAATGATTTTTCGGGGAATCTCGTTTTCCAACTCTACGACGATCTGACGCCGGATACGGTCGCGCGGATCGTGGGGCTGGTCAACGCCGGTTTTTATGACACGCTGAAGTTTCACCGCGTCGTCAACGATTTCGTTGCGCAAGGCGGCGACCCGCTGGGCACGGGAAGCGGTGGCACTGACAATTCGCTCGTGCCGCTCGATCCGTCGCTCGTTGGAAAATTCGAGGACGAATACGACCCGTCCACCGCCTTCACCGGGTTCGGCCAGCTGGCCATGGCCAACAGCGGGGACGACACCAACGACAGCCAGTTTTTCATCACCGACACAAATATCGGCTTGGTCTATTCCGGTTCCAGCAACAACGAGAAACCGCCGCAACATCTCAACTTTCAAC
Organism: uncultured Verrucomicrobiota bacterium; assembly: GCA_964348665.1. Lineage (GTDB taxonomy): Bacteria > Verrucomicrobiota > Verrucomicrobiia > Palsa-1439 > CAYGDP01 > CAYGDP01. The sequence continues at coordinate 102,573 of CAYGDP010000007.1, forward strand.
ACTCCATTTTCGGCCAGCTTGTCGAAGGATTCGATATTTTCCAGAAACTCATTCTCACCCCCGTCACCGGCAGCACGCCGGTCACCAATGTCGTCATCAACGACGCCATTATCTTCACCGACAACCAGAACGCCGTTCTGCGCCTCTCGTCGCCAGCCACGTTCAACGGCAGCGCCAATGTGACCGTGACAGCCACCGGCCCGGGTGGCTCCGCACAACGCAGCTTTGTCGTCACCGTCCTGGCCGATGACGTCAATGACCGCCCCTTTATCCACCACGACACGGTCAATGACGTAACGACAACGCAGGACGTTCCCGCCAGTTTTCCCATACCGGCCAGTGATTTGGAAAACGATATTTTGACCCGCGTGATCCGCGACCAAAACGATTTCACCAAAGTACCGCCCAACGTCAACGTCTTCATCAACTCCGCCACCGGACAAGCCACGCTCACTCCGTTGAGCGGGTTTGTCGGTACCGTGGATCTCTTCGTTGGCGTTCGGGACCAAACGGCGCGCGACAACGCCGCGCTCGATGCGCAGAGTCAGTTTGACACGGAAAAAATCCGCCTTTTCGTCGGTCGCACCGATAACGCGCCGACGCTCCAGTTCAACCTCTCCGGTTATACCGTGAACGAAAGTGGCGGCACCGCGACGGCTACCGTCACACGCACGGGACCGACGACTGGCACGCTGATGGTGGATTTTGCAACGATGGACGACAGCGCGACCGCGGGCAGCGATTATACGGCGACGACCGGCACGCTCACGTTTGCGCCGGGCGACACCACGGAGACGTTCACGATTACCATCACCAACGATGCGGTCGCCGAGCTTCCCGAAACGATTTTTCTCAAACTCTCCAACCCAACCGGTGGCGCACAACTGGGCACGTTCAGCAGCGCAGTGTTGACCGTGCAGGACAACGAGACAGCTAAGTTTGAGTTTGACCCAGCCACCTACACTGTCGCCGAACACGGCTCGACCGCGACCATCACGATCGTCCGCAAAGGCGCCAACTCCGCCGCGCAAAACGTCAGCTTCAGCACCGCGGACGGCTCCGCCACTGCCGGCAACGATTACACCGCCGTCACCAATTCTGTCATTGCATTCGCAGCGGGGGAAACCAAGAAAACCGTGACGGTTACTTTGCTGGACGACGTTGTGATTGAAGGGAACGAAACTGTTACGCTCAAATTAAGCAACCCTTCGGGAGGCGCGACGGTCGGTCCCGACGGCACCATGACCATTGCCGATACGGTGTTCCAATTCAGCGCGGCGAGTTTCTCGGTTGCGGAAAACGTTGGCAATGCTGTGATCAATCTGACTCGCACAGGGGACGATACTGCCAGCGCGGTAAACGTGCAATTCGACACGAGCGATGGTACGGCGACAGCCGGGGATGATTACACGACCGTAACGACATTTCTCGTCAGTTTCGCCGCGACCGAAACCACCGCAACCGTTACTGTGCCAATCTTAGAGGATACGATTGGCGAATCGCCGGAAACCATCAATCTCACCCTTAGCAATCCGAGTCTTGGCGGGATTCCCGACGGCAAGGAGAAGGCGACTTTAACCATCACTGATAACGATCCCGTTCCGTCTGCGGGCTCTGTCCAATTTAGTCTCGCGGGATTTCTAGCCTCGGAATCCGGCGGCAGCGTCGTCATCACCGTCACTCGCACCGGTGGAACAACCGGACCGGTCACCGTGGATTTCGCGACATCGGACGGCACAGCAATATCGGGCAGCGATTATGTCTCCACCGCCGGCACATTGACATTTGCGGCAGCCGATACGCAGAAGACATTCACGGTGTTTTTGGTGGACGACACCTCCACCGAGAGTGCCGAGACAGTGAATCTGACACTGTCGAATCTGACGGGAGGCGCGATTTTCGGCACGATCATCACCTCAACGCTGACTATCAACGACAACGACGCCGGTCCAGCCAATAACAACTTCATCAACGGCCAAACGATAGCCGGCGACCGCGGCACGGTCGTCAGCAATTCCACCAATGCCACCAAAGAACCGGGAGAACCGGATCACGCGGGCAACCAAGGCGGCGCGTCCATCTGGTTTGTCTGGAGCGCTACCGCCGATGGCAAACTGCACGTGGATACGAGCAATACCGATTTCGACACTCTGCTCGCCGTGTACACTGGCGCAGCGGTAAATGCGCTCACGAAGCTCGACGCCAACGACGATGCCTCCAGCGATTTGACCAGTTCACTCTTTGTGCCCGTTACCGCCGGCACGGCGTATCGCATCGCTGTAGATGGATTCAAAGGCGCAGAGGGTCCGGTCACGCTCAACTGGGAATTTGCGCCGAGCCAGGGCGCGGTCGAGTTTTTCAAAGCGGCGTTCAACGCCAGCGAAACCGGTCCGGTTGCCACCATCACCGTTCGCCGCGTCGGAGGCGAGACGGGCACGATCACGGTGGATTTTGCCACCAATAGCAACACCCCCGCCAACGCCCTCGAAAATACTGATTACACCAAGACGACTGGCACTCTTACGTTTCTGGCCGGCGAAACGATCAAGACATTCACCGTTCCCATCACGGATGACCCATTGCAGGAAGGAAGCGAGACGTTCAATCTGGCGCTCACCAATCCCACCGGCGGCGCCATCCTCGGCGCGCAAGCCACCGCAACAGTCGCCGTCACCGACAACGATAACGCCACACAAACCATTTGGAAAGATACCGACGGCGATTTGATCACAGCGAAACTCGGCGGTGGTGGCGCTCTCGTCGTGGCCGCCAACGATTTTGGCATGACGCTCACCGCGACAACGGCCAAAAGCAAGCTGAACATCAGCATCAAGAAAGCTCTCGCCGGCAACGGTCAGGTGAACGTCGCCAACATCACCGCACTGGCCGCGCTCGGCAAAATCAAAGCCCCCACCACAAACCTCACCGGCGCCGGAGTCAATATCGCCGGCGCCATCACGTCCATCGCCGTGCGCGATGTCCTCAACGGCGCCGACGTCATCGTCAATGGCACACTCGGCTCCCTCGCCGCCGCCGCCGTCAATGGCGCCACCATCAATGTCAATGGCGACTTGAACACCTTTTCGGCATCGCGGCTCATTGATTCGAATGTCTTCGCTGGATTCACTCCTGCCGACCCCGATGATTTGATGAACGGCGGCTCGTTCAGCGTTCCGCTGCGCAAGATCAATTCCGTCCAGGTCACCGACACCGCCGCCGGTGCGTTCGACAACAGTGTTATCGCTGCCGCACAGATCGGGAAAGTAAAATTGGGCAGCGTCGAAACGGCCAATGGCAGCACGAAGTTCGGCGTGCTGGCCAAGGATTCCATCGGGTCAGTTACTTCGCCCCCGCTCAATGTCGTCAACCCAGCGGCGCCGTCCCTGAACCAATCGGGCGATTTCCAAGTGAAAATAACCGCCAACAGCGCGCCTAATGCCGTTGCGGATTCGTATCAGACCGACGAAGAAACCCCGCTGAATGTTCCCGTTGGAACCGGATTGCTGGCGAACGACACGGATGCCGATAACCATCCGCTCACCGCCATTCTCGTTCTTGGTCCCTCCAGCGGCGATTTGACTCTGAATACCGATGGTTCTTTTCTTTACACGCCGCAATTGAACGCAAGCGGCCCTGACAGCTTCACCTATCGCGCCAACGATGGCTCCTCCAATAGCGCCATCACTACTGTCTCAATCACAATCAATCCAATCAACGATAGCCCGGTCGCGGTCGCCGACAATTACGCCACAACCATGGACACGCCGCTCACCGTTGTCGTCGAGTCCGGCGTCCTGCAAAACGACAGCGACGTAGATAACAATCCGCTTACTGCCGTGAAAGACTCTGATCCCGCCGGCACGCTCACGTTCAACACCGACGGCTCGTTCAATTATACGCCGCCGTTGGGATTTGTCGGCACCGACACATTTACGTATCACACCAATGACGGCACGGCGGATTCCGCCCCCGTCCTTGTAAGCATCATCGTTGCATGAAGACTGGAGAAATCATGACCAAACTTTGCCGACGATTGGGGACAATCGTGGGGGTCGCCTGTGTCCTTCCGCTGTGCGCGGAAGATAAGCCTGCCGCGCCAAAACAACCCGCCAACGTGCAGGTGTACGCGCCGCCGATGTTGTTGCAACTCAACGTAGACAAAGCCGTCGAGATGGCCTTGGCCAATAATCTCGATATCGCCATCCAACGGTTTCAACCGCAGATCGCTGCCGAAGCCATCGAATTCCAACGCGGCGCCTACGATCCGTTTCTCTCCTTGAGCATCGAAAAGGAAATCTCCGACCGCCCCAACCTGTTCGCCGACCGCGTCTTTCCCATCGTTCACTCCGACCAAACTCGGTTTAGCGGCAGCCTGACTGGCAATACGCCGATTGGATTGGAATATTCGTTCACCGCCACCATGACACGCATTTTTCAGGCGGGCGACAAAAACCCCGATTACCTCGGCTTTGCCGGCATCGAGGTGCGACAGCATTTGCTTAGGGACTTTGGCGTCCTTCCCAATAACGCCCAACTCTATATCGCCCAAAAAGATAAACTCCGCTCCGAACAGGATTTCGCCAGCATCGTAATGACCATCGTCGCCGACACCAAGAAAGCCTTCTACGAACTGCAATTCGCCATTCATCAGGTCGAAATCCAGGAGAAAGCCCTTCTGCTCGCTCAATCTCTCCTCAGCGATAACCGGAAGAAACTCGCCGCCGGTGTTCTAAGCCATCTCGACGTCGTCCAGGCCGAGTCCGCCGTCGCCAAAGCCGAGAGCGATCTTCTTCTCGCCCATCAAATTCGGCATACCCAGGAAAACCAGTTTAAAGCCCTCATCACCCGCGACATCTACGGTTGGCGTCAAACCCGGATCGAACCGCTCAACGGAAATGAAGCCGCCCCGATCCTCCTCGATACCGAGGAGAGCATGCGCCAGGGTCTCGCCAATCGCCCGGAATATCTCTCGGCAAAATACCTCGTCGAACGCGAAAAAATCAATGTCCAGTTCCAATGGAACCAAGGGCTTCCCACACTCGATCTCATCGCCAGCTACGGCGCCAATTCCGATAATGTCGGGTTGAGTCGTTCCATTGAGGATATCATCCATGGCGACACACCCACCAAATCGGTCTCGGTCGAGTTCTCCACCCCTATCCCCAATCGCCAAGGCGAAGCCAATTATCGCACCGCGCGCCTAAACGTCGCCTCCGCCCTCGAACAATTCAAGAAAGCCGAACAAGTCGTTCTGATCGAAGTGGATAATTCTCTCCGCACCGTGGAATCCAATTACAAACGCGTGCAAGCCACCGATAACGCCCGACGATACGCCGAGGAAGCCCTACGAGCCGAGCAAACCAAATTCGACGCCGGCACCTCCACCAATTTCCTCGTCCTCCAAGCGCAACAAAATCTTACCCAGGCCCGAGGCGAACACTACCGCGCCATCGCCGATTACAACAAATCCATCACCGACCTCTACCGCTCTGAAGGCACCATCCTCACCCGCCATAACATCACTCTCCAACCCGCCAAAGCAAAAGCGGGGTTGCTCAAGAAATAAATTGGGTGCCAACGGCAGTATCAAAGCGCCCGCGCCACCCGTTATGGCCCCTCTGAATCATTGCGCGATTCATTGATTCAAAATTACTAAAAAAACGCGCAATCAGGAACGGATTGACGCGTGTGTTACGATGAACACTTGGAAACACCTCCACGCAACCGGCATACAATAATCAAAGCCAAATTTTGAAATTGAGCCAATGTGGAGGCCTGACCCATTAATGAGGCAGCCTGTTGACTCGGCGACACCTTCTCGTAAAACCACCGGTTTTGTGAGATGATTCAACGATTATTGAGTGTGCGCATGAAACTGTTTGCCTCGCTCTGTGTCGTTTTTACGCTCGGCGCGTCTTCGATTGCCGTGGAGCCGACCCGGCGACCGAATATCCTGTTCTTTTTTAGCGACGATCAACGCGCCGATACCATCGCTGCGCTCGGCAACCCGCACATCCAGACACCAAACCTCGACCGACTCGTTGCCGACGGAACCTCGTTCACGCGCGCGTACTGCATGGGCGCGATGCAAGGCGCCGTCTGTGTGCCGTCCCGCGCCATGTTGATGACGGGACGGACACTGTTTCGGGTCAAAGAACAGTTCAAGGAGCAAACAACGTGGCCGGAAAAATTTTCGCAGGCCGGCTATGCAACGTTCATCAGCGGCAAATGGCACAACGGCGGCGAATCGGTTACGCGAGTCTTCGCCGAAGGCAAAGCGGTGTTTCTCGGGGGGATGACCGAACCATACACGGCGCCCGTCCAGGACATTGCCGATGACAAACTGACAGCGAAACGGCCGAGCGGCAAACATTCGGTTGAGCTGTTCGCAGACAGCGCGATTGAGTTTTTGGGTCGGCAAAAAGCAGATCGCCCATTTCTCTGTTACGTCGCGTTCAATGCTCCGCACGATCCGCGCACCGCCCCGAAGGAATATCATGACCGTTACAACACGGCCAAGCCGCCATTGCCGCTCAATTTTCTACCGCTCCATCCGTTCAATAACGGCAACATGACCGGGCGCGACGAAGAACTGGCGCCATGGCCTCGCACCGAACCTGTCGTACGCCAGCATTTGGCTGATTATTACGCGTCGATCAGCTTCATGGATTCCCAGATCGGCAGAATCCTGACCGCGCTGCGCGAAACCGGACAGGTGGAAAACACGATCATTGTCTTCGCCAGCGATTCAGGACTTGCCATTGGCAGCCACGGACTATTCGGCAAGCAAGACCTTTACGAAGACTCGATGCGCACGCCGTTGATCTTTGCCGGGCCGAAAATTCCGAAGAACACGCGGCGGGACTCGTTCGCTTATCTGCTCGACGTGTTCCCGACACTTGGCGATCTGGCGGGCGTCTCCGCGCCCGACGGCAGCGAGGGCATCAGTCTGGCGCCTGTTCTGGCTAGAAAGAAAAAGGTGATTCGTGATTCGGTTTTTACCGCGTACAAAGATGTGCAACGCGCCATCCGCGATGATCGATGGAAGCTCATCGTTTATCCGCAAATCAACAAAACGCAGTTGTTCGATTTGCAGCGCGACCCGCACGAGACGAAGGACATCGCCGTCGATGAACCGCGTCAGGTGAAACGGTTGACCGCGCGTCTCCAGCAATCGCAGCGAGAAGCTGGCGATCATCAGCCGCTTACGGTGGAACGACCGCGACCGCAGGAGTTTGATTTCACGAATCTGAAGCAAACCTCTTCCACGCGCAATCCGTCACCGACGCGTCGTCCGAATATCATTCTGGTGATGACGGATGATCAAGGGTACGGCGAGTTGTCGTGCCATGGCAATCCGATCCTCAAGACGCCGAACCTGGATCGGCTTTGGAGCGAGAGCGTCCGGTTCACGGATTTTCACGTCAGTCCGACGTGTGCGCCGACGCGCGCGGCGCTCTTGACCGGTCGGCACGAATTTCGCAGTGGCGTGACGCACACCATTTTCGAGCGTGAACGGTTGAGTCTGAAAGCGACGACGTTGGCGCAAACGCTGAAGAACGCGAATTATGCGACGGGGATTTTCGGCAAATGGCATCTTGGCGATGAAGCGGCGTATCAGCCCGATCGGCGCGGGTTCGACGAAGTGTTCATCCATGGCGCCGGAGGAATCGGCCAGACATATCCCGGGAGTTGCGGGGACGCGCCTGGCAACACTTACTTTGATCCGGCGATATTGCACAATGGAAAGTTCGAGAAGACGCGCGGGTTTTGCACCGACGTGTTTTTCGAGCAAGCGACGCAATGGATCGAGAAACGGCGAACGCAACCACAGCCGTTTTTCGCCTACATCACTCCCAACGCGCCTCACGCGCCGTATGTATGCCCCGATGCCTACTTGAAACCGTATGAGGGATTGGGTCTAAACAAAGATGCGATGGCGTATTACGGGATGATCAGCAATATTGACGATAATATCGGGCGGCTCCTATCGAAACTGAAAGAATGGGAGATCGAACGGGAGACGCTGGTCATTTTCATGACCGATAACGGTCATTCCATCGCGAACCTTTACAATGCAGGAATGCGCAGCGCGAAAGGCACACCCTACCAAGGCGGCACGCGCGTTCCGTTGTTCGTTCGCTGGACTGGCACGTTGCCCGCGGGCGTTGACGTAAACGCATTGGCGGCGCACGTGGATATTGTACCGACGCTGACTGAACTGGCTGGTGCAAAAAATCCCGAGGGGATGAAACTCGATGGCCGCAGTTTGGCGCCGTTGCTGAAAAACGCCGGAGCACCGTGGCCGGATCGTGCTCTTATTACTCACGTTGGCCGCTGGGAAAAAGGCAAGGCATCGGATTCCAAATATTCCAAATGCGCCGTTCGCAACAGCCGCTTTCGGCTAATCAATAACACCGAGCTGTACGACATTCAGGCGGATCCGGCGGAGAAGCGAAACGTGATCGCCGATCACCCTGATGTTGTTGCCGCGATGCGAGCCGCCTACGACCAATGGTGGCAGGAAATCCTGCCCGCGCTCGAAAACGAAGACGCCGTGGGTCCCGCGGTGAACCCGTTCAAAGAGCTTTACTGGAAACAGTTTGGCAAACTCGAACCGAAGATACCGCGATGAAAAGCGCCTTTCGCAAGACAACCGAAACGTATCTGGCGGGCGCGACTACGCTGGCACAGCGGTATTACACGTCGCCGGAAATTTTTGAGGAGGAGCAGCGCCGGATTTTTTCGGCGCAATGGATTTGCGTGGGGCATCAGAGCCAAATCCCCGACGCCGGCGATTTTTTTACCGCGACCGTTGCGCGCGAAAGCCTGATCGTCGTGCGAGGACGCGACGGAGCAGCGCGCGCGTTTTATAACGTCTGTCGTCACCGCGGGACACGGGTTTGCGAATCGTCGAGCGGCAGGTTTCGCGAGACGATTCAATGCCCCTACCACGCATGGACTTACGGGCTGGACGGAAAACTGCTTGGTGCACCCGACATGGAAACGGTTGCTGGATTTGACCGGGCCGATTTCCCGCTCCACTCCGTCCACTTCGCCGACTGGGAAGGGTTTCTCTTTGTCAATCTGGCCGAGAACCCCCTGGCACTCGAAAAAGTTTTTGCGCCGCTCGCGGGAAAGTTCGCGCACTGGAATCTGTCCAAGCTTCGGTCGGCCAAGAGGATCGAGTACGATCTGCGCGCCAATTGGAAGCTGGTCTTTCAAAATTACAACGAGTGCTATCATTGTCCAACGGTGCATCCGGTCCTGGTCAAAATCTCGCCGTCGGACAGCGCGGAAAACGATTTGTTCGAAGGGCCGTTCCTCGGCGGATTCATGAGCATTACCAAGGCGAAGAGCATGACGATGAGCGGGAACTCTTGCGCGTTGCCCGTGGGCGATATCAGCGCCGAAGATCATCGCCGCGTTTTCTATTACTCGATATTCCCGAACCTCCTCTTGAGCCTGCATCCCGATTACGTGATGACGCATCTCGTCTGGCCGCAATCCCACGACCGGATGATCATTCATTGTGACTGGTTTTTTCATCCCGACGCCTTTGGCCGCACGGATTTCCAGCCGAACGACGCCATCGAGTTTTGGGACATGACCAACAAACAGGACTGGCACATTGTCACATTGAGTCAGCAAGGCATTTCCTCCCGCGCATATCGGTCGGGACCGTACTCGCCGCGCGAAAGCATTCCTGCGGCATTCGACCGCGAATACCTGCGCGTCCTCGCCGAATCCAAATGAAATCCCGCTTCGATGTCGTCATTCTTGGCGCCGGTCACAACGGCCTCGTCGCAGCGGCCTACCTGGCGCGGGCAGGTTTGCGGGTGTTGTTGCTGGAAAAGAATAATTATATCGGGGGCGCCACGACGTCGCAGCGGGTCTTCCCCGACTACGACGCTTCCCTCTCTCGCTACGCATATCTCGTCAGCCTGTTGCCGAAAAAAATCATTCGCGATCTCGGTCTTCGCCTGGAATTGCGCCGACGCGACATCGCCTCGTTCACTCCATACCAGAGGAACGGTCGGCACAGCGGTTTGCTCTTGTGCAACGACTCCGAAAAAGCCAGCCGCGCCTCGCTCGCGGCGCTGACAGGGAACGACACCGAGTTTCGGCGGATGAAAACGTTCTACGCGCTCGCGCGGCAGTTTGCGGAGGCCAGTTGGGATACGATACTACAACCGCTCCCCAGCCGCGAAAAACTCCGTCGTCGTCTTGCAAGCTCCGCGCGCGGCCGGGAAGCGTGGCGTTGTCTCATCGAAGAACCGCTCGGCGTCGCCATCGAGCGATATTTGACCGACGACCTGCTCCGCGGCGTGGTATTTACCGACGCCAAAATTGGAGTTTTTACGCATCCGCACGACAAGTCCCTATTGCAAAACCGTTGTTTTCTCTATCACGTGATCGGCAACAAGACCGGTGAATGGCGTGTTCCTGTTGGCGGCATGGGACATGTCGCAGCCGAACTGGAACGCGTCGCCCGTGAACGCGGCGCGGAGATGTTGACCGAGGCGCGCGTGGAAGCGCTCGATATCGCCGGGAAAACCAAGAGTGTCCAATTCCAGCGCGATGGAAAAACGCTGACGGTTGGCGCAAAGTTCGTGCTGGTCAATTTTGGGTCGAACGTGTTGGCGAAACTACTCGGTAACCCGTATCGGCCGGACGCCACCCACGACGGCTCGGTTTTTAAAATCAACATGCTCCTTCGCCGATTGCCACGACTGAAATCCAAAAAACACGAGGCCGCGGACGCTTTTCGCGGCACGTTTCACAGTCACGAGCGTTACTCGGAGATGCAACGCAGTTTTCGGCAGGCAGCACGGGGCGATCTTCCCGACCCGATGCCGTGCGAAGTCTATTGTCATACGCTCACGGACGACAGCATTTTATCCCCTGAACTTCGCGCGAAAGGATTTCACACACTCACGCTGTTCGGGCTTGATGCGCCGTGGACCTTGTTTTCGCGGGACAATGAATCGATGCGAGCGTGCGCTCAACAAAGCTATTTGGCCAGTCTGAACGACTGGCTGTCGGAGCCGATTGAAGATTGTTTGGCGCGCAACCGTGATGGCCGGCCTTGCATCGAAAGTAAAAGCCCCGTGGACATCGAAGAAGCGCTTGGCCACTATCGCGGAAATATATTTCACAGCGCCCTGACGTTTCCCTTCGCGGAGACGGGCGAGCAAACCGGCACGTGGGGTGTCGAGACGGAATACAAGAATGTGTACATCTGCGGCAGCAGCGCCCGTCGCGGCGGCGCGGTCAGCGGCATCCCCGGTCACAACGCGGCGATGAGCGTGTTGCGGGAACGCCGCTTGCGTGTGATGCATTGATGGAATAGGATGAGGACGATGAATCGAAAACTCATATTGGCGCTGGTGTCGTTCACAGTGATCGTTCCTCTCGCGCGCGCGGAGGAAACATGGGACGCTTCCAAGACCTGGGTGTTCATGGTGGGTGTGTTGGAATGGCAGGACGCGAGCTACGAGTCATATCCGCAAAAAGACCGGCGGGACGCGGAGTTGGCCGCGTTATTCCAGAGGCGCGGCGTTCCCAAAGAGCAGATCCGATTTTTTAAGGACAAAGAGGCGACCCGGGAACGAATGGCCGTGGAGTTCGAGCAATTTTTGGAGAAGGCGGACGGGACATTGATTGTGTATTACGCGGGACACGGCACGAAAGAGGAGGATGGCACGACGTATTTCATTCCGTATGACGCGGGCGAGTCGCTGTCGGAAACCGCGTGGGCGATTCCGTCTCTCTTCGACGCGATCGAAGAGCATTTCAAAGGGGAACGAGTGTTTTTGTTCGCGGACTGCTGCAATTCGGGGGCGCTTAGCGAGGAGGCGCAAAAGCGCGATCAATCGTATGCGAGCCTGGCGGCGTGCCGATTCGACAGCGAATCCACTGGCAATTGGACGTTTACCGAAAGTTTACTGGCGGGATTTGGCGGCGATCCGAGGGTGGATGCGGACCGCGACGGCAAAACGACTTTTGGGGAGTTGGCGAAATTCACGGAGTTGGAAATGGCGTTCGCCGAGGGTCAACTGGCTTCGTTTTCTGTGACGAAATTTCCCGACAATCTGGTTCTCGCGTCCGCCGCGCCGTTGCCGCATCCGCGCTATGGCGAGCGAGTGATGATTGGCAAAGGTGATGATGCAACTGTTGCGCGCGTGATGGAAGCGGATTTGAATCGAGTCAAGATTCGTCCGTATGGATATGACGCCAAAGAAGAGTGGGTGGACTCGAGCCGAGTAAAACCATGGAGTCCGAAGAATTACGCTGAAAAGACTGATGTCCGGGTGTTTTGGCCGGATGATGGACAATGGTATGACGCGACCGTGCTCGACGGAAAGCTCGGCATTCATCGCATCCACTACAAAGGGTACGGCGACGAATGGGACGAATGGGTTTCGCCGGATCGCATCCAGGATGCCAGCCCGTAATCCTCCCTGTTATCAAGCCTGTTGAAGGATCGCGATTTCACCGTGAATTTTACAACGCCACAGGCTTTCCGGTGGCGATGCTTTGGTAGGCGGCTTCCGCGATGGCGACGGCCGCGCGGCCATCCGCGCCGGTGATCGGCGGTTGGCGATCGTTCAAAACGGACTCGACGAAATCGGTCAGCTCTTGTTGCACAGGCGGATCGGTCTTGGGCAATTCAAGAGTGATTTTTTCCTTCGCGGCGGTTTTGGAGACGACCAGAGTATTTCCCCAAAGCTGTGGGAACGAAATCGAGCCTTCGACGAGATCAAGCTGACCGCCATAACCGCCTTGCGCACTGGCGATGGAGCTGTGCAACAAACCGAAGGCGCCGTTTGCAAATTGCATGGTGAGAAGGATGATATCCTCGTAATCGAGATTCGGGCTGATAAAATTTTTTCCGATGGCCTGCACCCGGACGACGTCTCCGCAAACCCATCGCATCCAGTCGATTTCGTGGATGTTCACTTCCAGCAGCACGCCGCCGCATTGGGCGCGTTGATTGCGCCAGTGTTTTGCCCAAACACCCGACCAACCGCCGCCAAGCCGATGGACGCTCATGCACGTCGGAGCGCCGAGTTCGCCGCTGGCGACCCATTCCTTGATTCGGCGTTGTTGTGGATGATACCGGAGCACGTGACCAACCATCAATTTGACGCGGGCATTTTTCGTGGCTGCGATCATCGCGTTGCAATCGGCGACGTTCAGCCCGAGCGGTTTTTCGCAATAGATCTGTTTCCCGGCCGCCGCCGCCGCTTCCACCATCTCCCGATGCAGAAAACAAGGGGAAGCGATGATCACCGCGTCGAGGTCGCGCCGCGCGAGCAATCGGCGGTACTCCGTTTCGTGCGGGACATCCAACTCGGCTGCCAACTTTTTGGCGGCATCCTCGATTTCATCACAAACGGCGATCAACCGGGCGCGCTGGATTTTGACGAGATTGCGCGCGAGATCGCTTCCCATCACGCCGCAACTGATCAAGCCGACGCCAAGGGTTTCCATGGGCGCGGTTGTAGCGAGTTGGCGGCCAAAATGGAACTTTATTGTGGCGACAGGGTCGAAAGTACCAATCACAAAAACACGGAGGAAAACCATGAAACGAATCGGATGGATGTTCTATGTCGTGGCCGCCGCCGCTTTCGCGGCCCAGTTGTTTGCAAAGGAACCCATGGCGACTGCGCAGGCGCGTGATCCGCTTGCGGATAAAAAACTGGGCGAAGCAATTGTGGTCGGCAATTTGACGGTGTACCCGGTGTATGCAACCGGGCGAACGCCAAAGATGGACTACACGACGCTGGACGAAGCGCAGGCGGCGAAGGAAATTACTGTGAGCGAAATCAGCGAAGGCGGCAGCGTGAACCAGGTCAAGGTGCGATATGTCGGCAAGAAACCGCTGTTTCTGTTGGGAGGCGAATTGATTCTGGGGGGCAAACAGGATCGCATCATCGCCTTCAACATGATCTTGCAGCCCACCGCTGCGGACCAACTCGTGGCCTGCTATTGCGTCGAACATGGCCGGTGGCAATCTCGCGCCGCCGATCGAGTCCAGGGACAAACGGTCAGCGGTGTTTCCTTCGCGGCTGGCGGCGCGGCCGTCAGCAAGAATGTTCGCGCCAAAGCCCAAGCCGCCAATCCGTCGGCACAAACCGAAGTTTGGGATGAAGTGGCGAAGAAAAGCGTCGAGACGCGGGCAACCCTGCGGGCAGTCGCTACGCCGGCTGCTGCGGATACTTACTCACGTGAGGCGGCGACTGGCACTTACCGAGCAAACTTGACGAATGTCGAGGTCGCCCAAAAAGTAGGCAAAACGCAAATGCAAATTGATGCAAAACTAAAAGGCGACCGGCTGGTTGGTTTCGTTGCGGGAATCAATGGCGAGGTCAGCGGCGTTGAGATTGCCGGCTCGCCAGAATTATTCGCTAAAGTGAAGGATAAATTGCTGAAAGCGTACGTGTTCGATGCCGTCTCCCAACCGCAGCCGAAAAACGAGGCGTTGCTGGAGAAAAAAGTCCGCGAGTTTGGCCGGGGCGTTGCCAACGGCAAGATCGCGGCGCAAACCAATGCCAGCGGCAAATATTATGAAAACGGTTGTGTGACGTGGGCGGCTGGCGACCGGAAGGAAAAGGCTGGGTTCATCAGCCGGGACAAAAGCAACAACGAGACGGCGTTCGAGTCGTATTGATGGCGCTACTTTTTTTCTTCCGCGTCGAGCGCTTTGCGCATGGTGTCGTGATTCGGATCCACGGCCAGACCGCGTCGCCATGTTTCTGTGGCCATTTTGCGCCACCCGAGACCCTGGTAAGCGAGTCCGAGGTTGTAATAACCCTTGGCGTAGGTCGGGTCCAGGTTCCGCGCGCGTTCAAGCAACGCGACAGCTTTCCCGAATTCGCGCTGGGATACGTAGCAAACACCGAGATTGTTCAAGAGCCGAACGTTATCGGTATCCATTTGCAGGGCTGCCTCATAGAATTTTACAGCGACATCCAAGTCACCCTTCTTGGCGGCGTCATTTCCTTTTTCAATCAGGATGGCAGCCGCAGGGTCCACCGCCAAGGCGGGTTGACCGCCAGATGGCTGCGCAGTTGCAGGGGGAGCGGCAAGAACCGTGCCACTCGGCGGACCGTTAGGGGTATGAAGATTCATCAACCAATTTTGATAGCCCGGGTCTTCGTGCAAACTGGAAAAGACAGGGCTGCGAACGATGTCCTCGGCGGACTTGGTGATCGCGATGGGAACACGTCCACGCTGCAACGCTTCGAGCGCCGCTTTCGGGTCGTTCCGCTGGAGCGCCAACAAGGCCAGGCCAACGTGCAGGTTCGGCTTGTCGGGCGCATGTTTCAGTGTTTCGGAGAGAATACTGCGTGCGGATTCCTCGTCGCCGTTCAGCACACTTGCGTGCGCCAGCCAGATTCGTATCTGCAAATTTTTTTCGTCCAGACCTGCCGCGACGCGAAACGCATCCACACACACCGCCCACCGTCCGAGTCGGGCGTTCGCAAGCCCAAGCCAAGTGGAGAGGAGGGGGTTCGACTGGTCCACGGCTTGGCCGATTTCAAAGGAAACAATCGCGTCCAAATATTTTCCCTGCAAAAATTGCATCTCGCCACGGCCCAGGAAATAATGGGACGCGAGAGGGTTGCGCCGGGTCAAATCGGTGAAGGTATCGGCCGCGCGCTGAAAATCCTGTTTTAGAAAATAGGCGATGGCAATATCCGCGAGGGCACGCTCGCTCGGCTGCTGGATTTTGGTCAGGATCGCCAGGGCTTCCGTCGCTTTCTCTTCGCGAATTTCTTTTTCGGCAGCATCTAAAAGCACTTCATTGGGATCATTCACGCCTTCCGCGTCTTGCGGCATATAAAGATCCAGGTGTGGTTCCTGGCGAAACGGGGCGGTCCAAAATTCCAGCCCACTGGGAGTCAGGGTGGTTGCTTTCAGCGATGAAATGCCAAGAGGAGGAAGGGGAGACTTGGCGGATGACGAGGACGGAACTGGCACCGGTGTTTTGATGGGCGTGGCGGTTACAGTGGGCGCGATGGGAAGGCCAGGTTCGTCTGCGCCGCTAATTTTCGGCGGCATCGAACTCGCCATTGGATTTCGGCGGGACGGGAAGAATTGCACGTAAACCAAAAACGCGCCAAGCAACAGAGCGCCGCTGCCGATGTAAAGAAACTGGTTTGGCTGTCTCACAATCAGTAGCACCATACCCTTTCTGCTGCATTCGTCAAGGGCATGGCTTCACCCGGAGGTCGGCGGTAACGACTAGAAATCGAATTCGACTTTTGGCACGCCTTGTTTGCTTGGTTCCTTGGCGGTTGGCTCGATTTGCTTGGCGGGGGCTGGCGCGGGTGGCTGCTGGGCGGTGACGACTGGCGCGGGAGCGGGAGATGCTGTGGGTGTTGGGGCGGCAGTGGGAGCTGGAGGAGGCGTTTTGGCGACGACTGGCGCCGGCGGACCGGGCGTCTGGGATGGAGGCAGAAGGATGACGATGGGTTGAACGATCGTTTCCGGCTCAACGGCGGCGCTTGGTTTTGGCGGGACCGGGGCTTCCGGAGTGGAAGGCGGTGCGGGCGGTGTGGGCGCGACCGGTGGAGCAATGTTGGAAGGTTGCACAGTAATTTGCGAAGGCGCCGGAGTCTGTGCTTCGAGGAAACGGCCTTTCAACGCGGCGAGATTGGCGACAATTTCCTGCCGTTGCCGATCGAGGTCGGCGATTCTCTGGCCGATCGAGTTATAACTGACGATGGTATTTTCAAGACCGCTGCGCACTTTGCCGACCGAAGCCCGGGCTTGTTCCCGCTCGCTAAGGAGGCCTTGCATCTTCGTATTGAATTGGTCGGATTGTTGCGTGGCGGTTTTGAGGGCGGCATGGGTGTCGGTCTTTTCCCGATCCAGTTTACTGATGGCGCCTTGTGCGGCGACAGCAAGTTCCTCCACGGATTTGGCGTCGGCGGAGACTTTCTCGTATTCCGACTGCGCGATCTTGCGTTGGCCGGCGGAAGCTTCCAGCGCGACTCGCGCATCCAGATGCGCTTTTTGAGCAAACGCTTGCGCTTCGCGCGCGGCGGCCAATTGTTTCTCGAGATCGATCACGCGCGAATCGGCGGCGTTTAGAGCTGCGGCGGAGCGAGCAACTGCCTTGTCCTGATCCTCGACTTGTTTGTCGAGTCCGACCAATTTTTGGGCCAGCGAACTGATGTTGGCCTGAATCGCGAGCGACCGATCCTTCAACTGACGAACGGCTTCGAGCTGGGCTTTCGAATCGTCCTCAATGGATTTGATTTTTGCGGTCAGAACTGTTTTTTGTTCCTGCGCTGCGGCGAAGTTTTGGACGGCTTCAGTGACGGAACTGCGGAAATTCGATTCCTTGTTTTCTACCGCCTTCAGATCTTCCGTCATCCTGGCAACGATCGCGCGTTGCTGGTCATGTTCTTTCCGGAGACGCTCCAGTTCGCCGCTGATGCCGGGAGTTTTGGATTGTTCGTAGACCTGCCAGCGCTTATCCCACGGCGACCCCGGGGTTCGGAGTTCCTGGCCGATTTGTTTGACTACGTGATTGCTGGGTTCAAGCTCATGCACCTTGGCGTATACCTGCAACGCGCGATCAATCAGGTTCATTTGCGTGTAGATATCGCCGATGGACAGTAACGTGATGACGTCTTTGCCTGCACGGGTGACTATGGCATTCAAGAGAATATCGGCTTCCTGCGCATTGCCTTTTTGGAAGTGGTAATAGGCCATCAGGACTTGGATTCCCACGTTATCAGGAAAAAGACGATTCGCTTCTTGCAGGCGAGGTTTGGCGCGGTCGGGCTGACCGTTGCCCAAGTACATTTTACCCAGCTCGACATAGAGCCGCACGTCGCCCGGAGAAATTTCCATCGCCGCCTCCAGAATCAGGCTAGCCCGTTGCCAGTTGCCAGCTTTTTGCTCGGCTTGCGCATTCACCAACAGCGAATCCACCAGAGCGCTGCCCGCGGCCGTTGTGGGAGCGACAGCGGGCGGTGGCGCGCCCCGATTCACGGGTAGATCCAGCGCGGGAGCGGCTGCGCTGGCTTTCGGTTTCAACGAAATCCGGATCGTCTGTAATTGTCCCAATACAAGAGGAACGATTTGCTCTGAAGTTTCATGCCCTTCCTTGGTTACGCGCACCTTGGTTTGTTTATCGCCCTTGGTCTCAATGAAACAAGGCGTGATAGCCGCCGCTGTGGAGTCGTCCACAAACACTTGCGCGCCGGACGGATCGGAATAGACTAAAATCTGGCCGGCTTGCACCGCGCTCCCAAACGCGACCGCGACCACACAGGCAAGATAGATTCGAAAGTTTTTCATGGCAATATCTCCATCGTTTATTCTCCACCCAACATGTTTCAAGAATACCAGAGAGCAAGCCCTTGTCAAACGCAATTTCAGAGGCAAAATCCAGACTGCTGGAGGGACGCTATCGTTGATTTCAGACCAGCTTCACGTGGAAGTCGCCGCTGAACTGGTCGGTTGGACCGAGCGGATCCCAAGCAAACACGGGAGTCGTAGCCCGAACGGATTGGATTGTGTTGCCTTGGAAACCGAATTCTACATTGCCGTTGCTGGTTGTAACCAGGTTCAGCGTAACGCCGCCGAGCAAGCCTGTGACGGCAACAATACCCTGGCTGAAGGTGCCGGCAACGCTCATTTTGCCGAGCGTGGCTTTGCCCAACACGACTCCAACACCGGAGAGAGTAACATCCGCAGCGAAATCCCCGGAGAGAGCAGGGATTACTTTCGTATCCCCTTTCACGGAGATACTGCCAATGCTCGGAGCGTTGATGGCCGCACGGCCGATCCGTGCCGCGGCGATGCTCTTGAATGCGCTCCCCCAGGTGATTGTGCTGTCCGCGCCGATTTCATGCGCGGTGAACTTGGTAAAGAGAGTGGGCAGACCGCCCGCCGTAAGGTCTGCCCCGTTCAGTACATCGCGGATGGCCAGCGCTGCAATAAAACCGGTCGCGGAGAAGCCCGCGCCATTGAGGTTGACCAACGGCGCTTTGATGCTCTTGAGGTCGCCGGTAATTTGGATCGTATCGACGTTGAGAAATCCATTGCCGCCGCCGGTCTTTGCTTTTTTGACGGAGATCGAGAGTGAGCTGAGAATCGTGGTACCGGTTGCGGTGAGTGTGTGCAATGACCCGCGCCCATCACCGTCCGGGTCGTTGAGAAACGCGGTGAAAACGCCGCCGCCGGCAACTTTAATGGTGTAAAGGTCTCCGTCGCTGTCGGTGAACGTGCGTGAAGTGAGGATCGGCACCGGCGTCGCGACATTGATCGTGGCCTGCGGATCGGCGGGCGTCGGCTCGCGATTGCCGATATTGTCAGAGGCGACGCTGATGAAACGATACGTGTGGCCGCTTTGCCCCGTGAACTGCGCCGAGGTCGCATCGGTATCCACCAGGAATGGCGTGTACGGGCCACCGTTGTCAGAGACAAACACATCGAAGAACGAAACGCCCGACCCGTTAGTATCGTCGTTTCCCGACCAACCCACGGTGAACGTGGTGTTCGTGACGACCGTGGGCAGCGCATCCACAGCGCTGTCTGGCGCTCCCGCATCAATCGTGTTTACAACCGTGTTGGTATCAATCGGCGCGTTGATGTCGAAGACAATGCGGGCTTGATTTTGAATCGTGTCACCAGTCTGCAGGCTATCCAGCGGACGAACAGTGAAGCTTACGGAACCTTCACCCTGTTGTTCGTCGTTGTTCGGCGGCAGGAAACCTGCCAACGGATCTTCCGTCAGTGTGCCCGTCACCGGATCGATTGAGGTCATAGTCCACGTCAACAGGCCATTGGACGGGTCGAAGGTGACATGAATCTGAACGGGATGATCGGGGTCAGTCGCGACCGTGGTGGTTGCGTCAAAGTTACTAACGCCAGCGGGCGGAGTCATGGTGACTCCATTGAACATGATGTCGCCGAGTTGCACCGTGGACCAATCCAAATTGGACGGTAGCTGGTCGGTCACCGTAACTTGTTGGGCTGCCGCGGTGGCGGTGGAAAGATTTTCAAACTGGATTGTGTAGGGAAATATCTGCTGGGTGCTTATGAATCCCTGTGGACCGAATCCGGCGGGACCAATCAGATGATTGGGATCGAAGGAGCCAAGGGTGGGTGTCGTGCCATCATCGCCAGGAGTCGTGGGGGGAGGTGGTCGGTCGGGATCAGGACAGTCGGGTGGATTGATCGGGATCGTAAAGGTCTGCTGCGTGAATCGGTCGTCAAAGTATCGAACTTGAAAGGGGACATCGAAAGCCTGGCCGACTGTTTCGAGGAAACTCATGGGGATCGTGAAATGCCGTTGCGGACCCTCAAGGGCTAGATCCCCCGGATTGAAATCTACCGTATCGTTCACGATCCGATCGACGTTGTAATTGAGGGTCACCTGACCATCGCCGGCAAGTGTTACGGTCACGGTACCTTCCCAGTGGCGATTGTCTTCGTATTCCTGTCCGTTCCCCGAACCCGGTGTGAGGAAGGGGGCCGCTGCGCCGGTCCCGCCAGCAGTATTGGATGGAATATTAAACGCACCAGCATAGGTCATGGGACCCGACAGGAGATTCAGTGGTCCTTGACTAGGAGAGTTGAAAATGAGACTGGGAAAAACCTGCGGATTGAGTTGGAGCACTTGCGTGCCACCGGCTTCGAGTATGCCTTCACAAGTCAAGGTTAAGTCGCCGAACATTGCTTGCACATCTTTTTGGACAACCCGTTGGATATTTCCCACGCTGTTATTTTCTCCCGAGTCCTCGGCGTCATACCCGCGGAATCCCTGCCCAAAGGGGGTCATTGCCCCTTCAACAAACTGAGAGCCGGGTCCGTAAAACTGTTTGGGATTTGGCCCGAGCGAAGAGGCGCCCAAATAGAGATTCCAAATGGTGGAATCCTCGATGCCGAATCCTTCATACGCGATTGGCATCCACACCAGACGTAACATTTGTTGCGCCCGGATGACTTCGAGGTTCAGCGCTGAAGAGAGAGGAGTTGTACTGCCCGGCGGAAACTTTGAATCGTCGTTGGTGCCCGCCGAGGTTTGGCTACGCGTTCCCGAACGAACAAACATGCGTCCATCCGGTTGCAACTGCACAGTTCCGAGATTGACGGAGCCTGCGTCGCCGACAACCACACTATTGGCTTCGGCAAAATTGTCGCCGGAAACAAAGCTGATATCGTAAACGCCCCCTGGCAATCCTTCTAGGCTGAATTGGCCGTTTGAATCACCGACCGCGCTAAAGAGCGACAGCGGTGTGGGGCTATTTTGAAGAGTGGCCAGCACATAGAGGTTGGTAGCCGGGGATGTGTCAGGCAACGTGACAGTGCCGATGACACTTGCTTGCGGATCCAAGATTAGGTTCACCAAATTAAATTGCTGTGTGACAGAGACGTTGTTTTGTATCGTCTGGGCGTTCCCGTCTGCGATCGTGACAAATGTGTAGGCATCTGGGGTTAGCCCCGCCAATTGATACCCGCCTAGGTCGTCCGCAATGCTCATTCCGACGATCACGGAATCGGACAAGACGGCTACGACAGCGCCGGGTACCGGAATTCCCTGGGCATCAAACACCGTGCCGGAGACTAAAACCTGCGGCTCAACCACAATTTCCACGCCCGTCAAAGGGGTGGCGGTAGCGACGGTGATGATGCCCGGCGTCGTTGACACGACCACGGCATCCTGAACTTCCAAGGTGTACGTGCCAGCCGGGACACTTGGCAAAACAAACGAGCCATCATTGAGAAGATAACCGACGATCGCCGTACCAATAATGCCACTCGGATCTGTGGTGCTGACTGCCTGGATTCTCTTGCCGGTGAGCAGGACTTCGGAATTGGGCGATGTCACCGTCCCGCTGATGGACGAGCCTAATGTCGCTTTTACTTTTTCATACTCCAAGTGAAGCAGGCGATCAAGATCGGTTGGATCACCAACAGACCGAGAAAGCAATGTGGCATTGGAGGCCAGGGTCGTGACATAGTCGCCCCATGTTTCAATCGCTGATTCCATGGCTGCCAACACTGTTGAGAGCAGCGGATCGCCTGCTTCGATACTGTTGACTCTATCCTCGACATAGGCGAAAGCAATCGGGGTATCATTGCTGGCATCGATATAGGACGTTTCGATTTCGGTTGTGCCAGAAATTGCCTGCACCCGCACCGGCACGGTAACACTCTGGCCGGGACGCAAAATGCCCGCTGGCCCTTCCTCGGCGGCTGCCAGAAACGACTCTTCCGTGACCGATGGTTGTGCCGAAAGATCGCGCGTGAACAATGCGCCGTTTTGACTGTTTACAAAGACGATGGGGGCGACCAAGTCGGCCTGGCCGACGTTGGAATAATTCAAATATGCCGTGAAAACCCGTCCCACACGAGCGGCAGAAGGCATGGTCACACTGATCTGGAAACGCCCAGGAGTGCCTGCCACAACATTCAAGACACCCGGTAGGGATGCCGTATCGCCCGTTTTGTTGACAACGACTGTGTAGGTTCCTATGGCGGCACTGTTGAGATTAAATGTCGCGTAGGCAGTGCTCGAATCTCCCAAGAATATGCTGTTCGCGGTGAAAACACCGCCGGGGCCGGTCAGTTGATACGTTGCATCCGCCTCCAGTTGGCCGCCTGTGATTTCGACGGTAACCGATTCGCCATTCGCAACGGTTGACGGAGACACCCCTGTCACCGAGAACGGAATGGTGCTAGCGGACAAATTGAAAGTAGTCGGCGGAGCTGACACAATTCGCCCAAAGGCAATGATGAAATAAGGAACGCCGGCTTGGGGAGCCGGAATCACCAACGTCGGGTTTGTCACGTTAAACTGCCTGCTTTTGAACTGGAAATCCGATGGAGTGGGGATAAATCCCTGGGCGGCATACAATTCGATGTCCCCGGAGATAGCTTGCGTGCTCAAACTGATGAACAAATCCTCGTTGCTAGTGGAAGTCACTTGATACCAGAGAGTTTGTCCTGACTCGTTCAGCTCACCCGTACCCGACTGACCATTGACGGGTAAGTTGTTCAAAGCCAAAGTGGTGCCAACCTCTGCAAGGCCAGCCCCCAGACCTTGATTATTTCCCAGGAAGACGTCGCCGGTCGCCGCTGGCACGACTTGCCAGAAATAGCTGCCAGGCAAAGCACCGGGAACGGTAATCTCCGCCGAGAAATCAAGACGTTGTCCGGGTCCAAGTCTGGTGCCAGCCGCTACCAATACTGTTTCCACAGGGATAACAGTCTCCGTCGGGCCGGGGTTCAGGATCAAATTAATCGTGTCGTGCCAAGGGCCAATCGCCGTGCCTGTTCCAATATTAGACACAGTCCAGAAAACGGTTGCTGGCTCGCCGGCAAGGACCGCCGTCGGACCTGTCACCGTGCTTACAATCAGGTTGATATCCGAATCCGCGGTCTCGACGAACTCAAACGCGCCGAGGTCGGCGAACGCGCCACTGCCAGTCGCCGTCCCCGTGTTGGTCGTGCGCGGATCATCGTAGCGCGGCGCGCCCATGAAATCCGTCGTCGGCGCTATCGCCCCGTCCGCGGCATCAATCACCGGCGACACGAACCGGAGGCGGTAGTTGCCGTCGGTAGGGTCTTTGTAGCTGGGATCCACGGAGATGTTGCCATTGGCGCCGGTTTGGTCGGAAAAATTTCGATAGTTGACCGAACCGGGCACGGTCGAGAAAATATCCGTGAACCGAATCGTCGGAACCGCGCCGAAATCGAATTGGTAACCGGAAGTGATGCTGTTGGTAACCAATGAGTTGCTAACGGTGAGTGCGCCGCCATGGCTCAGCAGGCCGATGCGATTATCGTCGAAGGTGCTGTTTGTAATCGTAATGTTCCCGCCGGGATGGGAACTGATGGCGCGGTCAATGCCAGTAAAGACGCTGTTGGTCACGGTGACGTTCCCCGGCCATGCGAGAATTCCATCAAAGAACGAATCCCGCATCACGCTGTTGGAGAATGTAACGTTGACGCTGGCAACAACATGGATCGAAGCCGTGCCACTCCAATTCCCGTGGCGGCTACCACCCCCGTAGAGCATTTGAACGTAATCAAACGTGCTTGTGCCGCCCAACGTCAGCACGGCCCAATCGCCAGCAGCAGGCGCAGTGATGTCGCCGTTACCGTTGGTATCGCCGCCATGGGCGTCGTCTTTGACCGAAGTAAAGATAATGGGTTGTGCTAATGTGCCTTGCGCAATCAGTTGACCTCCGCTGGCCACGGTCATACCGAGAAAAGCGTCAAACTTCACAATCGCACCGGGATCAATGGTCAGCGTCACGCCGTTGGGCACGGTTACGTCGCCGGTGACATGATGCACCAGCCCGCCAAACCAGTGTTCGCTGGCGTTGATCGTGCCGGAATGAGTCGTTTGCGCATGGGTAACCTGCAGTGCTCGGTCGAAAGTGATGGTCTGGTTTCCATCATTAAGCTCCAGGTCATAAACACCAGGCGTTACATCAGTCAGATCAAAATCGGTCAGCAACGAATTGCTGTTTTGAAACTGCACGTTGGTCGGCGTCAGCGTGCTGCCGTCTTCTGCTACCAGGATTACGGTGGTTTGCGCTGTGAAATGCGATCCGGAGATCGAGAGATTGGTGGTGCCAAAATCCGGCGCTGTCGGCGGAGTGCTATCCACAACCTCAAAACCAAGCTCCCGCAGCGTGATGCTGAAACCTTCGCCGGTTCCCGCTGTTGTTCCACCGCGTACCATCACCACATACGTGCCGGGTTCGCTGGCAAGAATGGGAACATCTTGGCGCAGCGCCGTCGTGTCGGTCGCCGCGAAATCGAAGTTTGTCGCGCTGGGAAGAGCGCCGTTGCGCGCAAACAATTGCGCCACACCCGCAATTGCCACATTGAGAGTCAGCATCAAATCGCTTCCGGCAGGTTCGTCCAGCCGGAAATACAAATCCTCTCCGCTTGCCACAGTCCCAAACGTCGCACCGATCGGCGCCAACGCCTCCATGTCCACCGACATCACGCCGGTCGTGGCGACGACATTGTTGGTGCGATTTGAGTCGGGCAGCAAGAAATTATTATCCACTGATACCAAAACAAAGTTGTCGCCCGGCATCGCGGGCGGGAGCGCCGTGGTCAGGCTGGCGCTGTAACTGGCCGAGCCGGCCAGCCCGCCGCTATGCGCCACTTCGCCGAGTAAGACATCGTTAGCATCGAGGATTGTGTCGGTGGAGAGAAAGATCGCGTCAATCCAATCGCTGACGAACGCGGGAGCGGATTCATTGTTTTGGACTGTGTAACTGACGGTCACCGGATCCCCAACAAAGCCTGTCGAAGGAATGTTGATGACGGTTGGCGTCAGGTCGGCCCCATCAGCAACCGCCGTCAGTACCACGCTGGTTGCGGCGACATTGGCTTGGAACATCGCCACGCCGCCAATGCTAAGTCCGGTGATCGTGGCGAATGTCCCCGTGCGACTTGGATAGCTCATCACTTGAAACGTTTGTCCTGTGGTCGGCGCGAACCCATTGCTCAATTCGACACTCACCGCGCCGTCGAGTGTAGCCGGTTGCGTACTCGTGAGGGCGCCGAATGAGCCAGCAGCCGTGCCACCAAGCTGTGTGGTCAGAGAGCCGCCTGCCGATTGCGAGAAAGCACCGGTCACGGTCAATGAGCCGCCGAGCGTAAGATTGCCGTTGTTGGTAAATGCACCCGAAGTGCTGAACGCACGTCCGTCGAGCACTTGGAACGTGCCGTTGTTGGTGGCAAGTGAATTGATGTTGTTGAACGTCGAGCCGGTGCCGCGAAGTGTGACGATGGCGTTGTTGGTGGTCAACGAACCCGCAGATGAAATGTTCAACGTAGAATTTTCGTCCGCTTCCCATGTGCCGCCAGTCAGCGTGCTTCCTGAAACCTGTGTCACGGTAAAGCTGAACGTGATCGAACCCACTCGTCCGATCACCGCGCCAGTATTATTGAATGTCGGCCCAATATTATTGTCACCCCCGCCTGTCTTGAGCAAAGTACCGGAATTATTGATATTATCCGTGCCGAACCGCTGGACGTCCGCGTCACTCTGGAATTCGTAAGTCGCTC
>CAYGDP010000007.1:128742-198216 GCA_964348665.1 uncultured Verrucomicrobiota bacterium
TAGGTCGCTCCCGTTTGGTTGTTGAGCGTGGCGCCGAAAAACCGTAGATGTCCCGTACCCGTGTGCAAAATCGTTCCCGTGTTGGTCAGCGTTCCAGCCAAATCTTCGTTGCTGGCACCGGAGAGAGTTAGTGTTCCAGAATTGGTTATGCCGCCGGGCGCACTCATCGTTCCGCCACTCCATTGGCTTGCACCTGCCAAAGTCAACGACCCGTTGGCTGTCAGCGTGCCGGAACTGAACGTAAAGGCGGTGTTAATGGAAGAAGTTGCCCCAACAGTTAGCACGCCGCTCGATAAAACCAAAGATTCATCGGCTTGCAAGCTTAGTATCGAATTGCCGCTGGTGCGGATGGTAATGGTCGGATTGGCCAAACCGCGATTGATCACAACGTCGTCGCCCGTACCCGGTACCGAGCCGCCGCTCCAGTTGCCGCTAACGTCCCAAAAACCGTCGCTGTCGGTCGCCCAAGAAACTGTCGCCGGCGCTGCGCGAAACTCCAGCCACTCGGCACACAGAGCGAAATTCTGGGAAAGACGTGGACGGGTTCTGCGCCGGGGCTGATGAGGAGTTGAAAGTAGAGATGCCAAACATCGCCGCAAGCCTCGAAAGTTCATAGCGTACCCCTTTCGCTCTATTTGCCTATTCTTTTCTCAATTACAATGCCTACCCGTCAAGAGAAAACTCTCGCGCGTTTTTCGCGACCGCGTCCGTACTTGAGCCGCGCCTCGATTTCTGCGACTATATCCCAGTGAGCACCATTGAAATCAGCCGGGTTGCCATCGTTGTGGACGCAGAACGAGACAACGTCGCCGTGGCGAAATCACACGTCGCCGCAGAGACCGAAGTCGGATTTAACGGCGCGACGATCCGCGTCAGTGCCTACGTCGGCGCGGGACATCGGTTTGCCATCCGCCCCATACCGGCGGGAGATTGGGCGCGTCAATACGGACAACCCTTCGGCGTGTCCCGCGGGATCGCGTTGGGTGATCCAATCACCGATGCGAACCTGGAAAGCCGCGTGCCCCAGGTTGATCCCGCCACAAATCCAATTAAACAATTCAACGATTTAACCATTCAACGTTTCAACGAGATTCCCTCGTTCCTGGGCTATCGGCGCGCGGATGGACGAGCCGGCATTCGAAATTGGATTCTCATCGTCCCCACCTCGATGTGCAGCAGTCACGAAGCCCGAATGATTTCCATGATGGCCGAGATGAATGGTACATGGTCGCGCGAGAAATTTCCGAACGTGGACGGAGTCACCGCCATCCCGCACAACTTCGGATGCGGCTGTCCCGATGGGGGCCAGGTAACAGCGACCGTCAAAATGTTGGCGCGGTATTTGAATCATCCCAATGTCGCCGCCGCGCTGGTCATCGAGCTGGGCTGCGAGAAAACCAATCTCGCCATTTTCCAAAACTTCGCCGACAAACATCTCGACGACCCCGCCATCCGTGGAAGTGACATCGTTAAAATGGTCCACGCGCCCGGGAAATCGGCGACGAGAATCTTCGGCAAACCCGTTCGGTCCATCGGCGTGCAAGGATGCGGCGGCACGGAAGCCACCATCCGGCGCGGACTCGAACTGGTCGCCGAGCTTTGCGCCGAGGCAAACCAAGCCAGGCGCGAGTCAATTCCAATCACCGAGCTGTCCGTCGGCCTCAAATGCGGCGGCAGTGACGGGTTCAGCGGGCTTTCGGCGAATCCCGCACTGGGTCATGCCAGCGATCTCGTGGTCGCCAACGGCGGCACGACAATGATCACCGAAGTGCCGGAATTTTTCGGTGCCGAACATCTCTACGCCGCCCGCGCCCGCAGCCGGGAAGGTGCGATGCAGGTTTTTGCCGCGATGGATCGCTTCGCGAAATACGCCGCGCGCGCGCAGCGCACGATGAGCGACAATCCCAGCGCAGGCAACAAGGAAGGCGGCTTGATCAATATCACCATCAAATCCCTCGGCGCACTGGCCAAGAGCGGTACCGCGCCGATCGAAGGCGTCCTGGATTATTGCGCGCTCGCGCCGCATCGCGGTCACTGGCTTGTTTATTGCCCCAGCTACGATCAGGAAAGCACACCGGCGCTGATCGCCAGCGGTTGTCAGCTTGTCTGTTTTACGACCGGCCGCGGCACGGGCATCGGCAACGCCATCGCACCCGTCATCAAAATCGCCTCCAACACTGAAATGGCCACCCGCATGGCTGCCGATATGGACGTGAACGCCGGCACGGTGATTGATGGCCGCGAAACAATTGAGCAAGTCGGCAAAAAAATCTTTGACGAAATCCTCGCCGTTGCCAGCGGAAAGATTTGCGCTGCCGAGCGCAACAAACACCGTGAGTTTATGATTTGGGACGAGGAAGGCATCTCGATGTGATCGCGGGAATTGGGCGTGGAACCTCTCTTATCCCTGCGCGTTGGTTTTTCCGTAGATCAGCGACATGATTTCGGTGCGGGTGGTGATGTTTTCGCGGAAAGCGCCACGCATGGCACTGGTGATGACGACCGAGCCGGATTTTTTGACGCCGCGAATGCTCATGCAGGTGTGCACCGCTTCCAGCACGACGGCGACCCCCTCGGGATTTAGCTCGGCGGTGATGAGGTCGGCAATTTGGGAGGTCATGCGTTCTTGCACTTGCGGCCGGCGGGCATAGGATTCAACCACGCGAGCGAGTTTGCTGATGCCGACAATTTTACCGTTGGGGATGTAGGCGACATGGGCTTTGCCAAAGAACGGAAGAAGATGATGCTCGCACATCGAATTGAACGGGATGTCTTTGACCAGAACGACCTCGTGGTGGTCTTCGTCGAACGCAGTCTTGAGATACTCGCGCGGCGACACCGTTGTGCGGAACAGTTCCTCGTACATCCGCGCGACCCGCGCGGGTGTGTCGCGCAATCCCTCGCGTCGCGGGTTTTCCCCGATGGCTTCCAGGATCGCGCGAACGGCGTTTTCGATTTTGCGCTTGTTCATTTTTTTCTTCATTCGAGATGGGAGAATCGAATCCCAAGGCGGATGGTGGAGGTGAGGGGATTCGAACCCCTGACCTTCTCATTGCGAACGAGACGCTCTACCAACTGAGCTACACCCCCAGCCGCGCGGCGTATGTAACACACTTTAGCGGGGGATGCAACCACGGGGCATTGTGAAGGCGGCCGAGTTTGTGGTAAGATTGCAGTCGTGTAGGTGATTCAGAAACGGAGGTTGTGATGAATCAAAAAGTTTGGGGAACCATTATCGTATGTGGGATCATCAGCCCCGGCGTGGGTGCAGCGGAACCGGCGAAGATCACCAGCTTCAAACCGCCGTTCGCGCAGGTTGGGGCGATTGAGCGAGTTGATCCGAAATTGGACGAGTTGATCGCGCCCGGAACTGTGATTGATAAATTAGCGGAAGGGTTCACTTGGTCCGAAGGACCTGTGTGGCAGCGTCGGGAGAAACGCCTGCTCTTCAGCGATGTACCGCACAATATCGTGTATCAATGGACAGAAGACGAAGGTGTGCGGGTGTTCTTGCAACCCAGCGGATACACAGGCACGGCCAAGAGCGAGTCGCGCGAGCCGGGCTCGAACGGCTTGGCGGTGGATGCACAAGGGAACCTGGTGCTGTGTCAGCACGGCGACCGGCGGGTATCGCGATTGGGTGCGGACGGCAAGTTTGTAACGCTGGCCGACCGATTTGACGGGAAACGATTCAACAGTCCCAACGATCTGGCGTTTCATCCCAACGGCGATTTATATTTCACTGACCCGCCGTGGGGATTGCCGAAGCAACGAGAGGACCCGACGCGCGAACTGGATTTCTTCGGAGTGTTCCGCGTAACACCCGCCGGCGCGGTGCATTTGGTCAGTCGCGATTTGTTTCCCAATGGAATCGCCTTTTCGCCTGATGCAAAGCGACTGTACGTGGCGAATGGATCGAAGATCGCGGTGTTTGACGTGAAACCGGATGGCAGTGTGGAGAATCAGCGGGATTTATTTGATCTCTCCACCGCAAAGCTGGACGGCCCGGACGGGATGAAAGTAGATGCCCGGGGAAACGTGTGGGCGGCGGGATTAAAAGGGGCAGTGGCGGTGATTTCGCCGGACGGGAAGCATCTTGGCAATCTGCGAACGGGGATCCGAATGGCCAACTGCGCATTTGGCGACGATGGCAAGACGCTCTATATCACATCGGGAAACATCCTCGTGCGCGTTCGCCTGCTGGTCAATGGTGCAGGATGGTAGAATCGGCCCCTAACGGCAAAGTTTCGTAGCCAACGAAACACGCGAAATTGCGAGGACGATCGCAAGATGGAAGTTATTTCTTCGGCGTCGAGGCGAGGAGTTCAATGACAGCGCCTAACTTCTCCGAACCATCACAATACGCATAGCAACCGCCAGTAAAATCACCGCGCTGCACCGTGGGGATGCCGTTGGCGTCAAGTTGCGCGACGCTCTCTCCCATGTTCGGCACGCGAAAGGCGATATGATGGATGGACGGGCCGTTCTGGTCGAGGACTTCCTTCCAAACACTCGGTCCGCCGACCGGCTCGATCAGCTCCAGAGTTAGCGCGCCAAGATTGAAGAACGCGAGCTTGGCCCGCGCTTCCGTATCCTTGCCGCGATAGTTGGTGTGCGCTTTGTCGGAGGAATCGGTAACGATGACGTTGGGCTTCGACACGCCGAAGAGGTCGGCGTACGTTTGCGCGGCTTTTTCTATATCACGCACGACAACGGCGACTTGGCAGATGGAAGATGGTTGGAGGATTGGAGGATTGGAGTTCAGGATTGACGGATTGCTCATAATGGGAGATTTTTGCCGTTACGTGAGCTAAAGGCAAGGGAAATGGGAGTGGTGGTGGGAAATACTTGATCTGTGTCGATTGGAACAATTCTCCCAAGCTCCACTACTCCCATACTCCATTTTTTAGGCAATGATCTCTTTGATTACCTCGCCGTGGTCCTGGTCGAGGCGTTTGCGGCCTGGAATTTCGAGTTTGTGAGAATTGAGACCGAGGAGATGAAGAGTGGTGGCGTGAATGTCGGTGATGTAATGCGGTTTTTCAACCGCGTAGAAGCCTAGCTCGTCCGTCGCGCCGTGGACAATGCCCCCTTTGACTCCGCCTCCCGCCAGCCATGCGCAGAATCCCTGCGGATGATGATCACGACCCGTTCCCTCGGCCCCAGGCGACCGTCC
Source organism: uncultured Verrucomicrobiota bacterium (assembly GCA_964348665.1). Classification (GTDB taxonomy): domain Bacteria; phylum Verrucomicrobiota; class Verrucomicrobiia; order Palsa-1439; family CAYGDP01; genus CAYGDP01. Next base: position 133,919 of record CAYGDP010000007.1, read on the forward strand.
GAACTCCGTGCCCCAGACGACGAGCGTGTCCTTGAGCATGCCGCGTTGCTTGAGGTCTTTGAGCATGCCCGCGATTGGTAAATCAATTTCCTCGGCGAGCTTGGTATGATTGGATTTGATTTCGGAATGGGCGTCCCACGCGCCACCGCCGCCACCCCCATGAAAAATCTGCACGAACCTTACCCCACGCTCGACCAGTCGCCGTGCAGCCAGACATTTCTGGCCAAAATCCTTCGTCGCAGGTTTGTCGAGACCGTAAAGCGCGCGAGTCGGCTCGGTCTCTTTATCGAGCTGTAGAGTTTCGGGAACGGACGTTTGCATCTGGAATGCCAGTTCGTAGGACTTGATGCGGGCGCGAAGATTTTTGTCGTCGGGATAATCTATCCCCGCCAGCGTGTTGAGCTTGCCGAGCAGGCTCAAGTTCTCCGTTTGCTGTTCTGCACTGACCGCGCCTCCTGCGGGCGCGATGAAAGGCAGCGGATTTTTTGGATCAACATTGAGCCGCACGCCAGCGTATTCGGGGCCGAGATATGACGCGCCATGCGTCCACGACCCTCCGCAACAATCGCCTGTCGGCACACCGAGCACGACGTATTCGGGCAGATTCTCGTTCATCGTGCCCAGCCCGTAACAAACCCAAGAACCGAGAGTCGGATGCGCGCCTTCGCGGACGTGACGACCCGTGTGAAAGGTCAGTTGCGCACCGTGATCGTTGTCAATCGTCCAGAGTGACCGCACCACGGCGAGATCATCGGCACATTCACCGATGTGTTTGAACCAATCGCCGACGACCAATCCGCTCTGGCCGTATTGTTTGTGGCCCGTTTGCAGCGGCATGATGACTTTGCGATTGCCATGCTGCGGATTTCCCGAAACGATGTTCTTACCAATTTTTTGCGGATCAAGCACGTCCTTGAACGGCGTGTCCTCGATGGATTTTCCCGCATATTGATTGAGCACGGGTTTCACGTCGAAACTCTCGAGATGACTGACGCCGCCGCAGAGAAAAATCCAAATAACCGACTTGGTGCGCGGCGGGAATTGCGGTTTGCCGTCGGGCGCGCGATACGCCTCCTCGCCGAGGGCGATTTCGTCGCGGAACAGCATCGCACTCAACGCCAGTCCCGTGAATCCCATGCCTGTATCCACGAGGAACGATCGCCGCGTCACGCCCTTGCATCCGCAGCCCTCTGGTCGTTTCAATTTCATTTCGGTCTCACCGTATCGTCACAAAATCATTTTGGTTGAACAACACCAGCACCAGATTCTCCCGCGCTCTAAGCTTAGCTTCCGCAGGCTTGCGCAAAAAGTCAACGCAGAGTTTCGCTTCGTCGGCCCTGGCGCGACGCACCAAGACGCGCTCGAACGCGCGCGCCACGAACCGCGCGTCATCCTCGCCCACCTCGGCGGCGAGAGTGGCGGTCAGCGCGCGGGATTTTTCGATGACAAGTTCGCTGTTGGCCAGCGCGAGCGCCTGCTGCGGCATTACCGTCGGTTTACGCTCGTAACACTCGACCACACTCGGTCCGTCGAAGATTTTCAGAAACTCAACCTCCTTCTCTGCCGCCAGCCGCAAATAGATACTGCGGCGTTTCGAGACGAGCCCTTGTTTGCAGTCCACTTCTGGGCCGCCCATGGTCGCGTCGATCTGGCCGCTGACAAAGAGCACGTTGTCGCGCACCAACTCGGCTTCCATTCGCCGCGAGTTCATGCGCCAGAGATATTTGTTGTCCGGATCAATCTTCGCGCTGGCTGCGTCGGGGCGCGAGTCCATGCGATAGGTGCTGCTGGTGACGATGAGCCGATGCATCTGTTTCATGCTCCAGCCGCGCGCCATGAACTCCGCCGCCAGCCAGTCGAGCAACTGCGGATGGGTCGGGGGTTGTCCTTTCGAGCCAAAGTCGGTCACCGTCGGCACGAGCGCCTGTCCGAAGTGACGCGCCCAAATGTGGTTCATCGCCACGCGCGCCGCGAGCGGATTCTCGGCGCTGGTGATCCAGCGTGCAAACGCGAGCCGCCGTCCGCTGCTGGTGGCGGGATACGTATCCTGCGGACGCGGTTTGTAGGACGTGGTGGGAGGCGCGGCGCATTGCTTTTCAGCTTCGGCAAAAACTTTCTCCGCCTCAACGGTTTTCTTTTTGGTTTCTTCCACCGCCTTCGCCGCGGCGTCCGCAGCGTTTTTTTTTGTGGCCTTTTCCGCTTCAGGCGCGACCTCGACGGCTTTCGCGGCGGCATCGGCTTTAGATTGCGAGTCCGTTTGTGCGACCTGCGCTTGGTGCAGTTTCAATTTCGCGTCGAGCGCGGCGAGTTGACGTTGCGCGGTGGCAGCGTCGGTCGCGGTTAGTTTCCATTCTTCGGATTCCGTTTTGCCCTCGTCTTCCAGTTGCTCGGCCTTGATGCTGGCCACCAGCGATGCGTGCTGTGCCTCGGCGATGGAGATTTTAATTTCCTGTGCCTTGATTTTTTCGGGCGTGGCCTTTGCATCGGCTTTGAGTTTTTTCATCGCGGCTCGTTCTTTCGAAACTTCTGTCTCGCTGGCGGCAATCTGGTCGCGAAAGACAAAGTCGCGCTTATTGGGATAGGCAGCGAAGCGGGGCAAGTGGACTGGCGCGATGCGAAGCGTGCCGCCCCAAAGCACGGGCAGAGCGGGTTCAAAAACTTTGCTTTTGTCGGGATGCCGATCATCGCCGCGCGGGAGAAAATACGTCGCGGCTTTGAGGTCGGCATCAAAGGCGCGCACGAGCCCGTTCTTTTTGGTGTCGAATTCACCCGCCACGCGGTCGGTGCGGACATTGTGCGGCTCGAAGACGGCGCGCAATTGATAGTACTCGCGCTGCGAGATCGGGTCGTGCATGTGATCGTGGCACTTGGCACAACCCATCGTGATACCGAGAAATGCCTGTGAAGTATGCTTAACGGTGTCCTCGATCCACTGTTCGCGGCTTAGCATTTTGTAATTGCGCACCAAGAAACCCGTCGCGCGCAAGGCGTCCGTGTCTTCAGGCACGAGTTCGTCGGCGGCAAGCAGCTCGAGGATCATGCGATCGTAACTTTTGTCGCGGTTGAGAGACTCAACCGTCCAATCACGCCAGCGCCAGATGTGCGGCTGGCTGTCACGAATTTGATTGCCCTCCGCCCAGCCCGCCCAATCGCTGTAACGCCAGATATCCAACCAATGCCGTCCCCATCGCTCGCCGTAACGCGGGTCGGCCAGTAGTCGGGCCACGACACGCTCGTAGGCATCGGGTAATTTGTCATTTTCAAACGCTGCAAGTTCCTCGGGTGTCGGCGAGAGACCGATCAGGTCAAGCGTAACGCGCCGCAACAAAACCTCCTTCGCCGCTTCAGGTCGCGGCTTGAGCTTGCGCGCATCGCGCTCGGCGGCGATGAATGCGTCAATCGGATTGCGAACCCATTTCGCGTTGTGTGTCTTTGGAACAGGCGGGCGTTGGACAGTCTCAAACGGTTGCCAGCGATACGACGCGAGGAATTTTTCAAGCTCCCTCTGTCGCGCCGTCGCGCCGCGCAATTCCACGCGGGTCGGTTTGTCTGCCGCGTCACCGGGGGCGTGGCCGAGCAGCAATTCGATCTCGTTCGATACGCCGTCGCCGTCTGCGTCCTCGTGCGCAATGAATTTCAATCGTGTTGCAATGTCAGCCTTCCTGGCATCCGCGCGCAATTCCGCTCCGAGTTGTCTCAATCGCGCGCCGAAGGGATTGTGGGGAAATTCGTCGAGATTTTCAGGCGCGTGGTCGAGTTTTGCGGGTTGATGGCAAGTAACACAATCGTTTAAGGACACAGGCAAAAATTTCTCGTAATGACGCGCCAGCGCCGCTTTATTGGCTGGTGTGGCAGTCGCAGATGTTACCAGCAACATTAACCCAAATACCTTGAATCCCCATTTCCACCGTCGCGCATTCATGTCACTTGGAGTATTATAGCACGAATCATGATCCAGAAGTCCAGAAATGAAAGAGTCGATATCCTCACGCTTTGGATAGCGATGTTGATGGCAAGCGCCCTAGTATCCTCCTTGGCAGAAGAAAAGCCTAAAGCCGCGAAAAAATCCCCTTGGGTCGCGCTCGATATCACAACGGGCTGCAACGCGGATGTCATCAACACGCACACGCATATCGCCCGCGACGTATTCAATGCTCCGCAGCAGTCTGGTTGGGCAACGACAAAATTATTGGATCAAGGCGGCGGCGTCGAGCAAGGCATCCCCGATGATGGGTTGATTGAAATACCCGGGGCCGATCCAAAAGGTTTTCTCCATGCGCTTGTCGGCAAAGAAAAAAATGCCCTTCTCATCACCGATCCGCAGGGACGATTGCCGAATGCGATAAAGATCGTTCTACCCAAGGATCAGCGCGCTAAATATTCCAAGGTAACGGTTCTGCACGCCAGCTGTTTTGGAGACGGCGAGATTCTCGCAACGCTGCACTACGACCGTGGCGCCGATGGTGTGCTGACCTTGAACGTTCTCAACTGGCTCTTGGAAAATCGGAACCTGCAGATGTTGCCGGACCAAATGGAAGCAGTCAAGACTCAGCGGGTTTCACGCGGGTCCGTGCTCGATGTCGTCGCGAGAATGACGTCGCAGACGTTCGAAGTCGACCCGAAACGCGCGCTGCAATCCATTACGTTTGCCCGGAAATCCAATACCGCGACCACGGCGCAAGGTGAAGACGCGGCGGGAAATTTTACCGTCGGAATTTTCGCCGTCAGCGCGTTGCCCGCCGCTGGCAGAAAATAGAGGTTAATTCCGATGCAATCTCACCAACAGTCCGCGTCAGGATTCATTTTTTTGCGTACCAGATGCCAAAACGCAAATCGTAGAAAACGGATTCGGTGATCGCCGTCTTGCGTGTGACTTGGCGCGCTGGTAGAGTGTTGGCACGATGTCGGATGACGCTTCATCGCCAGCCGCTCCCTCTCGCGAGCCGCGCGTGGGGGATTATCTCGGCCATTTTTATCTCGAGAAAAAACTCGGCGAAGGAGGCATGGGCGTCGTGTATAAAGCCCAGGATACCTCACTGGGACGATTGGTCGCCATCAAGGTCTTGAGCCGCGACCGCGTGGCAAACGAGGAGTTTGTGCAGCGATTCGTTGCCGAGGCGCAGGCCGTCGCCAAACTCAATCATCTCAATATCATCCGCGTCCATTTCATCGGTCAGCAGAATAACGTGGTCTTTTTCGCGATGGAATACGTCGAGGGTCGCGCCCTGGATTCGATCCTGCGCGAGCGCAAACAACTCGATGAACGGGAAGCAATCGATTATATCCGTCAATCCGCCGAAGGACTTCGACACGCGCACCAGAACGGGATCATTCATCGCGATATCAAACCCGCCAATCTCATGCTCACTCCGTTTGGCGAAGTGAAAGTCACCGACTTCGGTCTTGCCAAAAATGTCGGTGGTAACCATGGCATTTCGATCACCTCCGCGCCGACCGTGATGGGCACGCCCCAATATATGAGTCCGGAACAAGCACAAGCCAAACGCCTCGATCATCGCAGCGATATCTACAGCCTCGGCGCCACGCTCTACCATCTGCTTGCTGGCAAACCTCCGTTTGAAGGCGAGGACGCTGTCGCCACGATGCTGATGCACATCAGCGATCCGCTCAAGCCCATCACCATTTTTAACCCCGATGTGACCGGTCCTGTGCAGCGCATCATTCGCCGCATGATGGCCAAAGACGTAAAGGAACGTTACCAAACTTACGACGAGTTGTTGGTGGACATTAATAATTATCTTACCGGCCCGACGCCGACCGTCGTCCGGCATGGCGCCGGACCCCAAACCGTCCCACTCGCGCCTGCATCCGTGCTTCAAGCAATGCAAGCTGCCGGGGAAGCCCAGGCCGCCGCGTCCGCGGCAGAAGAAGCTGCCCCATCTCAACCCATTGCCGAATCGGAGCCCGTTGCGGCGTCCCCCCCCACCACGCGTCCCCGCATTGGAATGTCCACGGCCGCCGCCGAACCCGTCAGCGAACCCGTCACCGTTTCCGTCTCATTCGACCGTTCCACCGCAATGTGGATTGGTGGCATCGTCGTGGCATTCATCATCGGATTTTTCATCGGCCGCTCCACCGGAGGCGGTGGGAAGAAAACGGATGCGATTCCACCGCCCTCGCAAGCGCCCGCCCCACAAGGCTACGTGCAGTTCGATCTAGCAGAGAATTTCAACGCCGATGTTATCAGTAGCCCGGCTCATTTGGCGCAGGATAATTTTGGCGTCGGCGAAAAACAATTCAGTCTCGTCACCCGCAGCGTGCTGATGAAACAGGGAATTGACGAGCCCGGATTGCCCGATGACGGACGCCTGCCGATCCCGGAGACCGATCCCATCGGCTATTTTCACCTGCGCGGCGCGGGTCGAAACGCGATTCTTCTTTCCGCGTTGGGTGAGAACGCCGCGAATGCCGAACTCCCCCGCGACAAACAAGGCCGCTACGACCGCGTGGCGTTGCTTTTTGCCCCCGCGTCTGGCGAAGGAATTTTCGTGGTCACCGCCCATTATGATCGCGGCCAACCGCAGGTTTTTGAACTGGCCACGCATGAAAGTGTCGCCTCGGAAATCAAAGGCTCCTTTATGCGCCCCGCGTCCGTCGTGCGCACCAGACTCTACTCGCACGGGGACGCCACGCTGACATCGTCGGTCGAAGTTTTCAGCCATCGGATTCGTCTCGAATCCAATCGCAAACTGCAAGCCTTCGCCTTTGCCATCAAACCCATCCGTAAAGAAACCTCCTTCGCCCCCAATCCCGGTCGCGACAAACCGTTCGCGGTCGCCATCCTCGCCGTTAGCGGCCAACCTGCGGAGGTAAAATGAATGAAGAGGAGTATTTCGCGTCGAACCAGCTAACTTTCTGGCGGGCAAAAAAATGAAGCGACTTGTTTTGATTTTAGGATGGGCGCTGGCCTGCTGCACATTGGCGGCGGAGATTCGCGATCCGAATGTAATCTACTTCGACGAGATCGGCGTACCATCACCAGCGGTGCGCGCGACTCGCCAGAGCGGCATTTGCACCGCGCCAAACCTGCAGAGCGCGCTCTGGACGTTGCACAAAGGACAGCCCGTCCTGTTACTTGGGTGGAGCGAACAAGCGCTTTATGTCGAGGCGCGCACCAATGTCGGCGTCACCCGCGGCTGGGTAGACCCCGGTGCGATGGAACAACCGGCGGGAAAGACGCTGACCGATTGGAAACGCCGGTTCGCTGCCTTGCAGGATCGCCGCGCGTTGATGGCGCAGAAAAAAATCGGGGTCGGATTCAGCCGCGAAGAAGTCACGACGGTCTTTGGCAAACCCGATCGTGTGGAAGTCTATGTGATCGGCAAAGTGCGACAGGAAGACTGGACTTATTATATAACCGCGCCACAGTCGTTCTATGAGTACTACATAGACTCGTTTGGACGCTCGGTGATCAACCGGAGTTACACTCAAAACGTCGCCGTCGGCAGCCGAACGGTGATTCTGCAAAATGATAAAGTCGTAGCCTACCGCGAAGACACCCCCAAGATCGATCGTAGTCCCCGGCCGGTGTTTATTGGGTATCAACGATAGCGCGGCAAGCGCCGCGATTACCGAAGATGCGGCGCAAGAATCGAATCCCACAACTTATACCCCTCGGCGTTGAGATGGAGGCCGTCCTTTTGGAATAGCTCCGGGCGCGGTTTGCCGTCCTCACCGAGCATCGGGGTGAAGATGTCCACATACAGCAGTCGTTTGTCGCGTTTACAAGTCTCCTGGATTTTTTCATTGGCCGATTTCATTTTTTCAACCAACGCCAACCGTTGAATGCTGGGTTTGATGGCAATGTAGGTGATTTTTGCTTCGGGCAGCGCGTCGTGGATCTTTTTCACGAATGCTGAAAAATCCGCAGCGACATGGTCCGGCTTTTTCCCCGATGCAATGTCGTTGTCGCCCGCGTACAGCACGACCATGCGCGGTTTGTGGGGGATCACGATGCGGTCGGCAAATGTCACCGAGTCAGCCAGTTGCGACCCGCCGAACCCGCGATTGACGGCGGGCAGTTCAGGGAACGACTTCTTGAGATTCCAGAGCCGAATGCTGGAGCTGCCCACAAAGACAATCCCGCCCTGCGGTGGCAGGTCTTTCTTGTCGCGCTCTTCGAAGGCGCGGATGTCTTTTTCCCATTTGTTATCTTGTGCAGCGAGGGTCCCGGCCAACAGAACGATGGCGAAGTGGAGAAATAGTTTCATGTTGATGATTCTACTCGCGGCCCGACTCTGTGCCGAGAGGAAAAGTGGACGTGGATTTTTCTTCGTACCCGCGGTCGCCACGCACGATGAACAGAGCCGCGAGCCGTTCGCGTTCCGCAAATTCAAATCCTTCATTCGGTCCTAAAACCATCAACGCCGTCGCCAACGCGTCCGCGCGCGCGCACGAATCGGCCACCACGCTGACCGACGCGAGCGCGTTCGCAACAGGGCGCCCGGTGCGCGGATCAATCGTGTGCGAGTAATGCCGGCCGTCTTGCTCGAAAAACTTCCGGTAATCGCCGCTAGTCGCCAGGGCGCGGGCGCGGAGTTCAATTGTACGCTGAATCTTTCGCACGTTCGCGACAGGCGATTCAATCCCCACGCGCCATGGGCGACCGAGATGACTTTGTCCTCGCGCGCGCAGCTCGCCGCCGAGTTCAATCAGATAATCGCGATAACCCATCGTGTCGAGTTTGTGCGCCAGTAAATCCACCGCGTAGCCCGGCGCGATCCCGTTCACATCCACGGTCAACCTGGGCGTGGTCTTGCGCAGCGCCGGCGGGGACAGGCGCACATCCAGAAATTGGTGTCCGACGCTTTGCCGCGCTGCGGCGATGGTTTCGTTTGTGGGAATTGCGCTGTGGCGCTTTATGCCAAAGCCCCAAAGATTGACCAGAGGCGCAATGGTCACGTCGAACGCGCCGGTGGTAAGATGGCTGATCGCTTGCGCCTCGGCAAGCACGCGCGCGGCGGCGTCGCTCACCGCGAACCAATCGTCGTCACGAGACTCATTGAATCGTGACAACTCTGAATCAGGATGATACGTCGAGAGCTTTTTTTCGAAGCAGTCGAGGAGTGTTTGGAGATCGCGCGCCAATTCCGTGGCCGACGCGGGCGACTGCGCGAGCGTGATCGAATAGGTCGTGCCCATCGTTGGACCGGAGATCGTCAATGGTGTCGGAGCATCGGGTTGATCGGAAAACCATACCCACAGGCCGATAAGGGCGCAAAGAAGTGGCGGGGCGTATTTCATGAGAGAAACGGTGTCAGCGATTGATATTTCCATCGCAAGAAAACAACCAGTACCAGCAACAATCCCGCGACGATGTCGCGCGCGCCGAAACGGTCGGCGCGTCCATGGCTTCGGACAAACTCGAGAAATTCACCCGTAGGACAGCCGTATTTGCAATACGCCATCGGCACAAAGAGCGACGCGATCAATCCTACGACTGCGACGACGATGGTTGCCATGCCGGCTGAACGAATCAGATACGCATCGAACGCCTCGATGTCGGCGAGGTCCAGCGGCAGATTCAACATCACCACAACAACGACCAAAGCTAACAATCCTGTCGGAAGCCATTTCAGCCCGCGCGCGACATCGGTGCGTAGATGGATTTTCCACGGCCAGATTCGCCCTAGCATTTCTTGGGCGGCCCCGTGCGGACAAAGGTGCGTACAATAAACCTGACGGCGGGTCATGACCGGCACGACAAGGGCGGCGCCGACCAACAACGTCAGACCCGGCGCGAGCCGCCATGCCACACCGTTGACCGACCAACCTGCCAAGAGCGATTGCGCCAGCAGATCGCCATTGATGAAGCCGAGATAGCCGATGACAACGACTTGGAACATTCGGCGCATTTCTGGTTTGCCCCGCAGCTTGGTAAATGCCATCAGCAACGCCGCCACAACGACGAGCGTTGTACCGACATCCCGCATGCGCACGCGCATCGACGGCAGGCTCGTGGAATCATCGGAAGACTTTTTGAAGCGATGAACTATACTTTCGGCGACGGCCATGCTAGTCAAAGTAGCGCCCGACGTGCCTTCCACACCCGCCTTCTTCAAATCCATCCCGGCAACTTGTTCCCAGGTCATCCCGTTCCAAGTTGTTGTAAAATGTGTGTCGTTGGTCACATCCTCCACGTGCGATTTGGTATCGTCACTGCGGCGAATCTTGATGCCGATGACTTTTCCTTCCGAATTCATCGTGACCAGCGTGTCGGTGGGACCGACGTACCCGCGAATGGCGTCGCTGATCGGCGACGTGCGCAGGACGTAGCCGATCCTGTGGCCATCGGCATCGAGCACGTGCAACCCTCCGTGGGGCGAAAGATCCGTGTCAAGAGAGTGCGCTTTTGGAAAAAATTGCTTCACTTCGCCCAGCGCGATGGGGGCGTCGCCGTCAATCCGCAATCGCGCGTGATGATCGTGGACGAGAAACACGATGGCGACCAGCACCACGAGCCGGTAGAATCGCGCGGCAATCGGTTGCCAAGCGTGGATGGATGACGGATTGTTCAACACCCAGCATTGTAGCGTCAGCCACGAATCGCCGCAATGAGCAGATGATCCTTATTCGCGAGGGGCCGTACCTGTTTAGACCCTACCGTTTTGCTGCGTGACGACGAGCGAGTAAGACATAGCGGCAGGCTAATCGTGAGGGTAACGTCCGCTGCAAAGCGTTCATAGCGGTGATCACTGACACAACTTTTTTTCCGCTGCACACGCTTAACAGGATGACTCCTTTTTCTCCTCGATCCCAAACCAAGAGATCGTTCGATGTCAGCGGAATCGGTTTTCCGCGCGGTTTGAGTTGCACCCGGAACTGCTGGTCGGTCGGGTATGAGGGACGAACGCGACCTTTGCGGACGACAGCCGATTTCGATACGAGTTGAGTTCTGTTTTGTATTCTCATGTCGTTCTCCCAGTTTTATGACTCGCTTTGGCGGTCATGGCAAGCAAGCCAGTGCCAACAAGAGAGCCGGACATCTCGCGGCGGATGGCACGTCGGACATATTTGGAAAAATCCATGTCCTCTCGGCAGGCATTCTCCCTCACGCGGTCGTGAATCTCCGACGGCAAACGAATCGCAACGACGGCGGGACGGCGCTTCTGCTTCATGGTTCGACATTGTATTTGAAATTTATACCATGTCAATACCCGGGATAAATTTTTCCGTGACATCGTAATAAATGTTTATACACTGGTGGCATGGCTCGAATCGCTTGCGCCTTTAGTTGTCCGGAAGAATTTTTAAAAAAATTGATCAGCGCGCCAAATCGCTGGGCATGACACGTTCGCAATATATTGTACAGGTATTGCGGCAGGATTTACTGACGGGCAATCCGCATCTAAGCGTGATCAGCGAGGAGCAGTCTCCCTATCCAGCACCCGCTTCGGGTACATCCAACCAAAAGCGGCGGAAGCCGTAATCGTCGTGGGTCGAATGATTCTCGACAAGGCATCGGCAGCAGTTCCGATCGATTGCGCCGCTTGAGCTCCTCCGACGCAAAAAACGCGAAAGATCAGGTTCTCCCCAAAATACAATGGTTCGAATCCGCCGTAGCACGTGATCAATACCAGTTAGTTGACGGGCAGGAATTGTACGCCGTCGGCGATAACGTGGCCGTCGGTATCGGCGTTGGAGACTGTCACCGTGGTGAGTTTGCCTTTCGGCACGGAGAATTTTCCGAGCAAGGCGCGACCGCTGGCTGGATTTTGCTGGTTCACTTTCACGGTTTTGGCTGCGCCGGCGACCGAGACGGTCACGGGCACGTTGGTGGCGCGGTTTTCGTTCGGCGGATAAAGGAGATAAATCTCGTACTCGCCCGTCTCTACGATGTCAGCCGTGTAGGTGATGGAAACCTGGCCTTTATTAGCATTGTTGTCGTGAAGGTAGCCGCTGCCCGCGCGTTGCGCGCCCGTGACAGTGGAAGGAATCCAATTACCCGTCTTCTCGCCTTGGGTGTCGTCCACGACGACGCCCTCGAGTTTGACAGCATCGGTTTTTTGCGGTGCGGGCGCGCCTTTCCAATCGAGAACTTGTTTGTCGGCCAGCGAACGCTCGCGAAGCTTGGCGTACTCCACCTTTTGCACGGCGATTCCCGCGTCTATCGCCATCACAGCGGCGGTGCCCGAGGACTGGCCGAGAATCATGAAGACCGGTTCCATTCGGATCGAGCCGAACGCGATGTGGGACGACGACAGTGCGACGGGTACGAAGAGGTTGGCGCACTCGCTCTCTTTCGGCACAATACTGCGGTAGCTGATCGGGTACGGCTGCGGGACGCCGACCTCGACGTTGCCTTCGTTGCGAACTTTGCCTTTCACAACAATCCGCTGACAATTGTGCGAATCCATCGTGTACGCCCCGAGGCCGACGCTGTCTTCCGCGACGACCTTGCTGCGGCAATGATGTTCGGTCATCACGGTATCGGAGATCATGCGGCGTCCTTCCCGGATATAAAGTTGATGCGGCCATCCGCCTGTTTCTTCGAATTGTTTAGGGATTAACCCCCATAGATTGATTTCATCGCGGATTTTTTGTGGCACGCGCTCGTCATGCGCAAGAAACCAAACCAGTCCTTGTTGATAAGTGACGTGGTCCTGATAAATCTTCTCGCGGGTTTCGTAGAGTTTCCGGAAATACGCCGCGTCCTTCTTGGCCGATTCCGCAGTCGCGGGCCCGTCCGGCCAGTCGTAGTTGTAACCAATGTGATCGGTGGAGAATCCCCCACTGTTATTGTTGTCGCCCGGATGCGGATAGACGCCGGCGCCGCCGCCGGCCTTGATATAGCGCAAGAGCAATTCGTAGCGACTTGCATCATAGTTGGGTGGTTTTGGAAACGGGAGACCGCCTCTGGTGAATTGCATCCGGAAATTATAGGCTTGGATACGTCGGTCGCCGTCGCCTTTCTTGCCCGGATCCTCGGCGGAAATTCCCCAAAGCAACCCACTTTTCGGATCGCCCTCGACCACGTAAGGGTCTACATCTTTAACGAACTGATGACCACCCCCGGCGAAAATGCCGTTAATGGTTTCCTGATAGACAGAATTTGCCTCGCGACCGACGTGATAGCTCACGCCTGCAGCGGCCATCAAATCGCCTTCGTAGGTGGCATCCACAAACATTTTGGCGCGGAACCGGTTCCCGTTTTCCATTACGATCTCGGCGATGCGATTGCCGTCCTTGACACAACTGGCGAGGCGATGTTCGAAAAACAACTGAACTCCCGCCTCCTTCACCATATCGTTGTATGCTTTTTCTGCCTTCGAGCAAAACGCGCCGCTGATGTTTCCGGCGCGCGAAAAAAACTCCATGCACATCCCGCCGTAGGGCGCTTTTCCCCAATGTCCCCAGTCAATCGCGCTCAATCCACCGCTGGTCAGTCCGCCGAGGTGGGTGCCCAATTCGACTAGAACTGCCTTTTTCCCCATGCGCGCCGCCTGCACGGCGGCGGTCACGCCGCCCGATGTGCCGCCATAGACGCAGACATCGGCCTCGATGGTCTGCGGCGGATTGACCGCAGGCACAGGATAGTAATAACGAAGATTTGGCGAAGTTGCCGGTTCCGCAGCGTTAGTTGGGTTGATACGGAAGAGAAATATTGTGATTAAAAAAAGAATTTTTTTCATGGCGCAGGAAGGATTTGGACGGCGTCGGCGTGAATGTTGCCGTCGGCTTTGTCGTTGGAGATGACAACCGCGCCGGTTTGCCCCACCTCGAAGCGGAAACTGCCCAGCGAGATGAAGCCTTTATCCAATGGCGGCGCGGTTCGCATGTTGATCCGTTGGGATTTCTCGCCGTCGCCGCTGTAAACGGTGACCAGCGCGTTGGTGGCGCGGTTTTCATGCGGCTGATAAGCGAAGCGGACTTCGTAGCGACCGCCCTTTTCCACTTTGAATTCAAACCGTGCGTTGGCAGGCGTGCCGGGTCCGACGTATCGGTAGCTTTCACCGACGAATCCCGCGAGGCCGCGTCCGCTCTGCCAGTTGCCTGATAATTTGGCTTTTGTGTCATCAATGACCATACCAGCGAGAGTTTTTGGATCCAGACCTTTGTTGTCGTCGGCTGGCGCGGGCGGCGGAGGCGGAGTGGTTGGTTGTTGGATGGGAGAATTCACGGTTTCGCGGCGCGCTTGTCCGCGCAATTGCATCAACTCCTGAAGCTCGGTGAAGTATTTGTCGTACACATCGCGCGGCGCGCATTTGTTCTTGATGCAAATGGAAGCGGCTTTGCCGACGACTTCACCGGCCATGCCGAGGGTTTTTTGGACTCGCACCGTGCCGAGGGCTTCGTGGGTGACGCTCAAATTGCGGCCAGCCATAAACAGATTGGGAACATTGCGCGAGTAAAAGCAGCGATAGGGAACGGGATAGCCTTCCTTGCGATCCACGCCTTTTCCAAAAACGGCTTTCGAGATGAATGGGTCCTGGGGATATTTCTTGGCGTATTGCTCCTTTGGATAGTGCAAATCAATGTCCCACGTGGTCGGTACGCAACCGTCGAGGAAGTTTTTTTTCTCCACGATATCGTCACGGGTAAGCACGACATCGCCAAGTAACTGGCGCGATTCGCGGGTGCCGCCGACGTAGGCAAGCCATTCGAGTTTTGCGTTGGCGTGTTTCTCCTTGCCGCTTTTGTTTTTCATGGCGTTAAACGCGCCGAACGCCGCGCGCAGATTCCAGTCGCGGATGTATTCGAGATCGTTGATCGGATGTTTATCGAAGCCGGTCTCCCAGAACCATTCGGCGTGCCCGCGATTGGGGTAGGGAAAATCCGCCATCTCCAACTCCAGCGCCCACGGCGCGTTCGGGAACGATTGCGGTGTGCCGGTGTCCGACCAGCGCCACATATTGCTCATCCCCATGTGACCGGTTTCTTGGATGGTGAAATCCGCGCCCGCCGCCACGCCAATCCAACCGTGTCCGGTGCTATCGGTAAACAAAGTGCCAGAAAATCGTTTTTGCTCGCTGGTACGGGTGTCAAACGCCAGCACGGCCGCGATCTGGCCATCCTTCTTCTCCACCGCATAGGCGTGGTGATTGAGGAATAAGGAAATGTTTTTCTCGCTGCGGACAAGCGCTTCTTTTTTTGCGTCGCCAAATTCCTCGAAGGTGCCCGGTGATGCCTTGGCGCGATCCATGAATTCCTCGACGATCTCGCCAAGATTAGGATACAAACCGCGCCGCGTGCCGCCCATGGCCCAGACGCGGATTTCGCTGCTCCCGTTGCCGCCCAGCACGGGTCGTTCTTGAATCAGCGCGACTTTGCAACCCATTCGCGCGGCGGAAATCGCGCTGGCCATTCCCGCGTACCCGCCGCCAACGACCACGAGATCGTACGGACCTTGCTCGGTGGGTTTCTCGGGTAATCGAAGAAGTTTTTTGCGCCAAGCCGCCAGCGGCGCGCTATCATTGGGCGGAGTCAATGTCTTGTCCGTCGAAAACAGAATCGCGTCGCATCGTCCATCGAATCCAGTCAAGTCGCGGAGGGACAGCGTAACTTCCTTCTTTGCGATCTCCACCGTCCCGCCGTCATGCCAAAACCATTCCGCGCCCTTCGTGCCGAAGGTTTCCGTCAGCGGTTTCCCGTCCACGACCAGTTGAAACTTGCCGGGCGTCCCCGGTGCTTTCCAGCGCGCCACCCAATCCTTGGTACGCACCCAAACACGATACGTTCCCGTGGCGGGAAATTGGATCGTGGTCGTGGCGTCCTTGACCGGCTCGCCGAGTCCGTGCGCCAACAGATACGGGGAGCCCATCAGTTGAATGAACTGTGTGTCCAACGCCCATCCGCCAGGATTGGAAAAACTTTCTGCTTCGACCAACACGTCGTCCGCGCGCGCGGCGACGAGCAGTCCGAGCGTGGCTGCCAAAGAGAGTTTCAGTAAAGTTTTCATGATAAAAGTAGACTGCCTTTCTACACCAAACTCGCAACAAAAACCAGACTGGCTCAACGGGTTTAGGAAAAAGCGATGTGTGACGCATCTTGGATTCGCTTACGTTCCCGCCGTGATTGTTAGAATGACAATAGTTGCGCTGGCGACGCTTTGCGCCGGTGGACGGGCGCAGGATAAACCGATCGCGGTCAGCGGACGGTATCCGCACTTGGCAATGGTCAACAAGCAGGGTGAGTGTGGCACGGGGGCGGTCGTGCCGTGGGCGGATCGTCTGTGGGTGATCACCTACGCACCGCATCAGCCTAGCGGCAGCGACGACAAACTGTACGAAATCGCGACCGATCTCACGCGCGTGATTCGGCCGGAGAGCGTCGGCGGCACGCCCGCCAACCGGATGATTCATCGCGAGAGCAATCAACTTCTCATCGGGCCTTATCTGATCGACGCCCAGCGCAACGTCCGTGTGATTCCGCCCGGCAAAATGTTCGGACGACTCACCGCGACTGCTCGGCATCTGTCGGATCCGGCGCACAAAGTATATTATTATGACATGGAAGGCTTGATTTACGAAGCGGACGTCACCAGTCTCGACGTAAAGCTGCTGTACAAGCGGGCAGTGCCGGGTTGGCACGGGAAAGGCGCCTACACATCGCAAGGGCGATTCGTGGTCGCCAACAACGGCGAATCGCACGCGGGATCGGTGGATAAATTCAAACCGTTCGACTACCAAGTGCCGGTCGAGACCGGCGGCGAGAAAGCCGGTGCGCTTGGTGATTGGGACGGCAAACTATGGCGGCTGATCGAGCGCCGTCAATTCACGGAAGTCACCGGCCCGGGCGGGATTTATGGCCCGCCGACAGCGGACGCGCCACTCTGGGCGGTCGGCTGGGACAAACGTTCGCTCCTATTGAAACTGCTCGATAGCGGCCAGTGGCAGACGTTTCGATTGCCCAAAGCCGATTACAGTTATAATGGTGCGCACGGCTGGCATACCGAGTGGCCGCGGATCCGCGAAGTTGTTCCCGGTGTGGATGGAAAGCCGCCGAAACTGCTGATGAACATGCACGGGGGCTGGTTTGATTTTCCGGCCACGTTCTCCGCCGCCAATACCGCCGGATTGCGTCCGATCGGGTCGTACGCGAAAGTCACCGGCGACTTCGCGCCGTGGAACGATGGAATCGTATTCGGATGCGACGACACGGCGTTGTCGGGTTTTAGCGCTGCCAAAACTGGACTCGACTCGTTGAACTCGCTCAACGGACAATCTTGCTCGAACCTCTGGTTCTCGAAGTGGGACGCGCTCTCGCAGGTTGGCCGTCCCGCGGGCTTCGGTGGCGTGTGGATTGGTGACGCCGTTAAAGGTGGCGAGCCATCGTCGCCATATTTATTTGCCGGATACGATCAACGTGTGTTGCATTTATCGCACGGGACTGACCAGCCGATTACTGTCACTATTGAACTGGACAAGATGGGTAACGGCCAGTGGAGCAAATATGAGAATGTGACGCTGGCGCCGCGCAGTTATCGGTTTCATGTGTTTCCAGCCGATCTCGCGGCGCAATGGGTTCGTCTCACAACCGACCGGGATACGCCGGGAATTAGCGCGTATTTTCATTACGGCCCCAGTGGAGGCGCGGTGGAAGACAGGACGAAGTTTGTGTCACTGGCAGATGCAACTGCAACAGGACCGTGGTGCAGCGCGGTGCTGCGATCGGAGGGCGACGGTCGTGTTACACTGGCGGTGCGGACGCAATTAGTGGATGCGTCGGGGAAAGTTGGCGACGCGAAGCACTATCAAGTGGGGCCTGATTTGAAGTTCTCGCCGGTGGTCGCCGACAGCGCGGGTGCGAAGTTTTTGGATGAGAAAGTGGTTGTTAAAGATCCACCGGTGGAGTCGGACGATGCATCCGTGATCTTGAAGGAAGGCAGCGCGCGTTTTCGCCTGCCCAAGTCGGATGCCGCTTACGACAAGGCGTGGGCTACGGGGTGGCCTCGGATGCATCGTGAGGTGGTGACCGAACGATCGTTGTTGAACGTGGGCGGCAGTTTTTACATTTTGCCGCGAACGATCTCCGGCGGAATTGCGCATCTGAAACCGCTTTGCACGCACAACAAGCAAATCACCGATTTTTGTTCCTGGCGTGGATTGCTGGTGTTGGCTGGCACGAGGAGCGATGCCAAGACCGATGGTCATTACTTCGCTGCGCCGGAGGCGGGCGCGGGGCTGTGGTTTGGCGACATTGATGATCTTTGGAAACTCGGCAAACCGCGCGGGGCCGGGGGACCGTGGAAGAATTCGACTGTGTCGAAGGATACACCGAGCGATCCTTATTTGATGGTGGGGTATGACAAGAAAACCGTCGAATTATCACACGACGCGAGCGGCGAAGTGGAGTTCACCGTGGAAGTGGATTTTCTTGGCACGGGAGTGTGGAGGACGTATCAATCTTTTCAGGTTTCCTCTGGCAAGAATGTCACCCATGAATTTCCAACTGGTTACAGTGCGCACTGGGTTCGCGTGCGCGTCAACAAAGACTGCCGCGCGACAGCGTGGTTCATTTACACGTAATTGAAAGGACTGCTATGCTTGGTGAATGGAGCAAGAAGCCGGGAATGATGATCGCCGTGGTGGCGGTGTTGGCGCTGATCCTGATCTCGTTTTTCTGGAGTTCATCTCCGGAGTCGGCGGACGATCAGTTTGAGCGCGCGATCCATGAGTCGGCGGGGTTCGTCGCCGCGGAAGAAGCGGCAAAGGTGCTCGGCGAATCCGGCGGCAGCGTGGCGCTGGTCTTGCCGCCGTATGGCTCGGAAGAGCGGTTTCCCGGGTCATTAGCCGAGATTTACAAAAACGGATTTGAGAAAGGAGTTGGGAAAATATCTAAACTGCGCGTCCTGGGTCATTGGGCGGCCAACCCCAAGCGGGCGATCTGGTTCCGATTCGAGCAGTTTGCAGAAGCACGCGAGAAATATCCGGCGGCAGATCTGCTTGTTGTTTTTTGGAGTCTCCCGCAATCGGCTCCCGAAGAAGAAATCAAGTGGCGTTCGGTCGTTCTTCCGAAGATGATCGTGATCGAAACCCGGCAAGAAGAGACCGCGAATTCCAAGTGGCTGGAGAGGGGGTTCGTTCAACGGGTTTTGTGGTTCAACGGAAAAACCGAACTGCCGGAAAAGAAACCGAAGGATCCGCACGAGATATTTTCGCAGTATTTCAAAATTATCGGCCCGCGTTGAAGCCGAATCGACAAGCGGTCAATTGATCGGCGCCGTCGGAGGCGTCCAAGCAACATCGGACGCACCACTTCCCGTGGTGTCATCCGATCCCCATCCTTTACAATTCGCGATGTCGTAATCCAAAGTGCCAACGGTTGTGGAAGACCCTTTCTTTGCCCAACTCACGTGTCCGTCACAATAAAGCGAATGGGCGCCGCCATGGTGACGATTGGTAACGGTATTGCCGTTACAACCCATGGCTCGGTCGAAATTGCTGTGGCTGGCGGTCTCCAAGAGAAGGTACGTTTCGGGGGAATGCGCAATCATCGTGACTTTGATCGGCCCTGAATACCCGCCGTAATTGGTCGGGCTGGTAACATTCGCATTCATATCGTACGAAACGGGGTACTGCTTGGCGGTCTTATCCAAAGGACAGGTATAAACGCTCTCATAGCAAGGACGATTGCTGGGGTTGGCGTAGTCGCCCAAGGCGCTCCATCTCGTTGGATCGGGATCCGACCGGGGAGAACAGGACGTTGACGTTGGCGTGTGGGAAACGCATGAGCTCGCTGTCGGCGCCGTTCCGGCCTCGGGAAGAACTCGAACCCAATCCATCGTCCTCAAATCGCAACTGTCATTGGCCATGCTGGGATAATACCCATAATCAGTTCCATACGTTCGGAAAGCGATTCCCAATTGGCGGAGGTTGCTCGTGCAAACCACATCCAGGGCGCGTTGTTTGGCGGAGCGGAGCGCCGGCAGGAGGATCCGCGCCAAGAGCATGATGATGGCAATCACCACAAGCAATTCGATCAGGGTGAACGCGCGCCGCCGTTGGTGCGCCAGGTTTCCCCCTACGTTTGCTGAATAGTTTGTCATAATTCGCCCCGAAATATAATCCGACTCCACAATAGGGCAAACGGGTGTTTACTAAACCCGTTGCGTGAAATTCATTCGTTGCAGCGAGCTTTTGCGCCGCAAAGGGTCGTTGTTGCTCTGACTCACTCAACGAATTGAGCCTCGAGAAAGCTTGCATCGGCTAGGTAAAATCGCTAGAAAATACGCCCTATGGCAGGAGACTGGCGCAAATCGCCCATCGCCCAAATCGCACTCATTGTCGTCATCGTTTTGATGGCGGGATCGTTTTTAGTCCGCTGCAAATCCAAGGATAGTGATGCCGAGGAGGAAGATTTTGGGCGCCGCATCACCCTGTCGGTCGGTGCCGCTGCGGCTGACGAATCGGCGCGGGTGCTCGGCGCCAATGGCGGGAAAGCCGCTCTGATTCTCCCGCCTTATGGGACTGAAGACATGTTTCCCGGTTCTCGAGCGCAGATTTTTCGCGAGGGCTTCGACCTAGGGGCAGCCAAGCATCCATCCCTCAAAGTGTTGGGGCACTTCACTCCACCCGGGGAAGGTCACTCGGATTTTTCCCTGGCGCTGTTTCAGGAAGCACGCGAAAAATATCCCGAGGCGGAGCTATTCGTCTCCTTCTGGGGCGTTCCCAATTTGAAGACAACTCCACTCCAACAGTGGCAGGCAGCCTCCTTGCCAAAACTTGTGATCGTCGAATCGCGCGCAGAACTCTTGGATGCGGCCCAAT
Organism: uncultured Verrucomicrobiota bacterium; assembly: GCA_964348665.1. Lineage (GTDB taxonomy): Bacteria > Verrucomicrobiota > Verrucomicrobiia > Palsa-1439 > CAYGDP01 > CAYGDP01. The sequence continues at coordinate 154,648 of CAYGDP010000007.1, forward strand.
CGGTGATTCAGTCGGGCATGGCGCAGTCGGTAATTTTGTCAAAGGGGGATGCCCAATATCCCGAGACGAAACCGACGGACTCGCAGGAGATTTTCAATCTCTTCTACCAGGTTCTTCCGGCGCGAAACACTCCGTAGATTTTATCGCACTGTAGCCGGGGCAAAAGGAACCACGAGCGGCTTCTGTCCTCTGCAATTGATCAGGTCGTAGTTGATCGTTCCGGAAGGCGGACTGGTGGTTGGACCGGTTCGATTCCACTGCACGTGTCCGTCGCAGAAGAGGGAGTGAGCGCCGCCAAAGTGACGCTGGGGCACCAGAGTAGACCCATTGCATTGAAGAGCTCCGCCGGGAAACGGGTCGGGGTCGAGGGCTTCATATAAGATATACGTTTCGGATGGTTGATCCACATATTCAGCCTTTAGATTACCGCAAACGGCATTGAAATCCGTTGGGTCGCTCAACCACCCATTCATAACGTATGCAACTTGCATGGCAGCAGTGTTGGGCGCCAACATAGGGCACCAGAAGACGGTCTTTCGACAGGGGCGGTTGCTCGGATTGGCGTATGAGCCGAGAGCGGACACCTGTGCCGAGGGCGCGCCTTTCGGTCCGCAATACTGCGGGTACCCCGTCGCGGTCACTCGACGCACCCATTCGGTATGGCCTCTCAACGATCCGGTGGAGACGCTTGGATAATGGTCATAATCGTGAATGTAAAGGTCGAATGCGACTCCAATCTGCTTCAGGTTGCTCACGCAGACCGCCGCCTTAGCCCTGGCTCGAGCGCCTTGAATCGCCGGCAATAACATCCGCGCCAATAGCATAATCACGGCGATGACCACCAACAACTCAACCAAAGTAAATCCGGCTCCTGCCAACCCATTCCGACGAAAAGATTTCATAACGCAGAAAATCTAACCCGTCCGCTTGGCAAAGCCAAGCCCAAGTTGCTAAACTCGTTGAGTCAATAATGACAGGTCAAGGCCTTAAAATGAATTGCACGGCATCGGCGATGACGTGGCCGTCGGTGCCGTCCGTCCGGATTTCAACCCACGCGGAATCGGTGGCCAACTCATAAACGCCAAGGGCAACTCCGCCGCCTTCCGGCGAAAGACGCTGGTTGACTTTCAAGGTCTCTTCACCTTTTGCAGTGCGAACGACGACCGGAACATTGGTCGCACGGTTTCCTTCCGCGGTATAGAGAAGGCGAACTTCATACCGGCCATCTTTCTGCAGTTTGGGGGTGAATCGAACTGTTTTTTTGCCCTTCTCGGTATTGTCATCATGAAGATAGCCATCCCCTATGAATGGCAACCGCGCGGCGGACACTTTCCAATCGCCTGTCTTCGCGGCATGAACGTCGTCCACCACGACACCTTCCAGTTTCAACGGCGCTGTTGTTCCCATCGGGCGCACCGCCGAGGACGTTTTCCATTCCAGTACTTGTCCGTCTACCAGGAGGCGCGCTTTGAGTTTGGAATAGTCGAGGTCTTGAACGGAAATTTTTTCATCGATCGCCATTACCGCGGCGGTAGCAGCGGATTGGCCGAGAATCATGAAGACCGGCTCCATCCGGATCGAGCCGTAGGCGATGTGGGAACTCGAAATGCAGACGGGGACAAAGAGGTTGGTCGCCTGATTGGACTTCGGCACGAGGGAGTTGTAATCAATTTGATACGGGCCAGAGGGGCTGACACCAATGTCGCCCTCATTCTGCACGGTTTTGTCGGGGGTAATGTATCGTTGGACATTGTGCGAATCCATCGTATAGGACCCCATGCCAACTGGTTTGGGCGGCAAACGCTTGAGCAAACAATCTTGCTCGGTCATGACATAATCCGAGATCATCCGGCGCGCTTCGCGGATGTAAAGCTGATGCGACCAGTTGCCATTGTCGGTGAACTCGTCCTTCGGCAATCCCCATTGGCTCATCTTCGACCGGACATCCTCCGGCACGCGCGAATCATTGGCGAGGAAATACATCAACCCTTTCTGATACGTCTCGTGTTCTTTGATAATCCGCTCGCGCGTGGCGTAGTCGCCGTCCGGATACGCGTAATTCATCCCAATGTTGTCGGTACTGAATGGGCCGTGGTTGTTGGTGTCGGTCTTATGATTGGGGATCGGGTCGAACTTGCCGAACGTCTCCCGCCAGCCTGTTTCGAACACGCGCAACAATAACTCGTACTGTTTGGGATCGTAACCGTCCGGCTTGGGGAACGGCACGCGATTCTCGGGCACGTCCGTCAAACACATCCGAAAACAATACGCCTGAATGCGGTGATCTCCCTCGCCTTTCTCCCCCGGCGGGTCCGCGCTGACGCGCGGCAAAACACCGCTGGCCGGATCTCCCGGCACACGAAAGGGACTGACCGGTTTTTTGAACCAGTGACCATGATGTAGCACACCAACTTGGATTCCATTCCACGTCTCACCGTACACGCGATTCGCTTCTCGACCCACATGATAACTCACCCCTACTTTCGCCATCAAATCGCCCTCGTACGTGGCGTCGATGAACATCTTGGCGCGGAAAACCATCCCTGATTCCATCACGATTTCGGTGATGCGCGCCCCGTTTTTCTTGACGCCGTTTTTCAAGTCCAACCGTTCGCTCTTGTACGCGCGCACTTTCGCTTCGCCAATCATTTCCTCGAAAACCTTCTCCGCGGCGTGCGGCTCGAAAATCCACATCGTCCGTTGCTCGCCGTCGATCGCAGGAGTTCCTTGTCCTTTGTTGCCATATTCCTCGCGCTTCTGCCATTTCCACGAGGCGGGATCCTGATAATGTTTCCAAATCCGATGATAAAACTCCCGCGTCAACCCGCCGATGACTCCCTTGTTGCCAGTGTCCGTAAACCCCAGCCCCCCGCTGCTCAATCCGCCAAGATGTTTGTCGGGTGCGACGATCACCGCCGTCTTGCCCATCCGCTTGGCCTGCACCGCCGCGACCACGCCGGCCGATGTGCCGCCATAGACACAAACATCAGTTTCGATGACCTCCGCATGAGCATGTGCAATCAACAGGGCTATCAGTAGGTATGCGGCGCGTTTCATGTTGTTTGTGAAGAATCCCGTTTTGGGGACGATGTTTGAAAGGAACCCATCTCGATTTATTTTTAGTAGTGCGATTCCGGCGCGGATGCTTTGAGCAACGCGCGCAATGGCACGTCCTCTTCTCTCGGCAAATAGTAACTCAAATCATAGGAACCGTCACCCAGCATTTGACGCTCCAGCGGCGTGCAACGGTCGAGAATTTCTCGCGGGTATGTCGTGTAATCCATCGGCCGCAACCATCGGTAGCCGTAGCCAAAGTAAACGCTTTTGCGCGTGAGCGGCGAGTAATTCGGCCCAACCCCGTGCCAGGTGCGGCTCTCGAAGATCACCGCCGTGCCAGGACGCACCCGCAATTCCATCGCACCATGCGGAATCGAGCTTCCGTTGATCATAGGAGGAGGACCGATGAGCCTATGACTGCCCGGGATTGCCTGGAACTGTCCACTGTCCGGCTGCGTCAGATCGGTCAGAAAATACGCGACCTTGATAAATAATCGAGGATGAGGTTCGGCGAGGTCCAACGGTGATGTGCCACCGTCACGATGAAAGCGGTTGACCAGCTTCGTTCGCGCCGTGCCAGGAGCGGATGGGGGCACGATGATCGCGTGCGAAGTGACCAGATGAATGTTCGGCCCTAGAATCTGCCAAACCAGCGGCGCGGTCTTTGCCCAGGTAATCAACGGGCGAAATGCATCGAAATCCTCTTGGAGGATATTTCGTTTCTCGCTCTTGTCGTGCGACCCTTTTCCCAGATCGCGTCGCACACGCTCGTCAATCCGATCCACTGCCACGATCAACCGCTCGGTCATGTCGGGGGGAAGCGCGTCTTCGACGACCAGAAACCCGTTCTGTTCGAAAAACTTTCGCTGATCCGTCGTGATGGCGATCATATCATTCATTTGGATCTGCCAATACCATGGAATCGATATTACTCTAACGATAGCTTGCCAAGCTGCAAAAGGCGTGTTACGAAATCCGTTGAGTGAAACCACCATCTCATCCAACCCTTCAAACCATCGCCGACCGCGCGGGTGTGAGCCGATCCACCGTTTCACTCGCGTTACGAAATCACCCCAGCATTCCACCCGCCACCTGCCAACGAATCCAGAAGATTGCCCGCGACATCAACTATCGCCCCAACCCGCTGGTCTCCACGCTGATGTCGCATCTTCGTGCCACCAAACCCATCAAGTACACCGAAACACTGGCATACATTACTGCTTATCCGATTCGAGACGAATGGCGGCATGTCGGTATTTTCATGAAACATTTCGAAGGAGCTTCGCAACGAGCCGCCGCCTTGGGCTATAAACTGGAAGAATTCTGGTTGCGCGAACCCGGCCTGACCGCCGCCCGTGCCAGCCGAATCCTCTGCGCGCGCGGCATCCGGGGCCTGATTATCGCCCCGCTTCCTCACGCGCGCGGCCATTTGTCGCTGGATTGGAAACATTTTGCCACCGCCTCCATCGGGTACACCCTTTGGCAACCCAACCTCCATCGCGCCGTCGAACATCAGTCGCACGCCATTATCCTTGCCATGCGCCAACTTAAACGCCTCGGATACCGTCGCATCGGATTGGCCGTGCCAGCGCAATACGACCGGCGCGTGGACCACAACTGGCTCGCTGGCTATGATGTGTATCAATACAATCTTCCTCCGCAGGATCGTGTGCCAGCACTGGTCACCGATGACTGGAATCAAATTACATTCCTCCGTTGGTTTCGAAAGTATCGTCCAGATGTCATCATCGGTTTGAATTTGATCCTGATCAAGTGGCTTCGCCATGCTGGCAAATTCACCCCCGAACACGTGGGATTTGTAAATGTGGACTCGCTCGCCAGCCCCGGCGCCGCCGCTATCGATCGAAACGGCGATTTGGTCGGCGCCGCCGCAGTGGATCTTGTGGTCGAACAACTGCATCACAACGAACTCGGTATCCCTGCCACTCCCAAGACTGTGATGGTCGAGACACGCTGGGTCGACGGCAACACCATTCGCAATCGGCGCGCAGTTGTAAAGCGAGGTAAACCGTTTCGTAAATCGTAGGCGAGGTTTGCATTCCTCATGCGCGACTTGTCCGCCTTAGGCGCGACTGATATACGCCCCGGTGCGCGTGTCCACTTTTACGCTTTCCCCAGCGTTGATAAAGAGCGGCACGCTTTGCTAAACTAAGATGTGGCCATCCAGCAAAAAGCGGTTGAATTGGTTTACGGGTAAAATAAAACATTGCTCCACAATCAACGTGAGAAAATAGTATTGGGGATTTGTGCTAGCTAAATGGAGTCAGATGTGGTGGTTCAAAGTGTTAGTCGCGGCAACCATAGTTGTCGTGCTGCTTTCGTTCCTGCTTCCATCCCGGGAAGACAGCGACCAGAAGCAAATTAACAGCGCTGCAAGACAGATTGCCATGACCATTGGCACGGTCGCAGCGGAAGAAACCGTAAAATTGCTGGGTGGATCGAATGGAAAGGTTGCCGTGCTAATTCCGCTCTATGGAGCTGAGGCGGAATTCTCCAAGAGCGACGGACCTTTGTTGCTTCGGTCGTTCGAGAAGAGGGTCAAAGGCAAGGCAACGTTTCTGGGTCACTACAAAGTGCAGCGTCAGCCGGAGCCGGTGAATTGGCCAGTCGCATTACAAACTGTGCGCGAAAAATTTCCTGATGCGCACGTCTTGGTTAGTTTCGTGGGTTTGCCACTCTTGGACCAAGGTCATTTATCGCAATGGCACATGTCGTCACCACCCAAGATCATTGCGGTAGAAGTCCGCGACCAGTTGGTTATGTCCGATAGACTACGCCCATTGCAAGTGGAGCAAGCCCAAAGGTTTTTTTTGATGGGTTGCGGCGACGTCTTGTTACTGCGTGAAGGAGATATGACTCTGGGAATTTCCGAAAAGAAATCGCCACGGGAGTTGTTCGACCGATGGTTCAAGATCTACGCTCGATAACTCGTTTTGTCTTCCTCGTGACTAAAAGCCATTTCATAAATAGCTCCGCAGCACAATGAGGAGGTAGCCGGGGGGGGAGCGAAGCCCTGAAAGTTTTCGGCATGATATTCGTAGCGCACCACCAAGCACCGATCGTTTCCCAGCCACGCGAAGAGCCGTTCGATTTTCCAACGCCGCCGATAGCGACGCAGCGACTTATCATCTTGGCTGGGTCTGTGCTGGCGATTGTCTCGGTGCGGAGCGATCATCTGGATACCTTGCTCTTGGAGCCGTGCGCCCAAGGGGTCGCCTAGACAAAGGGTATTTTGAGGGTGCTTGGACAAGCTTGACTTCGTACGGCGAGGCGTTGGCGACTTAAGTAACCAGACGCCCCTGCGCAGAATCCAACGGATGCCGTTGAGCACGGACGCAATTAACCCATCAACGAGATAGCTTCGAATTGTTCCGACGGGATAAACCCTGGCGAGAAGCAAGCGGGATCACTTCACAAAAAGCGGGTTTGTAAAATTAGCGGGAGTGCAACCGCGCCCATTTACCATATCGTTCTTGATTCCAAACGTATCAACTCCGTTTCCATCAGGCCCTTTCAATGCCCATCCTACATGTCCGTCGCAAAAAAGGACATTGGTCCCGCCCATATGTTGTTTCTTGACGAGGTCTCGGTCGGGTCCCCACGCGCATCGGTCGCCCCCGTCTGCTTCGTTGGAATTTGTCCCGTCCACCTCCCAAAGCAGAAATGTGGAGGAGGCATACTTGATCGTGCTGGCCATGAAAGGACCGGCTCCGCAGTTGGGGTCGCATAATTCGATCATCGACCGATACGAAATCAAAGTATTACTAGTTTCAGCGGGGCAGATAAACACAGTCTTCTCACAGGGGCGGTCGGAGGGATTGGCAAAAATGCCCAGGGCGCAAACCTTGGAGGTATTGGGGCTAGTGCGTGGCGCGCACCCTTCCTGACCGAGCGTCCCGTTGAATCGCGCGAAGTCGTGAGGTTTGTTAGTTGCGCCACCGCTCCAACCGATCCCTGGATAACGGCGAGTGTCTTCGATGTAGAGCGCGTAAGCAATTCCAAGCTGATGGAGGTTACTGGCGCATTGTACTTTCAATGCCATGAGTCGAGCTTGGCTCAAATTCGGCAAGAGGATACGCGCAAGAATCAGGATAATGGCGATCACGACCAGCAATTCGATGATTGTGAAACCAGCCTTTGCTCGAACGTGCCTACCATGGATTATCTCTCTCATAGATTCCCGTTACACTAAAAGAGTGCTTTACATTCCGCAAATGTACTGCTATTTTCCACGTAAAATGAATCAAGATCGCTGTCTGACCATGAGAGCGGTAGCCAAGGTGGCCGGTGTATCGCACACGACAGTGTCTCTGGCGCTCCGCAACGATTACCGATTGCCAGAGAAAACACGGCAACGAGTCCGATCTGTTGCAAATCAGATGGGATACCGTCCCAACCCCTTGATTTCGACTCTGATGTCCTACCGGCGGATGGCTCGATCATCAGTCTATATCGAGACACTCGGGTATATTGTCCAGTGGCCAGAGTGCAATGATTGGCGGGAACGTCCCTATATGGCTGAGCATTTTCAGGGTGCTTCTGTTCGCGCCGCCAAACTGGGCTACAAGCTGGAAGACTTTTGGGTGAATGCTCCAGGCATTAACGGCAAGCGACTTAGTCGTATCCTACAATCCCGCGGAATCCGCGGTCTCGTAATCGCCCCCATGTACCGACCACATGGGCATCTTTCTCTCAATTGGCCACAATTTGCATCGGTGGCAGCGACTCTTTCACTCCATAAACCAGATCTTCACCGTGTCTCTGGCAATCATTTTCTTGCCGTTGCGGTTGCATCCAGACAACTGCGCCGGCTCGGCTACAAGCGGATTAGTCTGGCATTGGAATTGGCCTTTGACCAGCGTTCCTATCACGGTTTGCTGGGCAGTTTTTTAGTTTATCAATACTTTCGGCCGTTCGGCAATTGTATTCCTGCTCTGATAACTTCGGAATGGAACGAGGCCGTCTACCGTAAGTGGTTTCAAAAGCATCGCCCCGACGCCGTGATCGGAATGCACGGCCAAGAACTGGAGTGGTTGCGTAACATGAATCTGCAAATCCCGCGCGACATCGGTTACGCAGCCCTTAACGTAACCTCCTCGCCACCCGGCTGCGCGGGAGTGAATCAACAGCCGGATCGAATCGGGGCAGCAGCCGTGGATCTGGTTGTCGGTCAACTCCACCACAACGAATTCGGCGTTCCCGACTCTGCTAAGGTCGTGATGATCGAGCCAGTATGGCAAGACGGAAGCACCGTCCAAGACCAACTAACCTCGCGCTCTACCCTCCATCGCCAACCAAATACACGAAAACGGCTCGCGACTCGACGAAATAAACTTGCTGTGGCAAAAAGTTGATCACCCCCCTTGAACAGGCTAAACTCCTGCAAAAAGGGAAAACTTATTACAGTGGGAACGGCCGAGCGATCCATATCCCCCTTCTGGTTTGCACTCCGTCGTCCTCCCCCTAGGCGCGACTGATATACGCCCCGGTGCGCGTGTCCACTTTTACGCTTTCCCCGGCGTTGATAAAGAGCGGCACGCCAACCGTGATTCCCGTTTCCACTTTTGCAGGCTTAGTGACGTTCGTTGCGGTGTCGCCGCGAACGCCGGGCGGCGCCTCGATGATTTTCAGCGTCACCGTCGGCGGCAACTCGATGGAGACTGGTTTATCATCCAGCAAGAGCAGCTCGACCGGAGTGTTCTCGATCAGAAAATTTTTTGCGTCGCCCACCAGCTCATCGTTGAGCGTGATGCTCTCGTAGGTCTGCGGGTCAATGAACGTATAGCCGGTCGGGTCTTTGTAGCTGAACTCGATTTTTTTACGGAAGAGCGGGATGATTTCGATGGACTCGGTCGAGCTGAACCGGACCGGCGAGGTTTTTCCGCTGGCTAGGTTTCGCAGGGTGGCCTGCACGGTGGCGCGCAGGTTGCCCGGGGTTTTGTGGATATAATCCAACACCATACACGGGGCGCCATTGTATTTGATCGCCATTCCTTTACGCATGTCGCTTGCACTTGCCATAAGTTTCCTCGATTCAGTCTTTGGATACGGGGGCGGGACTCTACACAACGCGCCCCCGTTTGGCAAGAGATTCAGCGGAAGCTTTTGGGACGGGGGATGATTCCTCTCTACGGGATGAAACACAGACAGACTTCTACTGGTTTTTTTGATTCCCTAACGTCGCGCCGCGTTTCGGGGCTGCCTCGATTGGATCGACAACGACCGCGCTTCCATTGAACATCCCGCGACATCGCCAGTCCAAAGATAATACGTGTAGGTATAATTTGTTGACAACGGCTGCCGTCATGACGTAAAAAAGGCGCGGACATATGATCAAGCAGACAAATGTGGCGCACGCTTCCAGCTTGCGAATTAGAAACACGCAACCAAGATGGTTGCGCTACGCTGTTTTTGCCTCTCTTGTTTTCTCGCCGGCGGTAGACGCCGCCGACGCGACCGGCTGGCACTCGTGGCGCGGACCCGAACAAAGCGGCATGTCGCGCGAGACCGGTCTACCCGATAAGATTGGCGCGGAGAATTTGCTCTGGTCGGTTGGTTTCTCGGGACAATCCACGGCGGTCATCGCCAACGGGCGCTTATATATTAATGGCTATTGGGGTGAGGGCGCGGATTTGCAGGAGGGGTTGGCCTGTTTCGATGCCGAAACGGGCAAGGAATTCTGGCGGCGCGGTTACAACGATTTTTTGAGCGACACAATCTACCTGCGTTACTCGACCAGCAGCCCAACGGTAGATGCCGAGACGGGTAATGTTTATTATCAGGGATCACAAGGCATCTTCGCCTGCTTCGACCGCGACGGGAAACTGCTCTGGCAACATTCGCTCATGGAAAAATTCGGGCGCATGACATTCCCCAATAGCCGCACGGCGTCGCCTGTGATTGACGCCGACCTCGTTATCACGCGCGGCATCACTTCGAACTGGGGCGCGCATGGTCCTGCGGGTGACCGATTCTATGCGTTTGACAAAAAGACGGGCGAATTGGTTTGGGCATCCGCCCCCGCCGATCGGCCGAAAGACAATTCCTTTTCCCATCCCATCCTCGGCTGGCTCTACGGCAAGCGCGTCCTATTCGCAGGCGCGGGCGACGGTAGCGTCGTATGCCTCAATGCGCGTACGGGCAACCCGATCTGGCGTGTTCCGATCGGACAGGGTGGCGTGAACGCGACCGTGTTGCATGCGGGTGACAAAATTATCGCCATCCATGGCAGCGAAAATCTCGATACGAGCGAGATCGGTCGTATGGTCGCGCTGAAAATTCCAACCACGCCGCCTGCACCTGATCCCGCAACCGGACTGGCAACGATTTCCGCAAAGGAAGCCGAGCTTTGGCGCAATGAACTAAGCGCTTTTACCAGCTCACCGATTCTTGTCGGTACACGAGTATATCAAACATCAGAAACCGGAGAGTTGTGTGCGATTGACGCAGCGACGGGCAAGATCCTGTGGAAAAAGAAAATCGGCGTCGAACAGCGCAATGCCAGCCTCGTTCGTGCCGACGGCAAACTTTATGTGCCGATCCTCGACGATCCCGATATGAAGACCGAAGCCGCAGACGCAGGTCAGAAAGGCGCGATTTACGTCATCAAGCCCGCCGACAACGGCTGCGAAATCCTTAGCAAATTCACGCTCGACGGCCGCTGCTTCGGTACGCCGACTGTTTTCAACGGCAAGGTTTATGTGCAGACGACACGGAAGCTGTATTGCTTTGGGAAGAAAGGCAACAACGCGGGGTTGCCTGCACCCGAGGAAGAGAAATATCATTTGCCCGCCGCGACCATTGACAAACTGCAAATTATACCTGCCGAGGTGCTGCTGCGTCCCTCGCAAACCGTTTCCTTCCGCGCCCACGTGCTCGATAACAGCGGGCACGTCGTCCCACCGAGCATTGATGCAAAATCGTTGAAGTGGGCTAGCTACATCCCCCCGACAGCTAAAGTGAAAGCGACGATGAGGGGAGCTTTCAACGCCGAAGGCAAACTCGTTGCTGACCCTACGCCCGTGGCCAGCGCGGGCGCGTTCGAGGCGACACTTGGCGAATTGAAAGGCTACATTCGCGGTCGCGTGTTGCCTGATTTGCCGATCAAGGCAGATTTCGAGACTTTCGACATTGCTGTTGCACACGAAACGGAGAAGGATGCGGCGGGGCAGCCGACCAAGTTTGCGTATCCGCCGCTGCCGTGGATCGGAGCTCGGTTCAAGTTCGAGGTGCGCGAACGAGATGGCAGTAAAGTACTGACCAAGACGATTGACAACAAACTTTTCCAGCGCGCGGTTGTGTTCCTCGGTCATCCTGACATGAAGGAATATACCATTGAGGCCGACGTGTTGAGCGACGGCAACAAGCGCAAGATGTCCGAGGTTGGTCTCATCAACCAGCGGTACTTCATCATCCTCAAGGGCAACGCTCAGGAACTCGAAGTGAACTCGAACTTGGAGCGTCTGAAAGTTTCGGTGCCGTTCAAGTGGTCTCCCAACGAATGGTATCGCCTCAAAACCCGTGTGGATGTTGCCGAAAACGGAAGCGGTGTGGTGCGCGCGAAAGCTTGGAAACGCGGCGAAGCCGAGCCAGGCGAATGGACAATTAAAGTGGAGCACAAGACCGCGCATCAGGAAGGTTCGCCGGGATTGTTCGGCTTTTCGCCGCAAGAAATGCGCGTCTATATCGACAACGTGAGCGTGACAAAAAATGAAAAGTAAAATTCCAAATTCCAAATTCCAAATTCCAACAAAGCTCCAAACCTCAAATCTCAAGCTTGTACGAGCGAATGTTTGGAACTTGATGCTTGGGGTTTTGTTGGGATTTGGAGTTTGGGTTTTTGAGTTTTCGTCCGCTATGGCGGACGATTGGCCTCAATGGGGCGGCAACGATCTCGGCCGTAACATGGTTTCGCCAGCGAAAAATCTGGCCGAGTCATTCGACCCTGGCAAATTCAAGCAAGGGACGGAGGAAGTGGACATGGCGACCACGAAGAACGTAAAATGGGTCGCCAAGCTCGGTTCGCAAACCTACGGTAACCCGACCGTTGCAGGCGGTCGTATCTTTGTTGGCACGAACAACGAATCGCTGCGCGACCCGAGGCACAAAGGCGACCGCGGCATTTTGCTTTGTCTCAACGAGAAGACCGGTGATTTTCTCTGGCAACTTGTCGTGCCGAAGCTCGCGTCGGGCAAGGTGAACGACTGGGAATATCTCGGCATCCTTAGCGCGCCGACCATCGAGGGTGACCGCGTTTATTTGGTGACGAACCGAGGTGAGGTCGTCTCTCTCGACGTGAATGGCATGGCCAATGGCAACGACGGTCCTTTCAAGGAGGAGGCCAAATACGTCGTCGGCCCAAACAAGCCGCCCCTTGAACCGACCGCCAAGGACGCGGACATTGTTTGGCGCTACGATATGATGGATGAGTTGGGCGTGTTTCCACATAACGCGTCGAATTGCTCGGTGATTCTAGTGGGTGACAAAGTTTACACAAACACCTCAAACGGCCAGGACTGGACGCATGTGAACATCCCATCACCGCTTTCCCCCAGTTTTGTGGCACTGGATAAATACAGCGGCCAGCTCGTTGGTGAAGATGATGCTGGCATCGGCCCTCGTATTTATCACGGGCAATGGAGCAATCCCAGCGCGGGTACTGTTGGCGGCAAGCAACTCGTTTTCTTCGGCGGTGGCGATGGCTGGTGCTACGCGTTCGACGCGCAACCCGTCAAGGAAGGCGACACTAATTTTCTGAAGACCGTCTGGAAGTTCGATTGCAACCCGCCCGAATACAAAGTGAAAGACGGCAAGCCGATCAAGTATCCCAACGCCGACGGTCCGAGTGAAATCATATCCACGCCCGTGTTTCTGAAAAATCGCGTCTACGTCACCATCGGCCAAGACCCCGAGCACGGCGAAGGAATCGGGCGGCTGCTCTGCCTTGATGCGACCAAAACGGGTGATGTGACCAAGAGTGCATTAGTTTGGGAATACCGCGGCATCCACCGGAGTCTTTCCACACCGTCCATCACATCCGACGGACTCTTGTTTGTCGGAGATTTCAGCGGCTTCCTCCACTGCCTCGATGCCGCTACGGGAAAAGTCCACTGGACCTACGACATGAAAGCCCACATTTGGGGCAGCACGTTTGTGGCCGATGGCAAAGTTTATGTGGGTGATGAAGACGGCGATTTTGTCGTGCTCGCCGCCACCAAAGAAAAAAAAGTAGTAAGCGAACAAAACCTCGGCTCGCCGATCTACAGCACCCCCATTGTCGCCAATGGCGTGATGTATATCGCCACACAGACGCATCTCTACGCCATCGAGAAGAAATGAACCGAGTCTACGCGCTTTCTCTGATCCTCACTGCCGTAGCTTCGTCCATTGCCGGCGAGTCGTGGCCGCAGTTTCGAGGGCCGACGGGTCTTGGTTACAGCGACGAAATTAATCTCCCGCTAAAGTGGGGCGGAGCCGCCGCCGAAAATATTCTTTGGAAATCGCCGCTTCCAAAATCGGACAACCCATACTCCTCACCGATCGTTTGGCGCGATCGGGTATTTGTCACGTCCGTGCGAAACACGCCGTTGGAACACCACGTCCTCTGTTTCCAGGTGTCCGATGGCAAGCCATTGTGGGATGTGACCGTCGCGCCTGGGCCGTGGAAACTTACCGATCTGCGTGGCGGCTACGGCGCTCCAACGCCTTGTACCGACGGCAAGATTGTCTTTGTCCTCTTTGGCTCCGCAGTCATCGTCGCGCTGGACTTCGAGGGGAAACTGATCTGGCGAAAAGACCTGCCACGATACGATTTCGACGTCGCCATCGGCACAAGCCCGATTCTGCACCAAGATACTGTGATCGTAAATTGCGACCAACTCGGCAGTAAGTCGTGCATCATCGGTTTTGACAAGAAAACAGGCGAAGTAAAATGGGAGGCGCTTCGCCCCGACACAGGTTTCGCGCATAGCACTCCCGTCATCGTGTCCGTGCAAGACAAATTGCAAATGTTGGTCAGCGCTTCGGGTGCTTTGCAGGGGCTTGATCCGGCCAGCGGCAAGATTCTATGGCGTTGCGCGGCGCAGGGCGACGCCAGCTCGCCGGCGTTTGGCAGTGGGCTGGTCTATAACGACAGCGGCCGCGGAGGCCCCGGCGTCTGCGTGGATCCGACCGGCATAGGCGACGTGACCAACACGCACTTGAAATGGAAGATCGCACAGATTCCCGAAGGATTGTCGTCGCCACTGATTATTGGTGAATTTGTGTATCGTCTGTACAATCCTGAAATCCTGCGTTGCTTGCGATTGGCCAGCGGTGAGCAGGTGTACACCGAGCGACTCGCGGGTGTTTCCACGTGGGCAAGCCCCATCGCCACGGCCGACGGCTTGCTCTATCTCGCCAGCGCGGGTCGCAGCTACGTCGTGCGCGCGGGGCCAAAGCTGGAAGTGATCGGCGAAAGCAATCTCGGCGAAGAGAATCGCGCCTCCGCGGCGATTGCAAATGGCCGGATTTTTCTGCGCGGCGACAAAAACCTCTATTGCATTGGGAAAAAATGAAAACAATCATCGCAGTCTTTTTCGCAGTCATCTTGTCCGCGACGGCGGAATGGGTGGAAATTGGCGAAACCGTTACTGCCTCGGTCAAACCAGGTTGGCCAGGAAAAACAGGGGGAATCACCTGCGATCCGTCTTCGGGAGAAGTATTTCTTGTGATACCCGACCAAGGCATCTGGAAGAGTTCGGATCAGGGAAAAACCTTCGCGCGTGCCGACAAGGGTGAAATTGGCGGCCGCTGCGAGACGGGGTTTGCGCTCAACTTCGACCCGCGCGGTCAACGGTTGATGTGTTTTATGATCTACGGTAATTGTGCGGGAACGACGGACGGCGGCAAGAGCTGGGCAAAATGGAAAACTAACCACCTCGACTTTGGCGCGGTGGATTGGGAGGGGTCGGGCAAGGCCATGCTCGGGCTCCGCCATGAAAAAGGCGGGATGCTGACGCTGTCCACCGACGGCGGCGCGACATGGACAGATATACAGGGTGGTTTCAAGTCACTTGGCCTTTTCGATACGCAGACGCTTGTGGCCAGCAAGGGCGATGGAATTTTACGGAGTACCGATAGCGGAGCGACATGGACGAAGGTTTCCGAGTATAAACCATCGGGATTTGTGGTGCGTGTGTTCAAAGGCGTGGGATACTGGACTTCGGACAATGGCCTGCTCGTCAGCCGGGACAAAGGCGCGACATGGAACTTGCTCGGCGGTGCGGTCAACGCGTTTCATGGTCCGTATTTTGGAAAAGACGAAACCCATCTGGTCGTGGTGGGAAAGAACGGGTTCATGGAGAGCACTGACAGCGGCAAGACGTGGAAACAAGTCGCGCCGTTGCCGCCAAATTACGACACGGGCATGGTTGGACCGAACTACGCGTGGGATCTCAAGGCGAACATCTTTTATGCTTCCTCCATGGGCAAACCAGCCTATAAATTCGTGCGATGAAAAAAATATTACTCCTTCTACTAGTCGTGGTGGTTTATTGTTTACACCAGGATTTTTGGTTTTGGAAAAAACATGAACCGCTCGTGTTCGGCTTTCTCCCCGTTGGGCTGGCATACCACGCGGCGTACTCGATCCTCGCCGCGATTTTGATGGCCGTGCTGGTCAAGTACGCATGGCCGAAGCATTTGGAAGATGTCGTGGCACACGAGCCGAAACCGCCGAGCGAAAAAGAGCAATGAAACTTCAAGCCTCAAACTTCAACCTTCAGGGAAACTTCAAAGATCAACCTTTGACGGCAGAGTATCATTCTGAGCGAAGCGAGGAATCCCTGCCGTTTCAAGCGCCAACAGAAGAGACCCTTCGCTCCGCTCATGGAGACAACAGCGCGGTAAGTTTTGAAGTTTGGAATTTGAAGCTTCTTTGGAGTTTGCCCGTCCGCCGCAGCGGACGGGGTCTCGCCACGCTGTTTGGCGGAGAGTTTGCCCATCCCACGAAACAGGGAACGAGGTCTCGCCACGCTGTTTGGCGGGAAGTTTGGAGTTTTTCCCCATGATTCCCGCCATCGTCGTCTTCTGCTACCTTGCCGTTGTCCTCTACATCGGCGTGTTTGCGTTTCACCGGGGGAAAACGTCAGGCGAGGATTATTTCCTCGCGAGCCGATCGCTCGGTCAGTGGGTTTTTCTCTTTACGCTGTTCGGCAGCAACATGACCGCCTTCGCCATCCTCGGTAGTTCCGGTCTGGCATACCAGCGCGGCATCGGCGTGTACGGCTTGATGGCGTCGTCGTCCGGGCTCGTGATTCCGCTGACGATTTTCTTCGTGGGTACGCGGTTGTGGGCGCTGGGCAAACAGCACGGACACATGACACAGGTCAGCTATTTCCGCGATCGCTGGGAATGTTCGTTCATCGGCACGCTGATCTTTGCGATCACAGCAATTATGCTCGTCCCGTACATTATTATTGGCGTCATGGGCGGCGGGCAGACGCTCGAAGCCATCAGCACCGTCACAGGTAAAGACGGAAAAGTCGTGATGGAGCAAGTTGCGGGCAAGGACGGTGCACCATTGACCAAGCCAGCTCTGATTCCAGAGAAGGACGCCGAAGGAAAACCGGTGATGAAAGATGGCAAGCCGGTTCTCAAACCAAAGCTGGATGCGGATGGCAAACCGGTGGTCGAACCGGTCCTCAAACCCAAACACTGGGTTTCCTACGAAATCGGTGGCGCGCTGGTCGCCCTCGTTGTCATGGGCTATGTTTTCTTCGGCGGAATGCGCGGGACGGCATGGGTCAACACGTTCCAGACGATCTTGTTTCTCGTGTTCGGCACGGTCGCATTCTACCTCATCAGCCGTAAACTAGGCGGATTCGACCAAATCATAGAAAAACTCGCCGCCGACCCCAAGACTGCCCCACTTCTGACACGCGCGAGAATACCGATGGAGGAGTTTCTTAGTTACACTTTTATTCCCCTTTCGGCGATCATGTTCCCTCACATTGCGATTACCTGCTTCACGGCTGAGAAAGTGACCCACTTCAAAAAGACGGTCATTTTTTATCCCATTTGCATCCTGCTCATCTGGCTGCCGAGCGTCTTCCTCGGTGTCATAGCGGCCAGTCAGTTCCCGGGACTACGACCTGGCGAATCCGACAACGTGATTCTTCGGCTACTCACCGCCAACACTGATGTATTGATCGCGGGAATTCTTGGCGCGGGAATTATGGCTTGCGTGATGGCTTCCGACAGCCAGATTCTCGCGCTCTCCACCATGTTTACCGAGGATATCTTCGCGCATTACGGTGGCAAGCAACGATTTGGCGAACGCGTGCAGGTCTGGACAGGACGCGCCTTTGTCGTCGGAGTTGCCGTGGTCGCTTATCTCATCGCTTTGGCGCTCAAAGACAAAGTTGGCATTTTTGAATTGGCAATCCGTTTTGCGTTTTCAGGCTTTGCCTCTCTCGCGCCCCTTATGCTCGCGGCCCTTTTCTGGAAACGGAGCAACAAATGGGGTGCGCTCGCCGCCGTGCTCTGGGTCGCCGGCGCGATGATCGCCATGGCCATTCTGCACACTCAATCCCAAGCCCTGGCTGATTCTCTCAAACCCGGCGAAATCAAACCGATCTTCGAAAATCTCGGCAACCTCTTCCTCCGATCCAAAGGCGGCGTCCTCATTTACGGCTACCTTCCTGTCATGCCCATGTGCATCGGCGCCGCTCTGCTCATGTGGCTCGTCTCGCTCGTCACCCCGCCGCCGAGCCAAGCGACAATCGAGAAATATTTTCCTAAAAAATCATGAATGCCAATCCACAATTGACGACCGCTATTGTTGCTGCTTCTGCCGCGCTCGATGCGCACGCCAGGGAAATTGTTTCCTGGCATTTCTCGCCCGAAACGGGCTGTGCGTTCTGGCTCGATTGGGCAAAAAAGGCGGGTTGGAATCCCGCGAAGGAAATCAAGGGCTTTGCCGACCTGATGCGGTTCCCGCATTTTCAGGACGAGTGGCTCCGTGATCAGCAGCCGGAGGTCTGGGTTCCTGCCAAGTTTCGTGGTCGCCCCTATAACATCTTCGAGACAGGCGGCACGACGGGCATGCCCAAGCAGCGGATCGGTTGGGACGATTACAAAACCGATTACGAGGAATTTTCCGGGAAAATCTCCGACGAACATTTCCCGCGCGGCGGCGCGTGGCTCATGGTGGGGCCGACCGGCCCGCGACGATTAAGGCTGGCGATTGAGCATCTGGCCAATTTCCGCGGCAGTCCTTGCTATTTCATTGACCTTGACCCGCGTTGGGTGAAGAAGGTCATCGCCGCCAAACAATTCGAAGTTGCCCGTGCCTACATGGATCATGTGATTGATCAAGCCGTTACGATTTTGAAGAATCGCAAAGTCAGTGGCCTGTTTACCACGCCGAAGCTGCTCGAAGCACTCGGCGAGAAAATCAATCTCTACGACGCGGGCATTCGCGGTGTCTTCTGCGGCGGGACTTCGATGCCTCCACAACTGGTTCGGTTCACCATTGAGGAAGTTCTCGAAAACCGGATCGGTTTTTACCCCACCTATGGCAACACATTGATGGGGCTGGCCGCCAGCGATCCGCTTCGGACCGAAGACAATTACTCCATCACGTATCACGCCCCGCAGCCGCGCGCCGTCCTGCGCGTGGTTGATCCGAAAGACACCGCACGCACCGTGGACTACGGCCAATGGGGTCGTGTCGAGCTGACCACGCTGACCAAGGAATTTTTTATGCCCCGTTTCCTCGAACGCGACGAAGCAATCCGTCGTCCGCCCTGCACCCATTACGCGTGGGACGGTGTTGGCGAGGTCCGTCCCTTCGGCGCGATGGAAAAGACGATCGTAGAAGGGGTCTATTAATGGAAGATTGAGGGTCGAGGATTGAAGATCGCAACAGCGAGAAAACCTATGGCAACGATACAGAGTTTTCGAGATCTAAACGTTTACAAGCTGGCGAGAGAGCAGTCGAAGGTTATTATTCAGCACTCGAAAGCCTTTCCACAGGAAGAACGTTATTCGCTGACTGACCAAATTCGCCGGTCGTCGCGCGCGGTGAACGCGATGGTTTCCGAAGCGTGGGCACGTTGGCGCTACCAAGCCGCATTCGAGAATAAAATTAACGAGGCTTTGGGCGAGGCGATGGAGACGCAAGCATGGCTCGATCACGTCTTGGATTGCGACTATGTTTCTGCGGCAAACCACAAGGCGCTTGACGACGCGTGGCAGCATATCGGCGCGATGTTACAACGAATGATTGACGAGGCAGATAAGTTTTGCAAATCCATCCGTGAACGAACAAAATGACTGTTGCAGTTTCGATTCTCCATCCTCTATCTTCTATCCTCGAATGAACCTTCCCCACATCCCGGCACTGCGACTTGGTCGTAGCTACGACAGCCTCGACAAGCTAGAGGTTAAAAACTGTCGAAATGGCGAGGTTGTTGCGCAGGTGAGCAAGGTCAACGCCGGTATCATCCGCAAAGACCTCACGAAAGTTGCGGCGGCGCGAGCGGCGTTGAAAAAAATCTCGTGTGCGCAATTGATCGAAATCACTTCTAAGGCCGCCGAACTTTTTCTCAATGGCACGCTTCCGCTGGGCGACAAGGGCCATACCCAGTCGCCCCAGCAATACATCGAGCTGCTCTCCTCAACGAGTGGCTTGCCGTATGTGTTGATCCGCCGCAATATGCAGCGCATCCATACCGCGATGTCGCAGATGGATA
Organism: uncultured Verrucomicrobiota bacterium; assembly: GCA_964348665.1. Taxonomy (GTDB): domain Bacteria; phylum Verrucomicrobiota; class Verrucomicrobiia; order Palsa-1439; family CAYGDP01; genus CAYGDP01. The sequence continues at coordinate 174,462 of CAYGDP010000007.1, forward strand.
AGATGCTCCGCGGACTAACGCGCGGGCTGGACTTGCACGTGCTCGATACAGGCTTTGGCGAGCAGGCAGGCTGTCCAGTGAGTTTCTTTCCCGTAACCCAATGTCTTGGCCTGGTCATGCCGAGCAATTCGCCCGCCGTCAATTCGCTCTGGCTGCCAAGCATCGCGCTAAAAATCCCAGTCGTGCTCAAGCCTGGCGGCGAAGAGCCGTGGACTCCCTATCGTCTCATCCAAGCCTTCATCGCTGCGGGCGCACCTGCAGAGGCGTTCGGTTTCTACCCGACCGACCACGAAGGCGGCGCGGAAATTTTGAACTCCTGCCGCCGCTCGCTCATCTTTGGTGACAAAAGCACCACCGACCGTTACGCAAACGATCCGCGCATCCAAGTTCATGGTCCCGGCTACAGCAAAATCCTCATCGGCACGGACGAAATCGAGCGTTGGCCTGAATTTCTCGATGTGCTAGTCGAATCCGTCGCCGCCAACAGCGGTCGCAGTTGTCTCAACGCCTCCGCCATCGTTGTTCCCGCTCATGCTACGGAAATCGCCGACGCGCTTGCGAAACGGCTTGGCCCGATTCAACCCAGTCCTGTCACGGATGAAAATGCCGCGCTCGCAGGTTTCGCAAACCCGAAGATGCCTGAGTTCATCAACAATGCCATCGAAGATGGGTTGAAAACGGCTGGCGCGGAGGACGTGACCGCAAAATATCGCGGTGGCGATCGCAAAGTCACGTTCGAGGGCGGCTTGTATCTACGCCCGACCATCGTCCGCTGCGATTCCTTCGCGCACCCGCTCGCCAATCGTGAATATCTTTTTCCCTACGCTAGCGTAGTGCAAGTGCCACAGGACAAAATGCTCGAGCAAATCGGCCCATCGCTGGTCGTTACCGCGATCACGCGCGACGAACGATTCGTCGAGCAATTGATGAATTCGACGGACATCAATCGTCTCAACATCGGTCCAATCTCGACCATGAAAATTTCGTGGGACCAGCCGCACGAGGGCAATCTCTTCGAGTTTCTCTATCAACGCCGTGCCATCCAACGAGTCTAACGAATGACGAATGACGAGTTGCCATTATCCTTTGACGGCGCGATTTCCACGCGCGTGATCGCGGCGCTCAATAGCGTCGATCTCGTTGGTAAACAGGCGCGCGAACTGGGAGCGAAACGAGCGCTCCTGGTTACCGACCGCGGAATTGTCGCAACCGGCCATGTGGACCGCGCGGAAAAATCGCTCCGCGATGCGGGACTATCGGTCACGGTCTTTGACGGTGTAATCGAGAATCCAACCACGCACACCGTAAACGAGTGTCTGGCAGTTGCGCGCTCCACGCAAAGTGATTGCATCATTGGTCTCGGCGGTGGCAGCAGTATGGACGTAGCCAAGGGTACCAATTTTCTACTGACCAACGGCGGTCGGATGCAGGATTACTGGGGCTTCGGCAAGGCGACCAAGCCGATGCTCCCTCTCATTGCGATCCCGACAACTGCCGGCACGGGGAGTGAATGTCAGAGTTATGCACTCATTGCCGACGAAAAATCTCATCGCAAAATGGCGTGTGGCGACCCGAAAGCCGCCGCTCGCGTTGCCATTCTCGACCCGACTCTCACCCTCACACAGCCGGGCGCTGTCGCCGCCGCGACGGGTATGGATGCCATCGCACACGCGGTCGAATCCGCCGTGACAAAAAAGCGCACCGAACTTTCGTGGAGGTTTTCGCGGGAGGCGTTTCGGCTGTGCATTCAAAACTTTCCTATCGTTCTCAAGCAGCCAGATAACCTGGACGCTCGTGCCGCCATGCAGCTCGGTGCCGCCTACGCGGGCGCCGCCATCGAAAACTCAATGCTTGGCGCAGCTCACAGCGCTGCCAACCCACTCACCGCAAACTACGGGGTCGTCCACGGCGTCGCTGTGGGGCTCCTGTTGCCACATATTGTCCGTTTCAACGCGGAAGACGAGGCAACACGTAATATCTACCGCAAATTGTTAGGAGAAGATGCTGGAGCGCTTGCGGATCGTCTAGAGGAACTGCTCCAACTGGCAGGCCTGCCCCAGACACTACGCGCCTGTGGCATTTCAATGAGCCCAATTCTGAATCTCTCGCAGGAGGCCGCGCGCGAATGGACCGCACAGTTCAACCCGCGGGCTGTTACTGCCGATGACTTTGCCGCGCTCTACGAAACGGCGCTGTAATGTTTTGGAAACAGATTACGACAGATAGGGAATGGTCATGGGGCCTTCCGGCAAAACTGCGATCGGAACCTCCGACCCAATCCGCTTCAATTCGACTTCAATCCGCTCGGAAATGTTGACAACAGGCTCGAGGTGGGCACGTCGAACTTCTGGTGGGGTCAGTTCACTGAAAAGTCCCACGCGGGCGCGCCGCAGGATGAGCGCGAGAGTTTGCGCCTGCCATTGGTCGGCCATCGAAAAATTCGGTTGCATGACCAAATCAAGGATTGCGCGAGGTGAGTCATTTTCAAAAAGAAGTTTGCGAAAATTTCCATGGCTGGGAAATCCATCGTTGCATCGAGCCGCCGCAAGAATCAAACCTCCCTCCGCAATAATCTGTGCCGCGGCAGACATTCCCTTGACCGCCTGATAGAGGTTTTGGTCGAGCGGATACCCGCTATTGCTGGTTACAACGATGGGGAAAGGGCGCGCACACGGAATCATGGAGGTCTCTTTCACAAAAGCGCAGCCAGCACGATGCGCCGCGAGGACTTCACCGCAAAAAAACCGCGTGATCTGACGATGCCGATTGAGTGTCACGTTGACGCAAAAATCCACAGGCAATAATGCGCCATTGGCGCGGACTTGTTCCTGGGTTGGATTCTTTTCCAACACCCCCCAGGTGCTTCGCGGGTCGGCAATGACCGTTGCCCGATGATAATGCATGATCGAGGCAAGATCCGCAATTGCAGGAAAAATACCTTTGTAGCCGCCCGAAAAACCCGCAAAAAAATGGGGCTCGATAAATCCCATCACGATGCGACGATCTGCCTCGACAAATTGCTTGTTGAAGAAAACCTCCCTACCTTCGTTGGTTTTGCCCGCCAATGCCAGCGTCTCGAGATTGTTCGCCTGATGATTGACAATGCGATAACTGCTCACGATCTCTCGTCCCACCATACCCGCCAATTCGGCGTCCGTATTGGCACGATGCGAGCCCGTGCCAACGACAATCGTGAAATTTTCGCGCGGCACGTGCGACAATTCCTCGAATACCCAAGGCAACAGACGATCGGATGGCAAAGCCCGCGTGATGTCGGGAATGACAACCGCGACACGATCTCCCGATCGAACCACCTCCCGCAACGGTTGCGCGCCGATCGGATGCCGAACAACGCGCTGGAATTCCGCCTCCTCATCGGCAAGTCCGACCACGTGGCGCGGAGTCAATTCCGTAACGTTTGACGACAGGATTTCGACATCGAGACCGTCTCGGCCATATTGCAAATGAATCTTCATGGTTCGGTCGGGAGGGACGATTGCACGCCATCTTCCGGCACTTCGACGTGCGCAGTCCAGAGGAGCGCATTGAGCGTCATTTTTCGGAAATTTTCAACCGGCCAATTTCGATAGAAATGCCCGCCCGTGAACCCGAAACCGCGGCCTCCATTCGCCCGCTCGACCGCCCATGCAACGGTTTGCTCCTGCGGTTCCCCCGGAATCGGCGTAATCAAGATGGGTTTGAGACGCGCGTCATTCTCTCGAAATCGGATGTTGTAGTAATATTCCTCCTGCAATTCGAAGGGAGATATTCCGCGACAAATCGGGTGTTCCGGAGAACCGGGGCGCGCGGTGGTTTTGGCAGTCTTGATACGCGAGAACCATTTGCCCGCAGGCGGGCCGCTCTCGTAATCAAAAAAACCGCCGATCCAGTCGAGAAATTTGTCACCGGCATTTTCTTTCGGCACAAAAACCCCCCAATGAATTACCACCAATCCGCAACCGCGTTGCATTTGTTTTTCGACGACGGAAAGTCGGTCGCTGACTAGGAAAGGATGCATCTGGGTGTTCCGGTCGGCGCCACTGGAAATCAAAGCGATGGTGTCCGCCGTCTCAAGAATCCGGGGGTCTTGCGGCCACCCATTGAGGTGCACCTCCGCGGAAACGGTGCTGACGTTGGACGACATCTCAAGACAATGTTTCAAAAGTGCGGCTGCTTTTTCGTACTCGTGAGTTCCGCTCGGATGCCCCTTATCGAGCGCACCGGCAATCAAAACGATCTTCTTCGGGGCTTTCACTGGATCAGCACTCCAGGCGGAGGTCATCGCAATCAGCAAGGCGAATCCCAACAATAAAGATTGTTTCATGATCGTCTCCTTAGAGGATGAATATAGCAAATACGATCGATTGGCGAGCGAGGAATGACGTGAACGTCCAAAGGGGTCAGTCCTGACCTTCTTGTACTCTTCTGTCAAGAACCTGTCCGACTGGGCTCACGCGATTGCAAGAGAGATTCCCTCAGCCAGTTCCAGCGAGTCCTCGTATTCAATGTGCTATACCCGGCGTGATGCGGCACTGCTCGATTTCGATGACGAATGAATCAGGAGCCGACTCATTACCAGCACGCCACCCTTGGGGATGAGGCAGACAACAGGTTTCTTTGAGGCGGAGATTCTCCGGCAAGCGAAGAAACGGCAAAAAATAATAACGAGGAACGTGGCACGAAAAAAAATGACCAACAGTTGCACGCAAGACGACGAAATCAATCAGCGCTAGGCGCAAGTTCCAAAGCATTATTTTGGGTTCTTCCCAAAAAACTTCGCGATGGGATCGTAGTAGGCGTCCACGACGCGTTCCTTAAGCGGGATGATGGCGTTGTCGGTGATGTGGATGTCTTCGGGACAGACCTCAGTGCAGCACTTGGTAATGTTGCAGTAGCCGACGCCTGCGGCCTCTTTCAACAAGTCGCTGCGGTCGTCGGCGTCGAGCGGGTGCATCTCCAGACCCGCGATGCGCACCATGAAACGCGGACCGAAAAACTTGTCCTTCAAATCGTGATCGCGAAGCACATGACAAACATCCTGGCACAAGAAACACTCGATACATTTGCGAAATTCCTGCACTCGATCCATGTCCTCTTGAAACATCACAAAATCGCCTTCGGTTTTCGGCTTGAACGGGCGAATCTTTTTGTTTACCTCATAATTCCACGAGACGTTCGTGACGAGATCGCGGATGAGCGGGAACGCTTTGACCGGCGTAACGGTGAGCGTTTCGGCGGGATCGAAATCGTCCAACCGGGTCTTGCACATCAGGCGCGGTTTGCCATTGACCTCGGCACTGCACGAACCGCACTTGGCAGCTTTGCAGTTCCAGCGACAGGCAAGGTCGGGTGCCTGGGTACGTTGAATCTGGTGAATGCCATCAAGAACGACCATGCCGGTCTCGACGGTTACGTCGTAATCCACCAGCTTGCCACTACTGGGATCGCCCCGCCACACCTTGAATTTTCTAATCTCGGCCATTTTTCTCCGTCATCAATTAGCCACGAAAAACACAAAGAGACACGAAAAGTTTTTGTGTTTTATTGTGCTTTTTGTGGCTATTAAATTCATTTTTTTTCTGATTCGATGAGTTTCTTCAACTCGGCCGGCATTTCGGGCACGGGGCGCGGCTCCAACTTCATCGCGCCATCTTTGTCGCGGAACACGACGGCGTTTTGCTTGGCAAATTGCGGATCGAAATTCGGGTAATCCAGCCGTGAATGGGCGCCGCGGCTTTCTTTGCGGAACTGCGCGCTGCGCGCGATGGCTTCGCTGGCCAGCACCATGTTTTGCAGGTCTTTGCAGAGATGCCAGCCCGGATTGAACATTTTGTTGCCTTCCTTCACGCAAACGTTCGCGGCGCGTTTCTTGAACTCTCCGAGCTTCTCAATCGCTCGCTGCAACTCTTTCTCCTCGCGGAAGATGCCGACGAGGCTTTGCATCATTTCTTGCAACTCACTATGAAGCGCATAGGGATTCTCGCCGCTACTGCGGGTGAAAAATTCGTTCATCTCGGCGGCCGCGGCCTCGATCTGATCATTACCGACGGTCGGCGCTTTGGAGTTCTTGGCGGCTTTCGCGGCGTGTTCGCCCGCGAGTTTACCAAAGACAATTAAATCCGAGAGCGAGTTTCCGCCCAAACGATTCGCGCCGTGCAATCCCGCCGCCGCTTCGCCTGCTGCGAAAAGTCCAGGCACGTTGCTCTCTTGCGTGTCGGGATTCACGCGGATACCGCCCATGATATAATGGGTGGTCGGACCGACCTCCATCGGTTCCTTGGTGATGTCCACGTCGGCCAAGTCCTTGAACTGATGATACATGCTCGGCAGTTTTTTCTTCACGTACTCGGCGGGCATATGGCTGATGTCGAGGAACGCGCCGCCATGCGGACTGCCGCGACCTTCCTTGACCTCGTTGTAGATACCGCGGGCAACGATGTCGCGCGGCAAAAGATCGGCGGGTTTGCGGACCGTGATCGGTTTGCCCGAACGGATTTCTTCAAGCCACTGGTCGGCTTCAGCTTCGGTCTCGGCGATTTGAGATTTGTAACGATCTGGAATCTGTTTGAACATGAATCGCTCGCCTTTGCTGTTGCGAAGTTGTCCACCGTCGCCGCGAACGCTCTCCGTGACCAGAATGCCAATCACACCGGGCGGCCAGACCATTCCGGTGGGATGAAATTGCACAAACTCCATGTCCAACAACTCCGCGCCCGCGTCATAGGCGAGCGCCTGTCCATCGGCGGTGTATTCCCAAGAGTTTGACGTGACCTTGAACGCTTTGCCGACGCCACCCGTGGCGATAACGATGGTTTTGGCGCGAAAAACAACGCAGCGTCCGGTCTCGCGCCAGTAGCCGAACGCGCCCGCCACGCGATCACCATCTTTGAGCAGTCGCGTGACTGTGCATTCCATATAGACATCAATGCCCGAATGGACGCCTTTGTCCTGCAAGGTGCGAATCAATTCCAACCCGGTGCGGTCGCCGACGTGTACCAAGCGACGATAGGTGTGACCGCCGAACGCGCGCTGTAAAATTTTTCCATCCTTCGTGCGGTCGAATACCGCACCCCATCGTTCCAACTCGCGAATCCGATCGGGCGCTTGCTGGGCATGAAGCTGCGCCATACGCCAATTGTTCACATACACACCGCCGCGCATCGTGTCCTTGAAATGCGTCTCCCAGCCATCTTGCGGATCTATATTGGCCATCGCGGCGGCGATGCCGCCTTCGGCCATGACGGTGTGGGCTTTGCCCAGCAGTGATTTGCAAATCAGCGCCGTCTTGCAGCCCATCGCGCTAGCCTCGATCGCCGCGCGCAAACCCGCGCCGCCGGCGCCGATGACAATGACGTCGTGCTCGTGCTGTTCGTATTTGTCGCTCATCAGAAGATTCGGAAGTCGGTCCAGATGCCCATCGCGCAGAGTCGGATATAGAGATCAGCAAAGCCAACTGTGAACAGGCTCACCCACGCCCATTCCATATGTTTGAGATTGAAAAACGTCACGCCATTCCAAAGCTTGAACCGGGTCCGCGCCATCGCCGAGCAGGTGAAACAATCGAGTCGTCCGCCGATCAAGTGCCGCAGGGAATTGCAGCCGAACGTGAACCCCGTCAGGCAGATGCAGTTGATCAGCAACACCAGCGAGCCGACTCCCATGCCAAAATGATATCGAGGCACTCCTTCCCCCTTTATCTGCTCCCAAAAGAAGAACGCGCGTGCCGCGTCGTACCAGAGAAACGCCAGCACGATGCCCGCGCCATAGAAAAAGTAGCGGTGGATATTTTGCAGTAGGAACGGAAACTTCGCCTCTCCGCAGTAGTTCCGCTTCGGTTCGCCCACCGCGCAGGCGGGTGGATCGGCGAAGAAGCTGCGGTAGTAGGCTTTGCGGTAGTAGTAGCAGGTCGCGCGAAATCCACCGGGAATCCAGAGAATCAGGAACGGCCAGAATCGCCACTCTATCCCTAGAAGCTCGCGCAAGTTCGGCGAGAAAAAAGGCGAGAGATAATACGTGCCGGTTTTCGTGAACTCGCTATACGCGATCGGCTGCAGTGCCGCCCACGGCACGTAAACAGCAAACACCGTCAACCCCAGCACAGTCAGCAGAGGCGCCACCCACCATGCATCCTGTCGTCGCGTCGCGCCCAACCCTTCTTGCGCGGCAACCAAACTCGAATCAGGCATTTGCTCGTTTATACAACTAGTAAGCCGACAAAATCAAGCCAATCCGGTTAGTTCCTCAATCATTTTAAACGATAAGGAACGTAGTAACTGTCCTAAATCGTGTGGTCAGGATCGAGGGGTCTTTGAGGATAGGCATCCCGTCAGTCTCCCTCGACTGCGGCAGGCGAACCTTAGCGGGCTCGGTGCTCGGAAGGACTCCTGCTGATCCATTTCTTGAACGTTGCAGAGAAAGCAAACGCACTTCCGTAGCCAACCGCTTCCGCAATCGTCCCGATTTTATCCTGGGTTTCAGCAAGTAATTTCGCTGCGCGTTGCATTCGCAGATAGGTAACTTGTTGCATCGGGCTGCGACCGAGGCTGTGACGGCAAAGCCTGCGCAAGTGTTCGGGGCTCACATGAACTTCGGCAGCGAGTTTATCCAGTGTCCAATCTTCCGAGAGACGGGTTGCCACGTTCTCCCAGAGTCGCCAGACCCGGTGATCTTTGCGCCGGGGTTGAGCGAATCGCAGGACATAACCCTCGATGAGTTCAGCCCAATTATGGCAAGCAGCGGGCGAGGCTTGTCCGAGGCTTTCGTAGTAGAGACCCCAAATCGCCGATCGTAATGGAAGCGGGTCGTACGCCGCGAAGACTGGAGAAGAGTTCGTCGCCAAAGGGTGCTGCTCGGGCGGCTGTTGATAACGAACCCAACAATATTCCCAGCTCGCTTTCCGAATCGCCCGTATCGCATTCATAACGTAAGGGGGCAACAAGAAAGCCATTCCCGCGCGGCAACGTCGCCACCGTCCGTCCACCAGAATCTCTCCCATTCCTCCGAAACACGCTAGAAAATAGGATCCGCGAGTATGAATGCGCACAGCACAAAACGGCGCGGCGGCATTCGCAACGCCCGTATGCGCGATTTGATGATGTTCGAGGGCTGAACATACCGGCGCCTTCGCCAACCATGGACGTTTGTCCGACGTATTGGCTCGCACAACGAATTGTTGCGTTGCAGGACCGATGACGTGGACATCGGTCCGCGGCAGGCTCTTCCTCATTCTCATCCGCCTCCCATCATGCGTCGATTCCCAGCCCATCGTCAAGACACGACTGACTCAATTCGATAGTGCAAACGGCATTGCTAAATGTGGATTTTACGTATGGCAATATTTCTCGATCCGGGGTAGGTTCGAGGCCATCACATCACCGTGTTTAGTTAGTGGTGGAGATTCTTTGAGTGATGTGGTACGGTAGTCAATGTTGGAGGTGCCCGGTACATCCTAGAGGAGAAGACTATGAAAAGATTGAATCGGCAGCGAGGGTTTTCGCTCATCGAGCTTTTGGTGGTGATGGCGGTGATTCTGACCTTGCTGGGGATTTTATTGCCCAGCCTGCAAGGAGTAAAAGAACGCGCCTACATGGTCGTCTGCGCCAATAACCTCCGGCAACTCGGCATCGCCTTTACCGCCTATTTGGCAGACAACGATGGCTACTATCCGGGAACAGGTCCGTGCAACGGTTGGGGCGCGCAGCGTGATAACTATATTCGATGGGGCGGTTGCGGGTCGGCGGGTTCTTACGATAACACATCTGCGATCTTTCCCTACCTCGGGCAGGTGACCCGCGGAACGAACGATTATCCCGACGTCTTAGTTTGTCCGGTTGATAGCAAAGCATTATCGGGCATCAATCGCCCGGGGCTTTCGTACCCGATGAATGTAGAGTTTCAAAATGATGATTCTCCCGCCAGTTCAATCAACCGCCGAGACATTCGCGATGGAGCCATGTCACGCTACATTTTGTTGGTAGAACAAGATTTGACCGGCAACGATGATTCGCATTTGCACACCCGGACAGTCGGCGGCGGTGCAACCGGACAATTTGAAGACGGGGGTGGATATATGGGGTCTCGACATTTTGGCAAAGCTGCCTGTCTGTACGCGGACGGTCACGTGGAATTTCATTCCGGTTCTGCTGGGGGCTCCTCCGGCTCCTGTTCCTGTTGCGGTCGTTGCCCACCAGACCCATCGACCTGTAGTTGCTCGGGAGGATCGGCAGGATCGGGCGGCACGATTGATCCATTTAACTATTGTGGAACGGCCGGAGATGTCCGATGTCCGTTTGCCCCGATGGCTGATCCCGCCACGTCGACCACATGGTATCACTAATGGTTATTTCAGTCGTAGTGCATACCGCCGGCGACCACTTGTGTATTCCTGGCATAATTTTGTAAGAAGTTCGCTCCCATGGAAATTCCTCCACAACACCGCAAAATTGTCGGCGTAATCTGTGCGCTGATTTTGCTCGGATGGATCGGTTGGTTTTTTTATCGCTGTGGTCGCGCCCCGGAGGGACCGCCCTACTCCAACTGGGGTATGGATTTTAATATCGGGTGGGTGTTATCGAAGGAAACCCAGCGCGTTGTCGGTAAAACCATCAACGCAGTCATCCTCCTCCCCGTTCGCGAAAACAAAAACGGTGTCGCCCCTGAAAAAATGGCTTACCAGCAACTTGACGGTTTCATGGCCGGTTTGTTCGACGACCAAGGCAATCCTCTCCGTGACGCCAAAATCCTGGGAAAGAAATATCGCAGCGACGCCACGATGGACGTCTACACGTGGCCGCAGATCTCGGTTATTACCGCTGTTGCGCAAGAATATCCATCCTGCAACGCGATCATTTCCTTCGCAGGTCCGCCAACTGTGATGCCGAATGAGTCGGGGACGTTTGACCCCAGCCGACTGCCACGGTTGTTTGTCTTTAGCGCGCCAGTCCTCATGCCAGATCGATGGCAAGGGTGGTTCGCCCCGGGCCTAATGGAGGTTCTTATCACAGCCAAACCCGGCAGTCCCCAACCGACTGAAACCAAATCTGCCCATGCCTTTGTCGAGCAAGCCTACTACATCATTCGCAAAGAAAATGTCGGAGAAATGGCGCACCAAGCTCTAACTCGGTAACCTCGTCCGATCCCGCGTTTGCAGTCGCCCGCTTCTGTGCTAAGTTTGCCGCCGAATGTCCTCTCCATTCCTCGATCGTCTGGCGCACGAAGTCCTCGTGGGCGACGGCGCCATCGGCACGCTGCTCTACGAACGCGTCCCGCAAAGCGGGATCGACACCTGTTACGAGGAACTGAACGTTACCCGTCCCGATTTCGTCGCCGCCATTCATCGCGATTACATTGCCGCCGGCGCCGACCTCATCGAATCAAACACCTACGCCGCCAATCGCCGTAAACTCGCTAAGTTCGGACTCGAATCTCGCGTCGCCGAAATCAATCGCGCAGGCGCCCGACTCGCGCGCGAAGCCGCCCGCGGCGCAGACCGTCCGGTTTATGTCGCCGGATCCATAGGGCCGCTTGCATCGATCTCGACCACTGGGGAGGGCATGACTCCGGATGAAAAGCGCGACGCGTACCGCGAACACATTGCTGCTCTTTTGGAGGGGGATGTGGACGTTATCATTTTCGAAACATTCACCAAACTTTCCGAACTTAGGCTCGTCCTGGATCTGTTTCGCTCACTCTCCCAAATCCCGGTCATTACATCCCTCGCGGTCAGCAATACCGGAGCAACAGAAGACGGTGTTTCGGCTAGTGACGCATTTTTCGGTTTGCGCACGGCGGGCGCAGACATCGTTGGCTTGAATTGTCACATCGGTCCGCTCGCCGCGCTTCACGTCCTCGAGACGGTGGCGGTAGATGAAAAAACTTCCATCGCGGTGTTTCCCAATGCCGGTCATCCCGAATTTCACGACGGCCGCTACTTTTATTTTGCCGTGCCCGAATACTTCGGTCGGATCGCTCCGCAGCTTGTCGCCCAAGGCGCACGCCTCATCGGCGGTTGCTGTGGCACCACACCCGATACCGTTGCCGCCATTGCCAAAGCAGTTCGCGGTCTCAAACCGGTCACTCGCAAAACCATCGCCGCGCCGAAAGTTTCCGTTATGGAATCCGGAGCGCCCCCCGTTGCCACAGGACGGGAATCCATCCTCGACATCATTCGAAAACGCGCGCTCATCGTCGTCGAGTTCGACCCGCCGCGCACGATTAGCGCCAACGACAAATTCATCGAGGGGGCGCGCGCCCTCCGAGAAGCGGGGGCCGACGCCGTCACGCTGGCAGACAATTCGCTTGCCATCATGCGCACTTCGAACCTCGCCATGGGATCGCTCATCCAGGAACGTTGTGGCGCGCTGCCGCTCTTGCACTTGAGCTGTCGCGACCGCAACCTGATCGGCACACAATCCGAATTGCTCGGTATGCACGCGCTCGGCATCGACCACGTCCTCGCCCTGACTGGCGATCCCGCCAAGACGGGCGATCACCCCGAAGCGACCAACGTTTACGATCTCAACTCCATCATGCTTATCGCTCTGATGAAGCGGATGAACGAGGGGTTTGCCCTTTCGGGTCGTGAGCTCAAAGGCCGCACGCGGTTTGTAATCGGCTGCACGTTCAACCCCAACACGAAACACCTCGATATCCAAATCCGACGTCTCGTCAAAAAACTCGAAGCCGGCGCCCAATTCATCATGAGCCAGCCGATTTTCGACCCCGCGCAAGTGAAACAAGTTCACGATGCGGTCAAAGGCTTTGGCGTGCCAATGTTGCTCGGTGTGATGCCGCTCCTCAACGAGCGGAATGCCGAATTTCTGCACAACGAAGTCCCCGGCATCCAAATCCCAGACGGTATCCGCGCCCGGATGCGCGGCAAGGAGAAAGAAGCGGGAGCGCGCGAAGGCGTGGCCATCGCCCGCGAATTGGCGGTGGAAGTTTTGACCCACTTCCCCGGCATCTATCTCATCACGCCGATGATGCGCTACGACCTGACAGTCGCGTTGACCCAATCCATTCGCGCGGTTCGCCGCTAATTGGCTGGAACTTTTTCTCGTGAGACGTGTCCGTATCTGCTACGATGGTCACGAAAACCGAAATGGGAGAAAATCAAATGAGAAATTTGCTAGGCGTTTCCGTGTTCTTGGCGTTTCTAATAGCTCCAACGGTCACCCCGTACGTCCGCGCGGCGGATTTGCCGACCAACAAAATCGTGCTCTTTTCCAGCGGCGTCGGCTATTTTCAGCGCGACGGCGAGGTGGAAGGGGATGCCACCGTCGAGCTTACCTTCAAAGCCGACCAGATCAACGACCTTCTCAAGTCCATGATCCTCATGGATTTCGACAAGGGCAAGATCGCCCCTGTCACCTACGGCTCACGCGACCCGATCACGCGCACGCTCAAATCGTTCGCGGTGGACATTACCGATAATCCATCTCTCAGCGAAATACTCAATCGCCTCCGAGGTGTGCAGGCCGAGATTTCCGCCACGAGTGACCTGAAAGGCAATATCCTCGGCGTCGAAAAACAGCGTCAACAGGTCAAGGACGAGATCATTGAGATCGAAGTGCTCAACATTCTGACCGATCAAGGCATCCGCTCTGTCCCGCTCACGCAAGTGCAACGCGTCAAGATTCTCGATGAAAAGATCGACGCCGAATTGCGCAAGGCGCTGGTGACTTTGGCAGGTGGCCTCGATAATCAGCGTAAGCCTGTCACGCTCTCGTTTACCGGCAAAGGCAAGCGCAATGTCCGGGTTGCCTACCTGCAGGAAACACCCATCTGGAAAACCAGCTATCGTCTCGATGTGACAAAGGAAAAAGAATCGTTCCTCCAAGGATGGGCCATCGTCGAGAACACCACCGACGAAGACTGGAAAGGAGTCAGCCTCTCGCTGGTCAGCGGTCGCCCCATCAGTTTCATCCAGGACTTGTATCAATCGCTCTACGTCCAGCGTCCTGTCGTGAAACCGAAGCTCTACGAAAGCCTCGTCGCGCCGGAATACGCAGGGGCAATCGAAGAAGAAAAATTACTGCGAAAAGCAGAGGCAGCAGATCGGCGGCAACTTGCGGCAAAGACCCCTGCCGCCCCACAGGCCGCTCGGATGGGCCGAGGCGTTGCTGCTGCCGCAGAAGCCGTGGATAAAGATGCGCTTTTCTTCGCCGAAGCAGGTGTCAGCCGCATGGCCGAAGCCACTCAACTGGGCGAGTTGTTCCAATACAAGATTGATGTGCCTGTCACGCTCGCTCGCCAGAAATCGGCGATGTTGCCTATTGTCACCACAAACATCGAAGGCGAGAAGCTCTCCATCTACAATCAAAATGTCCATCCAAAATACGCGCTCAACGGTTTGAAACTGAAAAACACCAGCGGCGTTTTCCTCATGCAAGGCCCAATCACCGTCTTTGACGACAATGCTTATGCAGGCGACGCACGCATCGAAGACCTGCCTCCCGGCGATGATCGTCTCATCAGCTATGCCGTGGATCTTGCCACCGAAGTCGAGCCACGTCAGGAAGGCGGCGCGCAGGAACTTCTCAAGTGCCGCCTCTACAAAGGCCAACTCGTTGCCACCCGAAAATCCCGCGACAAATGGTCGTACACGGCCAAGAGCAAGTCCGACAAAAAACGCATGCTGTTGATCGAACACCCCTTCCGTGGCGACGATTGGAAATTGATCGCTCCCGAAAAACCCGCCGAGCGCACGCAGCAGGTTTATCGGTTCCGTGTCGAGCTGGAACCTCGCAAAACCGCCAAGCTCGAAGTCATCGAGGAACGGCAACATGATGAATGGGTGCACCTCACCAATGCTAACCACGATTACATCAGCGTCTTCATCCGGGAAAAAGTCGTCAGCCAGAAAGTCAAAGACGCGCTGGCCAAGATGATTCAGATGCGCGAGGCGTTAAGCCAGACGCAACGCCGCGTCGGCGACCTCGACCGTCGCATCAACGAAATCTCGCAGGAACAGACCCGCATCCGCGAAAATATGAAAGCCATCCCGCAGAATTCCGAAGTGTACAAGCGATACCTGACTAAGTTCGACACGCAGGAAACCGAAATCGAACAGCTCCGCAAGGATGTCGCCGAGGCACGCGCCGACCAGGAGAAACAGCAGAAAGGATTAGACGCGTTCTTGATGGGGCTGGAGATTGAGTAAAAAAGTCGTGCGCCGGTCTCTGTCTGTTGTGCGCGGGTCTCCTGACCCCGCACAACAACCGACCGAAGGTTTCGTTCACCACCTCCAGCCGCAAAGAAATTCGCTGCCACCATTACTTTCTCCGCAAGGCCCGCCCCACGGGCGCGCCCAGAAATTTCCCGTCGCGAAGCGCAAACTGACCGTTGACGAGCACGTGCTCGACACCCTCGGCGAGTTGACGACCGTTTTCGTAAGTGGCGACATCTCGGATTTTTTGCGGATCGAAAACCACGAGATCGGCAATGAATCCTTCGCGCACAATTCCTCGATCGCGCAGGTTGTAAACCTGCGCCGCATTCGCGCTCAAGTGCTGCACCGCTTCTTCCAACGTCCAGACTTTTTCGCGAACGTAATGACCGACAAACCTGGCAAACGCGCCCCAGCCGCGCGGATGCGGACGGCCACCAACATAAATCCCGTCGCTGCCGGCCATATGTTCCGGTCGCTGCATCAATCGGCGCAAATCATCCTCGGTGCGATATTTTTGGAAGACGATGCACCCGACATTGAGCCGACACGCCAGGAGCAGATCGCAAATCAAATCGCCTACGCTGCACCCGACTTGTTTCGCTGCCTCCAGCAGCGGAAGACCTTCGAGGTTGGAGTATTGGGAATCTTGCATCGTCCTCGAATCCCTTTGAATCGGCACGCTCGATAATTGAACATTCTCGAACGCCGTCGGCGGTTCGGCAAACCACGCGGCGAGTTTTGCGCGGACAGATTTATCGGCCAGCCTCTCCAGCGTCGCGTCCACCCCGCCGGCCTGCACCCATTCGGGCAGACAAATCATCGCCAGCAATGTACTGCCCGCTTGATACGGATAACTGTCGTATGTGAGATGAATCCCGCTTTGCCGCGCCGCGTCAAGTTTTGGAATCACCATGTCAGCCTTGCTATTGAAATGCGAGATGTGAACACGGCAATGCGCGTTCCGTCCGACGGCAAAGACTTCGTCCATCGCTTCGAGCGCTTTATCGCGATACGCGCGCATGTGGGTCACGTACACGCCGCCATGCGGAGCGATCTCTCGACAAAGCTCCGTCATCTCCTCCACATCGGCGTAGAGGCTCGGAATGTAGTCGAGACCACTCGACAACCCGATCGCGCCCTGCTCCATCCCGTCCTCAACCATTCGCCGCATCGTCCGCAACTCGTCCGCCGTCGCGCGACGATTCTCCAATCCCACCACCTCCATCCGCACAGTACCGTTGGGGATGAGATACGCGACGTTGAGCGAGTTGCGACGGTCAAATCGCGCGAGAAATTCATCCACGCTCCGCCATGAATAATCCATGTCGGGGTTGCCATTGAACCCCGCACAGTATTCCCGAAAATAATTGATTGTCGGCGGCGATGCCGGAGCGTAGCTACAACCGTCCTGTCCTATGATGAACGTTGTGATCCCCTGCCGAATTGCTGCCTCGGCGACCATGGGCGCGTCTTCGGACAACAGAACTAAATCGCCGTGCACATGCGCGTCAATGAAACCGGGACAGACGACCTTCCCGCGAGCGTCGAGGATATCCTTCGCCTCCGCGGTCGCGAGATCGCCAAGGGCAGTGATTTTCTCGCCCGCCACGCCTAAGTCCGCGATACGCGCTGGCGCATCTCTGCCGTCCACCACGGTCCCGCCACGAATCAAGACATCGAACATGATTTCATTCAACCACGAATGGACACGAATGCACATAAAAAATGTTCCCGTTCTGTTCTTCGACTTGAGAAATGCCTCGCAAAGAATGGCACCATGCGACGTGATGTGTTCCTGTCTCTTCTGATCGAAACCTTGGGATACACAACCAATCATCCGCTCGCTCGGCGTGCCGGGAAACGGCAGGCATGATTTCCGATTCTGACACTGCAATTGTTACGAGTCGGCTTGTGTTACGATGGGGTTTATCCTATCGTAGCGGGCAATGATCGAACTGAACGATTTGGAATTGGCGCGGCGGAAAAAACGCGAAGCGCTGCTGGCCGCAGGATTGAATCCCTACGGCGAACGGTTTGATCGAACCCACTCGATTGCCGCCGCGCGCGAGTTGCCCCTGGAAACGGAAATCGCGCTCGCCGGTCGAATCCTCACCACGCGGACGATGGGGAAAATCATCTTTGCCGATTTGCGCGATCAGTCTGGAAAAATCCAGCTTTTTGCTGACAAGAAAACGTTGACCGAGTCGCCGTGGGATTTCGAGGCGTTCGGCGCGCTGGACCTCGGCGATTGCGTCGGGGTGCGTGGAACCTTGTTTAAGACCAAGGCCGGCGAGCTTTCGGTGCGCATCAAGAACTGGACATTGCTATCCAAGTCCCTGCGGCCGCTACCCGAGAAATGGCACGGACTCAAAGACGTGGAAGTTCGATACCGTCAGCGCTACCTCGATCTCATCGCCAACGAGGAAGTGCGCGAGATTTTTCTCAAACGCAGCCGGATCGTCAGCGAGATTCGCCGGTTCATGGACGCGCGTGGATTCATCGAGGTGGAGACGCCCATGATGCAGCCGGTCGCGGGCGGCGCGGCGGCGGAACCGTTCGTGACGCGGCATAAGGCGCTCGGTCTGGATTTGTATCTGCGCATCGCGCCGGAGCTGTATCTGAAGCGGCTGCTGGTGGGTGGTTTCGAGAAAGTTTACGAGATCAACCGCAATTTTCGCAACGAAGGCATCAGCCGCAAGCATAATCCAGAATTTACAATGCTGGAGGCGTACGAGGCATTCGGCGATTTCGAGACGATGATGGAATTGGTCGAGTCGCTGGTGACAACGGTGGCGGAGAAGGTTTGCGGCACGCTGGAAATCAAACGCACGGATGGCAAGACAATCCAATTGAAACGTCCGTGGCGGCGCGTACCCTACGAAGCACTGGTGCGCGAGCGATTGGGGGAAGATTGGTTCACGCGCACACCCGCGCAACGCCTTCAATACGCTCACGACCACAAACTCGACGTGCCGCCGTCTACTGCCGACTACGAAGTGACGAACCAATGCTTCGAGAAACTCATTGAGCCGACATTGCTCGATCCGATATTTGTGACGCACCTGCCTGCCGAGATCGTGCCGCTGGCCAAACTGAACCGGGAAAATCCAAAGGTGCTCGATGTGTTTGAGTGCGTCATCAATGGCATGGAGATCGCCCCGGCGTATTCGGAGCAGAACGACCCGGTCGTCCAGCGCGAGCGATTGGAGCATCAAGTTGGCGCGGAAAAACAGAAGCTCGACGAAGACTTTCTCGTGGCGCTGGAACAAGGAATGCCGCCCGCGGGCGGAATGGGATTGGGTATTGACCGCCTCGTGATGACGCTAACGGGGCAGGAAAGTTTGCGAGATGTGATTCTGTTCCCGCTGATGAGGCCAACGCAGTGAAAACTCCAAAGAAACCTCAAGCCTCAAAATTCAAACAGATTCTCATTGCGACCTTCGTTCTTTCGGGTGGGTTCGCAGTTATTTTTTTGATTGGCTGCGGGAATCCGAACCAGACGAAGCTCAAGAGCGATTTTGAGCGGGCGAAGTACTTGCTGGAAAGCGTCAATCGCAATCCCGGCGCTGCCGCAGCGTATCATAGCCAAGCAGAGGTCGGTGGAAGCATCGGGACGTATCTCGCGGCGAGTTGGCCCTCGAACGAAAAGTTCGCGCATTTCGAAGATGGCGAGAAACCGACACAGCCATGGACGATCATCATTCGCGAAACGAAACCGAAGGAACTGCTGATGGAAGCCTACGGCGAAGATTTGAGCAAGCCTCTGATGATCGCGACGGTGACGGTAACGCCGATCAAAACTCGGGAGTGAATGTTTGCGTTCTAATGAACATTCTGCTGACTGGTTTTGAGTCGTGGGGAATGAATCCGCGCAATCCAAGCGGGGAAGTGGCGCTAGCGCTCGGTGGAGAAGTGTTGCCAGTACGGTTTGATGCAGCGGGGAATGCTATCTTGCGGTTGATTCGTCAGCGGAAGCCGGCGGCGATTGTGATGTTGGGTTTAGCGGTGAATCGGCGGACGATTGGATTAGAAGCAGTGGCTCTGAACGTGGATCATCACGAGGAGCGCCGCGAGTGTCGGTGGCGTCGGCGCATTACGGCCGGGCCGCTGGCGTTGCCGACTCGGTTGCCGATTGACGTGCTATATCGGCGACTGAAACGGGCACGGATTCCCGTGAGTATTTCACATCACGCAGGGACGTTTATCTGCAACCACATTTTTTACTTGGCATTGCGACATTCACGTGTGCCATGCGGGTTCATCCACTTGCCGCTGTTGTCGGTGTTGCCGCTGCGGAAGCAACTGCGGGCGATAGAGATGGTGGTCGCGGCGCTCGAGGATTGACCCGATTCTGCGTGGCGTCGCCCCGTGGATTTGGTATAGCTGTTTGCGTTTCCGAAACGAATGGACTACGATGGCTCGTCATGCGAAAAGAAGCGGTCAAGGTGTTCCGAAAGCTCAAATAAATGCGCGGACTCACCGACGACAAACGGTGGCACTTCGCCATCTGCCTGACCTCGACCCCAGACGAGATGTGGGAGCGGAACATGGCATATCTCCGCGAAAAGGGTTTGATTGGATGGTGGAAGAAATATGGGCTGAAAAACAGGCCGCAAGTGGATCAACAGGACTTTCGCAACTGGGTATTACGTCGCGAGATGCAGCAAGTAGGACAGTAGGGACGCGCCGCCTCGCGCGTCCGTTAAGCAGAATTCGGGCTAGCCAACGGCTCACCCCTGCCATTTATTCATGAACCTCCCCGTCGAACTTTTTCTTTGCCTGCGCTACCTCAAGCCGAAACGGACGTTTGTTTCCGTGATCACGGTGATCTCGGTGCTGGGCGTGGCCATCGGCGTGATGGTACTGGTCGTGGTGCTGTCAGTGATGAACGGGATGGGGCGCGATCTGAAATTGATCATGCTCGGCATGAATTCGCACGTCATCGTCGTGAGCGACGAGGTAATGCGCGACTGGGAAACCGTGGCGGCGACTGCTGAAAAGACGCCACACGTGCGCGCTGCCGCCCCGTTCGTGGTTGGTCCGGTCATGCTGGAGTTTCGCGACACGTTCTTCACGGGAGTAATCAAAGGCATTGAACCGAAACGCGAGAAAGGCGTCAGTGATATCGCAAAATATGTTCTGCCCGGGGGAAAATTTGATCTGCAGAGCGACAACGTGTTGGTTGGGAGCGAGCTGGCGCGCCGGGCGCAGATTTTCGCGGGAGACAAAATCACGGTGGCAGGCCCGCGTGTGTTAAAGGTCGCCCATAAGCAGGATGAGGCGTTTTTGCCTGTCGAACTGACGGTGATGGGAATTTTTCAGAGTGGGATGTACGATTACGACGCTTATTTTCTTATCACCTCGCTGGAGACGGCGCAGGAAATCTACGACGTCGGGGGCGGCGTGCATGGGATCGGCGTGATGACCGACGACCCGTTCGGCCCGGCGATATTGCAGGTGACGCGGACGTTGAACGACCAGCTCAAACCGCCACTGATGGCGCGGACGTGGATGGATGAAAATCGGACTCTCTTTTCGGCATTGCAAGTGGAGAAGAACGTGATGTTCATCATCATGTTTTTTATCAGCATCGTTGCTGGGTTTTGTATCATGAATACGCTGGTCACCGTTGTCGTGCAAAAAACGCGCGAGATTGGCGCCTTGAAAGCGCTGGGAGCAAGTGATCGGCAAGTGCTGGCAATCTTCACCGCGCAAGGGTTTGTCGTGGGCGTGTTTGGTGTGGCTAGTGGCGTCGCGGCGGGATTGTTGGCGCTCACATTTCGAAATGAGTTGCTAGGTTTATTGAGGAACGTGACGGGCTTTGAACTGTTCCCGGCAAAAATTTATCACTTCAGCGAATTACCGTCGCAGGTCATTCCCGGAGACATCGTGTTGATTTGCGTATTGGCGCTGGTCATCTGCACACTGGCGGGTCTCCTGCCCGCGTGGCGCGCCGCTCGACTCGAACCCGTGGAGGCGCTACGATATGAGTGAGAGCACCCATATTCTCGTAGCCCGCGGGTTGCGCAAAACCTACGCGATGGGAGTGACGACTCTGGACGTGCTGAAAGGCATTGACCTCGATGTGCAGCGCGGCGATGTGCTAGGCATCGTCGGCGCGAGCGGCACAGGCAAGAGCACGCTCTTGCATTTGCTCGGCGGGCTGGACGCGCCCAGCGCGGGGAGCGTGGAATTAGAAGGACTGGGGTTGTTTGATTTATCGGCGGCGGAACGCGCCCGGGTGCGAAACCAAAAGGTCGGGTTCGTGTTTCAAGCCTATCATTTGTTGCCGGAACTCGATTCGCTGGAAAACGTGACGCTCCCGGCCCGCCTTCGTCCCGCTTCGCGGGACTTCGGCTCGGCACGCCATATCGCTCGCCCGGTGGAAGAACTCGGGACTGAATTGCTCCGAGCGGTCGGGCTGGGCGAGCGGCTGCATCATCGTCCGAGTGAGTTGAGCGGGGGCGAGCAACAGCGGGTAGCGATTGCGCGGGCGCTGATGAATCGGCCGATGGTGATTTTGGCTGACGAGCCGACGGGCAATCTTGATTCCAAGACGGGCGAGGCGATATTGGAGTTGCTCTTGCGATTGCGCGCGGAGTATCAAGCCACGCTGGTCATCGTGACCCACGACAAGGCGATTGAACGGCATTGCGCGCGCACGCTGCACATGGCAGACGGAAAATTGAATGGGACGTAATCCCATCTTCCTTAGAAAAACAAGGAGCCATTGCATCCCGTCCCTTGAGGATGGTTGGAATAAACGGAATCCGTCACGCCGATCATTCACGAGCAATCAATATGGGTGACATTTTAGTTGCCCGCGACTTGCTCAATCCATATAGTCACTCCTCGTGAAGATTTATTTGAACGGCAAATTTGTGTACGAGAAGAAGGCGGCGATCTCTGTCTTCGATCACGGCCTTCTCTACGGCGACGGCGTGTTCGAGGGCATCCGCGTCTATGGCGGCAAGATTTTCCGGCTCGAACAACATCTCGACCGCCTGTTCGCGTCGTCCAAGGCGATCCTGTTGGATATCCCGATGACACGGGCACAACTGACCCGCGCCTGCACCGCCGCGTGTCGCGCCAACAAAATCCGCGATGGATACATCCGGCTGGTCGTTACCCGCGGGATCGGCACGCTCGGCTTGAATCCTTTCACCTGCAAACGTCCGAGTATCTTCATCATCGCGGCCACCATCCAACTCTATCCGCCTGCTCTTTACCGCAAGGGTTTGACCCTGGCGACAGTGGCGACCCGGCGCACCTCCACGGCGGCAGTCAGCCCCGCCATTAAATCGCTAAACTATCTCAATAACATCCTCGCCAAAGTGGAGGGGATGCAGGCGGGAGCGGAAGAATCGGTGATGCTGAACAACGAAGGGTTCGTGGCCGAATGCACCGGTGACAATATTTTTATCGTGAAACGGGGTGTGCTTCACACGCCGCCGCTCTCGGCAGGCGCGCTGATCGGCATCACGCGGCAAATTGTCTTTGAACTCGCCGCGGAAGCCGGGCTTGCGATCAGCGAACCGAACCTGACTCGGTATGATTTGATGAACGCCGATGAGTGTTTTCTGACAGGCACAGCGGCGGAGATTATTCCCGCCACGCGACTCGATGGGCGCCAGATCGGGAACGGTCGAGTTGGTCCGATCACCGCCGACCTGATGCGCCGATTCCGTGAGTTAACTGGACGCGAGGGAACGCCGATTGATTCGTGAGATGAGGAACCCCTATGCTCTGTGACGTTTGCAAAGAAAATGAAGCCACGTTTCACCTGACCCAAGTGATTGATGGCAAGGTGCAAAAGATTGATCTTTGCGAAGCTTGTGCAAAGGCAAAGGGCGTGACCGAGTCCACGGGGTTTTCGCTTGCCGACCTGGTCGTGGGCCTTGGCGCATCCAAGGAAATGGAGCGTGTGACAGCGGGCGCGGCATCGCAATGCCCCGAGTGCGGTTTTACCCAGGCGGATTTCAAAAAAACCGGCCGGCTCGGCTGCCCGACTTGCTGGACGACATTCGACGCGGGTCTCTCGGCGTTGCTCAAGCAAATCCACAAATCCGAGCAACACGTCGGCAAAGTTCCCTCGCGCGCTGCGAAAGCGCTGCAGACGGTCGAGCAGATCGAAACCCTGGTGACGCTCCTCAAGAAAGCGATCTCTGAGGAGCGCTATGAAGAGGCTGCGTCCATTCGGGACCGGATCAATGCGTTGCAGGAGCAGAAAAAGAGACAACAGACCGCATGAAAATCGAGACGCTCATCAAATCTCCCTGCGAATGGATGCGAGGCGAAGGCCCGAATCACCGCATCGTTCTCTCCACACGCGTCCGGCTGGCGCGCAACATCCGTGGCATCGCCTTCCCCGGCTGGGCGAAGAAAGCTGACCGTCAACGAGCCCTCGAACAAATTCTCCCCGCCGCGCAGGCGCTCCCGGAAATGAAAGACGCGATGGTAGAAAGCATGGAAGCGCTGGGGCCGATTGACAAACAAGTCCTCGTCGAACGTCATCTGATCAGCCGCGATCACGCCGCGCGCGGCGCGGGCAGCGGGATCGCCATCAATGGCACGCAAACGTTGAGT
>CAYGDP010000008.1:0-21673 GCA_964348665.1 uncultured Verrucomicrobiota bacterium
ACCGGCCAGGCCTTGGTATGTTTTGTCACGCCCAAAACAGGCAAGCTGGCGGATGACGGCCTCAAGAGCGAATTGATTGCCGCCATCGCCAAAGACATCGGGACATTTGCCAAGCCCAAGCCAGCCGACATCCGGTTCACCGACACGCTGCCCAAGACCCGTAGCGGCAAAATCATGCGGCGCTTGTTGAAAGAACTCGCCACTGGCGGTGAAGTCAAAGGCGACACGACGACATTGGAAGACTTCACCGTGCTGGCCAAGCTGCGCGAGAGTGAGGAATGAGCAGGGCTCGTTGAAACGTAATTCGTTAAATGGTTTCCAAATCCGGAAATAAGCCATATCTAGCCCCATCGGGGCGAAAGCCGATAGCCCAGGGCGTAAGCCCTGGGTTCAAGAGAAAACAACAGAAAGCCCTGAAAGGGCGGCAGAATTCTTCTGCCGCTCCGTTGGGGCTTTGGAGATTCTGCTCGGATTCCCAGGGCTTACGCCCTGGGCTATTCTCTCTCGCCCTTCCAGGGCTTGTTTATTTTCCTTCCATTTAACCCAGCCCTTTGGGCTGGGCTATCCTATTGTGCCCCGTTGGGGCTTCGATAATCGTCATTCTATTCTGCGAGATTCAATAGGACTAGATTGAGATCCCGGCGGTTAAGTCATAGTAAGAAACTGTCCGTGTGAGTTCAGGTCCCGTTATCTGGAAACCTGAACTTTTTTTGCTGGCGCGAAAGGAAATTCCCCTACCCCGACCAGCGATTGATACTGAGGAAAACGAGTGAGGAAATCGTCGCGGATGAAGGGGCAACTCGGTATGACTCGATACCGATGGCGGCGGGCGTAGTCGAACGCAGCGATGAGGATGCGGGCGGCGTGGCCGCGGTTGCGAAAGGGATCAGGAACGTAGATGTGATAGAAGTCCAATGTTTTGCCACGCTTCGCATACATGAGGTTGGCCTCGTACGCGCCGAGCTTCAAGCTGAACCGGTGGTGTCTTTTGTCATGGCGAATTTTCATAGGCGATTCCTCATTTAAATCTGTTACGACCGACCTTATCGCGTCCTCGAATTCTTTGCCATATCATTGTCCGATTCCCGGCGTGTATTCTGTCTGCCGTAGTTATTATTCTTCCGCGCTTTACTTTCACAAGACATTCCGCCATTCTCCCGCGCCAATGAGCGAGAATCCGTTGAAGAAAGAGCCGGTGGATCCCACGCCGGAAATTGGCGCAGAAACCGACGTGGCGCGGTTGGGCGAGGAGCGGCCGAAGCCCGCACACGAGCAGACTGCGGATGAAGACGTGGACGTGGTGGATTGGGATCGCGTGGCGGCGACCGACGAGTTCAAGTCGTTACTTGCCGCCAAGGCGCGCTTCATTGTGCCCGCGACGATATTTTTCATCGTCTATTATTTTGCGCTGCCGGTGTTGGTCGGGTATGCGCCGGAGTTGATGCAAAGGAAAGCCATCGGCAAAGTCAACTGGGCGTATCTCTTCGCTATGTCGCAGTTTTTTATGGCATGGATTTTAGCAGGGCTCTATCTTCGCGCTGCAGGCAATTTTGACAAGAAGGCAAAGGACATCGCCGACAAGGCCAGCAAAGGAGGCAAATAAATGGCGCTGGCAATGTTTTTGGTCTTCATTGCGATCACGCTGGTCATTACGTATTGGTCGGCGCGCAAGTCGAGTGGAGCGAGCGCCTATTTTGCCGCGGGCCGACAAATTACTGGGTGGCAAAACGGGCTGGCGGTGGCGGGCGATTACATGAGCGCGGCGAGTTTCCTGGGCATCGCCGGGATGATTGCATTTTTCGGTTACGATGGGTTTATGTATTCGGTCGGCTGGTTGGTTGCTTATCTCACCGTACTGCTCATCGTAGCCGAGCCGCTTCGTAACGCGGGCAAATACACGATGGCGGATGTGTTGGCATACCGGCTTAGCCCTCGACCGGTGCGCGCGATGGCATCGCTCTCGACGCTGACCGTCTCGACGTTTTACATGATCGCGCAGATGGTCGGTGCGGGATCGGTGGTGTCGCTGCTGCTCGGGCTCAATTTCAATGTGGCAGTCATCAGCGTCGGGCTATTGATGATCATCTATGTCGTCTTCGGCGGGATGCTGGCGACAACGTGGGTGCAAATTATCAAGGCAGTATTGTTGATGACCGGCACGATTTTGTTAAGTGTGATGGTGCTCGGTCACTTCGATTTCAGTTTTGCTGCGTTCTTCGACGCGATCGCCCAGGTGACATCGCACGCCGTCAAAGATGGTGCTGTGACTACAGTGACACAGGACTTTATGCAGTCAGGCTGGAAATACAAAGGCTCCCTCGGCGCGCTGGAATTGATATCACTTGGCATGGCACTCATATTTGGCACGGCAGGATTGCCGCATATCCTCGTGCGGTTTTATACCGTGCCCGACGCCAAGACCGCGAGGATCAGTGTCGTCTGGGCGATGGTGATCATTGGCTTGTTCTACATCATGACAACGTTCCTTGGCTTTGGAGCCGCGACCATAGTCGGAAAAGACAATATCGGTGTAGTACTAAAAGACAAAGCCGCGGAAGAATTCATTGCCAAGAGTGGAGACAAAGCGCCGCTGTTTCGCGCGCAACTGGAGCAGAGCGGCCAGATTATCAAGCCGAACAACAACCTTGCGGCGCCCTTGCTAGCAAAAAAACTGGGTGGCGACCTTTTCTTCGCATTCATCAGTGCGGTAGCATTTGCGACGATCCTCGCCGTGGTGGCAGGACTGACAATCAGCGCCAGCACCAGTTTCGCGCACGATTTCTGGACAAATGTCATTCACCGTGGCACCGAGCGCAGTCCCGGCGAGGAGGTGCGCGTCGCGCGAGTAACGGCGTTTGTTGTCGGCGCTGCGGCGATGTTCATTGCCATCGTCCTAGGCCCGACAGCCAACGTGGCTTTTTTGGTCGCGCTGGCGTTTGCCGTTGCGGCGTCGGCTAATCTGCCGGCAATTGTATTCTCGATTTTCTGGCGACGCTTCAATACGCTCGGAGCCGTAATGGGATTGGCCACCGGGCTGGCGAGTTCGATTGCGTTAATTCTAATCGGACCCAATGGCTTACTGGCCAAACCGGTTTTCCCGCTTGAAAACCCTGGCATTGTGAGCATCCCGCTTGGCTTTCTCGGCGCGATCGTCGGGACATTGATCAGCCGTGAACCCCACGCCGAGGCGAAGTTCAATGAATTGGTGGTGCGCGCCAACACGGGGTTGGGCGCCGAGAAAGCCACGCCCCATTAGGATGGCGCGATGGATACGGCCAGTGAGACAGCGATCCTCGGCAAACGATATTTTCCGTGGATAGGACTTTTGCTTGCCGGGTTGGTGGCATATCACAATGGTTTTGGGGGGCCGTTCCTCTGGGACGATTACGATTCAGTTGTGGAGAACCCGCACATTCGACAGCTCTGGCCATTTTGGGAAACATGGCAGTCGGATTCAGGACCTACAGCGGGGCGCCCGATTTCTGCATTTTCGTTCGCGCTCAACTATGCAATGGGCGCACTAGATCCTCGCGGCTATCATGCCGTCAACATCGGTCTGCACCTTATAGCTGGTTTGTTGGCGTTCGCGCTGGTGCGACGAACATTGCAAAGTCCCCGCCTTCGCGAACGTGTTGGGGCAAGATCGACCAGCCTGGCGTTTGCCGTTGCATTGGTATGGATGGTTCACCCGTTGCAAACCGAGGGCGTGAACTACATCACACAGCGGACGGAATTACTGATGGGCGTTTTTTTTCTGACAACGCTCTACTGCGTCGCGCGTTCGATGGAATCCGCGTCGCCTTGGAAATGGGATGCGCTTGCGATAGCGTCATGCGCGTCCGGAATGGCGAGCAAAGAGGTGATGGTCAGCGCGCCGCTCATGGCATTTCTCTATCACCGAATATTTTGGGCAAAAACTTGGCGGGACGCGGTTCATGGGCGCTGGCAAATCCATGGGGGATTGGCGATGACTTGGGGATTGTTATTGTTCCTGGTGTTACCGGGTCATCATCGCGAAGTCGCTGGGTTTTCGCTGGAAAATTTGTCATCGTGGCAATACTTGATGACGGAATCCGGGGTGATACTGCATTATTTGCGGCTCGCATTCTGGCCGGGTCCGTTGGTGCTGGATTACGCGGATTGGCCGGTGGCCCAAAGCTTGGCGGATGTCACCCTGCCGATGACATTGATGGTTGGTTTGGTTGCGGCAACAGTCTGGGCGGTTTGGCGAGCATCTCCGTGGGGATTTCTCGGCGCATTTTTTTTCTTTGTCCTTGCGCCGACTTCCAGCGTCTTGCCACTACAAACTGAAGTGGCAGCGGAACGACGGATGTATTTGCCGTTGATCGCCCTGATCGCTGGAACATTCGTGGGTGGCTATGTCTGGTTATGCAATCGCAGACCGCACGTGGACAGCCGGGTGGGATGGATCTTAACGATCGTTGTTGTCATCGTACTGGGATGGTTGACGGTCGAGCGCAATCAAGAGTATCAATCCGACATTGTCATTTGGTCGGACACGATCCAAAAGCGGCCTCAAAATGCGCGTGCCCACAACAATCTCGGTTTCGCATTTGCTCAAGCCGAGAACTATCACAAAGCAATCAGCAGCTATGAAATGGCGCTCCAATTGGTTCCTGATTACCCATTGGCACTCTCCAATCTTGGCACGGCACTCTTGAAGCTCGAAAAAACAGATGAAGCTATTCCCCGCTTTCAAACGGCTTTGCAATTGAATCCGAACCATCCACCGTCACATTGCGGACTGGGAATCGCCTTGTTCCGGCAAGGTCGAATCAAAGAAGCAATCTCGCACTATCAACAAGCGCTCCAGGTTCGCCCGAATTATGCAATTGCCCGAACCAATCTTGGCGTCGCGCTCGCGAGTCAGGGGCAATTGGACGAGGCGATGGATGAATACCGCCAGGTATTACGACTGGATCCGATGAATTCTCAAGCACTCTATAATCTTGGCAACGCACTCTTAAAACTCGGGAAGCTTGAGGAAGCGGTTCTCTGTTACCAACAATCCTTGTCTAGCAATCCCTCCGATGCCACCACGCTTTACAATTATGCGCAAACACTCGCGCAACTGGGTCGTGCGGATGACGCGGCGCGCGCGTACCGCGATGCTATCCGTGTTCGTCCTGACTTTACCGATGCGCACAATAATCTGGCCAATCTCCTGTTTCGACGGGGCGATTTCTCCGGCGCCAGCAAACATTTTGCGGAAGTGGTTCGGCTACGCCCCGATACCATGGCAGCGCAGATGAATTTAGGCTTGGCGCTCTATCAGCTGGGAGAGTTTGAACGCGCCGCGACACAATTCTCTGCTGTCCTCCAACGGCGACCGGATTTGCCGGATGCGCATTACAATTTAGCCACCACGATGCGGCGGCTGGGGAAACAGTCGGATGCCATCGCCGAATACCTGGCCGCGCTTCGATTGCGCCCCGATTGGCCGGAAGCCCTCGACACACTTTCCTCTGCCTACGCAGAATCCGGACAATGGCCGGACGCAATCCAAGCGGCAGAACGAGCGCTGACGCTCGCACGTGCCGCTGGAAAGACGGAACTCGCTGCTACTACGGAAAAAAAGCTGAACACCTATCGCGAACAGAAATTACCCGAACCAACCGCCCATCAACCGAAACCATGAGCAATCAACCATCCGTTCGACGGCCGGAACAATTGTTCGCCTTGATTCTTGTATTGGCGGGATTTGCTGCGTATCAAAACAGCTTTCTCGGCGAATTTATTTTTGATGACAAGGAAGTCATCGAGCGGAATCCCAACATTGGCCGGCTCTGGCCGCCGTGGGAAGCGGGCAAAACGGACCATGGCCCGGTTGCTGGCCGCCCCGTTGCCGCGTTCAGTTTCGCCCTCAACTATTTGATCAGCGGGAACGATGTGCGTGGCTATCATTTCGTCAATCTAGCGTTGCATCTAGCGAATAGTTTGTTGGTGTTCGCGCTCGTCCGACTCACCTTGAAAACTCCGAGGTTGGCGCGTGAGCATGGCAACGCGAGTGGCGGATTAGCATTCGCAGTCGCGTTGCTTTGGTCGGTGCACCCGTTATTGACCGAGAGCGTCAGCTACATCAGCCAACGAACTGAATTGTTGATGGGGGTTTTTTATCTGGCAACAATCGTTTGCGTTGCGCGCGCCGCGGAGCCCGGTTCCGCAATAAAATGGCAATGGATCGGGATTCTGGCGTGCGCGCTGGGCATGGCCAGCAAGGAAGTTATGGTTACAGCGCCGTTGATGGCGATGCTCTACGACCGCATTTTTCTGGCAGAATCATGGAAAGCAATATGGAACGCGCGCAAGCGATTTTACGGCGGGTTGATGGCGACATGGCTGATAACCATGATACTGCTCCTACCCGGCCATCATCGCGCGGTGGCTGGTCTTGGCTTTGAAGGAGTAACACCATGGCAATATGCAATGACACAAAGCGGAGTGCTTTTGCATTATGTCCGGTTGGCGTTTTGGCCAGCTCCGCTGCTGGCGGATTATCATCATTGGCCACTGGCAAAAGGTTTCACCGATGTGGCTTTGCCAATTTGTCTCGTGATTGCTCTGGTTGGTGTAACGGTCTTGGCGATCCGGCGCGGGTCGGTTTGGGGATTTATCGGGGCATGGTTTTTTCTGATCCTGGCGCCCACTTCCAGTCTGTTGCCGCTGGTCACTGAAATTGCCGCGGAACGACGGATGTATTTGCCGTTGATCGCAATTGTGGCGGCGGTAGTGATTATCGTTTGGCACTGGGCGGGACGATTGCCGAGGCGTGGCAAATTCTTGATTTCCGTCAGCACAGGCATCCTCGCGCTGATATTGCTCGTCCTTTCCCGCCACCGAAATGAGGTGTATCGCAATGACTTAGCCTTGTGGAAGGATGTGTTGAAACATCAACCGCAAAATGCCCGCGCCCGGTATAATCTGGGCGTGGAATTCATGAACAGAGGTCGCCTCGACGAAGCCTCGCGGGAATATCAAGAAGCGATCCGCGCGAACCCCAACTTCGCCCAACCGTACTTGAATCTTGGCTATATCATGGATGTACAAGGCCGGTCCAACGACGCCTTAGATCTTTATCAAAAAGCCCTCCGAGCCAGCCCGAACTTGCCCGAAGCACATTCGAATCTGGCTCGATTGTTGGATCGGTCCGGCCGAATGGACGATGCCATTGCCCACTACACCCAAGCGGCGCGTTTTTCGCCCCGCGACGCATCCTCCCATTTCGACCTCGCTCACGCACTCGAAAGGAGGGGACGCGCTCAAGAGGCATTTCAACATTATACCGAAACGCTCCGGATCGATCCCCATCACGCTCGAGCCCATAATAATCTTGGTGCTCTCCTCTTGCAGGCTGGAAAACTGGACGATGCCATTGTTCATTTCGAAGCTGCCCTGCGAGTCCAAGCCAACCTTGCCCCTGCGCGAGCCAATCTAGCCCTCGCCTTGGAAGCTAGGAAAAAAAATCGCCAACCTTGAGGTTGAAAAATCCGCGCAGTCCGCTACACTCGCCCCTCCTATGAAAACCTACGATATCGCAGTAATGGCCGGCGACGGCACCGGTCCTGAAGTCATCCGGGAAGGCAAAAAAGTCGCGGACGCCGCGTCGAAAAAATTCGGGTTCGCAATCAACTGGCACGACTATGATCTCGGCGGCAATCGCTATCTCAAGACCGGCGAGATATTGCCCGATTCCGTGCTGGCCGAACTGCGCAAGTTCAAAGCCATTTACCTCGGCGCCATCGGTCATCCCGACGTGAAACCCGGCATCCTCGAAAAAGGATTGCTCCTTCGCACCCGGTTCGAGCTGGAACAATACATCAATCTACGCCCCGTCAAACTCTACGACGCGCGCTATTGCCCATTAAAGGATAAGACGCCCGATCAGATTGACTTCGTCGTCGTTCGCGAAAACAACGAAGGCCTCTACACTGGCAGCGGCGGTTTCGTTTTCAAGGGTACATCGAACGAAATCGCCGTGCAGGAAAGCATCAACACCCGCCGCGGCGTCGAACGCTGCTTGCGCTACGCCTTCGAGTACACCCGCAAACGGAACAAAAATAAGAAACTGACCCTCTGCGGCAAGACCAACGTTCTCACCTACGCCTTCGATCTTTGGGAACGCGCGTTCCACGAGATCGGCGCGAAAGATTTCACCGATATCAAGCGCGATTACGCCCACGTGGATGCCACGACCATGTGGATGGTAAAAAATCCCGAATGGTTCGACGTGATCGTTACCGACAACATGTTTGGCGACATCATTACCGACCTCGGCGCGATGATCCAAGGCGGCATGGGCATCGCCGCCGGCGGCAACATCAATCCGCAAGGCACCAGCATGTTCGAGCCGATTGGTGGCAGCGCGCCAAAATACACGGGCAAAAACGTCATCAACCCGCTCGCCGCCATCTGCGCGGGTGGCATGATGCTGGATTTCCTGGGAGACCGCGAATCCGCGGAGGCGCTTAATAAAGCCGCCGCCGCCATCGAAGCCGCGGTGATCAAAGTTGTCCGCGAAAAACTCAAAGACTTAGCGGCGACAAGAATGGGATATTCGACCAGTGAGGTCGGCGATTTGGTCGCGACAGCAATCTAGCGTCGTGTTCCTTAGGGAATCATGAGTGCAGAGTTTACGCCCGCGAATGAGTTGGAACGGCTGTTGATGGATGCAGCGGACAATCCCGCGGTGCGCCCAGAGTTTTATCGCTTGCTGATGGAGTCCACGATCTTCGTCTTGACGCCGCCGGAGGAGGGCGAAGGGGTACGGACGTTCCGCAAGGGCGAATCGGTGCAGTTTGTTTCGTGGTCAAACGACGAGCGGAAAGGCATTGCGCTCTTCACGTCGCTGGAACGTGCGCGCGAGTCTCTCGACAGGACGGGAGGAAACTGGTCTTATCTGGCGTTTCCCGCGAAGGATTTGTTCGAGATGCTTGCCGAGGGCGATCTACCCGCGATTCTCAACCCCGACTGCGCCTATGGCAAAGTGTTGACGCAGGATGAAATGGCGGACATTGCGTCGGGGACGATTTTGGAATCCGCGCCGACGGAGGTGCTGGAAGAAGATCGGCAAGTGATGATCGGCGAGCCTTCCAAGTATCCACACGATTTAGTGCGCGCCCTGCAAGACCTCTTCACACGCACGCCCGCGGTGCAAGCGGGGTATCTGGCGCAGTATTTTGATGCTGCTTCTGATGAGTCGCCGCATCTATTGATCGCGCTGAAGATGGACGAGGAAAAAATTGACCAGATCTCGCAGGACGCAGCCATGGTCACGCGCGACGTGTTCGAGGGGAACGTGGACTTCATCAGCTTGGATGAAACGGATGACATCGGCGACTATTTTCTGACCCAAACCAAGCCATTTTACGAAATAGGCGGCGGCAGAAGCTTTCTTGGCCGTTTATTCGGAAAATGATCCACGGCAAAGTCATAGGCATTTACATCGGCGAAAAGGCGCGCGCGTTGCCTGTCGCGGTGGCGTCGGTAGGGGCAGTGGCGGGACGTGGACTGAAGGGCAATCGATACGGCAAGTAGATAGAGTCTTTTTGCTAACTTGATGGAAAGGGGCATAAATTGACTCTCAACGAGCTGTTCGTTCCTCGATAATATAAACCTTTCCCGCTTCGCCACGCTGGCCGTTCGGCAACGTCGCGTCGTGCAAAAGCCAGACCACTTTCGTCTTGTCGCGGTCGTTGGTCCAGGTATACCCGCTGTCGTCAGCGTGAACGAAGCGATGCGTCATTTTGTCTTTCACGCGCCTGTAATCGGCGACGACCGCCAGCGCGTCGCGGCGTGCCGCATCGAACTCTGCGCCGACCAGTTTGCCGCTGTCCAGAAATTCGCGACTCACTACCCACGTCGCCCCCGCCGCCATCCAACGACGGAAATGTTCCTGGTGCAATCGCGGATCGTGAAACCAGCCCATCAAGGTCGCGCCGTAATAAAGATCGGGGTCGGGAATTTTTCCCCATTCCTGTTTCCAACTGTCATCAATCCCGATGCCATACGTGCCGAGCACGGAGGCGTCACCCTCGACAATGAACTGCCGCGCGCCCGCGCGAATGAAGTCGCGGTATATCTCCGCCAGTCGCGCCGCGTGCCCGGGCGATTGATATTGCTGCGCGTAACCAAGATGGGAATCCATCCACAATCCGTCGAGACCAAACTTGCGCACAACGCCCGCGATGCGGTCGCGATAGTATCCGTGGAACCCGCTGCTAAGATCGCCTTGCCAAATCCCGCTTGGATTCAATGCCTTGTCGCCGAGACGGTTTTTCAAAACCCATTCCGGATGCTGACCCCAAATCGGCGCTCCCGCATTCAAATGTCCCGACGGCGTCCACGCAATCACTTTCAACCCGCGTTTGTGACATTCCTCAACCAACGCGCGCAGTCCCGCCTCGCCGCCGTAGCCACCACACACCGACAAATCCCACACATTCATGTTCTTCTCGCCCCCGTGCTGTTCGATGTTGTCCCAAATCACGTCAATGTAAACGCTGGTAAACCCCTGCTGTGCGCTGAGCTCTACCAAGGCCGCCGCCATCTCTCGAAACCCAATCCGCCCGAAGGGCGGCCACGCGCACATCGCCTCCGCCGATCGCGCCGGCAACTCGAATGTCTTCCGTAATTCCGCGTGCGCCATCTCATAACCGCGCGTCCAGAGATTGATCCGGCTGTCGCGCGTCTCGGTTAAGAAAACGTAGCGATTGACTTCGCTCACCCCATCAAAGATCGTCTCGAACTCCAGCGCCTCGCCGCGCGAGACGTTCTTGAGCCGATCGCCCGGTGTCGCGTGAAAGATCAACAGGGCATCCTTTTCGCGATGCTCGAATTGAAACCCCGTCCCGCTCAGCAGCGACGGCATCAGCTTTGGATTCGTTTCCATCACCGCGTCGGCTGGCTGCCACGCGGCTGGCGCGCTCCAGCCGCGATATCCATCCCAATAGCTCAACCCGCGCGATGATCCACCCACCTCCCATGACACGGTCTCGATGATCGGCCCGCGCTCGGCCTTGAATTGCATTTTCAATCCTAGAAACGTCGTTCCCGCGTTTTCGCGTCTTTCCGGTGAAATCGTCAGCGTCGCATTCGGATTTCTAAGCGAAATGATCGAGCCGGTTCGTCCGCCATAGGTCGGAAATTTGCCGTCCGCCTGCCACGTAATCAGGAAATCCGCGCGACGAATCGGTATTACGCCTTTGCGAATTTCACCCAACCCAAACGCGCCGTCTTCACGGCGGCATAAATCAATTGCAAACTCACCAACCTGAATCGTCTCGATTATTGTGAACCGCTCGACGCGCGCGGGCAACGGTCGAGGCTGCGCAGTTTTTTTCTCGCCAACGTTTGTCACGGGCGTCTTGTCGCCTTTTGGCTGCGACTTGTCACCGACGGGCTGTTTCTTCTCCTCCTTCTTGTCGCCCTGCCTGCTGTATCGCTCCTGCAAGAACCGCAACCCCGTCGCGCGGTCGAGCGACTTGACCTTCTCATACTCGGCGGGATTGTCGCGACGCAGCCGATCCAGCAAGTCGTCGTAGTCATCGGCCAACGCGACGCTGGCCGCCAAGAAGCACAAAATAACGATAATGCGATATCGTTTCACTTTTACCTTGTCAGCTTCCAACCCTTCTCGTCCGCTATCAGTCCGGTATTGCCTTTGTATCGGTCGTAAATCTTGTGCATCTCCTCGATGGAATCGAAGTAGCCGACGATAAACGCCGCGCTGAACGATTCGCCGGCGCGACGTGGACGACCGCCGAATTCTTCGATCATGCAAACGTAGCCGCGCTGATGACACCATGCCTCGTACACCACCGATGGTTCAAGCGTCATCCCCGCCAGCCAGGGGCCGTCCTTGCCCGTGGCCGGGTCGCGAAGACGATAGGCGCGAATGAACCGCTCGGGCATTTTGTTGGTGTCTCGCCGATAATTGAATTTCGCATCCGGCGCAAAATCTTCAAAGAACTCGCTGGCGGGAACGGTCTGTTGCTCGCGTGTCGAGAAGTAACTCAAGTACACCTCGCTGAACGTGTCGCCACGCTTGTGTTTGATGTGTCCGGGCATGTCCAACCGCAGAAACATCGTGTCGCTGCTGTTCACCGAGTCAATCCGGTCGCACGAGACGAAGTAACGCGCGTCTTTTGGAAAAATGATCGTCTGCGTCCACGTCGAGCCGGCTTTGTGGTTCGGCGCGGCGGTGCGGTACTGAAAGCTTTGTTTCACCGCCACAAAATCGCGCCCGCGCAGCACGGTCGGCGCGAGTTGTTTGGCTTGCGTGCAGATTTGAGGGCCTTCGATGCTGCGTTTCGCCCGTTTGCCGTGGTAGCTGTTGTTGAATTGATAGACCAGTTCACGGTCGAGTTTGTCGCGATAACTCTCGTCGCTGCCTTCTTCCATGATCCAATCCACGATATCCAGGCCGAATCCCGCATCCCGAAATCCCGTGCGTTTGTCGAGAAATGATCCGCCTGCCACGCCCGTTACGTAATCGCGCTTGCGAATCTCCGCCGCGAGCTGTGGTGTCTCGATCCGAATCCGCTGCTCGTTTTCGCTTACGGTAAAATCGTCGGCGATCACGAAAAGGATGGGGATGAACAAAGCGGTAAGGATGCAAAATCCATTTGCAAGTGAGTTCCACCTGGATTGCATATTCGGTAGTGTACTCCCGCTGGTGATGCAAGACAACAACACATCATTGTTCGTTGCCGGGAAGTGATGGGGTGGGATTGGTGGCGCCTTTGTCGGTTTTCGGTGGTTGCACCCTTCGAATCATCTTTACATGGGGACCGGCGGTTTCGACGTCGAACACTTCGGAAACCGTGTGCCACCCCAGTTTTTCATAAAAGACTGCGGCGGAAATGCGCGCGTTGCACCAAAACAAATCCTCACGCGATTCACAGCACAAGACAGTTTCCGCTTGCTGCAACAATTGCCGGCCGATCCCGTTCCGCTGCCGATCTGTCGCGACTGCCATTCCCCGTAATTGCCACGCAGCACATCCTTCCCACTCGGATCGGAGATACGTCAGACAACCCACCACACGGCCATTCTCAACCGCAACAAAATGGCGCGTAGCGGGGCGATCATCACCCGGAAACCGCGCAGTCTCGGCCGGAAGACCGGCACGCAGGACGGTATGACGCAATTCGAGAATCTCCTCCGCGTTCGCCTCTCGAATTGTGATGTCGATTATACCCATGCCGGGATCCGCAGCAACAAGCCTACCTGGATGCAAACACCCTGTCATTATTTTAAAGATTCCAAGAAGGTGATCAAATCGGAAAAGTCTTGAGTCGAAAACCCCGCATGGATTCCATCGGGCATGAGCGACAGCTCGCTGGTGCGGCGCGACTGGATTTGCGTGCGCTGGATGCGATGCCTCTCGCCAGCGGCATCAGCCAGCGTGAGCGCCTCGGCCGTGTCTTCCACAATCATTCCCGCGATGTCCTCACCATCGCTCGTTTGGACAATGACCTGCCGGTAATCTTCGCGGACAAATTTACTCGGGAAGAGCACGCTCTCGGCCAATTGATCCCGCGTATATTGCTGGCCTATCTTGGATAGATCAGGCCCGATCTTCCCGCCTTCGGTTTCAACAAGGTGACATTTCGAGCAGGCGACACCTTTGGCGTCAAAGAAAATCTTTCTCCCGCGCGCCGCGTCCCCCGGGTTCTTTCGTGCGAAGGCGAGATAATCCGTCGCATCCAATTTCGGCGCGTCCGACTCGAACACCGCGTCCTCCGGATAAATCCCTTGCAGTTCGCGCAACAATTTTGGGGGAAACGATGCAGCGCGCTTCTGCAACGTCGGCTGCGCTTCGCTCCGGATCTTCTTTAGAGCGACGCGGCTGCGGTCGCGAAATTCCTTGTTCGCGCTTTCCAAGCCGAACAAATAAGCGTCCAACGCCCGCACGTCGGGAATTTTTACCAGCGCCTCGGCGGCAGCTCGCTTGGCGTTCTCGTTCTCAAACGCTTCCACCAACGCCGGAACGGCTTGCGCGTCGCGACAGTTCCCAAGCGCAACAATGGCCGCCGTACGCACTTCGAGGTTTGCGTGTTTTATCTGATGCAGTAACAGCGGCACCGACTCCCGTGCCTTGAGCGACCCAAGCGCGCCAATCGCCGCCGTCAATGCCGCCGTATCGTTCGGATTCGTCTTAAGAAAATCCATCAGAACGCCGACGGTCCGCAAATCGAGTGCGACTCCAATCGTTTCAAGGAGCACATCGCCGTCCGCACTGGAAACCATCTCTCCAAGAGCCGTCCCGGCGAGTTTTTCGTCGGCGGACGCAAGTGCGCGCAGCAACACTTTCTTCGCGCTGCGATCGGTTTCGACGCGCAAACTCGCGGCCAGTTTCGCGCCGATCTGGCCGTCCTTCGCCCCGCGCAGTGATTCCGCCGCCGCTTGTCGAACAACAGGCTGTTCGTCATCAAGCGCGGTCAGCAAAGTTTCGGTGACGCTTGCCGTTCCCGTCCATGCTTCGGTCTTTGGCGGGCGAGGTGAGAGCGCGGGATGATAGGGAGATTTCCACCACTTGCCGTTCCAGGGAAGATCCTGCAATCGTAAATCGCCTAGGAATCGAAGCGCCGTCGCGCGCTCCGCTGCGTCGGATTGACCACGCACAAAATCCGAAAGAGCCGCCACGATGGTTTGATGATGGGTTTCGCGCACCGCAAACAGAGTGCCTTCGCGCACGGGGGCATTTTCGCTCCGCAATCCGCGAACAATGGCGTTCCATCGCGTAGGCTCGGCGCGACCGATTCGATGGAGCGCGGTGAAAACGGCGTGGCGCGCGAATAAATCTTTTTCGTCAAGCGCCGC
This sequence comes from uncultured Verrucomicrobiota bacterium, assembly GCA_964348665.1. Lineage (GTDB taxonomy): Bacteria > Verrucomicrobiota > Verrucomicrobiia > Palsa-1439 > CAYGDP01 > CAYGDP01. The sequence continues at coordinate 14,845 of CAYGDP010000008.1, forward strand.
CAGCAACGGGTTGATGGCGGATGGATCCCCGACCCGTCCGAGCGCCGTTGCGGCTTGAAACCTAATCAGAGCATCGGGATCGCGAAGCGCTCGGATGAGCAACGGCGCGGTGTCACGAACTCGCCGCGTGCCGAGTTGACGAATGGCTTGCAACCGCACGCTGGATTCGCCGTCTTTGGCAAGCGCGAGGATTTGCCTACGCGCAGATGTTCCGCCGTCAATTGCATCGAGCGCCCAGATGGCATGCCACTGGGAGTGTGGCGGCGATTTTTTGTCTCCGAGCAATGCAACGATCGGTTTCACCGCCTCACGCCCTCGTTCCGCGAGCCGCCGCTGCGCCGTGAGACGGACGCTTTGGGCAGGATGGGCGAGCGCCCCGGTGAGTTCAGCGGTTGTCGCCTCGAACGATTGCCCCATGGCGGCACGGGGGAACCAAGCAGGTTTTGGCGCGGCCAGATTTTTTCCGGTGTACGTGACCTTGTAGATTTTGCCGACGGTGACTTTGGCGCGGTCGTATTGAACCCAGTCGGTCACGTAGAAACTTAAGCCGTCGGGCGCAACCGCGATTCCCATCGGTCGAAATTCGAATCCGTTGGCGGAGAGGAGTTTTTCATGAGCGACCTCGCGATACGTCGCCCCCTCGCGGGCAATTTGCACGCGCAGGACTTCCTGCCGACCGAAGTCGCAGAGAAACAAATTTCCGCGATAATCGGGCGGGAGCGCGTCTTCGTTGTAGGCAATGGCGGCGGTGGCGGCGCCCTGGCCGTAATCGGCGAATTTCCAAAGTGTGTACGACCGACGGGGCTGAAAATCCCACGGGTACCCGTAGAACCCGCCGTCTGCCATGTGCGTGAGTCGTGAAAGCCAATCATGCTCGTCGGTATTGTCGTACGTGAAAACGTCGTCCTCGGCATTGATTGCCACGTCGAGGATGTTCCGCGTGCCGGTCGAGAAAATCTCCAACTCCGTTGCATTCGGTCGCAGCCGCAACACGCCGCCGCCACGCAAGGCAACTGATTTGCCGTCGCGACCGAACGCGCCGTAGATCCCTTTATCGCCAACAGCCATATAGAGATGACCATCCATCGCCAAGCGCATATTCGCTGGCACATGATCGTTCCAATCCAGCGCCCACGGTTCGGGATTGGTTTGCTCGATTAAATCCACGCGATTTTTCCCGACACCGCTGCCGTCATCATCCCAAACGCTGAACTTGGGGGAATGATGCACGTAAACTTTACCATCGAGGTACAACAGACCAAACGGCGCGAAGAGTTGATCGGCAAATACCGTTTCACGCCCATCGGGATGCAAGCAGACGACGCGTCCACGCTGATCGCGCGCGGGCGGTTTCATATCCATCGGGTCTTCGCCGATGAACAGGCGTCCATCAGGCGCGCAAACGACGAACGTCGGATGCTGAATCATCGGCGCGCTCGCGACCAGTTCCACGCGCCAGCCATTCGCGACTTTGGGAAGCTGTGCGCAAGTGATTGTCGCAAACAGGCAAACCGTCGCGACCAGCACGAACCGCCTCCTTGCAACGATGATCTGCATTTCGAAATTATAACCCACGAATGGACGCGGAAAAACACGAATTTACTTATCGGCGCGAAGATTTGGAAATCCACCTCCAGACTTTATCGTTGTCCCAATCAACTCCAAAGGAGTCCACATTCAAAACCAACCGTATGAGCCAATGGGACTTCGGGGCCTGCCTGCGCCTGTCCACCCCACCGTTAATTGCCATTTAAGCAACAGTTCCACGTTTCCCGTTTTGGTTCGGAGAATGTTCGTCGGGAGAAGTAAAGTCACGGAAGTGGAAAACCTGCGGAAGGTGATAATCTGCCGGCCGGCCGGGGCGACAAAACACCGGTGAGAAGCCAGCGACGCTCGCGGATGGACAACGCATCAATTTCTTGGTATCCGAACACACTTGAGTCATCGCGCATCGCAAATACGGCCGATGATGCTTCGCCAGCAATGAAAAGGAGATCATGATGGAATTCTTGACCGACCCGCAAGTGTGGATTGCGCTCTTGACGCTGACCGCGCTCGAAATTGTTCTGGGCGTGGATAACATCATCTTCATCGCGATCCTCGCTGCCAAACTCCCCGCGGACCAGCAAAAACGCGCCCGCCTCATCGGTTTGTCGCTGGCGATGTTCATCCGCATCGGTTTGCTATTTTCCCTCAAATGGATCATGGGGCTGACCGAACCGCTCTTTACCATTTTGCGCCAGGAAATTTCGGGGCGCGATATCATCCTGATCGCCGGCGGATTGTTTCTGCTCGCCAAAAGCACGCATGAAATCCATGACAAACTGGAGGGAGAGGAAGGTCACGTCTCCACCCGCACCGCGTCGACGTTCGTCAGCATCATCATCCAGATTTTGCTGCTGGACATCGTTTTCTCGCTCGATTCCGTGATCACCGCCGTCGGCATGGCCGACCGGATCGGCGTCATGATCGCAGCGGTGATGATCGCCGTCGGCGTCATGCTGCTCTTGTCCGACGCCATCAATGATTTTGTCCATCGTCATCCCACCGTAAAAATGCTCGCGCTAAGTTTTCTGCTGCTCATCGGCGTCGCGCTGATCGCCGACGGCCTCAATCAACACATCCCCAAAGGCTACATCTATTTTGCAATGGCCTTTTCCGTATTCGTGGAACTCCTCAACATTCGAGTCCGCCGCAGCCGGTCCGCCCCGATCAAGCTCCGCGAGCCGATTGTTGAAAAAACATCCGACTAAACGCATGGAAACAATCGGGGACTTGAACGAGATTATGCCCCGTGCAATCCCGAATGATTCGCCTCAATCCGGACGTAAGCATTATTCGGTAAAAGCGATTTGATTCAGGATTGTAGCGACGCTCTATGAGCGTCGAATAATATCCCTCGAACCCTCGGCGGTCATAGACCGCCGCTACAACATTATCGATGGCTTGGTGAAGTCATTTTGCTCGAAGTTTTTGTCTTGCCAGCCGACTTTAGGATTCGCCTCACTGTGCTCGCTTCACTTCGACGGCATAGACGTGTGCTGCGCCGTGCATGTTGGATTGGAAAACGATCCATTTCCCGTCGGGCGAGAAGGCGACGTTCGGTTCGAGATTATAGTTGTGCTTGCTCAAATCCACGAGTCGTTCTGCTTCCAGCGCGCCGTTTTTCGGGGTGAAAAGATAAATCCACTGGCCGTTTCCCGGCGCGGCGACGCTTCGCGGACCGCCGCCGTCCCCCGCGAAAAGAGTTCCGTCCGGCGACACGTTGTAATGCACCGACCAATGTTCACGCGCCACTTTATATTTGATCGTCTCGCCCGTGGCGAGCACGTGACCCGCCAGCCAGAATTCCTTGCCTCTCGGCGTTTGCAAGTCGTACCAGATCATCTTCCCGTCGGGACTGAAAAATTCGTGCCCCGCAATTTCCATGTCCATTGTGCGAGTGTGGATTTTCTTCAAGTCCGTGCCGTCCGCGCGGATCGTCCAGATGCGATCAACCTTGTGCCAGGGTCCTTCGTGACAAAACATAATCCGCGTCGGGTCGGTCGGCGAGAACTGAACGTGATTGAGCCAATCGTTCGTGGGATGAAACGTCTGCGTCTCACCGTTTTTGATATTGATGGTCAGGAGCCGCATTGCCAGGCGCGCCGCCCAACGCTCCTCAAAATTTCTGCCTCCCGAGAATCGTTGACCGCCTTCGACATAGCAGCTCGCCAGCAGCGTTTCGTCGGCGTTGAGCGCGAACGACGAAACGCGGCGAATCTCGGAAGGGAGCTTAGCGACTTGTCGCGTCTCGCGTGTCTCGAGATGGGTGGCATAGACGACGCCATCCCGCGCATAGAATACCAGACGTGAATTTCTGCCGACGATCGTATTGCCGGCGCGGCCCTCCACGAGTGGCTCGACCTTGCGTGTCGCGAAATGAACAACCTCAAGCCCCCGCACTGCGCCGATGACCAGCTTGTCCCCGGATGTCGTGAAAGCGTTCTGGTGAAAATAGAGATTTGATCCGCCCACCTCGCGCGAAAGACGGACAACCCGATGCCCGGTCGCCGACTCGACCCACTCGGCCGGCGGCGTTTCAGCCCCATGAGCACCGACAATCATGGAACTGTACATCACACCGGCAATGGAATTTCTCGCAGCTCGATTTTTTTTCATCGGGCCTTCTACAACATCGTCAGCGGATTCTGGCGTGTTTTGAGCGGGATTGCAACCCGCTGGCCGCCGAGGCGGTGTGATTCGAACACGGCGCAGATCATTTCAACGGTCGCGGCGCCCGCGTGCGCGTCGCACAACGGGGCGCGGTTGTCGCGAATGGCAGCAAACAAATCTCGCGCCACTAGTTTGTGCGAGCTGACTTGCGCGGCGGCATCGGCGATCGGTTCGGGTTTGCCCGCACCGGCCGAACTGATCGGCACCCAGGCGCGCGCTTTTTCATCCGGAGCGAACGGACTGCCGGCAGCGATGTGCGCGATGGGATGTTTATCGCAACGCAGATCAATGATGCCTTTGGTCCCAATGAGTTGCAGACCGAAACCAGCCTCGGTATTGCCTGCCTTCGCGATGGAATCGAAAAAGAGCGGCACACCGCGCTCGGTCTCGAACCGCGAGTGCAATTCGTTGCCCGCGATCGGGCCGACGCCTTCCGCGCCGTCGCGCACGTCTGCGCGGGTGACGGGTCGTCCATCCTGCAGCATCGAGGCAGTGCAGGCGAGTGGTTTGCCGACAAAATAATGTGCGAGATTGAGCACGTGCGAGCCGAGCACCCATAAATCCAATGCCCCGCCCCGCGCGTCTTCCTTGCCGCGTCCACGAACTTCGAGAAGCTGACCGATGCCGCCATCGCGGACAAGTTTTTCCACGGTGGGCAGCGCCGGGTGGTAGCGGTTCCGATGGGCGAGGGCGAGTTTCGTGCCGCGTTTTTCGCAAGTGGCAATGATTTCGCCGGCTTCCGCGGGCGTCCGACAAAAGGGTTTCTCCATATAGATGCCGCGCGCGCCGGATTCGACGGCGGCCAATGCCATGTCGCGGTGCTGATCAATGTGACGCAAGGCGATAGAGACGATATCCGGTTTCGTTTCGGCCAGCATCTTGCGATAATCCTCGAAACCCGGAACACCACGGAGCCGCTCGCGCGCTTTGGCGAGTCCGGCGGGATTTGCGTCGGCAACAGCGACGACCGTTGTTTCGGGCATATTAAGCCACATGATATCGAGCGAGTGGCCGAAATCGCCGCGTCCGGTGTGACCGATGACGGCAATGCGAAGTTTTGCCTCTTGGTCGGCCGCACGCGCGGCCACCGCGAGCGTGGAAGCCGCGGCGGAGACGATGAATTGGCGGCGGTTCATGGGAGTGGTAGCCTCTAGAAATCTTACGCTACGGTAATGCTAACGACGCGGCAATCAACGGTCAATGCGATTTCCCGGCTCCAGCCAGCCCGAGTTGCCAACTCGCGCGTGTTGGCCTATTGTTACGCAATCCGATGGAAACAGAAGTCAAACGTGGCGGATTATCGAAGCTGAAGATCGGCGTAACGCTCTTGGTGATGACCATTTTGTTAGTTGCTTTCAGCTATCCATTCTGGAAATCGCGGGGCCGTAGTAATTGTAGCGGACCGGGCCAAACCACCCTCAACGGCGCGCGGCAATTGGATGCGGCGATTGACCAGTGGTCAATCGAGTATGGCGTGGACGAAGGCGTTCCCATTGACCTCAAAGGGATCGCAGCATACGTCAAACCGGGCAGTTCGTTTGAAGCCGCGTTGGTCGAAGGCATCGCCCCGACCGACGCACATGACAACCCGTATGTTTTCGGTGTCACCGGTCCGAACCAGATAAAAATTCATCCAAAGACTCACAAAAAACTGGAAGGGGTGGTAACGGATTGGTTCGATTTTTGATGGAACTGCATTCCTGTTTTTCTTGTGGCATGCAGTAGCGTGCCCTACTTGCGCCACAAACCGCTACCGACTACATTCTCCCCGCGATGATTCCCTTGCGCGACGCAAATCCGACGCGGACGTTTCCGTTCGTGACGATCCTGCTGATTCTTCTCAACGCCGTGGCTTTCCTTTACGAGTTGATGCTGGGTGCGGCGGATGATCTAAAGCCGTTCATTGAAGGACACGCGCTCGTGGCGGCGCGGTTTCTGGCCGAGCGCGACGCGGTGCAATGGTGGACGGTGATTACCTCGATGTTTTTGCATGGTGGCTGGATGCATTTGATTGGCAACATGCTCTATCTGTGGGTGTTCGGAAACAACATTGAAGATCGGATCGGCCACATCGGGTTTGTCTACTTTTACTTGCTTAGTGGCGTGGGCGCGGCAGGCGCGCAAGTTTGGATTAATCCGGAATCGAGCGTGCCGATGCTGGGAGCCAGTGGCGCGGTGAGCGGTGTGCTGGGAGCCTATTTGGTGCTCTATCCACGGGCGCGAGTCTTGACGTTGATCCCTGCATTCTTTCTTTGGCTGGTGGAAATCCGGGCGTTTTGGTTTTTGCTCTTTTGGATCCTGTTGCAAGTGCTCAACGGGTTGCCGTCGTTATTGTTCGCGTCAACGCGTCCAGTCGGCGGCGGCGTGGCGTGGTGGGCGCACATCGGGGGATTCGTGGCGGGCTTGATTCTACTCCCGATTTTTTGCCTGTTGCATCGGCCGAAACGGCAAAGATGACCCGATTGAACTTCGATCGATGCAATCGAAAAGCTGGATTCCGCGGTAACTTCGTGTATTCTCGCGCGCACGATGACTACCGAAGCGAGAATTACACCTGAAATCGTCGCCAAACATGGCGTCACCCAGGAGGAATTTGAGCGCATCAAACGTATCC
>CAYGDP010000008.1:21683-182871 GCA_964348665.1 uncultured Verrucomicrobiota bacterium
TTTCTCGGTGATGTGGAGTGAGCATTGCAGTTACAAGAACTCGAAGCCTGAACTTAAAAAATTCCCGCGCACCGCGCCCTTCATTCTCGTCGGTGCCGGCGAAGAAAACGCGGGCATCGTGGATATCGGCGACGGCTGGGCGCTGGCTTTTAAGATCGAGTCGCACAATCATCCTAGTGCGGTCGAACCATTCCAGGGCGCGGCCACGGGCGTCGGCGGCATCATCCGCGATATCTTCACGATGGGAGCGCGGCCGATTTTCGGGTTCAACTCACTCCGGTTCGGGCCGATCGAGGGTGATTCGCCGCAGGCGGCGCGCAACCGCCAGCTTTTTGCCGGTGTCATTGCGGGCATTGCGCACTACGGGAATTGCATCGGATTGCCGACCGTGGGCGGCGAGGTTTATTTCGACGAAAGTTATAACGGCAATCCACTCGTAAACGCCCTCTGTGCCGGCATCCTGCGCCACGACCAAATCAAACGGGGCAAGGCTGTCGGCATCGGCAACCCCGTCATCTATGTCGGCGCGGCCACGGGACGCGACGGTTTGGCGGGTGCGGCGTTCGCGTCGCGCGAACTGACCGAGGAATCGCAAGCCGACCGCCCCGCTGTCCAGGTCGGCGATCCGTTCATGGAAAAACTTCTGCTCGAAGCCTGTCTCGAAGTGATGCGCAAGAACGGGCTTGTCGTTGGCATCCAAGATATGGGCGCAGCGGGCCTCACCTGTTCAACCTGTGAAACGGCCAGCCGCGGCGGCAGTGGAATCGAAATAGATCTTGCGCTTGTCCCGAAACGCGAGACAGGCATGACGCCCTACGAGATTATGCTAAGCGAATCCCAGGAGCGTATGTTGCTCATCGCGCAAAAAGGACGCGAAGCCGAAGTCGAAGCCATCTTCAATAAATGGGATTTGCACGGCGTCACCGTCGGTCGCGTCACTTCCGACGGCATCATGCGCGTCAAAGATAATGGCAAGACCGTGGCCGAAATTCCACCGCGCGCTCTCGCCGATGAAGCGCCCGTGTACCATCGCGATGCGAATCAGCCTGAATGGGAAATTTCAAATCTCAAATTTCAGATTTCAAATCTTCCATCGCCTAAGAACCTTGGGGAAATTCTCCCGCAACTCCTCGCATCTCCGACCATCGCCAGCAAAAATTGGGTCTGGCGCCAATACGACCACATGGTCCAGGACGGCACGATCGTCCTGCCCGGCAGCGATGCCGCAGTCATCCGCGTGAACCTAGATCGTCCCGACCTGGGCGCACCAATCGCGAATCCCGAATCCCGAGTCCCCCATACCAAGTATCTCGCCTTCTCAACCGACTGCAATTCAACCTATTGTTACCTTGACCCGTACGAAGGCGGCAAGATTGCCGTTGCCGAAGCTGCGCGCAACCTCGTTTGCAGTGGAGCGCGTCCGCTGGCCGTCACCAATTGCCTCAACTTCGGCAATCCCATGAAGCCGGAAATTTTCTGGCAACTCCGACGCTGCGTCGAAGGCGCGTCGGAAGCCTGCACCGCCTTCGGCACACCCGTCACCGGCGGCAATGTCAGCCTCTATAACGAATCTCCCGACGGCGCCGTGAATCCCACGCCCGTCATCGGCATGCTCGGGTTGATTGACGATCCGAAGCACATAACAACGCAATGGTTCAAAGGGGAGAAGGAAGGCGATGTAATTTTGTTGTTGGGAGAAATCTGCGAGCAAACGCCAATGCTCGGCCTTGGCGGCAGCGAATACATGAAACGCATTCACGGGAAAAAAACTGGCGCCTCCCCGCAACTCGATCTCGCAAAAGCAAAAGCATTACACGAGACCATGCTCGATGCAATCCGCGCGGGACTGGTCAAGAGCGCGCACGATTGCAGCGAAGGCGGTCTGCTCGTTGCGCTGGCCGAAAGCTGCATCAGCGCCCCCCCATCGCTCGGCGGGAAACCCGTCGGCGCAAGTATTCGTCTCACAGAGTTTGGTGGCAATCGAACTGACGCGCTCCTCTTCGGCGAAACCCAATCGCGCATCGTGATTACTTGTACCGAAGCAAACGTCGCAAAGATTCAAACACTCGCGGCAACAAATAAAGTCCCCTGCCTCCGCCTCGGCAACGTGGGCGGCGATTCGCTCCGAGTCACTCTTGCCAGCGGCGAGTTGTCGTGGCGTGTCGGCGATTTGTTCGACGCGTGGTTCAATGCGATCAGTCGGATTATGGGATAAGGTTAGACTTTCGCGCGCGTGCGTGATAGAGGTAGATGACGTAGCTGCACTTCCAACGAATAACGTGGCGAGCCTCCCAATGAGCGAAGAATTCGAGCGGCCGCGGCATTACTGCGGGTTGTTTGGCGTGTATGGGCATCCGCGAGCGGCGGAGCTGACCTATTACGGCCTGTACGCGCTGCAGCATCGTGGACAGGAATCGGCAGGCATCGTAGTGGATAGCGGTAACGGGTTCGTCGAACACAAAGGGATGGGCTGGGTCGCGCAGGTGTTTAGCGAGCCTTCTCTTGCGCTGCTGAAAGGAAACATTTCCGTCGGTCACGTGCGATACTCAACCACCGGTTCGTCGCTCCTCAAAAATGCTCAACCGATCGTGGTGGATTGCTCGCGCGGCCAGATCGCCGTCGCTCACAACGGCAACCTGACCAACGCCAACTTGCTCCGGGACGAATTGGAAGCTTACGGCTCGATTTTCCAAAGCACGGTGGATAGCGAGGTCATCGTCCATCTCCTTGCCCAGCCGCTTGGTGACAATCGCGAGCTTTCCCTCATTGACGTACTCCACAAAATTCAAGGCGCGTTCTCGTTGCTCATCATGAGCCAGGGCGAATTGATTGGCGTGCGCGATCCGCTCGGGTTTCGCCCCCTCTGCATTGGCAAACTCAAGGACGCATGGATCCTTGCCAGCGAATCATGCGCGTTGGATCAGATACAGGCCAAGTTTGTCCGGGACGTCGAGCCGGGCGAGCTAGTCATCATCAACAAAGACGGCCTGCGCTCCATCAAATACGCCCAGGAACCACGCCACGCTTTTTGCATTTTCGAGTACGTCTACTTCGCGCGTCCCGACAGCACCATTCATGGCCAAAACGTCTATCGCGTTCGCGTCAACCTCGGCCGCCAACTCGCCCGCGAACACGGCGTCAAAGCCGATATTGTCGTGCCCGTCCCCGATAGCGGCAACGCGGCGGCGCTCGGTTTCGCCGAGGAAAGCGGCATTCCATTCGAAATGGCCTTCGTCCGCAACCATTATACCGGTCGCACTTTTCTCCAGCCCAGCCAACTCATCCGCGATTTCGGCGTCCGCATCAAACTCAACCTCATCAAAGAACTCGTCCGCGGCAAACGCGTTGTCGTCGTGGACGACTCCATCGTCCGCGGCACCACGGCCCGCGCGCGCGTCACCACGCTGCGCGAAGCCGGCGCCAAGGAAGTTCACATGCGAATCTCGTGTCCACCCCACAAATGGCCCTGTCACTACGGCATAGATTTTCCCACGCGGGACGAACTCCTCGCCGCCAAAAATTCGCCCGATAAAATCCGCGAATATCTTGGGTGTGACTCGCTTGGCTACCTGAGCCTCGACGGCATGATCAAAGCCACTGGCCAGCCCGCCAAAGAGTTTTGTCACGCCTGTTACACGGGCGAATATCCCGTCCCATTCGACGCCGACCTAGACAAATTCATCATCGAACGCCGCCGCACCGCCCGCCAACCCCTGTCCGAACTCGTCGAAGACGAAACGCAACAGGGGAGGTTGTTGTGAAGGATAAAAACACAATTTTAACACGCTTGGTCACTGACAAGAAAAAGTTTGAATGTGAAGTTTCCGTCAAACTTGAGAAATCAATCAAGCATGGTAGAAAATCTGGATCCTATTGGTATTATCCTGTCCAGTGGGCTGAGGAGTACGGAGTTGTAAAGGTATTACTGGAGGAGATGAGCAAGGATGGTAACGAGAGCTACTATAATCCACAACCTTTAAATAAAGATGAACGGTGGCCTGATTGTGTTGTGAAAGATCAACAGGGTAAGAGCATAGCCGTCGAAGTTACCGAGTTTGTGGACGAGCGGGTAGTAGGGCTAAACCAACGCGCTAAAAAAGATGAGGATATGTGCTATCGCAAGTGGACAGATAAAGCCGTCGTCGCCAAGCTTACGGAAATTATCCGCAAGAAAGATACGGTTAGCCACGGCGGAAAATATGCTGGTTTTATTCTCGTCATCCATTGCGATGAGTTCGCGCTAACCTCGTGTATATTATTTCCAACCCTGGAACGAACGGTTTTTCCGCAAATGAAAAACATCCAGAAAGTCTTTCTAATTTGTTCTCACGAGCCAAAACTCGGAGGAGGCCGGCACCCATATCGAGAGCTAAGAACTGCATAAGAAAGTCGAAAGAGAAAAGGGGGCAGTCCGTAGTTTCATAGACTCTCGTTATGAAAGACGCGTAACCCTTGGGCTAAATCGAATCGCCTGCCGCGTTTCACGCTGGCCAAAATTTTTTCTCGCTGTAGGCCGACTGACCCAGTCGGCACTTCTCCCTTGGCAAAATTCATCGCCGCGTGGGGCACGCGGCCTACAATTTATCGCGCGCCTGAATCTGGTTTCCCATATTGTCGGGCACGCGCGGCGGGCGAGGATTCGCGTGCATTCTCGGTAGATCCAAATCTGTTTATCATTGTGGTTCTTGCGCCCACCAAATTTATCCGCTGCGCGGTTTGGCGGACAGCTCGGCGGGCGAGCCTTTTCGTGGCCAAACCAATTTCATTGCGCCTGTCGCATTCCACTCGAAATCCGTTGCGGCAAAGACCGGCAATGCGCCTATTCTCGCCCCCGGCTTTTGTTGAAGCGCTTGTCGGAAATGTCAAGGCAGGAAAGCGCTAGTTCGGGGCTGGATGAGGGCTTTTGGTTGGTTGATTCAGTATTTTTCATCGGGCGCGGCAAGTGCGGGATTGACACGGCAGAGCGATATGATAGGCTAAACTGGAAACGTCATAGAAGGATTCTCATGTCTGACCAGAAACAGTTGAATCAGGTGCCGACCACGCAAGGCCCGAAACCGGGCGAGCGCGCGTCCATCAAGGAAGCGGTCATCCGCATCGCCGGCAATTCGCAGGACGGTATCCAGACTGTCGGCCAATACCTCGCCATTTTGAGCGGTCGCACGGCGATGGACGTGATGACGTTCATGACGATTCCGGCGACCATTTCGGGCGGGCCGAGCATTTACCAAGTCCGGATGGGCGAGCAGGTGCTTTCGTCGGGCGACGACGCGGATATTCTGGTCGCGTTTTATCAGCACAGCTACGAAGAGCACCTCGACTCGCTGCGCAAGGGTGGTTTGGTGCTTTACGACAGCGATCATGTGAAGCCCAACCCGGACGAAAAGCGGTTTCTGCACGTCGGCGTGCCGATGACGAGTCTCACCGTCGAGGCCGTCGGCGGCACGGGCAAGGACAAGGGCAAGAACATGTTTTTGTTCGGTCTCCTAGCGCGGATGTTTGACCTCGACATTAAAAAAATCGAGGCCCTACTCAATGACTGGGGCAAAAACAAAAATCCGGCCATCGTAAAGGCGGCGCTGGGCGCATTTCATACCGGGTACGGGTACGACATCGGCAAGATCTCGCCGACCTACAAATTTCTGCCGACCTCTCACAAGACCGGTCGCGCGCAAGTGGTATTGAGCGGCAATCAAGCCATCGCCTATGGTCTGCTCGCTGCCGGTGTCCGATTCGGCGCGGCGTATCCTATTACGCCTTGGAGCACCATCATGGAAATTTTGCGGGCCGAGTTGCCCAAGTACGGCGGCATCTTCGTGCAGGCCGAGGACGAACTCGCGGCCATCGCAATGGCGCTCGGCGCCAGTTATGGCGGACGCGTGGCGGTGACTGGTTCGAGTGGTCCGGGTCTGTCGCTCAAGACCGAAGCGCTAGGATGGGGTGTGATGTCCGAGATGCCACTGGTCATCATTGATGTGCAACGCGGCGGACCGAGCACCGGGCTGCCGACGAAAGTCGAGCAGAGCGATCTCAATCACGCGGTCTTCGGCGGTCACGGCGATTGTCCGCGGATCGTGCTGGCGTGCGCATCGGTGGAGGACGCATTTTATTCCGCCATCGAAGCGGTAAACCTCGCGCGAGAATATTCCTGCCCAGTGATTTTGTTGAGCGACCAAGCCATCGGCACCCGCGTGGAGGCCTGGGATGAACCCGATTTGTCCAAGATCGTTCAAGAGCTGCCTCTGGCGTCCAGCCCGGCGAGCGGTGAATTTTTGCCGTATCAAAACACTCCCACCGGCATCACTCATCATCTTCCGCCCGGTACACGACTTCCCGCCGGCCAATATCCGGTCGTCACCGGCCTTGAACACGACGAGAAGGGTCATCCGGGCGAAGATCCCGAGATGCACCGCGTCATGGTCGCCAAACGCCGCCGCAAACTCCAGACGCTCGCGACAAAACTTCCCGCGCCAAAAATTTACGGGCCGCCCGAAGGCAATATTCTCCTCGTCGGTTGGGGCAGCACCCAAGGACCCATCCGCGAAGCCGTGGATCGTGCCCGCAGCAACGGGGACAGTGTCAGCTCCGTCAACATCCGCTATCTTAACCCGCTCCAAAATGGGCTCGACAAGATTTTTGACGGATTCAACCATATCTTCGTCGTCGAGATGAATGATGAAGGATTATACGGGTACGGACAGTTGGCGGGTCTTCTGCGCGCCCGATACGGCGACTCGCGGATTCGCGGTATCACCAAGACCGACGGACTGCCGTTCAAGGTTCGCGAGATTTTGGAACGCGCCCAAACTGACATTATTGAAGGTGTCAACGCCCTGTGATACGTTAAACTGATCAAAGGCAACCATGAGTGAAGCAAACAAAGACAACGGCGGCGGCACAGCGGTGGCAACACCCCCCGCACCGCGCCAAAGCGCCACCGTCAAGGAACTCCGCGCCGATTCACCGACGTGGTGCCCGGGCTGCGGCGATTTCGCGGTGCTTTCCACCTATTACAAACTCTGCGAAAAACGCGCCATCCCGCACGAGAAAATCACGTCCGTCGCCGGAATCGGTTGCAGCAGCCGCTTCCCTTATTTCGTCAACGCCCACGGCGCGCACTTTATCCATGGCCGCGCCATTCCGTTCGCCACCGGTCTCTCCCTTTCCCGACCCGACCTCCACGTCTTTACTTTCAGCGGCGACGGCGACAATTTCAGCATCGGCGGCAATCACATTGACCACGTCGCGCGCAAGAACGTGAAAATGACACTGGTCGTCATGGACAACGGCGTCTACGGTCTCACTAAGGCGCAGACGTCGCCCACCTCGCCGATTGGATTCAAATCCAAAACCGACCCGACCGGCGCGATGGATCAGCCGATCAATCCGATGAAAAAACTCGTCGCCGCAGGCGCGTCCTTCATCGCGCGCACGCACGCAGGCGTGCCCGCGCACATGATCGAAATCATGGAGAAAGCGATGGATCACAATGGATTCTCCGTGATTGAATGCTTGAGTGAATGCATCGAGTTTTATGGCGGGGCGTTCGACGCCGCCCATCCGCGCAAAGGCGGACAGTTCCAACTGGTTCCACCCGACCACGATGTCACCGACGAAATCGGTGCCTACAAACTCGCGCAGGCGCCGTTCCCCGGTTACTTTGGCATTTTCTACAAGGTGCAACGCGCCACAAAAAATGCCAATGAACAAAAGCTCATTGATACCGCGCGCACCGCCACCAAGAATGCGCCGCCGCTGGCGCTGCTCCAAAAAACCTTCGACAGAATGAAGTAACCCAGGGACGAGTGTGCGGCTACGCTCGATGATCATCCTCCTAGTCAGCAGCGCGACACTTGCGCTATCCGGTTTTGCCGATTCCGATGACCAAAAATTTCTCCTGAACGGTGTCAGCCAAATCGCCGCGCCGGGAATGCCGGGCGCGATTTGTGTTTTTGGTGATCAAGCCTTTCCCGTCGTTGCCGGCGAATCGGATCCACGCGCGCCTGTCGTTGCCGCCGCCCGATTCGGCAAAGGTCGCGTCGTCGCCTTCGGTCATACCGGTTATTTTGACGCCGGCACTCTGAAAATCGGCGAAACAGGCCGGCTCTTTGCCAATGCAGCCCGTTGGGCCGCCGCCAAAACGCAGGAAACAGATCCCGCGCCGCGTGTCGCAACAATCGGCCAGGGTGGATTGACAGACTGGTTGCGCGCGCAAAAGTTTTCCGCGGAAAACCTCGGCGGAAATCAATGGTGGGAACGACTCGATGGCTTTGACGTTGTTTGTCATCGGCTCTCTGGGTCGTCCCCCGCCGAGATCGAAGCGCTCACGATGTTCGTAAAAAATGGCGGTGGATTGATCGTCACCGAAACGCCTTGGGGGTGGCTGCAGGGAAGTGGCGGACGCGATCTGCCGCGAGGATATCCCGGTACGCCGTTGATGGCCGCCGCGGGGCTGGCATGGTCGGACGCGGGACTTGGTCGTACCTCGAAAATCGGGTTCGAGGCGTCGTCACCGCCCTCTGATTTTTGCCACGCGGGTCGCTCGCTCGACGCGTTATTGGCGCACGACAAAGGCGAAAAAAAGCTCAAGCCCGATGCTTTGAAACTCATTCAATCCACGTTGCTGACCGCTTGCCGGTTTATTCCCGAGACCGATGTTCTCCTGCGCCCAAAACTTCGCCGCGCTCTCGAAACGGCGCGCCGCGTGCCTATGGCGAAACGTCCGCTCACCGTCGAGAAAGACGCCCTCGACCGCCTCGCGTTGACGTATCAACTGGAAAACGCGGAACGTCAGTCACCCGCGCTGGTCAAAGCCCATCCCGCCGGGTCGGAATTTCCGGGCGCGACTCCGCCGGACGCTCCGACGGTTTACCGCAAACTCGACTTGGACACGGGAATTCCGGACTGGCATAGCACGGGGCTGTATGCGCCCGCCGGGAAAACCATCAGCGTCGGCATTCCCGACACGGCGATCGGGAAAGGTTTGCGCGTGCGAATCGGATGTCACGCCGACCAACTCTGGGGAAAAGACGCCTGGCATCGCGCGCCGCGTGTGACGCGCACATTCGCGCTGGAGAAACAAACTACGCTGGCGGCCAGCGCGTTCGGCGGCCTGGTGTATATCGAAGTCCCGCGGAACTCGAAACTCGGCACGATTCCCGTCAGCGTCAACGGTTGCATCGCCGCGCCCTGGTTCGTTCTCGGCAAAACGAGCGTTGAAGATTGGCGCAAAACCATTCGCGCCGCACCGGCGCCGTGGGCGGAACTGGAATGCAGCAGCATCATTTATAGCGTGCCTTCCTCCGCCATCCGCAATCTCGACGACCCAAAAACACTCATGGAAATTTGGGATTCGCAGATGAATTCGTTCGCAGACCTGGCGGGTATTCCTCGACAACGCGTTCGTCCGGAGCGGTTTGTCCTCGACGAGCAGATCAGCGCTGGTTACATGCACTCCGGTTACCCCATCATGGCGCACCTCGATGCCGTGTATAGCGTGGATATCACCGCCGCGCGGAAAGGATTGTGGGGAAATCTCCACGAGATCGGCCACAATCATCAAATCGGCGACTGGACGTTTCACGGCACAGGTGAAGTCACCAATAATATTTTTGTCCTCTACGCGCTCGATGCCGTTTGCGGGAGCCGGAAAGATGCGCACGGCAATATCGCGCCCGGGTATCGTCTCCGCCGCACCCGCGAATATTTTACCGACGCACCCGACTTCGAAAAATGGCAGAGCGACCCGTTCCTCGCCCTTTATTTGTATATGCACCTGCAAGAAGCGTTTGGCTGGGACACGTTCAAGAAAATCTTTGCTGAATATCGCGCCCTGCCCGCCGATCAACGTCCGAAGAACGACGACGAAAAACGCGATCAATGGATGACCCGATTCTCCCGCGCCGTGGGTCGCAATCTCGGCCCGTATTTCGAGACGTGGCGCGTGCCGACTTCGGCCAAAGCGCGCGAATCCGTCGCCCATCTGCCGGCGTGGATGCCGCCCAATTTTCCGCCCAAAACTCCAACCGCTTTCATTCGACAATGGAAACTCGCTTCCATCACCGAGCCGTGGACCGACCACAGCAAGTTTGTTGCGATGGACGCGGCAAAACTCGCAGCAATTGTCACCTCCGCCGCCACCGGCAACGCCGTCCAATCCGCCACGGACAAAATCAATCTCCTGCCGATGCTCCCCGCCGACCGCCGCGAAAATGTCGCGGCGTATTGCGTGCAAAAGTTTGTCTCGACCAAATCCCAAGCCATCAAGCTCTGGACAGGCAGCGATGATACTCTTCGCCTTTGGCTGAACGGGAAACTCATCACCGAAGTCCTCGAAATGCGCGGTGTGGAGTTCGACTCGGAGTCGACCGACGCCGTCCTGCTTACGGGCGAGAACACGCTCGTTGTGGAGATTGGCAACGGCGGAGGCGCCGCGGGATTCTGTTTGCGCATGGAAGACGCCGCCGGCAACGAGTTGAAAATCTCGCCCGACGGCAAACTGGTTTTCGCAAAATAAAATTGCTACTATCCCGTTGTGTTTTTTAAAGCGGCCATCGTCAGTTGTTTATTCGGAGCGTTTACCGCCTTGCTCTCCATTGCCCAGGAAAAACCCTCGCTCCCGAATGTGCGCCGGATCGTTTTTCTTGGCGACAGTATCACACACGACGGGCGCTACATTGATTACCTCGATGCGTTCCTGGCCACGCGTTTTCCCGACCGCCGCTGGGAACTGCTGAACCTCGGGTTGCCAAGCGAGACGGTGTCGGGATTGAGCGAGGACGGTCACGCGGGAGGCGCTTTTCCGCGACCGGAGTTGCGCGAGCGACTGGCGCGTGTCCTCGACCAGACCAAACCCGATCTCCTTGTGGCCTGTTATGGGATGAACGACGGGATTTATCAGCCGTTCGACGAAACGCGATTCGCAAAATATCAGCAGGGGATTCGCGAATTGCGCGACCAAGCCGCGACCGCAAAAATCCCCATCCTCCATCTTACACCGCCGATGTTCGATCCCGACCCGATGCGCGACGGCCGGGCGCGACCGTTCAACTACAACGACGTATTGGACCGCTACTCGATGTGGCTGGTCGAGCAACGCAAACATAACTGGGACGTGGGGGATTTGCACGCCGCGATCTGCGATCACGTCGCCAAACGCCGCGAGGAATCGCCAAAGTTTCGGCTGGCCGACGACGGCGTTCACGTGAACGCCACCGGTCAATGGCTCTTCGCGCAAACCTTGCTGACCGCGTGGAATGCGCCGAGCCAGGTGGATGCAGCGGCAATCGACTGGAAGAGCGCGAAAGCAACGCGCGGGACAATTCGCGACGTGACCATCGCCGACGGCGCGCTGAAGTTTTCCTGGGAAACCCGCGTGCCAATGCCAATGGATTCGCAATGGGATAAAAAATCCCTCCGACTCGACCAAGCCGCCGAACGGTTCAATCGTCACACGCTTACGGTTGCCGGCGCGCCCGCGGCGGAATACGAAATCTTTGAGGGCGCCACCTCGATTGGGACTATCAGCCGCGAAGAATTGGCGGACGGTGTGGACTTGCTGCGACTCCGAAAACTTTCCACGAACAAACGCGCCGCGGAACTGCTTGCGGTAATTTCAAAACGGCAGCGAATTTTGCGCGATGCGTGGCTTAGCGCAACCGGCCACAAACGTCCCGGCCTGCCGCAAGGCGCACCGCTGGAGGCAGCCGACAAACAAGCCGGGGCGTTGGACACGCAAATTCGAGCCCTCGCCGCGCCCGCCACGCTCGAACTCCAATTCATGCCGACAAACCAATAAACCGATTCAATCCTGGTGATCACGGAGCAGGAAAATTTTTTCCTGCGTCATCGAGGATGAGCACCCAATCAGTCCCGACGAGAGGCGATGCAAACTCGCGCGTGCCACGATTTGAGAATTCGCCTGCCGCGGAGCTTTTTCCCGTGCGGGGGTCGAACCAAGAGGCTTTGACCTTGTCTCCACTGATTTTTTCCAGATTTACGAGGACGTTTTTTCCCGATGGAATATAGAGGAACGCATAGCTGCCGCTGGCGTCGCGCGTGGCGCGCATGTGATCGCCTTTTTTGCCCGGCTCACCGACGATCAACGATTGGTAGGGTATGCGAGTCAGATAGGGACGCGCTTCGATCAGTCGCCGCAAATGTTGCATTTGACCGGATGCAGGCAATTTCAGCCCCTCGCGCCAAGGCGTCCGCGCAAACCCAACTGGCTGACGCGGCGACTCATAGAATTGCCAAATATCGTGGCAACCATACGTTACCCCTGCGGCGCCCGCAAAAACCGACCAATACACAGCCTTGCGAACGTCGTATTCATCGTACCACCCGAGTTTTTCCGGCTGCCAATTGCACGGATGATCTTCGTACCGCGGCTCGGCGTCCAAGCAAGGTTTGACGGGAGTGAGATTGTAATCCTGCGCGATCATGTTGTAATTGGCTCCATCGCGCTCGTGATGTCCCGATTGGATCATGTTCAAATCCAACCAGGGCGCTTGATGAAACCACTGGGACGAGTGCTGACCGCCGCTCGGGTGATAGGAAATAAGATGATGGCCTCCGTCGCCTTCCCGCAATCCTGCCGCCATGCTGTACCAAATCTGCGTGTGCAACTCGCTCTCGATCGGGCGGTCCCCGCCCAAAATCCACAGGATTGGCTTATCGCGATATCGTTTCCCCAAAAAACCGCCAAACACCTTGGCGTTTTCCGGCGTGAAAATCACTTTACTGTTTTTTGCCCATTTCGGATTCACTTTGTCGCCCCACGTCGGCAACATGCCAACGACCAGGCCGAGTGACGCGGCTTTGTTGACGACCCAGTCCACATGCTCGAAATACGCCTCGTTCGGTCGCGCTGGATCGTTGTCGTGCAGCGGTCTTGCTTCGTAGGGATTGGGCGTGTTCAATCCATCCAATTCCGCCAGCACAACTGCCTGAATCACGGTGAATTTCTTTTCGGCGCGATCGCGCAAATACAGCTCCGCCTCTTCGCGGTTGAGACGATGAAATAATTCCCAAGCTGTATCGCCGAGATAAAAAAACGGGCGGCCATCCTCGTAAACGAGGTAACGTCGGTTGTCACTGACCTTGAGTCGCATCGGCTCGCCTGCATGTGCCAGCGGGGTCATCATTTCCACCGCCAAGATCATGCCAAACAGGACTGCACGATTCATTTCTTGGGGATAAAAAGTTTTTGCCCCACCTGCAAGGTCCGCGCGTCCTTGATGTTGTTGGCTTTCATGATGACTTCGGCGCCGACATTGTAGGCCTTCGCGATGGCGGAAATTGTCTCGCCCGCCTTGACGACATGCTCCAAACCCTGTTCCACGTCCCCACTCGCGGGAGCAGGTTGCGCCGGCGCGGATGATCCCGACGCAGGGAGCGCTGGCTTTGTCGGGTGGCTTGCCGTCGGCGCTGTGTTTTTCCCGCTTCGCTTGGCAATGGTTTCCAGTTGCTTCGCCACTTCGTCGAGAATGACTTGCCGGTCTTGCTGACGCGCTTTATCGAGAGATGCGAGTTGGTCTTGCAACCGCTTCACTTCGGCAGCCGCCGCGCCGGTCGCGGTCGCTGTGATTTGATCGAGCCGGGTTTTCACGCTTGCCAGTTCCCGTTCGTAGTTGGTCAGGCGGCTTTCGAGCGATTGAACTTGGTCGCTTAGGCGATTCAGCCGCTCGTGCAACAGGGCACGCTCCTCGTTCTCCTGAATCTTGCGGGTGGTCGCGTCCTGGGCGCTCACAACACCGCAAAGGAACAGCGCAGAAACGAAAAGCAATCGTGGCTTCACGTCGCCAATGAATCACGCAAAGCACATCATTGCAAGTACAACTTCCATCCCCAACCAAAACCAACCCCTTCCTCGCGCCAGCAGCAGGTCCAGGTCTTTTCCTTGCGATGAATTGGCCTTTTGGCATAATCCATGGCGATGCTTCCCAAACACAAAGTATCGGCTCCTCTCGATCTAGAGTTTCAGCCGGCAACTCTTTGCAACCGCGCCTATCGCGAGTCGGTAGCCGATGGCGGCGTTCCGTGTGTCATTGGATTGGAGCGCGAAAATGGCCTGCTTTCACGCTACGAGACGCGTCTGCTCGAAAAGGCGGACGCCAAGACGATTCAATATGTCGAGCGCATCGCAAAATTCCTGCTTTGGGCGCGGGGCGGATGGAAGATTCACTTTGGCGGCCCGCGCGAGATCGGCGAGTCGCTCGCCCGCGATTATGCAAAAGGCGGCCTGCGCGAGTTCGATGCCGATTTGATGCAGCGTGTCTATGAGAGACCGTTCGAGGTTTTCTTGACGAAGCCGGAAATAGTTCCCGCTGAACGCGAGAGTGGCACAGCCCTCGGCGGGCATCTCGACGGTTGCCGCATTGGGTTTGATCTTGGGGCAAGCGATTACAAAGTCTGTGCGGTGCAAGAGGGCAGGGTCGTGTACAGCGATGAGTTTCCGTGGAATCCAAAGGAACAACCCGACCCGCAATACCATTACGGCCATCTCCATGGCGCGCTGAAGAAAGCAGCCGCGCAGTTGCCGCGCGTGGACGCGATTGGCGGCAGCTCGGCGGGTGTGATCGTGGATAATCGCATCATGGTGGCATCGCTTTTTCGCGCTGTGCCAGCGGAGCGATTTGGTGATGCCGCGGGGATTTTCCTACGGCTGCGGCGCGATTGGGGCGTCCCTCTGGAAGTCCTCAACGACGGGGATGTGACCGCGTTGGCAGGCGCGATGTCACTGGGCGTGCGAGGCGTGCTCGGCATCGCGATGGGGTCGAGCGAAGCCGCAGGTTTTGTGGATTCTCAAGGACGCATTCTCGGCTGGCTCAACGAACTCGCCTTCGCTCCCGTGGATTACAATCCTGCCGCCGCCGCGGACGAATGGTCGGGCGACCGTGGCGTTGGCGCGCTTTATTTTTCGCAGCAAGCCGTCGGTAAACTTTTGCCCTCTGCGGGCATCGAGCTTCCGAAGGAAATGGGTTTGCCCGAACGGCTGAAAGAAGTGCAGGCGTTCATGGCCAAGGACGATCCGCGCGCGCGAAAAATCTACGAGACCATAGGCGTCTATCTCGGCTACACCATCCCGCACTACGCTGATTTTTACGATATGCAACACGCTCTTATCCTTGGCCGTGTCACGACGGGCGCGGGCGGCGATATCGTGATCGGGAAGGCGCGTGAAGTGTTACAGAAAGAGTTTCCGGAAATCGCCGATCGTGTCACGCTGCATGTCCCTGATGAAAAGAGCCGCCGCGTCGGCCAGGCCGTCGCCGCCGCAAGCATCCCCGCGATTCAACGATAGATCTCGCGTCTGTTCCCGACGGCGAGCAGATGAATCTCATTTTTTGCGATATCAATGCGGTAGATGATGCGATAGTCGCCGACGCGCAAGCGGCAATTTAGCGAGCCTCGGAGACGGTAATGGGGAAATTCGGCAAGCCTTGTGCCCATCTCATCAATCTTGCCATCAATCTTCTGGCGAGTGGACGCGGGCAAAGTGAAGTAATCGCGGTCAAAATCGGAATACGCGATTTGCGTTGCGGCTTTCACCGCTTGGCTTGGGAATTTCGAATGCGCCCTTTGCCATCGGCCATCTCTTGCTCGGCGCGTGCGATTTTTGCGTGGAATTCGGGCGTCATTTCCAATTTGTCTTCGAGGTAGTTCTCAATCCACTCGTGCAGCGCGGCCACATCTTCGCGCGGCAAATCTTGAATAGCGCTCTCAATTTCCTTGAGTGTACTCATGGCGATAACGTAACATTGAATTGTTTGACTGACAAGGCACAAACCCTGATGACAATGAAACTCCACAACCCCACCACCGAAATTTTCATTCCTGATGGCAAACCGCTCGACGAGGCATTGCGCCGAATCACCCACGTCGGCATCGGCGCGCATCAGGACGACCTCGAATTCATGGCGTTCCACGGCATCCTTGCCTGCTACCACAACTCAAAGTTGAGTTTCGGCGGTGTCACCTGCACCAACGGCAGCGGAAGCGCGCGCACCGGACCGTACGCGAACTTCACCGACGACCAAATGATGGCCGTCCGACGCCGGGAACAAAACGCCGCCGCTGTTGTCGGTCGTTACGGTGCGATGATCCAGCTCGATTACGCCAGTAAAGTGGTGAAGAATCCCGCCGATGCTTCGCTCCGCGACGATCTCGTCCAGATTCTCTCGAGGATGACGCCGCAAATCGTTTACACCCATAACCCTGCCGACAAACATGACACCCACATTGCCGTCGTCGTGAACGTGATTCAATCGATTCGCGCACTGCCAAAGTCTAATCGTCCGCAAAAACTCTATGGCTGCGAAGTCTGGCGCGACCTCGACTGGATGCCGGACGACGCGAAAGTCGGCCTTGATGTCAGTGCCCATGAAAACCTGGCCGGCGCTCTTAATGGCGTCTTCGACAGCCAAATCGCGGGGGGGAAACGCTACGATCTCGCCGTGCAAGGCCGTCGTCTTGCCAATGCGACGTTCTTTGAAAGCCATGCCACCGACAAAACCACCCACCTCTGGTTTGCAATGGATCTGACGCCACTCATTACCAACGATGCCAGCGACATCATCGCTTATGTCACTGATTACATTCACCGGCTCGAAACCGACGTAAAACAAAAACTCTCCCGCCAGTTGGGAACGTAGTGTGCGCGATTGGGATTCGCGGTATCAACGGTCTTTCAAGATTTACAAACTCTGGAACGATTCCCGCGCGGCGGCGATCGTTTTTTCGATGTCTTGTTCGGTGTGCGCCAGCGATACGAATGCCGTCTCGAATTGCGACGGCGGCCAGTAAATTCCTTCCTCCAGCAGCGCGTTGAAATATTTTGCGAACCGTTTCGTGTCGCTGGTCTTCGCGCTGGCATAGTCAGTCACCTGTTTCGCCGTAAAGAAGACCGTCAACATCGAGGCGACCTGATTCACCTGCACCGCGACCTTGGCTTTCTTTGCCTCCGTGCGCAGGCCATCGGCGAGTTCCTTCGTCATCGTTTCCAAACGATCGTAAGTGCTGCCAGCTGGTCGCAACTGACCCACTGGAAGTTGAGCGTTGAGCGTTGAGTGTTGAGTGTTGACGCCGTTTAACGTTTCCAACGTCGCAATCCCCGCCGCCATCGCCAGCGGATTTCCGGAAAGCGTTCCCGCTTGATAAACCGGCCCGAGCGGAGCGAGCTGATCCATAATGTCGGCACGACCGCCGAACGCACCGACGGGGAGACCGCCCCCGATGATTTTGCCCAGTGTCGTCATGTCGGCTTTCAGTCCGTAATATTTCTGCGCTCCACCATAAGCAAGACGAAAGCCCGTCACGACCTCGTCGAAAATCAACAGCGTTCCGTGTTTGGTTGTGATCTCGCGGAGAAATTTCAGGAAACCGTCTTCGGGCCGTCGCCGCGACGGAGCGGCTATGGCCGCGCAGGCGGGCAGAATCAATCCCGCGTTGGCGCAGACAGGCTCGACAATAACCGCGGCAATTTTCTTTTTGTGTTTCGCGAACATTTTATTTACGGCTTCGCGATTATTGAAGGGCATGGTAAGCGTCAGTTTTGCCAGTTCGGCGGGCACGCCCGCGCTGTCGGGCTGGCCGAACGTCGTCGCGCCGCTGCCCGCCTTGACCAGCAGCGAGTCGGCGTGACCGTGATAATGTCCCTCGAATTTCACGATGAGATCGCGTCCCGTGAACCCGCGCGCCAAACGGATGGCGCTCATCGTCGCTTCCGTGCCGCTGGAGGTGAAACGGATTTTTTCGATGGAGGGAAACGCCGCAGTTATAAGCTGTGCCAGTTTAATTTCGAGCGGATTGGGGATGCCGAAACTTGTGCCATCGCGCGCCGTCTCTTGAATCGCCCGCACCACCGCCGTATGCGCGTGACCGAGGATCATTGGTCCCCACGAACCGACATAATCGATGTACTCGTTCCCGTCCACGTCCAACACGCTCGAACCTTTGGCACGGCGCACGAAGAACGGATGTCCGCCGACGGCGCGGAAGGCGCGCACGGGCGAGTTGACGCCGCCGACGAGAAGTTTCTGCGCCTCGTCGAAGAGTTTATCGGAGAGTTCGCGGGTCATCACTACAACTCTAGCGGCTTCGGCACGGCGAGTCTATCGCGTTTTACGTGAGTGTGGTATGTTCGCGGCCATGAGCGACCCAGTCGTTGAAGTAAAATCCTTGCGAAAGGAATTCGATAAAACAGTCGCGTTGGCTGATGTATCGTTCACGGTGCGCCGGGGCGAGATCGTCGGGTTGCTGGGCGCAAACGGCGCGGGCAAGACGACGGCCATCCAAATCTTGTTGGGACTGGTAACGCCGACCGGTGGTGAGGTGCGGATTTTCGGGATGGACATGGCGCGCCATCGCATCGAAATCCTTCAGCGCTGCAATTTTACTTCTGCGTACGTCAATTTACCGTCGAACCTGAAAGTGCGCGAGAATCTGTACATTTTTTCACAACTTTATGGCGTCAACGGTCATGACGAAAAAATTGCGAAGTTACTCGAGCTGTTCGAGATTGGACACCTCCGCGACCATCGAACAGGGTTCCTGTCGTCGGGTGAAGGGACACGCGTGAATCTTTGCAAGTCGCTGCTCAACGACCCCGAACTGTTGATGCTCGACGAACCGACCGCGTCGCTCGATCCCGATATCGCGGACAAAGTCCGCAAACTCCTGCGACGGATTCAGCGCGAGAAAGGGATGACGATGATCTACACGTCGCACAACTTGCGCGAAGTCGAGGAAGTCTGCGACCGAGTTTTGTTCCTGCACAAAGGCAAGATCGTGGCGGAAGGCACGCCGCGAGAAGTAACCGAGCGATTCAAGCAGAAGTCGCTGGAGGAAGTGTTCATTCGCATTGCGCGCGAGGGAGATTTACTCGCACTGGAGGTAAAATGAGTCTCCGCCGCATCCGCGCTCTGGTATTTCGCTACACAGTGCTTTATACGCGCAGCGTGCCGCGCATCCTGGAGATGATTTTTTGGCCCGTGATGGATTTGCTCGTGTGGGGATTTTTGACGGCGTATTTGCGGCCGCAATTGAGCACGGTCACTTTTTTGCTGGGGGCAATGATTTTTTGGGACATCATTTATCGGTCGGCGCAAGGGGTGACGATGTCCTTTCTCGAAGATGTCTGGACGCGAAACCTGCTCAATGTTTTCGTGGCGCCGTTGCGGGTCGGTGAATTCATCGCGGCGAGTTTTTTGGTCGGATTTCTGAAAATCACCTTCATTGTCATCATCTTGAGCGTGATGGCGCTGGGATTATATCAATTCAACCTCCTCTCGATGGGACTCGCGTTGATTCCGTTCTTTGCCAATCTATTGTTGATGGGCTGGGCGATCGGCATGGTTACGACGGCGTTGATTTTACGATGGGGACAGGCGGCGGAAGGTTTGGCGTGGGGCATTCCGTTCGCAGTTCAGCCGCTCGCGGCTGTGTTTTATCCAGTGAGCATCCTGCCCGCGTGGGCGCAGCCCTTCTCGCTCGCTATCCCGGCCACGCATGTCTTCGAAGGAATGCGCCAGGTGCTACTCGATGGGACTGTCTCGGCCGAACATTTGGCGGCGGCGTTCGGCTTGAATCTGGTCTGGCTGGCGGCCGCCGCGTTCTTTTTTCGGCATATGTTCAATGCCGCCCGCGAAAAAGGTCTGCTCGTCAAACTCGCTACTCAATAATCTCCTGAATCATTGGCGAAGAGTTTCCTAAATGGATAGCAGGGTGACGCTCCATCCCGACATGCACAAACACATTCGAATTGTTACGGCGTTCCATGCGCGCTGATTCAATGATTATTCCGCAGTCATAAACCGCCGCTAAAACTGGATCAGCTACGCTAGAATTTCTTTCACCACTTCGCCCGCGACGTCCGTGAGACGGAAATCGCGGCCTTGATACCGATACGTAAACTTTTCGTGGCCTATGCCGAGTCGCTGGAGAAGTGTCGCGTGCAGATCGTTGACGTGGACAGGATTTTCCACCGCGTTGTAACCGAGGTCATCCGTCGCCCCATAGGTGATGCCGCCTTTGATCCCGCCACCCGCCAGCCAGATGGAGAACGCTTTTTGGTGATGATCGCGGCCGACTTCGCCTTTGTCCATCTGTGACATCGGCGTGCGGCCAAATTCTCCACCCCAAACGATCAGTGTCTCATCGAGCATCCCGCGTTGCTTGAGGTCGGTGACGAGCGCGGCGCAGGCGCGATCCACATACCCGGCGTTTTGTTTGAGAAACGTCTTCAGGCCGCTATGATGATCCCAGTCGCGATGATAAAGCTGGATGAATCGCACGCCACGCTCGGCGAGCCGGCGCGCCGTGAGACAGCTTGATGCGAAGCTGCCATCGCCCGGTTTCGCGCCGTAGAGGTCGAGGATTTCTTTCGGTTCTTTGCTGATGTCCATCAACTCCGGCACGCTCGTTTGCATCTGGAACGCCATCTCGTATTGCTGAATGCGGGTGGAGATCTCGGGGTCATCCACCATCGTGTCCTGCGCGCGGTTGAGCCGCTCGACGGCGCTCAAAACATCGTGCTGGCAATCGCGACAAACGCCGTCGGGATTGCGTAGATAAAGAACGGGATCGCCTAGCGACCGGAGCGGCACACCTTGGAATTGGCCGGGCAAAAATCCGCTGTGCCACATTCGGTTCGAGACCGGCTGCGGCGAACGCCCCGGACTGGTCGTGGTCAGGACAATGAATCCCGGTAGATTTTCGCTCTCGCTGCCCAGTCCGTACCAAATCCACGATCCCATGCTCGGCCGACCGCTGATGAGCGAACCGGTATTCATGAACGTATGGGCGGGATCGTGATTGATCGTATCGGTGTGCATCGAGCGGATGATACAAATGTCGTCGGCGACCGAGCCGATGTGGGGAAACAGCTCGCAGATTTCCTGGCCTGATTTGCCGAATTTACGAAACGCGAACTGCGGAGCAAAACAGTTGAGTTTCTGGCCTTGGAGTTGGGCGATGGGTTGGCCTTTGGTGAACGATTCGGGCATCGGCTCGCCGTGCAACTGCGCCAGCTTCGGTTTGTAATCGAACGTCTCCAAGTGGGATGGCCCGCCGGCCATATAAAGCCAGATCACGCGTTTGGCTTTCGGCGCGAAATGTAGAGGATTGACAATGCCGCGGTATCGAGCAATTTTCTCGGCCGCGCGCAGGAATGCTGGATTCAGCAGAGACGCCAGCGCCATCGCGCCCAGACTTCCTGCGCCCCGCCGCAGAAACATCCGCCGGGTTATTGCAAGCGGGCTGGCTCTATTGTCCGAGTTCACGCCAGTATTGGTTTGACGACTTTACCTGCCACGTCAGTGAGGCGGAAGTCGCGGCCTTGATAGCGATAGGTAAGTTTTTCGTGATCTATTCCAAGCAGGTGGAGGAGTGTGGCGTGGAGGTCGTTGACGTGGACAATGTTTTCGGCTGCATGATAGCCCAGTTCGTCGGTTGCCCCATAGGTGATACCACCTTTGATGCCGCCACCGGCGACCAGGATGGAGAACCCTTTCTGATGATGGTCGCGACCGTTGCCTTGCGCCATCGGCGTGCGCCCAAATTCGCCGCCCCATATAATTAATGTGTCCTTGAGCATGTCACGCTGTTTGAGGTCGGTGATGAGCGCCGCGGTCGGACCGTCCACTTCTTCCGCTTTCAGTTTGATGTCGTTCTTGATGTTGCCGTGGTGATCCCAGTCGCGATGATAAAGTTGGATAAATCGCACGCCGCGCTCGGCTAATCGGCGCGCCGTGAGACAGTTTGATGCGAAGCTGCCGTCGCCCGGTTTCGCGCCGTAGAGATCGAGGATGGCTTGCGGTTCTTTGGAAATGTCCATCAATTCCGGAACACTGGCCTGCATTTTGAACGCCATTTCGTATTGCTGGATGCGAGTGGCGATTTCCGGGTCGTCCAAAACCGCGCTGCGCTCGGTATTGAGCCGTTGGACAGCGCTGATGACATCGTGCTGACAATCCGGACAGACCCCATCAGGATTTTTTAGATAGAGAATCGCGTCGCCTTTCGATCGAAACTGGACGCCCTGGAATCGGCTCGGCAAAAATCCGCTGTGCCATTGGCGCGTCGCGATCGGCTGCATTTGACCGCCGCGACCTGCGGATTGCAGGACGACGAATCCGGGAAGTTCTTCCGCTTCCGCGCCGAGTCCGTACCAGAGCCACGATCCAAAACTCGGTCGTCCGCTGATGAGCGAACCGGTATTCATGAACGTATGAGCGGGATCATGATTGATTGCATCGGTGTGCATGGAGCGGATGATGCAAAGGTCGTCGGCGACCGAGCCGATATGCGGGAACAGCTCGCAGATTTCCTGCCCTGACTTGCCGAATTTCTGAAAAGCCCATTGCGGACCGAAGCAGTTGAGTTTCTGGCCTTGGAGTTGGGCGATGGGCTGGCCTTTGGTGAACGATTCCGGCATCGGTTGACCGTGCATCTCGGCCAGCTTCGGTTTGTGATCGAACGTCTCGAAATGGGACGGCCCACCCGCTTGATAGAGCCAGATGACGCGTTTGGCTTTCGGCGTTAGATGCAGTGGATTGACTGCTCCGCGCCATTTTGGAGCTTTCGCGGCGGCCTTTTCCGCGGCGCGCAGCAGGGTCGGATTCAACAGGGACGCCAGCGCGATCGTGCCGAGGCTGCCGGCGCCGCGACGCAGGAAAGTGCGACGGGAAAGGCTGGCGCGCAAGTTTTGCGAATCAGATGGAGTTTTCATTGTAAGCGCGCCTAATAAACCCCAAATTCCAAAACCCAAGCACCAAAGAATCTCCAATCTTCAAACCCCTAACGGCTATATCACAGCGACGCCAAGTCGCTGGGGTTTGATGCTTGAAGGCTGGTTTTTGAGTATTCATTTTCGGTAAATGCTTGCGAAAATCAAATGCAACTCCTTGGCCTCGCGAAACAGCTTTCGCGCTTCCTCGGTCAGTGACGGCTCGGAAGCAGCGACCAAGCGGAGAAAATATCTTGTCTCCTTGGCTTCTTTTACACACCGACTAATCGTATTCCGGAAATCTTTCTTGGAGACTCGTTCGTCAGCCTCACAGTAATTTGCGCCGACGCTCGTGCCGCAACCGACGAGCTGGTCAATCAGCCGATTGTTCGTGGGGTCGCGCGGAATCTTTTTTGAAAACCGCACAACGGCCTCACCGAATTGCGCCGTGCGTTCCTCAAGGTCGAAGGGGTGCTTACCGTTGCCCGACGGCGGGCTCTCCCGTAACACCAGCGGTTGACTGTGGTTAGCCAAGCGATAATGAATGCCACTCCCCGTTTTCCGTTTGGAGCTTGGGGATTCTTTGGGGTTTGGATTTTGGAGCTTGGGGTTTCGCATTAGTTCCTCGTAATCGTCTCATGCAAATTCAGAATCGCCCTGGCCACGCTCGTCCAGGATGCGAGCTCGGCGGCGTCCACTTCCTTTGGTGCGGGCATGGAGCCGACACCAAGAAGTTTGGCTGCGGCGTCTTTGTCCTTATTAAATTCGGCGAGATGCTTGTGCCGGAGTTCCACCAGCACTTTGATCTCGGCGGGCATGGCGTTGCGCGCCAGCGCGCGGCGAAACGCCCATTGGATTTTCATGTCGTCGGTCGCGCCGCTCTTGACGATACGCTCGGCGAACACGCGGGCGGCTTCGACATAGGTCGGGTCGTTGAGCAACACGAGCGCTTGCTGGGGGATGTTGCTGCGCGGACGTTCGGCAGCAGATTCTTCGCGGGTGCAGGCGTCGAAAGCATAGAGGCTCGGATGCAGAAACGTCCGCTGCCAATGGGTGTAAAGTCCGCGCCGATACAATCCTTCGCCTTTGCTGTTTTGCCATTCGCGCGTTGGGAAATTCAGCGCACTCCAATAACCAGGAGGTTGATACGGAAACACGCTCGGCCCACCGACCTTGGTTTCCAACAACCCACTGATCCCGAGTGCGTTGTCGCGCACCAATTCGGCGTCGAGCCGCCAGCGGCTCTGCCGCGCATACAGGCGATTTTGCGGATCGCGTTCCTGCAGTTGTTTGCTCGGCACGGAGGATTGCCGGTACGCTGCGGAGGTAACCATCAATCGGACGATATGTTTCACGTCCCAGCCGTGGTCCATGAACTCGGCCGCGAGCCAGTCGAGTAGTTCGGGATGAGTGGGTTTCTCGCCTTGCTTACCGAAATCATACACCGACGGCGAGATGCCTTGCCCGAAATAGAGTCGCCAGAGGCGATTGACGAACACACGCGCAGTGAGCGGATTGTCACGGCTCACGATCCATCGCGCGAGGTCGAGCCGGGTCGGTCGTCCTGGTGCATCGAGTTTCCCGAGAAACTCGGGAATGGCGGGTGGGCGCACCTCGCCGGAATCATCCAGCCAATTCCCGCGCGGTTTGACGCGAATCTCGCGGGGCGCGACGGCGCTGGTGACAAGACATTTCGGCGCGGCAGCGAGAAAATCTTTCTGTCGTTTTTCTGCCGCCGCCACTTCAGTGCGGAGTGGTTCGAGTAAGGGAGCGATGCTGCGATAATAGGCCGACAAATCCTTTTTCTGCTTTGCATTGCGCTGGTCGGCTGCAATCTTCAGCGCTGCTTGCACGTTTGGCGGCAAGGTCAATGTGCTTGCCGCAGCGGCGCTGGACGTCGCTGCGAGACGAAACTTGGAGAGCTGATGTCGCGCGTGGATGGACTGGAACTCGAGCGTAAACGTCAGGGTCGTATCGCCCTTGCCTTCGAGGGGCGATTTTGCCGCGAAAATCGCTGAATGTGGCTCGCCGACTTTGGGCAAGATCGCCCAGCCGGTATCGTTTTTGCCGTCAATGGCGTTGGCAACGGGAAAACTCTCCTGCGAATGAGTCGCGGTCGCAGCAGTAAGCTTTAGGTTGCTCGATTCATTCGCAGTCTCGGCTTTTACTTTGAATTCCGTCAGCACAAAATTTCCATTGTCAGCCGTGCCAACTCCTTTGGCGGGCAGCGATGAGTCGGAAAATAATTCCAGCCGAAATCCAGCGATGCCGGTCAGGTTCGTCTTGGCAACGATCTTGTATTTTTCTTTCGCGGCAAAATTTGAGGTCGCGCGGATGATGCCGTCCGCTTCTTTAACCAGTGTGGTGCCGCTGGTCGCACTGATTTCCTGCGGATCGAGCGCTGCCCATTCGACAGGTGTGGAGAGTTGTTTTTCCCACTCGGTTTGCGCGGTGGTCAATTCCGGAGTGGTCGCGTCGAGCTTCGCTTTCGCAGTGGCGACAGCAGCTTCGATCTGCTTCAATTCCGCAGTTTGTTCTGTGCTGATGACGGGCATGCCGTCTTCGCGTCGGCCAACGGGCGCTTCGTTCACGTCGGCGAAAAATGCGGCGAAACTGTAAAAATCCCGCGCGGTAAACGGGTCGAACTTGTGGTTGTGACACTCCGCGCAACCCATCGTCGAGCCGAGCCAGGCGACGGAGGTGTTGCGGACGCGGTCGGAATCGTATTTGACCATGTATTCTTTCGGCTGTGCTCCGCCTTCCTCGGTCGTTTGCAGGAGGCGATTGTAACAGCTAGCGACTTTCTGCCATGTGCCGGCGTTGGGCAGAAGATCGCCCGCGAGTTGTTCGATAGTGAACTGGTCGAATGGTTTGTTTTCGTTGAACGCGCGAATCACGTAGTCACGGTAGGGCGAGACGTTGCGGGGGTTGTCACTGTGGTAGCCGATTGAATCGGCGTACCGGACAACATCGAGCCAGTACAACGCCATCCGCTCCCCGTAGTGCGGCGATGCCAGCAAGCGCTCGACGAGTTTCTCATACGCGGCCGTGGATTTATCCGCAAGAAACACGTCCACTTCCTCCACGGTCGGCGGCAACCCCGTGAGGTCGAAGCTTAAGCGACGAATGAACGTGGAGCGATCGGTTTCCGGCGAAGGCTTGAGCTTTTCCTTTTCGAGCCGGGCGAGGAGAAACTGATCAATCGGACTGCGCGGCCACGATTTGTCTTTGACAGCGGGCGGTGGTGAACGGACGACTTTCTGATATGCCCAGTGTTGATTGGCACTTTCCCCCGCGACTGCGTCGGGCCAGATTGCACCTTGATCAATCCACTCGCGGATGAGTTTGATTTTCGCTGCGGACAACGAGTCAGCCTTTTGCGGCATCCGGTCATCTTCGTTTGTGGCGATGAGTAATTGGTAGAGAGGGCTTTTCGCTGAATCGCGCGGGACGATGACCAATCCGTTGTCGCCGCCCTTCAAGGCGTCGGCTTTATTGTCGAGCCGTAACCCGCCTTTTTTCTTTTCTTCGCCGTGACACTTATAACAATTGTCTTTGAGAATCGGCTGGATTTGCTTGGCGAAATCCACGCTGTCCGCCGCGTATGTCGTAGCAGCGAATAACGAGGCAAAGATGCACCGTGCCGCCCGACGGGCCATGACGCCAGAAAACTGCATAACGAAGAGACATTACAATACTGCCGGCTCGTTGACAAGCGCAGGGGTTAATCCCAAATTCGGACGTAAGCGTTATCTGTAATAGCAATTTGATTCCGGATTGTAGCGGCGCTCTATGAGCGTCGAATCATTTTCCCTTGAACCCTCGGCGGTCGCAGACCGCCGCTACATTATCGATGGTTTGGTGAAGTCATCTCACTCGAAGTTTTTTCTTACATCCGGATTTGGGTTAATCAGGCCAGACAGCGCCTTGGTCAATCCACGCCTTGAAGAGTTTGATTTTATCGGCGGGAAGCGGGTCTGCTTTTTGAGGCATCCGGTCGTCTTCGTTCTTAGTCTCGAGGCGCTCGATCAACAGGCTCTTGGCGCTGTTGCCCGCGACCCATGCCGGGCCGGTATCGCCGCCTTTCAAGGCATCGGCCTTGTTGTCGAGGCGCAGTTTGCCCTTTTTCTTTTCCGTACCATGACATTTCACGCACGATTCTTTCAAAATCGGCTGGATTTGTTTGGCAAAGTCCACTTTCTCTTGCGCGAGGGCACTGCTCGACACCAGGATTGTCGCCACTCCCAAGCCCAACAATCGGTTCAGTAGAGGGTTCGGTTTCATCGTGACGGTTAGACTACCAAATCGTGAAAATATTTCAAGATTTTGAAAATATTTTCTGATTTCCTTGCCTGTTTCGAAGGATGAGAAATCGTCTTGAAGACGTTGACAACGCGCAATAGGCGGCTACACTTGGCAAAACGAAAGGATTCTGTATGAAAACAATCGCTGCGCTTGCGTTTGCTGCGGTTTATTTTGCGGTTACACCACTGGTGTCACGCGCCGAGGATGCGCCCGCATTCGCGCGTTGGAAAGAATTCAGTGAGAAAGCCAAATCGATGGAGGGGCTTTTGGTGTATTACACGTTCGAGGAGACGGATGGCGCGAAGAAGGTGGTCAATCGCGCCGCCGGCACGGGCATCAAAGGATTCAAAGCGAAAAACTCGGACGCCGAGATTGAGGGCGGCGCCAAGGTGAGCCGCAAACAGGGACGATGGTCTGGCAAAGGCTCAATCTATTTTGATGGCGAATCGTTTTTGACCGCGCCCGACGCATTATTTACCCAAGAGATGGGCAAGGATAAAATGCCGATCACCGTGCAGTATTGGTGTTATGTCGAGGAGGGGGATGGCGGAATCACCGGCTCGATTTTTTCCTTCGGGAATGACGGCAACCAGCGATGTTCCTGCCATAATCCGTGGCAGGGTAATATCTATTGGGACCACGGTAACATCGGCACCGCGGGTCGAATCTCCACCTCCTATGCCGATTACTATGACAAATGGCATCTGGTCACTCTGGTTTCGGAAGGTCGGGGCGGCGCGTTCAAAGCAATCTATTTTGACGGTGAAGAAGTCATCAGCGACGGCAGCAGCGATGGGCCGGAGATAGATCTGGAAGGATTGACCGTGGGAACTTGGGCGGCTGCTGGGACGCCGCAGATCGCCAAGATGGACGAGTTCATGATCTTTGCGCGCGTCTTGACCGAGAAAGAGATCCGTGAATTTTACAAACAAGGAAAACCGTAGCTAACGTGGAAACTCCAAGCTTCAAACTTCAAACTTTAGGGAAGTCTCAAGCTTCAATTCCACGATCGGAGTTTGGAACTTGGAGATTGAAGTTTCTTTGGAGTTTGATGCTTGGAGTTTGGAGTTTTCCCGCGGCGTTTGCCGCGGATACGCCTACGTTCAACAAAGACGTTGCGCCGATCCTCTTTCAGAATTGTGTATCGTGCCATCGCCCGGGCGAAGCGGCGCCGTTTTCGCTATTGACGTATGTGGACGCACAGAAAAAAGCGAAATCCATTACGCGAGTCACACATGAACGGTATATGCCGCCATGGCAGGCCGAACCGAACGACTTTCCATTCGTCGGCGAACGCCGCCTCACCGACACGCAGATTGCAACGATTCAGAAATGGGTGGAGGGTGGAGCGCCGCAAGGCATTGGCTTCCCTCCTCTTGCGCCTAAATTCACCGAAGGTTGGCAGTTCGGTCAACCGGATTTGGTTTTGAAAATGACCGAGGCTTATTCCGTCCCTGCCGAGGGTCGAGACATCTATCAGAATTTTGTCATCCCCATGGGCTTGAAAGAAGACAAGTACGTCACGGCGGTTGAGTTTCGTCCGGGCAACCGCAAAATATTGCACCATTCTATTCTTTACACCGATACCAGCGGCACGGCGCGCAAGCTCGACGACGAATTTGCCGGACCTGGCTATCGCAAATTTGGCGGCCCCGGATTTCAACCCAGCGGCACGCTCGGCGGCTGGGTTCCGGGGGCGACACCACACCCGCTCACCAATGGAACTGCTCGCATCGTCCATAAAGGAAGCGACCTCGTGCTCGCCAGTCATTTTCATCCGAGCGGTAAAGCAGAGACCGAACAGTCGGAGATCGGCCTCTATTTCGCCAAACAGAAACCGCAAAAACTTATGGTCACCATCCCACTGATGAGTTTTCTGCTCGACATTCCGCCAGGCAAAAAAGATTACATCACCAGCGCCACGTTCAACGTGCCGATCGACATCCAAGTCATCGGCATCTGGCCGCACGCGCACCTGCTCGGCAAAGAAATCCGCGTTACAGCTACTTTTCCGGATGCGGCGGGCAAACCCACCGGCCCGAAGAAAGACCTCATTTGGATCAAAAAATGGGATTTCAACTGGCAAGACCAATACCAATACAAAACACCGGTAAAATTGCCCCGAGGCACCCAAGTGGTCATGACCCACACTTACGACAATTCCACCGACAACCCTGCCAACCCCAGCACGCCGCCCAAGCGCGTTCGTTGGGGCGAACAAACCACCGATGAAATGGCGATTTGTTTCGTTAACGCCGTCCCCGACAATCCGCTGATCGCCGCCATCCTCAATGACGCCCTGACCAAACAACGCCGCAGCAGTCAAGTCCGACCCCGCCAATCCAACAACTGAATCAAGACGAGACCTCTGCAAAACAACCGTTTTTGCCGTTCCGCGACTGCGGGATCACGCGGCCTACAATGCTTGTGCGGGAAAATCGGGCAGGTTGTATGCCAAGTCACCCGACTCGGCGACTTTTGCAGAGGTCTCGTTACAATTGTAACAGAGTTTGTTACATGCGATCATTATGCGAGATAGATTAGAATTTGGCCATTCTAAGATAAAAGCAGCATTTTTTTCGTGATTCGCGGGTCATTACTTCTGGTAGAGCATCTTCACAAACTCCGGCTCCGTCAGCGTCTTTATGCCGAGCTTGCGTGCTTTATCGAGCTTGCTGCCGGCGTCGGCGCCGACGATGAGGTAGTCGGTTTTTTTGCTGATGCTGTCGGTCACGGTTGCGCCAAGCGACCGTAGGAGGTCGCGAATTTCGTCCCGCTTGTATTTTTCCAGCGAACCCGTGACAACAACCGTCTTGCTGGCAAAAGGGCCTCCGCTCTTTACTTTTCTCTCCGCGCCCTTCATTTTTACCCCTGCCTTCTGCAGTTTTTCGATGATTTCGCAGTTGCGCGGGTTGCGGAAGAAATCTTGGATGCTCTGCGCCACGACCTCGCCGACATCCGGCACGCGGATCAGATCTTCCGTGGATGCCTTTGCTAAATCGTCGAGGCTTTGAAAATGTTCGGTGAGTTTTTGCGCCAGACTTTCGCCGACATTCAGGATACCGAGCGCGTGGACTAATCGCCACAACTCTCGATCTTTGCTGGCAGCGATGGCGTCCACGACGTTACGCGCGGATTTCTCCGCCATCCTCTCCAGACCGGCGATCTGATCAACGGTTAGCGAGTAGAGATCGGCGAAGCTATTGACGAGTTTCTTGTCCACAAGTTGGTTTACAAGTACTTCGCCAAGATTTTCGACGTCCATCGCGCGCCGGCTGGCAAAAAACTGGAGGCTGCGTTTCAGTTGGGCGGGGCAGGCCGCATTGTCACAGCGCACCGCGACCAATTCGGGATCGCGCACGACGGCCCCACCGCATTCGGGGCATTTCGACGGCATTTTGAAAAGCTTCTCTTTGCCCGTGCGCTTCTCTTTTACGACGGCAATGACAGCGGGGATAACCTCGCCGGCTTTCTCGATGGTGACGGTGTCGCCGATGCGGATATCTTTGCGTTTGATTTCTTCCTCGTTATGGAGCGTGGCGCGAGAGATGGTTGAGCCCGCGAGGAAAACGGGTTCTAGTTCTGCCACGGGCGTGAGCGTGCCCGTGCGACCAACCTGAACGGTGATATCGCGCAGTTTCGTCGTCGCCTGCTCATGCGAATATTTGTAGGCGATGGCGAACCGCGGCGCCTTGGAAGTCATGCCGAGCCGGCGCCATTGTTCAAAGTTGTTCACTTTCACCACTGCGCCGTCCATTTCGTAAGGGAAGGATGATTCGCGTTTCTGCAATTCATCCGCGCGCGTGATGACTTCTTCGATGTCAGTGCACCTCCACCAATATCGCGCCGTGGGAAAACCAAGCTCTTTCAGTTTTTCCAGCATCTCTGCCTGCGACCGAAACGAGATGCCATCGGTGGCGCCGACTGCGTAAAACACCGCGCTCAAGGGGCGCGTGGCGACGATGCGCGGGTCGAGTTGCTTGAGCGAGCCGGCGCAGGAATTGCGCGGGTTGGCGAATTTCTCCTCGCCGGCTTTCTCGCGCTCGACATTGAGTTTTTTGAAGCCCTCGATAGTCATGTAGGCCTCACCGCGAACTTCGAGAAGCGCGGGCGGATTCTTCAATTCGAGCGAGAGAGGGATGGCCTTGATGGTTTTGAGATTCACCGTGATATCGTCGCCCGTCGTGCCGTCGCCTCGGGTGGCGCCGATGGTAAACTTTCCATTCTCGTATCGGCAACTGATCGAAATGCCGTCCACTTTCGGTTCCAGCACGTAATCGAATTTCTCATCCGGCAGCAATTTTCGAACGCGCGCGTCGAACTCGCGCAGCTCGTCCACGTTGTACGTGTTGTCCAGCGACATCATCGGTTGCAAATGTCGGACGCTGGCAAATTCCTTCAGCGGTGAGCCGCCGACCCGTTGCGTGGGGGAATCGGGCGTGAGAAGATCGGGGAATTGCTCCTCCAGCTTTTTTAGCTCGGCATAAAGGCGGTCGTAGTCGCGGTCGGAGATTTCGGGCTTGGCCAGCACATAATAGAGGTGGTCGTGCCGACGAATCTCGGCGCGGAGCCGGGCGATTTCCTTTTCGGCTTGTGAGCGGGTCATCGCGCCGTATTATAGCGGTTCGTGGCCAAAAACAAACAATCTTGCGTCTTGGGCATCGAAGGCGGCGGCACACGCTCGGTCGCAGTGCTGGTGACGGCGCGGGGTAAAGTCGTTGGGCGCGTCGAAGCCGGGCCATGCAATTTGCGATTGATGAGCGATGACGAATTGCGTGGGCGGTTCGAGGAACTGGCGCAGAAACTTGGAACTGCGCCGCAAAAAGGCTTGCCCGCCGTGGCGGGTTTCGCGGCTACAATAATACGTGTTGCGATATGTCTGGCAGGATGTCGCACGGAACAAGACCGTACGCGAGTCCACAGAATTGGCTCCCGCGTCTGGCCGCGCGCAGCAATTCTGGCGGATCACGATTTGATTTCGGGTTTGCTCGGCGGACTTGGCAAGCCGGACGGTGTGATCATCATCAGCGGCACAGGCTC
Source organism: uncultured Verrucomicrobiota bacterium (assembly GCA_964348665.1). Lineage (GTDB taxonomy): Bacteria > Verrucomicrobiota > Verrucomicrobiia > Palsa-1439 > CAYGDP01 > CAYGDP01. The sequence continues at coordinate 53,755 of CAYGDP010000008.1, forward strand.
TTGCGTCTTTGCGCAGAAGAGCGGACAAAGCGCGAAAGTTGGCGGTTGGGGGCATCAACTCGGCGATCGTGGGAGTGGCTATCAGATTGCGCTCGATGGCTTGCGTTATGTGATACAGCGCTACGATTACACTGGCTCACTTGGACCACTCGGCGAGAAAATCTTTGCGCGACTCGGATTTCATCGAGCGGAAGACGCAATCGAGTGGATCAATCACGCCAGCAAAGCCGAAGTTGCGACGCTGGCTGACGAAGTCTTCGCGACAAAAGAAGCCGACTACATTATTCGAGCCGGAGCGTTCGAGTTGGCGGACGCTGCTGCTCTCGCGGCGTTGCGTGTTGGGTTCAAGCGCACGAATCGTTTCGAGGTTTGCCTAGCGGGCGGCGTATTTGCGCATCAACCGTTTTATTGCAAACTCGTCGGCGAACATTTCCGGAAGAGTTTCCCGCGTGCGCAAACAACCCTGCCGCACGACGAGGGGGCGATGGGGGCGGTGATGTTGGCTGGAAAAATGGAAGCGTGGAAGATTGGAAATCAACAACTCACATCCTTCCCACCTTCCTCTCTTCCAACGCTTTCAACTTCCCTCACCGAGCAACGCAATCCACGCTGGCCAAACCTCGATCGGATGAGCGTTGCCGCGCTCGTGGACGCGATGCTCTCCGAGGATGAAACGATTGTCACGGCTGTGCGCGCGCAGAGAAAACAGATCGCCGCCGCCATCGAGATGATCGTGCGCGCCTTAAAACGGGGCGGACGGTTGTTTTACGTCGGCGCCGGCACGAGCGGACGTCTGGGAGTGTTGGATGCGAGCGAGTGTCCGCCGACGTTCGGCGTCGAGCCAGATAGCGTACAGGGAATCATCGCCGGCGGATCAAAGGCGTTGACGTCGTCTGTCGAGGCAGCCGAGGACGATCCCGTCGCGGGCGCGGCAGCCCTGCGATTGCGTGGGCTGACGCGTCGCGATGTAGTTTGTGGCATCAGCGCTAGCGGTCGCACGCCGTTTGTCCTCGGCGCGCTCGACTATGCACGCAAACTCGGCGCAAAAACCATCTTCCTCACCTTTAATCCCAAAATCTCATCGCTCCTCACTCATCGCTCCTCACTCATCGCTGTTGGCACCGGCCCGGAAATCATCACCGGCTCGACTCGACTCAAAGCAGGCACGGCCACCAAACTTGTTCTGAACATGCTCACGACAATCTCGATGATTCGTCTCGGGAAAGTTCGCGGCAACCTGATGACCTCGGTCAAACCGACGAACGTAAAACTCCGCGACCGCGCCGTGCGCATTGTGATGTCAATGTGCAGGTGCAATCGCTCAGAGGCGGAGCGGAAGCTTGCTCGCGGAGGGTGGAATGTGGAAAAAGCGATCCATTGACCACGAATGGACACGGATGCACGCGAATATTTAGCCTCTATTCGCGCTCATCAGCGGTTTTTTCTCGCCTGTTAGGCTGCTCTTTGTATATTGCTTCCGCGATGAGAATTCTTTCCGGCATTCAACCGAGTGGCGCGCTGCATATCGGGAATTATTTTGGAATGATGCGACCGGCGCTGGAGCTGGCCCAGAAGGGTGAGGCGTTTTATTTCATCGCGGATTATCACGCGCTCACGAGCGTGGATGATCCGGCCGAGTTGCGCGCGAACGTGCGCGGAGTGGCGCTGGATTTTCTGGCGTGCGGGTTGGACCCGAAACGTACGGTATTTTTCCGGCAGAGCGACGTGCCGGAGGTGACCGAGTTGACGTGGATTTTATCCAATGTAACGCCGATGGGATTGCTGGAGCGTTGTCACAGCTACAAGGACAAGATCGCCAAGGGCATTGCCCCCAACCACAGCCTCTTCGCGTATCCCGTGTTGATGGCAGCCGATATTTTAATTTACCAGAGCGAAATTGTGCCTGTGGGTCAGGATCAAAAGCAACACGTTGAGGTCACGCGCGACATCGCGGTCAAATTCAACCTGAAATATGGTTCACCCGCCTCAGGCGGGCAAGCGTTCAAGATTCCCCAACCGCAAATCAAAACCGAGGTCGCGACGGTGCCGGGTATTGATGGGCAAAAGATGAGCAAGAGCTATGGCAATACCGTCGAGATTTTTGCCGACGAGAAGACGATGCGGAAGAAGCTCATGAGCATCAAGACCGATTCGCTTCCCGTCGAAGCGCCGAAAAATCCCGAAGGACACATCCTCATCGACCTTTACAAGCTGTTCGCCACGGCGGATGAGGTTGCGGCGTTGTCAGATCGCTTCCGCCAAGGTGGCGTGGCGTATGGCGATGTGAAGAAGGCGATCTTCGATAAATGCTGGGCGTATTTCGCGCCGTATCGCTCCAAGCGGGCGGAGCTGGAGAAAAATCCCGAGTGCGTCGAGGACGTGTTACGTGACGGCGCGTCGCGCGCGCGCGCCGAGGCGCAGAAGACACTGAAAGCTGCCCGCAAAGCGGTCGGGTTGGAATAAAATTGCCACGAAAAGCACGAGAAAACGCAAAAAATTTGATGTTTCTTTGTGGCCAAGTCAATCATGTTCAAACGCGATCGTTTGTCATTACTGAACTCAGAAATCGTTTCTTGCGAGCGGTGTCCTCGGCTGCGGACACATTGCGAAAAAGTCGCCCGCGAAAAGAAACGCGAGTTTCGCGACGCGGACTATTGGGGCAAGCCGGTGCCGGGTTTCGGCGATCATCGCGCGCGAGTGTTGATCATTGGGCTTGCACCCGGCGCGCACGGCGCGAATCGCACGGGGCGGATGTTCACCGGTGACAGTTCGGGGCAATGGCTCTATCGGGCGCTGCATCGGGCCAGGTTTGCGAATCAGCCAACCAGCGAGCATCGCCGGGATGGCTTGAACTTGAAGGACGCCTACATTAGCGCGGTTTGTCGCTGCGCGCCTCCCGATAACAAACCCACACCGAGGGAGATTGTGAATTGCTCGGAATACCTGCTTCGCGAAGTCACGCTGTTGCCGCGCGTGCAAGTCGTGGTTGCGCTAGGGCGGATTGCGTTCGACGCGGCGTGGCGAATGCGATTCTCGTTTTCATGTGACAGCTGTAACGTCAGAACGACAATGATTGTTACCGGGCGCAAGCCGAAATTTGTTCATGGCGCGGAGTATTTATTGGGAGAAGGTGGACCCATCTTACTGGCATCGTATCATCCGAGTCGCCAAAACACGCAGACGGGGCGGTTGACCGAGCCGATGCTGGATGCAATTTTCTCGCGGGCGGGTCAGTTGGTCGCGATGGCGGATGGTTGAGCGACGGGAACGAAAATCTCGCCGACGGGTTTGCCATCGAAATTATTTGGCAGCGGGACGCCAAGAAGATGTAGCGCGGTGGCACCGGTGTCATAGGTGGTGATGGGTTGTTGGATTTTGTGGTTGGGCGCGATGCAATCGCCCCACGCGATCCACGGAATTGTCATATCTACCGTTCGACGGCTACCGTGGGTTCGGTCGTGGCCGCCATGGTCAGCAGTGAGGATGACCACCGTATCGTTCAGATCAGGATGGCGCTCGATGGCATCCAACAGGAGGCCGACGGCGATATCGGTTTGATGAATCGCGACGCGTTGCGCTTGCGTCATCCAGCCTTGATTATGCCCGACCACATCCGGGTCGGTTAGATGCACGAACATCAAATTGGGCAATTCCGTCGTCAAATATTTCGCCGCCGCGCGAGCGACCGTGACGGAATCGGCGGCACCCGCCCATGGCCACCAACGGCGGCGAAATTGCTGGTCAAACCACGCGGTCGTTTCGCTATTCCGTTTGGTAGCTTTTGGATAGAGATAGTGGTCCAGTGAACCGGGCTTGGCGAGGTGGATGAACTTCGCCTTGCCGACGAACATGGCGGTCTTGAGCTTCTCGCGGTGCGCGAGCGAAAAAATCGTGTCGCAGTCCACGTACGGTCGCCGCGAATACCAATGGTTCGACAAAACACCGTGCTTTTCCGGAGACAACCCCGTGAGCATCGAAGTGTGCGACGGCGTGGTCTCGCTCGGGAATATCGTCTGGGCGCTCCATGAGTATGACGCGCGCTCGGTGGTCTGGTGGATGTTTGGGGCGGCGCTGGTTTGCAGCGCGTCGGGGCGCAATCCGTCTATGCTGATGATGATGACATGGCGCGAGAGAGGCTCGTCGGAGCGTCCGAGCGTGGCGAGCGTGGCGAGCGTGAGCAGCGTGAGAGCGCATCGTTTCATTCGAGACCTCGTTCGATGAGTTCATCTTCGTCGAGGCCGAGGTAGTGGCCGATCTCGTGAAGCAGGGTTGTTCGAATTTCTTCGGCCAGCTCTTCCTCGCTCTCGCACATTTCTTCGAGATTACGGCGGAAAAGAAAAATCTGGTCCGCTTCCGGTTGTGGATTGCCTATCTTCTCTCCGTAAGGCACGCCGACAAACAAACCGAGCAAATCCTCCTCCTCACCGCGCGGAGGGCGCTCGGCAACCACGACCGCCACGGTCGCCAGTTTCTCCCGCAACGGTCGTGGCAGCTCGCGCAAGGTCTCGGCAATTACATCGTCAAACAGTTTTTTCGACATTTGCATCTTTCCGGGTCAGAGTCACCGCCGCAAACAACATCACGTACGGCATCAGCGGCAGGCTGAATCGCGCGTCGGCATAAATCGCCGCGTGCAACAGCCAAACATAACCGACGAGCAGGAAAAAAAACAGGGCGGCGACGGCATCAAACCCGCGCTTGAACAGACCGGCGACGGCAAGCCCGAGGAAGGTCAGTTGCACGAGCAGCACCAGCCATCGCAGCCGTTCCGATGCGTTGGTAAACCAGAACCGCCAAGCTTTGCGGATGAATAACTCGGCAAATTGGAGCGGATGCGAAGCGATGTTCGCCAGCGTGGCACGGAAGTAGATGCGATCCATCTCGATGGGATTGGCGCCCGCGTGTTCCTTTGCGATACGGTCCACTTCATTCTGCCAAAGATATTTGTGTTCACCCTCCCACATCCCGCGACTTGGATAATAGTTTCCAATGAACATCGTGATCCCGCCGCGCTCGGTGGCGACGGGAACGAATGCATTTGCGACGCGGTGATTGCGAATCGTCCAAGGCGCGATGACAACGAGCATACCAACGAGCAGCGTGCCAATGACGACTGGCGCGTGGAGGATTCGTTTTCGTCCGCGCCAAACCCAAATCGCCAGCACGAGTGGCAGCAACAGGAAAATAGGTTTAACAAGGTTGACGACACCGAGCATAACTCCGCAAAGGAAGCAGGACAGGAGAAGAGTGAGTGGAGAAGGGCGCTTCGGAGAAGTTGAGTCGAGACACTTGTAATCGAAAGACTTGGAGATCACAGAGAGAAAAGAAAGGACGAAAAGCGCGACCGTGAATGTTTGCAGAATTTCCTTATTGATAAACACGCAGCGCCACCAGGCGAGCGGGTAGAATGCATAGAGCCAGCAGGCCCAGGCGGCAATGGAGCGATCGGGCGCGATCCGACGACCGATGAGCCAAAGTAGAGCGACAGTGGAAGAGTCGAGTATCGCCTGGGCGACCTGCACCGCGACAGTGGAATGGTAGAAGAGGGCGAGGATAGCCGCGAGAAATGCGGGATAGAGAGGGGCGCGTTCCACGTCGGTGTATTTCGCAACGAAAAAACTGTTCGCAATGACAAGATAATTGTCGGAATCAATTCCACGCGCCGCATACGCCCCGCCGAGCCGGGCGTCGAGTGCCGGGAAAATGAGAAGGACAAACGCTAATCGCAGCGCGAGCGCTACGAGAAGGACGAGCCAGAGTTTTTGACTCAGCGCGGCGAGGCGGTTCATGCGGCCAGCATAGCGGTGGTACGCTTAATTTCAATCTCCAAACTCCAACGTCCAAACCGACCGCGCTGCGCAATCAACAGCAACGCTTGGCGCTTGAAGTTTTTCCGTCAATCCTCTTTGACATCAAGGAAGCCCTGGAGCTGGCGGAGACGAGTCGGGTGGCGCATTTTGCGGAGCGCTTTCGCTTCGATTTGCCGGATGCGTTCGCGGGTGACTTTGAATTCCCGGCCTACTTCTTCGAGGGTGCGGCTATTGCCATCGTGGAGACCGAAACGCATGGCGAGAACTTTCCGCTCGCGCTCGGTGAGGCTTTCAAGGACGTCGTGGAGTTTATCCTTGAGCATCGAATAAGCAGTCATGTCGCGCGGATTTTCGGCGGACTTGTCCTCGATGAAATCACCAAAGCTGGTGTCATCACTATCGCCGACCGGCGCTTGGAGGCTGATGGGTTGCTGCGCCATCTTCATGATGGAGCGAACCCGATCCACCGGCATGTTCATTTCCTCGGCGATTTCCTCAGGGGTAGCTTCGCGGCCGAGTTCCTGAACGAGCTGTTTCTGGGCGCGCATCAGTTTGTTGATCGTCTCGATCATGTGAACGGGAATGCGGATGGTACGCGCCTGATCCGCAATGGAGCGGGTAATAGCTTGGCGGATCCACCAGGTCGCGTAGGTGGAAAACTTATAACCGCGCCGCCACTCGAATTTCTCGACGGCCTTCATCAAACCCATGTTGCCTTCCTGGATCAGGTCGAGGAACGAGAGCCCGCGGTTGGTGTATTTCTTGGCGATGGAGATGACGAGGCGCAGATTGGCTTCCGCCATATCGGTTTTGGCGCGGAGGGCTTTGTGCGCCCAGTCTTTCATTTGCCCGTATTGCTGGACGAATTGGGAGGGGGACATCCGAACCTGGCGTTCCAATTCAATGAGCCTGCGTTGATGAAGTCGCTGGGTATGCCACGCGGCGCGCGTGCGGCGGGAAGTTTCGACACGTTTGATCGCTTCCAACTCGTGCTGAACCGACTTGAACACTTCGTCGGAGCGCAGAACGAGGTCTTCCAACACTTTCGGCTTGTACGCAAATTGTGTAAACATGCCTTGCAATGCCCGATCGCCGTCGCGAAACGCTCTCATGGCTTTTTCACGCTGGCTGCGGGTCAGCCGGGCACGCATCAACACTTGATACAACCGCCCGATACTGCGGTCGGCCCGCGCGACTTCGACGCACAGCTTTTTTAAAGCGCGTAGATATTTGTCACGGCTGTCAATGTTCTTATCGAGCACCGCGCGATCGAATCTCTCGCGGCCATTGATGAGTTTGTGTGCCAGCGACAGATGTTCGTTAGCCGCGAATCCAAATCCATACAGCAGCCGTTTCATGTGCAGCTCGGCCGTCTCAATCCGCTTGGCGATCTCTACCTCCTGCTCACGCGTTAACAGCGGCACCTGTCCCATCTGCTTGAGATACATTCGAACAGGATCATCAAGCGTGTCCAGTTTCGCAGTGTCCGCAGCGGCGGCGGCGGCGACAACGGCGGCTTCTTCGATTGCCGCATCGCGTTTGACGCGGTCGATCTCGGAAATGTCGAGGATCTCGATATCCATACCGCGCAGCAGAAGGATAATCCCATCGATCTCCTCGGCGCTCACAACGTTTTGCGGCAGGATTTCGTGGATGTCGTTGTAGGTGAGGTAACTTTGGGTCTTGGCGAGTTTGACCAGTTCCTTGATTTTTTCGTTGCGCTCTTCGCGCGAAAGTTTGCCGTGCCCGTTGCGGGAGAGGATGGTGGCGCCGTTATTCGACGCAGGGCGGCGGGTCCGAGGTGCGGGTTTGCGGTTCTTCGAGCTCATAGTTGGTAGGGGTTCAGAGACAAAGCTGTGGAATATGCTACAGCTAGCGCTGCAAGTCAAGGAGGAGACGGCTCAATTTATCCTTTTCCCGTGTGCTCAACGTGGGTGACCGTAGAGATTGCCGGACCCGCTCGATCTCCGCCCGGCGCGCCGCCCGGTGGATAGCCTCGATGGCGTCGCCTGTCGCCTCTCCAAGGTTGGCGCACCGCAGTGGTTTCATCGCCAGGTCAGGATGATCCAGCATCACCAATTTCACCGTTGCGACGCGGTTGGCGTCCGACGCGTCCAGAATTCGGCCGATGGCCTTTCCATGAGGAGAGTCGGGTAATGTCACTCGATCCAGCAGTTTCGCTGACTCTCGCAACACGGCTCCCGACTCGTCTGCAATGAGCAAATGCAACAACTCGCGTTCGGGTGGCGGGGTGACCCGATCAGACGTCGTGGATGATTTTCCCTCGATCACCTGTTGTGCCGCCATCGTTGTGCGGCGCTTTGCCAATTTTGAAAGTTCCTCGCGCAGCGCTCCTTCGTGTACGTCTAGCCGGTGAGCCGCAGCACGTAAAACACGGTCTCGCAAGACGGCGTCGCCGATTTTCGCAAGGGATTCGCAAAGGGCTCGTGCAATCCGGCTACGTCCGACATCCGTGTCCTTGTCGTGCTCGCGGCAGAGCTGATTCAACCGAAATTCGAAATATCCGGGAGCATCAGCAATCAGCTTACGCAATGTGTCCGCGCTCGATCGCACCAGCGAATCAGGATCATGTCCTTCCGGCACGGATGCCACCCGTATGGACAACCCGCTTTCCAGAAGAGCATCCAGGCTGCGAACGGCGGCGTTTTGTCCCGCCTCGTCGCTGTCAAAGCAGAGCACGACTTCGTCCACGTACCGTTTCAGGATGCGCGCGTGATCGGCGGTCAACGCGGTGCCTTGTGGCGCGACAACGTTTGTGAACCCGTGTTGGACACAAGAGATCAGGTCGATTTGTCCTTCGCAAATGACGGCGCATTTTTCTTCGAGTAGAGACTGTTTGGTTTTGTCGAGCCCGAAAAGGAGGCGGCCTTTCTGAAAAATTGGCGTCTCGGGTGAATTGACGTATTTGGCGGCTTCCGCTTCGGCGGTGAGAACGCGTCCGCTAAACCCAACCACTCGTCCTTGTTCGTCGCCGATGGGGAACATCAATCGTCCGCGGAACCGGTCATAGTATCCTTCGCCGCGCTCGCGGCGGATGGCCAAACCCGACCGCTCGAGAAGCTGCGTCGAAAATTTCTTCCCGGTGAGCCAGGAAAACGTGGCATCCCACGAATCGGGCGCGTACCCGATTCGAAAGAGCTTCACGGAATCGGCCGACAGCGCGCGTTTGGCAAGGTAATCGCGTGCGATTTGCGCGGCGGGATTTTTGGCAAGGTGATGCTGGTAGAAACCGCATACCTGTTCGTGGAGTTTGTAAAGCTGTTCCTTCTCGGTGCGGGTCTCCCCTTTATCGCCGTCCCCTCGATCGTCGCGCAGAGTCACGCCGGCGCGCTCGGCAAGGAGGCGGACGGCGGCTGGAAAATCCAGATTTTCGCGGAGCATGACGAATTTGAACAGGTCGCCTCCCGCGTGGCATCCGAAGCAGTAGAAGATTTGTTTGGCGGGGCTGACGGAGAACGAGGGTGTTTTCTCGCGATGAAACGGGCAGAGGGCGACGAAGTTTGCGCCAGCGCGTTTGAGCGGCATCTGCGCGCCGATGAACTCGACGATATCCAGCCGCGCGCGGATGTCCGCGAGGGTTTGTTCCGAGAAAAGCACGGCGATACAAATTTATTTCTTGGGTGTCACCGGTGTCGTGGTGATCGTGCCGGCCTTATGCGCACCGGCCTGTTCACCTTCCCACTCGATTTCTGATCCGGAGATATTGAGGCTCTGGGCGTTTGGATTTCTGGCCTGATAATAGACAGAGGGCATATGGCGAGGCAATCCCAACGTGCCACCGGTGAAAGAACTTTGCTCGACCCAACCGCGCATATCTTGCCATGACCAAAACGAAACTAACAACATCCAGCCGCCGATGATCAGACCCGCAAAACCGAGCCATGCGAAAACCCCCAACACCGTATCCAGCGCCGCCGGTAACCGCAGGACTCTCTGCTTGAACCATTTCCTCGTAAAGCTCATAACGAGGATGAAAATCAAATATACAGCGATGAATCCCCAAAAATTGGCAGAATGGCTTGGCAATCCCTTGTCGTTTTTTAATCCCATTTGAGCCAGGACCCGCGCCGCTGGCACATACACGTAGCACGCCACCAACGCACCGCCAATAAATGTAATGACTTCATAAAAAACCGCAGCGAACCCCGTTCGAAACCCTACTCCCAACGCAATCAATACAATAACCAAGACTGCGCAATCCCAAAGGTTTACATTCATCGTGGCGTGATTCTAATCCAGGTCAGACGGCTTTGCAAGGGCACTATATATAATTCCATCCATACCAGACCAGCGGGATTGGGAATATCCCCCGAAGCATTGTCGGCGGCCAGTGACAGTCTTCTTCCCCTCCTCTGCCGCCAAACACTCCGCGCGTCACGTCCGACGCCCCAATCAAACTCACCGTTTCGGTCCCCAGCCGATATTCGACCCAATCCGCACCCGCCCGAACTTTCATCGCCCGCAGAAATCGTCCGCGCAAACACCGCGTCAGACGCGCTGCGTCCAGCACTTTCACAGTTCCCCAAAATTCCTGTGGCTCGCGGGGATACTTTTTCAATGCCCCCGCCAGTTCCTCATCGTAGCCGTACCCGATGACGGAGAGTGCATCCGCTTCGGTGTGCGAAAAAAGATGCGGTAGCGCCGCCGCCACCCCGTTTCTGTCCCCCGCGATTTCCAAGACCGGTAACACCCGTTTCGGCTTGGTTTTACCTTCCCACATGCTTGTGTGACCGAGGTATGCAACCGGTTCCCGATTGCGCTCGACGATCCAAAACCAACATTTCGCGTTCATCAGCCGATCCGCCTTCCAGAGCCGCCGTGCGTCTCGCATCGGGCGCACAAAGCGCACCGGTTCGCGCCGGTACATAGCCACCAAAGTCGGCAAATCGCGTTCCGTCGCCCGCCGGATCTTCACACTCCGGCTCAACGCGCCGAATCGAACCATCGTGAGAGACGAGGGACGATCCACGCGATATCTCCAAAACTTCCCGGTATCCACGCAGTCCAGTCGCCGGTACAATCCACGTCCGCCCGACACCAACATCAACGCCGCGCCGCTACGGCGACTGTGCGCAACTGCGTCATGCATCAGTTTCGTTGCCAATCCTTGTCCGCGGAAATTCGGCAACGTATAAACCGCGCCGACCTCGACGACGGGAATCTTCGCGCCGAAGATCATTATGGTTTGAAAACAAAGTCCCACGTGTGCCACCACCCGACCGCTTATTCGGTCGCGCATGATTCGCAGGTTTCCCGCATTTGCTCGGTTAAAGAGCAGCGGATACTCCTCACCCATGTCACCTTCACCGCCCCGTGGACGAAACACCTCATTCGCTCCACAAATCACCTCGCGTAATTCGCTCGATTTCACTCCACGCGGGCCATCATAATCCGCGCTCACGTTTATTCTTTCTCCCTTCTCTGTGCCGCGGGATCTATCGCCAGGACAACGCGAGTGTACCCTACCAACGGTGGCGTGCCACTGTCGCGAACCGTCAGAACGATATGAACCGTTTGCAGCTGGGTCACGCGGGGAGCGATGATCGTTGTCCGTGGCAAGTTGCGATCTTCCATCGTCAAGTCTCCTTCGTAATTGCCTGGTTCTTTGTAAAACCACCAGTCGTATGCAAGCTTGTGACCGTCAGGATCGGTCGAGTCGCTCGCATCCAAAACGACTCGCTCGCCCGGCGCAGTCCTACGGAGCAATTCTCCAGAAACACGCACGTTGGGTGGGTGATTGGCTTCGGTGCGCGGCTTGACGCACCAATCCATTCGCCCGGCAAAATCATTCTGAAAATCCGCTCGCCACCGCCAGACGGTCGCACGAGCGTCCGTTACACCTCTAATGGTATCGTGAGCATCACGATATAGATTTCCCTTCGCTCGCTCAAAACGTCCTCCCCAGCCGCCCCATTCCGGATGTGTCGGGTCACTCAGGCGATTTGGCAAAAAGTAAAACCACGAAGGTGTGTCACCTTCCTTGAGCGTCGAATGAGGGTTCGGCTCAGTCCAGGTCTTTGTTGGATAGAGTGCGCCGAGGGGGCCGTGATCGAGTCGCACGTGCGCGTCAATCCACGCGCGCGAGGTAAGCGATTCGTCGCCGCCCAGATATATTCCGCGGTAGGCGCCCTCGCGTTTGTCTCGTCCCGCAGGTGCCTTGGCCAGGAGATAGAAAAGGTCGTGGAAATTCTCCTGAATCCAACCCTGGATTTTGTCCTGATCGGAAATGTCGTAGACACGCAGCTGCGAAACGAATTTTCGCAGCCCGTCTGTTCCGCGCCCCTGGCGCACGCGCCAGAGCGCCTGCGCGAGGTCGGTTTGCCCCCCCCAAATGGTAACATTAAGCGGGCGAGGGTCGGGCTTGTCGGCCGTCGCGATGATCCAGTTTGAACCTTCGGTATCATGGCCTTCTCCGATATTTTCGAAACCACGATGAGGATTCCCCGATCGAATCCGGCCTAATAATTCTTCTGCCGTCGGATAGCCGTTGGCGTGATGTGCCAGATTGTCTCGCACTCGGCCGTACGCCTCGACGATCTCTCGGATGAGATGTTTCTTGGTGACCGCCTCTTTCAATTCCCCCGGTGTGCCAGCCGCCGAAGCGATCAGTCCTTCCATTTCAAACTCGTTCGCGTAAAGCATCAGTCGAATCATGGATTGCTGGTCGTCCGGATCGCCGCCGATGTCGGTCAGCACCAGTAACCGCGGTTTTGTCGGTGGCTCGGCGCTGGCGATGACCGCCGAAAGCAGGACGACCATCGGCAGGATTTTTACCGTGATGACCGCAACTGTTTCACACAATCGGTTGCTCACTTCTTTTTATTCTCCTCTCGTGTCATCCGGTCGAACTCGACTTCGCCCAGCGGCGCCTGCCTTTTCACGCGCAGACTCTCCCAAAAATCCTCGGCAAAATCGCGTTTGTATCGCGCGTTGACCAACGCCGTCGTCGTCATTGCGATCAATCCCCCCAGCGTGGCAAGCGCACAATCTTTTTGAGCGTCCCACACGTCGCCTTGCGTTCCCAGATAGCTCTGTCCCACGTCGGGCGCTACGATCAACGTGATCCACCATTCCAGCAATTCATAGAGAAGACTAAACGACATCATCACGTCCAGCGGAAGAAAATATCCCCAAAACCCGCGCGCCCGCGCGATGCGCACGAAAATCTCACGCACCGGATACGCCATCGTCAGCCCGAATGAAAAATGCACCAGCCGGTCGTAGTGATTACGCTCGAAGCCGAATAGTGATTGAAAACTGCAATTTGACGACCCTACCCAGTCACACACGGTCGCGAACCATCGCTCGTACGGCACTTCCGCGTAGGTATAGTGGGCGCCAACCACGTGTAGGCACATGAAAACAAAAATCGTCGTGTAACTCAAGTGGCTCAATCGAAATCGCCGATGGTTCCAGATCAAAAACGCGACGAAGACGACTGTGAGCAGATGTTCGAGGATAAAATCCCGCGGGTGCGACGGATGGATCGCCCAGACCGCGAACCACACCGCGAAAACTCCCAGCAGCGTCTTCGGATAGCGCGGCGAGCGGAAGAAGCTTTTCATGAACGCGCAGATAGCCGCCACAACCACGCGCTCAATGCGCCCGTGACGATGCAACTGACGATGCTCGCCCAGTGGGGGACAGTGATGCCCGCAAAAACGGCTTCCCACCCAAAAATCAGGCGCAACAAATGGACCAGCGCGATAATCCCGAAAATCGTCCCAGCAACTCGAAGACCGAGATTTTTGTTTTCCATTGAGGTGGTCAAGGGTATCATCGCGCGTTGATTCATGCAAGCCACCCACAACCGCCGACTCGTGATTCTCACCGAAGGTCACCTCAATATCTGGGAAGCCAAGACTGCGGTCCCCGTCCTCCGCTATTGCCCGGACGAAGTCGCATGCGTTCTGGATAGCACTGTTGCCGGTAAAGATCTTTTTCCAATCGTCGGCGTCGGCCGCGGCATCCCAATTGTCCCCACTCTCCGCGAAGCGCTCGCTTTCAAACCCAACACCCTGCTTATCGGCATCGCGCCCGTGGGGGGAAAACTGCCCGCCGCCTGGCGCAAACTTCTCATCGGTGCGATGGCGGCTGGTCTCGACATCATTTCCGGTTTGCACACATTTCTCGGGGATGATCCCGCGCTCGCTCACGCTGCCAAAAAATATAGCCGCACCATTTGGGATGTACGCCGCGTGCCCGACGGAATCGGTTGCGCTAAAAATCTCGCCCGCAAAACCAAGTGCAAACGGATCGCCACCGTCGGCAGCGATTGCGCGCTGGGCAAGCTCACCGTCTCTCTCGAACTCACCGCCGAAGCGACGCGGCGCGGCTGGGACGCTGAAATGGTAGCCACGGGTCAAACGGGTATCATCATCACAGGTAGCGGCATTCCGATTGACCGCACGGTTTCCGATTTCACCAACGGGGCCGCCGAACGCCTCATCCTTGAACGCCAGCATCGCGAAATGCTTTTTATCGAAGGACAGGGCAGCATTGGGCATCCCGCCTACAGCGCTGTCACGGTCGGACTGCTCCACGGCAGCGCGCCGCAAGCAATGATCCTCTGTCATCATCCTCCGAGAAAACAGTACACAGGCATTCCCAAAGGGGGTACGCCCATCCCGTCGTTGCCGCGGTTGATTCGCATTTACGAAGATCTCGCCTCGCTGGTGTGCCCCTCGAAAGTGATCGGCGTCGCGCTCAACACCTTCGGCATGACGGATGCGGCAGCCCGCCGAGCCGTCGAGACGACCGAACACGATACAAAATTGCCCGCTACCGATGTGGTGCGCTTCGACAGCAAGAAACTTATGGATGCGATCGAAGAATATTTTGATAAACCGCGAAAGGCGCGAAAAGACGCGAAATGACATTAAAGTCAGGATTTTTCGCGAGCGTTCGCGTTTTTCGTGGTTCACTAAACAATGAAACTATCCGCTGAAAATCTCAACCTCCGTCTCCGCCACACCTTTACCATCGCCCGAGGCGCGCAGGATTGGGCGGAAAACGTCCTGGTGCGCTTGCGACACGGACGCCACCTCGGAGTCGGCGAAGCCGCTCCCAGCGAATATTATGGGGAGACGCAAGCCAGCGTCCGCCGCGTCTGCGCCCGAATGTCCTCGCCCTTGCGCAGCGCAGACCCATTCGACGTCGAGAAAATCCTCGACATGCTCGAAAAAAAATTTCCTCGCGCGCCCTCCGCTCGTTGCGCGGTTGACCTCGCGCTCCATGATCTTCTCGGTAAGACCGTCGGTCTGCCACTCTGGAAATATTGGGGACTCGACCCGACGCGCACCCCGCAAACCTCGTTTACCATTGGTATCGCGTCGCTCGACAAAGTCCGTGAAAAAATCGCCGAGGCCGAGCGTTTTCCAATTCTGAAAATCAAGCTCGGCGTGCGCGACGATATGGAAATCATCCGCGAAGTTCGGCGTCTATGCCCGAAGAAAATCCTGCGAGTGGACGCCAACTGCGGGTGGACCGTGAACGCAGCCATCGCCAAGGCAAAAATTCTCGAAAAGCTCGGTGTAGAGTTTATCGAGCAGCCGATTCCGCCGGGCGACAATGCGAAGCTGCGCCATATCCAGCAACGCATCGGCCTGCCCATCATTACCGACGAATCGTCCGTGGTTCCCGAGGACATCCCACCGTTGCGAGGTTGCGTCGGCGGGATCAACATCAAATTGGTCAAATGCGGAGGGTTGCGCGCCGCGCTGAAAATGATTCACACCGCGCGCGCCTGCGGTCTGAAAGTCATGATTGGCTGCATGATCGAATCGAGCATCTTAATCACGGCAGCGGCGCATCTGACGCCGCTGATAGACTACGCCGATCTCGATGGAAATATTTTGATTTTGAAGGACCCGTTCCGTGGCGTGAAACTGGATCGAAATGCAAAGCTGCTATTGCCAACAGGCGCGGGATTGGGAGTGGTCGCCTAGGTTAATAGAGAGGCGCATAAATCATTTTACATCGAGTTCAGCAAAACAACTGGAGGAAGTTTCCAATTTTTCCGGGATGTTTTCGACACGCAAAAAAGCACAGAGCAATGCCCCCATAGTTCGTTTGGGCGTTCGAAATAGCGAAAGTCGGGGGGGCTAGCTATCGACGCGGTGGATGTGGAAGAGATAAAAACATCTCGTCCCTTGAAGGCAGGTGTGGCAGATTGCCCTCATGAAACACGCTGCCAATCTTGGATTCGTGACGCTTTGCTTCGCGCTGGTAGCCACTGTTGGCTCTGCCGAAAAACCTGCAAAGCCGAACATCCTCTTCATCATGTCGGATGACCACGCGGCGCACGCGATCAGCGCCTATGGCAGCAAGATCAACTCCACACCGCAGATTGATCGCCTCGCGCGCGAGGGGATGCGATTCACGAATTGTTTCGTCACCAACTCCATCTGCACGCCGTCCCGCGCGGCCATCCTCACCGGCAAATACAGTCACATCAATGGCGTGACCGCGTTCAACAAATTCGACGGCGGCCAGCCGCATCTGGCCAGGCATTTGCAGCAATCGGGTTATTACACGGCGATGATCGGCAAATGGCATCTGTTCGCCGATCCGACCGGATTCGATTTTTGGAACATTCTGCCCGGGCAGGGCCGATACCACGACCCGAACCTGATCGAAATGGGTAATCAAAAAAAATACACGGGGTACGTCACGGACATCATCACCGATATCGCGCTCGACACCCTGAAGAATCGTCCGAAGGACAAGCCGTTTTTCATGATGCTTCACCACAAGGCGCCGCACCGGGAATGGTCCCCCAACTCCAAACACGCCGCGCTCTTTGCCGACAAGGAAATACCGGAGCCGCCGACCTTCAATGATACCTATGAAGGACGTTCCCGCGCCGCGGCGCAAGCCACCATGAGAATCTCGGACGATCTCACGGATGGCGATCTCGGCCAACGCCCGCCTCCTGATTTAATGGGTGAAGATCTTAAGAAGTGGAAATACCAAACCTTCATGCGCCGTTACCTCGCCTGCGTGGCGTCGGTGGATGACAACGTCGGGCGCGTGCTGGATTACCTCGACCAGAACGGATTACGGGAGAACACGATCGTAATCTATACCTCCGACCAGGGATTTTTTCTGGGCGACCACGGCTGGTACGATAAACGGTTTATGTACGAAGAATCGCTACGGATGCCGTTCCTCGTCCGCTATCCGCCGCTCATCAAAGCCGGCAGCGTCAACGACGGTATGATTCTCAACGTGGATTTCGCGCCGACATTTCTTGATCTCGCAAGTGTAAAAGTTCCTGCCGACATGCAAGGACACTCGATCGAGCCGTTGTTGCGCGGCAAAAAACCGCGCGACTGGCGCACCAGCATGTATTATCGTTACTACCACGACCCGGGCGACCACAACACCCGCGCCCACTACGGCGTCCGCACCGAGCGGCACAAGCTCATCCACTTCAACAAAATCGGCGAATGGGAACTCTACGACCTAAAAAAGGACCCGCGCGAGATGACCAGCGTATACGTCGACCCGGCCTATGCCAAGGTTGTCAAACAACTCAAAACCGAATTGGATCGCCTGCGGAAGGAATTGAAAGACGAAGACCAGTTCGCGGATGGAGTTGTTCCGAAGAATTGACACGCCTTGCCACCCCGCTGTCAGCGGTCGGTTTGCACGGCGATGTTTTCCTTGCAGAGACGGTGTGGTTGGCGTAGGTGAACTAAGTGAGCAAACGATACCGCCTTGAATAAGGGACGAATGAAAAAAGACCTGGCCATTTTTGAGGGACACAAAATCCGCCGCATTTACGACGAAAAGACCGAAACGTGGTGGTTTTCGGTTGTGGACATTATCCGAGTCCTCACCCAGCAGGCGGATTTTCAGACGGCCAGAAAGTATTGGAACAAGCTGAAAGAGCGGCTCGGAAAGGAAGGCAGTCAACTGGTGACAAATTGTCACCGGTTCAAATTGCCCGCCGACGACGGCAAAATGCGCCTCACCGACGTCGCCAACGCCGAGACCCTGCTGCGCCTCGTCCAGAGTGTTCCCAGCCCTAATGCTGACCACAGTGCCGCGCGAGGCATTTGCATTTTGACTCCCTATTGGGCTATGATGCGCCATGCTCTTTGGACGTCAACGGTTGATATTGACCCTGCTGGACGCCATTGGCGATCTAGTGGGGCATACGGATTTTCAGAAGTTGTTATTCCTCTACACACAAGAGTGCGAGGCGGCGGCGAGCTACGATTTTGTCCCCTATAAATTTGGCGCATTTTCGTTTACGTCCTACGCCGACAAGCGGAAGCTTATTGCGGAGGGATTGCTGGCGGACGATAGCCAAAACTGGAAACTTACGGATCAAGGACGGACAGTAGCGCGTCTGCAGGCAGTCGATCCGCTTCGCGTGGCTTCGTTTTGCCGACAACATTCACAGTTGCGCGGGAATGCTCTGATCGTCGAGCAATATCAGCGGCATCCTTACTACGCAACCCGGAGTGAAATCCTCGACAAGCTGCGGCTTGACCCGGAAACATTAAAGCGCATCGCTGCGGCAAAACCAAAAAAACACCCACCGGGACTCGTGACGATCGGTTACCAGGGACGAAGTCTCGAGAACTACCTGAATGAATTGCTGCGCGCTGGCGTGACATTACTTTGCGATGTGCGGCGTAATCCGTTGAGCCGGAAATATGGTTTTTCCAAGAGTACGCTGGGTAAGGCGTGCGAGGGTATTGGTATCCGATACGAGCATTTTCCACAGCTGGGCATCACGTCGGAAGACCGTCGCGGGTTGGAGACGCAGCAGGATTATGATGCACTGTTTGAAACGTATAAGCGGGAGAGTTTGCCGAAGGCAGGCGAGACGCTGAATCAGATTCGTAGATGGGTATTGGAAGGCGAGCGGGTTGCCCTGACTTGTTACGAAGCGCAGCCGCAGCAATGTCACCGCCATTGCGTCGCTGATGCGATGGAGAAACAGTTCGGCTCGGAATGCGCGCCGCACCATTTGTGAGGAGAGAAACGATGCCCAAGGAGCGTGTTCTGATTACCGTGAAGACGTATCCCACGCTCTCCCGCAAATATGGGGAAACCGTTTGTACGGCGGGAGTGCGCGAGGACGGGTCGTGGGTTCGTATTTATCCGGTGCCCTTTCGTCGTCTGGAAGACACGCAGCAATATCGCAAGTTCGATTGGATAGAATGCGACTTAGTCAAGAGCCGCAGCGACCCGCGCCCGGAAACGCGTCACCCGTCGGATATGAAGCAACTTCATCCGGTCGGCCACATTGAGACGACAGGGAATTGGTGCGAGAGGCGGAGGTTGCTGTTGCAGACCGCGAAAGTTCATACACGACTGAAAATCCTGATTGGAAGTGCGAGGGCGAACAAGCTGTCGCTGGCGGTGTTCAAACCTGCAAAGATGACTGATTTCGTATGGGAGGAAGAAGATCGTGAGTGGGACGCATCAAAAGTTGCCGAGATGCGAAAACAGACGCAGCAAGGAGAGCTTTTTGCTGAAGAGATGTGGCGAAAGACATTCAAGGTCATACCCAAGCTGCCTTACAGCTTTTCCTACAAGTTTGAAGACGCGGACGGGCGGCAAGCGAAGTTGCAAATTCTGGATTGGGAGATCGGGGCGCTTTACTGGAATTGCCTGCGCGGCGCTGACAGCAACGAAGCGGCGGCTTTGAAAAAAGTGCGCGCAACCTATTGGGATAAGTTTATAAAGACCGACCTTCATTTCTTTCTCGGTACAACTCAGCAGTTTCATTTTGTCGCGCCGAACCCCTGGGTAATTATCGGCGTGTTTCCGATTCCACATGTAAAGCAAATGAATCTTCTCTGAGCGATGGTCGGTTGCGTCATCCCTTTGGTCGCAGCCGGAACACGTGGATGACCTACTCGACTATCTTTGCGCCAATGCCCAGCGGCCGCGCATCGCTTATTCTTGGCAACCGTATCTGCCTACCCCGCGTGACTCATTCGCGTTCATTCGTGGTTAAAAAACCACACCGGCGATGGATTTTCGGCGATTGCGTAGTTGTACAATCCGAATCAGACACTCACCGAAGCCCGGCCTTGACTTGGCCGGTTCAAATCGGGACACTGCGCCATCGGTGCGCTTCCGATTCCGAAAGAAAAATTTGCCGACATGAAACATTGTTTCTCCGTTTTCACATTTCTGCTTGTCCTTAGTCTGTTTAGCGGGCATTTGGCAAGCGCGGCTGCCCCGGAAGATTTGGTGACGCTTTCCTCAGTGGCATCTCCTCCCGTGGCGTACAGCCTGAAACGGCAGGGCAACGCTCTCAAGCTGATTGTGGTCGCGGGGGCATTCGAGCCATCGAGCAAGGCCGTTGCCGTGCAAGCTGGATTGAGCGCGGACAAGACGCTGGTGCTTTCGGAAAAGGACGCTCAAATTCGGCTCGATGGGAATCGGGTACGGCTGGAATTCAGCATTCCCGCCAAGAAACTGGTGGACAATGCCGAGGGCTGGAAAAAATTGCGGGTGGCCATTGCGGTCGAATGGCCGGGCGGACCGCTGGGGATGCCGCGTCTAAAACAACGCTTCCTGCACAGAACTCCGGCGGCGGCCCATGCTGGGTTGTCGGCGAATCCAGCGGATTGGCAGCCGGTTGACCTCGATGAACTGGAACGTGAAGCGGCGGATCGCGCCCGACAAATCAGTTTCGATTTTCTCCAACCGATGGATGGAAAGGTGACCGTGGTGATCGAGAACGAGCAAGGCCGACGCGTGCGAAATCTCATTTCGGGGCTGGCGATGGCGGCAGGCTCTCACCGGGTTGTCTGGGATGGGTTGGATGAAGCGGGTAACGTCGCACTGCCGGGACGGTATCGTTGGCGGGCGATCTCGCATCCGGGGCTGACACCGACGCATCTCCTTGATTTCTGCAACGCGCCCGGCTCGAATCACGGCACGTTTCAGGCGGCGGCGACCAATGGGAAAAATCTCTATTTTGCTGCCCCGGTCTCGGAGGGGGGATGGGAGATCATCGAGCTTTCGGCGAACGGCGAGTTCCTTCGCGGGTTCAATCCGCCGAATGGACACGGGTTAAGCCGCGTAGCGGTGGCGGCGGATGAAAAATTTCTCTACGCGGCCCACGACGGTATGGCTTGGGGCGATCATGTGGATCATTCCAAACCGAACTGGAAAGAATTGCGCACGCTCAGCGTGATGCGGATCAACCTGGAAACCGGAAGCGTCGCGGAGTTCCCGGACAAGGTTCGTCACGCACCCGTGCGGCGTTACGAGATGGGGCCCGGGTCAGCCGCGAAAATGCCGGTGGAGGAACACGCGCTTAGGGGCATGGCATTGATGGATGGGCGCTTGTATGTCGCGGACAAGGAAGCGGGTGAATTGTTGGTGATCAATCCGGGCACAGGCAAACTGGAGCGGAATTTTTCGCTTGCGAACCCTGTGGCGCTGGCATCCACGGGGACAACGCTATTTGCCATCGCGGATGGAAAGCTGGTGAAGGTGGACGTGGCCTCGGGCAAAACCACCGAGATCGCGGCGCTCGGCGGAAAACCCGCCGGGTTGAGCGTGGGCGCGGATGGACGTTTTTATGTGAGCGATGCGGCGGCGAATGTCGTGCGCGTGCTCGATGCCAAAGGCGCGGCGGTGGGTGTGATCGGCTCCGAAGGCGGGCTGAAGCCGGGCAAATATGATCCGCTCAAATTCCACAATCCGGCGGGCCTCGTGGTTCTCGAAAGCAAGGTATGGGTGACCGAGCATAACCGCTGGCAACCGAAACGTCTCGCGGCGTTCGACGCGAAAACGGGCGCCGTGACGAAGGAATATTTCGGCCCGACCAATTACGGCGCGCAGGGCGCGGGCTTTGACGATCAGGACCAAACGCGTTGGCTCGGTCAAGATGCACTCTGGCAGCTCGATTTCGCGCGCGGCACGAGCCGGCCGTTGTCGGTGCTCGGCGGAGCGACCGGTCGCCGTCACAAATTCTGGCGTCAGGACGGCCGGACGTTCGTCCTCACGTCGGGCAAGGCGAGTTACGTACAGGAGTTGCGAGCCGATGGCACGATGCGACCGCTTGCGTGTTTGTCGTCCGCGCACCAATTCGCCTACGAACATGATTGGCTGCCGCCGGAGGAATTCGTCGCGGCTTTCAAGCGCGATTATCCCAGCGTGAAATACGATTATGGAAAAAAGAGCGGCATTCAACGCGGCAAACCCGATCACGGCTATGGGATGTTGTGGGTGGACCGCAACGGTGACGGTGCGATGCAAACCGACGAGATCGAGTTTTCCACCGCCGCCACAAACCTAGCGGGGTCCGGTTGGAGTCATGATCAATACGACCTGACGTTCCGCGTGCCGGGCGAAGTCGGCGGCAAAAAAGTGCTCGTGACCCTCAAACCCGACGGCTGGTGGCCTGGCGGCGCGCCACGCTATCCCGCCCTGAACGACGCCGTGCGCGCCGCAGTGCCGATCGAGTTGCCCGGCAGCAATCAGATCGAAAGCGCGGTGGACCGTTTTGGCAATACCATTCTGAATTCTGATCCCGTAATGCGCGCGGTATCGCCGGAAGGCAAATTGCTTTGGACGTATCCAAACCAATGGAGCGGTGTGCACGGTTCGCATCGCGCGCCCCTGCCGAGCACCGGTGAGTTACAGGGCGCGCTCTTTTACAGCGGGATCGCTCCGCTCGACGACCGCTCCGATGTGTTGCTGATCAACGGCAATCACGGGCGAGCCTTCGTGATGACGAGCGACGGTCTTTATCTTGACGAGATGTTCCCGGATGTCCGGCTGATGACCAATCCGCAGGCCGGCGGGATCGGCATCCTGGGCGGCGAATGTTTCGGCGGCACCTTCGGGCGATCCGAGAAAGACGGGAACTATTATTTTCAAGGCGGCGGCATCGCGTATCGCATCTATCGCGTGGACAGCCTGCGCGACACGAAACGCAGCGAGGGCGCGCTGACCGTGAGCGCCGAACAATCGGCAGCCGCCGAGAGAAATCAATCGAGGCGTCTCACGGCGGCGAAAATCGAAGAACGCGAGACCGAAGTCGCCTGGCGCGAAAAACCGCCGGTGATGGACGGCAAGGACGACGACTGGCCGGGCGATCCCGCCGCGCAATGGGATCGCGGTGGAAAATATCCGGTGACCGTGCGCGCCGCGCACGACGGCAAGACACTCTATCTGCATTACAAAGTGGGCGACCCCTCGCCATGGGTGAACAACGGCAAGGATTGGCAGGCGCTTTTCAAAACCGGGGACGGCGTTGACTTTCAGCTCGGCGCCGACGCCGCGGCGAACCCGAAACGGAGCGGTCCCGTTCCCGGCGATCTGCGGCTCTTCCTCGCGCCCATGGGGAAGGAAACCGTGGCCGTCCTGTATCGGCATCGCGTACCCGGCGCGCGGGAGAAAGACGGGGTTGTTTTCCAAAGTCCGTGGCGCAGCGAAAAAGTGGACGTCGTGCGACAGCTCTCCTCCGCGCAAATCGCCGTGCAACGAGAGAACAACCTCTACCGCGTGGAAGCCGCAGTGCCGCTCGCGGACCTGGGCATTGCCAACGCGACGGGGCTGAAGCTACGCGGAGATTTTGGCGTGATCTACGGCGACGGGGACGGCACCGTAAACGTGTTCCGCAATTACTGGTCGAACCAGGCGACCGGGCTGGTAAACGATGTGCCCGGCGAAATCATGTTAAGCCCCAATCTGTGGGGCAAAATCACCTTCGGAGAGGCTGCCGCGAAATGAAACGTCTTGTCATCAGTGTGGGATTGGTCGCGTTACTGGCGGTCGCGCACGCGGACTCGTTACAGTGCGCGGGCGTGCTCGGTAATTCCGGCGAGCAAGGCGACACGCTCGTGCGGTTCGGAGAGAAAACCGCCAGCGGCATGGGCGTGGTTTTTGACAAGTTTGGTTCCTTGTGGGACCGCGCCGGGGATGGCGTCCTGAATCGCTACGCGCCCGACGGTCGCCTGCTTGCGTCCTATCGAATTGCGCCCTCTGGCTCGATGCAGGAACGCGATACGCTCGTCCAACTCGGCGATACACTGCTCTTCAAAGTCGGTAAAAAACTTTACACCCTGCCGCTGACCGCCACTCCCGATGTGAAACCGGCCGCGCTCGCCGTGGCCGCGACGCGCTTATCTTTCAATACCCACGATGGATGGGCCGCTGCCGCGGATGATCGGAAAGTCTTCCTCATCAATGCCAAAGGCGAAACGCGGGCCGTAACCGAGGCGGACGATAACGTGGACGATATCGAACTTGGCACGGCGGGCGCCGTCTATGTATCAACCAAAGGAAAGCTGCGTCGCGTGGATGCCGCCGCTCCCGCCACTGGCCACGGACCGTGGCCGTCGCCCGGTGAGCGTCCACAATGGCTCGCTGAACATTGGTTCGGCTCGGCCTGGCACGGGACCATCCGGCGATTTAGTCCTGCGTTGACGCCTGATCCGGGAGTGGTTTTGGGGGGCGGATCGGGATCGTTCATTGGGTACGTGGAAGGCAACCATGAACTCAATAACGGACGCGGCCTGGCTCATCTCGGAGGTAATCTCTACGCGGTGTCCGGGATAGAGGGCATTCTCCACTTGCTCGAGTGGTTGCCGGAAGACAATCGCTTCAAAATCATCCGCCGGATCGGCGCGGTCCCGAGTTGCAACGGGCTGGCGATGGATCGCAAGGGCCGGGTCTGGTATTACAGCGGTGTTTGGGAGTGGAACGATGGTCCGGACGCGCCGCTCCAGCATAGTGTCCCGCCCGCGGAAGGCGCGGGAATCTTCGGCGCAGTGATGCTGGAGAATGACGTAATGGTGGCGCCGGCGATCCGGTGGGGAAAAAAGGCGTTGTATGCCGGCAAACTGGACGGCCCAGCCGCAACCCACATGGACGTCGAGCCGCTTCCCCGCGATGTGGCGACCTGCGCACTGGTGACGTGGGAGAAACGTCAGGCCTTGATCGTCCTGAACAAAACCGGCAAAGGCGTGGCGTTGTATATCGGCGCAGACGGAAAATACCAATCGCAAGCGGGTGTGGTGGAACTGCAAACGTCCGTGCCACTCCGCGAACTGACATCGCTCGCGGCGAGCGGGAAGGACGGCTTGGTCGGGGCCGCCGATGGCCAGATCATTGAATTTGCGCGCGCGGGAAATAATTGGAAAGAGACGCATCGTTGGAATTCCTGGGGGGACGACCCCGCGGCGAGGTTGGGCGGGAAGATTTTCCTGGCCGCCGACCAGAATTGCCTGTGGGTGTCGGATACCGCCCGGCAGCGAGTCGTTTGTTTGAATCAATCCACTCGAAAACCCATCGCCACGTTTGGCGCGGTGGACAAGGCTGGCAACAATCTCTCCATGCTGAACGCCCCGCAAATCCTCACGGTCAACGGCTCGCGCGCCGTCGTATTCGATTCCGGCAATCAGCGTTTGATGAAACTGGAACTGCAGACGCCGTGAACGGTCGGGACCTCAGCGTTGACGCTGTGTGTGACGGGTGATAGCATCATGTTCTATGCTTCGCATCGGTGATTTGAAACAGGAGGCGGAAGAATCGGGGTATCGCCTGAGGCATTTTCCCGACCGCCAGCCACGAGTTGCCCGTCGTTTAGTCTGTTTGATGCTTGGAATTTGGTGCTTCCTTGGAGTTTGGAGTTTGGGGTTTGGATTTTCCGCGCTTGGCGCGGACGCCGTTCCCGCGCAGTCTCCACAGCCGCGCGCCGACGGTTACCGGGGCATTTGGTTTACACTGGGGCAATTTTCCAAGCACGGGGACAAATACTCCGGCGGGCTTGGCACGTACACGGCCAATCACAACCCGATGGCCGTCTATTCACCGGAGGCTGACAAGACGTTTTTTACCTATGGCGGTACGAGAGCCGCGGGAGAGCGGTACTTATTAGTCATGGCGTCGTATTTCGATCATAAAACCGGCCAGGTCCCGCGCCCGGTGATCGTCCACGACAAGCTAGGCGTGGATGACCCGCACGACAACGGCAGCATCAACCTCGACGACAAGGGTCACGTCTGGATTTTCGTGAGCGGGCGCGGCCAGAAGCGGCCCGGCTTCAAATACCGCAGCAAAGAACCTTTCAGCATCGCGGCGTTCGAGCGGATGAGCGAGGAGGAGATGACGTATCCGCAGCCGTGGTTCGTGCCTGGCAAGGGCTGGTTTCACCTGTTCACCAAATACACCAAGGGCCGCGAACTTTATTGGGAGACCAGCGCCGACGGGCGCGCGTGGAGCAGCGACCAGAAGCTCGCCGGCTTGGGTGGGCATTATCAAGTGAGCGGCCAGCGCGACGGCAAGATCGCGACCTTTTTCAACTACCACCCCGGCGGCGACGTGAACAAACGCACCAATCTCTATTACGCGCAGACCGACGATTTCGGCAAAACATGGACCACGGCGGATCGCCAGCCGCTCAAGCTTCCGCTGAACGAGATCAAAAATCCGGCGCTGGTCATTGATTTCCAGGCCCAGAGCAAGCTGATGTACACTTGCGACCTCAATTTCGACCGCGCGGGCAACCCGTTACTGCTCTACGTCACAAGTCCCGGCCACGAACCCGGCCCCGAGAACGATCCCCGCGAGTTTTGCCTGACCCGTTGGGACGGCCGCGGCTGGCTGACCAGTGTCATCACCAAAACCGATCACAACTACGATATGGGTAGCCTCTGGGTGGACGGCAACGATTGGACTGTCATCGCGCCCGCGTTGCCCGGCCCGCAGCCGTACGGGGGCGGTGGTGAAATGGGTGTTTGGGTCAGCACCGACCAAGGCAAGACCTGGACGATGAAGCAGCAGATCACGCACAATAGTTTGTTCAATCACAACTACGCCCGCCGCCCGCTCGCCGCCCGCGACCCATTCTTCGCCTTCTGGGCGGACGGTGATCCCACGAAGTTTTCCGAGTCGCGGCTCTATTTCACCACCCGCGATGGCAGCCGCGTCTGGCGTCTGCCGCCGACGATGACCGCCGATTTAGCCAAGCCCGAGCCGGTGAGATAAACTTTTGTGATAAAAACATCCAGGCCGCGCCTCCGCCGATGGGTTTGAAACTCCTCGATCCGAACAAGGTGCAACCGAAGGAAAATAAACCGTGATGAAAGCCCAAGTTCCAAACCCTCGAATGCGGACGTGAGAAGAAGCAAATCGATTTGCCACAAAGAGCACGAGAACGCGCAAAAATTTGTTTAGTTTTTGTGTTTCTTGTGGCCATCAAAGACTGATTGTGCGCGGGCGAGAGCGTCCGACGAACTCGTGAAAAAAATTCGTCAGGCGGCGACCGTTTCTCCACGACTCAAGAACGAGTTCAAGAAACTACTCTAATCTGCAGCCGTACCTCCTCCGGTGGGTTTGTTTCGCACACGTCAGGGTGAAATTTTCAGGACAATCATCTCGTAGAACAGGATTCATCTTGCCCTGCATCACTAGGCTCAACTCTGGTTTTTTCTGCACCAATCCATGTTATAATTGTAACATAAATTGGTGCAAACCGATGGCGGGTGAATTGTGATGGAGGAATACGTATTTGGATTGAATTCCCCTCCCTGCAATCCAGGCGGGGAACCCAGGACCCGCCTATCCACTGCACCAGAGGAATCGCAGGCTTCTGCGTACCCTCCCGCCCGCATGTATCCATTCGCTAATGATTGAGGTAACGGAAAGCAGCCGAATCTGTCTTGAACTGGCGGCAAGTTTGGACTATGGCAGTCGTCTATGCGACGGAATTTAAAGACAACCCAGGGTCGTGTGCGCGGTTGTGCAGGATTGGTTTCTGCGATTGGATTGACGATCGTGGCGTTCGGTCTGCCCACCGCGGTTCGCGCGGTGGATGCGGCGGCGCTGGACGCCGGGCCGGAGTCGCGCTCGACGGTCGGTGCGATTCGATGGGATGGCTGGTATGGCAGTGGGAGCGTGGCCAAAGCCGTGGAGGCAACGCTGGGACAGCCGAAGTATCACTTTCGCCTGCCATGGTTCGCGCGAGTGCTCGGTGCGGATAAGGTGAGCATCAACGGCGACTCGCAGGAGATCGTGCAGCAGGAAATCGCGTATGCGTCGCAGGCGGGGTTGAATTATTGGGCTTTCGTTGATTACTGGGAGGAGGCACCGGAGATGCACATCGCTTTGAATCGTTACCTCGCCGCAAAAGATAAGCGGGGCATCCGCTATTGCCTCATTGAGGAAGGCGCACGGCTTGACAAAGTGGGCGCGCAAGGATGGCGTAGACTTGTGGAGCATTTTCGGCATCCTGATTACCAGACTGTTCTGGATGGCCGACCGTTGCTGTTTGTTCTCGTGAAGACGACGAAGCTCGGAAAAAACGAGTGGGATGCGTTGAAGCGCCAGACCATCACCGCTGGCATGAAACCACCATATCTCGTGCTGATGGGCTGGAATCCCGAGCAGGACGCGAAAGATATGACCTCGCTTGGTTTTGACGCTGTCTCCGCCTACGCGCGCGGCGGCAGCTATAGCATGACGCAGCCGAGTTACGCCGAGCAGTGCGCTTCGATCCGTCGTGATCGCTGGGAAAAATGCAGAGCCCTTCGCATCCCGAGCATCACCTTCGCCAGCGCCGGCTGGGACACACGCCCGCGCAACGAGCGCCCGCCGCCCTGGGTCACCTGGGTCAGCGCAACACCGGACAACACCCCGGCTGCGCAGCAAAAGCCGCTCATTGACTCCGTCACTGCTACGTCCGACGAACTCGCCGCCCATATCCGCGAGGCAGTCGAGTGGACGAAAGCCAACCGCGATCTCAATCCCGCCAATGCCATCATCATTTACGGTTGGAACGAGCACGACGAAGGCGGCTGGCTCCAACCCACGCTCGGTTCGGACGGTCGTCCGGAGGAAGCTCGCGTCAAGGCGCTGGGCAAGATTTTACGTCCATCGTCGCCAGAGAAACTCCGATAATACTATGCGTCACTCTCTCATCCTAATCGGCAACTTGCTGCTCTCACTACTGGCCGGGCTGCCCACCGCGGTTCGCGCGGCGGATGCGGCGGCGGTGGGCGCGACACGCATTGCCACTTGGAAGGACGACAAGAAAGCGGCGTTTCTGCTGATGTTCGATGACAGCATGCCGAGTCACGTGAAGAACGTCGTGCCCGAACTGAAGAAGCGGGGAATGCTGGGCACATTTTACATCAATCCCGGCAAGGGCGAGTGGCGGGCGTTCCAAGCGGCGTGGGAAAAGGAGTTCCCCGCGGCGGGCATGGAGTATGGCAACCACACCTTCACCCACAAGGGCATGCGGAGTGTGGAAAACGGCGACGAAGAACTTGGCAAGTGCAATGACGTGATCCACAATTTGTATCCCGATCGCAAGCGGCCGCGTCTGATTTCCTTCGGGCGGCCTGGCGTCAAAAAAGAGGACTGGCTCATTACGGACGAGCAACTGAAGCACCTCTTGGCCAAACATCATTTGATCACGCGTCCTAACGTGGACGGGCGGTTCGCCGTGATCCACCTGAAGAGCGCGGAGGAGATGTTGAGCAAGGTGGACAAAGCGCTGGCACAGGGCGGGCTGGAATGTGTCATCTTCCATGGCGTAGGCGGCGAATGGATCAGCGCGCCGCTGCCGACGTTTCTTGCGCTCCTCGATGGATTGGAGGTCAGACGCGATCAACTCTGGATCACTGACCACATCTCGGCGCACAAATATGAGACCGAGCGAGGCAGCACGGAAGTGAAAGTGTTGGAGGCGAATTCGCGACAGGTACGGTTGAGCTTGCGCTGCAAAGCCGACCCGCAGCTGTACGATATCCCTCTCACGCTGGTCACGCAGGTGGCCGCCGATTGGAAGCAATGCCAGGTTGTTCAAGGAACCAGCAAAACCGTTGTTCCCGTCAGCAACGGAGCGGTGCGATTTGACGCGCTCCCGAACGGCGAGACGATCGTACTTCAGCGCGCGGATGCGCGGTAATCTTGGCGCAGCGCGCAAGCTGTACGACATGCAAAACGATCCCGAAGCGGCGGGACTGCCGCGGCAGCTGTCGGGGCAGATCAAAATCGGGGTAATGTTCATGGAAAATGCCATGTTCACGTTAACGTGAACACACGCAATTATGTGAACAAGGTGCATCCATCCGAGGTCGAGCTGGAGAAGGCACCGGTAAAGAAGTTACGCGAGTTGCAGGCAGCGTGAGCAAATATGCCGCAACTGCAATTCACGCAGTTGCTCACCGACAGCCTCGCCGCGCCTTCGCCAACGGGTTTGAAACTGCTCGATCCGAAGAAACAGAAAATCTCTTGCGCAGAGTGCAGACATGGTGCAGTCTTCTGTTTCAATGATGAAACAGACGCTAGCGACAGATGGGATTTTGGCGCGGTTGGGAGATCGAAAGGCAGAGGAACGATGAAGCTGCGAAAACTAGCCGTTCAAAACATTCGGAGCTTCATGGAGCGGCAAGAGCTACTCTTGGATGGAAACATCTCAATCCTTATAGGGCCAAACGGCGGCGGCAAGACCAATTTGCTGGATGCTGCGGTTGTCATGCTCCGCAGATTTCTCTTTGCATCCATGTACGCGGCTCATTCGCCGACCACTGAGAACCCAGAACGATACGAGTTTCGCCGCAACGATGCTTTGGACGTCTTAACACTGGAGAAACATAGTGCAAGCAAGTCGGGGCTTCAGCAGATAGTCGAAGCCGAAGTAGAGGTGACTACGCGTGACATCGAGAACATGCGCTTAATGAAGGAAGGAGCGGAAAAAGTTGTGAGCCTTTCGGCGGGGAAATATATCAACGTCCCACTCGCAAACGCCTCAAAATGGAAGCTGGACAACTTAGTGGATGGGCAGAGATTCTTGTATCAGCTCGTCAACGGAAACCTACAACACGACGGTTCTGAAGAGGCGGCGACGTTTCTGCAGTACCTCAACATCTTTGAGATAGATAGCTATCTCCGAGAAGAGTACGAATTTTCAACTTTGTCCACGCCCATGATCTATCTGCCCGTCAATAGAACAGCGAGCGGATTTCATTCTTCAGTTGCACTCGCGAGCTACAACCAATTCGAGCAAAAACGGCAAGCAGACGCAGCGTGGTCTAAGTCCGGAACATCAATAGTCGCACTAGCCGTGGGCCGCCTGGCTCAGAAGTATCGGCTGCTACTAGAGAAAGATAAGGGCATTGCGTCAAAGGAGTTTTACGCCGACGAGAACTTGAAAGAGCTCACAAAACTACTGGGTGAATTAGGGTACAGCTGGACGCTTGAATCGCGTAATCCTCTAAAAAACGAATACGACGTTCGGCTTGTGAAGCAAGGCTCCTCTTTTCTCGTCGGTGCCGCATCATCAGGCGAACGCGAGTTGCTTACCTATCTCTTCGCAATCTTTGCGTTGAATGTTAGGGATGCTCTCATCGTCGTTGATGAGCCTGAACTGCACTTACACCCTACATGGCAAAAGACCCTGTTGCACATGTTTGGCCGACTCTCGGAAACAACAGGCAATCAGTTTGTATTAGCCACGCATTCGCCCACGTTTGTGGGGCCTGACTCAATCCAGTATGTATCTAGAGTCTTTAGCCGCGATCAAAAAAGTCACGTACTTCGATTAAATATCCAGGAGCTTCCCGACAATCGTCACTTATTTAACATCGTCAACACCCAAAACAACGAGCGGCTATTCTTCGCGGACAAAGTTGTTTTGGTCGAGGGTTTGTCAGACCGAATCTTCTTTGATGCGGTGTTGGATGCCCATGGTCGTTCCCAAGCGTCGCGAACCACGATTGAAGTTATCGCAGTCGGCGGCAAGCATTTCTTCGAGTCCTATCAAAAAATTCTTCGAGCTTGTCATATTGAACATGCGATTATCGCAGACTTGGACTACATAGAACAAATCGGGGCACAAGCGATTAAGGCGCTATTTGTTGTGGACGCCAAGGACATAAAAAAGGATGTCATCCAGAATGAAAAAAGTGGCGATGGGGATGCGCTTGTTGCCAGCATCGAGAAGGCGATTCAATCAGGAAGCTGGGATCACGCGCGTTCAACATGGGAATACATCAAGAGTCGCCGACACAAGCTTAAGTCTGAACTGTCCGACGAAGAGCAAGCAGCTATCGATAAGTTCATCCAACAAAAGCGGCGAGAGGGAGTATTTGTGCTGCGAAAAGGTCGGCTTGAGGATTACTTACCAGAGGGATATAGGGCGAAGAACCTCGATAACCTCATTCGGCTCGTGGCTGAGAAGGACTTTTGGAGCAAACTTGATGCTGATGCAAAAGCGGAACTCGATGGGATAGTTAAAGCACTATTGGCTACGGCGGATACAAGTGAAGTACCATGTACCTGAACGGGTCTGGTTCGTGCCAGTCTAAATTGTGTGTTCCGACCGACGATGAAACTTTTTCTCATCTTTTTTGCGGCCGTATGTCTCGGACCGGTTCTCGATGCAGCCGACGGACCGAAGCCGCTGAAGGTGTTCATTCTCGCCGGGTCATATGGGGTCAGTCCTTGTTTTTGTGTTTTTATTCTGGTGTCGCTCCGGAATTGCAGCCTCCTTGCTATGCCAACTCCGAGTCGCTCGACTCCTCCACGCCCAAACCACCTTCCCTCTCCTTGAAATCGCCACTCTCTCTTTACGCAGTCACCACAAACGAACCCACCATCAATCCACTCCATCAAAAAAACATAAAAACAAGGACTGACCCTTTCTAGGCGTCGTTCGTCCGCAGGTGTTCGCCAAATCCCACGGTAGATAAATTGTCAGGTTGGAGTTTCGCCGACCGCTTCCGCTTCGATACAATCATGGGCTTGAAATAGGTCGGCGACCACTTTACCATGGGCAAATGCAAATCCCCCGACTCTTTGTCCACTTGTTCGCTGTTGCCGCGTTTGCGATCTCCACATCGGCCGCGGAGAAAAAGCCGCTCAAAATCTTCATCCTCGCCGGGCAGTCGAACATGGAGGGACACGCGAGGGTGGAGACATTCGATTACATCGGCGACGACCCGGCGACGGCGCCGCTTTTGAAAATGATGCGCGGCGCGGATGGGAAGCCGGCGGTATGCGAGGGCGCGTGGATTTCCTACTTCACCGGCGCGGCCGACGGCAGTGCCAATGGCGAGGGTTTCGGCAAGCTAACAGCGGGCTACGGCGCGCGTTCGAAGCCGGACAAGGACGGCGGAAAAATCGGGCCGGAGTTCACGTTCGGCCTTATGATGGATACAGCGCTCGCGGAGCCGATGCTCATCATCAAAGTGGCGTGGGGCGGGAAGAGTTTGCACACGGATTTTCGTCCGCCCAGCGCCGGACCGTATCAGCTCAATGAGTATCAAAAGAAGCTCTACTACGGCCCGCCGGGTCATGGCATTCCCAAGGACATGGATGCGTGGCTCGCCGAGAAAAAAAAGGACACGGGTCACTACTACCGGCTGATGATCGAGCATGTGAAAAAGGTGCTCGCCGACCCAGCGCGCGTCGTCCCCGGTTACGACGCCGCGCAGGGCTACGAGATCGCCGGTTTTGTCTGGCTGCAGGGTTTTAACGACATGGTGGACGGCCATGTGTATCCGGCCCATCGCAAGCCGGGCCGCTTCGACCTCTATAGTGAGTGGCTGGCGCATTTCATTCGCGACGTGCGGCGCGATGTGGGCGCGCCGAAGATGCCGTTCGTCATCGGTGTGATGGGCGTGGGCGGCCTCGATGCGGATGTGGACACGCAGGAATTTCGCAAGGCAATGGCCGCTCCGGCAGCGCTGCCGGAGTTTGCGGGCAACGTCGTCGCCGTGCAGACCGCGCCGTTTTGGTCGGAGGAACTGGGCGCGATCGACAAGAAGCGCGCGAAGGTGAGTCAGATGGGGCATTTCCTAAACTCGAAGCACAAAGACCACGCGAACGCCGATGGCAAAATGACCGACGAGCAAAAGCGCGAGCACGTGAAGAAATTCGAGGCTGACCTCATCTCGCCCGCCGAAGCCGCGCTATGGAAACGCGGCGCGTCGAACGCCGGCTATCACTACCTCGGCTGCGCGAAGACCTTCGCTTTCATGGGCCGGGCATTCGCGGAAGCACTGCTGGAACTCAAGCAACTCCCGAAATCAACTCCGTGAAAGCCGCACTCACCTTTCTCTGCGCTCTTAGCGCCCTCTGCAGTTCAATAGCAGCCGCGCCGCCGCGCGAGGCGCTGCCGCTGGATACGGCGGAGTGGCCGCTCAATTTCCGGCTGCACCTCGAGGGCGCGGCAAAGGTCCGGCTCGCGGAGGATTTTACACTCACTCTCGACACCAAAGGCCCGCATGACATCGCGGTGGAGCATCCGCCGGAGGGTGCGCCGGTGTTGCGCGTGTGGAGCGGTGGGAAACTCGTGCGCGGGCCGGAGGTTGTGCCCGCGCTCGCAGCCACGGGCGCGCGGGATTTTGCGGACGCGAAGCTCGACTTCGGCGCAGAGTTCACGACAATGACGGTGTTTGAGGCGGGCGGCGACGGTACACTGTTTTCCAAATGCGCGCCGGCGGGCAAATGGTCTCCGGATGCAAAGGCACTCTTCCTGCGCGGCGGGCGGCTCGTCTATGATATCGGCTGGCTCGGCGCGATGACGGGCGGGCCGAAGGTGGACGACGGCAAGCCGCACACCGCGGTGCTCGCTTTGCGCGACGGCACGGCGCGGCTGTGGCTCGACGGCAGGCGCATCGCCGAGAAGGCGGACTTCTCGCGGCCAGACCAAAAGGAGCACATTTTCAAAGTGGGCCGCGCCGCGCAGGATTTCGCGGGAGATTTCACGAAGGGAAACATCAGCACTGTGCGCGTGTGGCAACGAGCACTGCCGGACGCGGAGGTTATGCTGCTTTTCAAAGACGGCGGCGCGGGCGCGAACACGCCGGATTTTGCAAACACGTCGAAAGGCCGCGCGCGGCCAGTCATCGAAGGCTCTACGGGCTGGGTGCAGGCGCTCGAACGGAGCGATCACGCGGAAATCGTCGGCGCGTGGAATGACAAGTCGCTCGCGGAGGGCGCGGAGATTTACAAAGCGCTGTGCGTCGTCTGCCACGGCACGAAGGAGCAGCTCGGTTCGCTGCCGACGGCGCTGCGGTTCGCCGAGGGGCCGTTCAAAAACGGCGCGGACCCGTTCGCGATGTATCTCACGCTCACGAAGGGCTTCGGCCTGATGGTGCCGCAGGGGCAATACACCACGGCGCAGAAATACGCGGTCATCCAATACATCCGCGAGACGTTCCTGCGCCCGCACAACAAGTCGCAATACACCAACCTCACGCCCGCGTATTTGGCGTCGCTGCCGCGCGGGCTGGTGCGCGAGGAGGCGGAGAAAGCGGACACGTCGCTGCCGCCGTATCTGCGCATGGAATTGGGCAACACGCTGTTTTGGACGCTCGAAGTCGCGGCGGGAAACATCGCGCAAAAGGCCATCGCCGTGCGGCTCGACGACGGCCCCGGCGGCGTGACGAAGGGGCGCGCGTGGATGATTTACGACCACGACACGATGCGCGTGGCCGCGGCGACGACGGGCTCGTTTGTGGATTGGAAAGGCATCGCGTTCGACGGCAGCCACGGCACGCACACGTCGCTCACGGGCGACCGGCATTTCGTAAATCCCGTCGCGCCGGGCTGGGCGTCACCGGAGGGAAAATGGGACGACGACGCGCGGGTCGCGGGCAAGGACGGCAAACGCTACGGGCCGCTGCCGAGGACGTGGGCGCGCTTTGAGGGGCTGTATCGTCACGGCTCGCGCGCGGTACTCGCGGCGAGCATCGGCGGCGTGCGCGTGCTGGAATCGCCGGGTTGGATTGATTACGGCACAACGCCCGTTTTCATCCGCACGCTGAATGTCGCCGCGTCCGCGAAATCGCTGCTGCTGCGCGTAGCGCCGGACACGGTGAACGTCGCGCTCATGGGTGACGGCGCCTTGAAAAAGGACGGCGGATTTTGGGTCGCATCGCTGCCTGGTGGCGCGAAGACGCGCATCTTCATCTCGCGGGTGGACGCCGCGTCGCTCGATGCGTTGATGAAAGCGAACGTCGCATCACCCGACCTCGCGCCGCTGACCAGCGGCGGCCCAATGCAATGGGCGGAGACGGTGCAAACGACTTCTGTCGCTGGCAAAGACGACGGCTCATTTGTCGCGGATGATTTCCCGCTGCCCGTTGAGAATCCGTGGCAAAGCTGGATGCGCCCCGGCGGCTTCGATTTCACGCCGGACGGAAAAGCCGCCATCGTCGCGATGTGGAACGGCGACGTGTGGCGCGTGGACGGCCTCATGCAGAAAGCTCCCGCCGCGCTGACATGGCGGCGCATCGCCAGCGGATTGTTCCAGCCTCTCGGCGTGAAGTTTCGAGGCGGCGACTTGTTTATCACCTGCCGCGACCAGCTTGCGCGCCTGCGCGACCTCAACGCCGACGGCGAGACCGACTTGATCGAGTGCTTCAACGCCGACGCGCAGGTGACGGAGCACTTCCACGAATTTGCGATGGGCCTCCAGATCGATAACGCGGGAAATTTATACTACGCTAAGTCCGGCCGCCACGCGCTCGACAGCGTCGTGCCACACCACGGCACGTTGCTCCGCGTGAGCGCCGATGGCTCGCGCACGGACATTCTCGCGACCGGCTTCCGCGCCGCGAACGGCGTGTGTCTCGACGGCGACGGCGTTTTTTTTGTCACCGACCAAGAGGGGTTCTGGACGCCGAAGAACCGCATCAACCGCGTCAAAGCCGGCGGCTTTTACGGCAACATGTTCGGCTACACGAGCGTCACGGATTCCAGCGACGCCGCGATGGAGCCGCCTCTCGTGTGGGTGACGAACGCCAAAGACCGCAGCCCCGCCGAACTGCTCCGCGTGCCGCTTAACGCATGGGGCACGCTCGGCGGCAGCCTGCTCAATCTTAGCTACGGCACGGGCCGCGCGTTCGTCGTGCCGCACGAGGAAGTCGGCGGCGCGTGGCAGGGCGCCGTGTGCGAACTGCCGATGCCCGCGTTCGCCACCGGCATCATGCGCGGGCGCTTCGCCGCTGACGGCGCGCTCTACGTCTGCGGCATGTTCGCGTGGGCTGGAAATGCGACCTCGCCCGGCGGATTCCACCGCATCCGCCGCACGGAAAAACCCGCGCAAGTCCCCCTCGCCATCCACGCAGCGCGCGGAGCGATGGCCGTGACCTTTAGCGACCCGGTCGCCGTGGAAACGCGCGACTGCGCGATGAAAGCCTGGTCGCTCCAGCGCACTAAAAACTACGGCTCCAAACACCTCGACGAGCGCGAGCTTTCCATCCGTGCGGTAAAACTCAGCGCCGACCGCCGCACCGTGACGCTCGATATTCCCGATCTCGCTCCGACACACTGCTACGAACTCAAAATCGGAAACCGCGTGCTGCACGGGACAATTCACAAACTCGCCAATCCATGAACAGCCAGCCAGACTAATCCCATGAAAATCACCCGTATCCTCGCCTACCGCGTTGAACTCCCGCTACACGAAGGCTCCTACAAATGGAGCGGCGGCAAGTCCGTCTCCGTCTTCGACAGCACGATTGTCCGCGTGGAGACCGACGTCGGCCTCGTTGGCCACGGCGAGGTTTGTCCGCTTGGACCGTTTTATCTGCCCGCCTACGCCGAGGGCGTGCGTGCTGGGCTGCGCGAGCTGGGACCACACTTGCTCGGCTGGGATCCGCGCGAGCTGGCGAAACTAAATCATCGGATGGACGCCGCGCTCAAGGGGCATCCGTACGTGAAGTCGGGCATCGACATCGCTTGCTGGGACATCCTCGGTCAGGCATGCGGCTTGCCCGTGTGCGTGATGATGGGCGGACGCTTCGGCGAGAATGTGCGGCTCTATCGCGCCATTTCGCAGGAAGACCCCAAAGTCATGGCGAAGAAGGTCGCCGGCTATCGCGCCGCCGGCTACACGCGTTTCCAACTCAAAGTCGGGGGTGACCCAGACACCGACATCGCGCGCATTCGCGCCGTCCGCGCCATGCTCCAGCCCACCGATCGCCTCGTGGCCGACGCCAACACCGGCTGGACCCAGCACGAGGCGATCCGCGTGGTGCGCGCGGTGCGCGACGTGGATGTTTACATCGAGCAACCGTGCCTAACCTATGAGGAATGCCTCGCCGTCCGCCGGCACACCGATCACCCGTTCGTGCTCGATGAAAACGTTGACGGCCTCGACATGCTGTTGCGTGCGAAGGCGGATCTCGCGATGGACGTGGTGAATCTCAAGATCAGCAAACTCGGCGGCCTCACCAAGACGCGGCAGGCGCGCGACCTCTGTGTGAGCATGGGCATCGCGATGACGCTGGAGGATAGTTGGGGCGGCGACATCACCACCGCCGCTATCGCGCACCTTGCGCACAGCACGCCGGAGGAATTCCGCTTCACCAGCACGGACTTCAACAGCTATGTGACCGTGAGCACCGCCGAAGGCGCGCCGCAGCGCGTGAATGGTTTCATGTCCGCCAGTTCCGCGCCCGGCCTAGGGATCCAGCCGCGGATGGCAGTGTTGGGCAAACCGGTGGTGGAAATTGCGTGACGATTCGGCCCCGTTCCGACTAATTACTAAAAACTGAACATTGAATACTTCAGCTTAGACCAGTGAGCCTCCTCACGTCGGCTGCTACCAACTATAAATATGAAACCCCACTGGAACGGCGTCTTCCCCGCCTGCACGACCCAACTCAAACGCGACCAATCGCTCGACCTGCCCGCGACCGCACGGCACTTGGAGGCGCTCATCGAGAGCGGCGTCAACGGCCTCATCATGTGCGGCTCGCTCGGCGAAAACCAGACACTGGAGCCGGACGAGAAACGCGCCGTGGTGCGGTGCGCCATTGAAACCGCGCGCGGGCGCGTGCCAGTGTTGAGCGGCGTGGCGGAGTCATCCACGACGGCAGCCATCCGCTACGTGCGCGACGTGGAAAAGCTCGGCGCGAGCGGTGTAATGCTCATGCCGCCGATGAGTTACAAGGGCGACCCGCGCGAGACTGTGGCATATTTCCGCAGCGTGGCAAAGGGTGGCGGGTTGCCGATCATGATTTACAACAACCCTATTAGCTATGCGAATGACATCACACCCGCGTTGTTCGCCGAACTGGCGGATGAAAAAAAATTCGTCGCTCTCAAGGAAAGTTCCGGCGATCCACGCCGCATCACCGAATTGCACAACACCGTGGGCGGACGGTACGCGATCTTCACCGGCGTGGACGATCTGCTACTCGAGGCAAGCATCCTGGGAATTGACGGCTGGGTAGCGGGCACGGGCATCGCCTTCCCGCGCGAGAACCAACGCCTCTGGGAACTCAC
The DNA here is from genome assembly GCA_964348665.1 of uncultured Verrucomicrobiota bacterium. Classification (GTDB taxonomy): domain Bacteria; phylum Verrucomicrobiota; class Verrucomicrobiia; order Palsa-1439; family CAYGDP01; genus CAYGDP01. The sequence goes on from CAYGDP010000008.1 coordinate 92,823, forward strand.
GCGCGCGGGCCGCTGGGACGAGGCGCGCGCGTTGTATCGCTGGTTCCAGCCGTTGCTAAAGCTTGATACGCATCCGCACTTCATCCAATACATCAAGCTATGCGAACAGGAGACCGGCCTCGGCGCCGAATGGGTCCGCGCCCCGCGGCTGACCATCGCAGGAGAGGAGCGCAAGCGCGTGCTGAAAATCATTCGTGGCGGAATCCGCAGTCGGCCCAGAATGGGGAAATGAACTCCGCCCGCCCATAAAAACGCCCTTCCCGAGCTCTGCCTGTTGATCACTGCGAACCTCACCGCGTTCACGCAGGCTAACGGTGTTCCCATTGGGAAGGAGACTCGCACCACTCCGCCTGAGTTGATCGTGGCCGCGCGGAAGCTGCGCGAAGCCGGCACTTTGCTGCCCATGGAAACAGTGCGGCAACAGCTCTCGCGCAAGAGCGGCGACGTGTATCCGCAGCGTCACAAGCCCGGCGGTTACACAGCCTACAGCGAGGTGATGGCGCATTTCTTCCGCGACGTTCGGCGGGATGTCGGCGCGCCGAAGATGCCGTTCGTCATCGGCGTGATGGGCGTTGGCGGCACGACGGCTGACGCGGATGTCGTGGAGTTTCGCAAAGCGATGGCGGTGACGGCAGCGCGACCGGAGTTTTCGGGCAACGTTGCATTTGTCGAAACGCGGCATTTTGTCCGCAAGCCGGAGGATTCACCCAATCCGGGTCATGGACATCACGAGTTCGGCAATGCCGAGACGTATTTTCTTGTGGGCGATGCGCTGGGCATGGCGATGAAGAAGCTTGCAGTGCGGGAGTAAATACATTCAGACTCGGCAAGCATGCGCTCGATTTTCAAAATGATTCTTGCCAGCAGAGCGCCCGCGGTGCTCGCCTCGCCGCCGTTCGCGCAGGACAAGCCGGCGAAATCCGCCGCGGCGGAAGCTTTTCGTGTTTTTTGTGGCAACCAAAGATTGGATTCAGGGTTTTGCGAACCACGGTTTCGCGAGCGGGTCGGTGGTCAGGAAATCCAAGAGAAGATTGGCAACTTTTTGCCGGCCACTTTCGCTGGGATGGACACCGTCGCCACCGAAGTCGCTGCGCTCCCACACGAGCTTGTCGAGTTTGCGGCCTTTGGCGCCCTCCGCCCAGAGATAGGGTCCCCAGAGCAACAGCGGGCATTTCGATTCGGCCAGTTCGGGATCGCCCTTGATCTGCCGTTGAATCAGCCAGCGGACAGCGAAGGCGCTTTCGTAGGCGTACGGTTCAGGGTTCAGATTCCCTTGGGCATAACCGCCATACGTGCGGCTGCCGAGGTAGACAATGCGTAGGTTTGGAAACAGCGCGCGAGCGTTGTGCAGGACGGTAAGTGTATCGCGTTCGAGTTTGCGCCCGTGATCCTGCAACGACCCGGTCGGGCTTTTGTTGGCGAGCTTGATCCAGGCAACCTGTACCTGTTGCGACGAAACATTCGCGCTCGCCAGACGCCGCTTCGCTTCTTCCCACGGACGCGCGCCGGTCGGCGCCCATTCCGCCATCGCTTGCCCGCCTTGCGCGCAATCCACGATGGTAACCTTTGGCGATTTGCGCGGCGATTGGTTGGCCAGACGTTTGAAGTGCGAAAATTCCTGCGTCGCGTTCGACATGCTGATGGAGACAAACCCGATGGTGCCGTTGTCGTCGGGCTGACCGGTTGCATTGAGCGGACGGATGCGGGCGAGCTGGGTGATGGCGGCCTGGCGATGCGCGTCAGGCGGCGTATTGCTGCCACCGCCATACAGACCGCCGTCTTCATTTTCGTATCGGTCCGTCGCGGTAATGTCGCAAAGTGGCGGGAGATGGTCGGGCGCTTTGCGTTGATTGCCGCCGGTACGGCCGGCGCCCCGCGCTGCCAGCGCACGATCGAGATACACTTTCTCTTCCGCCGTCAACGTCTCGCCCTGTTGTTGGCGTTGGCGCAACTGGCGAGCCTTCTGAAAATCGATCGGGTCATTCGGCGACTGGCCGTGCGCCGAGCCGAGGCAAAACAAGAGCACTAATATAAGCAAGACGGGTGATTTCATGCGGTATGAAACACCGGTGCGGAAAGGATAGTTGCGCAAAAACCGGCGCGATGCTGGACATGATACGACGGAAGAGGCTGACGTTTGAACGGAGATACCGGGCAGCGTTGTCCTTAAATCATGCGACGGACGATGAAAGCCAATGTTTTTTTCTTACCCATGATCTTTGCAACCATTACCACAGTTCTTCCGCGCGCGAGCGGCCAGGATGATCCTGCCATTGTGAAAACCGAATTCATCTTTGAAACCGCGCCGTTTCCCAGTTGTCACGCCTCCACGATCGTCGAAACAAAAGTCGGCCTTGTTGCGGCTTGGTTTGGCGGCACGCGCGAGAAAGCGAAGGATGTTGGCATATGGATGTCGCGGCATCAGGACGGAAAGTGGTCCGCGCCCGTCGAAGTCACCAACGGCGCGCAACCCGACGGGACGCGGCATCCTTGCTGGAATCCGGTATTGTTTCAACCGAAGGACAAGCCATTGATGCTCTTCTACAAGGTCGGGCCGAGCCCGCAACGATGGTGGGGAATGCTTCGCACTTCGGACGATAGCGGACAAACCTGGTCGGGGGCGAGTCGGCTGCCCGACGGCATCCTTGGCCCGATCAAAAACAAGCCCGCGCAACTTGCCAACGGCGATCTCGTTTGCCCGACCAGCACCGAGAGCGAAGAATCGCCTTCGGTGTGGCGCGTGCATTTCGAGCACACCAGCGACCTCGGCAAGACCTGGACAAAAAGCGCGCCCAGCGCGCACGGCGAGGCCCCTCTCCACGCCATCCAACCGAGTATTCTCTTTCACGCGGATGGCAAACTTCAGGCCGTCGGCCGCACGCGGAATGGAAAAGTCTTCCAGGTCTGGTCGGAAGACAACGAGAAAACTTGGGGCATGATGAATCTGACCGATCTGCCCAATCCCAACGCAGGGACGGACGCCATTACGCTCAAAGACGGGCGTCACCTCTTGGTGTACAACCACACCACCAAAGGCCGCTCACCGATGAACGTCGCGATATCGGTTGATGGCAAACGCTGGCAGGCGGCACTCGAGCTTGAAAACCAAGCCGGAGAATATTCCTATCCCGCCGTAATCCAAACTCAAGACAGCCGAGTTCACATCACGTATACATGGCGGCGCCAACGCATCAAACACGCCATTCTGGATATCACAAAGATTGTCCCGCGCGACATGTCAGACGGCAATTGGCGATAAGACGAAGACGGTAGAAGTTACCGCATCATATTCCAATTCTCCTTTATCGGCCGGTTTTCTCGTTTTCCACTTCCAACGTTCGCAATGGAATCCCCCCGCAGTCGCGGCAAACGCCTTCCTTTAAGTAATACTGGCAGTGACAACGAGGGCAGTACGAGAGGTTGGTGTCAATAATCGCAGGCGCGGCATCGAGTTCCTCGCGCGCAAAACCTGACGAGAACAGAAATTTTTCCAACGCACGGACAAATCGCTCGCGCGACCAAATCTCCACGATGGCAAGTTCGGAGGCGCGAGCGGGATGAATTGGGAGCAGCGGGCATTGCGCGTCGCGCCATACACGCAGCGCCAATGCGCGAAAGTCTTCCGGTGCGCAGAGAATTTTGGCCGCAGCGAGAGGGTGATGGGCGATGAGGAGCCGACGCGATAGCAAGTCCAGCGCCCGTGGCGCGGCCAACCAGAGCAGCGACATAAAGACGACGCTTTGCTTGCGCTCCGCGGACTCATCCGGATACAGAGTTTTGTGGGCTCGCCAGAATTCCGTGAGGGTCAGCGCGAGCAAACCGACGAACGCGAGCATCAACGGCATCCAAAACCGGTTGAATTGCGAGGAGAGGAGGCTGATCGGAGTCACCACAAGCAGATGAACAAACAGGGCGTTCGTGGCCAGACGAAGTGGACGGGTTGTGCCGCGATAGATTTCGAGCCGGGTACGGATGGCGTCGGCATCGAACATCGAGCCAAGGTGATTATCGATCAGCGATGCGCGCGCGTCGTGCGGGGTCTGGCGCAGTTGGCTGATGAAACGCGAGACAACAGACGCGCTCGGCGGCGAGTCGGCATGGAAGAACGGTTTTCCGTTTAGAAACACCGTTTTGTCTTCCGTTTCAATGGAGCGAATTTCGTCAATCGCTTGAACAACGGCGTCTTGGGTGGCGCGGCCATCGGGATGCAAACAGAGCGCCGTATAGGAGACGATGGCGTCGGGTGATGCCGCAATTGGCCAAGGGCGTGGTAAGAACAAATCGCCTAGCGGCGGGAGCGGCCAGGCGACGAGAAACCCGCGACGACCGCGGCCGACCAATGGGTTGGGAAAAAAAAGCCGCGCGCGACGACCAACAAAACAGAGCAAGCCAATCGAGTTGAGCGACGCGAAATGAAAGCACTCGGAAAGATAGAGAACAGCGAGAATCAGCGCGAAGAGGTCGGCATCGCTCACGGGGCTAGGCTTGTCCGGAATCCGACTTTTTGCCGGTGATCATCGTAACGACTTTTTTGGCGCCCGCGGCGATGGCGAGCACGGCCACGACGATGAGTTTCCAGAATTTCTGCAGTAACCCGGTCTTGAACGCAACCGCGGCTGCGCCGCCGGCGACGAGCGCGGCGAGGCCATACTTGGCAATTTTATCGCCCTGCCGATATTCGGCATATCGATTGCCGGAATTGTATTCGAAGGTTTTGAGTAGTTCCTTGAACTCCGGCAGCGTGGTCGCGAGGTGCGCGGGATCCACAACCAACGCGACGGACATGTACCCTTTGCGACCGAGAAGACGCGTGTTGAAGTTGACAATGGATTCTCCCTCGCTGACGCCACGAATGGCCCATTGAAGATTGTGCGTCTCGGTACCGTAATTCGGCGGGGCTTCCCAGCCCGTAATTTCGATGGTGGACCATCCGCGTTTCTTGCGTTCTTGATTGGATGCCTCCGTCCCTTTTTTGATGGATTCGAGCATGGCGGCGGCGTCAAGTTTGTCTTTCTCGTCGTCTTTCACGTAACCCACTTCTGAAAACTCGAAGACGACAAACCACAAAAGGGATTGGGGCGCCAACATGCCCACTTCGGTGCCGCCGGTAGGGTTTTGCAGCATCTCAAGAAATTTTTGCGTGTCTTTTCCGCCGCAAAAAACAAACTTTTCTGGCACTTGAATTCCTGCGATGCCGCCGATGTCGGCTTTGGCGGAACCCCGTAGCCAGGTGATACCCGGGACCTTGGCGGCATTATCTTCCGACGCGCTTGGCGCCGCATTTTCCACAGCGGGCGAGGGCGACTCACTTTCCGCTGGCGCAATTCCCGGCACGGCGCACCACACCGCAAAATGTAATGCGCCGACAAATCCAATTTTAATGATGGTTTGCATTCTCTCCACTCCTCGCGTAATGCCAGCCCTCTCAATTTGCAGGAGCGCTGATGAAGCCAACTGTGGTGACTTTCTGCCTCTGGAAATTCAAAGTCAAGCGTTGATTCACAACAGAATCCTACAGGAGGGCCGCGAAGAGGTTGGTGACCTCGATCACCGGGTCATTTGCTCAAGTAAATTTTTTCGGGAAAGTCGAATTCGCCGTAATTTTTGAGTTTAGCGGGGTGATCGTGCGTGATGGCGCCACGTTCGTCGCCCACGACGATGATTGCGGTGCGCCAGGGTTTGCGGGAATCGTACGGAAACTGCACTTCGGCGGGGATTTTGCTTCGGAAACTCGGCAAGCTCGCCTCGGGCCTGTTTTGGCTGTTGAGCGTGAAAAAAATCCCGGTCGTCGTGCCGATTTTTTGTTTTTTGTCGTCGAAGAAATGACAGAGAAGGAATTGGGGAGTGGGAGCGACACCCTTGGTGTCGCCTTTGTCATTCACAACGATCCGTGCCGAAATGACCTTGATCGGCTGGGCGGTGCCAAGATTCTGGATGCCGATGATTTGTTCCGGCGTCTTGATTTGTGTGGTGAAAATCTTGAATCGGTCGGATGCCTTGGCGGGTTTGTCTTCGGCAACACCAGCCATGCAGGAGAACGCTACAAGGATGGTTATGGTCCAAAACGTTTTCATTTGCCTTTGAGCTGGCTTTTTCCGGGAAATTCGTAGTCGCTCAAGTCCCGAAGCGGTTTCGGGTGACCGAGCGTTTCTGCCTCCTCGCCATCGCCAACTACAATAATTGCCTGCGTCCAGCGAAGGTTGGGGTCGTGGGGAAAATAAACGTCCGTGGGAGCTTTCGCGCGAAAGGTCGGAGGGGTCGCCTTGATAACAGTGTGTCCGGCGCTGTTGGGATCCGTTGTCAAAGTAACCGCGACGCCGGGGACACTTTTGAGGAGATTTTTTTTGTGATCGAAAAAGTGGCAAATCAGGGTGCGCGGGGATGGGGCGAACCCTTTGTCGTCGGGAGGGAAATTAACAATGAGCTTGATCCGCAAAGTTTTTGAGCCGGCAAAGTCGCCCCACGCATTCGTGCCAGAGACATTTTCCATATCGATCGATTGCGTCTGATACATTTTGTATCGATCCGCTTGTTTCACCGAAGGCTTCGTGTCCGGCTTCGTTTCGGTTGTAACCGGTTTTTTGGCGGGTTTGGTGGCTGGCTTGCGGTCTTCACCGATCACAACGGCGCAAACCGAAAGGATGGCGAGCGGGATTGCCAGTTTGAGTGTCATCCTTGGAGTCTCGCAGCAGGGTTCGCTCTTGTCAAGAGGCACGGAGCCGCGTAGGATGCGCGCCCGTGACGAATCCAAAACGAGAACCGGACGTAATGGAAAAAATCGTGGCGCTTTGCAAACGCCGCGGGTTCATCTTCCAATCCAGCGAAATCTACGGCGGCATCAACGGCTTTTGGGATTACGGCCCGCTGGGCGCTGAGCTGAAAAAAAACATCCGCGACTGCTGGTGGAACGACATGGTGCGCCGGCGCGATGACGTGGTCGGCCTCGAAAGTTCCATCATCATGCATCAGAAAGTTTGGGAAGCCAGCGGGCACGTGGGGGGATTCCAGGATCCGATGGTGGATTGCAAGAAATGCAAAGGTCGTTGGCGCGCGGATCAGCTGCCCGAAACGAAGTGTTCGGAAGGCGGGCCGCATGAATACACCGAGGCGCGCCAGTTCAATCTCATGCTCAAGACCAACGTCGGCGCAATAGAATCGGCGGATAACACCGCCTATCTCCGTCCCGAAACGGCGCAAGGGATGTTCGTGCAGTTTCTCAACGTGCTAAACACTTCCCGCCTGAAACTGCCGTTCGGCATCGCGCAGATCGGTAAATCGTTCCGGAACGAAATCAACCCGCGCAATTTCACCTTTCGCAGCCGCGAGTTCGAGCAGATGGAGATGGAATATTTCATCAGTGACCAGGACGACTGGCAGAAATGGTATCGGTACTGGATTGATTGGTGCCGCGACTGGCTGCTCTCGGTTGGGCTGCGCGCCGAAAATCTCTCCGAGCACATTCATCCGAAGGAAGAGCTGGCGTTTTACTCGAAAGGCACCACCGATATCATGTTCCAGTATCCGTTCGGCGTGCAGGAGCTATGGGGCATCGCCGCGCGCGGCAATTATGATCTAACCCAGCACGCGAAGTTCAGCGGCACGCCGATCACCTATTTCGACGAAGAACGAAAATGCCGCTACGTTCCCCACGTCATCGAGCCGGCCGTCGGCGTGGACCGCATCGCCCTGGCGATTCTCTGCACGGCGTACCACGAGGAGACCATTCGGGACGAAGAAAGCGGCAAGGAAGAGACGCGTATCGTCATGCGGTTCGCGCCGCGAGTCGCGCCGATCAAAGTCGCGGTTTTCCCGCTGTTGCGCAACAAACCGCCCCTCGTCGAAAAGGCACGCGAAGTTTTCAAACTGTTGCAGACGCATTTCACCTGTCAGTGGGACGACCGCGGCAACGTCGGCAAACGCTATCGGTATCAGGACGAGGCCGGCACGCCGTTCGGGGTTACGATTGATTTTGATACTCTCGGCGAAAAAGGTTCGGAGCTGAAAGACACCGTTACCTTGCGCGACCGCGACACGATGAAACAGGATCGGATCGCCATCAAAGATTTGGTGGCAGTCTTGCAAGAGAAGATTTCCAAGTAAAGAAAGGGTCATTATGAGCGAAAATCCACCGCCTAATCCGCCCAACCCCGATCAACCCGCGCCGCAACGCCCCCAGGTGCGCGTGCCGGACCACCTCGCGCAAGGGGTGTACGCCACGGCCATGATCATCCCGCATGCGCGCGAGGAATTCGTGCTCGACTTCCTCGCCTCGCACGCCCAACCACCGCGAATGATCGCACGGGTCGTCTTGACTCCCTCCCACATCAAACGCCTCGCCGCCGCCATCCGCGAAAACATCAATCTCTACGAAAAAAATCACGGCCCCATCCCCGCCGCCGCGCGCCAACAAATGGCCCGCACCATCCAGAACAAGGATTTTTACGCGAACATCGCCGTCCCCGAACGCGTCCTCGGCGGCGTTTATGCCAGCAGCGTCATCATCCGCCACAGCCGCGAAGAGTTTATCCTCGATTTCCTTACCAGCTTTCCCCCTAGCCCCATCATTAACGCCCGCGTCCTCATCAGCCCACCTCACATCCTTCGCGTTGCCAATGCGCTCGAAGCGCGTCTCCGCCAATACGAAGATCAGGGCGGCAAAATCCCCGAGCCACCCTCCGAACCGCCGCCCCCGCCGGGAGCGCCGCCGAAACCAGATGACCCCAGTGCACCACCCGACTCTCCCGAAGGTGGCGGACCAAGGTTTAAGATCATCTAAGTATGAATGCGCTTTTTCTCGACTGCCCGGCGGGGGCGAGCGGCGATATGTTTGTCGGTGCGCTGCTCGATCTTGGCGTGTCCCTGCCTACGATCCAACGTGAGATTGGAAAACTGAAGCTGACCGGTCTAACACTTGACGCTTACGAGCATCGCAGCCGGGGCGTTACCGGAACGAAATTCGACGTTCGCATCGCCGCCAGTCACCAAGCACTTGTCACCCGTCAACACGCGCGCAGCGCCCGCGATTTCGCCGCAATCAAGAAGCTGATTTCCGCCAGCCGTCTCGATGCCGAGGTGAAGCGGAGGGCGCTTTCGGTCTTCCAACGCATCGCTGTCGCCGAGGGAAAAATCCATGGAGTCCCCGTCGAAAAAGTTCATTTTCACGAGATTGGCGCAGCGGACTCCATCGCGGACATCGTGGCCGCGTGTGTCGCGATGCGCGAGCTTGGGGCGGATCGGGTTATCGGGTCACGGCCGATTTTGACAGGGAGCGGGTTTGTGGATTGCGATCATGGACGATTTCCCGTGCCGGCGCCGGCGGCGCTGGAGATTTTAAAAGGAGTGGAGTTGGCGGCGGGGGAGGAGAAGACCGAATTGCTCACGCCGACTGGCGCGGCGTTGTTGCGGGAATTTTGCGATGAATTCGGCTCGATGCCGCCGATGCGAGTCGAGAAGATCGGGTACGGCATCGGGACGAAGATGCTGGAGAAGACGCCCAACGTATTGCGGACAGTGTTGGGTGATGTGCGGGGTCGGGAGATCCTCGCACAACATTCGGAAATCTGCGTCATCGAGACGAATCTCGATGATTGCAGTCCTCAATTGCTCGGTGATGCGATGGAACAACTGCTCGCGGCGGGCGCGCTGGACGTTTATTACACGCCTGTGCAAATGAAGAAGAATCGGCCTGCGGTAATGCTGACCGTGCTTTGCGAGCCATCGAAGGCTGACGCGCTGGCCGAATGGGTGCTGACAAACACGACGACGTTTGGTGTCCGGATGCATACGGCACAACGACGGTGCTTGGCGCGAGAAATTGTGAAGGTGAAGACAAAGTTAGGGGCGGTCGAAGTGAAGGTTGGGCGCCTTGGCGATCGCGTGGTGTCGGCGTCCCCTGAATTTGAGTCTTGCCGTAAACTTGCCCGCGCAGCTAAAGTGCCGCTCAAGCGCGTCGTTGCTGCCGCGCTCGCGAAAGCCGAGGAACTTTATGGTTGATGCTGAATTGCTGAAGTTGTTGGTTTGTCCCAAGTGTCACGGCGAAATCAAACTCGTCAAGGAAAGTAACACCGAGAAACTTGTCTGCCAAAAGGCCGGCTGCGGGTTGCGGTATCCGGTGCGGGACGACATTCCCGTGATGCTAATCGAGGAAGCAGAGAAACCGTCAAAGTGACAAAAACGTTAAGACGTCGAGCCGTTAAAACGTGAACTCACCCGGACCGTCCCCAGCCGACGAACCCGCCCACTGGTGGCAGGGGATTACCGCGTATCAATGGCGCGTGTTGCTCATCACCTTCTTGGGCTGGACGTTCGACGTGATGGACGCCCTGATTTTCAACTTCATCAAAGTCCCCGCGTGCAAAGAACTGTTAGGCCCGGCGCCAGTGGATCCTCAACAATTGGCGGTTTGGAACGGGATGGTGTCGGAGTGGGCCGGCGGTATTCAAGCCGCGCTGTTGTGCGGTTGGGCAACCGGCGGCATTTTCTTTGGCATCCTCGGCGATAAAATCGGCCGTACGCGAACAATGGTGCTGACGATTCTTGTCTATTCGATCTTTACGGGACTGTCTTATTTCGCGCAAAACGTTTGGCAACTGGCCTTCTTCCGTTTCCTCACAGGCCTCGGTGTCGGCGGCGAATGGGCGGCGGGCGCGTCGCTGATTGCAGAAGTTTTCCCCCGACGCTCGCGCACTTGGGTGGCGTGCTCGTTACAGGGCGGCGCCAGCGTCGGCATCATTCTCGGCCAGCAGATCGGTCACTGGCTTGGTGACGCCAATTGGCGCTGGGCATTCGTCGTGGGAGTGGTGCCAGCCCTGTTGACGTTCTGGGTGCGATTGGGATTGCACGAGCCGGAGCGTTGGCAAAAGGCGACCACCACGCACACCAAGAGCGAGGTCGGCTCTATTCCAGAATTGTTCTCGCCCCGGTTTCGGCGACACACGATCATTGGCGTGTTACTGGGGTTATCGGGCGTATTCGGCATTTGGGGAGCGAACTATTGGACGCCGGAACTATTGAAGACGCTCGTGACGAAAGATCAGCGCATTTTCATCGTGAACATGCAAATCGTCGCGCAGCTTTTCGGGTTCCTGCTCTGTGCACCGCTGGCGGTGTATGGCAGCCGACGGCTTGCATTCGGATTTTATTTCCTGGGCAGCCTCATCAGCACGCCATTGGCGTTTCATTTCAGCGCCGATTATCATAGCGCGCTCCTGTTGATTCCCATCATGGGTTTCTTTACCGGCGGAATGTTCAGCGGGTACATCGTTTATTTCCCGGAACTCTATCCAACCCGGCTGCGCGCGACCGGCGCCGGTTTTTGTTACAACGTGGCACGATACGCCGCCGCGCCCGGGCCGTGGCTGATGGGCTGGTTGCAAAAGTATTTTCCGCTCAAACAAGCCGCAACGATGATCGCCCTCATCTACATCGTCGGCTTGGTCGCGACGTTTCTTGCCGAGGAGACGAAGGGGAAGCCATTGCCGGAAGATTAGATCATCTCGAAAATCGCACTCACTCTTTCGCTTTGTTCTTGCGAAGTAGCTCGACGATGTTGGTTCGGCCTTCTTCGAGCGCATACGAAAGTGGGGTCCTGCCTTCAGCATCTTTGATGTTTGGGTCTGCCTTGTGTTGTAGCAAAAGGTCGATGATCTGTGGTGAACCGTGAAGCGCCGCTTCGTGCAAGGCGGTACGCTGTTTGTCACCGCAACGGATATTCGGATCGGGTTTGGCCTCCAGCAACCGTTTCGCAATTCGTATTCTCCCGTAGTAGGATACCTCCCGAAACAGGGCTGTAAAGCCGTCCTTATCCAAAGCGTTTGGATTGGCGATCAAGTCATCCAGAATTCCGTACCACCATGCGCTTTCGTAAATGATCTTGAGTATCTCCAAATTATGTACCGCGTTTGCATCCAAGGGATGCGCTTTAATATACTCTTTACGTTTTTCAGAGCGTTCTTTTTGTTTGTTGAGAATCAGATCATCCCACGACCCGGCCCCAGCAAATATTTCTCGGCCCGATTTGCCTTCCGCGCCGTATTTTCGCAAAAGCTCGATCACCTCCGGATTCGTCGAGTATTGAAGAGGGCTGTTGCCTTGATTGTCTTTGGCATTCAGGTCAGCATCGTAGGCAACGATCATTCGCACAATTTTCGGATGACAACAGGCCGAAGCATAGTGTAATGCGGTTCTCTCGTAGCGATCCTTCGTATGAACATTCGCGCCTTTAGCCAAAAGTAATCTCACAATCTCATCTGCACCTCGTTTAGCGGCGATATGCAGCGCGGTCATGCCATCTTTGTCCTTAGCCTTAACGTCCGCGCCATGCGCCAAAAGTGACTCCACTTGCTTTATCCTGCCAGGGCCTCGAGCAGCCGCCAGCAGAGGGGTTACGCCGTTCTGGCCTGCGGCATTGACGTCTGCTCCTTTCTCGGCAAGGAACGTCAACAAATTCCAGTCGTAGCTGTCCAAAGCCAACAGTAACGGTGTCCTTCCTGTCGAGTCTTGAGAAGAAAAATCAGGCTTTTCCGCGAGGAGCAAGGAAAGAAGCTCCTCATTGCGGCGAATAAAGTCTTCGTACGCGGGTGATGTATTCTTGCTGCCAGCAAGTTCGATTTTCTCACGGTCTCGCGCGCCAATCGCTTTGTGAAGAGCTGTGCGTCCGTGCCTCGGCTTGGCATTGATATCCGCTTTGTAGGCGACGAGTAATTTGGCCATCGGAACGTCATGTAATCTCGCGGCGATCAGTATGGGAGTCATGCCAATGTTGTCCTTCGCATTCACCTGTTCGGGATGTTCGCGAAGCAGTCCTTCCGCTTCCTCGGTATTGCCGAGATAGACAGCACGCAGTAACTTTGCGGCGTCGCCCGTCGCGCCGACGTCAGCGCCGTGAGAGAAAAGGAACTCGACCATTTCTCTATCCCTTGCCGCTTGAAGTGTCGTGTAGCCATTATTGTTCCGCGCGCTGACATCGGCTTTGTTTTCGAGCAAGAGCTTGGCAAACCGAATGGTCGAGCGCCACGTGTTGGTAAAATGAAGCGGCGCATCTCCATCGTAATCCTTGATGTTGACATCCGCCCCGCTTTTGATGAGCAGCTCGGCAAAAGGAAGATTCCCCATCCACACGGACGTGTGTAGCGGGGTTTGACCATTCTTGTATTCTCGAACATTGAGATCAGGCCTGTGGGTGAGAATTAATTTAAGGATTTCATGGTTGTGGTCCCAACTCCCTTGTTGAGCCAACCAGTGCAAGGCAGTTTTGCCATCCGCTTCATTGGCGGCGTGAACGTTCGCACCTCGTTCGATAAAGAATGCACTAAAATCCAACATCATGTTGATGTCCTGAAGCACATACAGAAACGGCGTGTTGCCTTGCCAGTCCCTCGCCTCGATATTCGCCTTGTTCGCGAGGAGTAGCTCAATGATCTCCTTTCCGATTTCTGAATTCCCGCACCATGTCGCGTAGAAGATCGGCGTGTCGCCGTTCGCATCCTCCGCGTTAGCCAGTGCGGGATTCGCAGCTAGAAGCTTCTTAACCTCGGAGATATTGCGGCTGCGGATCGCTTCGTGAATTTCTCCTGCAAGCGCAGATGCAACGCTGTTCAACATAAAGCAAATCGCGGCCGAAAGCGATGTGAGTCTCCTAGTCTTCATTTACGACAATTCCAACATCCTCGCGACCGCACGATGCGCTTTTTGCCGCATTGGTTCGTCCAGAGTGATCTCGGGCTGCAAATCATCGAGGCAATCACGGAGTTTGCCGAGAGTATTCATTTTCATATACTTGCAGTCATTGCACGCGCAGGAATCGGTCGGCGCAGGGATAAATTCCTTGTCAGGACATTCCTTCTTGAGCCGATGGAGAATGCCGCTCTCGGTGGCGATGATGATCGCCTTGGCAGGACTATTCTTACAATAGGTCACCATTTTTTCCGTCGAGCAGACTTCGTCGGCAAGCATTCGCACGGCGGCGATACATTCCGGGTGCGCGACAATCGGCGCATCGGGATGCTGGCGTTTGATGCGCAGGATGGAATCGTGAGTGAACTGGATGTGAGCGTAACACGCGCCCGGCCAGAGTCGCATCGTTCGACCGGTGCGCTGGCTGACCCATTGTCCGAGATGTTGGTCGGGACAGAAAAGAATCTCGCGGTCGCGCGGCGCGGCAGCAACGATTTTGTCGGCGTTGCCTGACGTGCAGATCACATCGCTCTGCGCCTTCACGGCGGCGGAGCAATTGATATAGCTGACGACATAAAGGCCGGGGTTTTCTTTCAGATACGCCGCCAGTTTTTCCGGCGGACAAGCATCCACCAGCGAACAGCCCGCGTCCTTGTCGGGTAGGACGACTTTTTTGGCGGGGTTGAGAATTTTTGCCGTCTCGGCCATGAAGGCGACACCGCAGAACGCGATGACATCCGCATTGGTTTTGGCGGCTTGTTGCGAGAGACCGAGGGAGTCACCCACGTAATCGGCGACGTCCTGGATTTCCGGGACTTGGTAGTTATGGGCGAGAATAACGGCGTTGCGTTTGCGTTTCAGCTCGAGCACTTCGCGTTGGAGGCGCGCGGTGATGCCGCCCGCGGGAGGGCGGGTCTGCGGTAGCGCTTCGAGTTGTGCTGTGGCTGTCATGCTTGTGAAATCTGTCACAAAGTAAGCTTTGGCAGAAGCAATGTCAACGGGCGGAAGCCTTTGACGTCGCCGCTTGGCTATGGCAGAGTGGGATTGTGAGCGATATGCCTAAAACTAGGCTCGGAGGTTTCGAGCTGGATAAACCAATCGGCAAGGGCGGCATGGGCGCCGTGATGCGAGCGCGGCAGGTGGAATTGGATCGCTGGGTGGCGCTGAAAATACTCCCGAGCGATCTGGCCAAGAAGTCGGATTATGTCGCACGGTTTCGCGCCGAAGCGCGTGCGGTGGCACGACTCGATCATCCGAACATTGTCCGCGTGCTCGAGGCGGGCGAGGCCGACGGCCGATATTTCTTCGCAATGGAACTCATCGAGGGTCAGTCCTGCGCGCAACGATTGAAAGTAATCGGGCCGTTCAGTGAGCGGGACGCCATCGGCATCGGGATGTGCGTTGCCGCGGCTCTCTCCTATGGCTGGAACGAGGCGCAGCTCATTCACCGTGATATCAAGCCCGACAACATTCTCATTCGCGGCCGCGACGGCGAAGTGAAGGTGGCCGATCTCGGCCTCGCAAAAAGCGTCACCGAAGTCGCGGGTGGCACATCGTTGACCACGCCTGGCATGGTGGTCGGCACTCTGCACTACATCAGCCCCGAACAAGCGCAAGGAAAAGCCGACGTGGATTTTCGCAGCGACATCTACTCGCTGGGCGCCACGCTGTATCATTTGCTCGCGGGACGTCCGCCGTTTCAGGGTGATGAGGGCGTGGGATTGATGGTCAAACACATCACCGAACCCTTTCCGCCGCTGCTACAGCATCGGTCGGACGTGAGCGATTATCTTTGCTCGGTACTCGACCGGATGACCGCGAAAGACCGCAACGAGCGCTACAGTAGTTGGGAAACCGTGTTGCACGATCTTCACGCCGTCCTCGAAGGCAAGCCGCCGCCTAGCCTGGACAAACCGAATTGGGCGACGATGGATTCCACCCTGACGGCTCGCGTACCCGAGCAGATGCCGCGTGTTGCATCCGAAAGCGAATCCAAATCCTCTTTCCTGTGGGTCGTTGGCATCGGGGTGTTGCTGGCGGTGACGATCGGCTGGATGTTTTTTGGCAACAATACAAAACCGATTCCAACTCCCACGTCCAACTCGCCAAGCGGGCCGACGATTGATTTAAGCACAATCCCGCCAACGGCCAATGTCTCAAAGTTTGACCCGGACAGTCTCCAGTGGCAGGCTGAACTTAATCAGGGAGCCGCCGTGCCATTATTCAACGGCCAAAATTTACTCGGCTGGCAAAACGGCAAGGGCTGGCAGATCAAAGACGGAATGCTAGTTGTCGAGACCACCGTGCAACGCGAGCTGGAGCGAGACTTGCCGTTGGATGACTTCGAGTTAAGCTGGCAAATGCGGCTCGGCGATAAAACTCGCGCGACCGTGGATTTTCGCAGCGCCGCCGGTCATCTCTACACGCTGATGGTCGAGAGCGGAGACCAATTCAAGCTGCAGAAATTTGAAGGCGACACAAAACAGCTAGCCGGTCCCGCGAAACTCAAGCGCGACTGGCATTCCGTTCGGCTCGTGGCAAAAGGATCCGCTTTTGCAATCGAATGTGATGGCACGCCTCTGTTCAGCCTGACCGGCGCGCCCCTGTTTGGGCGACATCTCAACTTCACGGTTGTCGAAGGTCGCGCCGAATTCAAGGACATCACCCTGCGCAAACTCGCCCCGTGAAAACGGAGCTCAAATCTCTCACGCGCGATGAGCTGGCCGTCGAACTAGCCAAGCTCGGCGCGCCTGCCTACCGCGCCGACCAAATCCTCACGTGGACGCACAAGCATGGCGTCGAATCCTTCGACGCAATGAAAAATCTTCCCGCGCCACTCCGCACCCAGCTTGCGGACCAGTTTGAGATGAATTCCGTCCGCGAACTTCGCGAGCAACATTCCACGGATACGACGGAAAAGTTCCTCTTCGCCCTGCACGATCACTCGCTCATCGAAACGGTGTTGATTCCCGCTACTCCCGGTCTTTGTACGCAAGCCGATCGTCACACCGTTTGCATCAGCACACAAGTTGGGTGCGCGTTCGGCTGCAAATTTTGCGCCAGCGGATTGGAAGGGGTAAAGCGCGATCTCACCGCAGGCGAGATTGTGGATCAAGTGGTGGCCGTGCAGCGGTGGCTGCACGGAAACTCCAAACTCCAAACTCCAAACTCCAAGGAAACTCCAAGTACCAAATCCCAAGACTCCAGTCTGTCGTCCCGTTTCAACGCTTCAACGTTTCAACGAGTAACGAACATTGTAGTCATGGGCATGGGCGAACCGCTGGCCAACTACAACAATCTCATGCGCGCCCTCCGTATCCTCAACGCTCCATGGGGCATGGGGATCGGCGCGCGCAAAATCACCGTTTCCACGGTCGGTCTCGTCCCGCGAATCAAAGAACTCGCCGACGATCCGCTGCAAATCCGATTGGCGATTTCGCTTCACGCCCCGACCGATGACGTCCGCGACCGCATCATGCCCGTCAACAATAAATGGCCGCTCAAGGAGCTTCTCGCCGCCTGCGAATACTACGCGAAAACCAAAGGACGAATGCTTACCTTCGAATACATTTTGATGGAGGGCGTCAACGACTCTCTTGATCTGGCCGAGAAACTGGCGATCATCACCAAACGAGTTCACGCGAAAGTAAACTTAATTCCCTACAACACCGTGGATGGACTACCGTGGAAGCGTCCAAGCGAGGAGCGTTGCGTCGCATTTGCGAAAAAGCTCAAGTCGCTTGGCGTCACGGCCACGCTCCGCCACGAAAAAGGCCACGACATCGCCGCCGCCTGCGGCCAGTTGCGGTTGAAGAGGGAGGGTTTTAACCGCGAATCGACGCGAATCGACGCAAAAACTTTTTTACGTGAGTCCATCAGCGGTTAATTATCTCTTAGGCGGCCATGTTTTCTGAAGGCACTCGTCCGACCGACCATCGAACTCCTTGAGATGATAGCCCGTCTTGAAATTCCCGAGATTCTTATCGAACACCCGCATGGACAACACGATCTTGCCCGAGCAGAAATGAAAGGTGGAGTAATACCATTTCCCATCCGACGCACGTCCGATGAAAATGTCGTGGATGCGGTTGTCCGTTTTGCTACACGAACTTGAACAGACGATCCAATCACCATTTTTCAAGAGGATCAAGTGGTCGGAATACCAACTGCCAAATTCTTCGGCGGGTTGGTCAGATTGTTTTTTTAGAGTCGCGATCTCGCTTTCGAGCCACTTTGAATCATTGCTTAGCCGATTGATCTCGGCGATGGCTTTCTCTTTCCACTCCTTCCGCGGCGCGGCGTATAAGCGAGCGTGTTCCGACCTCCTCAAATTAATCTGGCCGAACAAAACCAGAATGCCTAGCAAGCAAGTGATCGGTAAAAGCCCAATTGCCAGGCGCTTTTTCCACGACCACGGATGTTTTGGATGGGGCTCATTCGGTTCGGTGGTCGACACGAAGGAATCATCGCTGCAACCCTATGATAAGTCAATTGTCAGGCTTAGCCGAAGTACGACGCGTTAATGTTGGCCGATACGCTTGGAGTGCTGGAACACATAGAACTTGTCGAGGCTTGCTCCCGCTCTCGTCGCAATGTAATTCCTGCGCGGAGCAAGCTCCGCGTTCTCAAAGCGGCAGCGAGCTGCCGCATTCCAAATTCAGTACGAAAATTCGTGTGTATTCGTGTGTCCTCCAAACATCGTGGCGGATAAATATTCGTGGTTATTAAATACTGGCCGCGCTCGCCGCGCGCGGCTACAATGCACCCATGAAGAAAGCCGACAAGCTCGATCAAATCTTTCGGATGCAAGCGGCGCTCAACCGCCGGATCGGCGTGGACACGCGCGGGATGACGCCGCGCGACCAGCAGAAGTGGACGCTGAACTATTGCCGCGCGATGTCGCAGGAACTTGCCGAGCTGACCGACAGCGTGCCCTGGAAATGGTGGGCGCGCTACCAAAAGTTCGACAAACAAAACGCCCGTGTCGAAGTCGTTGACCTCTTTCACTTTCTCGTCTCTCTGGCGCAAACACTGGGGATGACGCCCGACGATGTTTTCGATGCCTACGTCAAGAAGCGAAAAGTGAATCTTGCCCGCCAGCAATCAGGTTATAGGAAGAAGGATCATGCGGATAGCAGACACATCTGAAAGCCTCGAATTTCAGCCCGGCTGGTTCCGGCGTCGTTTGCGGCGGGTGGTTATCTCAGCGCATTGCGGAGGTTTTTTTCGAGCAGACCAATCAGTTCTTGATCCTCTAACATCGGCGAGGTGAGATGGTAGGTAACCCCGGGGTGTTTTTTTAGGGCGCCTTCAAAAATGGCGGGGATATCCTCGGTCAGGTGACGTCCGGGGACGAGGAAGAGGGCGTAGCCATAAATGTGATTGCAACCGCGGGCGACGAGTTTTTCGATGGCGGCGGGGATGGTTAGGTCCGACAATTCCATGAAGGCCGGCTCGATCAGATCGGTGCCGAGCCGGCGTTGCAATTCGGCGACGACGCGAACTTCGGCGTCATTGGCAATCTGGAGTTTGGAACCGTGGGTAAAGACGACGATACCGGTTTTTTTCATTTTGCTTTGGCGTGAACTAGTGTAGCGTGTGCGACCGATTTATGGAAGCTCCGAAACTGCCGAGACAATTCGTCAACTTCGCATTTTACAAAGCCGACTCGGCGTGGCGGCGATTGACCGCCGCGCAACGCGAGCGTGGACGGAAAGAATTCGCGTCGGTGGTGGATGATTTTCGTGATGAGATGATCCTGCTGGCGTATTCGACGGTGGGGCTGCGCGGCGACTGTGATTTTCTCTTATGGCGCATCACCGAGCGATTGGAGGCGTTGCAAGAGCAGAGTGCGGCGTTGGCGCTGACGGGATTGGGCAAGTGGCTGACAACGCCCTATTCGTATTTCGCGATGACCAAACGCTCGATGTACATCCGTGGGCACGAGCACGTGGATGGCCAACCAGTAGAATCACGGGAGCGGATTGTCCCGGGCCAAAAAAAATACAACTTCATCTATCCGTTTGTGAAGACGCACGACTGGTATCAACTGCCGATGGACCAGCGGCAAGCGATGATGAACGAACATTTTAAGGTCGGTCATAAGTATCCGACGGTGAAAGTCAACACGACCTATTCCTTTGGGTTGGACGATCAAGAATTTGTGTTGGCGTTTGAAACCGATTCGCCGGCCGATTTTCTGGATCTCGTAATGGAACTGCGCGAATCGAAGGCGCGACCATTCACAGAACGCGACACGCCCATTTTCACCTGCGTGCGCGGGGAACTGACCGAAGTGCTTGGCAAACTGGGATGAGCGGAATACGTCATGATTGAAGTTGCTGCGGCGATCATTGAGAGCGAGGGGAAATTCCTGGTGACGCGGCGGACGAAACGGCAACATCTGGCTGGGTATTGGGAGTTTCCTGGCGGCAAACGTCGCCGGGGTGAATCCTGGAAACGCTGTCTGGCGCGGGAATTACGGGAGGAATTGGGAATTCGGGCGAGGATCGGGGAGCGAATTGCCCTTGTCGACCATCAATATCCCGATCGCACAGTACGGATCGCATTTTATTGCTGCACGCTGACTGCAAGCAAGCTTCATGCGTGGGAAGGACAAGAGATTCGGTGGGTCAGCCGCGCCCAACTTGTGAAATTGGAACTGCCCGCTGCAGACGTGGAGGTTGTTCGTATTCTGATGGGAAGATCAACGACGAATTGCGATTGAATTCAACCAACGAGTTTGGAGGGCACGAGAAATCTTGGCGAGTCGACGAATCTCGCGAGGCGATTGACCTTGTTGCTGGCGAACCAGCCGCGCAAAATGAAACGGTGTCTTGAAGCCGCAGCGGTAGGCAATTTCGGAGATCGAAAGGGCGGTTTCCACCAGCAGGAGGAGACCTTGCTCCACTCGAAGTTGCCAAAGAAAGCGTTCAGGAGTGATCCCCAGATCACGGCGAAAACAACTGATCAAATGATTTTGGCTGATACAGGAAGCTTTGACAGCTTCTTTCAAACATTTTTCTTCGACAAAGTGTGTTTCCATGTAAGCGACAGCCTTAGCAACATAAGATTCATCCACCGTTAATTTTCTTTCCATTCCCATGCGAATATATTCACCAAAGAGAGCCAGCGAAAGAGTATCGAGGGCAAACCGAGCCGAGACAGACCGATCAGATTTGATTGTCAGGCCAACGTTTAGTAATTGCTGAAAGGCGCGTGACATGGGTTGACTGAGCGGCGCGCGAGCAAGTAGGCGCCGCATCTTGGGTGCTGCGAAGCGCGGGTCGACTTGGCACCATGCTTGATGGGTTCGAACTTGTGATGAAAAATGGCAGACAACAGTCTTCGGTGGCCGAACCAGTGCCACGTGACCAACCCCAACCCGTATTCTTTTTCGACCAAAGGATAAAGCGGCCTCCCCGGAAAGTATGACGAAAAGCTCGTAGCGCGTTTGTAGAATACTCCAGAATGCACGCTGCGGGAACACGACTTCTCCCACCATAGAATTTTCGGTGCTGCTACGGCTTAATGCAATCGCTTGATCGGTAACGCTGGTAACCTTTTGAAGCATACTTCTACAGAATGCACCAAGGAACTCCTTAAAGCAATGCCGTCTTTCGTGCGTGAAATTGTGATCAGAGATATGTTTTTCGGTGTTTCGTCCATTGTGCCGACCCTGGTAAGCGTATAGATTCCACGCATGACGGAGGTAATGATGAACCGAGCAAAGTTGCAGAGTGGTTTCTCGCTGATCGAACTGCTGGTGGTGATGGCGGTCATCTTGACGCTACTGGGAATTTTATTTCCGAGTCTTCAGGGTGTCCGCGACCAAGCCTACAAGGTCCAGTGTGCAAATAATATGCACCAGCTTGGTGTAGCGCTTCAGACCTATCGCAGTGATAATCCTAGCTACTTTCCGATCACGGGCGACGGTGGCTGTCAGCGTCGCGACCAATGGTTGGCAAACGGAGGCTCGCCTTATCTCGATAATCGGTCGGGGTTGATGCCGTACATAGCGGGCCGCGAGGTATTTAAGTGTCCACTCGATTCTGATCCACAGCCGGATTCTACCGGCAAGTATGGCATCAGTTACACGATGAGCTTTGAGTGGAGCAAGGACACGTCGAGCACCTGTGGCAATCTGCAAGCGCTCTCCGGGAGTGAAGTTCTCAATGGCGCTCTCTCCAATTACATCATTTTACTCGAACCCGCTGGCGTAGACGATATGACCACTCGAACGCATATTGTCACAGTGGACAGCGATGATTGGAGCGATGGTGGCGGAAAATATTTTGCGGCGCGCCACGTTGGCCAAACCGCAGCGGTGCTTTTTGGCGACGGTCACGTGGACTTTGTAAGGGCAGCGAGGGCGGCCACAACGGTATGTTCCGGTCGCGCCCCCAATCAGGTCTGCACGAGCTATCCTGCACAACCCGGCAAAGGAATCTGGTGCGACCCAGCCCAACCGGCCGGTAATAACGCAACCGGTGTTCGCCCTTGTGTTTATGCGCCTGCAGGTGTATGGCTCCAGAATTAGCAACCATAACGACATTCCCCTCCTGATCCACCGCGTATCACTTCCCTATGCCCCCACAAAAGAAGATCGTGGCCATCATCAGCCTCGTGGTGATCGTCCTCGCCACCATGTTCCTCATTTCTCGCTGTAAACCTCCCGTGGACGTCCGTCCGCAATACACTACCAATTCCCTCGATGAAGGAGTCGGTTACGTCGCTGGCGAAGAAGCGATTCGAGTGGCCCGAGGACAAACCAACATCGTGGTCTTGCTCAATGCTCATGAGGCCGACAAGGGAAACTCACTGCAAATCGGTGCCCAGAACTACTTGATGGGGTTGCAAGGCGCGACGATGGATGAAAAAGGCAATTCTAGGCCCGATGTCAAAATCCTCGGGAGAAAATATCGCAGTGATGATCCCACAGGCAGTAATGTATTTTGGCCACCATCTTCGGTCCTCCAAAATATCCCCAAAGAATTTCCCGAATGTAATGTCATCATATCGTTTTGCGGTCGACCCGCCATCGGACCGCAAGACCGAGGGGCATACAACCCCAGCGAAATCCCTCGCATGATTGTCATTGATGAACTGCCTGACACGCCCGATAAATGGCAAACGGTGTTTCAGACCGGTTTGGTCGAGGTGCTCTTCGCAGCACATAACCCGCCCCCCGGCCAATTTACGACAAAAACAACACGCGAGTTGGTCGAAAGTCGTTACTACATTCTTACCCTGCAAAACCTCACCGAGGTGATTCGAAAAGCCAGCGGACAATAGCCTCGATCATTAGTGACGAGCTGGAGCAATTCACAATCGGGTGAAGGTCGGAAGGGGTACATCCATCTTGAACGGATGGTTTTTTCGGTAATGATCGAGGAATGAAGCCTCATCACGAGAGAGTGGAGTACAGATGTTGGAGGAACGAAAAGGCTCACAGACTTCCCTGACACCGTGAACTTGTGAGTGATAAAACCGATGCGTATCGACCGGGAAAACTGGGCGCAAAAGGGGATTGCCACTAGAAATATTAATACACTTCTTGATTGTAACAAATCGTGTTACAATTGTAACATCGTTTGTCACACATTGAATCGCTGGGTTGTAATTCCCTTAATCTCATTCTTGGACGAAGGGATAGCGGTAATGACCTCGCCTCCTTTTGCATGTTTCCCGATGGTCACTAATGATCAAAGGGACAATCGCAAAGTGCCATGAGTTGCTTTGCCGTAATAAACCTGCTACTGTCTGCACAATCACAAGCCAAGGAGATGCCTATGGCCGAATTTGAAAAAGTTGCCGAGTTGTCTGAACTGCAAAGCGCAGGCGCGACCAAAATTGTGCCCGTCAACGGCCGTGAAGTCGCACTGTTCAATGTGGACGGAAAGGTTTGCGCGATTGAAAACGTTTGCCCCCATAAAGGTGGCCCTCTCGGGGAAGGAATGCTCGAAGGGAATGTCGTCACCTGCCCGTGGCACGGCTGGCAGTTTGATGTCACGACAGGCAAATCGCCCGTCGTGGCAACGGCGAGCGTGCCGTGCTACGAAGTGAAAGTGGACGGCACAGCGGTCCTCGTGAAAGCGGGACCGCCATGAGCGCCATCAAATCCGCCTACGAACTGGCGCAGGAACGGCTCGGTGGCCCGATTGCCAAACTTACCACCGCCCAAAAGAAAGAGCTGGCCGAGATCGACAAGGTCTATGCCGCGAAACTCGCCGAGGCTGAATTGGGATTGAAAGAAAAAATCCAGGCCGCTATTTTTGATGGCAAGGGGGAGGAAGCCGAAAAGTTGCAGCAACGATTATCCAGCGAACTACAAAAACTCCGCACTGAAAAGGAAGAAGCCAAAGAAAAAATTCGCGCCGCCAAGAAATGACCGCGTTCCTGCTCCCTTTTCAATGAATTGTTGCAAGGTCTCCCGCGGAACGCGACCGTCGTTCCGGCAGCCTCCAAATTGAGGTGTGACTACTCTGGTAACTACCGGACACTTGGAAGCCTGTTCAAGGTGCGCCTAGAACCACATTTGACTACAAAAAATGGTGCGCCCGCCGCGAGTCGAACGCGGAACCTACAGCTTCGGAGGCTGTCGCTCTATCCAGTTGAGCTACGAGCGCAATCGGCTCGAATGTACCGGAATCCTAGCGCCTTGCAAGTCCATAGCTCTTTGAGCGATCACACTTCAGGCGAACACTAAATCGACCAAGACGAACACTGCCCGAGAAGTTGTGCTTAGTTGATAACCTTCACTTCCGGTTTTCTGGCAGCCTCGACTTTCTTTTTGAACGCATCCAGGTCGAGGTTGTTGAATAACTTGATGGTGGCCGTCCACCACGTTGTTCGAAAACCGTACACGTCCATTTCCGCCAGCGCTTTTTCTTTAGTCCATTTTTGGACGTGGACTCGATACGCCGCCACGTACGCGCCCGTCCGGTCGCCTCCGGTGAGACAATGCACGAAGACAGGATGGTTTTCCTTGTCCTCCATCACTTTGAGGAACTGGATGAGTGGATACTCGTGTGGCTTGTTCGGGTTGAACGGCAGATTGATGTAGCGATAGCCGTAGCCGTCCAACTTGTCGCGCGACCATGTGAAAAAGCTGGTGTCCACGATGGTTTTAATTCCCATCCGTTTGAGTTCCTTGAATCCGTCCGGAGTCGGTTGCGAACCGCGATAGAGCGCGTCGCTGACCTTTCCATAATTCTCCACTCCTTTGATCCGTTGCGGCTTGGGAAATTGGTAGGTGGGTTTCGCGTCCGTCGCCGCGTCGGGATCGGCAAAGGCGGCCGCGGCGGCGAAAAACGCGACTGCAACCACCCGCCGAAAACTCCAAGCCCCAAACTCCGAGCCCCAAAGAAATCCAAAGCTCCAATTCCACAATCCGAAATGCTTGGAAGTTGGAGCTTGGAGTTTGGAGCTTCTCTGGGGCTTGGGGTTTGAGAATTTGGATTTTGGAGTCATCAATCCTTTTCCAAAAATGCAGTGAGCGGACTCGTTGCATCCGCAGCGGCGCGGCGCGGCGCAATGCCAACTTCATATGCCTCGCGACCCGCTTCGGTCGCCGCCTTGAATGCTCGCGCCATGCGCACGGGATCGGTTGCCACCGCCACGGCGGTGTTCACCAACACCGCGTCCGCCCCCATCTCCATCGCTTCCGCGGCGTGGGATGGCGCACCGATGCCCGCATCCACGACAACGGGCACGCGCGCTTGTGCAAGAATGATTTCGATGGACGCTCGCGTCTCGATGCCGCGCGCGCTGCCAATCGGCGAGCCAAGCGGCATCACTGTCGCGCAACCTGCTTCTTCGAGTCGCTTGGCCAGTACGGGATCCGCATTGATATAGGGCAACACAACGAACCCCTCCTTCACCAAAACCTCCGCTGCCCGTAATGTCTCGATCGGGTCGGGCAATAAATAATGCGGGTCGGGATGGATCTCCAGTTTGAGCCAATGCCCCAGCCCGGCCGCGCGAGCCAATCGCGCCAGCCGGCAGGCTTCCTCGGCGTTCATCGCCCCGCTGGTGTTGGGGAGGAGCAGGTATTTTTTTGCGTCAATGAAATCCAGGATGTTGGCAAATGGATCGTGTTTGCCGCTCAAATCGGCGCGCCGCAACGCCACGGTCACAATTTCCGTTCCGCTCCCGGCCAGCGCGTCGCGCATCAGCTCGTTGGACGCAAACTTTCCCGTGCCCATCAGCAACCGTGATGAAAATTCGCGATCTGCAATCTTTAGCTTGCTCGGTTTATCCGCCATTGCGTCGCCAACTTACCAGATATTCGCGCACGCAGCAATGCCCGCTCCCCCACACAATCCGGCTGCCACAAAAATTTCTTGTAGCCACGCTCTCCATTCAAGGCTATTCTTCCTTTGCCATGATAACTCTCAACAGCAAAACCATCACCCGCGCGCAACTCGCCAAGACGATTGACCACTCGCTTTTACGCCCCGACTTGACCGACGCCGAAGTCGTTGCGGGCTGCGAAATCGCAAGGAAATACAACGTCGCCTCCGTCTGCTGCAAACCTTCCCACGTCAAACTTGCCGCGAAATGCCTCGCCGGCTCCGACGTTGCCGTTGGCACGGTCATCGGTTTCCCGCATGGCTCTAACGCGACTGCAATCAAAGTCGCTGAAGCGAAGCAAGCCCTCGCCGATGGCGCGACCGAGCTCGACATGGTCATCAACATCGGCGCCCTTCGCAGTGGACGCGCCGACGACGTGCGTGACGACGTCCGCGCCGTGGTCGAAGCCGCGCGCGGAAAAGCCCCTCTCAAAATCATCGTCAAAGTAATTCTGGAAAACGCCTATCTCACCGACGATCAGAAAGTCCTGGCCTGCAAACTCGTCGAAGCGGCGGGCGCGGATTTTGTGAAAACCTCCACGGGGTTCGCGCCGAGCGGTGCGACCATCGCCGACCTCAAATTGATGCGCGCCAATGTCAGCCCGAATGTTCAAGTCAAAGCCGCCGGCGGCATCCGAACTTTGGAAGCCGCGCTCGAAACCATTGACGCGGGCGTCACCCGCATCGGCGCGACCGCCACGGCGGCGATTCTGGATGCGTTCAAGCGATGAACGAGGAGGCAGCCATGAAAGCTGAAGAGCGATTCGCCGTCGAAGGTGGTGATCTGGCAAAAATGAAGAAGCTCATTACCGCAAATCCAAAATGGGTAAACTCTAAGGACGAATACGGTTTCACGCCACTCCACGTCGCCTCGCGATGCGGGCACGTCAAAATTGTTGAGCTTCTTTTGACCAACAAGTCGAATGTCAATGCGAAAACCAAGCACGGCGTCACACCACTGTACGCGGCCGTGCCGATTGTTGAAGACCCCGACGTGAAATGGTCCCTCGACAACGTGACGAAAATATTTCTCCTCCTGCTCAAGCATGGTGCCGACGCGAATGCACATAACGACAGCGATCAAACGATATTGCACCGTGCCGTGGAAAGTGGATTATTGCCGCTTGTGAAGCTGCTCATTCAGCATGGCGCTAGTATTAACGCAGAGATCTGTGGTGAGACCCCCCTCAATTTTGCAGTCGCAGGTAAACATCGTGACATAGAGGGCTTCCTGCTTCAGCACGGTGCGAAATGACATTATCCTCAATCCTTCGCGTCGGCGTGGTTGGCACGGGTTTCATCGGCCCGGTTCATGTGGAGGCGTTGCGTCGGCCGCTTGCCGCGGGGCGGGGGCGGTGTTATAGTCGGGCGTCATGAGCACTGTGCAAGAGATCGAACGGGTCATCAAGACGCTGCCGCCCAAGGATTTTAACCGCCTCGCGGACTGGATCGAAAAGCGGCGGGCAGAGCAATGGGACCGGGAAATAGAGCGTGATGCACGGGACGGTGGTCCTCTGGATCGTCTCGCGCGAGAGGCGATCGCGGAATACAAGGCAGGCAGAGCCAAGAAGCTGCCTAGATGAACAGTTATACCTCCCGCGATTTCTGGCAGAAATATCGCCGCCTTCCCGTCTCGATTCGCCAACTCGCGCGGAAAAGTTACCGACTCTGGTGTGAAAATCCGAATCATCCCAGTTTGCATTTCAAGAAGGTTGGGCAGCATACTTGGTCGGCGCGGATCGGGCGCGACTATCGCGTCTTGGCTGCGCCTGTCGTTGACGGCTACGTTTGGTTTTGGATTGGCAGACATGCGGAATATGAACGACTTATTGCTTCTCTCCCCCGTTAGTCAATGACGGCTTGAATTCTCGCGCTCCACACGCTACTGAATGACTTCCTGAATTGAAATGAGCAGTTCATCAAATATCCAAGTTGGCGTGGTCGGCACGGGTTTCATCGGTCCTGTGCATGTGGAGGCGTTGCGGCGTCTCGGCATTACCGTGGCGGGGATTTGCGGGAGCACCACGAAGCGCGCCGCCCCGAAGGGCGAGGCTTTGGGGTTAAAAGTGTTCGCAAACTACGACGCAATGCTCGCGGACAGGAACGTGGACGTCGTTCATCTCACTTCCCCGAATCATTTGCATTTTCCGCAGGCGAAGGCGGCGCTCTTGGCGGGCAAGCACGTCATTTGCGAGAAACCGCTGGCAATGGATTCGCGCGAGTCAAAGGAGCTGGTCGCCCTCGCCAAACGAAAAAAATTGGTGAACGCGGTCAATTTCAATATCCGCTTCTACCCGCTCTGCCAGCATGCGCGCGCGCTCGTCCGTAGCGGTGGAATCGGCGAGGTGTACGCAATTCACGGGTCGTACTTGCAGGATTGGTTGTTGTGGCCGACCGATTGGAACTGGCGACTCGACCCGAAGCTGGGCGGCGCGATGCGCGCCGTGGCCGATATCGGGTCGCATTGGCTCGATCTGATGACATTCATCACGGGCAAACGCATTGCGGCGGTCTGCGCAGATTTCAAAACATTTTTACCTGTGCGCCAAAAACCGGCAACAGCGATTGACACGTTTACCGGAAAGCTCAAGAAGGCGATCGAAACAGTCCCGCAGAAAATCCTGACGGAAGACTACGCCACGGTGCTGCTGCGGTTCGAAAACGGATCGCGTGGTTCTGTCACGGTGTCGCAAGTCAGCGCGGGACGAAAGAATCGGTTACACTACGAGATTGATGCCGCTAAAGCGGCACTGGCGTGGGACAGCGAGCGGCCCAACGAGTTATGGATCGGGCATCGCGACCGTGCGAACGAGGTTTTGCTCAAAGACCCGTCCCTGCTCTCGGAGGAAGCGCGCCGGTTCACGTCGTTTCCCGGCGGCCACAACGAAGGGTTTCCCGACACGTTTAAACAACTTTATTCGGCAATCTACGAAGTCGTTGCGAAAGGGGCCGGGGCTGGCCCGGCAAATTATCCGACGTTTGCGGATGGTCATTACGAGCTGGTTTTGGGCGAGGCGATTTTAAAGAGTGCCCGGGCAGAAAAATGGATTGCAGTTCCGAAGGGATAAGCGATAACATCCCAAGATCAATTCACTCGACAACCTGAACCATGCCGACGGGATTTTCCCGTCATCCTGAAGGAGACCGATGAAACTTGGACTGATGAGCGCCGCGTTGCCGCGGCTATCGCTGGAACAACTCGCCGCCTGGGCGAGCGAGAACGGATTCGAAATGCTCGAGCTGGCTTGCTGGCCGATCAGCAAGGCAGAACGCCGGTACGCGGGCGTGACACACGTGGACGTGGCCGCGCTCGATTCGAGGCGCGGGCAGCAAATCCGCGACTTGATGGAAAAACATCGCCTAGAGATTTCGTCCTTAGGTTATTATCCCAATCCTCTTAGCGCCGACCACGAACACCGTCGCACTGTGACCGACCACCTCAAGCGCGTGATCGTCGCCGCAGGAATGCTGCGCGTCCCGGTCGTCGGCGCATTTGTCGGGCGCGACAAAAACAAAACGCTGGAGGCGAATCTCGACGAATTCGCAAAAATTTGGCCAGCCATCGTGAAGTTTGCCGCCGAGCACAATGTCAAAATCGCCATCGAGAACTGCCCGATGATTTTCAGCAATGACGAATGGCCGGGCGGCCATAATCTCGCCATCAGCCCCGCCGTCTGGCGGCGGATGTTCGAGATCATCCCCGACAAAAATTTCGGGCTAAACCTCGATCCATCCCACCTCCTCTGGCAGTTCATTGACGGTGAGCGCGCGGTGCGCGATTTCCGCGACCGGATTTTTCACGTTCATGCGAAGGACATGGAAATCAACCACGAGCAATTGTATCAGCGTGGCATCACATCGCTCGGGATGGGCTGGCAGGTTCCGCGCCTGCCGGGATTGGGTGAGGTCAACTGGGGACGTTTCATCGCCGCGCTCTATGCCGGCGGGTATGATTATGTCTTGAGCATCGAACACGAAGACCGCAACTTCGAGGCGACCGAGGAATTGGTCAAACGCGGCTTTCTCATCGCCCGCGACGCCTTGCGGCCGTATTTGCATTAACACCTACCACGCTAAGCGTAACTGCCGGCAGGGTTCGAAACTCTTGCGATGGGCTTGGCAGGGGCCGAATTGATTGAGCGCAGCGAGGTGTTCGCGTGTGCCATAACCTTTGTGGCCGGCAAAACCGTATTGGGGAAATTTTTCGTTCAACTCTCGCATCAGGCGGTCCCGTGTGACTTTGGCGAGGACACTGGCGGCGGCGATGGAATAACTTTTGGCATCGCCTTTGATGATCGCCGTTTGCGGCGCTGGCAAGTTTGGCACGGGACGGCCGTCCACGAGGATATGATCGGGCAATTGCGGGAGTTGCTTCAGCGCGAGCCGCATGGCTTCGTGGGTGGCGCGGAGAATGTTGATTTGATCAATCAATTCGACCGAGACAATGCCAATCCCGAAGCAGATGGCTAATCGCTGGCGGCTGATCGCTTCAAAAAACTTCTCCCGCTGCGTCTCGGTCAGTTGCTTCGAATCATTGAGACCGTAGAGCGAGCCGCCGCGCTTAAAAAAACCATCGTGGTCGCGGGGAAAAACCACGGCGGCCGCGACTACGGGGCCGGCGAGCGGGCCGCGGCCAGCTTCATCCACACCCGCGACACTGTTTGCCCCGCGTCGAAACGCCGCGCGTTCATAGCGGAGCATGGAGGAAGCGCGCATTGGGCGCAGAATACCGGCGGAAGCTTACGAGCGAAAGCGGAAAAAAAGCGGCCGTCAGGCCACGGCGGCTGCAATTTTTTTCTCGTCCGTCGCCTCGATTTTCTTCGTGGAAACCGGTGCGGAGACTTTTGCTCCTGCTGTGGCGACTGGAGTTGCGGCGCCTTCCCGCACTTTCATGGCTTCCTTGCCGATGCGTTTGCGGAGATAATACAGCTTGGCACGGCGCGCTTGACCGCGACGTTCCACTTCGATTTTATCAATCGCGGGCGAGTGAACGGGAAATACGCGCTCGACGCCTTCGCCATAGCTGATCCGGCGGACGGTGAAGGTCTCGCCGATGCTATGCCCGCGCCGGCCAATGACTACACCGGTAAAAATCTGGATGCGCTCGCGAGGCTTGCCTTCGGCGTCGAATTCCTTGATTTTGGTGTGGACGCGCACCGTATCGCCAATCCGGAAGCTCGATACGTCAGTCTTCAGTTGTTCTTTTTCGATTTTTTCGATGATGTTCATGACAAATCCCTCACACGGCTGTGCCAAACGATTCCCTCGAACGCTGTCCACGCCATATTCAATTTTGACAAGGGGCGCGAAGATAGCGGAGGAACCTCATCGCGTCAAGGGTCAAAAACGGCGATCCGCGGCCGCAGCGCCTTTCATTCCCACTCGATTGTCGCGGGAGGTTTACTCGAAATATCGAAGACGACGCGGTTGACGCCGCGGACTTCGTTGATGATGCGGTTGGAGATTTTTTCGAGGAGATCGTGGGGCAATTTCGCCCAGTCCGCCGTCATTCCATCCTGGCTTTCCACGGCGCGGACGGCGATGCAGTCCTGGTAGGTGCGTTCGTCGCCCATCACGCCGACACTCCGCACGGGAAGCAAGACGGCAAACGCCTGCCAGAGTTTGTAATACAGGTTGGCGTGCTTAATTTCTTCGATGACGATTGCGTCGGCGGCCTGAAGAATGGCGACACGTTTGGGCGTGACTTCGCCAAGGATGCGCACGGCCAATCCAGGACCGGGGAACGGCTGGCGATGGGTGACCTCGCGCGGCAGACCCAGTTGCGCGCCGACTTCGCGGACTTCGTCCTTGAAAAGTTGACGGATTGGTTCGAGCAATTCGAATTTCATATTCTTTGGCAATCCGCCGACGTTGTGATGGCTTTTGATGGTGGCCGACGGGCCGGCGATGGGAACGCTCTCGATCACGTCGGGATAGGTCGTTCCTTGGGCGAGGAAACGGAATTTGCCGTCTGATTTTTTGCGGAGCTTCTTCACCTCGTCTTGGAAAACCATCACAAATTCTCCGCCGATGATTTTGCGTTTCCGTTCGGGATCGATGATGCCGCGGAGTTTGGTCAGAAATCGTTTTGTGGCGTCCACATATTCAAGCCGCATCTTGAGATGATCGTGAAACATCGTTTGCACTTTTTCCGCTTCGCCCCCGCGCAGGACACCGTTGTTGACGAAGATGCAAGTGAGTTGGTCGCCAATGGCTTGATGGATGAGGACTGCGGCAACACTGCTGTCCACACCGCCGGAGAGGCCGAGGACGACCAAGTCTTGGCCGACGTGCTCGCGGATTTCTTCGAGCGATCGTTCGATGAACGATTTCATCGTCCAATCGCCGTGGCAGCCGCAGATGCCGATGACGAAGTTGCGCAGGATTTCCTTTCCGCAAGGGGTGTGAACGACTTCGGGATGAAACTGCAGGCCGAAGATTTTCCGTGTGCGATGTTCGACGGCGGCGAAAGGCGAGTTGGTGCTGGTGGCGACGGTCGCGAAACCCGAGGGCAGTTTGGTGACTTTATCGCCATGACTCATCCAGACAACCTGCCGCCCGTCGAGTCCCCGAAAAAGCGGGCAATCCGTCGCGGTCACGTCCAGGTTGGCGCGGCCGTATTCGCGCGCCAATCCCTTGGCCACTTCACCACCGAGCATGTGGCCCATCAATTGCATTCCGTAGCAGAGGCCGAGGATGGGGATACCCGAATCCCAAAGGTTCGGGTCGCAACGCGGCGCGCCCTTGGCATACACACTGGCGGGACCGCCCGAGAGGATGATCCCACGCGGCCCAAGTTCGCGGATTTTTGCGATGGGGGTGTCGGGCCGGAGGATCACTGAATAGACGTGCAGTTCGCGCACGCGCCTCGCGATGACCTGCGTGTACTGCGATCCGAAATCCAAAATTACAATTGTTTCAGTCCGCGTTGTCATTTGTTTTTTATTGAAATAAAGGCTGGTCGGCCATCCGGCGAACGTCCAACGCTCATAGTAAGGCCATATTTATTGGCAATTTGCCAGAGGGCATCGCGACGAGTAACCTGCTTGAGATCCACCGTTACTTTTGGCTCACCTTTACTTAGGTTGACAGTAAAATTTGTCTTCTCAAAAGGGGGACGATCCAACGCCTCGGATAACGGCAATCCATCCAGATGCACATCAACTTTTTTTTCCATCCACTCTGTCCATGGTTTTGTCTCCGCACGTAGGAAATCAGCCAGCGGTTCTTCTGTCACGGCGTCAATTGCGACAAACATAATAGCCGCCATCGTGAAGCCGCAGAAAAGTTTCGCGGCTACACCTCTCGCGCGGGAGCGTGCTCCTTCTCCAAACTCCAATTCCCAAGTTTTATTGCCTTCGCCGGTTGGAGCTTGATGCTTGGGATTTTGTTGGGATTTGGGATTTGAGATTTGGAACTTTTTCATCATTTTCCCATTCCGACTCCTTGCGCGGCCTGAAACAACTTTCCTTCGCTTTTCATCGCGGGAGCAATGACCAGCTCGGCGAGCTGTAACTGTCGTACATCTTTGGCGCCGACGTTGCCCATGCAGTTGGCCAGCGCGCCGACGAGGTTCTGCGTGCCGTCGTCCACCGTGGCGGGTCCAAAGAGGATTTGCTTGAGCGTTCCCGTGACGCCGACTTGGATGCGCGTGCCGCGGGGAAGGTTTGCGTGGGGTGTGGCCATGCCCCAATGATAACCGCCGCCGGGGGCTTCCTTGGATTTTGCGAACGCGCTGCCGATCATGACCGCGTCCGCGCCGCACGCAAACGCTTTGCAGAGGTCCGCTCCGGTGCGCATCCCGCCGTCGGTGATGATGCTGACGTAGCGGCCGCTTTTCTTGAAATAAAAATCGCGAGCCGCGGCACAGTCGCATGTCGAGGTCGCCTGCGGAACGCCGAGACCGATGACGCCGCGGGTGGTGCAGGCCGCGCCCGGACCGACGCCGATGAGAAGGGCGTCCGGACCGCATTCCATCAATTCGAGCGCGGTGTTGTAGGTGACACAGTTGCCGATGATGACGGGTATTTTCATTGAGCGGCAGAACTTGGAGAGGTCGAGCATTTTGTATTGCGTGCTGATATGCCGCGCGGTGGCGACGGTGGATTGCACGACGAACACGTCGGCACCTGCTTCTTGCGCGACTGGGCCGAATCGCTCGGCACGTTGCGGGATGGCGCTGACCGCCGCGACGCCCCCGGCTTTTTTGATTTGCTGAATGCGCGTGGCGATGAGATATTCCTTGATCGGCTGCGTGTAAATCTGCTGGAGCAGCGCGGTGGATTTATCCTTCGGCGACTTGACGATTTTTCGGAGGACGTCCTCGGGGTTTTTGTAGCGGGTTTGGACTCCTTCGAGATTCAGCACGGCAAGTCCGCCGAGTTTCCCCATCTCGACGGCGAATTTCACGTCCACGACGCCATCCATCGCGCTGGCGAGGATCGGCACACTAAACTTGTGCTTGCCGATCTGCCACGAGGTATCCACCTCGGCCGGGTTCATCGTCACTTCGCCCGGAACAATCGCGATCTCGTCAAATCCATAACAGACACGGGCCTTACGCCCGCGACCAATCCACATTCCCATACAGAACTCCTTTCGGTTTGTTTAAGGTTTCAGTTGATTCAAATGTCCACACTGCAAACAACGCACGGGCGCGCCATCGCCACGGTCCACGCACACGTGACCGCACCGGGCGCAATAAAACGCGCGTAAATCCAGCCGCAGCACGCGCGATTGGAACTTGGGGTACAGCCATAGCGCAAGAGTCAGCGCGCCAAACAACGCCACGTATCCCATGAAAATCCAGGAAGCGGGGACCACAATCACGGTTTCGCCTCCGGTTTTGCAGAGGCGCTTGCCCAGGATATCGTAACTGTCAGCCAATCCAATCCTTCTTCTTCTCCCACCGATCGCAACGGCCGGCTCGTCTCAAATCGCCAACTCTGTACATCCCGCATGGCGAGCTGGTCGGTCGCTTCATTACCACAGGTTTTATCCAACAACACCGTTACAACTGCTCCCGCGCCATTTACGCCCAGCCGCAACAGGGTCGGATCGCGCGGCGCGGCATAATCCAACAGGGGTAGAACAGGCTGCCCAATCAGCTTCCGTTCAGCTTCGTGGGCCATCAATCGGAATGTGGTGCGCGTGGGAGTCGACGCCACCGGGGACAACGGCTCTTCCTGGGAACGCGGAGGTAACCGGTCCGCTGCAGATACCAGGCGTTCGTGCGATTTCAATTCTCTCACCAGCGGCCCACTCCGGTCGGCGAGCAAATTTGGCAGGGTCTCCGCGCGCTCCCGCCAAGCTGGTGGCGGCATTGGCGACGTTGCGGACTGCGCCAGAGCGCCGCTCGAAAAGCCGCGGGGGCTCGGCATCACAATCAAGCTCGGATCCTGCAGCGCATCCACATCCGTTTCTGTCCGCAGAGGCAACAACCGGAGCGAGGCTGCCAGCGGTTGGGCAGTTGCGCGCGGCTCTGTCGCCGCGCGAAAGAGCGCCAGTGCAACGAGATGCACTCCGATCGCCACGCCGACCGCCTGCCAGAAGACGCGCCGATCCGCTGTCGCGCCCGACACAATTGCCGCCGAGAAGGGGGAGGATGGAATGGAGTTCATGGTTTTTCCGGGGCGGCAAATCGCGCGGCTAGATTCACTTTCTCCAACCCGGCGCTAGCCGCTGCATCGGACAATTGCATCAGGAAATCATAGGACACCGTTTTGTCGGCCTTGACCGTCAACGATTTTCTGCCCAATTGTTTGACGGCAGCGGCGAGGTCATCGCGAAGTTTTGGCAGTTGCTCGCGCGTGTAGAATTGGTCGCGAAAAAAAATGGAGCGATCGCGCGCGACGGTAATCACGAGGGAGGGCTCAGCGCCGATCATGGCGGCGTGCGACGTGGGAAGCTCGATGCTGGTTCCGGGAGTAATCATGACGGCGCTGGACAAGAGAAAGAAAAAAAGGAGCAAGGCAAACAAATTCAGCACCGGCGCGAGGTCGAACGGCCCTTTAGCCAGTTGGCAGTGGCGGCGCAGTTTCAAGGCGTCCTCCCGCGATCCTCGCTCAAAAATTCCAGGAACACCGCCGCCGTCCGCTCCATTTCGAGGACAAATCCGTCCACCCGCCGAACCAGATAATTGTAAAAGACGTACGACACGATTCCGACGGCGATGCCGCCGGCCGTTGTGTAGAGCGCCATCTCGACGGCGCCGGATATTTCGGTGACCAACAGATTTCCGCTGGCTTTGACTTTCGCAAAGGCGTCCATCATTCCTAGCGTCGTGCCGAGGATACCGAGCAACGGGCTAATTTGCGCAATGGTCGCCAATCCCGCGAGATGTTTTTCCAGCCTCGGAACTTCCATCAAACCAGAATCCTCCATGGATTGCCGTACCTCATCGCGGCTGCGATCGCGCTTGAGCACAGCGGCCTTGACGATGCACGCCACCGGGCCGGGGGTGGAATCGCAAATGGAAAGCGCCTCGGTCACATTGCCGCGCGAGAGGGCGTTGCGAAGGCCGCGGAGAAAATCGTCGGTATTGATGGTGGCGCGCTGGAAATGATAGAGCCGTTCCAGAAAAATCGTGAGCGCAGCAACGCTCAAGAGCATCAGCAGCCACATCAAAGGGCCGCCACGTTGTAATAGTTCAAACATCTTCGTGCCTCGTCCTGATGCCCGCAGGATTTTATAGACTGGAGGAAGCAACGACAAGAAAAATCTTGCAGCAACCACCCCCCAATGATGTGTTCGAGTCAATGAGGACCGACTCAATCCCCGTTTTGGCATCTTGCAAACACGCTTGGTCTGGTCGAAGATGACCGCGTGACCGATTTGCCCGCCAAATCCGCTAGGTCGCGCTGGCTAGAGCAGACGATACTGGCGCTTGCCATTGCGGTGCCGGTCGCATTCACGATCCATGCCGTCGCCATTGACGACTTATTTTTCGCGCTGGCCGGCGGACGATGGATCCTGGAGAATGGACAACTCCCGCTTACCGACCCGTTTAGTTGGACGCGCGACGGATCGCCGTGGGTCAATTACACATGGCTCTTCAATGTCGCCGCCTATGCGCTCCATCAAATCGTCGGTCTCAATGGATTGATCCTCTGTTTCGCGGCGTTGACGGGATTGATTTTTTGGTTGATGACGCGGTTTTGTCGTCAACTCGGCATCGGCGTTTCTGCCACGGCGTTGCTGGTGTTGATCGCCGCGCTGTTGGGGCGAGGACGCCTGGCGTATTTTCGGCCGGAGTACGTGACAATGCTCTGCGGCGTGCTGACGATGTTTCTCCTGGAACGATCGCGGGATAAAAACTCGTTACTCTGGTTGTTCCCGCCGATGCTTTGGGTTTGGTCGAACGCGCATGGCGGATTTCCGATGGGATTGGTTTTGCTGGCCCTCTACGCTATCGGCGCGTTGGTGGAAAAAAGTTTCGAGCGCCTCAAAACCATCAGCCTGGTGTTGTTGGCGTCGCTCGTCGCGTGCGTGGCCAATCCCTACGGGACAAAACTGATCGAGAACGTCCTCTGGCACATGCGACCAGGCGCGTCGCGGGCGCTGATTGTCGAATGGCAACCGACGATTGGGACAGAATTTGCGGTGAACTCGTTGACTGTTGGGATTTTTCTGACGACGGTTGCGGTTGGCGCCATCGGTTTCCTGTTGAATCGAAAACGGACAAATTGGTCACGGTTGCTTGCATTTTTCGCGCTGGCAGCATTGGCGTGGCAAGGGCGGAGGTTCGTGTCGCTTTTTGGATTGCTGGCGCTGCCGCTGGCGGCGATCGAATGGCTGCAGTGGTGGGGATATCGGCGGCGGTGATCTCCCACCGTCGTGATTGCCGCCGCGATGACCGGGGCGGTTACGCTTCTGTTGACAGCAAGCCCGCGATTGGGAATCGACCCGCTCTTAAATCCGGTCGCGGCCGTGGAGTTTATGAAGGCGGAATCCAAGCGGGGTCTGCGAATGATGAACGACATGAATTTCGCCGTGTACCAAATGTGGACGTGGCGGAACCAGAAAACGTTTATTGATTTGCGAAACGTCCTCTTTGGGGACGAATTTTTCCGCGAATACGTTGGCGCGTTTGCCAGCAGACCCGGGTGGGAGAAATTGGATCAACGCTGGAATATTGACGCCGTGATGATCAGTTCGTTCGCGCCGGGCAACTCGGCTCTGATTGGCACGCTTAACGCCGATCCGCGATGGAAACGCGTCTATTTCGACGAAGTCGCGGTTGTCTTCGTTCGCGCGCCGTCAGATTCGGAACTGAACGCCGGCGGAGTGCGCGATCCGAATGACCGAAACGAAGTAAAGGCTTGGCGAGAGCGGAAGATCGCGCAACAATCGCGCGCCGACGGAGTCCGATTCCGCTTGCAATGGGCGACTGCCCTTTTCCAAATTGGCGCGAAAGAGAGCGGCCGCGCGGAATTGGAAGATCTTCTGGCGACCGGCGAGCGTCCGCATGACGCGCTGCGATTGCTGGCGGTGCTCGCGTTGGAATCCAACGATGGGATTCGAGCGGAAAAACTGCTGGGGGAAATACTGCAGCGATGGCCGGACAATTCCAATGCGCATCTTCTTGTGGCGACTGCCCTGGCGCGGTCCGGCAAACGTGGCGCAGCTCTGGACGAAGTGGCGAGGGCGATTGCACTGGCGCCGAATAATGTTGCCGCATTATTGTTGGAGGCGGACTTGGCGGAGCAAACCAATGATCTTCCCCGTGCCGAGCGCGCGTTGCGTCGCGCGACGAAGCTCTATGCCCTGCCGAATCCCGACCCTCTTCTCCGACTCGCAGCGGTTTTGGAGAAGCAGGGGAAACCGGCGGACGCATTGGAACACTATCGTCGCGCGGCGAATTTATTGGAAGTTTCCGACGCCAGACATCACGATGTCGTGAGTCATATTCGAGTCCTGGAGAGTAGTTCTAAACTGAAACAATGAATCCCGATTCAAACCATGCTATCTGGACGCGGACGGCGCAAGCGGCAGTGATTGCCGTTGCGGTCGCCTTTGCAGTCCACCCGATTTGGGTGGACGACCTGTGGATGTCGCTTGCGCACGGGCGCTGGATCGCCGAACACGGTCGCATCCCCGTCATGGACCCGTTTTCCTGGACGACGGTGAACCAGCGGTGGGTGGATTTTGAGTGGATGTTTCAATTGCTCGTTTACTCCGTTTACCGGGTGGTTGGATTGAACGGACTGATTATTTTCTTTGGGTTGATCGCGGCAGCGACAACCGTCCTTCTTGGCGCGGTTTGCCGGAGGATCTTACCGCCGGGCTTGGTTTGGCCAACCACATTGGCGGCGATCGTTGTGATGAGCGGACGATGGCTTTCGTATCGGGCTGATTTTGTGTCGCTCGCTCTGACGGCTATGGTATGGTTGATATTGGAACAAGCGCGAGGGGGAAAACCGAACCGGCTTTGGTTGCTCCCCGTCTTGATGTGGATTTGGGCGCAAACCCACGGCGCGTTTATGGTGGAGCTGTTTTTGATCGGCGCCTATGTGGCCGGGAGTGTACTGCAACCACGCTTTGGAAAACGTACAGCGCTGTCTGTTTTGGCCAGGAACGCGGAGGAATGGAAACGGGTGGGATGGGTTGTTACATTCGTCGTCGGCTCGATTTTCCTAAATCCATTTGGTTGGAATTTGCCGCTTCATATTCTCGAAGTGATGAGACCAAACATTTCGGGAGCGTTCATCCTGGAATGGCAACCCATTACCGCCTTGTCGTGGAGCGCCGACTGGACGTTGTCACGATTCTTCTATGTGGCCGGATTCGCGGGAGGCGTTGTGGGGTTTGTATTGCGCCGACGAACCCTCGATTGGACGCTTTTTTTGGTATGGCTGGGGTTTGTGATGTTATCGTGGCGGTCGCTGCGATTTGACGCGTATTTCGCGCTGGTCGGGATTCCCATCGCGGTCGCGCAGATTGCGGCTTGGTGGCGAGATCGCAATGGCTGTTCGTTCGACAAACCGGTCATCGCGTTTTCCGCCGTGACTGTTTCCATTGCGTTGATGGTCTCCTTAGTCCTGGGTGGACGCTGGTGGATTCACCACTCTCATTTACCCGTCGGACTTGGCATTGATCCGTTAATCAATCCCGCGGCAGCAGTCGGCCATCTTCAAAAACAGCCCCGTACCCAGCGCCTCTTTAACGACGGTAATCTTGGCAATTATTTAATGTGGACGATGCCCGAGCGAACGATTTTCTTTGACCCCCGAAATTTCTTGTACGGCGACTGGCGAATGCTGGAATACATCACTGCGCTGGAGGATCGGGACGCATGGGAACGGGCCCAGCAACGGCGAAATTTTGACGCCGTAATTTTGCAAAACTGGAATCCGAAGAATGGAAGCTTGATTCGTGCGCTGGCTCGCGACTCACGCTGGACTTTACTCTATTTCGACTTGGCGGCTTGCGTTTTTGTTCGCCGCGAAGAAGCGCAAGGATGGACACGAGGGGGACTAACCGACTTCAATGACGAAACCAAGGTCGCCCAGTTTCGCGCGCGGCTTTCCGAAAATTTTTTGCCGCAATCCTTACGGCGTCATTTCCTTCCCGCTCAACGACTGAAGCGTGAGAAAGAATTGCGGTTGATGTTCGCCCGCGCTCTGTATCATGCGGCGGCGGATGAAGCCGCCGAGCGGGAATTTCAATCCTTGTTGCGCGAGGACCCCAATCTCGGCGACGCGGTAATCGGCCTGGCGCTCATCGCTGCCGACCGTCGCGACTGGGCGAACGCTTTGGAACGGACGGAAACCGGATTGCGTCTTGATCCATCCAATACGAATGCACA
The DNA here is from genome assembly GCA_964348665.1 of uncultured Verrucomicrobiota bacterium. Lineage (GTDB taxonomy): Bacteria > Verrucomicrobiota > Verrucomicrobiia > Palsa-1439 > CAYGDP01 > CAYGDP01. Next base: position 133,656 of record CAYGDP010000008.1, read on the forward strand.
TCTGCTTCGTGCGTACATCCATTCTCAACAAGGCCAGCCGCGTAAGGCTTTGGCGGGTTTGGAAAACGTCACTCGCCTTGACCCATCCCACACGCAAGCATGGCTGGATCAATCCGCTCTTTGGGAACAACTCAACGACCTGCCGCGGGCAACCGAAGCGACCCGACGGGCGATTGATTCCCAGTCGCCGCCCAATCCCCTGCAGTATACTCGCTTGGCCGCTTTGCTCGACCGGCAAGGCAAACTCGACGAGGCAATCACCGCCGCCAAACGCGCACTGGCATTGTGGCCGAACAATCCTGGATTGCCAGCCAGCGATTCGCACAAGATCCGCCAGTACATCGAGTCCCTCGAACGCCGCCTGAGGGACAAATAGGAATCAAACATCGCAACGATCCAATCCGCAAGAAACGTAGCACCGCGTTCGTTCGCCGATCGAGCCCGCTTGGTCACGCGCCGAATTTGTCGAACATCCTGGCATTGGCTTGCATGTAGCGGAGCAAATACTTCGACTCAAACGTGGCCAGTGATCCCACGCGCGCGGTCGCCTCGGTAAACCGCGTCGCTCCCTCGGCATGACAGATGGCGCTGTGAAGCAGCACCGGGACAGGATGCCAACTGTGGCCTTTCATCGGCACCGGGGTCGAGTGGTCGCCCGTCACGGCCAGCACGTCGGGACGAGTCGCCAGCAACAACGGCAACGCGGCGTCCACTTCCTCGATCACGGCGACTTTCTTGTCAAAATTCCCATCCTCGCCCGCCATATCCGTGCCTTTGACATGGATGAAGAAATAATCGAATCGTTCCCGATTGGCGGCCAACGCTGCGAATTGCTCTTTGACGCTGTGACCGCCATCCAATTTGGTCATGCCAACGAGCTGAGCGAGTCCTTTGTACATCGGGTAGATCGCCAGGGAGGCGCCCCGCAAACCGTACCGCTCCTCAAATAACTGGATTTCGGGTGGCGTGGCGATTCCACGCAGCAGGAATCCATTGGCGGGCGAGCACTGTTTCAATAGTGGCAACGCCTTTCTGTAAAACTCCGTTATTATTTTCCCAGAGCGCTTCAGCGACGCGCTGTTTCCACGCTTCAAGGCGGTCGCCGTGGCCGCATGAATCGGCTCGCCTTCCCGATGCGGGTCGGTGTCGGAGAGCGGTCCTGCCAATCCTTTGCCGCGAAAGACAACAACGAACCGATGCGATTCCCCCGCGCGGATTGTCACCTCGACCCCGTCAATCTTCCGGATCGCCTCTTGCAACAGCGCGCACTGTTTCTGGCAAACTTCCGTCGGGATTCGACCCGCGCGCCGATCGGTGACCAGTCCCTTCGCGTCCAGAGTGCAAAAATTGGCTCGCGCGGCCAAATCACCCGCCCGCAATTCAATTCCCAGTCCTAGCGCTTCGATTACCCCGCGGCCGACTTCCACCGCAAGCGGGTCGTAGCCGAAAAGCGAAAGATGCGCCGGCCCGCTCCCCGGCGTGATTCCGGGCGCGATGGGAATGATGCGCCCCAGCGCGGATTTCTGCGAAAGCGCGTCGAAGTTGGGTGTGCGCGCCGCTTCCAACGGCGTGCGAAACTTCGTCAGTGGCGTGGCAATGTCGCCCAATCCATCGAGAACCAGCAGCACAAGCTTGGCTTTCGTTGGCAGCGTCAATGAACTGTAAGTCTCGTCGAGTGTCATGGGGCGATTGTAACCGCGAATCTCATTCGCGGCAATTGATAATTGTTCGTGGTCGTCCCCTTAAAAAATGATACGGTGGATTCGTGCAATAAGCATTTCAGTGACCGTTTTCATCATGGATGCAAAAAATCTGAAATCGAAATCCACTGGCGCGTTACTGGGAACGTTCGTCGGTGATGCGTTGGGAATGCCGGTCGAAGGATGGTCGCCGCGCCGGATTGCATCGCACTTCGGCAAGCTAAACGATTTGCGCGCGGCCTCACTGCCTATCCGGTTTTACAGCGCTATTTATGGTTTGCTCACCGATCCCGCCCATGCTCTCTCGGAAGTCCGGCTTGGCCGCGGCAGTTACACCGACGATACGCAAATGATGATTGGCGTGGCAGAGTCGTTGGTGAAATCTCGCGGGTTCGACGCCGCCGACATGGCGAAACGATTTACGGATAACTTCGATCCTCGTCGGGGTTACGGCGCAGGCGCGACCGAAGTCATCCGACAACTTCAGCGCGGGATTTCGTGGAACGAAGCAGGCGCGAAAATATTTGACGGCGCCGGGTCGTTCGGCAATGGAGCCGCGATGCGCGTGGCGCCCATCGGTGTTCTGTATCATGATGATCCCGCCGAACTTCGACGCGCCGCGGAGTTGTCCGCGTCCATCACGCACACCCATCTACTCGGCAAAGAAGGCGCTGTATTGCAGGCGACTGCCGTGGCTTGCGCGGTTCGCGGCGATCTGTCGGCGGATTTTTTGGCACGGATGCGCGCACTCGAGCCGCGTTGTTGCCAGACCTTCCAGCGAGAGTTGACAATCATCGGGGAATTATTACAGCGCCAGCCGACGATCGCGGAGGTGGTTCGATTGCTCGGCAACGACATTACCGCGTACAACTCCGTTCCCACGGCGATCTATTGCTTCCTCTCGAACCCCGAAAGTTTCAAAGACGCCTTGATTTTCGCCGTGAGTCTGGGCGGTGACACGGACACGATCGGAGCGATGACGGGCGCCATTGCTGGGGCGTATCACGGTGTAGAAGCGATTCCTCACGATTGGCTTGAGGCGCTGGAGAATGGGACGAAAGGCCGGGATTACGTCCGGACATTGGCGGAACGATTGTCACTATGTAAACCGTAAGCGAGCCGCCCATCATCGCGACTTCGTTTTATTGCTTAGGCGGGTCGGCAAGCGGGGGGGCATCCGCCGGTTTCGCAGGGTCGGCGGGTTTGGCTGAATCGGGCGCTTTGGCTGGTTCCGCGGGTTTTGGAGTGGCGATGAAATTGCGGGAGAACTGGCTGAAGGCGAAGTCTTCCAGGAGAAATATCAGGGAGGAATCAGCAAGCTTGGCGAAACGCAGTTTCTCCGGCGAAGATTCGGCGCCGATGAGGAGCAAATATTTTTGAGAGGGTGCCGGTGGCGCTCCGGCGACAGCGGGGCCAGCGCTGGGCAGCTCGAAATGGACAGCAATCTGGGGTTTATCGAGACCGTACGCGGCCAATTCTTCCGGTTTGCTGGTCATAGCAACCCACTTCTCCGCTTTGATGATGGAGAGGACTACGAGAACATTTTGCAGCGCGTCATTGTCGAGAACACCTTGGGACGGCTCAAGAAAAGACCAGACTGTTTTGTCTTTGTCTCCGGTGCGTTGGAGTTTGAACTTGGCGTCGGCACGGACGATTTCGAGCATTTGAATGTCCTTGCCATTGATGGTCAGGACGTTGCGGTCGCGAACGTCGAGGAAATTGCGCGGCATGATTTGATAGTCGGCCTGGGGGACGGAGTAAACAAAGGGTTCATCAGCGCGTTTGACGTAGGCGATTTTCTTTTCTTCGTTGGCTTTGCCAAACAACAGCTCCACGATCGGCGGAACGGCGCTTGCCGTGGGAGGCGCGGCTGGTTTTGCGTCGTCCTTCTTCGCCTCATCTTTTTTCGGCTCGGCGAGCGGCGCCTTTAGCAACGAAAGCCGCAACGTGGGATTGTCGAGCCCGTAATCGGCAAGACTGGCGGGCGCATCGGCAACGAATTCCAGCGCCACGAGTTTTCCCAGGCGCTCTAGGAGGTCCGAGACTGCGTTCGGCTCCGCTGCGACCGATTCCGGGGCGGTCACCCGCCACGAACCATCGTATTGAAGCTTGGTCGTGGCGCCGCCGGCAGTGAACTCGATCCCCTTGACGCTCTCGCGATTAAAATCGGCGATTTGTTTCTCGCGAAGATCATTGGGCTGAATTTTGAGTTGGTTGAGAATATCCGATTTAACGGTGAAGACGGAGTTTTCGTCCTTGCGTTTGGCGTAGAGTTTGTCGGGGCCATCCTTGGTTGGCACGCCGAGCTGGATGATTTTAGCCCCTTCCGATTCCTTGCCAATCAGTGTGATTTCCGCAGCGGGATCGTCGAGACCGTACGGCTTCAAATCCTTCGGGTCATCGTCGGTGAAATCTTCCCGGCGCAAGTCTGTGATTTTGCGCGCGAGTTCCTCGATCTTGCCGAGGTTGGCGCGCGCGGCAATGGGAGCGGTCAGCTTCCAACGCGAATCCGACTTGGAGGCGGCGAGCTTGCGTCCGCCGGCCGTGGCGGCGTCGGCAACCCGGATTTCAAACTTATTCAACTGATTCACCTGAAGATCCGCCACGGTGCGATCGCGGAAATCGGCGATGGGTTTGTCCAGTTCCGCGAGAAAATTTTTCCCGACGAGAAAAACGTGCGACGGACTTTTGCTGTGCAAGAGATCGGCCGAGGCGGAGGCTTGCAGATAGATAGCGTTGCCAATGGGCGCTTCGTTGCCGACTTTGACCGATACGGGTTTGCCGGATACCGTCAGCACCACTTCGATCTGGGGCGAGCCGAGACCGTGTTCTGTTTTTTTCCATTCGGGGTTGGCCTGGTCTTTCTCCGACCAGCGTCGTTGACTTTCCACATATTGCACGGTGTCCAGGAGAGCATTGACCGCCGACGTGTCCGCGCGGGCGGTAACCGGCGTCTTAAACTGCCATTGATCGCCTTTTCGTTCGAGGGAGGCGGCGCGGTCGGGGTGAACCCGATTTTTCAACTCGACCTTGGTCACATCCGAGCGTTCGAAAAGAAGGATACGCTTTTTGTAGGCCTCGGATTTTTGTGTGGGATCAGTTTTCCGCTCAAAAAACCAGATGAACGCGAACATCGCCAGCGCGATGACTAGGAGCGTGTAGGTTGATTTTGTGTTCATGGCCAAATCGTACCGTTTACCGTCGTCGTCGCCACCAGACCATTGCGCCAATGCACGCCGCGAAAAGCGGCAAGCCAACTGTGGCGGACAGGGTAACGATCAAGAATTGTTTTCGGGTAAGCTCGAGTTTGTAGCTCCGGGTTTGTTTAGGCGGAATGCCCATTGCCTTTTTGCGTTCGAGCAGCCAGTTCACTGAGTTCAAACCTAGGGCGATATTTGCCTCGGTCGCCGTGCCGTTTACGACACAGGACGAATTTCCAACCACAACCAGCCGTGTGCTGCCTATTTCTACACCTCCACCCGGATTGCCGGATTCGACCGCAACCGCCAGTGACAATGGCCCCTTGGGGTCGACACCTTCGGTAAAGGCGTAATTGCTTGTGGAACGCGCCTGGGAAAGTTCAGTGGCGCTGGTTTCCGCAAAGGATTCTGCGGAGGTCTTGACCAGTGCGGTCACGCGGGGGCGGTCGGCAGCGGGCGTCGTTGCGGCTTCTTTGACCGTGCGCGCGATGGGAAATTCCGTTTCAGCATCTTTGAGCGCCTCGGTAATGGGGTGTGCTCCATACGATTGCGCATAAATCATGATAGGGTCAGTCCCTAACACCTTGCCTTCAACAACAGCAACAGCCCGAGGCCGGTTGACGATGATATCTTTGCCGAGTGACACGTTCCATTTCGACAGCAGGGCGCCGAAGCCGTAGTCGGTGGAGAGGTTGAGATTGCGCGTATCCGGATCGAGCATGAGCACGAGACGGCCTTTGTTGTCGAGATAACCGTCGATCAGGGAGACCTCGGCTTCGGACAAGGGAAACGCCGGACCAACGATCGCCAGCGCATCGCAATCCTCGGGAATTTTGCCCGATTGTGAAAGTGTTAGTGTTTCGACCAATATGTTTTGGCGGACAAGCGAGCTTTTCAGCGCGGAAATCCCCTCGCGTCGGGCATCGTCGGGGGATTTTTCCCCGTGACCGAGAAGGAAGTAAACCTTCGACTGTTTCGCTTCGGTCAGTCCGAGGATGGTGGACGTGAACGCGTCTTCTGCCTTGAAGTTGACGATGCGTCGATCCCCAGCGCCCATCCCAAATTCCGGACGACTGTAGTCCACGAAATCGGAAAAGAACTGGTCGTGTTTGAGATATTTCGAGCGATCGCCGTATTGGAAAATTATGACGTTGGCTTCGTTAAGATCAATTTTGAATTGGTCGGCCAACGCCTTTCGGCGCGTAAAATCGCCGACCGCAGGATCCAGGTACTCGATCTGGATGCGCGGCGACTGCGCGGCGTATTCGCCGAGCAACGTCTTGAGATAATCGTAAATATCCACCTGCGGACTGACGAGCATGATCACGCGCAAATCTTTGTCGAGATTTTTGAGAACCGTCTGCGTCTGGCTGGAGAGTTCGTAGTACCCCTCGCGCGTCCAGTCGAATACTTTGTAGTGACGATACGCGAGGTAATTGGCCATCCCGGCGATGAGCAACACCAGCGCCATAATCACGACCGCATTGGCGCCACTGGCGAACTTCAGGCTTCGCGTCACACCTGCGGCCGCGGTCGGCGCCGTTGCAGCTACCGTTTGTTTGGGTTCGTCGCTCATATTCAGTCACTCACCGCCATTTACGCGCCTCCAACACCAACTTCGTCGCCCATAAAAACACCGCTGTCGCGCTCACATAAAACACAACCGCCCGCAAATCCACGCGCCCTTTGGTAAAACTTTCCATGTGATCGTAGGCGGACATATACAGAACCACCGCTTGCCAATCGTTTCCCTTTTGGCGCGCCAACCACCCCAAAAACGCCACGCCGAGGATAAAGAGCAACGCAGCCGCTCCGCTGACCAACACCGCCACAAGTTGGCTGCGAGTCATCACCGAAGCAAAACAGCCCACCGCCAACAACAGCGATCCGATCAGGAACGTCCCCAAAAAACAGGATGCCAGCAACCCATAGTCCAATGATGCTTTCTCCAATCCACTCATCGTCCCCGTCAGCACGAGAAACCCCAGCGTCGGTAGCCAAAGCAACGCGAAGAATGTGAACGCGCCGAAAAACTTGGCCAGCACCACTTGCCACTCCGTCACCGGCGCCGTCAGCAACGTCTCGATGGTTCCGGTGCTTTTCTCCTCGCTGAACAACCGCATCGTCAGCATCGGCGGCACCAGGATCATCACAATCCAATAAATGATCCAGTTGAAGTAAATCTCGTAAACCTGCGCTTCCATTTCCGAGCGCCCGTTCACGAACGAAAGCAAAATGAAATAGTTGAATCCCATCACCAGTAAAAACGTCACCAGAACCAAGTACCCCATCAGGGACACCAAGTACGCCGCCAACTCCCGACGATAGAGCACAAACCAGGCGCTCATACTTCGTCCTCCCCTCTCCGCGGCGCGGCGGTTAGTTCGACGAAAATCTCTTCAAGCGAGTGCCGTTCGCGAGCCAGTTCGCGCAGTCCCCAGCGATTCGCCACTGCCGCCTGATAAATCGCCGGCCGCAAATCGCCGTCGCCCTTTGGCGTCATGTGACAGACACAATAATGATCGTCGCCCGAGTCAATTTTCACCGAGCCAACGCCTTCGAGCGCCCGCAGCTTACTCTCGATCTCGTTCTTTTCGCCGCGAATCTCGGCGCGTACCGCGCCGCCTTTCAGCCGTTTCTGCAAATTCGCCGTGGTATCCGACGCGATGATCTTGCCGCGGTTGATGATTAGCACGCGGCTGCACGTCATTTCCACTTCCGGGAGAATGTGGGTCGAAATCAAAACCGTGTGGCTCTTGCCAAGATCGCGGATCACTTCGCGGATCTGCCGAATCTGATGCGGGTCCAGCCCAATCGTCGGTTCGTCGAGGATGACCAATTGTGGGTCGTGCACGAGCGCATCCGCAATACCAACCCGCTGACGATATCCCTTGGAAAGATGCCCGATCGGTTTGCGCTCCACGTCGCGCAAGCCGCAAAGGTTGCTAACGTGCTCGACTCTCTCCCGCCGGTCGCGTCTCGGCACCCCTTTGAGCGCGGCGCGATACCGCAGATATTCCGCAACGCGCATTTCAAGGTAGAGCGGATTATTTTCCGGCATGTACCCGATGCACCGGCGGGCTTCGATGGATTGACGGAAAACGTCAAACCCCGCCACGGACACGCGCCCGGCCGTGGCGGGAATGAATCCGGACAGGATGCGCATCGTCGTGCTTTTGCCCGCGCCATTGGGGCCGAGAAACCCGACGATCTCGCCTTTGCCGACGGAAAACGAGACGCCGTCCACCGCGGTCATGCCCGCGTACCGTTTGGTCAATTGCTCAACTTCGATTAACGGTTGCATTTCAACGAACGGTCAAAGTGATTTCCCCGATGCTTTGGCTGATAAACCCACCGCGCCGGGAAATTTTCGCGAGCGCCACCGCCAGCCGATCTCCGCTCTTGGTTTTGGCAAGCACATCCGCCAATTCATCCAGCGACCGCGCTTGCTCCCCCGCGATTCGCACCAAGATCAACTCGTTCTGCAGCTTGGCTTTGCCAGCAGGGCTTTCCGCCTCCACCTCGCTGATCGCCAGATTACCGTTTGCCTCGGCGAAACGCAAGCCTAGCTTTTCCCACGCCATCTTGTTCGCGTCAGCCGTCGGGGTCGACGCTAGCGCCACCGAGAGCGTTTGCGCTTTTCCTTCCCGGTCCACGGTCACTTTCACGGTGTCGCCGTTTTTTTTCTCCAGCAAAGCGATATACAACTTTACCGCTGCATTTATCGCCGTGTCGCCCACTTTTGTGATGCGATCGCCGCGACGCAAGCCTGCCTGCGCCGCCGGACCATTCGGCTCGATTTTGGAAACAAAAATGCCCTCCGCATTTTGCAAGACGCTCGCGCCAAACCAAACTTTGCGCGATTCCGGCTCCAGCCAGTCGGTCACTCGCCACGCCGGGATCGCAAATCCGATGCCCACGTTGGCGCGCGTGGGCGATTGAATCGCGGTGATGATGCCCAACAATTTCCCATTGATATCAATCAACGGCCCACCGCTGTTCCCCGGATTCACCGCCGCGTCCGTCTGCAGAATATCGTCAAACGTTGCTCCCGTCGGCATTCGCATCTTGCGATTGCGCGCGCTCAAGATGCCTTGACTTACGCTGTGCCCCAAGCCGAAGGGATTGCCGATGGCGATCACGGTTTCGCCAAGGGCGATGTCTTTTTCGCCGACCAGTTCGATGAAGGGGAGCGATTTAGGCGATTCGATTTTAACCAGCGCCAGGTCGTTCCGCGAATCGGTCGCGACCAATTTGCCTTCCACGTGGGATTGATCCGATAAAACCACGTGGATTCGGGTCGCCCGCGCTACCACGTGGGCGTTGGTGAGAACATAGCCGGCACTGTCAATGATGACTCCTGAGCCAAGGCTATGACGTTCGAGTTGTCTCTCGCGTGGTCCCCCAGGGATTTCACGACCGAAAAACTCCTCCATCATATCCGCCCATGGATCGCGATATCGCACGACGATATCGGTGCTGATGTTCACCACCATCGGCAACGTCTTGTCGACGGCGCGCACCACGGGATCCTGACGCACGTCCACGTCACCCGCGGCAGCCCGCACAGTCAGAGCGAAAACACAACCGACACCGAACGCGATCATTTTCATGCGTGGCTTAGACACGACAAAAAGCATAGTGTTGAACGAAGCGCCAACTATAGCAACGACCTCGTTTCCCCGTCAAGCTGCTGCCTCTGGGCCATCGCAACCCCAAAGCACCTCACGCATGTTCGGAAAACAATGGCACACGTGTGCCACCAAATTCCGCAATTGTGCGATTGGAACAATGAGCCAAGGATGCGATCAGCTGCAATTTAAAATGTTATAATTATAACATTTAAGATTGCATGGAGCCAAATGGCGCTGTCGCCATTGCCATTTCTTCAACTTGGCAAACGAGCGATCACGCAATAGAATAACGGGGCGTGCTTACCGGTCACCTCTACCATCAATGGCGACTTATCGCCTCGGGTTCGCCCAGAACCATCCTCGCCGAGACCGCCGAGCCGTATTCGCACCTGCCCATCACCGAGCGGCTCGTGCAAGCCATCTGGTACGATCAACGCGTTCGCGCCGACGCGCTTCACACCACGGATGGTCACGCCGTAAAGGTCCTGGCCGCTGGATTCTGGAATCTCGAAGCCGGCCCCGATTTTCGCCGGGCGCTCATCCAATTTGGCGATGACAAGCCGGTGCTTACAGACGTCGAAATCCATCTCTCGGCCGCCGACTGGGAGCGCCACAATCATCAGCGCGACCCATTATATAATAACGTCGGTTTGCATGTCGTTCTGTGGGACGCCGGCTCGGATATCGTCGTGAAGACCGCCGATAATCGGACAATTCCACAGCTGGCTCTTGAAACCTTTCTTACCGCGCCACTCGCGGAACTGTGTGACGCGATTGATCCCGAAGCATATCCATACTCGGATTCTCTCCACACCGGTCTCTGTGCCCCTGCATTGCGCAAGGTCACCGCGGAGACGCGGGACGCATTACTCAATGCCGCCGGAGACGAGCGTCTGACACAGAAAGCGCAAAAGTTCGCGCGCTGGGCGGCCACGAGCAGTTTCGACCAGGCTCTCTATGAAGGAATCATGGAGGCGCTTGGTTACAAAGCCAACAAGCTCCCCTTCCGCCTTCTCGCGCAGCGGCTTCCACTGGCCAATCTTCCGCCCTACCCACTCGCGCGCGAGGCCGCGCTGCTCGGACTGGCGGGTTTTCTTCCGAAAAAAAGCGCCCGTCTCTGGGACACCGCCAGCCGCAAACGCGTGAAAGTCCTCTGGAATTGCTGGTGGAAAATGCAGAGTGACCTCGGCGAGCTTACCCTTGATTCTGCCCAATGGAAACTCGCCGGGTTGCGTCCGCAAAACTTCCCGCAGCGACGATTGGCCGCGATGAACGCGCTCATGTCGGCACACCAGCATCTCGCCGATGATGTCTACGCGATCGTGGTCGTGAGCAGTGACCCAAAGCAAACTCTTGCCGCACTGGAAAATATCTTCGTCGCTCTCGAAGACGATTTCTGGTCGTCCCACTACAATTTTGGAGGAAGATCGCGCGAGCCGATCGCCCTCATCGGGCGCGCACGCGCGCGGGATATCGTCGTGAACGTGCTGATCCCGTTTGCTTTGGCGCAGGCGCGCGCGCATGATGATGCCTCCGCGGCGCAGCGGGCCATAGCGCTGTACGCCGCCGCGCCGCGATTGGCGTCGCACAGTGTCGAGATCTTCGCCGCGTATCGCTTCTTCGGCCCGAAATCGCCGACGAAAAAAATTCTTTTCTCCGCCCGCCGTCAACAGGGGCTACTCCAACTCTTCCGCGATTTCTGTCTGAACGATACGAGCGCCTGTGCCCATTGTCCCCTGCCCGACCTCATCGCCCAATGGCCGCGCGCGGGCTAGAGCAATGAAAATCGCGAGTCGGTGAGCGGGTCGAGGCGAAGGCCGTCAATCTTCACGGTGCGCGGCAATTGTTGCGAAGCCACCAAACTTTCAAAATCTAGTTCGCCATTGATGACGAGACGAGTGATGGCGGCGGCGGTGACGGTGGAACTGGTCATCGAGCCTGTCAGTTTCATCGTGCCGAGACTGCCTACCACGCGGATGGCGGCGCTCACCAGATTCATGTCGCCACGAATGGTTTTGAGCGCTCCATCGGTTTCGATTCCGGCTACAGTCACAAGCCCGTCGCCACTGGCGGATTGTTTGACTTTGATCGTGAGGTTGGAAGTAAAATCGGTACCCGTGAGGAGGATTTGCAGGGGACCGCTGCCGTCACCGTCGGGATCAAATACCGCTATGGACACGATGCTGCCCGCGCCTTTGAGTGTGATCGTTACAAGATCACCGTCGGCATCGGTGTAAGGGCTGGTAATGGTTACAAAGGATTCCGATAGGTCAACCACTGGCGACGGATCGGGAACAGGTTCAGGAGTCGGTGTTGGATCGGGGATTGGTTCCGGATCGGGCGTTGGTTCAATCACGGGTTCAGGCGTCGGGGTTGGGTCTGGTATTGGCTCGGGAGTCGGCGTAGGTTCGGGTGTAGGGATTGGCGCGGGCTGTATGGTCGCGATGAAGTCGAGGAGCGCTGAATATTTTGGCGCGGTTTCGATGGGTTGATCTTGTGTGTGGAGCGATCCCATGTCGCCAGAGACGCGGGCGTCGGAGTAGCTGGTATAAGAAAAGTTAAGAAAAAATTCGGCGTGAACTTGAGTATTTAGTTGGTTGAGAAAGTCGAGAAAGATGTCATGCATTCGCGGGTCACGCCCCGCTTCGAAGAAGGCTTCGTTCCAAGCGGGGTCGGCGGCTCGCAGATGCGGGCCGCCTTCGTAGAAGAGCAGCGGCACGCCGTATTGATCGGCGAGCAACTGGTCGTATTGAATCGCGGTGATCGTTTGCGGGATGTAGCTTTGTGTGTCGGCGAGGACTAGGTCCACAGTCGGCGGCGTGGAATAATTTTGGACCGATAGAGGGATACCGAAATACGCGCCGACGGCGACGGCGTCGAAGTTCCCGTTCATCTCTTGGAGGAAAGTGGCCGTGGCATTGTCGGTCGGCATGGTGTTGGCGGCGGCGACGCGAACTACGCGATTGGTTTGGCCGTCGAAGACGCTTTCCCACAAATCGAAATCGTGCGACGCTTCGCGCGCCCAGAGTTGGTAGAAATCCACTCCCGCGTTTTCGGGCAACGCAAGCTGCTGGGTGATCCACGCATACGGGTCGAGGTTCGGCAAGTTGTTAAAGACCTCGTTGGAGTATTCGACGTACACTGTCAGGCTCGGATCGAGCGTGTCGCGCACCAGCGTGGAGAAGTTGGTGACAAAATCATCCGCCGCCATGTGCGGCATGGAGAACCAAGCGTCGGCGTGCAGTTCGTTGGCAAGTTCGACAAGATATTCGGGCGCGATGCCATTCTGGAAACCCGTGCGGTCTGCCATCTGCGTCGCGTAATCGGCACTGCGACGGTCATCCCAATGGACGATGTCGCTGGTGTTAGTCAATTGCATATCCATGAAGCGTAACGTGCCGAATGGCGCAAGCCGTTCGAGGAAGAGTGGATGAAACGGCGAGAAACTGTCGCCCACGTGCCAGTCTTGCCCGACAAAACTTTCCCCGTTGTAATCGGGCATCCAGACATTGATATCGTGAACGGGATCGGTCGCGCTCATCGAAGTGATTTGCAACACGATACCGTTGTTGGCTGCCGTAACATTCAGATCGGCGTAATGTCTCCCCGTGGCGGTGATGCCCGAACCGATGACAACCGCGTCGCCGCTCCAAACCAGCGTGCCCGTACCGTCCCATTCGGCGTGATAGATGCCGCTAGCGTAGCTGCCGTTGATCTGGTCGAACATCCGCGTTATGAGCCATTGCTGGACGAGCTGGTCTTGGGAATCGGTGAATTGATTGAGCCGAGCCGGCCAGCCAAAGGCATCCACATTGATTGAGCCGCCGGCGCCCGCAGCGAGCACGCCCGTGCTGGTATTATAGGCAGCCGTCTGCCACGGCAGCGATGCTTTGAACGCGTCCTTAAACATCCACGCGGGATTCACGTCGGAGACGCGCTGCAAATTCATGCCGATGTCCATTGCGGGCGCGAGCCGCTCTTCGAGTTGCTCGACCAGGAACGATGGTCGGATCAGGCGCGATTTTCGTTGTTGTTGTTTCATGATATCCTCTACCCTCTCTACGGTGGCAGCATGCTGAATCTTGAAAAAATCTTTTGCGCCGGTTAGCCGCGAGGTCGCGATGACTCAACGCTGCCGCGCTGGTTTTGTCCAATGCCTGTGAAACTTGGTGTATTTCGAAGATGGATGCAGTCCGTCGTCCTCGGCGGATGTGTGTTTTCATCGGTCGCGGCGGAGCCATCGCTCCCCAGCAAGCCAGCCGATCTCTATGCGGGGGCGAAGGTGTGGACGGCGCACTTCCGGTTTACGCCGGAGCAATGGGATGCGATGGAACCGAAGGGGGGCGGAGATTTTTTTATCCCACGAAACAATCAGCCGAATCAGGGCGGGTTCCGCCGGTCCAGCGGCTTTGGCGCGGCGACGTTTCTCGCGCCCGCCATTTGGAAGAATGGCGATGCGAATCGCGACAACAAACTGACCAAACCGGAGTTTGAGAAGTTAAGCGAGAAATGGTTTGCGGAATGGGACAAGGAAAAAACCGGCAAGTTGAATCAGGACCAGCTTCGCGAAGGTTTGAACAAGACTCTCGCCTCCGCCAATCCAGGGGGAGAAGGCGGATTTAATCTGCAAGGCCGGGAAGGCGGACGCAACGGATTGGCCGCGGCGATGGGGATCGAGTTTCAATATGTTCATGCCGACCTGGAACTCGACGGGAAAACCTTGAAGAACGTGGCTGTCCGTTACAAAGGGAATGGCACGTTCCTGGAATCGCGCGCGACGCCCAAACGATCGCTCAAGGTGGACCTGAACGAATACGATGACCGCCAGAAGTTTGCGGGCATCACGAAGCTGAATTTTCACAATAACATCACCGACGCAAGCTGGATGAACGAAGTCATGTCGCACCGGCTTTATCGGGACGCCGGCGTGCCGGCCCCGCGCGCGGCGTACGGGAAAGTCTATGTCACCGTGCCGGAAAAGTTCGAGCGGAAATATCTCGGCCTGTATTCCATGGTGGAAAACATGGACGGCAGTTTTCTGCAAGAAACTTTTGGAACAAAGAAAGGCGCGCTTTTCAAGCCGGTTACGCCATTCTTGTTTGCCGACTTGGGTGATGTCTGGACGGATTACCAACAAACCTACGATCCCAAAACGGAATTGACGGCGAAACAGAAGCAGCGCGTCATTGATTTTTGCAAGCTGGTCACGCACGCGGACGACGCGACTTTCGCCGCCAAACTGGGCGACTATGTTGACCTCGACGAATTTGCGCGCTACATGGCCGTGACGGTGTGGCTTTCCACGCTCGACAGCATATTATCCATCGGGCAGAATTATTACCTCTATCTCGACCCGAAGAAACAACGATTTCAATTTATGCCGTGGGACCTCGATCATTCGTTCGGGCAATTTCCCTTGCGCGGCACGCAGGAACAACGCGAGCAATTGAGCATCCATCAGCCTTGGACGGGAGAAAACCGATTCCTGTCGCGCGTGTTCGCGGTTGCATCGTTCAAAAAACTTTACCTCGCCAAGCTCGGCGAATTCAGCAAAACGATCTTCCTGCCGGAACGGTTCCACAAGCAAGTGGATCAAATTGCCGCGGCAATCCGTCCTGCGGTGCTGGAGGAGTCGGCGGAAAAACTATCCCGCCTGAACAAAGCGGTCGCCGGTGAACCTGTCTCGTCGGTCCGGCCGAGCAATCCCTGGGGATTCGGTCAGGCGCAAAAACCGATCAAGGCGTTCGTCACCATTCGCGCGACTGCCGTGCAGGAGCAAGTGACGGGACGATCGGAGGGACAAATCCTGGGCGAGTTTGGGTTCGGCGCCAGACGACCGCGCGGAGAGCGCAATAGGTTCGGCCCGGGCAATTTTATCACCGGTTCACTCCTGTCCGCGCTGGACGCCGATCGCGATGGATGGATTGTTCGCGACGAGTTCACACGGGGATTTACGAAATGGTTCGCGTCGTGGAACGAGGACAAGAGCGGGGCGTTGACCGAGGACCAATTGAACGCCGGTTTGAACCGCGATCTGCCGACGGTTCGAGGCGGGTCGGGCATCGGCACGACACCTGCACCGACTCGTGGACAATGATTGGGAAAATCGGGTACTATCAGGCGTGGCGACCATGACAACAGCAACCAGCAAACCGCAAGCGACTACTGAGTTCGCCACGGAAATCAAGTTTGTGGTTTCCCCGGCGGTGGCCGAGAAAATCCATGCGTGGACGATCTCGCGTCTTGCGGCCGATCCGCACGGCGGCGGCGCAACGAAGGATGCCTATCAAATCACCAGCCTGTATTTCGATACCGACGCATTCGACACGTTTTACCGGCGCGGCTCGTTTGGGCGAAGCAAATATCGAATCCGCAGGTACGGTCAGAACGCCATCGCTTTTCTTGAGCGGAAACTCAAGAATCGCGATCTCTTGAAGAAGCGGCGGACGATCATCAAGCTCGACGAGTTGGGACGCTTGGAGAACGCCCAATCCAATCATGGCTGGCCAGGAGCCTGGTTTCACCAGCGAATTCTCGCGCGCCAGTTGAAACCGATCTGCGAGATTTCGTATCAGCGCATCGCGCGTATTGCGACGACCGACTTTGGGGCGGCACGGTTGACACTCGACCGGGAGATTCGCGCATTGCCGACGCGCGCGCTGGTGTTTAATGGTGCTCACGATGGTGAACCCCTTTCCCAAGACCGAGTTATCCTTGAAATGAAATTCCATTTCCAGATGCCAGTGGTGTTCAAACAGCTGGTCGAAGAATTTGCGCTGAATCCACAGCCCATTTCCAAATACCGCCTTGCCGCCGTCGCGCTCAAGCTCGTACCCACGCCGGAGACGATGAACCGCGCCAACAACAACAATCGGGAAAGATCCTCATGCCAGAATTCCTAAAGACATCCGTCGCGGATCCATCAACGATGGAGCCGCACGAAATTCTATTCCGGCTGCTGCTGGCTCTTCTGATGGGAAGCGCGGTGGCGTGGATTTATCGCCGCACACGCAATCCGTCCGAAATTGCCGCTTCCTTCCCCACGACGCTGATTCTGCTCTCGGTGTTGATCGCGATGGTGACCCAAGTCATCGGCGACAATATCGCCCGCGCATTCAGTTTGGTCGGCGCGCTGGCCATCGTCCGATTCCGCACCGTCGTGCGCGACACCCAAGACACTGCCTACGTCATCTTCGCTGTCGTGGTCGGCATGGCCGTGGGCGCGCGGGATTATTGGGTGTCCAGCCTCGGCATTCTCGTCATCGGCGCGGCAGCGTTCATCATTTCTTCTCGATCGAAATCGGCGCCGGACGCGCCGGCGGTGTACTGCTTGAAATTGCGTTTTGGAATCGGACAGGACTTGAACAAACTAGCCGGCAGCACTCTGGACGCACATCTTGAGGGGCGCGAACTGATGTCTATCGCAACGGTGCAACAAGGTATTTCGCTGGAAGCCACCTACGAAACCCGGCTAAAACCGGACGGGGCGCCTGAAGACCTGGTGAAGGCGCTGAACCGGATCGAAGGCGTCCAGAACGTCCAATTTCAACGGCGCGAATTGGAGCAGGATTAAGCCGCCACGTCAAATCACCGTCAATCCAATACAATCCTCCATGAAGAACACTCTTTTTTTGAAACAAGTTCTGTCGGCGCTCGTTGTCGCCAGTTGCATGTCGGTCTGCGCCTCCGCACAGGAACCATTCCCACCCGACCGACGCGACGGCAATCCACCACCGTTCGGTGATCGTCCTCCGCCACAACCCGGACCGCCCGGGGGCGGAATGGGTGAAATCCGCGCGGAAACAAAACTCGTTGCCCGGTTTGACAAGGACGGCAACAAACGATTGAACGCCGCCGAGCGCAAAGCTGCGCGCGAATTTTTGGCGCAGGAAAAAGCGGCGGGACGCGGCCCGCGCCGGCCGGGTTTTCGCGGTCGCGAAGAAAGTCAGGAACCACCCACGCACGGTCCGAAACTTGCGTCCGCCGACGTCAAATCCTTCGGCAAAGAACCGTTGTACGATGCAAATACGCTTCGGACGTTCTTCCTCGAATTTGAAAATGCCGATTGGGAAAAGGAACTCTCCGATTTTTACAACACGGATGTCGAAGTGCCCGCGAAACTCACGGTGGATGGCAAGTCGTACGCCGATGTAGGCGTGCATTTTCGGGGCGCATCCTCGTTTTTTACCGTCGCAGAAGGGAGGAAACGCTCGCTTAGCCTCGCCCTAGATTTTGCCAATGGGAAACAACAGCTCGGCGGCTATCGTACGCTGAACCTGCTCAATTCCCACACCGACCCGACCTTTGTGCGAACGATTCTTTACAATCAGATCGCGCGCGAATTCATTCCCGCGCCGAAAGCCAACTACGCGCGCGTTGTCATCAACGGCGAAAGCTGGGGCGTTTACGTGAACACGCAACAGGTCAACACGGATTTTCTGAAGGAATGGTTCGGCACGACCAAAGGCGCACGCTGGAAAGTTCCCGGCAGTCCGCAAGGACGTGGCAGCTTGAATTACCTCGGCGATGACGCGACCGCCTACAGGCGCATTTACGAAATCAAGAGTGCCGACAGCGCGAAATCGTGGGGCGAGCTTGCCCGGCTCTGCAAAGTATTGAATCAAACACCTACCGATCAACTGGAGAAAGCCTTGTCGCCGCTGCTCGATATTGATGGCGCCCTGAAATTTCTCGCGCTTGAAAACGTGCTCATCAACAACGACGGCTACTGGATTCGGAGCAGCGACTATTATCTCTACCAAGACCTGAAAGGGAAATTTCACATCATCCCCCATGATGCCAATGAGACATTCAGCATGCCGCAAAGCCCCGGCCGAATGGGCGGTGGTCCCGGCATTCGAGGCTTTGAACTCGACCCGCTCTACGGCTCTGACAACCCCAACAAACCGTTGTTGAGCAAACTCCTTGCCGTTCCTGCCCTCCGCACCCGCTATCTCGGTTACGTCCGCGAAATCGCTGAGAAATGGCTCGACTGGAACAAACTCGGCCCGATCGCGCAACAATATCAGTCGCTCATCGCCGCGGATGTCAAGACTGACACGCACCGGCTCTACTCCTTCGATTCGTTTTCCAAGAGTCTCGCAGAAGATTTTCAGGAACAGGGAGGACGGGGACCGCGTCCGCGCGCCAGTCTCAAAAGTTTTGCCGATCAACGCCGTGCGTTTCTGCTAAGCCAAGCGAAACCGGTCAACTGACGCAACGCGGAACGCTCAAGGTCGATAGATCACGACCAGCGCGAATCCTTTTCACTTGTGTCACCATGCAAGCTTCCTTATTCTTTGGAGGTCAAGCATGATACGGAAGAGCTTCATTTTAACCATGGTATCAAGCGTAGGGTTGATGTTTCTACCGATGATCATCCGCTCCGCAGATAAAATCGAAACTGATGTGTGCGTCTATGGCGGCGTGCCGTGTGGCGTCGTGGCGGCCGTGGCGGCGGCACGTGAAGGGATGAACGTGCTGCTGATCGAGCCGACCCAGCACGTCGGAGGATTGAATACAAGCGGCATTAATACCGCCGAGACCGAGCACATGCTCAAGTGGACATTCGGCGGAATCGCCCTGGAGTTCTATCAGCGCGTTGGCAAGCGCTACGGCTCGGACAAGCCCGCGTTCTATTTCGAGTCAAAAATCACCGAACAAGTTTTCAAGGAGATGCTCGCGGAGGCGAAAATCACCGTGCGCTACGGCCAGCGCGTCGAAAAAGTAGAGAAAGACAGTGCCCGCATTCGCCGCGTCTTGCTCACGGACGGATCTGCGGTTGCCGCGAAAGTCTTTGTGGATGCCAGTTACGAAGGCGACCTAATGTCGCGGGCGGGCGTAAGTTACACGTGGGGACGCGAGTCACGCGAGGAATTTGGGGAAGACCTTGCCGGGATTCGTCTGGACAAAACGCCGCGGAAAGCTGCCACCGTGGATGAAAAGGGAAATTTACTCCCCGGAATCAGCGGTTGGGCGCGCGACGTCAAGGAAGGCGCTGCCGACCGCAAAGTGATGAACTACAACTGGCGTCTTTGCTTCTCAAACGATCCCGAAAAGAAAGTCCCGATTCCCGCGCCCGAACGCTACGACCGTTCCCGCTATCGTCTGCTCGAAAATTGGCTGCGCGAGAAAGCGGCGCAAGGCAAGGATGTTAAACTCACCAACATCCTAGACCTGTATTCTCACGTCCCCGGTCGTAAAGACAAAAAAGAAGTCAATAACACCCAGGCCGCCGTCATTTCGCTTGGACATTTTGGCGGACAATTCGATTATCCGGACGCCGACTACGCCACGCGGGAACGGATCATCGCCGATCATAAGGATTACACGCTCGGCCTTCTCCATTTTCTTGCCAACGACGAGAGCGTGCCGGAAAAACTGCGCGCCGAGATGCGGCAGTGGGGTCTTGCCAAAGATGAGTTTACCGATAACGGCAATTTTCCGTACCAACTCTACGTGCGCGAGGCGCGGCGGATGCGCGGCGCCTATGTGATGACCCAACGCGACGTGCAAGACGACCGCCGCAAGCCCGATGCCATCGCCGTCAACAGCCATTTCATTGATTGTCATCACGTCCAGCGCTTGGCGGTCTCGCCAACGGAGTTTGTCAACGAAGGCCGCATCTGGCGAATCGGCTGGGCATATCAAATCCCATATCGCGCCCTTACGCCCAAGCCCGATGAGTGCAAAAATCTGCTCGTACCTGGTGCGGCCAGTTTCACGCACGTGGCCTTCTGCTCGTATCGATTGGAGAGCACCTGGATGATGAGCGGGCACGCGGCCGGCGTGGCGGCTGCAAGAGCCGCGCGCGACGGTAAATCCGTGCAGGATTTGGATGTATCGAAATTGCAAGACCGACTTCGCGAACAGAAACAGGTGATTGATTTCGTCGAGGGCCAGCCCGAAAAATTCCCGGGCGGCTCCGGTTGGCCGGAGTTTTGAACATCGCACGTTTGACTCGCGGGGGACCGCTGTCCGCGAGATGCGTATTTGCTTCCCCCTAAATCCTCTGCCATCTCTCCAAATCACTCGAATGGTTTGATCTGAATCTGCGCAGCATGCGGCTGTTGTTGCGCCTGGGTGCGTCCAGTCGGGACGGTAAAAGCACGATATTGCCCAGTGAACTTCCATAGTTCCAATGTTGGCCCCATCCCCACCGCCATCAAAACGATAATTCCTACGCAAAGCGCCGGCAGTAAAACCGGCGGCAGCCCTAATTTCCATAAGAGCAATGGACCCCACCAACCGAACAGCAAAATGCAGAGCGGCGCGACGAAAATTTGGTCGTAGCGGGGCATAATCAGTTGGCCAGTCGCGATCCGCGCGAACACGCTGGTCGGCGGGGCGCATCCCGCTATGTATTTGGAGAGTCGAACCACAGCGATCAAGACACAAAAGGCACGCCAAAGGGATGAGAGGAAAGTAGACTCACCTTTCTGGATCTGTGGATCTGCAAGCAGCTGAACAAGTGCTCGCCACACCTTTGCGTTGTTCAGTTGTCCGAAATCTGAAAACAGAAAAACCGCCGTGCCCATGGCGGCATGCGCCCACCATGCGGCAAGAAAGCTCAATGCGCACACTGTCATTATCGTTTGAGGCGGAAACTTCAGGCGTGGCCCCACGGCTGTGAACGGCCAACCGAGAAGCCCGCGTTTGGTCGCCTCACGTAAATAGAGTTCCTTTGGCTCGGTCGTCCATTCAGGGTCGTCCCACGGAAACCGCCCCAGTACCCGCCGCGTGCCAATCACCATCAATACATAAATAAGCGCCAATCCTGCCAACGTCACAAAACGTTCAAACCCCGGATACACCGTCAGCGGCAGGATCGCCAAACAGTAAAACAGGATGCCTCGCTCGGACCTTAGGGTCCGCCCAAGCGTGATGAGATAAGAGCCTGTAAAAAGCACAATGATCGTAAACGCAGCCCAAAGCCAAGCCTTGCGTGAAATTCCATCCAGGAGAGGCAGTGCGACAAAGACCCCAACGACGGCAAAATCTTGCCAATTGAGCAATACCGATCCCAAGGGCAGAGGCTTTCCTAATGACCATGGAGTCTGTGCCAGCCAGCGACGATACGGCGGACGATAAAACGGATGGGCTGCAATCACGCGGTAGATCCCGTACACCGCACTCAAAATGCAAAGGATCAAGAACCGCGCCTTGGCAAAATCATCGTCCAGCTTTGCATCCACCCACGGGATCAAACGCTCCGCCGCGTTTGTGCCGGCGAACAAGAGCCCGATAAATATCGCAAAGTAAAGACGGAGCGGCGGCGCAAAGTGATGGCTCATCGTTTGCCCTCCGAAAAATACCGCTGGATGTTGTTCGCCCCTTCCGGATGAATCAACCGCTCCAGTGCCTCGGTCAACGTTCCCGAGTGTCCGGCGCGCTCGCGCAACCCCGCCACCGTATCGAATGCAAGTATCTGTCCGTCCTTGATGATCGCGATCCGGTCGGCAACACCCTCAACCAGTTCGGGAACGGGCACCGCCATGAGGATCGTTACGTCATCGCGCCCGGCCAGATGTTTGAGTACTTGTTGGAGCGCGTGCAACGCCGAGGAATCCAGCCCGCCCGAAAACGGCTCGTCGAGAATCAAAATCGGCGCTTCAGTAACCAGCGCGGAGCAAAGACCGATTTTCTTCCGCTGTCCCGTCGAGAAGCTCGAAATCGGCGAATCAGCGCGTTTGCTTAAGTCGAACAACTCAAACAATCGCTTGGCGTGATCGAAAAGCCGGTCTTCCTCAATGCCGTAGAGCCGCCCCGCGGCCAGCACGAATTCGCGCCCCGTCGCCATCTGTGGTAGCCAGGGCGTATCCGGCAAATACGCGACTCGCTGGCGTATCTTTTTCTCTTCCTCGATCGAGCGACGGCGGCGCAGCCCGTCAATTTCGACATGACCTTTCAGCGGCGCGAGCACGCCCGCCGCGATGCCGAGCAACGTGCTCTTGCCCATCCCGTTCGGTCCCATCACGCAAACCGCTTCACCCGCCTCGATCTTCAAGTTGATCCCGCGCAACGTAGGCTGCACGCTATAGTGATGCCACACGTCAACCAAATGAATCATCTTTTTCTCCTGAAAGGCATCCTGCGGATAATCGTCTGTGCTGTCAACCGTAACTGGATTGTGGAATTCAGCGCCCTTCCCTTGAGAGCGCGTCGAGAATCGTTTGCGTGACGATTTCGTGACCCGCGAGACCCGCATTCTTCCGACGATGGGCGCGGTTGTAAGGATAAACACGTCTGCTTTGCCTTTCTCGGCAGCCGCCGCCAAGAAACAGAACCAGGCAGAAATAAATGGTTGCTCAGTTTCCGGTTATTTTTTAGCGGGGATAACGCGATAGCTTCGTAGTTCGCCGGAATGCAAATCAAGAGTAAACGATGAATTGGCGAGGTCGCGCCGACCCACCAAATCGCGGACGGCGCCTGCGGCGGGAAAATTCACTTCCACATTCGCCTTGGCGTTCAGCGAGGTATTGACGACAAAATAATACGTTCCTTGCGACGGAGTTTTGATTTCGCGGACGACGACTTCCCGATCCTTGCTCGCGCCCGCCACGATCGTTGACGGCAGGGCGGGAACGGCGAGAAACGCCTGATTGAAACGCCGGACATAATCGGGAAATCCCGTTGAGAAGCTCGAGCCGCAGAGATATCCGATGTTGCGCGGGTCGCCGT
Organism: uncultured Verrucomicrobiota bacterium; assembly: GCA_964348665.1. Classification (GTDB taxonomy): domain Bacteria; phylum Verrucomicrobiota; class Verrucomicrobiia; order Palsa-1439; family CAYGDP01; genus CAYGDP01. The sequence continues at coordinate 156,870 of CAYGDP010000008.1, forward strand.
TTGCCACCGCGCGCGCTTCGAGCAGTCGAACGTGCGGCCCGGCTCGATCTACATCCACACAGACATAGCCGACCTGTCCGTCGAACGGCAAATCGGATTTCCCTTTAGCACGGTCGTGATTGTCTTCGTTGAGTGTAAAATGTCGCACCATCGTCAGGCCACTCTGCGTGCGGTAACGGTCGAACAAATCCTCGCGCGCAACAGTGAAGAGGCGTCCGATGGGAAATGTCATCATCACACCCACCCGGTCGCGGTATCGGTCGGGATCTGCATGAGGAGCGGAATGAAACGGCTCGTGACGCCACGGCAGCGGCGAAACCAGGTCGCGGAATTCAAGGCTATGACCATAGTAGCTACCCTTTACGACGTCGTCTAATGACGTCGGCGCCAGCGCCCAGCGAAACCAGCCGTCTTGTTTCTTGGCAAACGCATCCCACCAGGCAGGATCATCGGTTGTCACCTGTGCCGGATGCCCGTGTTGACCGGACGCCGGCAGGCGTAACATTGGCACCGCTTCGCTCGTCCATGGCGTAAAGAACAGTTGGGCCGAATTGTCGCCCAATCCTTTCGCGACATGTTCGCGCAGTGCGCCGAGAAACGCAGCGCGCTGTTCAAACCACCACTGCACGTACCGTTCGTAGAGTGCGCGGTCGCCTTCATAGCTGCCGATCAGAATGTCGCGCGAGACGCTCTGCGCCGCTGCATCGTTCGGAAACGCTGCTCGGAACCGCGTGATCGTCGCTGCCGCGAAGCTGATGGGCAAACAATTGTCCCGAGTGCGAAACCACGCTCCCGCGAAATGCGCTTTGTCTTTGTGAGCCAGAATGGTTTTATCGAGTATCTTTTTCGCATCGGCTAAGGTGTCGGGATCGGTCAAATCCACATTGCTGTCTTCCGTCCACCAAACTCCGGTGTATTGATTGTCCTTTTGCTTACCGTGATACAATTTTTCGGCGCGTCGCTCCCAGCCGAGGCTCTTGGCCGGATATCCGAGCGCGCCCTTATATTCATAGTACGGCAACAGGTCGAGTCCCTCCGATGCAATTTGCGGCACGAGCCGCTCCCAGAGACCCGCCAGAGGAGGTTTAGCGGGATTCACCCACGCCATCTCGCTTGTCCAACCCTGGTTGTGACCGAACTCGAGAAGGTCTTTTGCGAACGTGTTAAACCCCAACATCCGCGACAGACGCGCTTTGTACACGAACCAGTTAACCGGGTCCTCGACGCCGCGTGCCTCCGGTTCCTTACCGGAAATTGCCTCGTCCGCCATTTCTTCGCGGAAAAACACACGCCGTCGCGGCAACTCGGCTGGCGGAAACTCCACATCCGCGTACAGCGCTGCCGCGTCTGGCACTCGGCGAAGCCGGATTTTTCCCACCGCGGCTCCTTCGGATCGTGGATCATTGAGCCGTTTCGTTTGAAAAATCAAAACGTGAAACCCTTCTGGCGGCGTCGATGGACGTCCATTGGCCGCGGGATCGCGTTGTGCGTAAATCCCTTGAAACCGGTGATGCAGGAAAAAGACCGTGCGATATAATTGCCACTTCCCCGACTGTGGATACGAGAGCGATTCGAAGGAAGGCTGAGTGAATTGCTGGCGCGCATCACCGACGGCTGCGCCCGTTGCGAACCCGCGAATGAAATCTGCGCCGCGATTCGCCACGAATATCGTTCTGGGCATGTCATCGGGAAATTCGATTTCCAGCACGTACGCCGTGCCGGCTTGCAAATTTTTCCCCCGCCCGATGACCCACGCCATCACTTTGGGCTCATCAGTCATAGGAAGCACGCGCGCCTTCCTACCTAGAACCGCCGCGACTTGGCTCGCGTTCTTTGGATATTCGTGGATCGGTTCTTGTGTCGACGTGTCAATCTCATCCACCACAGTGAACGAATCGAGCAACCGATCGAAGTTCTCAGTTCCAGTTGGTTCGGCGCACACGGCTGTCGTTACAGTGAAAATGATGCAGACGACGAAAAATCGGAGTTGTCGCGCCTTTAGAATAAAAGGTTTGTTTCTCTGCATCACATTACCTTGAACTTCGGCAAATCCTGCGAGTCCACAATGCCAACGGGCTTTTTCTTGGCATTCACGACGACGAGGTCATCGATGTTGCGTTCCTGAAAAACTTTTAGCGCCTCCACGGCCAGTGCGTCATCGCGCACTGTGATCGGATTCCGCGTCATCAACTTTGCCACGCACTCGCCCAGCACGTTGTCACCGCGGGATGCCGCACGCCGAAAATCACCGTCCGTAAACACTCCCGCCAATTTTCCTGTGCCATTGACCACGCTGATCGTACCGCTCTTGGCGCGCGTCATCGCCAGCAATGCTTCTTTCACGGTGGCGGTGTGTTGTATGACCGGGTTGCGGTCGCCCGAACGCATGATGTCGCGAATGCGTAGCAAGAGGCTGCGGCCGATCGTCCCGGCAGGATGCAGTCGCCCAAAATCTTCGCGCGTGAACCCGCGCGATTCGAGCAACGCCATCGCCAGCGCGTCGCCCAGCATCAGCGCCGCAGTGGTGCTGGCAGTCGGAGCGAGATTATGCGGACACGCCTCGCGCGATACGCTTGCGTCGAGCACCACGTCGCTGTAGCGCGCCAACGTCGAACGCGCGTTGCCGGTCAACGCGATCACGCCGACATCGAATCGTTTTACCGCCGGCAAAATGTTCAGGATTTCGTCCGTCTCACCGCTGTAGCTGATGAAGAGCACCACATCGCCGTCCCGGAGCACGCCGAGATCGCCGTGCATCGCGTCGCCTGCGTGCAACACGACGCTGCTCGTTCCGGTGCTGGCGAGTGTGGCCGAGATTTTTTCGCCGACATTGCCCGATTTGCCCACACCGCAGACGATCACCTTGCCGCGCTGGGCGATGCAGGAGAGAATCAAATCCATCGCAGCTCGAAACGCTTTCGAAGCCACGGCGGTGTTTAGCCGCCGTCGCAGAGCACGGAGCGCCTCGATCTCGATGTCGCAGACGCGTTTGGCGGTCTTGAGAGGGTTCCTTGCCATCGTTATCTGCGACGATGCCACTCACCTGCCAGAGTGTCAAGCAAAGCGGTTAGGAAATGGCGTACTGTGGAGAAGTGACTGAAAACTCTGTGAGAAGAGAACCTGCCTATTTTCCTCCCGCTGTCTTCACCACGATTTTGCCGCCTTCGATTTTCAGGTCTTGGATACGCTGGCGTGTGGCAGCGAGATTGGGATCTTGATTGAGTTGCTCGGCGAGGTTTCGTTCCTGGAGTGATTTGAGAAATTCCGCGGGAACGGGCTGGCCGTTCACGTCAATCGCTTCGGGCCGAATGAAGACGACTCCGTTGTTCGCGGTGATTTTGAGTGTGACTCGACCGTTCAGGTAGCGGTCGCGAAATCCCGGAACTTCGGTGAGCGGAACGCTGGCTTGCGCGGTAAGCTGGTCTTTCTCGATCTCGACGAAGAGTTTGCCTTTGGCTTCCTTCCAGTTTGGGTCGAGAGCGATGAGCGTGTTGATGTCGTTGGCAGAAAGTTCCAGCGTGGCGGCCTGACCAGCCTCGGCGGTTTTCCGAAACTGACCGAGCCGCGCGAGCAGCCCGTCGTATTCGTCCTGGGTGGCGGAGTAGCTGGGGATTGACGCTGGTGTTTTGGAGGTAAACGCGGAAACCTTGCGGAAAATCAAATATGCGCCGCAAGCCATACAGCCTGAAATGACAAAAAAGACGATGGCCAGCGTGATGAAGATTTTCGCGAACAGCCCCATCCCTTTCTTCGTTTCGGTGCTCATGCGAAAACGATAACAGGCAAAATCCCAACGCGCAAGGAGCTTGTTCACGCCCCAATCTCCAGCCGCCAGTTTCCCGTTTACTAGCGCTCCCTAGCGTGGCATCCTTGAGTGTGGAAATACTGTAAATGAAACTTCCAATCGTCCTCGTCCTCGTTCTCGTCCTCGAACCCGCGTTCGCCGATGACCCTTCCGCTGCCGAAACCCGGTCCGCGCTTGCCCGCTCGACCTCTTTCTTCCGTTCCGTCTCGACGAATGGCGGTTATCTTTGGCGCTACTCGGAATTCTTGACGGAACGATGGGGCGAGAAAAAGGCCACCGAGTCGCAAATCTGGGTACAACCCCCCGGCACGCCCACCGTTGGCGCGGCGTTTCTGCGCGCGTACGAGGTCACCAAGGACAAACAATATCTCGACGCCGCCGTGGCTGCCGCTGAAGCGCTTGCTGCCGGTCAGCTTGAATCGGGAGGCTGGGATTATCTCATAGATTTCGCGCCAGGAGCGAAACCCAGTAACATCACCACGTTCGACGACAACACCACGCAAAGTGCGCTCCGGTTTCTCATGGCCGTTGCTCAATACTCCATTTCTCCACGACTCCACCACTCCATTGAGGTTGGACTTGCGGGTTTGCTCCGCGCGCAATATCCAAATGGTGCATGGCCGCAGCGTTACGACGGAAAAACGCGCGACACGAAGGATTTCCCAATTCTGAAGGCGACGATTCCACAAAATTGGTCGCGCGATTGGCCGAATGCGAAGTATCACGCGTTCTATACGTTCAACGACAATACCATCCGTGATTGTATCCTCACGGTGCTCGACGCGCATCGCCGATACGGCAAGCAAGAGCATCTCGATGCCGCCAAACGTGCTGGTGATTTCATCCTCCTCGCCCAGCTTCCCACTCCGCAATCAGGATGGGCACAACAATATGATTTCGCAATGCAACCCGCATGGGCGCGCAAGTTCGAGCCGCCCGCCGTCAGCGCCAGCGAATCCAGCGGCATCATCCGCACCCTTGTGGATTTATATTTAGCTACCGGGGACGAAAAATATCTCGCGCCAATCCCCTCGGCAATTGACTGGCTCAAACATTCCGAGATCGCGCCGAAAACCTGGGCGCGCTTCTACGAGGTTGGCTCTAATAAACCGCTCTATTTCACCAAGGACTATAAACTTACACACAACGACGACGATCTGCCGACGCACTACAGTTTCAAGAGCAGTTACGGCGTCCAATCCACCATCGGATATTACGAGGAAGTGAAGCAATTGGGACACACCGCGTATCTTGAAAAACAAAAACCGAACCCGCTCACAGCGCAGGGGAAAGAAAAGCGCCGCGCAGCGCTTGCCCCGCGCATCCGTGCGATCATCACCACTCTTGATGAAAAAGGCCGTTGGCTCACCAACAACCGTATCGAAAGCAAAGCGTTCGTGCAAAACATCAACCTGCTCTGCGATTATTTGGAGGTGGCAGAATGAGTGATCGTTATCAATTTCTCAAACGCACCGCGCAGATTTTCTTCACGCAAAAACCTTGCTTATAAGGATATGCCACGACCGAATTGATGGGGTGAACGGCGGAACGGATTATACTTTCAAAGCCCAACGCTCAACTTCCAACGTTCAAACATGTTGGTGCGACGGCTTAGCGCAATCATTTTTGTGTCCGCCCACCCCGATCATTGTGTCGGGGTTCGTCATTGCGAACGAGAGAGATGCCGTATAGAGTAGCGTCAGGTCGCTGTCGCGGAAAACCAGCGTGAGAAAAACCGCAAACATCCAGGAGAAGATCCTCGCCGTCATCCAGCGCGGCGCGCCGTTAACCGATACCCGGTTCAACGCGCTCGCTCTGGAGCTATTCGAGTGGCAACTCGCCCGCAACGCTCCGAATCGACGGTATTGTTGCGGTAAGAAAGTCCGCCATTGGCGCGAGATCCCATCGGTGCCAACGACGGCCTTCAAGGAAGCGTCGCTGACGACGATCTCGCCACGGAAACGGGTTGTGGAATTTCGGTCGAGCGGAACGACCCTTCACCTTGCGCAGGGCAGACTTCACCAAAATCAGAGCCGGCATTTTCACAGCGAAGAAACGCTGGTAGTGTACGAAGCGAGTGTGAGGGAGGGATTTAAACATTTTTTAATCACAGGCAGGGACGCCTGTGCCACTTTATATTTTTTGACAGCCTCACCCAAGGAAACGCCTCACTCGTCGCTGGTGTGGATGATGGAGACAATACGAAGAGAATGGGGCGGCGAGTTTTTTGTCCGTGATGGTCGTGTTGATTGTGCCCGGTTGTTGCGCCGTCTCACCTCTCCCTTCCCATCGTACTCTTCATCCTTCTATCTGCTCGGAACGGCGCTGGCTTTCGCGCAGTTTTTTGATTATTTGGAACGGAAGCGGTTGCGATTAAAATTGCCAGCTGGCTCATGGGCGATGGAGACGGGCGGGTTCAAGGGACAGCGCCGAGAGATTTCGCAGGCGGTTTTTTTCGAGCAGTTCGAGAACTATCTTGGATTGAATGAAAAACGAATCATTAGTGAATACGGAATGTGTGAACTCTCTTCCCAGTTCTACACTTCTCGCATTTCCCTCCTCACTCCACGTTCTTTCTTCGGTCCTCCGTGGGCGCGTGCGCTCGTGATCGATCCGGAAACGGGACGCGAAGCGCGTGAGGGCAAACGCGGACTGATTCGTGTGATTGATTTGGCCAACGTCGGCAGTGTGTTGGCGGTGCAGACGGAGGATGTCGGAGTCAGGCGGGGCGATGAATTTGAGCTGCTCGGACGCGCGCCGATGGCGGAGGTGAGGGGATGTTCGTTGATGATTCGTTGAATCGTTAAATGGTTAAATCGTTTAATGGATAGATCGTTACATCGGGCAAATGAAATAGCGGAGAGAATCGCGGCTTGCGCGCGCGCATGGCTGCGTCCACGGAATCCGTGGATGGTGCGCGCGAAACGGGAGATGAAATCGTTTTCGCCGGAGATGGTAGAGTTGGGATTGCGCGAATTGTTCGCGGAAATTTCGGCCAATGTTTACGAGTTGGCGGATGAGGAATGCCCTGAAACGCTACCCCGTAATAAGAGACAACCTATTGTCTTTCACATCCTTTCGGGCAATCTGCCAAACCCGGGCGTTGTGAGCATCGTCATTGGACTGCTGGCAGGCGCACGAAACATCGTGAAGCCGGCGGCGTACGATCCGATGCCACGGTTATTTGTAGAGTCGCTTGTGGAAACGATGAACGGGCGCGGATCCGTGCGGATCACAAACAATCGCGAGGCGTATCGTACCGCGGACATCGTCGTCGCCTACGGGACGAATGAAACGCTGTCGGTGATTCGGAAGACTCTGCGACCCGGGCAGAAATTACTCGGATTCGGCCATCGGGTCAGTATTGGAATTATCGCCGCGTCAAGGAACCCGAGAATTGCAAGTCGCGATGCCGCTGTATCGGCATCCATGTGGGATCAACAAGGCTGCATGTCGCCCCAGGCGTTTTATGTGGCGGGATACGCGGAACGATTTGCAACCGCACTGGCGGAAGAAATGGAGAAATTCGACCGGCGTTGGCCGCGCGCGCCCGTGAGTTTTGAGGATGCCGCCGCGATTGCGAGGGCGCGAAGCGAGTGGTCGTTTCGCGGTACGGTATGGGCAAGCAAAGGGTCAACCCGTTGGACGGTCGTCTTGGATACGCGCGGGGAATGGTCGGCGACTCCGCTGAATCGGTTTGTTTTCGTGCGGCCGTTGAGTGCGCTGCGGAAAATTCCGCGCGAATTGGCTTTTTCTACGATTGGAATTCATGGCTGCCTGCGATTGCGAGTCGTTGCCGAACGGGTTTGTCCGCTGGGAACGATGCAAAAGCCATCCCTCCTCGAATCTGTCAGCAGACCCAAGGTATCCGATTTGATGCGATAACTCACAGGCAGAGTCGCCTGTGCCACCAGATCATTTTTCGTTAGCGCCGATCACGCCAGCCACCGCCACCGCCACCGCCACTGCCGCGACCACCACCGCCACCATGCCGACCGCCGCCACCGCCGCCACCACCGAATTCGCGGGGCGGACGATCTTCGCGGGGTCGCGCTTCATTGACGACCAGCTTGCGTCCATTGAAGTCCTGATTGTGCAACGTCTTGATCGCTGCATCCGCGCCGGCTTGATCCGCCATTTCTACGAAGGCGAATCCGCGCGACCGTCCGGTCTGCCGATCTTGAATCAAATGCACATTGGCCACCGCTCCCGCTTTGCCGAAGAAATCCTGGATGTCATTCTCCGTCGCGTCGAACGGCAGGTTACCGATATACAATCTCGTACCCATCTGTTTTTTCTCTTTATCTTTCTGGTGATTGCCGAATCACATTGACTCTGACCAATTCAACCGAGCGCACGCTACGCGCACGCGCCGCGCTCGTCAAGCAGGATTTTTTTGCGCCATGTAAACGAATCCCCAGAACCAAACCTCAAGCGCCACACGTCAAAACAGGATATTCAGGTCCGGAGATTGGAGATTCTTTGGGAATTGGTGTTTTGGAACTTTCCGCAGTTACGCGGCGGAACGGCGTGCCTTGCGCCACGCCGAGCGATGCCGAATCGTCCAATCCAGCAGCGCCGTCTCCCAGCCGATATCGCGCCCCACCTTCTCGCTCTCGATCCACTTGTGCCGCAGGATTTCCTCGCGCTCGGCGAGAAACTCGCGGTAGAGGCTTGAATTCCGCAGAACTGCCTCAGCACCAGTATCTTTTGTAAGCGAAGCAGTCATAGACATTGGCAGCGACCTATAGCAAATCGCCAATAGATTGCAAGAGGAAAGCTATACACAGTTATCCCAACTGCTCCTTCACTCTTCTCGCTATCTCCAAGAAAATCTTTGCAGGAGCGCTGTCGGGCGCGGCGACGACCAGCGGAAGACCTTTATCGCCGGCGATGCGGATTTCGGGCAGGAGCGGCACTTCGCCAAGGAACGGAATGCCGAGGCGATCCGCTTCGCGGTGGCCGCCGCCGTGTGAAAAGATTTCGGTCGTTTTGTGACAATGGGGACATTCAAACGAGGTCATATTTTCGATGATGCCAAGGATCGGCACATTGACTTTCTCGAACATTTTGATCCCGCGTTTGACGATGCCGAGCGCGACGTCCTGCGGTGTGGTGACAATCACGACGCCGTCCAGTTCGATGGTTTGCACCAGCGAGAGCGGCGCATCGCCCGTGCCGGGCGGCAAATCCACGACAAGCTCATCCAATTCACCCCAGCGAACGTTGTGTGCGAAGTCACGGATGGCTTTCATCAACATGGGGCCGCGCCAGATGAGAGGGTCATCCTCGCCGACCAGCATGGCCATCGAGATGAGCTTGATGCCGAATTGTTCGACGGGAACGATGTGTTCCTGCTCGTCCATCGTTGGGCGGTCGGTGATGCCAAGCATTTTCACCACGCTCGGGCCATAGATGTCGCAGTCCATCAACCCGACGTTACCGCCCAACTTTTGCAATGCGCAGGCGAGATTGGTAGCGATGGTGCTTTTACCGACACCGCCTTTGCAACTCGCAACGGCGACGGATTTTTTGATTCCCGCCACGCGCATCGCGGTCGGCACGCCCGCGCCGGTTGGAGCGGACGGGGGCGGCATCAGACGCATATTTACAACGGCGCGATTTACCCCGCTCAACTTTCCCAAAACAGTTTCCGCGTCGGATTTGATCTGATCGGCAACGGCCGGATCGCGGGTCTGCACGGCGATGGCGACGCCGACGCTGCCGTTTTCGATGACGACTTCTTTGACGAGGCCGAAGCTGACGATGTCGCGGCTGAACCCTGGAAATTTGACTTGTTTCAGCGCGTCGCGGATTTGTTGTTCGGTAGGCATAGAGATTAGGGCTTTAAAAACGCAAAAACCGTTATAGCGTCAAAACTTATACAGCTTTTGCGGTGATTTCGCCACGTTGGAATTCCGCCCACGTGGCCGACATGCCGCGCAAGCGCTCCACGACCTTCGGGAAAACATCCAGCGCGGTTTCAATCTCGGCGTCGGTATTGTCTTTGCCGAGACTGAAGAGCACCGAGCCTTGTGCGAGGTCGGCTGGGCAACCGATCGCGGTAAGCACGTGCGAGAGCTTCTGCGCTTTCGAGACGCACGCGGAACCGCTGGCCACGCAAATGCCTTTTATGTCAAGCGACAACACCATCGCTTCGCCTTCTATAAATTCAACGCTGACGTTCAATAAATGGGGTGCGGACGTCCCCGGCTGTTCATTGAGTCTCACATGATCTATTTGGTTGACAATTCCGTCGGCTAATTTTTTCCGCAACCTCGCCACGGTTTTGGAGCGCGACGACAACTCGCGTGCGGCAATTTCGGCGGCGACGCCCGCGCCGACGATGGCCGCCACGTCCTCTGTGCCCGACCGCTGGCCGCGTTCCTGGAATCCGCCATGTAGGAGTGGCGCTAGTTTTACGTTGCGGTTGCGCCAGAGGACGCCGACGCCTTTGGGTCCGTAAAACCGGTGCGGCGCGATGGAGAGGAGGTTCACTCCGAATTCGCGCACATCAATCGGCACCCAGCCGGCGCTGGCGACGGCATCGGTATGGAACGCGATGCCATGTTCGGCGGCGATGCGCCCGATTTCAGCGAGGAGTTGAATTGTACCAATCTCGTGATTGACGTGATGGATGGAAATTATAATCGTTTTGTCGGTGATCGCGCGGCGGACGTCGTCGGGCGAGACGAGACCGTGGGAATCCACGGGAAGTTTCGTCACACAGAACCCTTGCGTCGCCAGCCATTCGGCGGCCTGAAGAACTGCAAAATGTTCCGTGGCGCTGATAATCATATGGTTGCCGCGCCGTTGGTTACCCCACGCGACACCTTTGAGCGCCCAGTTGCAGGACTCGGTGCCGCTCGCCGTAAAAAAAATTTCATCGGGCTCATCGGCGCCGAGGAGCGCAGCGACTTGGATCCGAGCGCGATCCAACGCCTCACGCGCTTCGAGGCCGAGCTGATGCAGGCTGCTGGCGTTGCCAAATTTCTCGCCGAGCCACGGCTGCATCGCCTCCAGCGCTTCCGGCAGCAGCGGCGTGGTGGATTGATGATCGAGGAAAATGGTCGGCATCCTTGCGAGAAAGCCTACCCGTGTTGATACCCATCGTCAATCGGTATCAATCGTCGAGAGTGGAACCCGAATATTTTTTACTCACGCTTTTAGAGACTTTCCATTATCTTGGCGGCCGATGACAACACGCCCATGGTTTCCAACGCTGATTCATTGCGCGCCGCTGCTACGGACGGGCTTGGCGGCTTTCAACGTCGAATTATTGAAGGAATGTCATCAGATTCGCGCCAACGATCGGGCGGGACGCGAATGGTCGAAAAGAAATTACGCGGGCGGCTACACGTCGTACGCATCACTCTCGCATCTCCACAAATTCTCGTCCACCTTCATGGAATTGGAACGAAAGATCAGTCGCCATGTCATCGCTTTTGCGCGCGCGTTGGACTGGGACTTGGACGGACGCCGCTTGGAGATGACCGATTGCTGGATCAATATCATGCCGCGACAAACCGGCCACAGCCTTCATCTGCATCCCCTCTCGTCGGTCAGCGGCACCTACTACGTTCGCACGCCCCGGGGAAGTTCCGGCCTGAAATTCGAAGACCCGCGCATGAGCAAATTCATGGCCTCGCCGCCTCGGAAACCGGATTGCCGACAGGAAAACCGTCACCACATCACGTACCCGGCCGAAACTGGAAACGTGATCCTCTTTGAAAGCTGGTTGCGGCACGAAGTCGTTCCTAACCCGGCCAACACGGAACGGATCAGCATCAGCTTCAACTACAACTGGTTTTGATTTTCGCAGCCAGCAGTTCTGCCTTTACACGCTCCTGCGCGCCGGTCGCGAGATTTTTGAGTGTCACCTCGCCGGATTCCCATTCTTCGGTGCCAACAACCACAGCGAATCTCGCCCCGGACGCGGACGCCAGCTCGAACTGTTTGCCTACCTTGGCCGCGGCGAGTGGGTAATCAGTTGCCAACCCCAGCGCGCGCAGGGCGCGAATCAGGTCCATCGCCGCGCCGCGCAGAATTTCGTCCGTGATCACCACGTAGCAATCCAACCGCGCCTCTGTCTTGGGCAACAGTCCGCGATCATTCAGCAATTTCGTCAGCACCACGTCGCCCATGCCAAAACCTGCGGCGGGTAAATCCACGCCAGTGACATTTTGGATCAAGCGATCATAACGTCCGCCGCCTGCGATGGCCCGCAACTCGCCTTTGCGATCGTGGATTTCCCATACCACGCCCGTATAGTATGCCAATCCGCGAACGATCCGAAAATCGGGCACACAAAATCTATTACCCAAATCACCAAGAGCATTCATGACGCTTTGGATGGTCGCCATTCCTTCTTGCAATGAGGACGGTTTCTGCTCGCTTGCGAATGCAAATGCCTCATCCGCTTGATTCGAGGTAAGACCGATGACAGCCAGCTTGACCCGCGTTTTTTCCGGGGTCTCTCGCTCCAACTTGTCAATCGCCTGGAAAGCGTCAAATAATTTGTCAGACACGACGCCGCGTTTCAGAAAAAACTGTTCCCATGCCTGGCGATCTGAAATCCGAACAATAAAATCCGATTCGGTCAACCCCAATGCACGCAAGGAATCAATCGCCAACGCGATCAGCTCGGCATCCGCGCCCGGATTGTTTTCCCCAATGATATCGGCGTTGAACTGAAAGTGCTCGCGCAGCCGTCCGCGTTGCTGTCGCTCGTAGCGGAAGAGCTGGGGGATGGCAAACCATTTGATCGGTTTCTTGAAATCGCGATGCCGCGTGCCGATCATTCGCGCCAGCGTCGGCGTCATTTCGGGTCGCAGGGCGATGGCACGGTCACCTTTGTCGGTAAAGTTGTAGAGCTGACCGACGATTTCCTCACCGCTTTTCTTGGTGTAGAGATCGAGTGATTCCAGCGGCGGTCCGTCGTATTCGCGAAAGCCGTACCTCCGAGCCGTCTCGCGCCATTGGTCGAAGATGTGGCGGCGGACGGCGAAGTCGTCGGGATAAAAATCGCGAAAACCGGGCAGCGGTTGCATGGCCACAGATGTATCGGAAAACCGCCGCGACGACAAGCACGCAGGCGAACCCGTTAGACGAGTTTGCTGACGCGGTGCTTCAGTTCCTTGCCCATCTTAAATTTGACGACGGCGCGCTTGGGGATGCGGATGGGTTTCCGGGCGGGGCTGTTGAGGTCGCGGCCAAGACGTGGCTTGCGCACTTTCACTTCGAAGACACCGAACTGGCGCAGTTCGACGTTACGGCCGTGCGACAGCTCGTCGGCGATGTAATCCAGGGTGCGTTGGACAACCGACTGCACTTCATTTTGGATCAGGCCGGTTTCGTTGCTGATGCGCGTTACAATTTCGCGTTTGGTCAGGGACATAATTATTCCTCTTTCGCTTTCGTCTGGCAATGACTAGGCGTTCGTGCGTTGAGGCGTGTTTTCTACGCGAAATCCGGGCCGCCGTCAACTCCGAAAACGTCACCGCGCTGCGCAAACTTTTTGGGTCGTCCGAAAATGCAGTTTCGCGACATCCCCAAGATTTTCCGCGCCATGTTTCGCGACGAACTTGCGGCCAGCCGCCTCGACCAATGATGACGCGCCCTTGGGGAGTGTCACCTCAAAATGGTCACCTAATTTCTTGAGGCGTCGGACAAATTCATCGCGCGCGAGAATGGAAGCAGCAGCGACAGCCAAGTCACTTTCCGCTTTGTGTCGTTGCACCAGCTCGACGCGTTTGCCGCGTTCCATCAGCGCGCGGAGGATCAGGGATTTGTCGCCGAACTGGTCGCTGATGGCTTTCTTGCAACTGGTCCCGTCACCGGAGGAGTCAAGTTTTGCGAGCAAATTTTCAATGATGCGCGCGTGTCCCCAGGCGAGGATTTTGTTCACGCTGCCCATTTTTTTGTGCAGCTGATTATAGGCGGCAGGCCCGATCGTGACCACGTCGAAAATGCAGCCTTGGGTTTCACGAATGACCTTGGCCAGCGCGGCGATGCGACCGTCGCTGGTGACGGTCTTGCTGTCACGAATGCCGGCGGCGCTATCCATCCACGCGCGGACGACGGTTTCGTTTACGAACGCGCCGGCGATGACCATGGGGCCAAAAAAATCGCCTTTGCCGCTTTCGTCCACGCCGATTCGCGGTTCGAGAATGGCCGGGTCGAGCAGGGTCTCGTAGCCGAGGCGGGCTTCGCGAAGGACATTGGGTTCGAGGTAAAATTCGACAAACTCGCGTATTCCCTTCCCTTGCAGGAGCAATTTGCCGCTGGTGTAGACGGCAACGCGCAGTTTATCTTTTGCGGCGGCGAATTGTGTGTGCGGCACGACAATGGTGGCAAAGCCTTGCGCGGGAAGGTCGGCTTTGAGCTGCGAAATTTGCTGCGCAGAGAGCGTGCGCGTGTAAGAATGGAGTTCGGCCATCGCGCCTATCGATAACAAATCGTGAAGATTGCGCAAAGCATAAAGCAAACCATGCAAACCCGGCTCTTACGATGGTTCGACCAGCACCAGCGCGAATTGCCCTGGCGCGAGACGCGCGATCCCTATCGGACTTGGGTCAGCGAGATCATGCTGCAACAAACCCGCGTTGAGGCCGTCATTCCGTATTACCGTCGCTGGCTGAAACAGTTTCCGACGATCCGCGCTTTGGCGCAAGCGCGACCGAGCCATGTGCTCAAAGCATGGGAAGGACTCGGCTACTACTCGCGCGCGCGAAACTTGCACGCCGCTGCTCGGCGACTCACGCTCGGTAGCGATGGAAAATTGCCACAGACCGCAGCGGAACTGCGAGAATTACCGGGCATCGGACGCTATACCGCTGGCGCCATCGCCAGCATCGCGTTTGATGAAAGAGCGGCGGTGGTGGATGGCAATGTCAGTCGGGTGATGGCCCGGTTGTTTGCGATTCGCTCGGACATTCGCAAACCAGCAACGCACGAAACAATGTGGTCGTTGGCGGAATCCTTGTTGCCCGGCTCCAGAGTTGGGGATTGGAATCAAGCAATCATGGAGTTGGGGGCGTTGGTTTGTGTGCCGAAATCGCCACGCTGTCCTGTGTGTCCCTTGCGCGAGGCATGCCAGGCGCGGGCGCGAAATCTTCAAAACCTCCTCCCGAGACGAGGCCGCCTGAAGCGAACCTCCGTAACCCGGCTTGCGGCAATCGTTCGTCGGGGGCAGAAAATACTCCTGATCCAAAGACCGCGCGACGGGCGATTGAATGGGTTTTGGGAACTACCGAGCGTGGAAGTGACGGGCAAGACGAGTCAAGGGTATCGGGAGCGCAGGTTAAACAAAGGGTTGCGAGACAATCTTGGGCTGACGGTAAAGTCGCTGCGCTGGGAGAGAAAAATCCGCTACGCAATAACGCGGTTTGATGTGACCATGGAAGTGTTTGTGTGTATGCTGCGGGCCAATGCGCATGCGGTCAGGGGACGCTGGATTAACGCAAAAAACCTTCGTCGCCTGACGCTTTCGGCAGCTGATCGTCAGGCGCTCGCAGCGCATTGAAGCGCATCGGTCAAATGACGTGTTTCTCGGAAGGTGGAGCTTGCCAACTTCGCGCAACTTTCTTTTTGCTGCCTCCGAACAGGTGACCGATTTTCTTTGCGATCCCACCCTGTTTTTGAGATGTTTTGCCGGCAAGAATGTGCGCACGTAGACGGTTAAAAGCGTCCACGCGATCATACGCGCTGCCGGCTTCTGTGAATTGCTTGGTCAACAATTCACCGAGACTAAATCGGCTGAAGTACAGCACGCTTCCACCGACTTGAAACACCGTATCGAGTTCCAGCAAAGTTGCCCCCTTGATGGGCTTATTTTGAATGAGTGTTCCGTTCTGGCTGCCTAAGTCTTCGAGGAAGTAAACGTTGTTTCGCTGGTAGATTTTGCAATGTTTGCGCGAGGATCTTGTGTCGTGCAGCAAGACGGCGTTTTCGCGGTCACGTCCAATAATCGTTGTGTCTGTGCCCACCACCCATTCCTTTTCTGCGTTATCCCCTTCCAAACAGATCAGGTACGGCATAATCCCCTCCAATTCGATTCTCCCCAACCCCATCCTACTTCCCTGCCAAAAAACTACTCCGATTCACACGGCGGCGCAACTGTTATTTTTTCGGTTTCCCTTTGCCTTTTTCATCCTCCTCTTTGGTGTCCACCGCCTCGACAATCCCCTGCAACATCCAACCCAGACTTCCCGGCTTCATTTTCTTGCTGTGACGAATGTGGATATGCTTTTTCGAAACAACCTCGTTGACAACTTCGTGCATGGCGCCGCTAATGGCCATTTTTGCCCCTTCCGACGTGCCAAGCACCTCGTTGCCGATCGAATACCGCTGACGCTCCACCCTCTCGCGCAGGCTGGTCGTCGTGAATAAAAACAATGACTGCCCCACTTGGATAAAGGCCTCGTTTTTTAGCTCCACCGGTTTCGCCACTTTTTCGCTCTCTACATACGTGCCATTTTTACTTCCAAGATCCTCAAGGTAATGACTGGCGCCCTTCAGAAAAATCCGCGCGTGTTCCCGCGAAGCTTTTGAGTCGTAAATCGTCGCTTCCGCCTCGCGACTGCGCCCGATCACTACCGACCGTGAACCGATAAACCATTCCTCCCCCGAATTGGGTCCTTCCACACAAAGAATATAAGGCATACGTCGCTTTACTTAAGATAAACGCTGACAAGATTCAAGCGCGATTCGCATCGCCGCCACCAACCGTTCCAAATCTTCCCTGCGATGTAACGCGCTCACCGTCAGCCGAAGCCTTGCCTTCCCGCGCGGCACAGTTGGCGGACGGATCGCTGGAGCAAAAATCGCATGCTTAAAAAGTCTCCTTGAAACTTCCAGGGTGCGCGCCGAGTCGCCTAGAATGACAGGAATAATTGGCGATGCGCCATTTGGAATCTCAATGTTCAGATTAGAAATCTCCTGTCGCAACCATCGCGCGTTTTCCAGCAATCGCTCCGACCGCGCCGGCTCGCTTTGGATAATCTCAATCGCTTCCGAAGCGGCGGCGCAAATCATCGCCGGGAGCGCCGTCGAGAAAACGAAGCTCCGCGCGCGATTCACCAGCGTCTCGATCAACGCTCGCGACCCGCAGACGTAGCCGCCGAATGTCCCCAACGCTTTCGAGAGCGTCCCCATCGTGATTTCGACGTGGTCTTCCACGCCGGCCAGCTCCGCAACGCCGCGCCGATTTTCTCCAAAGACACCCGTCCCGTGCGCCTCATCAATCATCAGCAATGCATCATACTGTCTTTTCAATTCAACAATCTCCTGCAACGGCGCAAAATCGCCATCCATCGAAAATACCGTCTCGGTCACGATGAATCTCCGGCGATACTTCGCCCCGCCCTCCAGCAACGCGCGAAGTTTCTTCAGGTGTCCGTGCGGATACACCCGCAGCGTTGCGCCGCTCATTCGTGCCGCGTCGATGATGCTGGCATGATTAAGCTTGTCACAAATCAACAGGTCGGCAGCGCCGACTAATGCCGTGAAGATGCCTACATTCGCCGCGTAACCGCTGGAAAACACCAACGCCGCTTCTTTCCCCTTGAACGCCGCCAGTGTTCGCTCCAATTCGACGTGCGGACTTTGCGTCCCGCCAATCAGACGAGACGCACCCGCGCCAACCCCCCAGCGTTTGACCGCCGCCACCGCGGCCGCTTTCACACGCTCGTCACTCGCCAATCCCAGGTAGTCGTTCGACGAAAAGTTGAGGAATTCTGTATCGGCGATACGAATTCGCGCGCCTTGCGCGGACGCGATCTCCGTTAGCGCGCGATACAGGTCGGTGCGGCGCAAATCATCGAGTTCACTTCGCAGCGTCGCGTCGAATGAATTCTGCACGGGACGTTACTTTTGCTCCGCAGGTTGTTCGTAGGGATAGATTCGGATGGCGAAGTCTTCGATTCGATACCGCAACCCGACCATCTGTGTAACATATTTGACGGCCTCTTCGAATGGGATTTGTTGGAGTTTCAGTGTGATTTTGAGTTGTTTTGCGGTTTCTTCCGGCACTTGCAGGATGAAGTTCATCCTTGCCCCCTCTTTTTCCTCCGGTTTTTTTGTTTGCGTCGCCCAAAGCTCCGCCAGCTCGTCGAGCACATCCGGCAAGGATGCGTCTTTCAAGTCAATCTTGGGAACGATCACTTTTCGCGCCCGCTTTTTCAGGGGTTCTTTCTCTTCCGCCAGCGCCGCCCACGCGATTCCCAACATCAATATCCACATCGTCACTCGTTTCATGGTTGTTCCTTTCCACCGATCATCCTCCAAACTGGCGCCCGCGCGTCTACAATTTCATCATAAAGATCGGCGCGAGCGCTCCGGACGGATACCGCAATCAGGTCCGCCCAAGCCAGTTTGACAAGCGCTCCGCAATTATGTTCCAAACCAATCGCCCGCGCGCCATTCCTCGTGGCCATCGCTAAAATTTGTTCCGAAGGAAGCCGTGGATGCGCACGTTGTAATTGTCGCATCTCCGCAAAGAGATCGAGTTTGTCGTTGCTTGCCAGGCTGTCGGTTCCCAGACAGACGTTCACACCGCGAGCCAGATATTTTTCGATCGGAAACGTCCGATGCCCAAAATAAGCGTGGCATCTCGGACAATGCGCGACACTGACCTGATTGCGCGCCAGCAACGCAATGTCTTCGTCCGTGACATAATTTGCGTGCGCGACAATAAGATGCCTGGATAACACGCCAATCTCCGCCAGCACTTGCGTCGGGGTTCTCCCGTCACAGTCACTCGTCGTCCTCCCCACAGCGCCGAACCGATCGAACATCGCACCGCGTCCGCGCCGGAACATTTCCCATTCCTCGCGCGACTCCGCCAGGTGAATCGCCATCGGCCACCGTCGCGCCCGGCAGATTGCCGACGCGGCTCGAATTGCCTCCGGGCTTGCCGTGTAAAGCGCGTGCGGACATAATCCATACCCGCCTCGCGGGCGAGGACGCTCCGCCGCGAGCAACGCACGCCCCAGCATCGCATCGGTTTGAGTCTCCCGCGCGATATCAATCAATTCCACGAACGACCAGACACGCAGTCGCGACGTCAATCCCAACGCAAGATTTGCCGCCACGGCTTCCATGTCCGCAACGGTCGCGACACCGCTGGCCAGCAGCATTTCCTCGCCATGTCGCCAGGAGCGCAGATAATCCTCCAAATCCCACGTCTGTTTCACCGAAACAATCTGGTCGAGCCAATGCACAAAGCTGCGGCTCGGCCAGAGTTTTCCCGCCATGTCCGTGTAATCCAGATGACAATGCGCGTTCACCAATGCCGGCAACAGAGCGACGTCGCCCAGGTCGCGGGTTTTACCTCGAAAATCGCGTGCGCATCCCACCGCGACGATTTTTTCGCCGCGAATTTCCACCGCGCCATTTTCGATTGCCGGTGAAGAAATCGGCACAACCCATTTGGCTTGAAGTATCACGCGGGCTGGATAACACATCTCACCCGATAGGGCAATCTTACGGGACGGGAACAATTCGACTGCGATGGCTGTTTCTGGGATGGAGACCGCTTCGTGAATTCTGGATTCTCTATTCTTCCCAACCTTTCGCGCGCTCGACGGCTTTGAGCCAGCGTTGGTATAATTTGGCGCGTTGGGATTCGTGGATAACAGGCGCGTAACGGCGGGCGAGCTTCCATTTCGCATCCAGTTCCCCGCGGCTCTTCCAAAACCCCGTCGCCAATCCCGCCAGATAAGCCGCGCCCAGCGCGGTCGTCTCGGTAATGCGCGGCACTTCCACTGGCACGCCGAGGATGTCCGCCTGAAATTGCATGAGAAAACCGTTCACGGCAGCGCCGCCGTCGCATCGCAATGTTTTCAAGGCGATCCCTGAATCACGCTCCATTGCCTCGACCACGTCACGGGTCTGGTACCCGATGCTTTCGAGGACGGCCCGCGCGATATGCGCGCGTGTCGTGCCGCGTGTGATGCCGAGGATCGTTCCGCGCGCGTACGGGTCCCAATGAGGCGCGCCCAATCCGACGAGCGCGGGAACGAAATAGACGCCGTCGTTGGCCTTGAGCGCGCGCGCCAGTTTTTCCGTCTCCGGCGCGCGTTCGATGATCTGCAATCCATCGCGCAGCCATTGGACGGCGGCGCCCGTGACGAAGATTGAGCCTTCGAGCGCGTACTCGACTGGCTCGTCACCGATTTTCCAGGCGATTGTCGTCAATAACTTCTCTTTGCTCGTCACGGCTTTGTGTCCGGTGTTCATCAGCATGAACGAGCCGGTGCCATAGGTGTTTTTCGCCAATCCCTTGCCGTAACAGGCTTGTCCAAACAACGCCGCCTGTTGATCGCCGGCGATGCCGGCCACGGGAACCCGCGCGCCAAAGAACCGTTTCGGGTCGGTAAATCCGAAGATCGAGGAGGACGGCCGCACGTCAGGCAACAGAGATCGGGGAACACCCAGAATCTTCAGAAGTTCATCGTCCCATCGCAAGGTGCGAATGTTGAACAGCAGCGTGCGCGACGCGTTGGAATAATCCGTTACATGCGCGCGACCGCCCGTGAGCTTCCATGCCAGCCACGAATCAATCGTGCCAAATGCGATCTCACCGCGCTCCGCCCGTTTCCGCAAACCTTTGACATTGTCCAGCAACCACCGCACTTTCGTCCCAGAAAAATAAGGGTCCATGACCAGCCCGGTTTTTTGGCGGAACCGTTTTTCCAGTCCTCGCGCCTTGAGTTGGTCGCAGAACCGCGCTGGCCGCCGATCCTGCCAGACGATTGCTCGCGCAACGGGTTTGCCCGTGGCGCGATCCCACAGAACGGTCGTCTCGCGCTGATTGGTGATGCCGATGGCGTTTACATCGCGCGCGTGAATCTTCGCGCGGTTCAACGCCTCGCCGACCACGCGGATGCTGGTGGTCCAAATTTCCTCGGCATCGTGCTCCACCCATCCGGGCCGGGGAAAATGCTGGGAAAATTCGGAATACGCCCGTCCCTTGATATTTCCCGCGTGGTCGAAAATCAGGACGGTCGTCCCTGTCGTTCCCTGATCAATTGCCAAAACATAACCCGTGGTCATTGGATTACCGATGGTTCTGCACTTCGCGATGACGAAAACATTCGACCAAGTGGTCATTGACCATGCCCGCGGCCTGCATGAAGGCGTAGCAGATGGTCGAGCCGACAAAGTTGAACCCGCGCTGTTTCAAGTCCTTGCTCATCGCGTCAGACTCGGCTGTCCGCGCCGGAAGTTGAGAGAGCGTTTTCCAGCGGTTGACACGCGACTGCCCGACGACGAATTGCCAGATGTAGTGGTCGAACGATCCACATTCCTCCTGCACTGCCAGAAATGCGCGGGCATTACGGATGGCGGACTGGACCTTGAGCCGATTGCGGATGATGCCGGGATCTTTCAGCAAACGCTCCACGCGCCTCGGCGTGTAGCGGGCGACTTTCTCGGCGTCGAATCCATCGAACGCGGCGCGATAATTTTCGCGTTTGAGCAATACTGTTTGCCAACTCAAACCCGCCTGCGCGGCATCAAGCACGAGAAACTCGAATAACTTACAGTCGTCGTGCAGCGGCACGCCCCACTCGGTATCGTGGTACCGCATCATGACTGGATGACGTATGCACCAGGGACAACGAGTCGGCTCGAGGCGTGAGGGGTTCACGGTCAGGCTTTGATCGCGGTGGATTTGGATAGCTTCTCCACTTCGTCGGCAGTGACTTCGCGTCCGAGTTGGTCGGAGAGATAGATCGCTTCGCTAATGAGCGAAGTTTGCAGCGCGATGGCGGCGGTCGGCAGCAGCGGCACGCGTCCTTGCAACGCGGCGGTCCAGTGTTGTTGCGACGAGTCGTAGGCGCTCTCGGTTTCACAAAGCTGATGCCAGCGCCAATCGGTTCGGTCCAATTCGAAGGTGCTGTTCATCTCGATGTCGCTGAAGGTCGAGTGAAAGCTGAACGGATCGAGCCGCACGCCGCCCGCCGAGCCGACGACGTAGCTGCTTTCGAACGCGTTCAGATGAATCGCCCACGATTCGATGATGTCCATCGTCACCCCACCGGCAAAGCGGACCAAGCCGAGGCCGAGTTCCTCGACATTGTACCCGCTGCTCTGGCGGCGACCCGCATCCATGTCGGTTTCCTGATACGTTTTCCCGCTGATGCGCTCCACCTTGGGCTGACCGAGCAGGTAAAGGATGCGGGATATATTATAGACACCGCAATCGAATAGAGCGCCGCCCCCCGCCGCCTCCTTCTTTACGAAACTGGGCGTGCCGTATCCGTCCACGAACGGGCGTCCGCGCCGACGATAGCCTGTGGAACGCGCGTGATAAACCTTGCCGAGTTTGCCCTCGTCAATCAACCGTTTCGCGACCTTCGTCTCCTTGTTGTAAAGCAGGCCGAGCTGGATATGCAGCATTCGCTTGCAACGAGCGGCCGCCTCGGCCATCGCACGTGCGTCGGCATACGCGCCCGCCATCGGCTTTTCGCAATAGACGTGCTTGCCCGCTTCCAGCGCGGCGATGGTCATCGGCGCGTGAAAATTGTTATGCAGACACACGTCCACCGCCACGATGTCGTCGCGCTTGAGCAGGTCGCGGAAGCTCTCGTGGGTGTTCGGAATTTTGTATTGGTCAGCCACGCGCTTCAATTCGGCGGCGTTCACGTCGGAGGCCGCGACCAGCTCGACCGCGGGGATTTTCGCGTAGTTGTCGAGGTGATGCTTCCCAATCTGTCCAACCCCAATGATCCCAATGCGGATTTTCTTGTCGCTCATGGTTTTTCTCACTGTATTCGGATGGTTAGAGGTTTAGAAGCCAAGGATCGGATTTTTATTCTCGCCCGCCTGGCCCGCGGCGCGCAGTTTCGCCAGCACGCGCCGGACTTCGGCGATTTGAACCTCGACCTCGGCGTACTCGTTCTTGCCGGTGTGATGCTCGACGCCCCAACAACCTTTGTAGCCCGCATCGAGCAGGATTTTTAGCGCGCTGTCCAAGCGCGTGCGCGTGACACGCGCGTCCACGTGCGTGTGACACGCCCAGCGCGCGAGACGTCGGTCGCCCTCCTCTTCGGGAACGTCATCCCAGTGACCGACGTGCAGCAGGATGCCAAACGCGGGATGATCCACCGCTTTGCAAAGTCGTTCCATGTTGTCGGGCACCAGTTCCGCGCCCCAATGGCTCTCCGGCCCGACGCGGCAACCGAAATCGTCGGCGATCTTGCAGTATTCTTTGTAGCGTTTGACGATGAAATCGAACGCTTCCGCGCTCCAGGTTTTCGCCCGCCCACCCGCGTCGAATCGCAGGGTCTTGGCGCCCCAGAATTTTGCGACTTGCAGGTGCTTTAGCGCCGACTTGTAATTTTTCTCGCGCGCCGCGGGGTCGTCCTCCCACAGATGACAACCATCCACGTGATAATTCACCAGCCTCAACTCTCGCTCGGCCAGCGCTTCCTTGAACGCGCGCTGATATTTCTCATCGAAAATCAACTCGTCCGACCCGCAAATGCCGTTCCAGATATCGGCGGTGTCGAGCCGATACCGGTGTTTGCAGGTTTCGAGGTAACCGAACCCGTCCATCACCCCCGCCGCGCGAAGGCCGTGAAACGAGAACGAAGCGATGGAAATGTTCATCAGAGCGATCATCGTAGCGGGTTGTCCCTCGTCGCGCAATTTTTATCCTTTCCCCAATGCAGGGGAAACGCGTAGGATGCCGCAAACTTCAACCCAAAGGATTCTCGTGACCCAACGTGTCATCTCGTTCCATTACACCCTGACCGATCCCGCCGGCAAAAAACTCGACAGCTCCGTCGGCCGCGTGCCGATGACCTTCCTCGAAGGCGTTGGCCAAATCATCCCCGGCCTCGAATCCGAACTGCTCAAGATGAAATCGGGCGACAAAAAAACCGTCACGGTCAAAGCCGCCGATGCTTACGGCGAAAAAAATCCTGCTAACATCGTGGATGTGCCCCGCGATAAACTTCCCGCGCCAAACGTAAAAGTTGGAGACCGATTCCGGGCAGGTGGCGGATCGCACGCGCCGGTCGTCCTCGTGGTCAAGGTCACCGATACACACGCAACGCTCGATGGCAATCATCCGCTCGCGGGCGTGGACCTCACCTTTGCGGTTGAGGTTACCGCCATCCGCGATGCAACCGAGGCGGAGCTTGAGCACGGTCACGCGCATGGTCCCGAAGGTCACGGGCATTAGAAGGTGGCGATGGACAAACTTGCAGAAACGCAATTTCCCGTTCACGTTCTCCTTCGGCAACGCTGGAGTCCGCGCGCCTTCGCGGATCGTCCAGTCGAGCGTGAAAAATTGTTGAGCTTGCTCGAAGCCGCTCGCTGGGCGCCGTCCAGTTACAATGAACAGCCGTGGAGCTTCCTCGTGGCGACAAAAGAGAATCCGGTGGAGTTCGAGCGATTGTTGAGTTGCCTCGTCGAGTTCAATCAAAGCTGGGCCAAGGCAGCGCCCGTATTGATGCTCTCGGTCGCCCAGCTCAACTTCAAGCGCAACGACAAACCGAATCGCCACGCATTTCACGACGTCGGGCTGGCGGCGGAAAATCTCGCGCTGCAAGCGACGGCTCTCGGTTTGTTCGCGCATCAGCTAGCAGGGTTCGACCTCGGGAAGGCGCGCGAGGTGTTTTCGATTCCCGTCACTCACGAACCTGTCGCCGCGATCGCGCTCGGTTACCCGGGTGATCTCGCTACCCTGTCCGACGAGTTGCGCCAGCGCGAGCTCGCGCCCCGGGAGCGGAAGTCGCTGGGCGAATTCGTTTTTCAAGGCAAATGGGGAAACACTTCTCCGTTGGTTTCAACTTCGGATTAAGGCAAGTTATCAACCATGAATAAACTCCCGATTGGCGTTCAACTCTACTCCGTACGCGAGGACGCGGCGAAGGATTTGCCGGGCGTGCTGGCGGCCATCAAGAAAATGGGCTACGACGCCGTTGAGTTCGCGGGTTATTACGGCCACTCGGCACAGGACATTCGGAAGATGCTCGATGACAACGGCCTGAAATGTTGCGGCGCGCATATGCACCTCGACGTGCTGCAGGGTGACATACTCAAGGAAACCATCGAGTTCCACAAAACCATCGGCAACCGTTTCCTCATCGTCTCGTGGCTGCCGAAGGAAAAACGCAATACGCGCGACGCGCTGCTGGAAACCGCGCGCCAGTTCAATGAAGTCGCCGACAAACTCACACCGCTCGGAATGCGTACCGGGTATCATAATCATCACGAAGAATTTCAGGCGCTCGACGGGACGACTCCGTGGGATTTGTTCTTTGGCAACACTAAACACGAAGTCATCATGCAACTCGACACTGCCAACGCCATGCACGGCGGCGCTGACCCCGTCCCTTTTCTATCGAGCTATCCCGGGCGCGCCACGACGGTGCACCTGAAAGAATTTTCCAAGACAAATGATAAAGCGGTGCTCGGGGAAGGTGACGTGAAGTGGAAAGAAATCTTCGAGCTTTGCGAAACCAGAGGCGGGACGGAATGGTACATCGTTGAGCAGGAAGCCTACGCTGCCGCGCCGCTGGACTGTATCGCGCGTTGCCTGGAGAATTTAAGGAAGATGGGGAAGTAAGGGGACGAGATGAGCATTAAACCAGCAATTATAACAGAATATCTAATGACTGTTCTGGCGTGTACTGTCGCTCTGCCCAGCCTGGGAGACGACAAAGCATTGCGAGAGACTGTTAAGAAGAAGCTTGTAACTATTGTTTTCCCCAAAGTGAACTTCAATCGAGCGACTGTCAAGCAGTTCGCAGAGATAATTGCGGAAGGGAGCGTCCACTTAGACCGTGACGAGCATCGTGGAATTAAGATAAAAATTGCAAATGAATTTGAGCCTTTGGCGGATGACATACAATTTCGGATCGGACCGCGAACAAAAACTCATGTTCCTCTTATCACTCTGAAAATGAATAACGCGCCGCTCGGTGTTGTCCTCGCATACGCAACAGAGATGACAGGACTTGGGTTCAAGGTGGTGAATGACAGTGTTGTCATCTGCGGAGCATCAGCTTCAGAGGCAAGTCTTTTTCTGAAAGATGATGAAAAAAATAGTTGGCAAGCAGTTCGTAAACAACTTGAGAATACAGTTATACCAAGGGTTGATCTCGTTGAAGCCGACATTCAATCTGCACTTGACCTTGCCCCATTGGTTGGACAGTATATAACATTAAACTTGGCCATGGGTTT
>CAYGDP010000009.1:0-181017 GCA_964348665.1 uncultured Verrucomicrobiota bacterium
TGACAATCTTTTTGCGCGGCTGCAGCGGGTCGGCAATGTCATCCGCCGCGTATCGCCCGATGATACGCTCGCTCAACTTTACGATTTCATCTTCGCCGGTGAAAATCGGCTTCACCCAAATGCCATTGGCCGTGCCGCAATCTTCCTCGTAAGTAATGACATCATGCGCGACGTCCACCAATTTCCGGGTCATGTACCCGGCATCAGCGGTCTTGAGCGCGGTATCCGCCAAACCTTTGCGGGCGCCGTGGGTGCTGATAAAGTATTCGAGCACCGTCAATCCTTCCCGGAAGTTCGAGATGATGGGGCGCTCGATAATTTCTCCGGATGGCTTGGCCATCAAACCGCGCATCCCCGCCAGTTGCGTCACCTGGGTGCGATTTCCGCGAGCTCCGCTATCCACCATGAGAAAGACGGGGTTGATTTCGGCACGGGCTTCATTGTGTTCGAGGGCCTGAAACATGACCTTGGCAACCTCGTCGGTCGCGCTCTTCCAAATGTCCACAATCTTGTTGTGATGCTCGCCGCCAGTAATGGCGCCCGCTCGGTACTGTTTTTCCACTTCAACAACCTGTTTATGCGCGGTGGTGATGACCGATTTCTTTTCGGGCGGAATAATCATGTCGTCAAGCCCGATGGAAACGCCCGCGCGGGTGGCGTAATGGAAGCCGAGATCTTTGAGAGTGTCGAGAACTTGCACGGTTTTGTCGTGACCCGCGACGCGGTAGCATTGCCAGATAAAATCGCCCAGCTTCCCTTTGCTGGCGACTCCATTGTAGAAACCGAGTTCCTTCGGCCAAATCTCGTTGAAAATCACCCGGCCCACGGTGGTCTGCAATGTTTTCTTTTCCGCGTTGCCGAAAACCGTTTTCTTTCCAAAATCCGTGTTGCTCAACCAGATTTGCTCGTGGATTTTGACAACACCACTTTCGTAGGCGAAAAACACCTCTTCAAAATCACGAAAGATCTTCAGCCGCTTCTCCTCTTTCCCTTTGCGGATATCGCGCTTTTCGTGCGTCAGATAATAGCAGCCCAGCGTGATGTCTTGCGAGGGCGTGGTGATCGGCTTGCCGCTCGATGGTGAGAAGATGTTGTTGGTGGAAAGCATCAACAATCGCGATTCGAGTTGCGCCTCCGCCGAAAGCGGGATGTGCACTGCCATCTGGTCGCCGTCGAAATCCGCATTGTACGCGGTGCAAACGAGAGGATGAATGCGAATCGCCTCACCCTCGATCAGTAACGGCTCGAATGCCTGAATCGAGAGACGGTGCAAGGTCGGCGCCCGGTTGAGCAGAACCGGATGTCCGCGCGTGACTTCTTCGAGAATGTCCCAGACCTCCGGAGATTGACGCTCGATGAGTTTCTTCGCGGCGCGGACGGTGTGAACGTGTCCCATGTCTTTGAGCCGGCGAATGATGAACGGCTCGAAGAGAACCAACGCCATCTTTTTGGGCAACCCGCATTGATGAAGTTTCAATTCCGGGCCGATGACGATGACCGACCGGCCGGAGTAATCGACGCGTTTGCCGAGAAGATTCTGGCGGAAACGGCCGCTCTTGCCGCGCAACATATCGCTCAGCGATTTAAGCGGACGATTGCCCGCGCCGGGGACTGGACGACCGTGGCGGCCGTTATCAAAGAGCGCGTCCACTGCTTCCTGCAACATGCGTTTTTCGTTGCGGATGATCACGTCGGGCGTCTTGAGCTGAAGCAAGTTGCGCAGGCGATTGTTCCGATTGATGACGCGCCGATATAGGTCATTTAGGTCGCTGGTGGCGAACCGTCCGCCTTCCAGCGGGACGAGCGGGCGCAAATCAGGCGGGATGACAGGCAAAACTTCGAGCACCATCCATTCCGGGCGCATTTTGGAGGAGAGAAAACCTTGGGCTAATTTCAGCCGCTTGGCGAGTTTGCGGCGAACCTGCTTGCTTTTGCTGGCGGCCAGCGCCTTCTCTAATTCCTTCGCCACTTCCTTGAGATTGACCTTCGCCAGCAAGTCCCGGAGACCTTCCGCGCCCATCTTGGCAGTAAATTTGTTTTCTCCGTAGGTTTCCACTGCCTCGCGGTATTCCATCTCGGTGAGCAATTGTTTCTCACGAAGCGGTGTCTTGCCCGGATCCACCACGATGTAATCCTCGTAGTACAACACCCGCTCCAACGATCGCGCCGTCATGTCGAGCATCAACCCGATGCGCGAGGGCATGCACTTGAAAAACCAGATATGGCTGGTCGGCACGGCAAGCTCGATATGCCCCATCCGCTCCCGGCGGACCCGGCTCAAGGTCACTTCGACGCCGCAACGGTCGCAAACGATCCCCTTGTGCTTGATGCGCTTGTATTTTCCGCAGTTGCATTCCCAATCGCGCACCGGACCGAAAATGCGCTCGCAGAACAACCCACCCTTTTCGGGCTTGAAAGTGCGATAATTGATCGTCTCGGGGTTCTTGACTTCCCCTTTCGACCAGGACCGGATCGTGTCGGGCGAGGCGATGCCGATACTGACGGCGTCGAACACTTCCGGTTTTTCCAATCCCAATACTTCTCGCGCTTCGGACTTGCTCATAGATTCTCTTGGTTAGTTTTTGACGCCTTTCCCGACTTTCACGTCGAGACAAAGGCTCATCATTTCGCGCATCAAAACATTGAAGCTTTCCGGTGTGCCAGCCTCAAGCGAGCATTCGCCTTTCACGATGCTTTCGTAAATGCGAGTGCGGCCCTGCACGTCGTCGCTCTTGACGGTCAGCATTTCTTGCAGTGTATACGCAGCGCCATAGGCTTCATGCGCCCAAACTTCCATTTCGCCGACACGTTGACCGCCGTATTGCGCCTTGCCGCCAAGCGGTTGTTGTGTCACCAACGAGTAGGGACCAACGGCGCGGGCATGAATTTTATCAGCGACAAGGTGACCCAGCTTCAGGAGATACATGAAACCGACCACGATGCGCTGGTCAAATGGCTCGCCGGTGCGGCCGTCAAACAAAACGGATTTTCCGTCCTCGCAGATCCATTCCCATCCTTTTTCCTTCTTCGATTTCGCAAGCAATTCCTTGATCTGATCTTCCTTGATGCCATCGAAAATCGGCGCTGTCACCTTCATCCCCAACGCCCTCAGCGCCAGACCGAGGTGAATTTCTAGGACTTGCCCCACGTTCATGCGGCTGGGCACGCCAAGCGGGTTGAGCACAATTTCCACCGGAGTGCCATCCGGCAGATAGGGCAGATCGGCTTCTTTGACGATCTTCGCGATTACACCTTTGTTGCCGTGTCGACCGGCCATCTTGTCGCCTACCGCCAGTTTCCGCTTACTGGCTATGTAAAGTTTGACTTCCTTAATGACCCCCGGCTCCACATCGTCACCGCTTTCCACGCGGTCGAGCGCGCGCTCCTTCTCGATTTCCAACTCGTTAAACTTGTGTTCGTAGCCGCCGATGATCTCGCGGATTTTCATCCGGATCGGCGAAGGATCAATCTCGATATGGTCGTAGGCCATCGCCATCTTGCGCAATAACGTCTTGGTGATTTTGCGGTTGGCCGGGATGATGATTTCGCCGGTTTCGGCGTTGACAACGTCGAGAGGGATTTTTTCGCCGAGAAGCACGTTGGAAAGCGCTTCGGTGAGTTGTTCGAGCAATTCATTTTTCTTGCTCTTGTATTCGTCGTTGATTTTCTTGAGCTGCTTTCGCTTCTCGCTGGGCGAAGTCCTCTCCTTCGACGCCTCTTTGCGCGAGCTGACGCGAATATCCATCACGATTCCGCCTGAACCGCTCGGCACATACAGCGAACTGTCCTTCACATCCGCGGCTTTTTCCCCAAAGATGGCGCGCAACAGGCGCTCTTCGGGCGCCAATTCCGTCTCGGATTTTGGCGTGATCTTGCCAACCAGTATGTCGCCCGGCTTCACATCGGCACCAATCCGGATGACGCCATCCGGGCCAAGATTTTTGAGCGCCTCTTCTCCAATATTGGGAATATCGCGCGTGATTTCTTCCGGGCCGAGCTTGGTATCACGAGCGCCAATCTCGAATTCCTCGATATGAATCGAAGTAAAAACATCTTCCTTGACCAGTTTTTCGCTGATCAAAATGGCGTCCTCGAAGTTGTAACCGCACCACGGCATAAACGCTACCAATATGTTGCGCCCCAACGCCAATTCTCCGTCGTCAGTGCAAGGGCCATCCGCAATTACCTGGCCGCGGCGAACGTATTGACCCTTCTTCACAATCGGTTTTTGGTTGATGCAGGTGCCCGCATTGGAACGCATAAATTTGCGGAGCTCATACATCTGGACTTTATCATCGCTTTCAATGCGGCGTTTGCCCTCGGGCACTTTGCCGTCTTCGCTAACAATGATCCGTAGCGCATCCACCAAAGCAACACGGCCAGCTTTTTCGGCAACAATCACCGTCTTCGAATCCCGCGCAACGCGTTCTTCGATGCCTGTGGTGACCAATGGCGCCTCATTCCGCAACAACGGAACCGCTTGCCGTTGCATGTTCGATCCCATCAACGCCCGGTTGGCGTCGTCGTGTTCGAGAAATGGAATCAACCCCGCCGTGACCGATACAAGTTGTTTGGGCGACACATCCATGTAGTTCACCCGGCTCGGCTCAACCTCAATGAAATCCCCCTTGTACCGGCAAAGCACGCGCGGACCTTGCAAATGACCGCGACCGTCCATCAAGGAATTCGCCTGCGCAACGACATATTTTTCCTCTTTATCCGCCGTCAGATATTCCACATCATCAGCCACGCGACCGTCCTTGACTCGGCGATACGGTGTTTCGATGAACCCAAATTCATTGACCCGAGCATATGTCGAGAGCGAGCTGATAAGACCGATGTTAGGCCCTTCCGGAGTTTCCACCGGACAAATCCGGCCGTAGTGCGTCGGGTGAACGTCGCGAACCTCGAATCCGGCACGCTCGCGCGAAAGTCCGCCCGGTCCAAGCGCCGAGAGACGGCGCTTGTGCGTCAACTCACTCAACGGATTGGTCTGGTCGAGAAATTGAGAGAGCTGACTGCGACCGAAGAAATCGCGAATGACCGCGCTCAACGCCTTCGGATTGACGAGCCGTTGCGGTGTCATATTATCGTGGCTGGAATCAAAAAGCGTCATGCGCTCTTTCACCAACCGCTCGGTGCGCGCCAAGCCAACCCGGCATTGATTGGCCAATAATTCACCGACCGTGCGAATACGGCGACTGCCAAGATGATCGATGTCATCCACGCTTCCCTCGCCTTTCCGCAGGGACAACAAATACTTCATCGCGGAAACCACGTCTTCATTGTGCAAAATCCGTTTGTCGAGATCGGCGTCCAAGCTAAGCTTCTGGTTGAGCTTATACCGACCCACACGACCCAGATCGTACCGGCGCGCATCGAAGAACAGCCGTTTGATCAATGCCTCCGCGTTCTTCACGGTAGGAGGATCGCCGGGACGCAGCCGGCGGTAAATGTCCTTCAACGCTTCCTCGTGATCCTTCGTTGCGTCTTTCTTGATGCAACCGACGATCACACCGTCGTCCGGGGTGGTATCCACCACGCGAACCTTCTCGATGCCAGCGTCAATCAACTGACGCACAATCGCCTTGGTCAACGGCTCCAAGGCTCGCGCGATGGTCGTGTTTTGCGCAGTGTCCACCGCATCCTCCACCAACACCTTTAATCCTGACTCCAGCTTTTCGGAATCGGTCTTCAAATGAACGGTCTCGATTCCATAAAAGAGCTTCAACAAATCCTCGTCCTTGCCGTAGCCCAAGGCGCGCAACAAGGTCGTGGCCAGGATTTTCCGGCGACGTCGTTTGCGGTCGAGGAAAACATACAGCAGATCGTTTTGATCGAACTGCATTTCCAGCCAGCTGCCGCGGTCGGGGATAATGCGGAAACTGAAGAGCGTTTTCCCGCTCGAATGGATGCTCTGCTCGAAAGCGATGCCCGGCGAACGGTGGAGTTGGCTGACAATGACGCGTTCGGCGCCGTTGATGACAAAACTGCCTTGGGGCGTCATCAAGGGCAATTCGCCCATGTACACCGACTCCTCTTTGGCGGCTTTGTTGCCTTCTTTCAGCCGAAAAATCACATGCAGCGGGGCCGAATACGTCTGGCTCTGGCGCTGCGCTTCGAGGACAGAGAGCTTCGACTCGCCGATTTTGTACTCGACGAAATCGAGCGTCACCTGCCCGTCGTAACTGGTGATCGGGAACACTTCCTTGAACACGGCTTGCAACCCGATATTTTTTCGCTTCTCGGGCGCAATTTCGCGCTGCAGAAATTCCACATACGAATCCACCTGAATCTCGATGAGATTCGGCAGTTCAACCACCTCTTTGAGTTTTCCGAAGTTAATGCGGCCGTTTTGTTCCGCCATCGCGCTCCTTTATTTGATTTCTACTTTGCCGCCCGCAGCTTCGATCTTCTTCTGGATCTCCGCCGCCTCGGCCTTCGGGATGTCATTCTTAATCGGCTTGGGGGCTTGTTCCGCCAACGCTTTCGCGTCGGTCAATCCCAACCCGCTCACGCACTCGCGCAGAGCCTTGATGATCGCCACCTTCTTCGCCGGATCGTACCCGGCCAGCAACGTCACCGTGACTGTCGCCGATTCTTCCTGCTTCTTGGCGTCCGCTCCGCCCGCCGCCGCCGGCGCGGCTGGCGCCGCCACCGCCACAGGGGCGGCTGCTGAAATGCCGAGCTTCGTCTCCAGCGATTTGACCAGTTGGGATGCTTCCAACAGAGTCAGTCCGCTAATTTGTTCCGTCAACGCATTGATGTCTGCCATGGTATCTCCTTCGTTCATCGCGGTCCGCCGCGGCGGATCATTTCTTCCCGCACGCATGCGGGACGACGAACCTAATCACGTTTTACGTGTTCGTTTTGTTTTCCTTTGGTACATCACAACAACACCCGCCCTCGGCGGGTGACGCTGCGAAATTTGTTTATGTCTTAGCGACTTCCGATTTCTGCGCGCTCGCATTCACCACTCGCGCAATCATGCTCGCCGGCTCGTTCATCAAACGAGCCAACTGGGTCGCGGGCATCTGAATCAAACCGAGCAACTGCGCCAGCAACGCCTCGCGCGAAGGCAAGTCGGCAATCATTTTCACTTCGGCGGACGTCAGCAGTTTTCCGTCAAACGCGGCAACCTTGACTTTCGGCCGCTCAAATTCCGCCGTGAAATTCTTCAATACTTTCGACGCCGCGCCAATGTCCGACCCTGTAATCGCCGCCGTCGGCCCCAATAATCCTCCATCGAACTCCGGCAATCCGGCTTCCTTGGCGGCGATCCGGAACACGCTGTTCTTGACAACGTGCATCTTCGCTCCCACCGCCGCCAGTCGTTTTCGCAATTCATTCATGTGGCCAACCTTCATCCCGGTGTAGTCGGTCAATACCAAAAACTGCCCCCCTTTTAGGTGGCCATGCACTTCGGCAATTAAATATTTTTTTTCTGGGCGCATCGTTCTCCTTATGCTTGGTGAGCCAAAATGGGCGAAACATCCACTCGCAATCCGGGACTCATGGTTGCCGCAATCGTGCAGCTCTGAATAAACGTGCCCTTCGATGACGACGGTTTCGCGTGCGACACCGCTTCAATCACGGTCCGAGCGTTGACCGCCAACGCGTCCACCTCGAAAGAAATTTTTCCGCACGGCACGTGAACATTGCCGTTCTTATCGAGCTTGAATTCCACCCGGCCTGCTTGCACTTCCTTGACCGCTTTCGCGACATCGTCGGTCACCGTGCCCGTCTTCGGATTCGGCATCAAACCGCGTGGACCCAGCACACGGCCAAGCTTTCGAACCTCGTTCATCGCCTCGGTTGTCGCCACCGCAATGTCAAAATCCGCCCAGCCTTCCTGGACTTTCTTCACGAGGTCTTCGAAACCAACATGATCAGCCCCGGCCGATTTGGCGGCCTCGGCGGCGGCGCCCCGAGCGAAAACGACGACACGAACTTTTTTGCCGCTCCCGTGCGGGAGGGCTACGGTGCCACGAACCATCTGATCGGACTGCTTCGGATCCACGCCGAGCTTGAACGCGAGCTGGACGGTTTGATTGAATTTTGTGGCGGGAAATTTCTTGAGCGTGGCAACAGCGTCAGCCAACGGCCAGAGTTTCTGTCCGTTGTCCGCGCCGAGTTGCTTGAGCGCTTCTCGATATCGTTTGCTTTGTTTGGCCATTATGCCTCCACAATCTCGATTCCCATCGAACGCGCCGTGCCGGAGATGACGCGGAAAGCGGCTTCATCACTCTTCGAGTTCAGGTCGTTTCGTTTTATTTTGACGATGTCCATGACTTGTTTCCGTGTAACCTTGCCCACTTTGTCGCGGTTGGGCACACCACTGGCGGTGGCGATTCCAGCCGCTTTTTTGAGCAACGCGCTGGCGGGGGGCGACTTGGTGATGAAACTGAACGTCTTATCGCTGAAAACGGTGATCACGACGGGGATGATGTCGCCCGCCATTTTTTGAGTGGCCGCGTTGAAATCCTTGCAGAATTGCATGATGTTGACTCCCTGCTGACCGAGAGCCGGGCCCACGGGCGGCGCCGGATTCGCTTGTCCCGCCGGGATTTGCAGCCGCACATAGCCCTGGATTTTTTTGGGTGCCATGATTCTCCTTTAACCGCGTTCCACTTGCCAGTATTCCAATTCGACCGGCGTGTTGCGGCCGAAAATGGAAACAGTGATTTTAAGTTTGCCGCGTTCCGGGTCAACTTCTTCGACCGTGCCGCTGAAGTTGAGGAATGGACCATCGGTAACCTTGACGGTCTCGCCGACGGCGAAGGCGACTTTGGGTTTTACTTTTTCGTGCTGCTCGCTCGTTTGCGCGAGAATGGCGTCGATCTCCTTTTTCTGGAGCGGCACGGGGCGTTCGCCCCCGACAAAACCGATGATGCCGGGTGTTTCCTGAATGAAATACCAGGGCTTTTCCAATAGCTGATGTTTTTCGTCGTAAAGCTTCATGCGAATCAAAACGTATCCCGGATAAAACTTGCGCGACATCGTGTTTTTTTTGCCCTTCTTGATCTCCGCCACTTTCTCCGTGGGAATCAGCACTTCGGCGACAAACTCGGCCATCTCTTCCGGTTTAAGCCGTTTTTCGATGGAGTCCTTGACCCGCTGCTCTTGCCCGGAAAGGGTGTGCAGCACAAACCAGTCAAAATCTGTGGCGGTCGCTGTCATACAATCGGTCTTAAAACCACTTCTCTCGCAACCCGAACGCGTAGAGGATGCCTCCGAAAAATTTCGAGAAAACGACGTCGGAAAACGCGACGAACACTCCCAACACTAACACCGAGACGGCAACCACGACCGTGGATTCGCGCAGCTCTTGACGGGTCGGCCACGTGCATTTTTCTAGTTCTTTTTTCACGTCGATAAGAAACTGGCGGATTTTCGACCAGTGCTTTACGGCGAAGTACGTGGCGATGCCGAGAAGGATTGCCCACATCAACAGGGCAAACCAGTGGCCAGCGAGGAAATCGAGGACGCGCTGTTTCATCGCGCCTCCATGGCAGGCCGGGAGGGACTTGAACCCCCAACCGACGGTTTTGGAGACCGTTGCTCTACCAATTGAGCTACCGGCCTCGCCGCGTGTAGAGTATCACTCATTTAGTCTCGCGATGCAAGACGTGACGTTTGCACCATCGGCAAAACTTGTTGATTTCCAGACGCTCCGCCCCTTGCACCTTTTTATTCCGGGTGGAGGTGTAGTTGCGCCGCTTGCACTCGGTACAAGCCAACGTTATCGTTTCGCGTGCCATCGCTCGTTTGCCTTCGTCTCGTCGTTGAACGACAAGGATGCGCGCGCACCCAACGTTCGACCACGTCGGGCGTGAGAACCGAAGATTGACCTCGAAATTCTCGTCGTCGCTCTTGCCGCCGCTTGGTTAAGCGATAATTTCCGATATTCTTCCCGCCCCAACCGTCCGGCCACCCTCGCGAATGGCGAAGCGCAATGTCTTCTCCATCGCGACCGGCTGGATCAATTCCACTTCCACGTTTACGTTGTCGCCAGGCATCACCATTTCCACCTTGTCGCCTGTGGAGGATTTGATGTCTTTTACCTCGCCGGTCACGTCGGTCGTGCGGAAATAAAACTGGGGTCGGTATTTGATAAAGAAGGGCGTGTGACGACCACCTTCTTCTTTGCTCAACACATACACTTCTGCCTTAAATTTAGTGTGCGGAGTAATGCTGCCGGGTTTTGCCAACACTTGGCCGCGCTCGACATCTTCCTTTTTGACGCCGCGCAACAGCACGCCCGCGTTGTCGCCCGCCACGATTTCGTCCAGCATTTTGCGGAACATTTCCATGTCCGTCGCCACCGTCTTGGCCGTCGGCTTCAATCCGATAATCTCCACTTCTTCCATCTTTTTCAGTTTGCCGCGCTCCACGCGCCCGGTTGCCACGGTGCCACGACCTTCAATGTTGAACACGTCTTCCACGCTCATCAGAAACGGCTTATCCAAGTCGCGAATCGGGATCGGAATATGCTCATCGCACGCCGCCAGCAATGCGGCAATGGATTTTTCTCCCTCCGGGTCGCCCGCCAATGCCTTCGACGAACTGCCGCGGATAATCGGAGTCGTGTCTCCCGGAAATTCGTACTTTTTGAGTAGGTCACGAATTTCTTCCTCGACCAAATCCAACAAGTCAGGGTCGTCCACCAAATCCACCTTATTCAGGTAAACTACGATGGCCGGCACGCCCACCTGACGAGCCAAAAGGATATGCTCGCGAGTCTGCGGCATCGGGCCATCGGCCGCGCTGACCACCAAAATCGCGCCATCCATCTGCGCGGCGCCCGTGATCATGTTTTTGACGTAGTCGGCATGTCCCGGACAATCAATATGGGCGTAATGCCTCTTTTCGCTCTCATACTCGACGTGAGAGACGGCAATGGTAACCGTTTTCGTGTCGTCGCGCACAGTGCCGCCCTTGGTAATTTCGGCGTAGCTCTTCACTTCCGCCATGTTCTTGCGGGATTGAGTGGCTACAATGGCGGCCGTCAGGGTGGATTTGCCGTGATCCACGTGGCCGATCGTTCCGATGTTCATATGCGGTTTGCCGCGCTTAAATTGCTCTTTTGCCATGGTCGTCTCCTAACTGGTTCGTGTTCGCGTTTCGTGTGGAGCCTGCGATCGGGATTGAACCGATGACCTCGTCCTTACCAAGGACGTGCTCTACCAACTGAGCTACGCAGGCCACATCGCGTTTCCATCCGTTTCGTGCTCCGCTAAAAAATACGACAAAAAACCCCTTCATCTTTGCCCAAGGGCAAAAACAAACGAGTTTCTCTGTTTTCTTTCCGTAATTCGCCTAGCAAGCCTGTTTCTCACCAAGCGTGCGCAAATTACAATCGGCGGGACGATTTGTCAACAACGATTTTTGCTACCCCCATTTCTCAAAGACGATGTGGTCTTTGGGAACGCCGGCTTCCGCCAATAACTTTGCCATCGAGTCAATCAAGTCATTCGTGCCGCAGGTATAATAGACCGTGTTTTCTCGGTCACGCGTGTTCTCCAAGATCCAATTCGAATCCATCCGCCCTACCCTCCCAGTCCATTGTTGCTCCGGTGTCGCCCTCGTGCAAGTCACCAAAAATCGGAAATTCGGATTTGCTGCCTCGAGCTTGCGAAATTCATCATTGAAGATGATGTCCTGCGGCACGCGCACGCTGTACATCAGCGTCATTTTCGTCGGCAATCCGCGCCTCGAAATCTCCCGCACAAATCCGCGAAATGGCGTCACCCCACTCCCCCCCGCCATCATGAACAAATCCTTGCTCGAATTGATCGGCGGCAAAAATTTTCCCGTTGGCGGCAACACGCACATTTTCATCCCCTCACGCGCATTGTCATAAAAGCGCGTGCCAAAATTCCCCATCCGCTTCACGGTCACTTCAAAATATCCACGGTCGAGCGCGCAGTTGGAAAGTGAATACGCCCGACGCGTCTTCGGGTCGTCGAGAAAATTCACCGTAATAAACTGCCCCGTCTTTACGTCGAATTCGTTCCCGTTCCAATCATACCGAAACGTCCGCACATCAGGCGTCTCTTGCACGATCTTCGTAATATTCAGTTCGAATTGTTTTAGTGCCATGACAGGCGCGGATTATCGCCAAGAAATCTAGAAATGCAAGCGCGGTCTTGATGTGATAGACTTTCCCCTGATGACTACCGCCACGATTTCGACCAACGTCAACGACCCCATCAACGCCCGCATCCTCGCCATCTCTGAAGACCAGCTCGCCGGTTTCCATCGTGACCCTCTCGGCGAAATCGCCCGGCGCAGCGGCGTTGACCTGCCCGTTGTCATCGAACGAATCCAAGCCATGCTGCTTGCCAGGACAATCCGAAGAGTACGTCAAACGCTTCTTGCCACCAACCTCGCCAACGGGGCTCTCGTTGCGTGGCAGGTTCCCAACGAAAAGCTTGATGCCGCCTTCAATTATATGTTCCAACAAGACCCGTTCAGTGGACACGTCGTTCTCCGCACCACCGATGCGGTCGCCACTGGCTCCAACTATAAACTCTGGACCACTCTCAAAGTCCCGCAAGGTTTTTCTCTCGCCAAACATTGCGAATTTCTCCTGCGCACCGTCGGCGCCGACAAATTTCGCATCATGCCCCCTAAAATGATCTTCACCCTCGGCGTCGGTCACGTCCGCCGCCGGACCATTGCCCCCGGCGAAAAAGCCGATGCCCCCGTCGAAGCCACCGAGGTCAAACTGGAACCGCTTTCCCCTCTCGAACGGCAAATCCTCGAACCGCTGAAACGGGAATTCAAACCCGAAGAAATCGTCGAACACATCTGGGCAGATCGAGCCAAAGAAGCAGGACTCCCCCTCGAAAAGTTTTACGAGATCGCCGATGGCATGGCTTCCCGCAAAATCCTGGGACGTTTCTCCACCTTCCTCGAACACGTAAAACCAACCGCCAGCGGAGAACGCGTCACGAAATTCAACGCGCTATTCCATTGGGCTGTCCCCCCGGGTCGCGAAGCCAAGGCCGGGCGCGAGGTCGCTCGCCATTATATTATGACCCACGCCTACTGGCGCGAAGGCGGGCCCGAATTCCACAACGTCAACGTCATGGGCGTCGCCCACGGCCTCGATAAAAAACTTCTCCTCGACCACAAAGCCGCCATAGATCAGCACTTGAAAACCTGCGGAATCCCCGCCACGTACACCAACGTCTTTTGGGGCGGTCGCAGCGAAATCAAGCCCTCCGAAATCACCGAAACCGCCTACCGCCGCTGGTGCGCAACGCTTGGAATCAATCCTGACTCGATGAAGGATTAGCCAACATTCAGTCCTGAATCCACGCTTCTAACTTCTTGCCCTGCACGGTGCCATGATCGCGTCACTCTTCCCATGCAGCAGCTTGTTCTCCGCAGGACAAATCGTGGCGAGGATACCGCCGAGCTTTACGCTCGCCTGATCATTAGGACCGCTCACAAAATAATACGGACATAATCGCGCCTTTCCCTGCATCGTCTTCAACTCGCTCGCATCGAAGTCATAGTAGCTCACCGATACCACCTTCGACTTGTGAAACCGTTGCAAGATGCACGGGCGATGCTCAAAATCCTTCAGCGCGCCTTCGATTGCGGCGCCCCACTCCGCTGCCGACAAATCGTGTCCCACCCAGACACCACGACTACCCCATGCTTGCGACGAAAACCCGCTCACTTTCAACACCAGCTCGCGCTGCTTCTGCGAAAACTTCGCCATCTCCCGCCAATCCCGAATCCCCAACTCGGGAATGACCGCGTGCGGCGGCAGCGGAGTCGGATCCATAATCCACGTGTATGGAAAAATTTGCTGCAATTTTGCCAGCGTCTTCTCCCCAAGCTCCATCCGCCAATAATCCCGAAGTTGACTGTGCCACAGAAATGCGAACACCATCTTTTCTTCCAGCCACGGCTTGAACGGCGGGGTAACCTCCAATTCTCCACGCATCGCCGCGTCCAGAATCTTCTGCGCGTTCGGCTCATTCACGATGTCGAACAACTCAAAAAAACGATACACTACACACCCCTTCAATTTCTCGACATCCGCCGCGCGCAAATCTACGACCTCGATGTCTCGCTCAAGCGCTCGGAGTTGTTCCACGAGCCAAATCATCTCCGGCCGATACCCCGCTGATTCTTCAGAAATTACAACCCGAACAGATTTGGTGGCACAGGCTTCCCTGGCTGTGGAAAAAATACTCCAGAATCCATCAAGCATCCCTTGCGACGCTTCAACGCTCCAACGCTCTAACGCTCCATACGTTTCATTAAGCCATCCCGTCAGCCCAATCCCACCCGGCACGCTATCCAACTCTGAAATTACAATCCCACCATCGGTGATGAGCACATCCGGTCGAATCACTCGCGGCAAATCTGCTTTGAACCGTCCGCTCCGAGCCGCCGCGATCAACTCTGCTGGCTTGCCGAGATCGAGATAATGCGCCACCCACAAGGGTAGCTTACCGCTGACGCTATGCCGATGGAGCAAATTGCACGCGCGATAAAAATCCGCTAACATCGGCCCCAACCGCTCCAGTTCCTCCATCAACTCCGGCTCGATCGCAAACGCCTCGGGCGCGATTCGCCAGGACTGGCCGGCAAATAGCCCGTCCTTCGGCAACCTCTCGCGCACAAACTTCGCGCGCGTCGCTGCATCAGTGGGGATTTGGCTCGTTTGCATGACCAGAAATTAAGCGTGTCTATCGTATTTTTTTGCGAAGACTATTCTCTTATCGCGTTCTTCAGACGTTATCCATCCATCCGAATACTGCCAGTCAACCGCACGGTAAATGTCCTTTTCATCTAAACTAACCCAATCCCAAAGCATCTTTTCGAAGTTGAGCCAGCCAGCGGTGACCCACGCGAAACGCCGCATTTCCGTGATTTCTTCCTCGCTAATGCCGCGTCGACGCAACTCCTCACGCGCCCGCTCAAAGTAAACACGAGAATGCTGCGTGTCCACCATTTCCTCACAAATGATCTCCCATGTGCTTAGTTTGGAAAAATCAACTTTAGCATCGAGGTTGATTGCCTCAGGTGAAAGACCATCATCCGATCCAGCAGGTTTACTCACAATACGATTCACGCGAGCTATCCAACCCTCCATCTTCGCACGGTTAGGAGGTAACTTGAGTGATTTTAGAATGCGACGTGGCACGAATTACCTCCCTTTACGAGCCTCGCCCT
This sequence comes from uncultured Verrucomicrobiota bacterium, assembly GCA_964348665.1. Taxonomy (GTDB): domain Bacteria; phylum Verrucomicrobiota; class Verrucomicrobiia; order Palsa-1439; family CAYGDP01; genus CAYGDP01. Next base: position 15,202 of record CAYGDP010000009.1, read on the forward strand.
TGTCTGTCATGCTGAGTGCCAGCGAAGCATCTCTGCTGTTCGTCAACCGTGCCAACGCTGCAAATGGCAGGGATTCTACGCTCCACTCAGAATAACGGACAACCACCCAGCGCGTTGAGCGTTGAGCGTTGGAAGTTGGACGTTGAGAGTTAAATCCGTTTATTCCGTTCATTTCATTCATTGCCTCACCTGCCCCTCTCCAATCACTACATATTTATAGGCCGTCAATTCCTCCAGTCCCATCGGCCCTCGTGCGCCGATCTTGTCGGTCGAAATCCCAATCTCGGCGCCCATGCCGAACTCACCGCCGTCGGTGAACCGCGTCGAAGCGTTCCAATACACCGCCGCGCTGTCCACGTTCCGCAAAAACTTTTCCGCTGTGGTTTTGTCCTTGGTGACAATGGCGTCCGAATGCGCGCTCCCATACTTAGTGATGTGCTCGATGGCGGCGTCCACGTCGCGCACGACGCGCACGGCAAGGATGAGGTCGAGGTATTCGGCATACCAATCGTCCTCAGTCGCGGGCTTCATGCTCGGCACGAGTTCCCGCGATATTTCATCTCCACGCAACTCAACATTCTTGTCAGCAAGCGCTTTTGCCAGCCGTGGCAAAATCTTCGGCGCGATTTTTTCGTGGACGAGTAGCGTTTCCATCGCATTACAGGTGGCAGGACGCTGGCACTTTGCGTTGACGACGATTTTCTCCGCCATCTCGAGATCGGCGGCCTCGTCCACGAACACATGGCAGACGCCTTTGTAGTGCTTGATGACCGGTACGCGCGCAACTTCGGCCACGGCGCGCACCAAGCCTTCGCCCCCGCGCGGGATGAGCAAATCAACCAACCCTTCGGCCTGCGCGAGAATCTTCACCGCCTCGCGGTCGGTGGTGGCGACCACTTGGATTGCGTCGGCCGGCAAAGCCTTGCTGGCGCGCAACATCACGTCCGCGATAGCAAGGTTGGAATGAATCGCCTCTTTGCCGCCGCGCAAAATCGTCGCGTTCCCCGTCTTGAAACAGAGCGCGGCGCTGTCGGCAGTGACGTTGGGGCGTGATTCGTAAATGATGGCAATGACGCCGATCGGCACACTAACTTTGCGAATCTTCAATCCGTTCGGGCGAACCATCTCGTTCAACGTTTGTCCAACGGGATCAGGCAGCGCGGCAACCTCGCGCAAACCTTTAGCCATCGCCGCGATGCGTTTGTCGTCAAGCGCGAGTCGGTCGAGAATCGCCGTCGAAAGCCCCGCCACCTTCCCAGAGGCAATGTCTTTTGCGTTGGCCGCCTTGATGACGCCGGTGTTTTTCTCCAGCGCGTCGGCCATCGCGAGCAGGCACGCATCTTTCTCCGCGGTGGACAGCGTCGCCAGAGTGCGCGACGCAACCTTTGCCTTCCGGCAAAGGTCCAGAATTTCGGCTTTCGTATCCATTGTTTTGTTTCCCCACGAAAAAAACGAAGTCGCGCGAAAAAATTTCGCGTTCTTTCGCGTGTTTCGCGGGCTATAAAATCACCAAATCATCTCGATGCACGATAACGGTTGCGCCCTTTAGCCCGTCGCCGCCAACTTTCGCCAATCCACGCGCAAATTCAACTCCGTTTTCATCGCGGATACTGACCACGTCGCCTTTCTTGTATTGACCGATGGTTTTTTTAACACCCTTCGCCAGCAGGCTTTTCCCGCCGTCCTGCAACGCCGCCTTCGCGCCATCGTCCACGACAAGCGCGCCCGCGGGCTTGTGAAAGAACGCAATCCAGCGTTTGCGGCTTTCCATCCTGCTCGATTCGGCAGCGAAAAATGTCCTTTCCTCTTCTCCTGCAAACACCCGCGCCAGTGAATTCGCTTTCGTTCCGTTTGCAATCACGGTCGGAATACCAGCACGCGTGGCAATCTTTGCCGCTTCGAGTTTAGAGATCATGCCTCCGATCGATGTCTCGCTTCCGGCGCCTCGCGCCAGTTTCGTTATTTTCGCGTCAATCTTCTCCACGCGCGACACAACTTTTCCATCTTGGTCAAGCAACCCATCCACGCTGGTCAGAATCACCAGCAAATCCGCGCCGACGAGCGTCGCGACCAATGCTGCCAGACGATCGTTGTCGCCAAATTTGATTTCCTCAACTGCAACCGTGTCGTTCTCATTGATGATCGGCACCACACCGCGCCCCAGCAGCGTCAGCAGCGTGTTGCGGGCGTTCAGATGACGGTCGCGGTCACGCAGGTCTTCGTGCGTCAGCAAAATCTGTGCAATGTGGCGGTTGCGTTGCGCAAAGAGCGATTCGTAGAGCGACATCAAACGAGTCTGACCAACAGCGGCACAGGCTTGCAGTTCAGGCAAAGTTTTCGGGCGTTTTTCAAACCCCATCTCGCCCATCCCTGCGGCGATTGCGCCCGAAGAGACAAGAATCAATTCACAGGCAGGGACGCCTGTGCCACCAATCGTAGCGAGCGACGCAACGAGCGCAGCAACGCGCTCGCGGTCGAGGCGGTTGTCCGCACCCGTCAGCAAGCCAGTACCCAGCTTAACAACGACTCGTGTGTAGGTTGTTGCGGTGTATGTTGTCATCGTTATCCACATCGCTTTCCAGTCGGTCGTGTCAACGCCCTGACACGTGGCAAGGATTTCCCGCGACATTGACCTGCCAGGAGCGGGCTAAAGAAATCCTGCGTTCGAGTGTGCATGTGACGCCGAATCTAGCAGCGATTGGCCGGGCTGTCGAGTGAAGCTGGGCGGGAATCCTATTTCAACCTGGCGTTCACGTCTCGCCACAATAGTTTCCGCACGCGTGGAAAAAGTTCCAGAGCGTTCTCCCGCATAATTTGCCGTCCAATCCGAAGTGCGTGCACTTCTCGGAGCTCGCCTCGCTGAACTTTCTCGGCTAAAGCTTCGGCGAGACATTGGCGAGTGAATTCGGTCGCGCCGTAAATCGTCTCGGCATTGACCATGTCCGCACCCCACATAATCCGGTTGGAAGGCACGGTGTCGAGCCATTCCTGATACGCGCGCCTAGCCATCGTGGGACTAACCGTCGGCAGCCAGCAGGAGTCAATCCATACATTGCGAGCAAGCATGGCAATCGCGCCCGTCTCGCCGACCCACGGGTAGCCGCCGTGGAAAAGAACAAATTTCGTGCGCGGGTTGACCGAGATCAGATTTAGCAAGAGCATCGGGTTTGATCCTTCCAGGCGAGCATCACCCGTGTGAATCTGAAACGGGAGATCGTGCTTGGCGCTCAGTTCTACCAGCCTCCACATGATAAAATCTTCAAAATCCTTCTGCTGCTGCGCGGTCAGCTCGTTTCGTGGACGACCAAATACTTTGATAGCACTGTCCTTGGACACGTTCTCAAAGCGTAGCGTGCGTTCATACGCAAGGGTCGTCTTCAGGCACATCACATCGGACGCGACGGCTTTTGCGAAGATCGTGTCGAGCACAGCGAGATAATCGTCGAGCGAGTTGATTTTTTTTCCGTCGCGCTCGGCCCACGCATACGGGCTGTCCAGCGGGCTGCTAAACTGGCTGGGATGCGTGCCCTTGACCATCGTCGTCACGTTTAGCACAGGTACGGAGAAGCGATAATTCTTCTCGAATTGAAATCTCGCCCAGTGAGGATCAATGAACATCAGCTCGATGTTCGCGCGCTGCGTGATGACCTCTTCCAGCCACTTGCGGTCTTGGTAGTTGGCAAAGATACGATCATTCAGCTTGCGCGCTTGCGCGGGCGTGATCGAGTCGAAATTCACCCCGTAGAGATCGTGAAATGCTGGCAACAAGAAGCGATAGAAACTCGCCGCGCGCGCGTTCTCAAAGTCATGCTGCGCCGTCGGCCACCATTCCTCGAACGACCCACCCGCCCGCCAAGGCGTAATCGGCGTGTGCCACGGCAAGTAGCTCTCCGCCCAAAGGCCATGAAGCGTCATCCCCACACCTCGATCCGTTTGATCCCGCTTGGGGATTTGATCGAATGGCCGCAAGTGATCATGGGTATCTATAGCAGGCACAGCATCCACAGCGGCTTTAATGCGTTTGTACAGCGAGGCGCGTTTGATGTCGTCGGCGCGCGCAGACAAGATTCCCAGGAGCAACACCGTTGCTATCCATCGAGAGACGATTATTTTCATTTGAACCAGACTCTCGCAGGTATCAGTCGGTATGTCGAGCCTACTCGCCGTTTGTGATGGCGCGTTTCAAAAATTGCGAGGCAACTCACCTGCGATCAAGACGATGGACCGTGCCCGTCAGCAAGCCCGTGCCGAGCTTAACCACAACACGAGAAAATTGTTGTGACTTAGTGTCCATGAGTTTTCGCCTGATTCTAGCCTCGAAAAGGTATCGCGGCTACACGATTTAGTCGGCGACAGCAACTTCTTCGGGGTTTTCGGCCGCCTTCGTCGCGGGGGCGAGTTGCGGTTCGGGCAGCGGCGGAACGGTGAGACCGCGTAGTGAGAGTATCTTTTCGATGACATCGCTCACGACCCGGTCGGGCGTGGACGCGCCCGCGGTAACCCCAATGGTAAGGGGTTTGCCACTGGGCGCGGGTAGCCAGTCACGGCTGACGATGGCGTGATGTTGACCGTAAGGCTGGTGACGGATTTCTGCGGCGCTAACAATACCGTTTACGTCCTCGATGTGGTACGTCGGCGCGTGTTTTTCTGCGATTTCACAGAGGTGAGTTGTATTGGAGCTGTTGAATCCGCCTATCACAACCATGATATCCACGCCTTCTTTGACCAGTTTGATGATGGCATCCTGACGATCCTGTGTCGCCGAGCAAATCGTGTCAAAATTTCGGAAGCGGTTTTTGATGTCGCCGTCGCCGTGGCGGGTAATCATCGCCTTCTTAAGCTCTTGTGCGATAGCGAGCGATTCACTGCTTAACATCGTCGTTTGATTGGCGACACCTACGCGCTGCAAATGTTGGTCTGGATCAAATCCAGGAGAGTGCGCATGCTCGAAAATTTTCAGAAATTTCGCCTTGTCGCCTCCATGTCGTATGTATTCGCATACGATCTGTGCCTGGTCCATATCGCGAACGACAAGATATTGCCCGCCTTCGTAACAGGTTGCTCGCGAGGAGGTGGCGATCGTTTCCTCGTGATAATATTTACCGTGGATGATCGCGGTGAATCCTTCACGCGCGTATTGCTCCACCCGCTTCCAGACGTTAAGCACCGAGCCGCAAGTTGTATCCACAAGGATGCAACCCTTTTGCTTGAATTCTTCGAGCTGCTGTACGCTCACGCCAAACGCGGGAAGGATGACCACGTCATCGGCGCTCACTTCGTCGCCGGTCGCCGTCTGACAGCGACCGCTCAAGAACTGAATGCCCATCGCTTGCAACGTCTTATTGACGCGCGGGTTGTGTATGATTTCGGTCGTGATAAAAATGCGTTTGTCGGGAAATTGTTTGCGTGTCTCGTAGGCAAAATCCACGGCCTTGTCCACGCCATAGCAAAAACCGAACTCCTGCGCCATGCGAATACGGAGGTCGCCGGCCTCCAGCAGGCCACCGTTTGCCTTGATTCGCAACACGATGTCACTGTGATAATCCTGCGCCAATTCTCCCGCCACTTCCGCTTTGCGGCCAAATCCACGCAGAAAGAAACGCTCGCTCTCGCCTGCCTTGGGTGTCGGGCGGCCTTTCAACGCCTTGGAAGTCTCCGTTGTGTCCATTACTTTGCTCATCGCGCCTCAACCTATCACAAAGCCTTGTTGCGTCAAACTAACTTTCACCTGCTTCCACTCGGACGCGCTTTACCAATCGCTCCACATCGCGACGGTGACAAAGCTCCGTTGCGGGTGTCATCGCGCACGCCGCGCCCGCCGCCATCGCCCAGCGCAAAGATTCCCCTGCATCACGCATTTTCAACCATCGTAACAAAAATGCCGCCAGCGCACTGTCCCCTGCCCCAATCGCGCTGCGCACACGCACCGGCGGCGAGTTGGCACGCAAGCAAATCGTGGTACAGTCTTGCCCCCCAAGGTGGGCGCCTCTGCCTTGGCGTGAAACAACAATCGCCCCATCCTTCCCCAACGACAACAGCACCACTCCAAGATTCCATCGCTCCATAATCTCGATCGCCGCTCTTCGCGGATCGCGAATCTTCCGGCCTAACAACCGTTCCGCCTCGAACCGATTCGGTTTCACCAACCATGGTCGCGCCATGATTCCTCGCTGCAATACCTCGCCATCCGCATCCAACGCGGTTGGCACGCCGGATTTCCGTGCCAGCCGAATCAACCGCGCATAAATATCCGTCGGCACATTCGGCGGCAAACTGCCAGACAACACCATCATTTTCGCGCGCGGCAACGCGTCCTCGACCCCGCTCAAGACGGCGCGCAGTTCCCCTGCTGATAAATTCGGCCCGCACATATTCAAACGAATCGAACGCCGGCCATCCGCTTGTGTCACCGCCAGATTTTCCCTCGTCTCTCCCTTAATCGGGACAACCCGCGCCGAGATTTTCGCCGACGCCAATCGCTCTCGCAATTCTGCGCCTGTTCGTCCGCCCGCCGTCGTGATGCAGCGCGTCTCGCCTCTTAGCTCATGCATCACACGGCTCACGTTGATCGCTTTCCCGCCCGCGTCGCGCCGTTCCCGCAGCACTGGATTGCGATCCTCGAAATGGAGTGTCTCCACCAGCCATTCCACGTCCAGTGAGGGATTGAGAGATACCGTAACGATCATGCCACAACTCTAGCACGCCGTTGGACGGACGCAAAGAAATCTGCTATTGTTTCCTCCATGCCCAAACGAAAAAAAATGGTGCTCGTCGGTGTTACCGCTTCGATCGCGGCCTATAAAGCCGCTGATCTGGTAAGCAAACTCGCCAAGGCTGGCCACGATGTTCATGTCATCATGACCAGCGACGCTCAACAATTCATCACTCCGCTCACGCTCCGCACACTCTCGCGCCACGACGTCATCCTCAATCTCTTTGACGAAAATCCCGAAACGCACGTCACCCATGTCAACCTCGCCGACTCCGCCGACCTGCTCATCGTCGCACCTGCCACTGCGGACATCATCGCCAAGCTCGCTCACGGCCTCGCCAACGACGCCCTAAGCGCCATCGCACTGGTCTCCCGTTGCCCGCTGCTCATCGCGCCCGCGATGAACGGCAAGATGTGGTCGCACTCCGCCACGCAAGCCAATGTCGCCACCTTACAATCTCGCGGCGCGCATTTCATCGGGCCCGAAGAAGGCCTGCTTGCCTGCGGCTATGAAGGTCTCGGCCGCCTTTGGAACGCGGACGGCATCGTAGACGCCGCCGAAAAAATATTGAGGGCGCGAAATACAGGGAGTCGTGCGTAGCCATGTATGAAAAAGTCGTGGATTCTATTAGCCTTGTTTGTCGGATGTTCCAAACCGACAGGTGATTTCCAAGCTTTCAAGCAGGCTGCCAAACGCGGTGAGAAACCAATTGTCGTTTCATTGCTGAAGGCAAATCCGAAACTTGCAAAGATGCATGACGACGAGGGACATACAGCTTTGCATGATGCGGTATGGAACGGTCACAAAGAAATCGTCCAAATCCTCCTCGATAACAAGGCCGATGTGGACGTGGAGTTGCGACCTAAAAATCTAAAAGTGAGGGCGGAGATTTGGGGCTCCACACCACTACATTATGCCGTGATTCAAGGTTACCCTGAGATAGTAGAAATGCTCCTCCAACAAAAGGCCGACATCAACTTAAAACCCCGCGAGGGCGAGATGAAAGGCTGGACAGTGTTGTATATGGCGGCATTCTTCGACAAGAAGGACATTGTCGAAATTCTCTTAAACCGCAAAGCGAACATTGAGGGAAAGAACGAAAATGGATCCACTCCACTTCACGGCGCAATCGGCAGTGGCGGAAGCGACACCGTTGAATTTCTCCTCTTGAAAGGAGCTAATCCAAACACCGCGAACAAGGATGGTATCACGCCGTTGCATCTCGCCGCGTTTCATGGTAACCGCAGGGCAGTCGAACTCCTCTTGGCGGTGGGAGCTAATTTGAACGCCAAAGATTTCGAAGGCAAAACTCCGCAAGATGTTGCCTTGAAAGCGAAGAAAAGCGTAACCGCAGAATTGCTTCGGTGGGCGGCGTCCGGATGGACCAGTGGCCGTGTCATTTTCGAAGGGAAAATGAAATCCAAAACCCTCGGCGACGAGAGGATGATTCACCTATACCTGCCACCGTCGTATGAGCGTGAGCCAAATCGGCGATTTCCGGTGCTCTATCTCCACGATGGACAGAATGTTTTCAGCACCGCTGGCCCACAAGCGGCTTTCGGCTGGGGACCTTGGATGCTCGACAAGACCGTGGATGACCTATCTGCGGCTGGCAAGATGCAGGAGATCATCATGGTCGGCGTGGATTGCAGCGCATCGCGCTATATCGAGTATCGCGGACCTGCATATCGCTACACCGATAAGGAATTGCAACAGGCAAAGACAAAATTTCCACCGCCGCAGGAGGTCGGCGACAACACGCGATTCGAAAAATACTCGCGGTTTCTCATCGAAGAATTGAAGCCGAGAATTGATCGCGAATATCGAACACTACCCGACCCCGCCCACACCGGCGTGATGGGTTCTTCGATGGGCGGCATCTGCAGCACCGCCTTGTCGTGGGAACATCCCGAGGTTTTTGGCCGATGCGCCAGCTTGTCGGGTTGGTTTGCCGCGGAAGAAAAAACGTTTCTCATCAACACGCTGCGCAAATACGATGGCAAACCAAAACCGTTTCGCATCTACCTTGACAGCGGCGTCAAAGATCACATCGGGGGCGATGATTGCCAAAAAGAAACCGCCGAGGTCGTGGCGGAATTGAAACGAATCGGATGGGACAATATGAACTTGCTTTACTTTCTCGATAAGGAAACGATCGATGATACGACGATGGATCGGCTCCAACTGACCGCCGACAAACGTCGCGAAGCCCAGCGCAGCCAGCACAACGAACTGTACTGGCGGCTGCGAGTCAACCGCGCCTTGACGTTTCTTTTTCCTCCGAAATAGCCATCCAGTCCGCTACAATTGTTGCGTGCTAAGATTCCTCATCACCGCAGGTCCGACGCGGGAGCATCTTGATCCCGCGCGGTTTCTGTCAAACCCGTCCACAGGCAAAATGGGCTACGCACTCGCCGAGGCCGCACGAAAAGTCTCGCGCAAAGTAACTCTGGTAAGTGGCCCGACAACTCTAAAGCCGCCGCGCGGCGTGAAATTCTTCGCCGTCGAAACAGCATCGCAAATGGCGAAGATCGTTCTTCGCCGAGCGCGATATGCAGACATCGTCATCATGGCCGCTGCGGTGGCTGATTATCGCCCCGCCAAGACGGCTTCCCAGAAAATCAAAAAGTCCAGCAGGACGCTGACCGTACGGCTCGTGCCGACCCTTGACATCGCCGCGGCGCTGGGCAAACGGAAGCGCCCGAATCAAATCCTTGTTGGTTTTGCGGCGGAAACCCAGAACCTTCTCGCGAATGCGCGAAAAAAGATTGCTGCAAAGAACCTCGACTTGATCGTTGCCAATCGAATCGGTCGAATTGGGAGCGGTTTTGCGAGCGATACCAATGAAATTGTTTTCATTGGGCGCGACGGACGCAGTTCCAAGCGTATTCGAGGAACTAAGAAGAAGCTGGCGAGATTGATTGTGTCGATGGCGATTTCTGCATGTTGTCGGGAGAAATCACAAGCCAACGGAAACGCCATCTGAAATTTCGCGACCGTTCGTGTTTTTCGCGGTTTATCGTTTTTTCCGCTCTTCTACTACTACACGTTGCAAATGCACGATGTCCTGCTCGATAGTGCCACTGGTAATGACATGTTGATATTTCGGTGCCTCTTTGATTTCCTCGCGCGCATCCGCCAGGCGACGAGCAATTACTTCCGGCGCATCGGTCGCTCGACGACGAAGACGCTGCTCCAGCACATCAAACGACGGCGGCATGAGGAAAACATCCACGTGCGCCCGCTGCAAAATCGGATCGAGTTTCGCAGCGCGACGGACGCTTTCAGCGCCTTGCACGTCAATCGCCAACAAGACATCGTTTCCCGTCCCCAGCATGGCCGTAATGGTTCCCTTCAATGACCCATACCGATTGCCGTGAACCGTCGCTGTCTCCAGAAATTCACCCCGTTGCTCGCGCTTGGCAAATTCGCCCGGCGACAGGAAATAATAATCCCGCCCATTGACTTCGCCTTCGCGCGGGGCGCGCGTGGTGCAGGTGATCGAACGACGAACGCGGGGATCGCGTTTGAGCAAGCCCTCGCACGCGGTCGTCTTGCCGCCGCCACTGGGAGATGAAACAACAATCAGAAGGCTCATGGTGGATGGTTGGCCTACGAAACACACAAAGCATACGAAAAAGTTTCGCGTCCTTTCGTGTATTTCGCGGGTAATTTCATTCGACGTTCTGGATCTGCTCGCGGATTTTTTCCAGCTCGGCTTTCATCGTCACCACCGCGCGGCTGATAATGACATCGTTGGCTTTTGCCCCGATCGTATTCGTCTCGCGAAACATTTCTTGCGCGAGAAAATCGAGCGTTCGACCGACTGACTCTTTTACGTCAAGACGTTCATGAAATTGTTTGAGATGACTTTCCAGCCGCGTCAGCTCCTCGGTGATATCACTGCGGTCGGCGAAGAAGACTACTTCTTTGATGAGCCGCTCGTCGTCCATCTTCACCTCGACACCCGAAGCGGCAATGCGATCCCGAAGCTGCTGCTGGTAGCGCTTCACGACATTCGGAGCTTCGACTCGGATGCTCGCCACTTCTCCCTCAAACAGCCCAAGCCGTTTGAGCAAGTCATCACGCAAATGTCGGCCTTCCTTCTCTCGCATCTTCACCAGCGCGGTTAGTGCCGCTTGCAGTGCCATCTCGACACTCGGCCAGACCTTCTCGGTATCAATCTCCTGTTCGTTCACGCGCAACACTCCCTTGACGTTGAGCAATGCCTCGACCGATAGCTCGCCCGATAGTTTCATTTCCTTTTGCAATTTCTTCGCGGCTTTTTGAATTCCTTGCGCGAGCGCGTGATCCACCGCCACGGGAGTGTGTTTGTTGGAGGCGCGATGGTAGGCAATGACGGCGTCTATCCGGCCACGGCTGACGCGCGAGTTGATCTCGTCGCGAATACGAGGCTCCAGTTCGACCAGCTCGCGCGGCAAATCAATCGTGATGTCGCTCTGCTTGCGATTAGTGCTCTGCAGCTCAACGGTGAACTTCACGCCGTTCTTCGCACACTCCCCTCGTCCGTAACCGGTCATGGATTTCATCGGGAGGAAAAATATCAGAAATCAACCCACGAAACACGCGAAAAAGACACGAAAGCCTTTCGTTTTACGTATGGATCAAGGTAGATCCTCACAGCTTCATTATCTCCGATGCTTGCATCACATCCTTATCCCCTCGCCCACTAAGATTGACGATGATGATTTGGTTTTTGCGCATCTTGGGCGCGAGTTTGGCGAGGTGAGCGATGGCGTGAGCGCTTTCTAATGCGGGGATAATGCCTTCGGTTTCGCTCAAAAGCCGAAACGCGGCCAGCGCTTCGCTGTCGGTGGCGTAGGTGTACTCAATGCGTTTCTGGTCGCGCAGATAGGCATGTTCAGGACCGATGGCGGCATAATCGAGACCCGCGCTGACAGAATGGGTGAGCATGATTTGACCGTCGTCGTCCTGCAACACGAACGTGCGAGTGCCCTGCAACACACCGAGCGAGCCTCCTTTTTGGAAACGGGCGGCGTGCTGACCCGCCTTAATCCCCCTGCCACCGCCTTCGACGCCGATCATGCGGACGCGTCGGTCTTTCAAGAACGCGTGAAAGAGGCCGATGGAATTCGAACCACCGCCAACACAGGCGACCAACGCATCGGGGATACGTCCCTCCTGTTTCAAAATTTGACGACGGGCTTCTTTGCCAATGACGCTTTGGAAGTCGCGCACCATCATCGGATACGGATGCGCGCCAAGGACGCTGCCAAGAATGTAATGAGTGGTGCGGACATTGGTGACCCAGTCGCGCATGGCTTCGTTGATGGCTTCCTTGAGCGTGCGCTGTCCTGCGGTGACAGGCACGACGCGCGCGCCGAGCAGTCTCATGCGATAGACGTTGAGCGCCTGCCGCGCCATATCCACTTCGCCCATATAAATGACGCACTCCATCCCGAACAACGCCGCGACGGTCGCGGTAGCGACGCCGTGCTGACCTGCGCCCGTCTCGGCAATGACGCGCTTTTTTCCCATCCGCCGCGCCAGCAAGGCTTGGCCGACGGTGTTATTGATCTTGTGCGCGCCAGTATGGAGCAAATCTTCGCGTTTGAGATAAATCTTCGCGCCGCCGAATTTCTTTGTCAGCCGCTCAGCGAAAAACAGCGGCGAGGGACGTCCGACGAACTCGCGAAGATAATAGTCCAGTTCTTGGCGGTAGGCGCGGTCACGCCGCGCGGCAGCATACGCCTTCGTTAGCTCTTGGAGCGGCGCGACAAGTGTCTCGGGCACGAAGCTGCCTCCGTAAGGCCCAAAATGACCATGCTGATTTGGAACTGATTTCATTCAAGAATGGATTTACCACGAATGGACACGAATGAACACGAATTTTGATTAGCCACAAAAGCACAAAGAACCACAAAGAATTTTTTGCCTTTTCGTGTTTTTCGTGGCTAACCAATTCTTGCAGCAGCAATGAACTTTCGAATCTTGTCGTGATCCTTTTTCCCCGGTTCGCGTTCGATGCCGCTGCTCACGTCCACCGCATAGGGTTGCACTTTCTCGACGGCGGCGCGGACGTTGTCGGGCGTCAGGCCGCCACCTAAAATGATTGGCTTGCCATGTTTCTTTGCGTCCAACGCCCATTGCCAGTTGAATGTTTGCCCCGCGCCGCCATGTGCGTGGGCAACAAAGCCGTCGAGCAGCCAAGCGTCCACGTCATATTCAACCATCTGACTCAAGACCTGGGCGTCTTTCATCCGAAACGCCTTGATCGCTTTAGCGGGAAATTTCTGGCAGAACGCGGGCGGCTCGTCGCCGTGAAATTGCAGCGTGTCCAACCCGCACTCCGCAATGGCTTTTTCAATCTCGAATTCCAATTCATTCACGAATACGCCGACCTTCGAGACGAACGGCGGCAGGGCCGCGCAAATATTCGCCACCTCGCGCAGTTTCACATAGCGCGGGCTTTGTTCGTAGAAGATGAAACCCAGCGCGTCCGCGCCCGCCTCGATGGCGACCAGTGCGTCATCGCGATTGGTAATGCCGCAAATTTTTATTTTCATGATTTCATTGGCCACAAAAAGCACAATAAAACACAAAAAATTTATTGTGCATTCTCGTGTTTTTCGTGGCTAAGTCATCAACTCCTTCACTTTCGCCGCGATATTGCCACTGCGCATGAGCGATTCGCCCACCAATATCGCATTCACACCACAGGCACGCAAGCGGGCTACATCCGCGGCGGTATGAATCCCGCTTTCGGCAACAATCAGGGGTCGAGAATTGGAGGTTGGGGATTGGGAACAAATTATCGCTGTCAGCCGCTCGGCCGTGGACAAATCCACGGTGAATGTCTTCAGATCGCGATTGTTGATTCCGATGATTTCTGCTCCTGCTGCGACCGCACGACCCAGTTCGGTTTCATCGTGGACTTCTACCAGCGCGGCAACGCGGAGTTCCTTAGCGAGATCGAGGAAGCGCTTAAGTCGCTCGTCGTCGAGAATTGCCACGATGAGCAAGATTGCGTCTGCGCCAGCGGCGACGGATTCGTAAATTTGCAGTTCCTCAATGATGAAGTCCTTCCGCAGCAGCGGCAGCTTCACGGAGTCGCGGACCTGCTGGAGATATTCGAGGCGGCCTTGGAAAAATTTCTCATCAGTCAGCACCGAGAGCGCCGCTGCGCCAGCGGCTTTGTATTCGCGCGCGATGCGGACGGGATCAAAGTCATCACAGATAACTCCCGCCGACGGCGATGCCTTTTTGATTTCGGCGATGAGGGTGACTGGTGATTGGGGATTGGGGACTAGGGACAGGGGTGCACGGAGCGAAGCGGCGAAGTCGCGGCGCTCGGTGCGCACCGTGGCACGCTGCTTGAGTGTGTCCGCTTGCGGGCGGAGAGTTTCCACCTCGCTACACTTTTCGGAGGCAATTTTCTCGAGGATATTCATTTACTCCTCCTCCGCCATTGCATCTGCGCGGGAGCGCGGACATCCCGCCTTCAACCAGGCGTTGATAAACGGGTCAAGGTCACCGTCCATGACTGACTGGGTATCACCTGTTTGGTGGCCTGTGCGGAGATCTTTGATCATCCGGTAGGGCTGGAAGACGTAGCTACGAATCTGGCTACCGAAGGCGATGTCGCCTTTGGGACCGTAGAATTTTTCGAGCGCGCTGCGTTTTTCTTCTTCACGACGCTCGTAGAGACGAGCTTTGAGAATCTTCATCGCGGTGGCACGGTTTTTGATCTGGCTGCGTTCGTTTTGGCAACTAACGACGATGCCCGTAGGCAGATGCGTGATGCGGACGGCAGAATCGGTTTTGTTGACGTGTTGACCACCAGCGCCGCTGGAACGGAAGGTGTCAATTTTAAGGTCAGCATCTTTGAGTTCAATTTCTACGTCGTCGGCGACTTCAGCGATCACGTCCACGCTGGCGAAACTGGTATGGCGACGCTTGTTGGAGTCGAAGGGACTGATGCGGACTAAGCGATGAACGCCGCGCTCGGCTTTCAGATAGCCATAGGCATAGTCGCCCGTGACCAGCATGGTCGCGTAGCGAATACCCGCTTCTTCGCCGACAGAGATTTCGGTGATTTCGTTGCTAAACTCGTGTCGCTCTGCCCAGCGGCGATACATCCGCAAGAGCATGTCGGCCCAATCCTGGGACTCCGTGCCGCCTGCGCCAGCATGGACGGAGAAGATGGCATTGGCCTTATCATGCCGACCACCGAGGTGAGTGGCGATCTCGAAGGAATCGGCGGCGTGAGTAAATTTGGCAAGCCGCTCGGAAAATTCTTTCTCATCCTTCCCGCGAGCGGCCTCGTCCTTCTCGTGCTCGATCATCTCGGCAAGTACGTGGAGATCATCGAGCTGTGCTTTTAACTCACCATGCGGTTGGATCTTGCCTCGGATCGCGGTGGCTTCGTCGAGGATTTGCTTGGCTTTGTCTTTGTTCGCCCAGAAATCGGGCGCGGCCATCACCATTTCGAGTTCGGCGAGGCGTTTCTGGAGGCGAGGCAAGTCAAAGAAACCTCCCTAGCTCCGCCAATCGTTCAGCGGCGCTCTGTAAAGTGGGCGCGACGTTTTCGAGCATAAAAAAATCCTTCCGTCGCGAGCCATGCTAACACCGCTGCCATGCACGCGAACGCGAACACATCACCATACTTTGTGTAGAAAGTCAATTGGCGGCCGCGGGGCTGGGGCAAGGAAGCAGTCGTGACGCCTTCGGTGAAGGGTGTAACGGTTTGCACGACTTCGCCATTGGGGTTGATAAAGCACGAGAGACCCGTGTTCGCGCATCGCACCAGCCAGACTCGGTTCTCGACGGCACGGAAGACGGCGTTCGCCAAATGCTGCTCCGCGCCCGCGCTGCGTCCCCACCAGGCGTCGTTGGTGATATTGATCAAAAATTGCGCGCCATTCTTGACGAAGATTCGCGCGTGATCAGCGAAAACGTCCTCGAAACAAATTAACACGCTGAATTTCGAAGAAGGTAGGGGCCCACTGCCTCGCGCGTCCGAATTCTGTGGATGACCCAGCAGCTCGTCCCCACCTATCGCAGAGTGTAGATTCATAGAGAAAATGCGATAATCCTTGCCAGCAGTAAGCGAAGGGAAACCTGCGAGATTTTTTAGCGATTGCACAATTCCGCTAAGCGGAATGTATTCACCGAACGGCACCAATCGAATTTTCCAGTACGGCTTGTCCGCAAACGTCCCATCTGGCTTGATCAGAAACGCAGCGTTTCCGATAGAAACATCTTCGTTCTTGGTTGAATCACGACCTACAGCGTCAATTGTACCGACAAGTAAATAAGTGTTTCCCGCCTGCGCAATTGCGGTTACTGCGTCCAAGGTCGCTTTGTCAAAGTTTAGGGGCCGTGGTGTTGAGGTTTCGGGCCAGATGACAAGCTGGTGCCTGCTCGCCGAAGCCGCGATCCGCGTAAGTTTTTCATATCGCTCGAGTATTTCTCGCTCATTGGCCGCGCGCCATTTGTCGTTCTGGGCAATGCTGCCTTGAATGACCGCCACATCGAAACCTCGGCGAAGAGGAGGCTTCCCTAAGTAATCTGTCATCACCAATCCTGCGACTTGCAACGCCAATACCAAGCCAAAACTGACAACTAATGATGTTCGCCGCCAACAAGCCAAAGCAAGATTTGCCAAGCAAATCTGAAACGAGACTCCGTAAACTCCTGTCGTGTCAGCAAATTGCATAACAGTAAGGGTTCGGTATTGCGACACGCCGAGTTGGTTCCACGGAAAACCGACCCAGAGATGGGCGCGCACCCATTCGAGGGCGATCCAGAGGCAGGCGCCGAGAACTGTGATAGCGAGTGAGCCGCGAGCGGTTGTAGTGTCGAAGCGCTTGGACAAAGTCCAAAGTCCAAGAGTCCAAAGCCCAAAGTAGAGAGAGCAGACGGCGCTCACGCCTGTCCACGCGAACAGAGCAAACACCCATGCCAGCCAGCGCGGGATGCCTTCGGCGGTGACACCGAGCCAGAGCAACCAATAGAGCGTGGAAAGCCAGAAGACGAGGCCGGCGAGGAAGCCGAGGCGGAAGGAGGGCAATCTCCAAATCCCAATCACCAAACCCCAGAGAAGCTTCAATCTCCAAACTCCAAATTTCGTTTTCCCAGGATTATCTGTTTGGTGCTTGGGGTTTGGCGCTTGGAGTTTTAGCGTAGCGATCGCAAATGGCGCCATCGCGACCCAAGCTAGCGGCCAGAGATTCCATGGTGGAAAAGCCAGCGCGAGGAGCAGGCCGCTCGCCACCGCAGCGGCTCGCGGTGAGGAGAGAAGAGCGATAAGAGTAGAGCGAGCCGGGAAATCGTCTTTACCGCTTGTTTCGTTATTCACGTTATTTACGTCGTCCGATGCCTGCTCACTTTTTCTCCGGAGGCGAAGGCGGAATCGGCGCGCCGGTCTTGGTCAGTTCCATCGCTTTCAAAAAAGGCTCCAGGAATGCCTCCCAATCCTCAAACACGCCGGTCACGCGCAAGTCTTGGCGTTCCCGACCGGCACGGTCGAGAAAAACCACCATCGGGAGCGCATCCACTTGATACAGGCGAGCGATCCGGCGCACGCGCGGGTCGCTTGAATTGGTCACATCCGCGCGCAACAAGAGAAAATCCTTGGCGGCATCAAGAAAACGCGGGTTTCGGAAAATTGTTTTGTCCATCAATTTGCAGGGGCCGCACCAGTCGGCGTAAAAATCAATCAGCACCGGCTTTCCAGCAGCCTTAGCTTCAACGAGAGCTTCCTCGCTGTACACTCGCCAGGTGCCCTCCGCCATGCGCGGAAGGGGAGCCGGGGATGGCGGGGAAGTCGGTGGTGACCGAAAAAATGAAGCGATCGTCAAGCCAATCAGCAGCAATATCAGAACTCCCATGACAATCAGCCGTTTGGTAGGTCGGTCTTGCATCGTATTGCGCCAGCGCACTGCACCATAATCCGCTCCGCGCGGAAATCAAGGCTATTGACACGTCGACCGAGCAAGAGTAGCCTTTCATCGTGCAAGTCGCCAAGTTTATTTGGCTATGTAGTGCCGCTTCGGCAGTTTTGTTACTTTCCCTTCCCCTCGCCTCTCACGCCAAGGACACCAACTCCACTGAGCCACAGACATCCGCCGAGGTGTATCGCGCAATTCTGGCGGATTACCAATCGGCAATGACCGAATTCAGCACAGCCTACCGGGCCGCGCAGACGCAGGAAGAAAAACAAAAACTCATCCAAGAAAAATATCCGCAGGCAGATAAGTACGCTCTGCGAATGCTTGCGATTGCCCGGAAAGACCCGAGCGATCCTGTCGCACTTCAAGCGTTGACATGGGTCATTTCGCAGCAAAGCACCGCCGCAAAACACGAGGCGATCCGGATTGTCGCGAAAAACTATCTGACCAGCGACGCGATCGCCATGATTTGCTACTATGTGACCTACGGCGGAGATTCTGTTGAGGGAGAGCGATTTCTGCGCGAAGTGCGCGAAAAAAACCCTCATCGAACGGTGCGCGGAATGGCAACATTCAGCCTCGCCCAACTCTTGCAACAACGTGCAGAACGCGGATTATCGCTCATCGGTGTTTTGACGGGACGCAACACGACTCAAGCTCGATTGACCGGAGAGAAATCTGTCGAAAAACCTCGAACTTCGTACGCCAGCAAACATGGACTAAAACAACCGTCCCGCCCATCCCCTTCCCACCCGTCCGAGCCACCTACGCAAACCAAACCATCGTCCATTCCGGAACATGAAACTCTATTTGAGGAAGTCGTCTCGAATTTTGGCGACGTAAAACTCGGCACACGCGCCATCGGAGACATGGCGAAGGCCGAGCTATTTGAGGTCCGCAATCTCGGCATTGGCAAGCTCGCGCCGGAAGTTTCCGGAGAAGATTTGAACGGAACACCGTTCAAGCTTAGCGATTATCGCGGGAAAATCGTGGTGATTGATTTCTGGGGCGACTGGTGAGGACCGTGCCGGGCTATGTACCCGCACGAGCGGTCGCTCGTGAAACGACTCGAAGGAAAACCGTTCGCCTTGCTCGGCGTCAACAGTGATCCGAAAGAAAACGTTCTGAAAGCCATCGAACGCGAGAATATCACTTGGCGTTCCTGGTGGGACGGCGGCACCACCAGCGGACCGATTGCGAGCGCTTGGAACGTGCGCGGCTGGCCAACCATCTATGTGCTCGACCCAAAAGGCGTGATTCGGTACAAAAACGTGCGAGGCCCGCAAATGGATGCAGCCGTAGATCAACTGCTGCTAGAGATGAAACCCTAACGAGCCGCGGTCCTTCGCCCAAAACCGTCCAACCCGGCTTGCAACATCGTCCGAAATTCTTCCGGCGTTCTCAACCCCCCAGTATGACTAAAGATAGATTCATCTGCATCCATCGCCACGTAATAGGGTAACGACTGAAATTTCATCAACTTGAGCTGATACTCTGTATTGGTTTTCCCGACTTTCTCGTCGTCCGTATAGAGACGCAACCGGACATATCGCTTCAGCAAATCTTCGATTTCCGGGCGCGGAAAGACTTTCACTTCCATCAACCGGCAATTGGTGCAGGTGTAGCCGGTAAAATCAATGAAGATCGGCTTGTTTTCCGCGAGCGACTGCGCCTTGGCTTTCTCGATGTCGTGTTCCCATGTCAACCGCTCTTCCAGCGCCCGATACGGCAGCCACGCCTGAATCCAGGGATGAAGTTTTTGCCCGAATAATCCCGACGCGAGATAGAGCGCGAGCGCCAAGCTAACAAAACTCACCAGCAACCGGGAAATGCCGATGCTTGCCACTTTTGTGTCTTGCGGCAATCGAAACACATCCAGTAAGTACAACCCCGACAGCAACGTCAATCCCGCCCACGCCGAAAGCACCACTGATGGCGTAAACAGATTCCATTCCCAAACCAGATCCGAGTTGCTCACGAACTTGAACGCCGCCGCCAATTCCAGAAAACCCATCACGACTTTGGTCGCATTCAACCAACCGCCGCTCTTCGGCAGGCTCGCCATCCAGCGCGGAAACAGCGCCAGAAAAAAGAACGGCGATGCGAACGCGGTAGCATAGACAATCATTCCGATAATCGGCCAGAACCATTGCCCGCGGGTCGCCCCCGCCAGCACGATCCCCGCGAACGGCACGGTACAGGTAAACGCCGCCAGCGAGAATGTCACCCCCATTAACACCGCCGCTACATAACCGCCTGTGCCGGCGCTTTTGCGATTGAAAAAATTCGTCACCCCGGCCGGCATTTGAATCTCAAACGCGCCAAACAAGTTCAGGGCGAATATGATAAAAATGGCCGCGACGAGCAAATTGACCCACGGATTCGCCGCGAGAAAACTCGGGCCAGCCGGCCCCAAAATTAATGCCAGCGCCATCCCCAAAACCGTAAACATCGCGATAATCCCGGCACAATACGCCGTCGCCATTCCGACGGGGCGCGTATGCTCGCTCTCGCTTTGTTTGGTGAAAAATGAAACCGTAATGGGAATCATCGGAAAGACGCACGGGGTTATGAGCGATAGAAATCCCGCTCCCATCGCAAACAAAACAAATCCAAAAAATCCCTGCGCCACCGCTGCGTCCAATTCTCCAATCGGTTGGGGGACAGGTTGTCCCACGCGCATCGAAGTCACAACTGGCTCGTCGCTGATAAATTCTTTCCGTACCTCACCTTCGACCACGCGAATCTCCGCCGTCAATTCATCGTCGCGCGGATTGAGACATTTCTCGGCATCACAAGCCTGCGAGCGAACCGTTACTGTCACTTTGACCGTGCCAACCGGAGTGTTAGGCGGAATAAAAAACTTCTGCGAAAATTCTGCCTGACCCTCGAAGTAGAGCACATCCAGGGCAAATCCTTCGTCATATTTCTTCTTCGGCGGTGTCTGCTGTTGCTTTCCTTGAAATTGCAATCCGTTCAGTTCAGAAAAAATCACCGTCGTTGGAGTCGGCGCCGGCTGTTTCTGCGTCCAGGGAAGCGCGTAGATGTGCCAACCCTTTTCCATCTCCGCCGTCAATGTCACCACCGCGCTCTCGCCGCGCCGCGCCTCGGTAGGTCTCACCTCCGCACGCCAACGAACCGGATGCGCGCCGATACTTGTCGGTGCAAGATTCATCGCTGGCCCGGTCGGAGTTTTCGTTGGGAGAGCGGCGCGTAACGCAGGCATCAGCATCTCGACACTCTGAAATCCTGTCGCCCAAAATTTCCGCTGTCCCTTTTCATCCAGAATAACCACCGTCGGCAACGTCTCCGCCTGATACTGCTGCGCCAACGCTTTCACTTTCTCGTCGTCCGAATCGGTCATGTCCGCGCGCAGCAAGGCGAATGGATCCAGAAGCGGCACGAGACGTGTGTCCGGAAAAACTTTACGTTCCATTTCCTTGCACGGCACACACCAGGTCGCCGTGAAATCGATCAGCACCGGCTTGCCTGCGCGCGCGGCATCCTCCAACGCTTGCGGTGAAAACGGTTTCCACTCCGCAGCAAACGACGTTACTGCGAATGCAAATCCGAGAAGAATCGAGAGCGCATGCTTCATTTTGCAGGCACAACGGTGATGGAAATTTTGATCTCCACTTTTGCCGGTGAATAACAGACTTTGTCGTCGCACCCTTGGAACTTGAGAGTTCCTTTGATTTCGCGAGCGCCTGCGGCTGCGTCTTTGGCGACCGCGACCGGGAACTTTAGTTCAATTTTCCCATCGTAAACGGCCAGCGGCGTTTCCGAGATTGCCGGGTACGTTCGCAGAACCGGTTCAGGGTATTTCACTTCGCCGAAAGTCAAACCTTCAGCCTTTTCCAAAGTCAATACCGTCGGGATGGCAAAATCTTCCGTCGGTTTGTGCGCTTGAATGTGAATCCCACCCTTGATCTCGACGGCAACAGTCACCTCCGCGCTCCCGCCAGTCGCGACTGATTCTGCCGAGACCGCGCCCTTCACCGCGACGAACGTTTTGGGGTCAATGCGTTGCGCCGCCGCGGAACCGGCGGAAATCCCAAGCGCCAAAACACAAACTCCAAAAAAACGCCAAGTCCCAATGCCAAATTTACGAAACCCAGCCCTGGATTTTGGGTATTGGGTATTCTCTGGGGTTTGGTATTTGGAATTTGGAACTTTCATCTGTTCCCATTTGACCCCGCAAAGGAGAAAAGGATTCATCGCTTTCACGCCCCGCAACATTTTTTGTACTTCTTGCCGCTCTGGCACGGACACGGATCGTTGGGTTTCACGCGCGGACCTTCGCGCCGCACCGGCATCGCCTTAATTGCATCCTTGACGGCATCACTCGCCCCACCGCTGCTCGCTGCCCCGCTTTTCGGCGCTGGGGCGGAAGGATCGGTCGTTGACATTGAACCGGACAGCGCCTCTTCCGGATTGCTGAACTTGCCCATTTTCCATAGGTTTGCCATAAATTGCTCGTGCGCCTCCGCGCGGGTGGCGTAGCGGAAGAGATGGCTGGCCACGTCGCCGTGAAATGCCCGCATCATTTCCGCAAAAAGCGTGTGCGATTCGACACGATACTCCACCAGGGGATCTTTCTGGCCGTAGGCGCGAAGCTGAATACTGTCGCGCAAACTATCCATATTATAGAGATGCTCCTGCCAGAGCCGGTCGAGCGCGATCAGAACGATATGTCGCTCGATCATCTTCAAGGCATCCGGCAACTCCGTCGCTTCCTTGATTTTGTAAGCGTCCTCGACCTTCTGTAATACGAAGCGGCCAACGTCCTCCGGCGTTTGCGACTCCGCCGGGATCATTTCCGAGCGAAACGAGATAGGGAATGTCACATTCACCCAGCGAACGAGCGCTTCCACGTCCCATTCTTCTTTCTTTTCGCCCGCCAAATATTGCTCCACGCGATCAGCAACAGCATCTTCCACGATCTCAAACAGAACCTCCCTCGGTTTGTCGGTCTGCAGGATGTCATTCCGGTACCCGTACACAACCTCACGCTGATTGTTCATCACATCGTCAAATTCCAGCGTCCGTTTTCGTTGGCCAAAATTGCGTTGCTCAACCCGTTTCTGCGCCGTCTCGATGCTGCGGTTCAGGAGCGGATGATCGAGCGCCTCGCCTTCTTCGAGTTTGCCGACCAAGCCCGACATCCGATCCATCATCTTGGTGATGCGATCGCTGCCAAAGAGCCGCATCAGGTCGTCCTCGAAACTCACATAGAACCGTGACGCGCCCGGATCACCCTGGCGGGCGCAACGTCCGCGAAGCTGGCGGTCAATGCGCCGCGCCTCATGCCGCTCGGTGCCGATGACCATCAACCCGCACAACGCTTCCTCCGACCGTTTCGCGCCGCGCGGGGCATGGGGACAATTCACACAATACACATCTGGTTTCGCATCGCCGGCGCACCGTATCACATCCGCGCTCAATTTGATGTCCGTGCCGCGCCCCGCCATGTTGGTGGCGATGGTTACCGCGCCACGCTGACCGGCGCGCGAAACAATCTCGGCTTCCTGCTGATGAAACTTCGCGTTGAGAACGGCGTGCGGAATCTTCTCTCGCTTGAGCATCCGCGCGAGAACCTCGGACGACTCGACCGATGCCGTGCCGACGAGGAGCGGCTGTCCTTGGGCGTGGCGCTCGGCGATTTCTTTGATGACCGCGTTGTATTTTTCGCGGCGCGTTTTGTAAACCAGATCGTTGAAATCTTTCCGGACGTTCGGTTTGTTCGTCGGGATAACCACGCAGTCGAGTTTGTAAATATCCTTGAACTCCTGCGCCTCCGTCTCGGCCGTGCCCGTCATGCCCGATAACTTCGCGTAGAGGCGAAAATAATTCTGGATGGTGATCGTCGCATACGTCTGCGTCTCGCGCTCGATCGTCACCCCTTCCTTCGCCTCGACCGCCTGATGCAATCCATCACTCCAGCGGCGCCCCGTCATCAAACGCCCCGTGAATTCGTCCACAATAATGACCTGATTCTCCTGCACAACATAGTTCACGTCTTTTTCGTACAGACAATAGGCGCGTAAAAGTTGGCTGATGTTGTGCAAGGTTTCTCCGCGAGTATCCGCTTGCTGCTGCATCTCCGCTTTGCGACGGTTTCGATCCTCGGTGGATAGACTCGAATCGCGGTCCAGTTCCGCGTACGCCGTGGCCAGGTCGAACATCACGAACGCGTTTGGGTCGGACGGATTCATAAATTGCCGCCCTTTTTCCGTCAAATCTGCCTCGTGACTTTTCTCGTCGATCACGAAGAACAATTCTTCCTTGAGCCGGTGCAGCTCGATTTTTTGCGTGTCGGTGAGCAGTTCCAATTCCGCTTTATCCTGCAGAGTGCGCGCCTTCGCTTCCTCCATCAACTTGAGGAGTTGCTTGTTCTTCGGCATCCCGTAGCGAACCTTGAGCAGCGTGCGACCAATCTCGCCATTTTGATTATCGGCAGCCACGCCACTGTCGCCGGTTTCGAGAGCCTGCCTCGCCTCGTTCACGAGCCGATTGCAAAGCAGCGTTTGTTTGCGCACCAGTTCGTCAATCAACGGTTTTAGCTTGTCGTATTGATGCGAACTGAACGCCGCCGCCCCGCTGATGATCAGCGGAGTACGCGCTTCGTCAATCAGAATTGAGTCCACTTCGTCCACGATGGCGAAGTAATGCCCGCGTTGTACCTGCCCTTCTCGGCTGGTCGCCATGCCATTGTCGCGCAGGTAATCGAACCCGAACTCGCTATTTGTGCCATAGGTGATGTCGCAAGCGTACTGCGCGCGGCGCAGATCCGGGTCTTGATCGTGCTCGATGCACCCGACCGTCAGACCGAGAAATTTGTAAACCGCGCCCAT
Organism: uncultured Verrucomicrobiota bacterium; assembly: GCA_964348665.1. Lineage (GTDB taxonomy): Bacteria > Verrucomicrobiota > Verrucomicrobiia > Palsa-1439 > CAYGDP01 > CAYGDP01. The sequence goes on from CAYGDP010000009.1 coordinate 39,703, forward strand.
CCATTCCGAGTCGCGTGCCGCAAGGTAATCGTTGACCGTAACAAGATGAACATTCTTCCCCGTCAACGCATTCAGGTAAAGCGGCGCGACAGCGACCAATGTCTTCCCCTCGCCCGTCGCCATCTCGGAAATATTGCCACGATGCAGGACGATCCCGCCAATCAGTTGCACGTCAAACGGCACCATGTCCCATTTGAGCGGATGCCCGCGCACCGTGATCTCCTGTCCGCAAAGCCGGCGGCAGGAGTTCTTCACCGCCGCGAACGCCTCCGGCAAAATGCCTTCCAGGATTTCCTGCTCGATTTCGTGGACGCGCTTGCGAACCTCCCGCGCCTGCTCGCGGGGCAATCCGCGCGCTTCCTCCTGCAATTTCGGCACGCCCCGCTCGATTTTTTCTTTCTCGATCCGCGATCTGAACTCGGCGGTCTTGCCCTGCAATCCCGCGTCGTTGAGCGACTGGTAATGTTTCTCGAACTCGTTGATGCGGTCCACGAGCGGACGCAGCCGTCGCACCACGCGTTCATTGCGCGAGCCGACAATTTTGCTCATCAAAAATTTAATCATAATTCAGGCGCGCTAAAATAGCGGAAAAACCAGCGGGGGTCAAAAGAAAGCGGTAACGATGTGACACCGCAAAATCATCTTCACCAAAAATGTTATAATTATAACATTTTGGATTACAGGTGCTTTACGCGTTGATGTTAGCGATATGCTTTTAATCCCCTGGAAGGCTAATCGAACCCGGAGTCGACCCAACACGCAAATTGACTGCAATAATACTCAATCGTTCGGGGATTGATCTGCACTTGTTCCGGCCCCGTCAGACCAAAAACATATTGATTTCCATACGGATCGCGCGGCGGTTCGCCCGCTGCCAATGCAGCTTTGCAACCGCATTTCGCTTTGGGGCTGATATATTCCGCGATTTCCTTGAGAGGAATTGAAACGTCCACGTCCACGCCATTATCAACCGCCCACCGGTCAATCGCCGCGTCAATGTGGACGGCGCAAGTATAAGTTGCGGACGCCTTCGATTTCGCTCGCGCCCGTAAAAAAGAAGGGGTGAGCACCGCGAGCGCCAAAACACCTACCCCGACCGCGATCAATATCTTCTTCCGCGTCATTCCGCGCGAACCTCGCTCCGAAAAAGCCAAGCGTCAAGTGGCGAAACCGATGGCGACGAAGGAGCGACCGTATATTACGGTAAAACCCCCGGGGATCAAAAGGGTGCCATCCCGATGTGACACCTCAAAATCATCTTCACCGAAAATGTTATAATTATAACATTTTGGGTTTAAACGTTCCTCGCTACGCTGCACCCGAGTCAAAGCCGGTCGGATCTTGTTGATCGGAAGATAAGCGCTGGTAAGTTTAGTACGCTCTCGAAAGACCTGACGTGCTTCAGCGGTCACATCCAAACTCGTCACAAAGCCACCATCGCTTGCGACCATGCGTGATTGTAGCCGGATTCAGATCTAACTGGATGGGACCGGTAACACCAAAGATGTACGGATTGCCGAGCGCATCTTGGGGAACCTGGCCCGCTTCCAATGCAAGTCTGCAGCCACATTTTGCTCGCGGACTAATAGATTGTGCGAGATCTTTGAGGGGAATTTCAATGCCCTCGTCCACACCATTATCAATCGCCCATTGGTCTATCGCCGCGTCAAGATGACGGGCGCAATTGATCGTCTGGCTGCCGCGCGACCGCTCGCGCGACCGACGCATCTTTTCGATGAAAATTGATCCCAGTATAAAGGCAATCAAACCAACAATGACGACTCTGATTACAAGATCCTGACGTTTCATACCGCGCGAATTTCGCCCCGAAAACGCCTAGCGTCAAGTGGCGAAATCGATGTCGGCGCAGAAGCGGACATCTATGGCAAGACTTTTGAATTACGCGCCGTGTCAGGTGACACGGCCTACAAACCACATAATACCATTCGGGCATTGTTGTAGGCCGCGTGACCTCACGCGGCGACCTGGTTGTTTCCAGCGGTCTTTTGGCTTTGGGGTGTTTGCCCTACTGGTGAGATTCGAGGACGAGAACGAGGCTTGCCCGCCGCGCTGTTTGGCGGGACGAATCTAGACTGCTACACAATCGCCTGTTCGGTGGCGGGATCGAAGAAGTGGGTTTTGGGGACGGTGATGGCCAGTTCGAGTTTCTCGCCCGGCTCGGCTCGTTTGTGCGAGGCGGTCCGCGCCACGAACGAATGCCCGGACGTATTCAGATAGAGGTAAATCTCGCTGCCCATCGGCTCGATCACATCCACGGTGGCATTGATGATTTCGTCGGCGTGCGCGTGCGGCGCATAGCGACGTTGCTCGATATCCTCGGGACGAACGCCGAGAACGGTTTTTTTGCCGGCGTACGACTGAAGTTTTTGTTCCTGCATATCGCCGACACGAATGGAAAAACCGGTGGCGCCATCTTTGCCGTCTTCGCGGAAGAAAAGCGAGCCATTGCGCTGTTCAATGACGCCGCGAAAGAAATTCATCGGCGGCGACCCGATAAACCCCGCCACGAACAGGTTCTTCGGATTATCGTAAACCTTGATGGGGTCGTCGGCCTGCTGCACCACTCCGTCTTTCATCACCACAATGCGGTCGCCCATCGTCATCGCTTCGACTTGATCGTGCGTGACATAAATCATGGTGGACTGGAGACGATCATGGAGCTTGGAAATTTCGGTGCGCATCTGGACGCGCATCTTGGCGTCGAGATTCGAGAGCGGTTCGTCAAAGAGAAACGCCTTGGGCTGTCGCACGATGGCGCGGCCCACGGCGACACGCTGACGCTGACCGCCACTCAAGGCTTTCGGTTTGCGTTCCAGCAATTCTTCGATGCCGAGCAATTTGGCGGCTTCGTGGACACGCGAATCAATCTCCGCCTTTGGCAGTTTCCGCAGCATGAGGCCAAACGCCATGTTCTTATAGACGGACATGTGCGGGTAGAGCGCGTAGTTTTGGAAAACCATGGCGATATCGCGGTCTTTGGGGGGGACATCGTTAACCACGCGGTCATCAATCGCGATTTTGCCGCTGGTGATTTCCTCCAAGCCGGCGATCATGCGCAGCAGGGTCGTTTTGCCGCACCCGGACGGGCCGACGAGCACCACGAATTCTTTGTCGGCAATCTGGATGCTAACATCGTTGACTGCCTTCACGGGCGGTGTGCCCGGGAAGTGCTTCGAGATGTTTTCGATGGCGACCTTACCCATAAATCACTTGCTCGCGAGGGAAGTTTGTAGCAAAAGCATTGCTCCAACGTCAACCGCTGATTCCTGTATGCCACGCGAACTCGTCGCCATCGCCCCGCGCCAGCCCGTCCTGCGCGAATACACCGAGCCACCACTCGGCCCAGCCCAGGTGCGCATCCGCGCCGAGTTCAGCGCTCCCAAACACGGCACCGAGCTGCACATCTATCGGGGCATCTCACCGTTCCAGACCAAGGATTTTGACATGGATTACCACGCGCTCGTGCCGAAAAAGGAATCGGGCAAGACCCCGTTCCCACTGCCGCTTGGCAATATGAGCATCGGCGTAATCACCGAGATTGGCCCGGACGTGCGACGGTTTCGAGTGGGCGACCGTGTTTTTGGCCACCTGCCGGCGCGTGAAACGTACACTGTTGCCGCCGAGCGCGTGGAACTCGTCCCACCGGGATTATCGCGGGAAGACGTGGTTTGCCAAGACCCGGCGCATTTCGCGCTGGCAGCGGTGCGCGATGCGAATGTGCGGATCGGCGAACGCGTCGCGGTGTTCGGGCTGGGAGCAATCGGGCTGCTTGTCGTGCAACTGGCTAAACTTTCCGGCGCGAAATGGATTGCGGCTGTTGACCCTGTCGCACCGAGGCGCGAGCTAGCGAAACGGTTTGGCGCAGACGAGACGTTGGATCCGACCGCGTGCGATGCAGGATTGGAAATCAAAAAGCTGACCGGCAAACGCGGTGTGGATGTGGCCATCGAAGCCAGCGCGTCGTATCACGGGCTTCAAGCGGCGATGCGCGCCACGCATTATTCCGGGCTGGTCGTCGCTCTCGCCTATTATCAAGGCGAAGGCGCAGGACTGCGTCTCGGCGAAGAATGGCATCACAATCGGCTCACGCTGATATCGTCCATGCCGGTCTGGGGAAATCCGTCGCGCGACTATCCGATGTGGGATTTTCCGAGGCTCGAAGCGACCGTCTTGGAGCTGACCCAGCAAAAAAAGATTCGCACGTCGGAGTTGATAACGCCAGTGGTACCCTTCGAGAAATCAGCGGAAGCCTATCGCGACATCGACGAGCATCCCGACCATTGCATCAAGATGGGAATCACTTATTGACGGCTTGGGACGCCATAGCCGGATTGGGAGTGGCGGGAGCTGGCGGTGGCGTGAGTTTTGGCGGAGGCGGGGCGGGTTCGGGCGCGAGTGTGTAGCGTTCGAGCGGTACGGCGATTTCCGCGCAATCGCGCAGCAATTGGAGCCCTTCGTCGTAACCCTTGCGATCAAGCAGTCTTGAATACGTTACGCCCAAGGTAACGGTCGGATCGTTCGGCGCGCTCAAGTTCTGCATCTGCGACCGGCGATGGGTTGTCTCGACCGTACTAAAACCGGTGTCGGCAACTTGGATTTCGGTCTCGAGATACGCCGCGATCTTTTGCGCGACCGACGAGATTTTTGCCTGATGTTTGGCAGATTCCTTCAGGATTTCGCTCAGTTCCGCCGCATTGGTCGCGCCAAGCTTGATGGCTGTGTCGAGGTCGCGAGTTCCATAGCCAAAAAGCTGCGCCATCAGACGCAAACTATCAGCCGCCTTCTTCTTGCGTCCTTTGTCCTCCAGGATTTTTTGTCGCAACGCACCCAGCTCATTTCCCAGTTCCACTCCCGTCCGAACTTGTTGCAAGCGGCGATTCGACGCGGCTTGGGTGGCGGACGGTGTCGGCGAGGGAGTCGTGACATTTTGAGAGGAAATCCCGCCACCGGTCGTTGGAGCTTGGCCACCGCCGGATTGACCTTGAGCGCTCGCGGGACGAGCGGGTGGCGCTATGGCTGCCCGAATCTTTTCCAGCAAATCAAAAATATCGGTCTGCAATTGTTTGGAGGCCATGGCGTCGTATTTGATCCGTGGCTCGACGACGACGCCGGCGGGAGGCATTGGAAGGATTGTGGCGAACGTGACTGGACCGGCTGGAACGGCTGCCGGGGCGGGTGCGGTCGCGCCCGCATTTGGCATGGCTGGTTGACCGGTCAACGCGCTCGCAATGGCGGCAAGAGGATCAGTGGCGGTCGGCTGCAAGGCAACCGGGGTTGGCGCATTCGCGAACGCTTCGAGCGCTTCTTTTTCGATCTGCAAGGCGATGACAAGCTGCACGTAACCGCGCCGGGCGAACGTATTTGCGTTTTGTTTTTTTTCTTTTTCGGCAATCGCGATGGCTGCGTCGAACGGCAACAACGAATCCTCGAATTTGCCAAGCGAGGCGAGCGTCGTGCCGTAGAGATCGTTGAAACCCGCGTCCTGGCGATACGATTCACGCGCCCCAATCAGATTGGACTCGGCAGCCTTAAAATTACCGAGAGCAAATTCTGACTTGGCGACGGCATAATTGAGCCGGGTGAGCGCGGCGGGACTGATTTCTTTCTGGTCAGGTTCCAGGGCGAGATATTTTCGATAGAGTGTCAGTGCCTCGCGTTCGTCGCCTTCATCCAGCCGTTTCTGGGCGACGCGGATGTAAAGTTTCAGGAAAAGATCCTTGAGCATCGGGCGCAGGTCGGGATTTTTGCCGACGGCTTCCTCGAGTTTCGCCAACGCGCCACGGTCCTGACCGCCGGCCATTTGTTCGACGGCAACCGCCCGAAACAGTTGCGCCTGCGCCTTCTGGTTCAGCTTGGCGAGCGAGTCGGTATTTTGCGCGACGACCTCCGTATCACCGTAACCGCGCAGGATTTGCTCGATCAAATTGACAACCTCCTTGTATTGCGTGGCGACGTCGAAGTTGCGCGCTTGCGAGAGCAGCTGTTCAGCGCTCTTTTCGCGGATGGATTTTTGCAAAGCGGGCTTGAGTTGACCGATTTGTTTCGCCCAATCGGTTTCCGGAAAGTTTTTTTCGATTTGGACGTAGAGATCGAGCGCAGCATCGGGTTTGCCTTCGCGCTCGAACACCTCGGCATTTTCGAAGAGTGTTTTGGCTTCCTTGTCGATCTTTTGCGTCAGCGCCGTTTGATATTTCCCCATTTCTTCGGCAACTGTGGCGATCTTCGTATAACTGGGGAACAAATCCTTGATCTCTTTCAATCGTCCAATGGCAAGTCGCAGGTCGCCTTCGTCCGCTGCTTTCTTGGCCTGTTGATAGCGCGTCTGCGCCTGCGCCTCGACGATGAAGGGGTCGATGCTCTTTTCCAGTTTGACGAGGTCCTGCGCAGCCTTGGTGATCGCGAAATGGTCGCGCACGCCGTCCAGCAATTTGCGGCTCTGCTCGTATTCACCGGCGCTGGCCAGCCGTTTCGCCACAATCATCACGTCAGCCGCAATGGCGTCGTCTACCTCGTCAAACGCTGTCTTGCCATTCTCGATATCGGGCAGTTTTTCGCCCGCCTGCGCGTAGGTCTTGCCGCCGAGATCTTTCGCGCGCAAAACTCCCGTCTGATCGATCGAAAACGTCCGTTTGCCGGTTACGCCATAGGTTTCTGGTTCCGCTACCGCCTCGAATCGGCTGACGTTCGCCTCCCCCATCGAAAAACGATAACCGTGCGCGCGGCCGGTTGCTACGTCGCGATTCAAGAACGACGACCCGATATTTGCCAGTTCTTCCAGCGGCAGAAATTGTCCTTCCTCACTCTGCGGAGGAATCTTGGCGCGAATGGCCTTGGCAAATTTTTCGGCGCGGGCGATGCCGTGGAGATCGGCGAGAACGTCCGCCTCGTTTTTCGCCACCAATCGATCATGTTCCTGCTCCTGTTCCTGAATGTGAGTGAACGTCAGCAATAGCACCACTCCCGTCACACACCCAATCGTTGAGATAAACCCGGCGCCGACTCCCCAAACCGATTGACGTCGGTCGGCTTCGAACCCGCCGTGCTTGCGAATCTGCGCCAGCGACACCAGCCCCAGCGTAATGGCGAAAAAAGACGCAATCCCCGCCAACCCATAGAAAATCGCCAACAACATTGTCGTCACACCAAGCGCATGGCAAATCCCAGCGAGCAATCCAAACCCGATTCCCGTCAAACCGCACAGGAACGCGAGCAGCGGAAAAATCCCCGCGCCGCGTCCCCCGGAATCCGTCGGTCGCAGGAACGCTTCACCCAGCGCCCCGCCGGCACCCATCCCCGGCATATTCATCGCGGGCAAATTCGATTGCCCGATGTTCGTGCCGCATTTGGGACAAAAATTTACCGCGAACGGGATGGCCACACCGCACGCTGGACAAAACCCGCCCTGTCGCATCAAGGCAGCGCCTTGCGGTGCATCGAACGGCATGGCTTGAGCCGGCTCGAACGGCTGGGAATGCGCAGGGGTAGCGTTGATTTCCTGCGGTTGCGCAGCAGGTTTCGGCTCGCGGGACGCCTCGAGCAATTCCTCCTGGGTCACGCTGAACACCACATCAACGATTTTCCCAACGCGAACCGCATCGCCATCGCGCAGCATCACTTCGGTGACTTTTTCGCCGTTGAGGCGCAGACCATTGGTGCTATGCAAATCGATGATCCAAAAACCGTCTTTCCGCCATTCCACGCGCGCGTGGTAGGCGCTGACCGATTCCCGGTCCAGCACGATGTCATTGCCCGCCGCCCGACCGATGGTACAGCTCCGCCCTGACCAGCGAAACTCGCGCTGTTCCGGCTTGCCTGCATCTAATACAAAACGTGGCATCGGATTTACTTTACCCTATTTTGACACCGTTGCAATCCGAGAGTATCAATCTAAAAGTAACTCCCTCCACAAATTCGTTTTTTTGCCAGACATATTTCCCCATTTTCTCTTATTTCGCGTAATGCCCGAAGCGCAACGCCAATAGGGATTCGATGACGAGCAAACCGAGGAGGGCAAAGAGGGCGTACCGCCAAAATTCTTTTCCTTTCGCTTCCTCGCTCAAATTCAACTCGGCGGTCGCCAGTTTGGTCAGGTACGTCACGGGCAGGTCTTGAAGACGCTGGGTCAGCGTGACGTTGTCAATCTTCACCAAATCGCCTTCGACCGGTTCAACATTGCGCCCAAAAAAATCGCGGCGCGACTTCGACGGCGCGGCCAGATCGAGCGTGTAAAGACCCGCGCGGTCGGCCTTGTCGAACACAATGTAAAACGTTTCCCCTTCGTTTTTGGTTGCTGTCGCGACCAGTTTCAACGGCGCTTCCTCTGCCATCGGTGTTTTGACCGTGATATTGGCACCAAGAAACTCGGTTTCGATGTCGCGATGGATCGGCTCGCCAACCGGCGCGGTTTTGCTGGCGACGGACGGACGTGCGAGGTAGGAGACCATCTCGTTCATGGCGATCGGATAACTGGGGTTTCGCGGCCAATCATTCCAACGACCGCTCAACGTCGAGGTAAACACCAAGACTTTGCCTTTGCCAAAAACTTTTTCCACCAGCGCGGGAGTTTGATCCCGGTCGGTGAAAGTTGCCAGGACTTTCAAGCCGGCAGCGTCACGGACGTTTCCGCTCCTAGACTCATCGGCGCGCTGGGTGGCATAGTAACTGTGAAAATGAACGCGCTCGATCAACGCACCGCCAAGCCCCGCGAAAATGCCAAGAATCGGATGACTGGCCGACTCAACCTTGAGCCGCACGAATTGATCGAGGTCCAGCGCGTCACCGCGCGGTGGCTCGAGGTGAAGCGGCTGCAAACCCGCGCCATCGTTGAAAAATTCATTGTTGTAAAAGTCGCGGTCAATTTTGTCGCCCAGAAAAATCACCAACCCACCGCCCGCCCGCACATACGACTCCAGTTCGGCCAGCTTCAATTTCGGCATCCGGGCGAGGTTGGCGAGGAGAACGACGTCGAAGTCGGATAATTTCACATTGGATAACGTCGCCTCGGTAACGACTTTCGGGCGATATCCGCTCAATCCCTTACCGCTGGGATCGATCGCCGCGAGGAAATAATCCGGCTCGTTGACGTAGGGCGTGTCATCCGGGGAACCATTGACGACCAACACGGGAACGGCCGCGCGGGTGTCCAGTGCCAAGTGCGCGGCATTGTCAGGCGAGAGAGAATCCGCGGGAAGCTCGACGGTCATGGCTTGCGCACCTTCCTCGGCAAACGTGTAACTGAATTGCAAGGAGGCCGTTTCCCCTGCGTTGAGCTGTTCGATGACACGCGCGGGAAATTGATTGCCGCCGACGGTAAACGTCACGGGAATGTTGCGAACGGGGACGGTGCCGCGATTGACGACCGTGGCGCGAAACTGGGCGCGCATCCCCCGAACGACATGTTTGTCGGTGGCGATAAACTCGGTCACGCCGAGGTTTGCCGGGTCGTCGAGGCCAAAATCGAGCAGAAAAATCTTGAGCCGCTGTTTTTCAATCTTATCGAGGACGGCTTTCAGTTTTTGACCCTGGCCGATGTTCGAGGATGAAACTTGTCCCCCTTCCGTTGGGCGGGACGACCCGGCCGCAAAATCCCATTCACGCTGGCGAAAATCGGTGAGTAGGTAAAGTCGTTTCTCCGGATTTTTCGAGTCGGCCAGAATCTCTCGTGCGCGCTCCAACGGAGTGACGAGATCGGTCGCAAGATCCGACGGGACAACCGATTTCAGGTCGGCCTTGAAGCCGGCCAAGTCGGTGAGATTTTGCGGCGCGAAAAATGGCTCGCCTTTTCGCGAGACAAGCAACACCGCGAAGGTGTCTTCCGGCGCGGCGCGCTCGGCAATCTTCGCGACAGCGTTGCGAGCGCGGTCGAAGATTGTCTCGGTGCCGATGCGTTGCGCCATCGAGTAGCTGTCGTCCAGCACGATGATATGATCGGCGCGCGCTTTCATGCCGAGCACGGATGCGAGGCTGCGTTCGCCCACGAAGGGTCGCGCCAACGCCGCGCCCATCAGCGCGATGACGAGGATGCGCAGCAGGAGCAGCAGCAGTTCCTCGATGCGAACGCGGCGGCGATTGCGGCGGACGGATTCGAGCAGGAACTCCATCGCCGCCCAATCGAGAATGCGAAACCGGCGACGGTTGAGCAGATGAATGATGATCGGCCCGGCTGCAAGAGCAAGACCCGACCAAAGGAGGATGGAATTGAGGAAAGTCATGAGGGGGAGAAAACTCCAAATCCCAAACTCTCCGCCAAACCACATGGTCCGCCCGCATGGGCGAGAACTCGCCCCGAAAGTATCGGGGCGGTCGAGATCTCGTCCGCAACGGCGGGCGGGCAAACTCCAAAGAAGCTCCAAGCACCAACAACCAAGCTTCCCGGCATCAACAATAGGGCACCTCCGAAAACTCTCCGATCTGAAAGGTAGGGACGAGCCGCCGGCTCGTCCGTGCTGGATTTCGGACACGCGAGGCCGCGCGTCCCTACCAAAACCAAGTTTTCGGAGGTGCCCAATAAACTCTCTCCATTGTTTCCACATGGATCGAGGCATTGGGGATTGGAAATTGGAAATTGTTTGGGGTTTGGGGTTTGGGGTTTTGGGATTTTCATCTCTTCATGCCTCCCAGTTTTGCGCGGGCGGCGCGAGCGGCGAGGAAGGTGGCGAGAGCGACGTCGAGCGTTTCGGTGGTGTTGATGAGACGGTAATCAACTTGCTGTTTGGCGCACCGACGTTTTACGTCGGCGCAAAAACGGTTAAAGACGTCGAGGTACGCCTCCCGAAGCGAGCGCGGCTCGATCATCAATTGCGGGAGCTGTTCGAGGCCGCGGAAGAGCGTGTTCCCCTCGAACGGGAACTTCAATTCATCCTCGTCGAGAATATGAAGCACGACAACCTCGTGTTTTTTGTGACGAAAATGGGCAAGACCGTCAAAGAGGCTGTCGAGCGGAACGAACAAGTCGCTGATTAGGATAACCATTTCTTTCTTGTGCAATTTCTCGGCGAGATCGTGAAAGATTTTGTCCACCCGCGTTTTTTGTTTTGGCTCGGCAATCTCAAATTCGTGGACGATATTCTGCAATTGGATGGGGTTGGCGCTGGTGGGTAGATATTTTCGCAACTCATCGTCGAAAAGCGCCAAGCCGACCGAATCCGATTGCTGGGTCACGAGAAACGCGAGCGCGGCGGCGGCACTGGCGGCGTAGTCGAATTTCGAGAAGGGCGATTTCTCACCCCGGTAGCGCATGGATTCGCTGATATCGAGCAGGAGATAGGCGGCGAGGTTCGTTTCCTGCTCGTATTGTTTGATGAAATAGTTGTCGGTGCGGGAGAATAGCTTCCAATCAATATGCTTCAATTCGTCGCCCTGCGTGTATTCGCGATGGCTGGCGAACTCGACGCTAAACCCGTGGAACGGCGAGCGGTGCTGGCCGCTCATGAAACCTTCCACGATCAGCCGGGCGCGAAGATCGAGCCGCTGGATTTTTGCCAGCACGCGCGGGTCGAGATAGTTCGGTTTAGTCTCGGTGGAGGGCATTTGATTGAGTCCGACTAAAACACCAAAACCCAAACTCCAGAGAAATCTCAAGATCCAAATTCCAAACAACAAACCTGTCAAGTCTGTCGTGGAGTTGAAGCTTGAGGCTTGAAGTTTCTGTGAAATTTGAAGTTTGAGGTTTGAAGTTTTTCATTTCAATGCCGCGGCCACCGTTTTGTCCTTCGCCACTCCGCCTTCGTGCGCCGGAGTTTCGGCGATGAGCCGTTCAACGATGGCATCGGGCGTGATTCCTTCGCTGGACGCGGCGAAGTTGCAAATGATCCGATGTCGCAAGACAGGTTTGGCGACGGCTTGAATATCGTCGGTGCTGACATGATACCGGCCTTCGAGGATGGCGCGGGCTTTGCCGCCGAGGATGAGATACTGGCACGCGCGGGGTCCGGCGCCCCACGAGACGAAGTCTTTGACGAACTGGGGCACGTCGCTATCCAACACGCGTGTCTGGCGAACGAGTTTCATCGCGTAATGAATGACGTGGTCGGCAACGGGAACGCGGCGGATGATGGATTGGAGGCGCAAGATTTCCTCGGCCGAGAGAACGGGATCGAGTTTCTGCTGCTCGGCGGTGGTGGTGACCCGGATGATGTTGAACTCCTCGTCCCACGACGGATATTTCACGAAAATCTTGAACATGAACCGGTCCTGCTGCGCTTCAGGGAGCGGGTACGTACCCTCCTGCTCGATCGGGTTTTGCGTGGCGAGAACGAAGAACGGGTCTTTCATCGGATATCGCTTCCCCCCGATGCTGGCTTGTCGTTCCTGCATGGATTCGAGAAGCGCGGCTTGTGTCTTGGGCGGGGTGCGGTTGATTTCGTCGGCGAGAATGATATGGGCAAAGATCGGGCCATGGAGGAACTTGAACATGCGGCCGCCGGCAGCCTTGTCCTCAACGAGCACCTCGGTCCCCGTGATATCGCTTGGCATCAAGTCGGGCGTAAACTGAATGCGATTGAAATCGAGCGAAAGACATTTGGCAACGCTGGAAACCATCAGTGTCTTGGCGAGGCCGGGAACGCCTTCGAGGATGGCGTGACCGCGCGCGAAAATGCACATGAGCATTTCGTCGAGCACATCTTCCTGGCCGACAATGACGCGGGAAAGTTCCTCGCGCAGTTTTGCGTGCGCGTCCTGCAGATGTTTGACGACGGCCAAATCATCCTTGCTGGGTTGTATTTCGGGTGACATAGGTTCTCCTGGTTAATGTTAGCGCTGGAAAATGGGCAGGTAATCGTAGGGCAATTGCAAAATGATGCAGGCGATCGCCGTGCCATACACGGTGCCGATGCCGTCGCCGTTCCACGAACCATCGGCGGCCTGGATGGATACCAAATAATCGCGCAATTGCGGATAATACTTGTGATACCGCTGGTCGTGAACCTGATAGAGCGCTTGCGACATGTAAAGCTGGGTGTAAAAATAATGTCCATCCGCCCTCGTTGGCGAAATCACGCTGGTGCAATAATCGAGGCATTTGGTCGCCATCTTGCTGTCGTACTGGCCGGCCGCGTATAACGTCGCGACCGCGGCGGCGGAAATCGGCGGGCGCGAACTTCCGAGACTGGTGGCGCTGTAGCTGATGCCGCCGTCGGCGTTTTGGCAAAGCTCAAGGTATTTCACCGAGCGCTCGATGGTCGTGGGCGGCACTTTGATCCCCGCGTTGCGCGCCGCCCGTAACCCTTGCAGGATGGTGACCGTTGTCGAGCCTTCGTCGTTATTGCCTGACTCCGGCGTGTAAAACCAGCCGCCCGCCTTGCTCTGGCCGCGCGCGGCGAGATTGACGGCATTTTCGAGCACTTTCTTGACGCGCTGCTGGGTTTTCGAGTCCAGTTCGTCCCCGTAACATTCCGCCAAAAACATCATTGCGAAACCGTGTCCATGCGTGGAACGTCCTTCGGTACCGGTGCTGATGATGCCACTGGTTTCCGCTTCGGCGCATTCCAGCAAAAACTGCATCGCCCGCTTGATGTTGGGCGCGTACGGGCCGCTTTCCGGCGTCGAACCACTGCCCAAGAGCGCGGTCCCGGCTAATGCCGTCATCGAAGTCGGATAGTGTCCATACGTCCCCGCGTTGAACCACGCGCCGTTGGCTTGCTGCGTGTTGGCCAGATAATCCAGCCCATTTTTCACGGAGCGCAGCGAGGCTTCGTTGAGATGTTCCGGCAAGACCGCCTTCGAAGGCGGATCCGCTGCGTTCGCAACGACCGCCACGCCGCCAATCATCCATGTCATCATCCATCGTCTCATGGCTCTTGCTCGATCAAGATTTCCAAATTCTTCGGTCGTCGTCCCAGTTCGACTTTGAGTTTCTTTTCCTCCCCGTTCCGGTTCAAGGTCAACTCCACCGTTTGCCCGACGAAACACTCCCCCAGTCGTTCAACCAATTGCGCCGACGATAGCACTTCTTTGCCGTCCACCGCCACTATGGAATCGCCCACTTCCAATTCCGTTTTCTCCGCCGCCATTCCCGGCATCACCGAGCGAATCATCGCCGCCGTCGTTTCCCCCAGCGGAGTAGTGGTGATTTCCACTCCCAAAAATCCGCGCCAACCCGCCAGCAATTTCTCCGCTCGCGCCGCCACTTCGGCGTCCGCGCTCCTGGCGGCAACTTTCACCGCGTCGACTGCCGGAAATCCGATCTTGTCCAAGCCTTCGCTCGCCTTTTCCCGCGCACGCCAGTCCGACGCTCCCAGTTGTTGCACCAACGACTCGATTTTCTTTTTCAGCTCGGCTACTTTCGTCTCTTCGCCGAACAGCCCAATAGCCAGAAAGACTGACAGAGCGACTAAAACAAACTCACGCGCGCGATTCATCGTTTCCGTCCTTCGTTCTTAGCAGCCGCGCCTTCTTTCTGCAAGACGACACAATCACCGCTCTCTTGCAACAACATCACCCCGCCGACAAGCGCGGCTTGCGGAGAAGTTCCCGCACCAACAAGGGCGCCGCTCTCCATCACGCCAACCCGCCGACCCAAAATAGGGACTAGCGCGATAGCCCCCGCTGCGGCGCGTTGCTGATCGGTCATCGCTGGCGTTTCCCGGTTCGCGACCCCCACATCAAGCTGCTGCAATACCTTTCCGTTGAACCGATCCCGGACAGTCAATTGCCGCTGGCTGGCATCGGCCGCATCAAGGAGAAATACCTGCGTTTCTGTCAGCCAATAGGGCAACGGAGCAGGCGGCAGAGCGTTCCCTTGCGGCTGCAGGAAATTGAGATTGATCATCTGCACCCCGCCTTGCATCAATCGAGTTGACTCCTGACGCGACATTCGTATCGGTGACGGAAGGTGTGACCAAATCAACTGGCCATTGCTCGCGCTCAACGCCAATAACTTGAGCGGTTGAGGCAGATTATTCTCGTCCAACACCATCAACCCGCCGCGCATCACCCAAAAATTGATCTGTCCTCGCATCATCACGTCCGTTCCCACGACAAACACCTGCCCCACCCCGCTTTCCGCCCGCACTTGCAAGGGCAAAAACGATTTCCCCTCCAATGCCAACCGGGTGCGCCACAACAATTTCCCGGTCTGCAACGAGATCGCCGCCATGTCGTCCGCGCGCCCCACCGACCCCGCCACGTACGCGGCCTGGTCGTCCACCGCCAACAACCGCGGGCGTGTGCCGAGCGATGTCACGTTCCACAGTTTTTTTCCGGTGCGCAAATCATACGCGCCCACATCGGATTCGTTTACCGTGACCAAAGCGCCACTGGAAGAAATCTTCGCATCGAACAAATCGCGCTGCGCGTCCATCTCGGCCACCAACTTGCCTGTCTCGGCCTCGACCGTCCAAAATCGCGCCCGCTTGAGTTGCCCCACGATCACGTGCCGGCCTTGCATCCATAACTGGGTTGGCTGCAAAACCTGTCCGGCCCCGTTGGTAAGTTTCAGTTCCCATTTCTTTTGTCCTGTCTGCGGATCGGTTGCCACAATTGTATCGGCTTGGTGAATCATCACCACCAAATCTCCACCTTTGGTTGACGGATTTTTTCTCGGTGCGCGATAGCCCACCAGAGCGGGGGTCTGCTTGAAGTAATCGGGGCATTTTTCCTTCCAAATCCGTTTCCCGCCAGCCAAATCAATCGCAAACACTTCCGCCCCGTCCGCCATCACGAACATATCCCCCACCACGGTTGCCGCCCAAGGCGATTGGGGGGCGCCAGCTGGCACCGCGCTACCTGGCGCTCTTGGGGCACCGCCGAAGTTTCCTTCCGCCTTCCAAATCGGTCGTTGAGAGGGCATCTCCAACAGAACCAACTTATCCTCTTCCACCGCAAACACCGAATTCCGCCAGTGCAACGGCGAGCCGCCGATTCGGTCGAGCATCAATCTCGTGTTGGCTAGGAACTTCGGCGGACCAAGAGGGAGCGGGAGATCCGCCGCCCGATCCGTGGACGCCAACGCGGTCACGTCCAGTTTCAGCGCCGCTGCTCGAGCCGCCAAAAATTGCCGGGGTGACCCGTCGAATCCACCAAAACTGATTCGAGCCGTTCCTTGCGATGGATTTTCCGCCAACACCGACGCGAGCCGTTGCAGGCCGCTCTCCACCAATTCATTCGCGCCTGCTTTCTCGCGGCAAATCACCATCGCCATCAACGCATCAGCCACGTGCAACGTGGTGCGGCGGCTGGACAACTCCGACAAGGCATCCGCCGCCGATTGCGGATCGTTTTGCGCCAGTCGCAGCCGCGACAAATCCAGCCACGCGAGTTCTGCCGCTTCGCTGTTCGGATACCGCGCAGCCACCTGCATCAGCGCGATCCCGTCTGCCTTCGTCGCTGCTTCTGTCTCCGCGAGACGCGCCGCCTGTTCGATTTTGGCATAGATACCGCGGCCATTTGCCGCGAGGAGCCGCGTGATTTCCTGCTGGGCGTAATGGCTGCTCGACACGCCGCCGCCGCGTTGAAACGACAGGGTGCCATTTTCTTCGGCTTCAAAATTCGGCAGGACAAGCGTCACATCCAACCCGTCGGTGAGAATGGACTGCAATGCCGTTACTGCGTCCGCCACGGAACCGCGTTTTTCATGGGCGCGCGCCCAACGAACAGCCAGCTCGGCGCGTAATATTGGGGTCACCGCGAACGGCGCGGCCAATTCGAGGCTTGCCCGCCAGTTGTTCGGAGGGCTGGCTTTCACTTTTCCGCGCTCCATGGCGGCTTGCAGAACATAGGCGCGGAAAATTTTCTCCGCCCATTCATTCCGTTTATCGGCCGTGGTATCCGCCGGCAATCGCGGCCAGCCCTTGAGAAAATCATCGAGCGCCTCACGCGCGCGACTGGATTTGAGGCTGATCATACCGCGCAGAAAATATCCGTCCCCCCAGTCAGGGTAATCCGTGATTCGACGCGTCGCGATGTCGTAACTGGTCTGGTAATCGAAATAGGACGCCACTTTCGTGTCGGTGGACGCCAACACCACGCCGCCGATGGTGAGGAGATTGCCAACGACGGCGTCCGGCGCGACCGGCGGGTATAATTTTGACAACGCGCCGTCCGCCACCGAAAACGCAAGGATTCCCTCGCGCGGCGCGCAAGAATAGAGCCGGTCGCGGGTCAGCGCGGGCCTGCCCATAAGATCGTGGCGCGCGGCGCGCCAGAGTTGTTGACCGTCGCTTGCCGCCAGGGCAACGGCGCTGGGTGAACACAAAATCAACTGGGAAACCAGGTCAGAAGCCGACGTTCCTCCGGTAGGAGAAACCGGCACTAGACCGGCGAGATACCGCTGCCCTTCCCGGAACTTCCGCCAAAGAATTTTCCCTGACCCGGCATCCAGAACAAGCACGTCATTGGAATCGCTTGGCAACACATACAACACGCCGCCACGAACCATCGAACGGTTGTGCGGATACCCCGTGGCGGCCGCGATCACTTCACCTCGCAGCGCGGCTTGCGGGTCGGTGACGCCGCCAGCGTATTGCCGCGCCCAGAGAATCTGTCCGCTGTCTGCATCCGCCGCCGCAATGACGCCCGCGTCCGTGCTGCAAAACACGCGGTTCCCTTCGATCACCGGCGGCGCGGCTTCATAATTCGGCTGCATCTGTCCCCACCCCGCCATCGCGGTCATCGGCAACTGGCTCAAAAAAGTTTTCCATCGAAACCGTCCGTCGCGCGCATCGAGACAAACCAGGGTAAACCCTTGCGATTGAATTACAATGACGTACAACAAACCGTCCGCGACCGTGGGTGTGGAGATGAACCGGGCGGTCTTGATAAAATCGTTGTCGCCATGACCGCGGCCAATCTTCCAAACCAATTTGCCACTGGTCATGTCACGCGCCGCCAGCGAGCTGGACATCGAAAATTTGTCGTCTACCACGCCGCCCCTGCGAAAAACTCCCGGATTCGGTATCTCGGCGTTTTCGATGGTAAAGACCAAGCCATCCGCCACGGTCGCCGAGAGCGCGTCCGCGGTATTCACGACGGCGAAGCCGCTTTCATCATAGCTCACACTCCCGCCGAAGTACGGCGCGTCGGCTTGCCACAACAATCGGCCGCCGATCAAATCCAGACAACCGAGACGGCGCTGGCTGCGGATGATCACTCGCGTCCGCGCCAATCGCTCCGACGTGGTGCCGGCGCCCCGTTCGGGCGCGATAACGACCGGGAGCAAAGATAAATGTTCGTCCCGAAACTGTTGCAACGCCGATTGCTGGACCCATTGACCGTTCCAAAACACCATGTTGCCAGCGCGACGCAACGAGGAGAAATCAATCGGATCAACTTTCTCGCCCGTATCATGTACCCATTGCGGATCGAGAACCGGCTCGGCATCCACCATCAACCGCGTGCCAGTGGCATCCCCGCCGAACATCGGCCAGTCCTCTGCGGACGGGGGACGGAGGACGGAGGACGGAGGACGGGAAGAAAAATAACCATCCAAGAATTTTCCAACTTCAATTTCCTCACCGCCGAATTTGGATTTCGCCCCCGGAGATTTCTCGCGCAAGGTCTTCCGCCAAGATTCCGCATCGGCTACGCGCTCGGATTCGATAAGCGCGACGACCAATTGTGTTTGCAATCGAATAACCGTCTCGCGAGGCAGAGACGATCCGCGATCACGAAGAAGGTCCTGCCAGCATTCCGCCGCACGACTGAATTCGCCACGGTCGAAGAAGATCGCGCCGGCGCGTTCCAGCGATTTCGCGGCGGATTCCGTCAGCGGCCATCGAGCGGCGATGGCGCGCAAGGAGGGGGCGTCGAACGCCACCGTTGCCTCAATGAATTTGGATTGGGCGACCGGTTCATAGGTGCTGCGATAGAGATCGGCTACGGCATCGGGCAGTTTTTGCAGTTCGGCGCGAACGGCCAGGGCGACGGGCGCATAAAGACCGCGGTCTTTTTCGGCATCCACCGCATAGAGCAGATCGCCGCTTTGCTCGATCAGGGTTTGATACAGTTTGACGGCATCGGCGGGGCGATTTTGATCGAGGGCTTGTTTGGCCTCGGCGATGGCGGCATCCACCTCGGTATCGGTTTTGACGAGGGTATTGGAGATGATGCGTTTGCGCGGGGGAACTGGTTGTTGGGCGACCACGACCGTCGCGGTAAGCGCGCCGGTGAGAAACAACGTCACAGCCCGTCGTAGAGACCCAGACCCGTTCATGAGACACGACACTATACTCGCGAGCAACATGGCTCGCAAGCTTGGACACCGATGAGATGGAAAAGTTTCAGGTTGAACCATCGCCACCGACTTGCTAGAAAGAACAAGGAGTTACACATGAATCGGATTTCAATCATTGCGGGAATCGGGGCAGCGCTTTTGCTGGGTGGCTGCTCGAAAAATCCGGAGCCGATCGTGCGCGAACGGGCAACGACCTACACGCAACTCTTGCAGGACGACAAATTCGAGGAGGCGATCAATTACGTTGATCCCGACCTGGTAACCGCCAAGGGGCGGACAACCGTGACCAACCAGATCAAGACGGGCGTTGGAATCGTCAAGGGACTGGTGCAACTGACTGGACGCAAGACGGCGGGGTTTGAGATCCGCAAACTGGACTTGAGCAGTGACAAAACCTCGGCGAGTTTGCAGGTAATTTTCTTCACAACGGACGCCAATGGCGGCGATCGCAAGGAACATCCGACCGATCAGCGCTGGGTGCTGAAGAACAAAACGTGGTTCGTCACTCTTTGAGACGGCATATTTCAAAAACTGAAACGTTTCAGTTTTTGTCGCGATACCGAGCTACACCGCGAAGATGGCTTGACCGGAGATGTCGAGGCCGGGAAAGAGCGCGGAACCAAAGGTGTCAACTTGTTCGTGGATGACGGACGGGCGAGCGGGGTTTTCCTGCAGGCGATAAATCTGAATCTGACGCGTTTCGGGAACTACAATCCACATTTCGATCACACCGCTCCGCGCATAGACGTTTCGTTTGGATTCCAGATCGAGCCGCGCCGTGGACGGCGATAGGATTTCGATCACGAGATCCGGCGCGCCGCGAACGCCATCGGATTGCAAGATCGAGGAGCGAGCTTTGGAGACGAAAAGGAGGTCGGGCTGCACGACGTTGAGGTCATCGAGGTACACGTCACAAGGGGCGAAGTAGAATTTGCCGATGGGGGTTTTCTTGAGGTAATCGTTCAAGAGAGCTGCCAGATTGCGCATGATGTCTTGGTGAAACAGGTTTGGGACTGGGCTCATGATCAGTTTTCCTTCCACTCTTTGTGTCATAGAGAGTGGACTCTCTACGCATGGCGCTGGTCCCGCGATCAGTTCTCCTTCCACAAGTTGATAATACGGCGGCCCCTCGGGCATCGCGCGGTATTCGTCCGCCGTAATCAAAATCTCTCTTCGCTGGGTTGCTTGTATTGTAGGAAACTATGACACGGCATCGCTGGGGGGTCAAGGGAGAGGACTCTTCGCTTTTTTCGTGGGATCGCTCCGATCCCATCGTCGCCGGATCGCACGAGCCAGTCCATTTCCCCACCGGCGTAAATCATCCGCCGGCACAAAGAGCCAGAAGGAGCAGACCATCGAAAGCGTAAAGAAAGCGACATTGGGAATGATGACGGCGATGCCGAGGTGCAACGAAGTGATTCCTGCCAAGACCAAAAGCCGCGTCTTCCGAAACCAAACCAGCAGCGGAAACGCCAGCTCGATCACGATAGTCCCATAGGTCATCAATACGCTAAGAAATACCCCGCGATGACCGTAGAACCAGTGATGGGGAAGCCGTCCTGCCCAGGTGTCATTCATCATCGCCCAATACATCGCATCGCCGCGCGCCCACTCGCCTGACTCGTCGGTCAGCTTGTACGGCATGGAAATCAAATACACCAAGGCAATGTTGACCTGTATCAATCGCACAGCCCAAATCATCGGCAATTCGCGCGGCGTTGCCGTCTCGCTTTGTCGCGAGAGCAACCAGCGATCCACCGACAAGCTCGCGCCCAACGGGGCGAAACAACTGTAGAAAAGCAACACCCGAAACACCAAATCCTCGCCGTTCACCACGGCGGGATTGCGATAGATCATCGAGCTTTCGAGGATAAACAGGCAGATCGTCCAGAACCTCGTCTGCCAACCCAGGGTAAAACCGAGGACAGCCGTCATCCCGATCCACCACCAAACCTGGACAGAAATCCAACCGTCCGCCCAATAAAACACCGTCCAAACATCCGGCGGCGGCCGTTGCGGAACGGAGTCGTGCAGGGAAATCATTCCGTCAGCAGCAAAAAACTCCATCCAATTGGGATACAACGCGACGAAATAGACGATCAGGAGCGCTCCCAGAGAAATGCGAAACACGCCGACGGCGAGCGGATCGAATCGTTGGAACCAGACGGAATCCCACCATCGCGCGACCGCCTGTCCGATTTCCTTCGCTTTCACCGTGCCTCTCCCTCGTCGCAACACGGATAATGGCCGAGAATGGTTTTATACGTCTGAAAATCGCGATGTGTACCACGCGCTTTCGCGGTAATCGGATCGAAAATCTTTTGGTCATGCCTCTTCCAAATGATACTGTCGATGGAAACACCGTCTCGATTGCGATATCGCCTGCATAAGTAACGCGCATAGCTTTCTCGTTGCCACGGCGACGAATAAATATTCAGGTGAAACTTTGCAGTCCGAAAATCGAATAGCCAATTTTGCAGGAACGTGCGCGGACTCTGTCGCGCCAGCGGCAACACGACCTCCGTTCCATCGGCATATTGCGCCTTGATCTCGTACCGCCAGTTGTGATGAGTGCTATAGCTGAACATCTTCCAACGGGCATCCAACCCGGTGCCATGGGCATACCGGTAAAACTGGAACTCGGCCCTGTCATTTCCGGTGGCCAACGTGGGATGAATTTCGATAAGCAACTTGCGCCAACCCACTGCGATCCACGGGGGGCGATTCATAAACAGGACCGTGGCCAGGTTCAGGAAAATGAAAATCGTCACCAGCACCTTCTTGTACCGGCACCATCGCGGCGTGGTCATCGGCAAAATCATAAGCGAGATTGCTCCGGAACGCCACAAGAACTCCCAGCAACCTAATGAACCTGAATCATTAGCGAACATTCCGCGTTTTTGTAGCGGCGGTCTACGTGTCTCGCCGGAGCTTCCGGCGGAGGCGGATGACCGCCGAATGATCATTAAACCGACGCTCGTAGAGCGCCGCTACAA
The DNA here is from genome assembly GCA_964348665.1 of uncultured Verrucomicrobiota bacterium. GTDB lineage: Bacteria > Verrucomicrobiota > Verrucomicrobiia > Palsa-1439 > CAYGDP01 > CAYGDP01. The sequence goes on from CAYGDP010000009.1 coordinate 61,891, forward strand.
TTCAGAAGAAAGCGCTGGACGTTGGAATAAGCACCGGTACTGCGGCCACACCCGATTGTCCGACAGGCACGGCCATCTCCAATGATTGAGGTATTGAATTACTCCGGAACGCCACAAGAACTCCCCGTCATCCTGCTGGAAACAGAATTTCACCGATACGACCGCTCCCGAAAGCGAATCTTGCCTTTGCCATGCAAACGATTACACTGGCCGACACCCGAATGATTACCAGAAGACGATTTTGGATCGTTGTCGGCTTATTTTTTCTCTCCGGATTGAGCGCGCTGGTGTACGAAATACTCTGGGTACGACTTCTTGGACTGGTTTTTGGCAACACCGTGCAGGCTACCACGACCGTGTTGGCCGCCTTCATGGCGGGTCTGGCGTTGGGAAGTTTTTTCGTTGGACGATGGCTGGACAAACGTTCCCTCGATCCGCTGCTTGTGTATGCGGGATTGGAGTTAGGCATTGCCGTCTGCGCCATTCTTTTTCCGCTTTATCTCAACGCACTAACACCGGTCTATCGCTGGTTGTATCATGCCACCGATGGATCGGGGTTTTGGCTGGTCTTGGCCCGGTTCGCCGCCTGTTCGGTTTTTCTGGTAATCCCATCGGCAATGATGGGCGGGACATTGCCGGCGCTGGCAAAAGCCATGGTGGAACGCACGGAGGAAGTCGGACAACGGCTGGGGGTTCTCTATGCCGTCAACACCTTCGGCGGTGTGCTTGGCACCGTGCTTTGCGGGTTCTTGCTGATTCCATCCCTCGGTACACAATGGACCAACTTTCTCTCGGCTGGCTTGAATGGGCTGGTCGCTCTCGCGGCGTGGCGACTGGCTAAAACCTCCGGCGCATCCGGCTCAACCCGCACAACGACGGAACCCGCCGTGACGAAATCGGATCCTCTTCCCCCTGTGACGCCTGTGCTCAATCCGCGCTTGATCCTCGCGGCGTATTTCGTGTCGGGTCTGGCCGCCCTGGCTTTGGAAGTCATATGGACGCGCGTTCTCCTGCTGGTTTTCGGCAGCACGACGTACGCGTTTACGGTAATGCTGGCGATTTTTCTGACGGGCATCGCCATCGGCAGCGCTTTGATGCAGCGATGGGTGGATCGCGCCAGAAACCTGGAAGGGTTATTGGGAGGATTATTATGCGTCGGCGCGTTGGTGGTGCTTGGAATGACGTTTCTGGTGGACTGGCTGCCATTTTGCTATCTCCAGATCATCGGAAAGATCGGAATGACCTGGAAGGGCGACATTGTCGGTCGGATCACTGTTTCCGTTTTATTCATGCTCCTGCCAACTTTGGTTTTCGGGGGCATTTTCCCGGTCATCGCGCGTTTGGTCGTTCGAGAGTTGTCCCATGTCGGTCGCGGGGTTGGCGAGGCATACGCCGCCAACACGGTTGGGGCAATCGCAGGAAGTTTGCTCGGCGGCTTTGCCCTCCTACCCCTCTTCGGAATGCAACGAAGCATCGAGATCGTCGCCGGAATCATGATCTTGACCGGACTCGCAGTCTTGGGATGTGCAATGAAAAAAACGGGAAAGAAGAGACTCTGCTGGGTGGTCGGCTCTGTCGCGGCTTTCGTGGCATTGATAAGCACGAGCAAACCGTGGGACAAAAAAATCCTGGCAACAGGCGCATATTACAAGCCTCACTACTATCTTTCTGGAAAAGGCATGGTAACCTTGCGCGACAGGCTGGCGGATGATCGCCTCCTTTTCTATCGAGAAGGCAAGACCTCCACCATTGCCGTCCAACTGGTCAATGGCTATCGAAAAGGGTTACGGGTGGACGGCAAACCGGAGATTTCCACCGCCCCGGTGGATCGTCGAATCGGACGCCTGCTCGGACATCTGCCCATGCTGCTTCATCACAATCCGCAGACCGTCTTCAACCTCGGCCTTGGTGGAGGGTTCACGTCGGCCGGCTTGGCGGCGCATCCCGTCCGACAGATTGACATCGCCGAAATCGAACCGTGTGTCGCCGAGGCCGCTCGTCACTTTGCCGGAGAAAATCGCAATCTCCTCGACGATCCACGCGTCCATTTGATCTTCAACGATGGCCGCAACCACCTCTTGTTGACCGACCAGAAGTATGACGTGATCACTTCCGATCCGCTGGAACCCGTGGTGAGCGGCGCGGCCAGTTTGTTCACCGTGGACCATTTTCGGATCGCGCGCGCCCGCCTTGCGCCGGGCGGACTCATGTGTCAATGGATACCGCTCTATGAAATGCAGCTTCCTGAATATCAATCCATCATGCGAAGTTTCACTGCCGTTTTCCCTCACGTGAGCGTTTGGTTCACGGGCACGGACTCCATCCTCATCGGCTCCGAGAAACCGTTGACGATCGACGTAGGGGCGATGGCAGCGCGAATGAACGATCCGCGAGTGCAGAACGACCTCCGAGACATCGGTTTGGACGATCCGCACCGGCTTCTGGGTTGCTTCGTATCCCTGATTGAAAACGGCGGTGAATTTCCACCGACGATCCCCCTGAACACAGATAACTTCCCTTACATTGAATTCTCAACGCCCAAGAAACGTTGGGCGCCCACCGAAGCCCAAAACCTCCTTTTTTTTACCCAACGCCGGCAGTTTCCCATTCATGCGCGATTTCCCGACACAAGTTCCGAACGTCGTGGACGCGACTTCTTCAAGGTGCAAACTCTAGTTCTTGACGCGCTTTATCTGTTACAAAACGGCAAACGGAAAGATGCAACCACTCTTGCCCGGCAAGCCATCACACTCGATTCTGACAACCCATTCGCAATAGAAATCCTGATCCGCTCCAATGACATCCTCGCCCAGCGCGCCCGGCAAAACGGTCAAACAGAAGAGGAGCTTGGTCACTACCAAGAGATTTTGGCGCTCGATCCTACGGCGATGGAGGGACTTCTCCCGCTCGCCAAACGCAACTTCGAGCTAGGCAAGATGGATCAGGCCGAGACCTACGCAACCCGCGCGCTCGCTTCGTATCCCGAAGCGCCGGAAGCGAAGCTGGTCCTTGCGCAGATTTACAAAGCGCGAAACAACATCGAGGAAAGCGAACGATTGCTCCGCGCGCTGGTGGCTGATTACCCGGATTACGCGCCGGCACGCGCAGCGTTGGAGGAAATTCGAGCCGTACCGCGCTGATCGAGCGGATCACACGCTAGTCACAATAACACGACGTACCGGGACCGCGATCCGTATCGGACATCGTGCCGAGACAACACTCCGTTGAAGGAACGCTGCTTTGACCATTAGTACAACCGCCGGTGCTATCGCCGCTGTTTTTGGACGCGCCCGCGATGCAACACTTCGTACTATTGTAACAATTGTTACTGCAACAATTGCCATTCGCCGTGCACGCCCCACCATTTCCCGTACAACCTGCGGGGGCAGGCCCACCACCGCCACCCGACAGTTCCACCGGGTCGGGGAACTTGAGATATTTGATTCGGAATTTGACCGCACCACCCGATTCATACCGCTCAACGACGGCCTGTACTTTTTGCTCGGCGGTGATTGTATCCACACCGACATCATAAACGCCATTCTTATTGGCATCCATAATGGTCTGCGCCATCGTCCAAATGGTAAACACATTCGAGCGAACAGTGATTTGGTTGGCGATCCCACGAATGACTTCTTCGTAGGCAGCGTCGTGACCAAGTGTAGCGCCTTGATTGAGGCCAAACTTTAGACTATCCACCTCGCAAATTTCGCCGATCGTATTGAAGCCCGCACTGCCGCAATTATTGGTAGCCCACGAACCCGTGTTATTCGCGTATTTATAAACATCGAAATCAATGTGGCCAGCAGCAGCAGTAGCCTGGTCGTACTTGGTTGCCAATCCCCAACCTTTCACTAAAGCAACCAGTGGACGTTGCCGGAAAATAGCCGGAACGGTGATACCTCCCGTACAGGCGTCTGTGGTAGCACAGACAGCGGAAGGCTCGACCTTTTGGTTGATGTTGATGCGTCCCCTCACCAAGTTCGGTGGTGTTTTGGTAGCATCGTCAGTTTCGATGGAAGCAATTCTAACCAAATCCAGAATAGCCCAATCAGGGAGAGCATCACTTTCCCCCGCCAACGTAGGTCGCGGTTGCAAACGCAAGGTGCGCCACTGATAACCGGTATGGATACGCCCCAACTCACCGATGGACTTCATGGGACCCTCCTCGATCCAGTGGGGAGACGCATCGATCGTTGCCCCAACCATCGCCGTATCTGGACTCGCAGGCATAAAATCCGCAAGTAGGCTGATTCCAGTAGGCAACGTCTGTGTGCCAATCACTGGAACGGCATTCGTACCCGTCGCAGTCGTGTTATAGCCTGTGACGATTGTCGCGCCATTCGTTGCACCAGGGGTTGCCGCGCCTGCCGCACTTACCGCAGTCATATACCGGCAACGCGGATCGTTTCGTGAAACGCTTTTCATGTTTACGTTGCCGGCCGCATAGGCAGTAAGCGGACAGGTTTGCGAGAACGCGAATGGTGTTTGCAATGGATTACCGGCGAAATCCCGAATCGTGTTTGCACCGGCAGCTGCGCGCAGTTTGACATTGTCTACGGACAGTGTCAGCGTTTGGTTACCCGATACACTCGTCGTAGATGATCCAGTCGCAGTAAAGGTAATCACCGCCGTTTGATCGTAGATATTCGCCGCCACTCCCCCAACAGCCAGCGTAACTGATTTCGATGTGTTACCAGCCGACCAAGTAGGAGCCAATCCAGTCCCACCCGTCAAAGTCGGTTGAGCTCCCATTTGAGCTTCAACTTGATAACTTCCGCCAAGGGCTACTTCAAATGGATTCACTAATTCCACTACAACCTTGACAGTGATCGTGATTGTATATGGCCCCATTCCTGCCTGCGTGTAGAACGCATCCACCGCCACTTCGTTAATGTAAGGCGTTTTTCGCAACCCTAACACGCCCGACGCAGGTGTATTTCGAGCATCACCTAGAGCCGTGTTTACGTTGCTTGTAAGGTCAATATAAGTCGAATCCGCTGCAGCCCCTAACTGATAATCCCTGATGTTGGCAATGATTTGCTTCAATCCGCTCGTTGTCGTGGAATTATATTTCTCAGTAAACGAATTTTTGGCAGCTGCCACAGCCGCAGTCGGGAAAATCAAGTTCCACGGCGAGGCGTTCGTGTTGGCGTCATAATTATCCATCAAGCGATAGAGGCTTGGCGCTCCTGAAATAGCGCCATCCTCAAAATCGTCGGCCCCTGCCGCCGGCGCCACTAAGTTCGTAAGGTCGCGCCGGAGCACGTTGTAAAACGTTTTGTTATCATCCCAACCATAGACGGTGCCAAAAAATTTTGTCACGTCATAGGTGGTCGTCGTGGCTGTCGCACGCTGAAGTTCCTGGAGTGTTTCCAACGGTTTTTCGGGGATCATCGGGGAAGCCGCGACAGGGCTGGCCGCCGTGCCAGTGCAAGCCGTACTGTATAGTGCATTGCACAAACTTGTTACTTTGGCATCGTCCCACCGTGAACCAGCCGTATTGTCTAGATAGAGACCACGGAGATCAATCTTACGCGTCGAGTATGCACTTGGATTTGCCGCAGTTTGGGCGTTCGCATAATTCAAATTGACCTTGGCAGCTTCATCATCCACCCAAAAGGCATAGCGCGCAATCAGAGGGTTGGTATCGGCAATAGGGGTACCACCATCCCTTCCCACGGTGATCCAGTGGACATTGATCTTGGCGCCGTCGTAGTACTTACTGCCGCTGGGACCTACATTGGGAGCAATGTCGCCTTGGTTGATGCCTGCTGGCGAACTATCAGAGGTAACTGTCGGCGAGGTGGAGACAAACGAGTAAAGTTTTTCAGTCGTGATTGTGGCGCTATCCGTTTCAATGACGCTACCAGGTCCGGAATACCACGTTTTTGTAGTACTGCGAGGCGGGGTGTTATTGCCTAACAAAGAAATGGCACGATCCACGGCGCCCAATGCAAGTTGGCGGGCTTTGGTAACGTCGCCAAAGTTTTTTGCCTGGGCGTTTACGGTTTTCATCGAGGCAGTATAGCCGAGGAACATGGCAGAGATAAGCGCCAGTAACGCCAGCGTGATGATCAGCGCCACGCCGCGACATCGATGCGAGGGTGAAACGGCAACTCGACGCCATAATGCGTCCCGGCTGCCCGCCGACTTCATTCGATACAGTTTTCTCTTCATAACTTTTTCTCCTAAATCCTCGCTGCTCTGCTACTACCACTTTGCGTAAATAATCTCGCCGGTGCCGAACATTCCCTTAGTTGTTGCTCAAGTTGGACGGCAGATACACCCATGTCGAGAAGGTGCGCGAACTGGTGCCTACCAAAGAAGCCCAATTTCCGGAAGCCGGGGTCAAGCTGCCGGCTTGGACCTTTGCCGCCGTGCGATCATCGTAGACTTTGATGATGATTTGTACGGCCGTGGGTAGCTTGCTGCCCGTGGTAGCCGTCCCCGGTTTAGAATTCCACGTCGGTTGCAAGGCTCCGGTCGAATCAAAACAACTGATCTGCAAAGACCAAACATTGTAAGAGAGCGTTTGGGGGGCATCGTAGGTCAAACACCACCCGCCGGCGGATGTCGTAGATGACGTTGACGTATTTGCAGCGATCGATGTCGGTGTCTTATCCCAGACATCCCAATTGGAGGAGCTATAGTATGTGGAGCTTCTCTGCAACTGCGCTGTGTAGCTATTGGCTGAAGCAGGGTATTGTAGTGTATAATTTATTTCAGCGAGATCGCTTGCCTTGTCGCTCGGAGCAACCGGCGCGACAAAGAAAAGCTTGTCACAGGTCGTTCCCGAACAAGTGCCTGCATCTTTCTGCCAGAGAGTCAGGTCCGCATTCCGATTATCGTTGGCCGCGGCGGAAGCCGAGATGATTTCCTTGGACATGTAATCCAGCGCCGTCTGCGCACTGATGAAAACATCGCTCTGGGCCTCCTGTCTCGTCCATGCCGAGCTAATCAAATCAAACAGCTTGGAGCTCATCAAAACAAGGACCACCAAAACAGCCATCGCAACGAGGATTTCCACGACGGAGAAGGCCCTCCTCACGCTGAAGGCTGAACGCCGAACGCTGAAGGCTTTATTTTTCATAGTTAAAAGCTCGGCTTGGCGACTTCGGTGATATAGACGATATGATTCTTGGTTGGGGTTGTTGCGGATGGGGCACCGAGCACGGTGCTCGCACAACTGGTTGCTGTAGAGCAACATGGCACATTGCCACTGGCATCCACAACCGGCCAACTGACGACCACCTTAATGCGCTCGAGACCTTGCAGCACATCAGCCAAGTTCGTAGCCGTTCCTGCGTCAGCGGAATTTTTGTACGCCTGAATATCTGCCCGATACCCACCGACAACCGGCGTCGCGCATCCCGCTCCACTGCAAATCCCTTGGTCATCGAAGAACATCGGCGTCCGGGGAACTGTCGCCGCGGCTGGCGCCTCACCAAAATCCAGATTTGTGCCACCGGCATTGGCGGCGATCCGCAGCCGCGCTTCGCTCACAATATCCTGCGCCAGCGTCGCCGCGAGGGAACTGCTGATCGCATCGCGCCCTTGTCGAAGGCTGGAGGGCATGAGGCCGATAATGAGGACAACACCTGTTCCGAGAACGGCAAGAGCTAGTACGATCTCGACGAGACTGAATGCCATGAGATTTCGTATTTTAGACTTCGAGTTTCGGATTCTCATCGCCGTTTTAGCATCCTCCGTCCTTGCCACCTGGTTTTTGTATTCGCAGTCGGCCTGAAAACAGGTCAGACTCGATCAGAAAATAGTTGGCGGGACCGCCGCTTGCGTTTTTATTGGTGTAAATGATCCCTTGTGCCGAGTCACCCGTGGTTACCAACTGCATCCCTTCGACAATTTTCAGACTGAAGGCCGCCGTGGTCAAGCCTGTAGGTTTGAATTCGATATACCAGCCAACTGACCAAGCGTTACCGCCGGAGGCGCCACCATCCCCAAAAACAACGCCATGACCAGGAATAGTGCTGTCGGCACCGATAAAATAGGCCACCCATCGCTCCCGATCCGACCCGGTATAGGGTGTCTGATTGCCGCTGACGCTTACCGTACAAATAGGAGCAGCATTACTGGCGCCAAAAGCGGTTTGGCCGCCGGTGAGAAGCAGGCAACCGGGACCATCGGGCACCCCGTTGGTCGTTGTAGCTGTGTATGGCAGTTTCCCATCATCCGTTTCCAACACGATCCCTTTGGGGAGGAATTGCCACGAAGTACGCGCCACCCATGTCCACCCTCGCGCATTGCTCGTTGACGTGCAGCCAATTTCTGATGCAGAGGCGCAATTCGTAGCGTCAAAGGTATAGTCCGCGATGATATAGGACTGGTTGGTATGGAGGATCTTACTTAGCTGCGTGCCAAGCGACCCGCCGTTGTATTTGTCAAACATTCGGGGATCGCAGACGTTGGCCTTGTTCCAGGGGAAATAAACGCGTGTTTTTTTCCGCGTGGTAATCGCATTGGCGCGAGCCTGACTAAGGACGCCGTACATCTGACGCGAGGCTGCCTGCATCGCGCTGCTGCCCAAAACACCCTTGAGGCCGGGCAGCGCTACCAAGAGAATGATCACGATGATGGTCAATACAACCGCCGTCTCGACCAACGTAAAACTTCGCCCTTTTGCTCGTGTTTTCGTATAGGTCATCATTTCCTCGCTTAATCCCAACTGTTGATATCATCCTTTTTTGTTCCCGACTTGCAACCCGCAACATTATTGTCCAGTACGCCAGCGTCGTCACATTCGTTTAGACCGAACGACCAAGCACCCACGCTCCCGACGACCGCCACGAAACCCGTTTCTGTCGCGGTGGATGCCGACGTGCCCACATAAAACGCGTCCCCCGCGCCTGTTTCGACCTTATTATTGTAACTGATGTCGAAAGCGATATTGTAAGGTTTTTTCCAAATATCGAGGAAGTAACCCTTGCCATCGATGTCCCTGTTGTTAATGCTCAAAAACTGGAGTTTTCGCGGGTTCGGTTCCTTGCCTACTGCGCACCCCCCTTGACCGCCACGCAAGACATCGATAATATTATTCTGGGAGTTGGCGGTCCCGCCGTTAAGCGCCGGGAAAGCCGTGCCGTCGCCGCAGGCGGTTGGAGGTTTTCCATACTCATTGTAATAGGCCATTATCGCGGTTCGAAGGGACACAACATCGGTGTGGGTTTTGACCCTGTTATTCCGGCGGATGGCACCCGTGGTGGCGGTAAAGAGCAGCCCCGCCAAAATCAGAATAACGGCGATAACAACCAGCATCTCGATCAGCGTAAAACTGGCGACATTCTGTTGCCCATTTCGTTGGTTTCGGTTCATGTTTTCCTTCCGTTTTGCAAGGTCATTTCCAAGCCACGATATCATCCATCCCACATTTTTCACCAGTGCCGCAACCATTTACCCCCGTACCGACATAGTTCGGGTCGCCATACCCACATTTCCTATCCGGCCCGTTAGAGAATACCCCGATGCTTCTTTTGATGGGCGTCCCTAAAAACCCTGCACCCATATGCTCACAAGAAGTCACAGGCGCGGTATTGACCATCGATCCAATGAATCGGTCGCTGCTGTCAATGATACCATCGGCATTCCAATCGGCAACGATGTTATAGAAGCTACCCCACGGATCCTTGAAAGCTGGCCCGCCCCAGATGCCGGGATTGCCGCAGCAATGGGTGGGACAAGTTTCCCTTGCTGACACACTTAGGAAAACTATCTTCTTGGGATTGGCGCTACCGTGGTTGCCTCCGGTAAAATTTCCGCTACCATCCGTATTGCCACAATCATTGACGGCATTGCTCATGCCGGTGTTGGTACCACCTGGGCCGCCAAATAAAATGTTGTACATCGAATCACCATCGAGCCAGTCCGTCGTGCTGACCGGTGGTGAGGGATATCCATCCCCGCAGAGTGGCCAATGCCGATACTCGGCAAAATAGGCATCTACCGCCGCTGCGACCATCTTGGCATCGCTTGCCGCCTTGGTTTTGTTGGCATTATTGATGGCACTCTGGCCAACCCCGTAAATCAGCCCGGCAATGACCAAGACGATGGTGATAACCACCAACAACTCGATTAGCGAAAATCCGCTACGAAGACGGTGAAATGTTTTCATGTTGGCTTTCATGTTAGTGCGCCTCGCTATTGGTAACGGCGGCAGAACTAATCTGACACGGACCTGAAGAACTATTGGCGGCACACCCAACGGGGGGACCTTTCCAATAGTACGGGCCACTACCAGCGCTGATCAGCTCAAATGAGCTCGGATTGTGAGTTGCAATATTCCAATCAGGGTCAGAACCGGGAACCCAACTCCTTGACGGCAATCCATACATGTAGGGATTACCCCACGGATCAATGACAGTTTGATAAGCGGTATCGGTGCAAGCCGTGCATTTCGTAAGCTGTTTACTGCTAAACGCCAGATAGGGAGGTTTTCCCGCGTCTATCGGCGCTTTATAGAGGTAATACCACAAACACGCAGAAACCCTCATTGCATAGTTACTCCCCGTTTCATAATTCGCGTCGTTGCCCGCTCCGCCCCATGCATTTTGGGGATAATAATAATTCGTTCGTCCTGCCATGCTTCCCGCACCTATGCCCGTTGGCCACGGTTGACCCACCCATTTTGTAGGCGGGCTGTTGGCGGCAGTCGTTGGACTCAATGGATACATGCCGTAATCCAACTTGTATGCCTCCAAGGCAAGTTCAATGGCCCGAATCTCCGTCCTAACCCGCTGATAGGCGCTGGCCATGCTGGAATGAATTACAGCACGAGCAATCAGCGCCACCATGACCGAAATGATGGTCATGACCAGCAGCAGCTCGATGAGGGTCCAAGCCCGCGCGGATGCGCGGGCGCGACCGACTCCGTTGGATGCGAAAGCGGGTTTCATTGGAGTGTGGTGATGATTTTGATCAAGGGCAGGAACAAGGCGATGACGATGGTACCAATGATGACCGCCAAGCCGATGATCATGATCGGTTCCAAAATGCTGGTGAGACCGCCCACGGCCGTATCCACTTCTTCGTCGTAGTTGTCGGCGATTTTCATCAACATTTCCGGCAAAGCACCGGTTTCCTCACCGACGTCAATCATGCTGATCACCATGGGCGGGAACACGCCGCTGGCTTCCAGCGGGGTGACCAGATGTTCGCCCTCTTTGACGGCGTCGTGACATTGCTGAATGGCGTCCGAAATGACGGCGTTGCCAGCCGTGTCGCGCACAATGGAGAGCGCCTGCAGAATGGGTACGCCGGAGCTGATCAGCGTGCCGAGGGTGCGGGTGAACCGGCCGACGGCGACTTTGCGAACCAACGTGCCGAACATCGGCGCCTTCAGTTTCAAGGTGTCAAACACTCGCCTGCCGACTTCTGTTTTGTTGACAGATTTGAACCCGAATATGATCCCGACAATCGTGATAATGATCCAGTGAAACTGATGCTGCATGATGTTGCTGATGTTGATGACGAATTGGGTCAGGCCGGGCAGCTCGGATTTGCCTTCAGCCAAGTCCTTGAAGATCTGGGTGAACTTGGGGATGATGAAGATCATCAGGAAGGTCAGGATGGCGCCGGCGATGAACAAGACAGCCACGGGATACACCATGGCGGCAATGACTTTCCGTTTGATGCGCTGGGCTTTTTCCTGAAATTCCGAGAGACGGTTCAAGACGACTTCGAGCACGCCGCCGATTTCACCCGCCTTGACCATGCTGATGTAAAGTTTATTGAAGACTTTCGGGTGTTGCGCGAGCGCCTCCGAGAAGGTGGTGCCGCCTTCGACCGCAGTGGCGATCTCGCCGGTAATCCGTTTGAGGATCGGGTTTTTCTCCTGTTTTTCCAGCACGCGCAGGCCGCGCAAGAGCGGCAAGCCCGCGTCAATCAGGGTCGCCATCTGACGCGTCCAGGTGGTCAATTGCGCACCTTTGACTCGCCCGCCCAATCCGGGGATCGAAATCCCTTTCCCTTTGGCCTTTGCCTTGTTGGCGGCGTGAGGTAATTGTGGCGCCGCCGGCTTGCCGCCCTTGGTGGCCGGCGCGGCTTTGCCGCCGGCCGGCGCGGCGCCGACTTCGCTGACGTTGGTCGCGAAATGGCCAAGCTGGCTGATTTTATTGAGGGCGTCCATTTGATTGGCCGCCTCAATGGTGTTGGTGACGGCGGTTCCCTTTTTATCAACGGCTTCGTATTGAAACTTAGGCATGGCTTTTTCCTTTTCTCGACCTCGCGAATTGGCGCGGACTCTTCCGCCGCCGCAAACCGCACTTCGGTCAGGTGTATTTTAGCACTTCTTCCACAGTTGTCTCGCCATCTAAAATTCCGCGGATACCGTCCTGGCGCAGAGTGACCAATCCCAACTCCAAGGCTTTCTGGCGTATCACGATGGCCGGCGCGCGCTGGTTGATCAACTCCCGAACGGGGTCGCCAATGAGCAACAATTCATAGATGCCTTTGCGACCGCGGTAGCCGGTATTATGACATTCGTTACAGCCTTTGCCAAAGGAAAACTCGCGGTCGCCGATGTCTTCCAGGGTCAATCCAAGCTGGGTGAGCACTTGTTCGGTCGGTTTGTACGGCGCCTTGCAACGTTTGCAAATCGTGCGAATCAATCGTTGCGCCAACACCCCCAGTAACGTGGAGCTGATCAAAAACGGCTCCACACCCATGTCAATCAACCGCGTGATGGCGCCCGGCGCGTCGTTGGTGTGAAGGGTCGTCAAGACCAAGTGCCCCGTCAACGACGCTTGAATGGCGATCTGCGCCGTTTCCAAGTCGCGAGTCTCCCCCACCATGATTCGATCCGGATCCTGACGCAAAAACGACCGGAGCGCCTTGCCAAAAGTCATTCCTTGCGACTCGTGCACGGGCACTTGCATGACGCCTTCGAGGTCATACTCGACGGGATCCTCGACGGTCAGGAGCTTGGAATCAATGGTGTTGATTTCGCGCAGACAAGAATACAGGGTCGTGGTCTTGCCCGATCCCGTCGGTCCGGTTACAATAAAGATGCCGTTGGGGTATTGAATCATTTCGCAAATGTATTGGACAATGTGCTTTGGCATGCCGAGGTTGTTGATGTCCAATGACACCACCGACCGATCCAGCACGCGCAACACCACGCTCTCGCCAAACTGCGTGGGGAGAGTCGAGATGCGCAAGTCCACTTGTTTGCCGCCAATGACCAATTGGATGCGGCCGTCCTGCGGCAGGCGGTTCTCGGCGATATTCAATCCGCTCATGACTTTCAAACGGGAGGTGACCGCCGGCGCCAAATGTTTGGGAGGAGGCGCCATTTCGTAGAGCGCGCCGTCCACGCGGTACCGAATCTTGAATTCATCCTCGAACGGTTCGAAGTGGATGTCGCTGGCCCGGTCTTTGATGGCTTGCTGCAAGACGATGTTCACGAAACGCACGATTGGCGTCTGGTTGGCGAGGTTTTCGAGGCTGGCGACGTCCTGCTCGGCCAGCGACATTTCCGCCAATTCCGCCAGGCCCGCGTTCTCCTCCATCTGCGCGCCCATTTCCTCCAACAACGCCGCCACGTTCGCGCTTTCTTCGCCGTAATACTTGGAGAGCGTTTCCTCCAATTCATCCTGCGGACAAAGCGCCAGTTTGATGTCTTTGCCAACCACGAACCGGAGTTCATCCACCATCTTTTGATTAAACGGGTCGGTAACGGCCAGTTCCAGTTCGTTTCCCTCCAACTGCACGGGCATGCAATTGTGAATGCGAGCTGTCGTTCCAGGAATCGCCGCGACCACGTGATCCAAGATGGAGGCGCCCCGCAAATGCACCACACGAATGCCAAGGTAATCCGCCACGGTCGTGAGCAAATCCTCGAAAGTGATGATGCCGAAATCTGTTAAAACCTGCGCGATCGGCTTGCCGCTGCGCTCTTGCTCGTCCTTCAACTCGGCAATTTGGGTCTCGTCGAGCATGTTGCGCTCGCGCAGGATCTCCAACAAGGCTTGCGTATCGGCTTCAAACATAATTACCTCATTTGCTCCTGTAGTTTGGCCAGCACCGATCCCGGATCCTGCGCCGTGGTGATCAGGTCGCCATACGATATCTTTCCCTCGCTGTAAATCTGCAAGAGATACGAATCGAGCGTGACCATTCCAAATTTCGCGCCGGTCTGGATGTCGCTGGTGATCCGGAAGGTTTTGTTGTCGCGAATCAAGGCAGCAATGGAGGGGGTCATCACCATCAACTCGAACGCCGCGATGCGGCCTTTCGAATCGGTCCTCGCTAGCAACACCTGCGAGATGACCGAAATGATCGAGCTGGCCAACTGGGTGCGAATTTGCTCCTGTTCGTTGGTGGGGAAGGCGTTAACAATACGATCCACCGTGCGCGCCGCGCCCGTGGTGTGAAGCGTGGCGAATACCAAGTGCCCGGTTTCCGCCGCTTCAATGGCCGCGCGCATGGTTTCAATGTCGCGCATTTCACCAACCAGAATAATATCCGGGTCCTGGCGCAGCGCCCGTTTGAGCGCCTCGGAAAAGTCGGTCACGTCCACGCCGACTTCGCGCTGGGTCACCACACACTTTTTATGAGAGTGAAAATACTCAATCGGATCTTCAATGGTGATGATGTGACTGTCTAGCTCCTTGTTGATCACGTCCAGCATGCTCGCCAGAGTCGTGGACTTTCCGCTCCCCGTCGGACCGGTCACCAGCACCAGACCGCGCGGACGAAACAGCAGGTCTTTGATGATTGGCGGCAACCCGATCTGTTCCAAGGTCAATAGTTTGTTGGGAATCTGGCGCAGCACCAGGCCGAACGCCCCTTTTGCGCGAAAAACGCTGACACGAAACCGCGCCTGGTCGCCGAATGCAAACCCAAAATCCGATCCGCCGACCGCCCGCGTTTTCTGGATGTGATCCTCGCTGGTGATGGATTTGACCAGATTCTCCGTGTCATCCGCCGTTAACACGGGCAAATCCATTGCAGTCATCCCGCCATGCACGCGAAGCATCGGCGGCACACCCACCCGGATATGCAAGTCGCTGGCGCCTTCGTCCACTGTCGTCTGCAATAAATCTGCCATTTCAATCGCCATAGTTTCGTCTCCTATCGTCGTTCGGGGTTGTTAATCGGTGTCCGCCATCGTAATGGATACCACTTCCTCCAGCGTAGTCATGCCGGTCAATACTTTGCGCAAACCGTCCTCGCGCAAGGTGCGCATCCCCAATTCGCGTGCGCGCTGGCGCAATAAGTGGGAGGATACCTTTTCATAAATCATGTTCCGGATTTCATCGGTCAACACGAACATCTCAAAAATCCCTTTCCGCCCTTTGTACCCGCTCTTTTTGCAGGTGGCACATCCCTTGCCTCGGAACAGCTTCACCGTGTCGCGCTGATCGGGCGGGATTTTCAAAATCCTCATTTCATCCTCGGTCGGCGCCACTTCTTCTTTGCAGTTCTTGCAAATGCAACGCACTAACCGTTGCGCCATGATGCCGCGGATGGACGATGCCACCAAAAATGGCTTGATCCCGATGTCCATCAAACGCGTCACCGCGCTCGGCGCGTCATTAGTGTGCAGCGTCGAGAAGACCAAGTGACCCGTCAGGGAGGCATTGATGGCGATGGAGGCCGTTTCCATGTCGCGGATTTCTCCCAACATAATAATATTGGGCGCCTGACGCAGCATCGAGCGAAGCCCCATGGCGAAGGTCATGCCAACGTCCTCGCGCACGTGAACCTGATTGATGCCCGCCAACTGATATTCGACCGGGTCTTCAATGGTCATGATCTTGCGATCAGGCTTGTTAATATAGTTGAGCACGGCATAGAGGGTCGTGGTCTTGCCCGACCCCGTCGGTCCCGTGACCAGCAAAATCCCGTCCGGCAAGGCAATCAATCGCTCAAACGTGGCTTGGTCGTCCGATAAAAATCCCAAATCCGGCAATCCCAGCAACAAACTCGATTTATCCAGAATACGCATGACGATCGTCTCGCCATGACTGCTGGGCAGACAACTGACGCGCAGATCCAAGTCGCGCCCCATCACGTTGATTTGGATACGGCCGTCTTGCGGTATTCGTCTCTCGGCCAGGTTCATCTTGGCCATGATTTTCAAACGGTTGATGATCGCGCCTTGCAATCGTTTGGGAGGATTTTCGACTTCGTACAGCATGCCGTCCACACGATATCGCACCCGGAAACGCTTCTCCATCGGCTCGAGATGAATATCCGAAGCCCTGGTTTTGTACGCCTCCAATATAATCAAGCTCACCAGTTTGATGATCGGCGCGTCTTCCTCGCCAGCCCCGCCATCCGCGTCTTCCAGTCGCGACTTGGCCACGTCGCTGACCTTGATCTCCGCTTCCGTTGCTTCCTGCAACATTTTTTCCACGTGCTCGTCCGCCGTTCCGTAAAACGAGTTCAACGCCGATTCGATGTCTTCCTGTGTCGCCACCCGCGCCTCGATGTCGCACTTGAGAATGTAGCGAAGCGCGTCGAGTGTGTCGATGTTGGTAGGATCGCTGACAGCAACCACAATGCTGCCGTTTTGCCTTTCCAGCGGCACAATTTTGTAGCGATTGGCAACGTGCCGTGGAACAAGATCGAGGATTTCTTTTTCCAGTTTGATTCCCGAGAGATCCACAAACGCCATCCCGTAGGCGTTGGCCATGGCCAGAGAAATTTGCTTTTGCGTAAGAATTCCCCGCGCCAACAGCGTTTCCACAATGCTGTGACCCTCCGCCTCCGCCGCTGCGGTGATCTCATCGAGCTGCTGCTGCGTTAAAAGCCCTGTCTCACGCAACACCTCGACAATATGTTGGTCGCTTGCTGCCACAACTCACACCGAGGAAGTTTCTCGAATCAAGCGCCCTAACTCTATCCGTCACCAAGCGCTTTGTCAACCATTGCCCAATTGCTTTCGCAATAATTCATCCACCCGCGCCGCATTGGCTTTGCCCCGGCTCAATTTCATCACTTGCCCTTTGAGCGCCTGCAACGCCGCCGTTTTGCCGCCGCGATAATCCGCCACGATCTTCGGGCTGGCTGCAATCGCTTCCGCACACCATTTTTCCAGGGCGCCATCGTCGCTCACCTGCGCCAACCCTTTCTCGGCCACAATCGCCTCGGCGCTCTTGCCGCTCTTGAACATTTCCACCAACACTTCCCGGCCGCTGTTGCCGGAAATTTTTTTCGTCTCGACCAGCTCGATCAATTGCGCCAAGGCCGCGGGTTTGACGGGTGAATTCGAGAGTTCGATCTGCGCCGCCGATAGTTCGCGCTGCAAATCGTTGAGCACCCAGTTGGCCACCGCTTTCGCCGTTTTCGCCGTTTTCGCCGTTTCCTCAAAATAATCCGCCAAGACAACGTCGCCTCCCAGAATGCCTGCGTCTTGCTCGCTCAAATTGTATTTCTCCGCCAATCGTTTCCGGCGAGCGCCCGGCGATTCTGGCAGTTCCGACCGCAGTTTCTCCAGCCATGATTCATCCGTTTGGATCGGCAACAAGTCCGGGTCGGGAAAATAACGGTAATCATGCGCGTACTCCTTCGTCCGCATGCTCTCGGTCGCACCAGCCACGTCGTCCCAGCGCCGCGTTTCCTGGACAAGTTTCTCGCCGCGGCTGACCGATGCAATCTGGCGTTTGACCTCGTACTCCAATGCGCGCCTCGCGCCGCTGAACGTGTTCATGTTCTTGATCTCGATCTTCGCTCCATACTCTTTTTGACCGCGCGGACGCACACTGACATTCACATCGCATCGCACCTGCCCCTTTTCCATGTCACAGTCGCTCACCCCGACAGCGATCAGCGCCTCTTTCAGCGTCTCCAAATACGCAAACGCCTCGTCCGCCGACGCGATGTCCGGCTCGCTCACGATCTCCATCAACGGCACGCCCGCGCGGTTGAAATCCACCCCGCTTTGATTGTCGTAGTGATTCAACTTGCCCACGTCTTCCTCCAAATGAACCCGCGTGATCCCAATCCGTTTGCGTTGTCCCCAGCTTTTCGCGTCGATCAGTCCCATCTCCAGTTCCACCGCGCCCCCGACACAGAGCGGCATGTCGTATTGCGAAATCTGGTAATTCTTCGGCATGTCGGGATAGAAATAATTCTTTCGGTCGAACTTGCTCGTCGCCGCGATCCGCGCGCCCAGCATCAACCCCGTCACGATCGTCTTGCGAATCGCCTCCGCATTCGCCACCGGCAACACACCCGGCAATCCGAGACACACCGGGCACGTCTGCGCGTTCGCCGGCGCGCCAAACGCCGTCGAGCACCCACACCACATCTTGGAAGCCGTCCGGAGTTGAACGTGTGTTTCGAGCCCAATTGTAATTTCGTAATCCATTCCTAGTCGATCCAAACGGAACACCGCCCCGTTCTTACCCCGTATCCCCCTCCAAGCCAAGCCGTTTTTCAAACTACCCCCTCAATCATTAGCGATGAGCCGGAACAATTCACTATCGGGTGAAGGTCGCAGGGCCAGCACCCATCTTGATGTACCCTTCCGATTTGTAGCGGCGCTCTATGAGCGCCGATCATTTCAATCTATCGACGATCACAGACCGCCACTACATATTGAATAGATGGTTTTTTCGCTAAGGATCGAGGAACTACCCCACGCCGGGCAAGTTCCTAACCGGTCAAATTATTAGCTTGCGCGATGGGCGCTCGCCAGCGTAGTGTCTCGCTTCACTATGGCAGTCCATATTCGATTGAAACGCACTGGCACGACCAACACACCGAGCTTCCGCATCGTGGTCAGCGATTCTCGCGCACCGCGCGACGGTCGCTCCCTCGAAAATCTTGGCTTCTACGATCCGAAACGCGCTGGGGAAAATTTCAACGTCAATCTGGACCGCGCCCGTCACTGGCTCGCGCTAGGCGCGCAGCCAACCGAGACGGTACGCAGCATTCTTAAAAAAGCAGAGCGCAAAGCGAAAGCGGCATAATTCTCATGCGGAAAGGCGGGGCACATGAAAGAGTTGGTGGAGTTTATCGTAAAAAGTCTCGTGGATCATCCTGAAGAAGTCATCGTTTCCGAGGTGGACGGCGAGCGGGCAGTCATCGTTGAGGTTCGACTTAGCCCGACCGATATCGGCAAGGTCATTGGCAAGAATGGAAAAACGATCAACGCCATTCGTTCCCTGCTGGCCTGCGCCAGCGCCAAAAAAGGGAAACGCGCCATTCTCGAAATCATCGAGCCCGAACGTCAACCCGAATCCTTCGAAAGCGCGCGATCGACAAGCGGGAAACGCTGATTCCAGGAAGCATTCGGTCGGCCCTAAACTTGGTCGAAAGATTCAAGCCAAGTTTCGGCGCAGGAATTCGTACTGGTTCCCATCGTGAAAATAGACGTCCTTACCCTCTTCCCATCCATGTTTCGCGGAGCGCTTGACGAGAGCATCCTCAAACGCGCCCAACAAAAGAAACTCGCCTCCATTAACATCCACAATCTTCGCGATTGGACACAAGATCGTCACCGCACGGCCGACGACCGTCCCTTCGGCGGCGGCGCCGGCATGGTTCTCAAACCCGAACCCATCTTCAAAGCCGTCGAATCGCTACGCAAAAAAAACTCCCGCGTCATCCTTCTCGGGCCGGCGGGCAAACGACTCGATCATGGCCTCGTGAAAAAACTCGCCAAGCGCAAGCATCTGATTTTGATTTGCGGCCATTACGAGGGAATTGACGAGCGCGTCCGCCAGCATCTCGCTGACGAAGAAATCTCCATCGGCGATTACGTCCTCACCGGCGGCGAGATACCCGCAATGGTTGTCATAGACGCCGTCGTCCGTCAACTTCCTGGTGTCCTTGGCCACGCCGATAGCGCGTCGGACGAATCGTTTGCCGACGGATTGTTGGAATACCCGCACTACACCCGCCCTGCAAAATACCGTCGCTGGAGCGTCCCAAAAATTTTATTGAGCGGCAACCACGCCGCCATAGAAACATGGCGCCGTGAAGAGGCGAAGAAGATTACAAAAAAACAAAGGCCGGATTTGTTTGGTAAACTGTCCTTATAAGAAAGGAAAAAATCATGGCGGACCAAAATTATTATAACCGCGCGCTTTTATTGGCAGCGAAACTTGGTAAAGCTAGAGAGGCCGAAGCAGCTATCACCTCAGGCGCTAACGTGAAGAGCGAGTGGGGATCAGAAGCTTTGATGCACGCTTCAAAGCGCGGTCATCTCGAAGTTGTCAAAATTCTTGTTGCCAACGGTGCGGATGTAAACTTCAAAACGGCCACTGACCGGATACAATATCAGGAGACCCCACTTATTTTAGCCGCCAGTTGGGGACACGCTGAAATCGCGAAAATACTGATCGAGAAGGGTGCCCATGTTGATTTTCGACCTGGAAAGGGAATGACTGCACTTGAATGCGCAATTCGCTTCGGTCGAGAGAAGGTGGTGGACCTTTTGGTGAAAGCGGGCGGGATTCCACCTCCAAAAGTAGAACCTGCGGTTTACGACATTGATGAATTTCTGCAATTACCATCCAAAACGGATGCCCTCGATAAGTTTACAGCTATCCTGGGCCAATCCTGCTGGCGAGTGACTGGAATGGATTTCTCTCGATTAACCGCGGAAGAAAGTGCGGTGTATTTCGTGTGGGATTTTTCCTTAACATTTGTAATGGATGGTTTAAAGGATTATTTCTTTAATGGGAATTCTTATTTTTCCAGAAAACTTATTGAGGGATTGGGGATCATCGGTTGGATCGAAGTAAAAACTATCTTAGAAGAAGCGTGCCAAATATTTCCTGGCGGTGTTCTTCCGCAAGATGAAAGGGAATTCTATCGCGTCATTACTAGCCTGACTCCAAGGCAAATAATGTTTTTGGATACTCTTGAGGAAAAGTTCAACGAGGTGGTTGATGAGAATTCGATCGACGAGGTGCTTCACAAATATATTCTGGCCAACCACGCGAAGTTCAAACAGAAGTGCCCGAAGTAGTAATAGCCGATGCCGGATTTAGTAAAATAGGACTTGGAGTTCAGGCTTTAGCCTGAAGAGATGTCGTGAGCGGTTGCATGCCTCAAGCTAAAGCTTGAACTCCAAACATCTACCTCGTCCTCCCCAGCTCCGACAGATAGCGCACCAAGTCCAACAACTCTTGCCGCGTGAGCAAGTCCGCCAAACCACCCGGCATCATCGAGCGTCCCGGGCGTTCTTCCTTGATGTCGTCGAGCGGTATCACGATCTCGTCGCGGGTCGCGTCCCGCAGGACCAATTCTTTGCTCGTGCGCCGCACCTCAATTCCTGTGATCAAATCTTCGTCCTTCGTCGTCACAATCGTCGTTCCGTAACCGTCCTTTGTTGCTTTCTCCGGATCCAACACCGATTCGATGATGTAATCCAGCGGCGCAGCCGACCCAATCGTCGCCAAATCGGGCGCGAGCTTGCCCCCTTTCGTGGCGACGGCATGACATTTCAAACACGAAACATCTTCGCGCCGAAACACCTGCTCGCCACGCGTCGCGTTCCCTTTCTTTTGCACTTCGGCAATCAATTGTTTCAATTCATCAGACGTCAACGCTTTGCGATCGGCAGTCAATCCCGCCGCCGGTTTCAATACCTTCTCCAACGCGTCATCCGACCGTCCCGCCGCATACATCGCGCGCAACGCGAGTTTCGCGGCGTCCGAGGAAATTTTCTGTGTGCCGAGCGCCACCGCAAGAGCCTCCGCGCCACCTTGATGCTGTAGAAATGCAGACATCAACTCGGCCGACTTGCCCGCGGCGACAAATGCCGCGGCACGCGACGCAGCGGCTTTCGGGTCGAGCGAGGCGAGAGCCGCCGTGGCGGCGGTAGAATTCGCGCTGATTTTTTGCAACGCCGCGATGCTTTCTGCGCCTCCGAGATCTGCCAGCGCATCGAACGCGGCACGGGTTTGTTTCGTCTCCGCCAGCGTGGTAATGTCGGCACGAAGCGCCTCCACTTTGCACGCCCCCGCGAGACGAATGGCTTCGTCCGAGGTGGAAAGCAACGGTTTCAATCGGGATAGATCGCCGCTCGGCTGGATTTTTCGCTGACGCGCCGCGCGGTCGAGCGCAGCAAACGCGCGTCCATCCCGTTTTTCGAGCGCCCAATCGAAGAGCGCAGTGATGTCCGACGATGTACCAAAACTGGCGACAAATTGGAAAATGTTTTCCTGCCGGTCGGCGGCGATTTTGCCCGCGCGAAGTTGCGCGAGCATCGTCTCAACGGCCTTCGGTGAACCGACCGATTGCAAAGCGAACTGCAACTGTTGATCGTTTCCGCCAAAGGACAGCTCGCCTCGTTCCAACGCGGGGACCCAGATTGATTTCAGATTGTTGGCGGTGAGCCAGAGAGCGTAATCGAGAAATTTGTCCACGGGCTTGTCGAGCGCGCGCATGGCAAGCTCGATCGAACGCGGTTGCGGGATGGCGGCGAGGGCGCGCACGGCTTCCACGCGCACGCGCGGAAATTCGTCGGTGACGAGCAAAGCCAGCAATTCGACCGTATTGGGGATGCGCGATTTCCAATGGGAGAGCGTTCGCACCGCGGCGGTGCGGACGTGCGGTTCGGTGGAGCGAAGCAATTGGTCGAGAAGATTGGGTTCGACAACATCAAGAGTTTCATAGACCCAAAGCGCTTCGAGCCGATGATGCTCGTAGTTCGCGTCTTTTGGATCCAACGATTTGACCCAGGCGGCGAGCGCGGGCAAAACTTCCTTCGTGCCGCGATCCGACAACACGCGCTTCGCAAAGTGTCGCGTCCAATCTTCAGGCGATTTGAGATGATTCAGTAATTCCGGAATCGTTGCGCCCACCAATTTCGGCCGTGGCGCCAGCGGCCGTCCTTTGGCGGTAACACGCCAGATGCGGCCATGCGATTTATCGCGGCGCGGGTCGCGGAAATCCACTTCTCCATGATTGATTATCGGGTTGTACCAATCGGCGATGTAGAGAGCGCCATCCGGACCGATTTTGATATCCACAGGACGGAAATTAATGTCCGAGGATTTAATCAGGTCAGGCATGAGTTTGGACTTGTATCCTGCGCTGTTCTCGGTGATCGCAAAACGAACGGTGCGGTTGGCTCGGAAATCATGGGTAATAACGTTTCCCTGCCAGTCGTCCGGAAAATGACGGCCGCTGATGATTTCCGCGCCGCAATATTTTGGGCTGCCCGGATTCAGACCGGGGAGCTGCCGCTCCGCCGCCATGAAATTCGGCAGCATCGCGCCGGGTAGGACGTAATGGACACCGCCATCCTGGCAACCATCCGTGGCAAACGATTGCCCCCAATAATCGAGGCTGTGTCCCCAAGTGTTGCAAAGACCGCGCACGAGAATGCTCAAGTCGGCCGATGCCGTCCGATATCGCCAGATCGCGCCCGATTTGTGTCGCAGAGTGCCCGTCGGCGTCTCGATGTGGCTATGAATATAGACCGATTGACTGAAATGCAGCGATCCATCGTTTCCCCACCGGAGCGTGTGAAGAATATGATGTGTGTCTTCCGTCCCAAATCCCGAGAGCACCACGCGCCGCGAATCCGCGCGACCATCGCTGTTGGTGTCCTTCAGAAAAACCAACTCCGTGCTATTGGCCACATACGCACCGCCATCGCCCGGAACCACGCCCGTCGGCATCATTAATCCGTCGGCAAAGACGGACGACTTGTCGGCGCGACCATCGCCATCGGAGTCCTCGAGAATTAGAATTCTATCGTTGGGATCTTCGCCGGGTTTGATCTGCGGATACATCGCGGTGGCAGCAATCCAGAGCCGGCCTTGCGCGTCGAAATTGATCGCAACCGGTTTCACCGCCATTGGCTCGGCGGCGAACAGGTTCACCTCGAATCCTTCCGCGACCTTGAACGTCGCGCGCTCGAGTTCCGGGTCGGGGTCTGACTTTTCCGACAACGTCGTCGGGGTTGCGGGCGCGGCGGGCGGCACGGGAACCGGCTCGCCCTTGCGCAATTTCGCGATCTCCGCTTCTTTCGCAGCAATCAGCGGATCGAACTGCGGAATATCAATTTCGTTCCGCCCCTGTTCGTTGCGCCGGAAACCGAAGATGTAGGTGTCGTTCGCGGGACGCCATTGATGAAAGAAATACTCATTTTTTTTGTTGATGACGCGGCGGAGAGGCTCGAGCCGCGCAGCCGCGCTGCTCCAGTTCGTCGGTTTCAGGCCCAGTGCTCGCTCGATGGCGAGAGCCACGGTGAGATAGCCGTTTACATTCAGATGAATGCCGTTGTCGGTCAACGGCTGCGGAGATTTGGCTGCGGCCAATTGCTCGTATAAATTCACAAACCCAAACCCGCGGGTTGCCGCCGCTTTGCGAATGGATTCGGTGTAAAGCGCAAGATTCTTGTTGTGCTCGGTCGGATCAGGGAAAGGTGGAGGCAATTTTTCGTGGCGAATCGGCGAGACCAGAACGATACGGGCGCCCGTTTCCGCAAGCCGGTCGAGCAATCGTTCCAGTTGTTTTTCAAACGCTGGCAAACCGTTCTCGCCCTCGAACGATTCACTCATCCCATAGGCCACAAAAATCACCGTCGGTTTCTGGTCGGTGACGTGTTTGATCAGCTTTTTGAACCCATCTTCGGGATTCCCGAACCCACCCGGCGGTTTGTTGCCGTTGAGCGGGTCGAATTTCGACCCGCGCGAATGTCCCCACACATTGTCACCGCTCCAACCGACATTGCGGAACTTGATGTTGCGGTCAGTCCATCGCGCCGTCAGGAACGTCTCTAAATATCCGTGCTGGACATCGCGCTCGAAAAATGTATTCCCGACAAACACAACGCGATCGCCCTCGCGCAGTTCAAACGGTTCCTGTGCCGCCAGCGGCAGGACAACAATCAGCAATAAGAGACGAAGATATATTTTCATGGTCACCTGATAGGATTCATATCGGAAAGCGGTGTGGGACGCCAGTTTTTCCACAATCGGGGTGTCTTCGAAAAAAATTGGTTCGGAGTTCACGCTTTAGCGTGATCTGATATCGAGAATTCTTTCAAGCTGAAGCTAGAACTCCAAACAAACCATCGGTAACCGATTGTGATTTTCCTCTCGTCGCTGCCCTGTCTATGCTAAGAACTGTACTATGAAAATTTCCCAGTGTTTTTTCGTTTCCCTGTTCCTGTTTGTCGTTGGCGCGACTGCCGCGGACAAGACGGCCAAGACAGAGGCGGGCCGTCGTCGCGACGGAGCGGCTAAGGCCGCGCAGGCGGACAAGCCGCTGTTTGATTATCATGAGACCACCTTGACCAATGGCCTCCGCGTGGTCACGCTGGAGGACTCCTCCTGCCCCATCGTTTCCGTTCACGTCTGGTATCATGTCGGATCGAAGGATGAGCAGCCGGATCGTCAGGGATTCGCGCATATGTTCGAGCACATGTTATTTTTCGGCACCGACCGTGTCGGAGAGACCGACCACAACGATCTCATTCATCGTGTCGGCGGCACCAACAATGCCTACACGTATTTCGATCAGACGGTTTATCATCAGGAAGTTCCCGCCGATCGACTGGAAATGGTGCTCTGGCTGGAAGCCGAGCGAATGTCATTTCTGAAGATCAATCAGAGCGCGTTCGATACCGAGCGCAAAGTTGTCGAGGAAGAACGCCGGATGAACCTGAACCAGCCCTACGGCGATGTGTGGGAGAAAATCATGGCGGAGATTTTTCACGCGCATCCGTATCGCTGGACGCCCATCGGCCAGATCCCGCACCTTCGTTCGGCGGCCGTGAGCGAGTTGCGCGAGTTCTGGAAGCGCTATTATGTTCCCAATAACGCCACGCTGGTCATCGTCGGCGCAATAAAACACAAAGAAGCGCAGCAACTCGCCGAAAAATATTTCGGTTGGATCCCACGCTACGCCGACCCGCCGCGCGTCACCGCCAAAGAACCCTCGTCGCGAGCGCGCAAAATCATCTTGAAAATCGAAAACGCGCCCGTGCCGCTCGTCGCGCGAGGGTATCGCACGGTGCCGCTGACGCATGACGACATGACCCCGCTCGATCTTCTCGCCACCATTCTCGGCGGCGGCGACAGCAGCCGGCTCCACCGCGAATTGGTTGCCGAGAAACAACTCGCTGCGGCAGTCGAAGTGATGTCGTGGAATCTCGAACAGGATGGTCTCTGGGGCGCTGGTGCAGTGCTCCTGCCGGTTGGCAGTGACGCCGACAAGGTTTCACAGATTATCACCAGCCATATCGCTCGCGTCCGCGACGAACCCGTCAGCGAACGTGAATTGACCAAGGCCAAAAACCAAATGATGAAAGGAATCGTCACGCAAAATCTCAATATCGCCAGCAAAGCCGAATTGCTCGGCGCAGCCGCCACCCTGGAAGGAGACGTCGCGCGAGTGAACCAACGCCTCGACCGCGTCCGTCGCGTGACCGCCGCAGACTTGCAGCGTGTTGCCCGAACGTATTTTATGCCCGACCGCGAGCTGGAAGTTCGTGTCGAGCGCAACTTGCTCGGCGCCGTCGGCAAAATGCTCAAGGGCAGCGTTGAAAACGAAGCGCCGATCACCGCTGCGCCCGAATCGGTCACGCCTCCCACGGGTCGCGGCAACGTGCAGCGACCGAAAGATTTTCCCACGACCGCGCCCATAAGCCCGCCGCGCACGTTCAAAACCGCACCGAAATTTACCGAAGATAAACTCGCGAACGGCCTCAAGGTGGTCGTCATTCCCAACAACGAAGTGCCGTTTGTCAGTGTCACTCTCGGCATCCGCGACGGCGCGATCAGCGAAACAAAACCTGGCTCTGCGTCCATGGCGTTTGGCCTGCTCACGAAAGGCACGGACAAACACACCGAGGCGCAACTCGCCGATGAACTGGAAACGTATGCCATTGATCTCGGGGGCGGCGCGGGCATGGATATGTCCAGCGTGGAGACGGATTGTCTGCCCGAACAACTCGACCGCGCCATGGCGCTGATGGCCGAGGTCACGCTCGCGCCAACGTTTCCCGCCGATGAATTCAAAAAACTTCTCACACAAACCCGCACCGCGTTGTCCGTGCAATCCGCCGAGCCGAGCTATCTGGCCGATCGCGAATTTCGCCGCCGTCTCTACGGCGCGCATCCTTATAGCCGGACCATTTCCGGCGAACTCGAAGACCTCAATCAACTGACGATCGAAGATGCCCGCGCATGGTGGAATGAGCATTTCCGCCTTGATGATGCAGTCATGATTTTTGCCGGCGATATCTCGCGTGATCGCGCGCTGAAACTTGCCAAGACATCGTTCGGTGCATGGAAACCGAAATCCGCGCATAAGCCGCATCAATTTCCAACGCCGCCCGCGTCGGCATCCACGCAGATCATTGTGGTGGATCGCCCGGTGATTCAAAGCGAAATTCGAGTCGGCCAACTCGGCATCACCCGCAAACATCCCGATTATTTTGTCAGTCGCGTCGTGAACAATTATTTTGGCGGCGCGTTCAATAGCCGTCTCAACGACACTATCCGCGTCAAACGCGGTCTCACCTATGGCGCGGGCGGCGGATACTCGGCCAGCCCGCAGTACGGTCAGTTTTGGGCGAGCACCTTCACCAAGACCGAAACCACCGCCGAAACCGTCCGCGCGATTTTTGAAGAACTCACGCGGCTGAAAAACGAGCCGCCGACTGTGACCGAACTGGACGATCAGAAGTCCTATATTCTTGGCAGTTTTCCGCGCGGCCGCGAAACGCCGCAACAAATCGCGGGCGACCGTTGGTTGATCGAGTCGGATGGCTTGCCGCGCGACTATTTCCAGCGCCTACTGGAGGGCGTCTCCCAGACAAAAGCCGACGATTGCATGAGACTCATCGGCAACACCATTGACCCAACGAAAATGATCATCGTCATCTGCGGTGACGCCGCGAAAATTCGCTCCGACCTGGAAAAGATCGCCCCCGTAACGGTCATCAACGCGAATGAAGGCGGATCAAAATGAGAGAAAACAAACTCAAACGAAAACTCGCCGCGGGTGAAACGGCCGTTGGGCCATTCCTGATTAGCAGCGAGCCGAAGCTGGTGGAGATCTGCGGGCTGGCGGGATTCGATTTTATCATCGCCGATATGGAACACGGCCCCATCACCGTTGAGAGCGCCGAAAATCTTTGCCGCGCGGCGGATGCCGTCGGCATCACGCCTATCATTCGCGTCCGCAAAAATGACGGCCCGCAAATCCAGCGCGCGCTCGACATCGGCAGTGGCGGCGTGCAAGTGCCGCAAATTGAATCGAAAGCCGACGCCGAGATCGCCGTGCGCGGCGCAAAATATAAACCCCTCGGCCAACGCGGCTTGTCGTTCTACACACGCGCGGGCGATTACATGGTGCACGGTAACACGGGCTACACCGACAAACTCAACGCCGAGCAGATGCTTGTCGTTCACGTCGAAGGCATTCGCGGTATCGAGAAGCTCGATGAAATAATTTCGGTTCCGCACATTGACGTAATCTTCCTCGGTCCATACGATCTCTCACAATCGCTCGGTATTCCCGGCCAAGTGCGCGACCCCAAAGTCATCGGCCTCATGAAAGACGCGACAAAGAAAATTCGCAGCGGGGGCAAGGCTGTCGGTACATTCGCCGACACACCCGAAATCGCCCGCGAATGGATGGCGCTAGGAGTTCAATACATCAGCCTCAACGTAGACGTCGGCCTCTTCGCCCGGATCACTCGCGACTGGGTGAAATCGGTGCGGGGTTAGGCTTTTGCCGCAGCACCATTACCACGCTGGCAATCCACAGCACGGCGCCGAGCGGAGTCGTCACGTAATAGACGACCATGTTGGTTTTCAGATGAGCATCATTGGCGAGGGCGATAAAATAGACGGCAATGGCTGTGAGCGGGATGAAAAACAGCAGCAGATAATTGAGTGGCTTCACTGTTTCGGGGAAGGCGACGATGGCATCGGGACGAGTTTCATTTTTCGAGTTAACGCGCAGCGCATACAGCGTGATCCCCATCAGGGGCGGCAGCACCCAGAGTGCTTTTGGCGCGGCTGGCACAGTGATGAACGCAAAATAGAGCAATGTCACGACGCCGAAGAACCATAACTCAAATTTTGTCGGCTTGAATTCAAGCAGCCGCACGCGGTTGTAGAGCCAGTGGGCGAGGATGAGAAACGCGGTAGTCGTCATCGCAAAGATGGCGAAGCGGACAAACACAATGTCCTTTCGTCCTGCGTCGATCAGTTCCTTCATCGGCGGCGGCGGTTCGTTCCACCAAAAAATTCCCCAGAACCCGTAGAACAATCCGATGGCGCACGCCAAACCGATCGTCTTGAGATATTTGTTTTCCGCCAACACTTTTCGGACAAGAAACCATCCAATCCACACGTCCAGGAGCGCGTGCCACGCCAGACCCGTGAACGAGATGGACGCGGGGAACGGCTGGTCGGGCTGGCCGTACATCGTTTGCACGATGATCCCTTCCTCGAACCAGCCGTAGAATGCGCCCACGAGAAAAACCGCCCACGCGTTCCGCGCCTTGGAACAACTGACGACGCAAAGAAACGGATAGGCAAACAGGGAATACATGAGCCATACGGCGATGACGCCGCCCACGTCCATTCCTTCGCGGTCGGGTGTGGCCCAAAAAACCAATTCACCGTAATAAACGATGATGTAACCCGTGCAAAGCGCGAGCGCAACCCGTTTGGCAAAGTTTTTCATCGCATACAATCGAAGCGGCATCTCGCCGGCTCAATCCATCCTATAACGCGGCGAGACGCCGCGTCTACTTTATTGAATCCAACAGGGATTTATCATAGCGAAATCGCGCCGGATTTTGCGACTGTTCGAACGTGCGCCGCGGCAAGATCGTATTCCTCGGCATTGGGTAAATGTTCAAGCATCAACGGAATTTCGCGCGGCAGACGGTCGAGTTCGCGCAGAAACGCGGGGTAGTCGAGGTTGCCCGTGCCAGGACGACATTCGCGAATGGTGACGACCGCTTCGTGGTTCATTGTGGTGTCTTTGGCGTGGGCGCTGACAATTCTGTCGCCGAGTTTCGCGATGACTTCGCGAATCAGCGCGCCGTTATTGTAATAGGAGCGCGGCGACCAAATGATATTCACGGGATCGAAATGGGCGCCGAGCGCGGGGCGGTCGATTGCACGGATCAAATCCAAATAACTGTCCGCCGAATCCGGCGGCTGCCATTGCATCATCTCGATCGCATAGGTCGTCCGCTTCGGGTTCACTGCGTCAAGGATGCGCCGAGTCGTCTCCACCACCGCGTCAAAAAATTCCGGCTTGAAATTGTCGGGATGCGGTCCAAACCAATGTTCGCGGTTGTGCGAGCCTACCAGGTTCACACAACAACGGGCGCCAACTTCTTCGGCAAGCTGAAGTCGCTCGATGTTATGGGCGATATTTTTCTCGCGCTCAACAGTGTCAGGATGCTGTAGATTGCACCACGCGCCGACTTCGGCGATGACGACGTCTTCCTTTGCGAATGCGTCACGGACAGCTCGGATACGGTCGGTCTGATGCGCTTTGAGTGGAGGACAATACGCGGCGCGATAGCCGAGGCGTTTGTGTTCGCGCGCAAGTTCCGCGGGATCGTCGCTCTTTAGGAAAATCGGTCCACCAAGGCGAATGCTCATGCCAGAGTTATACGGCGTGAACATTCAACATTCAACGTTGGGAGTTGAACGTTGAATCCGTCAATCACGGATCGAATGCTTGTTTGTATGCGAGAATCGCTCGCGTGATGCTCGCCGCCAGCGCGTCGCGATACGCCGAGGTCTTGATGCGTGCCGCGTCGGCAGAACTGTCAAGAAACCCGCACTCGATCAACACGGCAGGGCAAGGGGCGTCGTTGAGCACCTCGAATCGCGCGCGTTTGACACCGCGGTCGGGCATGCCGGTGCCGTTGATCACATACGCGTGGGACAAATGAGCGAGGTAAATATTTTCTGGATCGTACCGATTGCCGCTCTGCGAGGAGAGATCACGGCTCTTGCCGGCGGTGGACGATTCCCCGGCAGGCGTCAAAGCATACGTCTCGATGCCGCTGACTTGTCCGACGCCAACGGAGTTGAAATGGATACTGACGAACAAATCCGCGCGGGCATTGCGCGCAATCTGGCTGCGTTGTTCCAGCCGCAAAAACTGGTCGCGTTGCCGGGTAAGATAAACTCGCAAGTCGGAATTTGCCGCCGCCAGTTTGGAATAAACACGCAGCGCGACGTCCAGCGTGAGGTTTTTTTCCGTCAGTCCGTTTCCCTTTGTTCCCTCGTCATTGCCGCCGTGCCCGGCGTCCAGGACGATCGTGCGCACGCGCGAATCGGCGCGCCGCTGCGGCCACAGAATCGGATAGAGTGTCTTGGCATAATCCACACGGGAGAGCATCAGACGACCCTGCCAGTTCTCGATAGGATCGTTGAGCCAAACTTGGTAGCCGTCCACGCGCGCTTGCCGGTTCGCGTCGCGCCGCGGTTCCCCCGAGAATCGCAACAATCGTTGTCCGGCGCGAAGCGTAGCTGTATCGCCGCTCGGTTCGAACGAAAACCCGCAGTGCCGAGCGATTTCATCGACCGCATAGTAAATCACACCGCCGAGACGATACTCGCGAAGCGCCGGTCGCTCCGCACGGGTCGGTATGGTGCTGGCGACTTCTTGCGCGGCTACGCACCCGTTCCCCAGCAAAAACGCCAGGACAAACGGCGAAACAGAGCGGGCAATCATTGCGCGGACAATAACACCGCACCGGCGTTTTGCAAGCGGTCGAAAATAATTTGAAAAAAAGTTTTGACACGCGTGCTGGGAGTGCTAGATTGCCGTGTAGAACGATTTGCGGCGAACTAGTCCAAGAAAAGTTCGTCCGCGCACTGAGTTCAGGCTGCCCCTATACGGCGGCCTGAACTTTTCTAGGGAAAAATTCCCCTCCCGTTCATCCCCGTCGCAGTAGGTCTTTTTGCCGAACTTCGTGATGCAGCCGTTTTCCACTAAAGTATCGGATCAATTCCTCCACCGCCAACGCACCCATTCGCGCTCGGCCATCGGCGACACAGCCAGCCATGTGCGGAGTCAGCAGGACATTGGGCAACTTCCGAAACGGATGATTCCTCGCAGGAGGTTCGGGGTCGGTCACATCCAGGCACGCAAAGAATCGCTTCGTTTCCAATTCCCGCGCCAACGCGAACTCATCAATCAACGTCCCGCGCGCGGTGTTGATGAGCTGCGCGCCATCACGAATCAATCGCAAGCGACGTGCATCGAGCAGATGCCGCGTTTGTGGCAGCGAAGGCGCGTGCAGTGAAATGATGTCGGCCCGGCGCAACAGTGTGTCGAGCGACGATTTTATTGCGCCAATCCGTTTCGATTGTGCCGCGCTCACAAATGGGTCGAATAGCAACACACGCTTTGGTGGAAATTGCTTGAGCAGTTCCAGCACACCTCGACCAACAACACCCGCGCCAACAATCCCAACACTCAATCCGCACAATTCACGCGGTAGGCCACGCGTCTCGCCCCATTGACCATCGCGAACACGCTGATTAACTTCCCAAATCCGTTTTGCGCCAAGAATCATCAGTGCGTACGTGTATTGCACGACTTCGACCGCGATGGCTGCCGCGGCGCTGCTGACACGGATACGACGCCGCCAGAGGTCTTTGGTGACGATTGGTTTGACGCTGCCCGCCGCGTGGGCGGCGAATTGAAGATCGGGCGCCACCGCCAGCAACTCTGCCTCCAGTGGCGGACTGCCCCAGCTGGTTATGCATGCATCGGCGTCGCGCAGGCAGTTTTTCCAATCATCGTTGGCAACCTGTCGCACGCGCGCAACACGCCGAAGCCGTTGCATCGCGTCGGGAGCGATCACGGCGCGTCGCAATTCAGGACGGATCAACACCGCGACGAGCGGGCGACGTTTCTTAGTCGAAATGTTCATCGGCAGGGTCGAACGCTGGCGTCACAAAATTCAGGATCGTCAGTTTGCCGACCGCGCGATGGCGCACGCCGGGCGGCAACAGCACCGCGATGTGCGGCTTCAGTGGGTATCGTTGTTTGCCGATCTCAATATGGCCTTTTCCCTTCAGAACGTAATACACTTCGGTCAGTCGCTTGTGATAATGGGTTTGCGAATCTTTCGTGATCCGAACCATGTGAATACTGGCGCGTCGGGGTTTCATGCCCACGAACGCCCTGCGCGTCCAGCCGCACGGACATCGAGCCTTCGCCAGCGCAGGCAGGGAAACGATCCAGCGCGATTTTTTCGTATTTTTCTTCACAGTTACCCTCCGTTCGCCTAGATTCTACGCGTTTTTGACAACCAAATGAAACCACGAATTCTCAACCTCTGTTATCGCGTCGCACTCACCGTCTCCGTTTGCTTCCTCGCCGGTTGTTACCGGCCGGGTCCGCCTCTGTCGCTGAACCTGGGAGAACGTCCGCACGTCGCCACGGCCACATTGCAATGGCGACAGAAAAAAGACGCCAAACCGTTCCACGGCGCCGTTACGGTGCGCTGGCGCGAAGATCAAGTCCTCGTTTCTGTCGGCAAAGGCATGGGGATCAATTTTCTCGAATTGCGCCAGACCCCCGAGCGGTGGCGGATGCACATCGCTCCCGAAGAAATGACGCTGGGCAGCCGCGGCACGACCGCGCCCGGGCAATTGCGGATCTGGCTGGAAATGCCGCGCATTCTCGCCGAACTGTTACGCCCAAGTGACTCGCGCGCCGCTGAACTAATCCCGTATGTCAATGGCGGTCGCAAGTACGAACTCTCCGTCAGCGAATTCGCGATGCTCGGCGGTCGCCGCGTGCCGTCCCGCATCCGGGTCGTTGATTTCAAAACGGGCGCGTCCCTCGAACTGAAATTCCATGAACTTCGCTGATCGGCTCGCGCGACTGATCACGCAAAAAGGCAGATGGGTTGCCCTCGGCGCGGTGGCGCTCCTGGCCGCGTCCCTCTGGCCGCTCGCGCATATTTCCTTCAACACCGATATTTTCGGCCTGATGCCGCAGGATTCTCCCGCCTTGCGCACGTTCCGCGAATTCAACGATAACTTCAGCCGCGGCAGCGACCTCATCGTCACCATCGAAACCACTGCCAACCAAACGGATGCGGAGGTCAACCAGTTCATCGAATCCTACACCGATGCGCTCAAGACAATCCCCGAAATCCGCGCCGTTCATTTTCAAACGGACGATGACGGCTATGCCGCCGCGTGGCTCCCCATTCTGCCGCATCTGTCGCTCTGGATGACTGCGGACGACTGGAACGAGACAAACAAGCGATTACAACCGGAGGCCGTCACGACGCGGGTGAAACGGTTGCGCGCCGAAATGCAGGCCGCGCCATCGCCCGCTCTCGCCATGCGGATGACCGCCGATCCGCTGAAGATTCTCGAGCTGGGCGCGAGACGATTCGAAGCACAAACGCGTGGAGACGAACCGGAAACCTCGATCGCCTCGCCATTTCGGTCTGCCGACGGCAAACTCCGTTTGATTTATGTGGAGGCGCGCTCCGACAAGCCCGATGGCGTCCGTGACTCGCATTTTTGCATGCGCCTGATGGAGAAAGTACGCGAAGTGCCGACATCATCGTTCCGAATCCGCTACACCGGGTTGGTCGCTTTCACCTCCGAGATCGCGGGAAAAATGCGGCGGACGATGGTCCTGCAGGCGGTTTCCTCGATGATGACGGTTATTTTCATTTTTTGGCTGGCGTTTCGGCGTATCTATCCGCTCGTCTGCATCGCGTTGACGCTTGCGTTGGCGATTTTGACGACGATTGCCATTGGTCAGGTTATTTTTGGAGGGCTCAATCTTATCACCGTCTCTTTTGCTGCAATTCTCGTGGGGCTAGGGGTGGATTATGGAATCGTGTTGTATGAACGAATGGAGAAATCGCCCACCGAAATGGCAAGCGCTACCCTGAACGCGGTCGGCGGAGGAATTGTGTTGGGCGCCACAACAACAGCGGCAGCGTTTCTGGCGATGGCATTAAGCGGCTCTCCGGCATTTCGACAATTCGGGTTCATCGTCGCCATCGGGATCGGATTTTGCGCGGCGCTGATGCTAACGCTGTATTTGTGGCTTCAAGAATTGCGCCCGCCAAAGCCTGTCGCCTCCCGTGCCGAGAGCGGCAAGCCGCGATCACCACCCGCGGCCCCAATCATCGTTGCCGCCGTTTTGCTCCTCGCTGCGCTGGCGGTTTTATTCGTTGGACGCACTCCCGCGGTGCGATTCGATTCCGATCCTGCGTCCCTCCAATTTCGCCGATTGGAAGCGCAGGAAACACTTCGGATCGTGCGGAGCAAAATGGGCGCGCGCGATCAGTCGCTCGTCGTGTTGACTCGAGGTAACGGTTGGCGGGAGGCTGCCGATCGAGCGCGCGAGTTGGAAACGAAACTTGAAGCTAGCAAGGCAAATGGAAACGTAACCGCACTGGAATCCGCCACGCGTTTTTTACCGCCGACCAATGGAGGAAATGGGATTCGAGCCGCCATGACCCAGATCGGTTTTCGCCAAGGATCGGAAGCGTTCCGCACAGCGTTAACCATGAATCGCCTCAACCCCGAGGCGTTCCAGTCGACATTCGACTGGCTGGAGCGGATGGAACGGGCGAAAAGCGATCCGTCGGCGCTCGACTCGAGTTTGACCGAAGCACTCGGCGCAACGGCATCGCTCGGCCCATTCGTCGGACGATTTGTCAGCGCCACGGAAAGCGAGTGGATCTTGGCTACGTATGTGTTTCCGACGAACCGGTTGCGTTCGACCGACGACACCGCGCGGCTGGCGCTAGAGTGGGGAGTGGACGGAACGACATCGCGGCTAACCGGCTGGGACGTATTGGGAGTGGAGACATTACCGGTGCTGAAGTCGGAGTTCCGAATGATCTCGTTGGTCGTGTTGACGGTGGTCATTGGGATGTTGATAGTTTTTTATCGCCGTCTATCGCTGGTGGCGCTGGCGTTAACGCCACTGGCGTTAACAGTGGTCTGGTTGTTGGCGGTGATGAAACTGGCGGGGTTGACCTTCAACCTGGCCAATGTGTTTGCTCTGCCCATTGTGTTGGGGGCGGGAGTGGACTACGGCATTTACGTGATGAACGCTTGGAAAAGAGAGGGAAATATTACAGCAGCAGTGGCGCAAGTCCGCAAGGCGGTTCTCCTCGCCTCCGCGACAACCATCGTTGGTTTTGGCTCGATGATGCTGACCGATCATTCTGGTATGGCGCAATTTGGGTTGCTGACGGCACTCGGCATATTACTCTGCGCCCTCAACGCGCTGATCGTGCTGCCCGCGTTGTTGACGCGGATGCGGGCGAAAGCGTAAGATGCCAGCGATCGAATGGATAATCCAAGCGAACCGCGGATGGAATCTTGTTCTTACGATGTCGTCATCCTGGGCGGCGCGATCGCGGGCGCAAGCATGGCGTTGCTGTTGCGCCGACGGATGCCGCACTTGCGCGTGCTGATTATCGAGAAAAAAACAGAGTTCGATTGGAAAGTCGGCGAATCCACGGTGGAGGTCAGCTCCTATTTCTTCGTTCGAGAATTGCGCCTGCACGATTATCTCGTGCGCGAACATCTGACGAAGCAATCGTTTCGGTTTTGGTTTTTCAATGGGGACGTGCGCAGCGTGCGCGAGGCAAGCGAATCGGGGATGTATCAACTGGCTCGCTCGCCCGCGTTTCAACTCGACCGCGCGAAACTGGACGAGCACGTTCTCAAACTCGCGGCGGACGAAGGCGCGGAGCTATGGCGTCCGGCGCGTGTGTTGAGTTTTGAGTTGGCAGATGAAAATGGTTCCAACAATAACAAATTGATCGTCGAACGCGACGGCGCGCGCGTGGAGATTTCAGCGAGATGGTTGGTGGACGCCAGCGGACGCTCCGCAATGATCGCGCGCAAGAAAGGAATGCTGCAACCACTTCGGGAACATCCGATAGCGGCAATCTGGGCGCGTTTTCGCGGGGTGAAAGATTTTGAAAGCCCGGACATCTGCGGGCATGATCCCAGCGACCCATTTCTGCGATCAACCATCGCATCACGGAAACTGGCAACGAATCATTTTGTCGGGTGGGGCTACTGGATTTGGTTCATTCCGCTGCACGGCGGCGAAATGAGCATTGGGCTGGTGTACGACCAACGTCTTGTCGAACCGCCAGGAGCGAATCCGCGGGAGAAGCTGATGCGGTTTCTGGAGGGGAATCCGCTGACAAAGCAGTTAATTGCAGGAGCGGAAATGGTGGAGGGGGATCTGCGCCAATTCGGTCATCTGCCTTATCTGGTGGACAAACAGGCGGGCGTCGGTTGGTCGTTGGTTGGTGATGCGGCGGGGTTTCTCGATCCGTTTTACAGTCCGGGACTGGACCAGATGGCGTTCTCGGCGCGTTGGACACTGGAATTGATCCGCAATCGCGAGAAAATGAAGGCGGACGAATTCGTGGAGTTTGTGGAGAAACACAACCGCGCGTACGCGCGTTATTTTCGCTACTTCTTCGAGTCCATTTATCGCGACAAATATTATTTGATGGGCGATTACGACACGATGACGGCGGCTTTTCTGATGGATACCTCGCTCTATTTCATTGCGGAAGCGATCCCGTTGTATCGGCAAACGGCGGATTGGATGCTGGTGCCGCCGTATTATCCGGAAAAATCGGGATGGGCGATGAAGCTGGTTCGATTCTACCAACGCCGTCTGATTCACATCGCGCAGCGAAAAAAACAACTCGGCATTTACGGAAACCATAACGCAGGACGACGACCTCGTTTGGTTGGGTTTTCCTTGCGAGCAGGCATTTGGCTCATGCTGGCAAGAGGCATGGAACATTGGTTCCGGGCGGAAGCGCAAAATGCGCTCACTTACCTCTGGCGACCGCGTCCGATGACGGTCGCGATGCCCGTTCCAGCCGCACCAACCCAGCCGGACCGCGAACTTGCCGATCCGACGGAGATTACTGCCAGTTAGCGCCGAAGAATGAAGGCGCACCTTCTTTATCGCTCGTCCAGTTTTCGCGCGGCGCTCGCGTTGGCAAAAATCCTGCCGCGAACCGCGTTTCGCTGTCTTGCGTCGATGATTGGCATTTTTTATTGGGCGTTTTTTCCGCACTATCGCCGAATCATCGCCAGCAATCTCTCGCGCGTGTTCCCCAACGATCCTGCTCGTGTGCGCGCGCTGACCCGGCGGACGTTCACCAATTTTGCTCGCACGCTTGCCGATTATTGCTCGCTGGCAAACGCTCAACCGAAACAGCTCGACGATGTCTTCTCCGAAATGCGCGGGATGGAACATCTCGAAGAAGCGCTCCAGCGCGGCCAGGGCGCGATCCTCGTCACGGCGCATCTCGGTAATTGGGAGCTGGGCGGAATCGCCACGGCACTGCGCGGGATTCCGTTGCGGGTGGTGACAGCGGAAGAACCGACACCGGAGCTGCATGCGCTTCGCGAGAATTACCGGGCGGCGTGCAAGATCGGCACCATAACCTTGGGGGACGGTCAATTTTCTTTTCTTGCAGCCTTGGAGGCTCTTCGGCAGAATCACGCGCTCGCGATGTTAATTGACCGTCCAACGGCGTCCGCTGTCGAAGTGACCTTCTTCGGCACGCCCCTTCCTTTCGCCGCCGCGCCCGTTGCGCTGGCGCAGGCCACCGGCGTGCCAATCCTAGTTGCATTCTGCACGCTGGGCAGCGACGGACG
The DNA here is from genome assembly GCA_964348665.1 of uncultured Verrucomicrobiota bacterium. Taxonomy (GTDB): domain Bacteria; phylum Verrucomicrobiota; class Verrucomicrobiia; order Palsa-1439; family CAYGDP01; genus CAYGDP01. The sequence continues at coordinate 100,512 of CAYGDP010000009.1, forward strand.
GTATTGCGCGCACATCGAACCGCCGCTGGCGCTCGATGGCGCGGACGGCGGGCGTGAGTCGCTGGCGCGCAATACGCAGAAGCTCGCAACGATGTTCGAGCGCGCCATCCGCGAATATCCCGATCAATGGTTCAACTTCAAACCGCTATGGAAATGATGAAAACCCAAAATTCCAAACCGCAAACACCAAAAAAATTCCAAATTTCAACTCCCAATCACCAAATCCGCGGATTGAGAATGGGGACTTGTCGCTTCTTAAGCAGGTCGAGTTTGGCGCTAGGATTTTTTCTTTTGTTTTCCGCCCTCGCCGGCGAAGCCACGTTGCCACCGCTTAATTCTCTGCGGCGCGTGTCGGCAGAGGAACAAGCCAAGCTGGTGGCCGAGTTTGAAAAATCGCGAGAGGGATTGACAAGTTTTCAAGCGTCGTTTATCGAGACGATGCGCTGGAAGGCGTTCACAGACGAGACGAAAACCGAAGGACGCCTGGCGTATCTGCCGCCGAATCAGTTCCGGTTCGAGCGCACGTCGCCGAGCACGAGCCTGACGGTGAGCGACGGCAAAAAACTCTGGATGTATTATCCGGAATTCAAGGAAGCCGAGGAATTTGCGCTCGACACGAAAGAGAAGCTGGGCGAGATCACCGATGCAATCAACGTGGCGATGGGATTCAACAAAGCCCGCGAAGGGACAGCGCCGTTTGAGACCGTGATGTATGTGGGGGAAGGACTGTATGTTCTCGAACTGGCGCCGCGCGAGAAAAAACTGAAAACGCTCTTTGCCAAAGTCCGCATCTGGCTTGACCACAGTTGGGTGGCGCAACAGACCGAGATCATTTCCAACAATGGCGACCACACCACGATGCGCTTCGTCAATCCGAAACGCAACGAACCCATCTCTGCCGAGACATTTGTCTTCACACCTCCTCCGGGCGTTTCCGTCAGCCGCCCGCTCGACAAAAAATGAGCGTCCCGCGTCATCGCGTCGCCATTACGGGCTTCGGCCTGATCACTTGTCTCGGTGGCAACGCCGACTCGACGTGGCACGCGCTCGAAGCCGGGAAGAGCGGCATTGGCAAACTTTCACTCTTCGACACAAGCGATTGCCGGTGTCAAACCGGGGGTGAAATCAAATCACTCGATCTGCCGCCAACCAAGCTGACCGTCAAACAACAGCGTCGGCTCGACCGCGCCACGCGGATGTTGTTGCTGGCCGCGGAGGAGGCGCTCGACCGCGCCAAGTTCCAACCGTCTGATCTGCCAACCATTCTGGGCACCACGGGCGGCGGAATGCACGCCGGTGAGATTTATCACCGTGCGTTATTGGAGCGCAACGGAGCCAAGCCGTCGCTGCTCATGCAATACACGCCGCAACGCCAGCCGTTCGACCTGCAAATCGCGTTCGGCTATCGCGGTCCGCTGCTGGTATTTGCGAATGCCTGCGCCTCCAGCGCCAACGCCATCGGGTACGCCTTCCAACTCGTTCGCAGCGGCCAAGCCGACCGCGTGCTCACCGGAGGGTACGACGCGCTGGCAAAAGTGATCTTTGTCGGGTTCGACTCTCTCCAAGCCTCCACACCCGAACGTTGTCGTCCCTTCGACAAAAACCGGAGCGGACTTGCCATCAGCGAAGGTGCCGGTGTGTTACTGGTGGAATCGTTCGATGCCGCGCGCGCTCGTGGCGCGGATGTCCTTGGCGAAGTTGCCGGTTATGGACAATCGGTGGACACAAATCACATGACACAGCCTCACCCGGACGGCGATGGCGCGACTCGCGCGATGACCGATGCGATCGCTGATGCCGGTTTGTCGCCGAGTGACATTGATTACATCAACGCCCACGGCACGGCCACGCCACAAAACGACCGGATGGAAAGCAAAGCCATCCACCGAGTTTTTGGAACTCGCGCCGTGCCCGTCAGTTCCACCAAGGGCGCCGTTGGCCATTCGCTTGGCGGCGCGGGAGGAATCGAGGCCGTGATTTGTGCTCTCGCTCTGCAACATCAGAAGCTCCCGACAAACGTGAATTATGAGACGCCGGATCCCGATTGCAATCTTGCCGTGGTGCGCGAATCTACGCCCGCAAAACTTCGTTCCGTGCTCTCCAACAACTTTGGCTTCGGCGGTCTCAATGCGTCGTTGGTATTTCGCGCCCCATGAATCAATGCAGCAAAATCAATATTGTAGGCCGCCCGCCCTCGGGCGGCGTTGGGATTTACGCCGCGTGGGGGCACGCGGCCTACAACAAACAACCATGAACCCGCGCGACATTGTTATCTCTGGCGTTGGCGTCGTCAGCCCTCTCGGCTGCGACGCGAATGTATTCTGGCGTAAACTGCAAGCCGAAGAACGAGGTCATCAACGCGAGATCCATTTCGATGGCCGGCCATCGACCCGCTGTTTTTCGCCTCCCGCGTTCGACGTGGATGAAATCATTTCGGCATCGCGATTGCGTCGCGTCAGTCCAATCACCCAATTTGCGTGCGCCGCGGCTGCGCTGGCGATCCGCGATGCGAACCTTGCTCTCGACAACAAGACAGCAATGCGTCGCGTTGGCGTTGTTACCGCAGTTTCGCATGGCGGCATTAGTTTCACGCTGCAGTTTCACAGCGAACTGGTCCAGCAAGGTGCGCGCGCAGCCAGCCCGATGTTGTTTCCGGAAACGGTTTATAACGCTCCATCATCGCATCTTGCCGCAGTGCTGGGTTGTGATCATGTCAATTACACGGTTGTCGGGGACGCCGCGGCCGCGTATAACGCCGTCGCAATGGCGCGAGATCTTCTCACGCTCGACATCGTGGAGCATTGCCTTGTGGTTGGCGCGGAAGAGGCAGACTGGGTGGTCACCAACGCGTATCACCGAAACGGTCATCGCTGCATAACGGGAGAAGGCGCAGGCGCGATTTTACTGTCGAAAAACCGCAAGGGATATGCGTGCATCGTCGAAGTGGATCGCGGTAGCCCCATTCATTCTCACGCCGAGCGCAAAGCGAAAAAAAGCGAGGCGAACGGATCGTTCACAGCGCAACTGGGAGAGGCATTCACCGCAGGCGCCGTCTGGCAACTCATTGCCCATGCCTTCCGCACGCGCGACCTGCAAACCCAAGTGCGGTCGCATTGTACGGGCTTGAACACGCAAGCTTCGACGATTATTCTCGCACCCGTATGACAAACCGAGTTTCCCTCGTCACCGGCGCCGGTCGCGGATTAGGCCGCGCGATCGCGCTGGCGTTGGCGGACGCCGGAGACATGGTCGTGCTGGGCTATCGCGCCAGTCGGGCAGGCGCGAAGGAAGTGGCGCTAGAAATCGAGCAGCGTGGAGCGAAATCGCTGGTGATAGAACTCGATGTGACCCGAGACGACCACGTCCAGGCGGCGGTAGACACGACGGTGAAGCAATTCGGCTCTCTCGATGTGCTGGTAAACAATGCGGGCTTGCTAGACAGCGGACTTTGCGCCATGATGAGCGACGAGCAGTGGCGACGAGTGATGAACACGGACTTGGACGGTGTATTTCGCTGTTGCCGCGCGGCGATCCGGCAGATGATCGCACAGCGAAAGGGGAGCATCATCAATATCGCTTCGGTGGCGGCGATTCATCCCTTGCCGGGTCAGTCGAATTATGCGGCAGCGAAAGCTGGCGTCGTGGCGATGACGAAAGTGTTGGCGCGCGAGATGGGGCGATTTAACATTACCGCGAATGTCGTTGCACCCGGATACGTGGAAAGCGATATGACGGCGAAGTTTTCGGACGCGGAACGGTTGGCGGCGGCGGCAACCGTGCCGTTGGGACGGTTCGCGAAGCCGGAAGAAGTAGCGTCGGTCGTAGCGTTTCTGGCGTCGCCCGCGGCGGCCTACATCACCGGCGCAGTGATGATTGTTGATGGAGGAATTTCGTGATGCAAACCAAAGAAGAATTGGCAAGCGCAGTCAAAGAGGCGATGGTGACAACCTTGAAACTCAAGGTAAAACCCGCCGACATTCCGAACGACAAACCGTTGATGGGCACCAACAGCCTCGACCTCGATTCCGTGGACGCGCTCCAGCTCGTCGTGACGTTGGAGAAAACGTTCGGCCTCTCCATCCGCGACGCCGAGATCGCCAAGAAAACGCTGGTCAGCGTGGACACTATCGTCGCGGCCATCCTAGCCAACGGCGGCAAAAAATGAGCGCTTCCGCTGTTCCCGACGGTCTGCCCCACGAGCATCCGTTTATCTTTGTGGATCGCGTGCTGGAAGTCGAGGCCGGTAAACGCGCGGCCGGCATCAAGAACATCACGCAAAATGAGGGTTTTCTGCGTGGACATTTTCCGGATCAACCTATTATGGCCGGCGTGCTGATCGTCGAGTCTCTCGCGCAAATCGCCGGCATCGCCCTCAACGCGGACAAACCGCCGGCGGATGCCGTCAAAGTCGGTCTTGTCGCCATTCGCGACATGAAATTCAAGAAACTCGTTCAGGTTGGCGATCAACTCATTGTTACGGCGACGCTCACGGCAAATCTAGGGCCGCTCGCCCAGTTCGCCGTCAAAGCCGAGCGCGGCAAGGAAATCGTGGCCGAAGGCGAGTTGGTGATGGGGCGAATCTCGGGATGAGAGTTTGGAGTTCAAGCTTCAGCTTGAAAACGATCACTTACACTCTTTACCACCCTCAAGCGTGAACTCCATGCCCCAATCTCTCTTCTGCCTCGTCGGACCGACAGCCGTCGGTAAATCCGCTGTCGCTCTCGCGCTGGCATCGGAACTCGACGCCGAGATCGTCTCCGCCGATTCGATGCAGGTCTATCGAGGGATGGACATCGGCACGGCCAAGCCGAGTGCCGAAGATCGCGCGCGAGTGCGGCATCATTTGATTGATGTAGTGGAACCAAGCGAGTCGTTCGATGTGGCGCGCTATCGCGAATTGGCTCTTGCCGCCATCGCGGACATGCGCGCGCGCGGCAAAACTCCGTTGGTGGTCGGCGGTAGCGGAATGTATCTGCGCGCATTGACCGAGGGGGTTTTTGACGGGCCTAGCGCGGATCCAATCTTTCGTGAGCGTTTGGAGAACCTGGATGCGGCAACATTGCACTCGCGACTTGCCGAGTTGGACGCAGCAGCCGCGAAGAACATTGGCATGCATAACAAACGACGTCTCATCCGCGCGTTGGAAGTAATTGAAGCAACCGGAAAAAAGTTTTCAGAGCAACAAACACAATGGCGAACAGAATTAAGCTCCAAAACCCAAAACCCAAAACCCAAAGAAACCCCAAGCGCCAAACTCCAAAAAACCTCGAAAGATTTACAATTGGGAGATTGGAAATTCTCTGGGAATTGGGGATTGGGATTTGGGGTTTTCCAATTTGTTGGCCTTCAACGCGAACGCGCCGATCTCTACCGCCACATCGAATCGCGCGTGGACGAAATGTTTGCCGCGGGATTTATCCAAGAGGTTCGCGATTTACTGAAACGCGGACTGGCACAGAACGCGACCGCGATGCAAGCCGCGGGTTATCGAGAGGTCACGGCGCATTTGCGCGGAGAATTATCCCTTGCCGATGCGAAGCGGCTTACCACCCAGCGAACACGTCAGTTGGCCAAGCGCCAATTGACGTGGTTCCGACATCAAGCTACAGTCTCCTGGTTGGACGTGAAACCAGACGAGAACATCTCTACGATCGTGAAAAAGGTGGTGCAGGCCGCCGCCTGATATGTACCCGACAAATCCGCAAACGTCCGAGCGAGCACTTTTGGTGGGAGTCGAGTTGGATTCCGTGAAGCGGCGGGGCGGACCTTTCGCGTATTCCGAGCGTGAACACCTCGCCGAGTTGGGTGAACTGGTTCGTTCGGCGGGGGGGACAGTCGTGGAGACAGCAGTGCAAAAACTTCCATCGCCAACCCCACCGTATTTTATCGGGCGCGGCAAAGCCGAGGAATTGGCCAATTTCGCCCGCGGCTCGGGTATCAATCTAATAGTGTTCGACGACGAACTTTCTCCTGCGCAAACCCGGAATCTCGAAGAAACGTTTGGCGTCAAGGTAGTGGATCGCACGGGGTTGATCCTCGATATCTTTGCGCAACGAGCGCAGACGCGCGAGGGGCGGCTGCAAATCGAGCTAGCCCAACTGCAATACTTGCTGCCGCGTTTGACGCACTTGTGGGAACATCTTTCGCGTCAACAGGGCGGCATCGGCACGCGCGGCCCGGGTGAAACCCAGCTCGAAGTCGATCGTCGCCGCGTGCAGGAACGTATCTCGCGTCTTCGGCGGGAACTCGACGATGTGCGGCGCATCCGTGACGTGCAGAGAACCGGTCGTCGCCGCCATCAATGGCCCATCGCCGCGCTCGTTGGTTATACCAATGCGGGAAAGTCCACGCTGCTCAACGCGCTTACCGGCGCGCATGCGCACGTTGAGGACAAACTCTTTGCCACACTCGACCCCCTCACGCGACGGCTGGAGCTGGCAGACAAACAGAGCGTCCTGCTCACCGACACGGTTGGTTTTCTCCGCAAGCTGCCGCATGGTCTCGTGGAGGCGTTCAAGGCGACCCTCGAAGAGGTGAGCGAAGCAGATTTGCTCATTCATGTCATTGATGTGAGTCATCCGTCCGTGGACGAGCAGATCGCTGCGGTGGAAGAGGTGTTGCACGAACTCAAGTCGCACGAAAAACCGCGCATCACAGCGCTCAACAAAACCGACCGGGTCGCTCCCGACAACGCCATCTTGGGTCGCTTGATGCGCGATCAGCCGCGAGTGGTCGCGATCTCGGCGTCCACGGGACGTGGGCTGGATGATTTGAAGTCGGCGCTTAGCGCGCAGTTGCGACCGATGCGGCGATTGACCACGCTGGTCATTCCCAGCGACAAAGCCAAGCTGCTCAATCACATTTACGAAAGCGCGCAAGTATCGCGGCAGCATTACGACAAAGGCAACGTCCATATCGTCGCCCACATCCCCGCCGATCTTTATCACGAAGTTGAGCGATTTGTGGTGGATGATGAATCGCCGCGAAAAAGCGCTGAAGAAGCGAGTGTCTGATTTTTTGTGTTTTTGTGCTTTTTGTGGCCATTAAATTGTTCTTCATCAATTACTCATCATTCCGCATAATGCGTCTATGCCCTCGAGCATGAAAGAAATTGCCGCGCATGATCGGCCGCGGGAACGGCTGGCCCGACTCGGCGCCGACGCCCTCAAAGAAGAAGAGTTGCTGGCAATCCTCCTGCGCACGGGCACGAAGGAACTCGGCGTGCTCGAATTTGCGCGCAAACTTCTCCACGACTTCGGCGGACTGGAGAACCTAGTCAAAGCTGAAGTATCCGATTTGCTTAAAATTAAAGGTATCGGTCTGGCTAAAGCGACAGAATTGGCAGCTGCGCTCGGCCTCGCCCGAAAATTACGCAAATGGGAAGCTCCAAAGCGTGAACTTCTTGATTCGCCGCGCGCGGTTGCCGATTACTTGAGGGAAGAAGTGCGCCCGTACAAAGTCGAAAAGTTTTTGGCGTTGCTCCTCAATACAAAGCATGAACTTATTAGGAAAGAGGAAGTCACTAGCGGGACGCTCAATGCCAGTCTCGTTCACGCGCGCGAGGTTTTCCGCCGTGCGGTGAAAGAAGGCGCAGCCTCGGTGTTACTCGCGCACAATCATCCCAGCGGGGATCCGACGCCGTCGTCCGAAGATGTCCGCATCACCAAACAATTGGTCGAAGCGGGAAAAATCCTCGGGATCGAAGTCGTGGACCACGTCATCCTCGGCCAGAAACGCGATGGGCGGGAGGATTACGTCAGTTTGCGGGAAATGGGGTTGATGTAAGGAAAGGATGAGGGATGAATTATAAAGGATGAAAGAGCAGGGAATTTGGAGTTCAAGCTTTCGCTTGTAGATAACCACTCCAGGCTGAAGCCTGAACTACCAACCATTTCGAGGACGACAACGAGAATGAGGCTTGCCTGCAGAGGCGGGACAATTTTTACCGGAAGAAATGACGCAGGAAGAGGCGTTGCTGGTCGGCGGGAAAATTTTTGAGGTTGGGGATTTCGTAGCGGCATTCTTCGGTGTCAGTAATGAGGAAATGATTTTCGCCGATCAAACGGACACGGTCGTGGACGTCTTTGACATAGAATCGGCGCTGGCCACGGTCGGTTTCCACGTCCCATTCGAGGATTTCGTAGGTGTCTTGGATGGAATTGATCTTGCTGATGCGGGGAATGAAATACCGAGCGTGAAGTTCTTCGTCCACCAGCACGCGGTTTTCGGCGGATAACTCGTGGAGTTCCTCGATGAGACCGACTTCCGGCTCGCGTTTGTCGGTCCCGTCGCGGATGCTTAAATATTGGTCGCGATTGGTGAACGGGAAACATCGGTAGAGTTTGACCTGTGGATAGTCGGCAACGCCTTCGACGCGGAGACGCAAGAGGCCGCCGTCGGTGCGGGAAAAATGCACTTTGCGGGGATCAAGAAAGCTAAGTTGATAGGCTTTGGTGCTCATGCGACGACTTTCAATTCCTCGGCGGTTTTCTCGACTTTTGCCAGCTCGGTCTGGAGTTGCACAAACTTATAGTAGTGACCTTGTTTGGCCATCAGCTCCTCGTGCGTACCGAATTCCTCGATGCGCCCTTGATCAATCACGATGATTTTGTCGGCGTTCTGGAGAGTGGAGATGCGATGGGCGATGGCAATGGTGGTGCGTCCTTTGACAAGCTCGTTGAGTGCCTCCTGGATTTGCCGCTCGGTCTCGGTGTCCACGCTGCTGGTGGCTTCGTCGAGAATCAGGATGCGCGGATCGTGCAAGATCGCGCGGGCAATGCTGACACGCTGTTTCTCGCCGCCGCTCAAGCCGGCGCCGCGTTCGCCGAGCCGGGTGTCGTAGCCTTCGGGGAGTTTGACAATAAAATCGTGGGCGTTGGCGGCTTTGGCGGCGCGAAGAATTTCGCGGCGAGTGGCGCTCGATTTTGCGTAGGCGATATTGTCAGCAATGGTGCCTCGGAACAGAAATGGCTCTTGCAAAACCAGTCCGATATGTTTTCGAAGGTCGGCGCTGCGGATTTTGCGGACGTCATGTCCGTCAATCCGGATCGCGCCTTCGGTCACATCGTAGAATCGGCAAAGCAGATTGACCAGTGTGGTCTTGCCCGCGCCGCTGTGGCCGACGATGCCGAGCATTTCGCCAGCTTTGACATGAAAACTGACATCGTGGAGGACAATGTTGTAGGGCGTATAACCGAACGTGACATCGTCAAACTGGAACTCGCCGCGCACGTTGGGAAGGACGATCGCATCGGGCGCATCCCGGATTTCGGGCTGTTGATCGAGCAATTCGAAGACGCGCTGGCTGGCGGTGAGAAATCGGGTGAACCATTCGCTCACCCACATCAATTGAGTCAGCGGCCCGTAAAACATTCCGAGATAACCGAGGAACATCATCAGTGTGCCGAGGCTCATGTGACCTTCCAAGACCGTGCGCCCGCCGAAAAACCAGATCAACAAGCCACCAATGCCAAACACGAAATCCACCAGCGGCGCGAAGGTGTTCCAGTCGTTCTCCATCTGTTTGCGCGCGCCGAAGAGGTCACGATTTCGCTCCTCGAACCGGCGCGTCTCCCGTTCCTCCTGTGCAAATGCTTTGACGACCCGGATGCCGGAGAGAACGGAATTGAGTTGGGCGTTGATCCGCCATCGTGAATACCAGTAGCGATCAATCTTGGGAATGCGATTTTCCCAGAAGAAATAGGTAGCCACCATTACAAACGGGGCTGGCACCAACACAAAGAGGCTCAAATACCAGCTCTGATGCGCCAACACGGCGAAAATGCCGATGATTTGCAGGATACTCAACAGGAGCGGCGGCGTCTGACGAATGAAACTTTGCAACTCCTCCGTGTCCTGCGTGCAGCGGGTCATCAGCGACCCGACTTGGTGCCGATCATAGTAGCGCACCGACAACTCCTGAAGACGCTTGAAAACTTTGTCGCGCAGATCGTACGTGAAACGAATGCCGATGGTTGTGCTGACGCGATTGCCAGAAATGCTAAGTATGATCGCGATGATGCGCAGCCCAATCAATCCCGCGACCAGAAATCCAAGCCAGAGCAACCGGGATGGATCGCCAAAAATCGGCTCGAAGAGAAAGTGATAGTAGTCCTTGATGATTTGCGGAGGTATAGCTTTCGTCGCATCTTCCGCTAGAATGTTATCCACCAAAATCTTGGTCATCAATGGTGGCACAAGCGAAAGCGTTGTTGCAGCCAGCAACAACGCAAACACGAGCAACGTTTGCGGCCAATACGGCCGGGTATAGGTCCAAAGCCGCCGCAATACCTTGCCTTTCTTGAGACACTTGGGGCAAACGCCGATGTAATCGAGGCGCAAGCCGCAGCCTTTGCATCGTTTCACCGTGTCTTCCTCGCCGACCGGCAACAGCACGTCGCGTCCGCGCGCCACGTTATCCAAATACCGCGCCAGTCGCGCAAATGCCTCGCCGACCGTGTTGGAATAGTGAATGATTCGACGAGGCGCATCGCCGACGGCCACTTCGAGGAAGCTGCTGCCGACGGCGGTCTCCGCTTTAGCCGCTGTGATTTTTTTTCGGTCAACGTGCTCGGTCAAATCAAAATGGGCGCCATCAACATCGGGTTTGAAAACCAGAATTGCATCTTGCGTGACCAGAAGCCATTGCTCGCCATAGCCGCCGCCGGGGGCAACGTCCGAGCGCAGCGCCATCAGCACGGTGTCAACACCGATACCCTCGCGTTTCAGCGCTGCCAGCATTCCTGCCGGCAGCTCCGGTACTCCTGACGTCCGCTTCGAACCGGTCGTGTCCATAAAAGGAAATCGTCCGCCAAAGCGGACGATTTGCAGGGGACGATACTGCAAGCTTCGCCGCCCGTCAAGTTGCCCTCTGTCAGTGAAATGCGGACATTATGATTGCCAATGGCACAGGCCACACGGGCGCCTGCTCTACACGAATTATGCGTGTCCATTCCGGTTTTTTCGTGGTAAATCACGTCCCATGAAAATCAAGCGCATTACCACCGCCGTCGTAGAGGCAAATTACGATTACACGTACATTCGCGTTTATACCGACAAGAATGACCTAGTCGGCACGGGAGAGATTTTCTTTGCACCGGGCTTGACCGCCGTCGTTCGCGATCTGGCGGAAGTTGTGATTGGAGAAGATCCCCGCGCAATCGATTATCTCGCCAAGAAAATGAGGCGCGCCACGTCGCACGCCGGAACAAACGGAGTGACGCATCACGCCATAACAGGAATCGAAACAGCCCTCTGGGATATCCTCGGCAAATCGCTCAACGCCCCAGTCTATCAATTGCTCGGCGGCAAATGGCGCGACGAGGTTCGCATCTACGCCGATTCGCATGGCGGTCATACGCTCGAAAGCATGGGACCATGCGCAATGCCGCGTCAACCGCGCTGGATGCCAAAGATCAAGGGCGGCACGGCGGATACGGAAGGGCAGGCGTTCAATCCTGCCGCGTACGCGAAGCAGGCAAAGAAGGTCGTGGCCAAGGGGTTTGATGCGATCAAGTTCGACATTGATATTTTCAAAAGCCAGTTCCAGTGCGAGACGCGGCCGCTGAATAACGAAGAACTGGCGTTGCAAATCGAGCTGGTGAGCGCCGTGCGCGAGGCGGTCGGACCGAAGGTGGACATCGCGATTGATTGTCACTGGCGCTACAGTTTTGGCGACGCGCTAAAAATCTGCTGGGGCTGCGAGCCGTATCAATTACTGTGGCTGGAAGACCCGATGCCGCCGGAAAACAATGACAACCTGGGGTTGCTTTCGCGCCAGACCCGGACGCCGATTTGCACGGGAGAAAATCTCGTTTTGGCGCATGGATTTCGCAAGTTATGCGAGACGAACGCCTGTCAAATCATCGCTCCGGATTTCCAGAAAGCCGGCGGCATTCTCGAAGCCAAACGGATTTGCGATCTCGCCGAAAGTTACAATATCCAGGTCGCCCCGCACTGCATCGCCAGCCCCATCGGGACGATCCAAGCCGCGCACGTCTCGGCGGCAATCCCGAATTTTCTGGTCTTGGAGTTTCATGGCCAGGACGTTCCCTTCTGGGACGAACTGGGCGTGGTTTCGGGACACAAAGGCGCGTTCATTCGTGGCGGCCTGTTGCGCGTCCCGAATGCGCCGGGATTTGGCGTCGAACTAAACGAAAAAGTCGCGCGGCAATATGCGAAGGAAGGGGAGAGTTTCTTCGCGTGAGGGATCAGACTTGACTCGGTCTAATTGGAAAGAAAGGGGGCGGAAATGAGCCGAGGCAAACGATGGTCGTTGTCGATGGTGTTGTGTTGCATTGGTGTAATAGCAGTTCTGGCGGCATTGTTGATGCCAGCGGTTTGAGGATCGCGTGAACGCGCACGGCGGGCGTCGTGCCTTAGTAATGCGAAGCAAATTGCATTGGCGTGCCATCTGTACTCGCAGGATAACCGCGAATATTTTCCATTGATGGCTGACACCGAGGCGTCCAATTCGCAGTTCTATCTTTTATTACCGAATTACATGACGACAACGAGGCCATTTGTGTGTCCGAGCGAGAATCGGCATAAGAATTGTCGGACGTCCGCGACGGCGATGACGCGCGTGGAATTCGACAAACCGAACGTGGTAAGTTACGCGTATGTCGCGGGCTTGAAACAGACGTCGTTAAGCGATTCACCATTGGGAGGAGATAATCTGGCAAAACCAAGCAAGGCGAACGACCTGACGGTGGAACAGTATCGGAAGCGGACGGGTTGCTCGCAAGGCGGCGGCAATCACGAGCAGGATGGCAGCAATGTGGTTTTTGCCGATGGTCACGCCGAGTTCAACTCCGGCACGAAGCTACGGATTCGGTGGGTGGATGGCGAGGGTGGGACGAAGAATATCAAGAATCCGAAGGGTGTAAATTAGACAGGCCGACCGCTGGGCGTCACGGCTTGAAATTGAAACTATCCTGCTTCTTAATTTGGCCGATGCCTTTCTGAAGTTCGGCGACGAATGTGACAATTTGTTCGTCGGTAAGATCGGGGGTGAAGATCAACACGCCGTCGCGAATGATTTCGTTCATGCGAATGGCGGCGATGGGGCGAGTGATGGTTGCGCCGCCGGCGACCACAGCCATGTATTTGCCGCGATTGCCGCCGGTGAGGTTCTCCAGCACGAAACGACCGTGCGCATTGAAGGTGATTTTGATCTTGAGGCCGGAGCCGCCTTCGACAGTTTCCAGGGAAACGATGTCGCGTTCACTCAACTCTGGGGCGGGATCCACCCAAAACGTGATCGCGGGGCGTTCGAAAACGATTTGGGACCTGTACCCACGAGGGAGAGATTTGCTGGTCTGTTTATAGATGCGCAGGGTGGCGGCGTTCTTGGATTTTTTCTTGCTGGCGATGGTGGAGAAGCAACCTGTGCCTGCCGCGAACGCAACCAGCAAACCGACGATGACCCAGCGTGGCGATTTCATGCCGGGAGTGTAGCGTGGCGTGGAAAGATTGGCGAGCGATTTTTGTTTGCAACCCGGAGCCACAGCGGCTACAACTCTCCGCTCTTATGCAGCAGACCAATCGCAGAAAAAAACAGAATCGTCGAATCCGCTGGATTCGCCGGAAACGCCAAGAAGCCCGCAAACGGCGCATCGCCAAACCATCCCCGGCGCCAGTTGCACCAAAATCAAAATCATCCCGCTCACGCGCCGCTCGCGCGGAAGCGCCTCCACCACCGGCTCCGACTCAGCCGACCGCTGATGCGCCAGCGCAGACGGCTTCGGGTGCGTAAGCATTCGCAGAACTCGGCTGCCGGATTATTGGTGAAAACCGCGGTGGAACGGATTACGCGGGGGCGATTTTTGGCGCGCCAGGGACGGCGACGGGAGTTTTGCCGGAAGCAGGCACACCCGGAGCCACAGTTGGTTCTGGCGCGGGTGGCGGCGAGGGTGGCGGACGCTTGGGAGGGTTCTGTAATTTGCCGGTGCTCATAATTTCCCCGATGTTTTCGGCATCGAGCGTTTCGTATTCGAGAAGGGCTTGCGCCAATGCTTCCAGCTTATCGCGGTGCTCGGTGATGATCGCCCGGGCGCGTTCCTGGCCTTCGGTTACAATACGGTGCACCTCGGCGTCAATCTCCTGGGCTATAGCTTCACTATGCGCATCGCCACGGGAGAAGTCTCGTCCTAAGAAGACCGGCTCACTCCGCTCGCCATACGAAATGGGACCCAGTTTGTCGCTCATCCCCCACTCCGTCACCATCAAACGCGCAATCCGCGTGGCTTGCTTAATGTCGCCAGAAGCGCCGCTGGTAATCTCGCCGAAAATTAGCTCTTCCGCGATGCGTCCGCCCATGAGACCGGCGATCTGGTCGAGAAGTTCCTTCCGACCTTCGGTGTGTTTGTCTTTCTCCGGTAGCTGCATCGTTGCACCCAGGTACATGCCGCGCGGGATGATGGTGACCTTGTGCAACGGCTCGGTGCCTTCGAGCAAATGAATGCAAAGCGCATGACCCGCCTCGTGGTACGCAGTCACTTTTTTGTCGTGCTCGTCCATCACGCGGCTGCGACGTTCCCGTCCCCACCGGACTTTGTCGCGCGCTTCCTCCAAATCATCGGTGTCCACGCCTTTCTTATTTTTCCGAGCGGCGAGCAACGCCGCTTCGTTGACCAGATTGGCCAGATCGGCCCCGCTAAAGCCGGGAGTGGCGCGGGCGATGATTTGCAAATCAACATCCTTGTCCAATTTGATCGAGCGGGTGTGGACTTTCAAAATGCCAACACGCCCGTTGAGATCGGGCAAATCAATGACAATTTGTCGGTCGAATCGCCCGGGTCGCAACAGCGCCGGATCGAGTACGTCGGGACGGTTGGTGGCGGCTATGATAATCACGCCTTCCTGCGTGTCAAACCCGTCCATCTCAACCAATAACGCGTTGAGCGTCTGCTCGCGCTCGTCGTGCCCTCCACCGATGCCACTGAACCGCGACCGTCCCACGGCGTCAATTTCGTCAATAAAGATCAAGCACGGCGCGTTCTTGCGGCCCTGCTCGAACATATCGCGAACGCGGCTGGCGCCGACCCCGACGAACATCTCGACGAAATCACTGCCGCTGATGCTGAAAAATGGAACATCGGCCTCGCCAGCAATAGCTTTGGCCAGCAACGTCTTCCCCGTGCCCGGCGGACCAATCATCAACACGCCCTTCGGAATGCGTCCACCGAGACGCTGAAATTTTTTCGGGTCTTTTAGAAAATCCACGACCTCCTGCACTTCCTCCTTCGCTTCCTCCACGCCGGCCACGTCCTTGAAGGTGCTGCGGTTTTTGTCACGGGTAAGCATTCGCGCGCGCGATTTTCCGAAGGAAAGCGCTCCTTTGCCAGTAGCGCGGATTTGGCGCGCGAGAAAAAGATAACCGATGAGAATGATCGTCATCAGGATTGCAAAACTCGGCAACGCTTGCGCCCAAATCGAGGGAGGCGGAATGACCTCCACTTTCGTCCCGACTTTCTCGACGAGGACCGTCGCGACGTTGCGCTCGCTGTCGGGGAGAATAACGCGGTATTTGACGGTGGTAACTTTTCCCTCGGCGTCTTCCTTTTTGTATTCGCCGAATGCCGCCTGGGTGCCGTTGAGTTCGCGGGTAATCTTGACAGTATCGAGTTTTTTCTGGTCGGCCAGCTCCATGAATTTCCCGTAGCTAAGCCGCTCCGGTTTTTCAGCGTCCATGTAGCGGGAATAATACATTCCGCCCGCCGCGGCCAACACGGCCAGCAACAGCACGAATGCCACAGTATTCGGCCAGCGCGGCTCGCCGCCGCGCTGTTTTTTCGACTGATTATCGTCGTCGTCCATTGTTACCTTTCGCGCCGCAAACTATCATAGCACGCGGCGCAATGCAATAGACCTTCCAGTGCTCTTCGCATTCAATCGCAATAATCTCCTTGTCCTCGATGTCACCTTGAACTCATCGCTCATTCGAACCCCCACCACCCATGCAATTGTTCCGTTCTCCGCCACCACCACCGGTATCCGACCCCGAACGGCAACGGGAACTTTTGCGTCGGTAAAGAGATCCTGCAATTTCTTGGTCGATTTCATTCCCAACGGTTGCATCCGATCACCCGGCCGCCAATACCGGATTGTCCACCGCCCGACTAGGTCGGCGTCGAAATATTCGGCTTTGGATGCTGGATGCTGGATGCTGGATGCTGGATGCTGGATGCTGGATGCTGGATGAAAGGTTTTCGGTTTTGGATTGATGCTCGCCTTAATTGTATAGCTCCGAAACTTTTTCGGCGGCATCGCTGGGGTTTTCCCTCGGCTGTGCCGGAGCAATTGTTGCTCCACCTCGCCAAACGTCGCTCCTGGATTGCACATCCGCATTGCACGGCGTTGCAATGCCATGGGTAAGGATTTTAATGACTTCCCCGATTTTATCGCCCGGAACGTCGCCGCGTCCAACAGCGCGTCTTCTTCGCCCAGAATCTCCGCCGTCCGCCAGAGCACCTCACGAATGCCGGGATTGTAGTCGCGTGCCAGCAACGGCAGAAGCTTGTGTCGAATCCGATTGCGCAACAACGACGTGTCGCAATTGGTCGCATCGGTGCGGTATTTCAATTTTCGCTCACGCACGTACTCCAGAATCTCCGAGCGCCAAACGCCGAGGAGCGGGCGCAGAATGATCGACGAACCGAATGGCGTGCGAGGCCGCATCGCGCCCAGCCCGCGAGCGCCGGCGCCGCGCAGTAGGCGGAGAAGAAACGTCTCAACTTGGTCGTCGGCGTGATGCGCCAGCGCAACGATCGGCCGTTGCAATTTCAACTTTCGCGCGGTTGCGGCGAAAAATTCCAGGCGCGCTTCGCGCGCGGCTTCTTCGAGCGAGAGCGAATGAGTCTTGGCCAGAGAACGCACATCCGCGCGCGCGACGTGACAGGGCAACCGATATTTTTGGGCCAGCCGGCGGACGAATTGCTCGTCGCCATCGCTGGCGGCGCCCCGTAGGCAGTGATTCAAATGGCAGATTTGGAGGCGATGAATTCCTGCGCGATGCAACACATCGAGAAGCGCCACGGAATCCGGTCCGCCCGAGACCCCAACGAGCAGAGTTTGTCTCTTGGAAATGTGCGACAACTGGATTTTATCGAGCACGTCGGATGATAGCATGGAAGTGATTTTATTGAGATTGTCTTACTCGCTCGCGGATTTTTCGAGGCGGGGAACGAGTTGGAGGTGTAGAAACACGGTGGCAACCGACAAGGTAAGATCGTATAGAATCAGAGGGACTACTTCAGCGCCATAGAAGATGATCGAGGCGAGAGGAATAAAGATGAATCCAATCAAACATAAATTGACTGCTGCGGCGACGGAAACGGCCGCCGCCGCCGCGGCGCGCTTGAAGACCAGCGACAGGTAGGCGACCAGGTGCATGAGGAAGAGAATATTCACGGTGATGGTAAGGGTGGCAAGGAACGGCCCTTTGTCAGAGAAGATATCGTGGATTACATCCGTCAAGTCATTTGGCGAGAGCATTGCCCCGAGCAAAAAAAAGGTTATGGCAGGGAGTAGTCCCAAGGCCATCCCCGCCGCCTTGTGATACATCAGTTGACGCGGCGAAATCGGCAGCATTGCCACCGTGCTCAACGTGCGCCAGCGCGCTTCCTCGCTGAAAATCATGGCCGACTTTGCCACCAGCTCGATGCAGACAAAAACCACTGCGACGACCATTGCTACGTTTCCCATCGCTTCCCACTTAAAATTCCTCCAGCCCCAGGTTGTCAGGAACGTGAACCACAGGATCAACGCCGCGTAAATCAAAAACTTGCCGAGCATCGCGAACTTGCCGCCGGCAATGAAATGAAAATCTTTCCACACCAACCCGTTCGTCCACGTGCGCCCCACGCCCCAGTGACGCCAGCGCGAGGTTCGCTTCGGCAGAAAGAACCGGATCGGCGCGAATTCTTTCTGTTCGCGGGCAAACCGCTCAAAACACGACCAGGATGCAAGAAAGAAAAACATGCCAAGAGCGATATTCGACCAGAATTGATAGCCAAACCATCCACCGCCAAACCCTGTGGTGAGGATCCTCTGGAGACGATAGAAGCATGATGCCTCGTTTGCCCAGGCGCACATCATCCGGATGACATCAACGACCGGGGTCGCCATCCAAGCCCCAAACCGCGGTGTCCCCGACAGGATCCCGATGATTGCTATCGTCAACGGCGCCACGAAGAAAAACGTCATCACCGTCAGCATGGTCAGCGCCGCCGCGACAATCGTTCGCGGGCTGATGGTCGAAAAAAACAGCGCCAAATTGCATAGAAAAAACACGTGCGCCAGCAGCGCGACATACCCGGCGATAATTTGTGTCAGCGACACGCCGCCGAGCGTCACCGCAAAAATCGTAAAGGGCACTTGCGCCACGATCAGGGTCGCCGACCAGAAAAGCCGCGTGGTGGATTTGCCGAGCAGGATCGAGAGCGGGCTTAACCCGGTCATCCGCAGTAGTCCCAGCATCATCTCCTCTTTTTCTTCGGTGATGGCCGACGCAAAGTAATTCAAGCCGGACAGGGTCAAGAAAAAGAAGTTCACCATCACCAGAGTCGAGAAAAACCGCAGGCCCGGCGCTTGCGTGATAAACATCGTCATTTTGCTGATCCAGAGCGCGTACAGGACGATCGCGAGAAATAACAGTCGCCCCGCATACATTCCCAAGCTGCGCGATTCCACCCGCAGATTTCTCTCGAATAATGTCCAGACGCCGGAACTCATTGGATTGTGCTCCGGTTCAATGCGAAGCCGCTTTCTCCAGCGAGCCGCCAATGTTGTAGTGCACAGCCACCGTGATCGCCAGTACGACACACGCCAGGAGGGCTACCACCAAGGATCACGCGCGCCACATACAGCGGCCATTGCCTCGCGTCGTGACGCATCTGGCGATCGAATAAGGTCCAAGCACCGGGGTTCATGATATTACGATTCTGCGGCGGCAATACTCATTCGGCTCTTAATCAGGTTCGACAGACCGATATCGATGATCCCCAACAAGATGAGGCCGGGGAAAATGCCGAATAGACCAACTTCGTTGATCGCGATAATACTGATGACTGCTGCGATAATGATGACAATAATTAACCCTGATCCCGTGACGAACGTCCCGAGATCGTCCTGTTTGCCTAGTAGTGACCCATAAAAGATCAGCATCAACAAACTGATTCCTAATAACAGCAGGAGTGTTGTCATGGCTAAAGAGGTGCCGTTGGTGACAAGTCGCCAAACTGTCTGACTCAAATGCATAGGAGACAACAGCGCGCCGCAAACGAATGCTGCGACCACAGGAATCAAACCCAACAAACAGCCGGTGAGTTTGCGACGGATCAGTTCGGCGGGTGAATAGGGCATGATGTAAAGACTGGAGAGAGTTTTCCAGCGCACTTCTTCTCCGAACATGGAACTGCTGATGAAAAGCGCCTCAAACCCAAGACAGATCAGCGCGGTGATCATCGTGCTATCACCGAGATCGGCAAGCGAGACCCGATAAGAACGTGACGAGCTGGCGCTGGAGGCGAGCGGCCAGAAAAGTCCCAAACCGACGTAGCATACGAATTTTCCCCATTGGGTAGCCCGCCCATGCGCGATGAAGTGGAAATCTTTCCACGCCAACGCGTTCACCCAAACACGGTCGGGCTTGAGCCAGCGCCATTTGGATTTCGGTTTGCCAACGGCTCGCACAGCTTCCGTCGTATGATGTTCGTATGTGATCCGATCGAAGTATCGCCATGCCAAGGCAAAAAACGCCGCGCCCACGAGAAGATTGCTGATGACCTGCCAGCCGATCGGGAATTGATTGAACCCCGTCCCACAGATTTCCCGGAGTCGAACGAACGGTGAAGCCTGAATCATCAGCTCGAAAACCTTGTCGATGAGCGAATAGAATACGCCCGTTCTCGAGATGTTAAACTCGTCCGCCACGTCTGGCAGAATCGCTCTTCCCAACGGAGGCGCAAAGAAAAAACCGGCCAGAAAAATGGCAGAAAACACCAACGCCGCGTCGGTGCGAATGGCAATCGTCGAACAAAACAGTCCGATGCCGCCCAGCAGGATGACATACGCGCCGAGCGTGCAATAGGCGGCGATGACTTGACCGAGCGACACTCCGCCGAGCGCGATGGCCAGCAGGGTCAGAGGAAATTGCGTCAAGACCAGCAGCGCGAGAGTCAGAACTCGACTGCCGCCTTTGCCAAGAAGGATGGAAATCGCGTCCAGCCCCGTCAATCGCAGCAGGCCAAGCATCCCCTCCTCGCGTTCCTCCGCGATGGCCGAAGCAAAGAGGCCAAGACCGACCAGCGAAAGAATCGCTAGGTTGATAAACATCAGCGTTCGGAAAAAAATCAACCCGGGCGCGTTTCGAAAACTGACCGTGGCGGCGCTCATCCCGATGAGGACAACCACCAACAACAACATTCGCGAAAGATAAGTCGGAAACTGTCGCGATTCCAATCGCAGCGAACGTTGCAAAAGGGCGAAAGTGGGTGAGAGGTTCATAAACTCCAAATCCCAAACCCCAAACCCCAGAGAAATCCCAAGCACCAAGTTTCAAGCCCTGTACCCCGGGATTGGAGATTGGGGATTAGGTATTGGGCATTCATTGGGGTTTGGAAATTGGTGCTTGAGGTTTTCTATCTACGCTCCGACTCCCGGTTCGGTGAGGTCCATAAAAGCCTGGTTGAGTTGTTTCAGGTCTTCCTGGAAACCAACCACGCTCGCGCCGCTCTCGATCGCGGCACGCAATACGATATTGGTATTCGCCTTCTCCGGGTTGAAAGCGACGCGATAAGCCGGTGTGCCGTCGAGCTTGGCAACGGCGCTGACACCGTCCACGGTCAGCAGCGCCTTTTCGATCGCGGGAGATTCAGCGGCAAGAGTGAGAACGTAATTCGCTGCGGCGCCGTCTCGCGCCAGCAAGCCGCGAATCGGGCCGCTGTATTTGAGCCGCCCGCGATCGAGGATGGTGACACTGTCGCAAAGCGTTCCCAATTCGGCGAGAATATGCGAACTGATGAAGATGGTTTTGCCCATCCGCCGAAGCTCGGTGAGGATCTCCATCAGCTCGATGCGCGCGCGCGGGTCGAGACCGCTGGCGGGTTCGTCGAGCAGGAGCAGTTCGGGATCGTGGACTAGCACGCGGGCGAGGCTGACGCGTTGTTGCATTCCGCGTGAAAGACTTTTGATGAGATCATCTTTGCGTCCGGCCATGTCGGTGAGGGTGAGAACGTCGGCGATGACTTTATCGCGTTGGGCGAGATTCATTCCGTAAGCGGCGGCAAAGAAATCGAGATACTCGAAGATGGTCATTTGGCGATACATACTGAAATGGTCGGGCATGAACCCGAGCCGGCGCCGGATTTGTTTGTAATCGCGGGTGAGATCGTAGCCGAAGACCCGGATGTTGCCGGTTTGTGGTTTCAGCAACGTGGCGAAGATTTTGAGCGCGGTGGTTTTTCCGGCGCCGTTCGGGCCAACGAACCCGTGGATGGAACGCGGCATCACGGAAAAGCCGACGTCGGTCAACGCGCGATGGTTTTTGTAGGCGTAGCTTAGATTCTCGCAAAAGAGAACGGGGGCTGGTGGTTCGTTCATGGGGTATCCTTTCCGATGGGGTTGCGCCAGAGCAAACGGTGATACAGCGTGTACCCGGTTTCCTCGCCAAAATCCTTGCTTTGCAATCGAAATCCGTCCGGACTGGGCACGAGCAGGAACACATGGGCGCGGTCGGTATGGTCAGGAAGCGCGTCCTCCAAAACAACAGCCCCACTTTTTATTCCGAGCGCGCGCGCCATCGTTGAGCGGGTGAATTTGATGAATAACTTGTCCGCGTTTGTTTTGACAAGTTCAATATCATCGTAGGGATAGGAGTTGAAATATTGGTCGGTGGTTTGCCCCAGGAAATCAGCGGCAGCCGAACGGCCCGAATCGGTCAAGGTCAATATTCCGCCGCGAATCATCAAGGGATGGAATTGTCCGCCGTAAAACACCCACGCCTCGGTGGGTGCAGGTAAATCCTTGCCTGTGATGCCGAGCGAGAATGCCTCGAGCAGTTTCTCGCCCTGCCACGACAAGACCTGCAGCGATGTGTCGTGGCCGGTCATTTTGGCCTGGTGTACGATGGATTTCGAGGAGAAGAGGGGAATATCCACAGTGAATTGGGAATCCTTGCCGCCGGTAGTGACGGCCTTGATCGTTTCCATCTGATAATTCCATGCCGCATAAAGATTGTGAGAACTGGGATGTGCCACAGTGTAATCATTGCCTCGCGTAACGAAAAGACTCGTCCATTGTGTCACATCGTAGGTGCGGTCGCCCACCGCGCGCGCATAGGAAAAAGTGTGAACCGCACTTTTCTCGCCGTACCCGCGTCGTCCGACGACCGCGAAGGTGAGACTGAAACTGGCCACCGCGCCGAGAAAGAAAAGTATCGTGATGCGATAATCTTTCCACCGTCGTCCCAGCCACCAATTCAGCGGGCCGATGATCACGAGATACAGAAAATTCAGAAAATAAATCCAGCCCCATTGATGCCGTGGCGTAGTTTGCGCGTTGAGATTGCGAAACACGATCGGTTCCAACGGCCGGATATATTGTGCTCCAGTGGACGAATCCAGGTCGCGCCGTTTCGCCGGGTCGGTCACGAGAGGCGGAGGAAACCCCGCGGCAGTCAACGATTGTTCGTTGAAATTCTGCCGGGTCGCATCGTGACGTACCACCAGACCGGCGCCGACATGGAACCGGTCGAGCGACGTGTTGAGAACCGCAAGGCTCGTGGTGGATGCATTGGCGCTGTCACCGAAAAATTTCGGCCAATCGCCGCGAGTGCCCTTGAGCAAATGCACTGTGCCGCCCCGCTTCAGCCAATCCAGAAACACTTCGCGCCGCGCCGGCTCCCATGACGGCGCATAATCGAGCACGACAGCGGCCAGTGCGTCCGTTCCCGACACAGTCAGCGGGAAAAGATTGTCGGCAAACGCCTTGAAACCGCCGCCGCGAGTGAACGAATTGTCGGCATCAACCAGCAACACGGGCCGGGGCGCGCCGACCTGCGGTGGCAGCAATTCGAAGCGGTTATCTTTACCTTTGCCCCAAACCAAAACCCACTCGCTTTTATCGGAGTGATCGCCAAGATAGGGATAAAACTGCACCCACCGCGACGAATGCGGCGCCACGTAACATGCTTCCACCCATTCCCCGCCAACCCGTCCGGCCAATCCGCGCGTTTCATACAACGAAAATTTTCCTTCAAAGACTTTATCGGTTTTATTGACCACCAACACCGAGAGTAGATTGAACCGTCCCTCGACGATTTTCCCGTCAAAGCCCCAAATGGGGTCGCGTACCTCCACGGCGCGGGCGCCCAGGGAGATCAACAATACGACGCAGAAAATCAGGATCTTTCGCGTTTTCATCATTCGTAATCTCCAGAATAGGCAAGCGGCTGTTCCACCCGCCCCAAATGACGGTCGGCGCGGACGAAAGATGATGGCGTCAATAAACAACCCCAACGCGTAGCCAACGCAAATCAGATACGTTCGTCGCCTTGCCGCCAGCTCGGTCAGTTCCTTGCCCAGCAACGGGAAACTCGGTCGCAGCGTAGTCAGGTTCATAGTGGTTCTTCGACGCGCCCCAAGAAACGGTCGGCGTGTCGCAAGCAACGCCATAGGAATAGACAAATCAATGTCGCATGTGTCACGAGACTGCCTGCGATCCAAGGTTTGCCCCCGACAGCGGCCGCCCATCCTTCGGCCTGCTCGAGCCAGACCACCAATACCATCGGGCTAAATCCCGCGCACGCCTCCCAGACGCCGAATCGGTTGAACACATACTCCACACCTTTAAATGCGCACCAAAGCATTTCCCCGAGTGTGCCGAGGAGGATGGGCAATACATTCCAGAGCGTTACGATCAACAATGCGCCAAACACCGCGCGGTGTCGTCCGAAGGCGCGCAGGCCGATCCAGAGCGAGAGTAAGCAGAAAAATGGCAGGAACACGGCGACTGAAAACATTTGAGCAATGGCGATCTTTGTCGCACGGGGATCGAATTTGCTCTCCCACCACCATTCCGTCGCGATCACCGTGAGCAACGGCACCGCGAACGCAATCAACAACCGCCAGATTCCACGGAGTTTTTGACTGATGATGGCACGACCGGTCAATGGCGTGGTGACGAGGACTTCGAGTGTTTGCGAGATGCGCTCGGAGGCGATGAGGCTGACGCTCTTGACGGTTAACGCGAGTAGGGCGATAAGCCAGAGCGGCACGGCGGTGAGGGTGAACATGCCGGATTGGCCGCTCCAAGTGCGCGACCCAGAGAGGCCCAGGAGGAAGAAGAGTACGATGATTTCCAGCGAGATGAGGATGCGGAACATATATCGCACTGTGCCGAGCGGTTTCTTGGTCACTTCGCGCCACGCAATCGGTTCGTCGCGCGGCAGCGATATTTCGTCGGAAAAATAACTCGGCAACCCCTTATTGAGTCGTTTGTAAAACTCGTCCATCTTTCGGAACGCCGCCAGCATCGAGCTGCGCGGTCTGGCGAAGGCGCGCTGCACCAGTGCCAGACGAGCGATGACCAGAAACAACACCGTCGAGACTACCATCGGAATGCTCCAAAGAAGGACGTCTTTCACGCGAGCGCTCTTGAACGTGTCGAAGAGCGCAGGAGCAACAACAACAAACACAACCCGGTCGGAATTGGTCGCCCCGAACTGATCATACAGATAGCGGGTGATGCTTCGCGAAAAGATCACCTCGTCGATGACAACCAAACAGACGGGGATGAATAAATAGAATGCCGCGCCGCCGAGGTAGGTGACGAGATTGGCCGTCACCGTGGTGCCGCACAACGTCGAAATCATCAGCGCGAACGCACCGATTTGCAGCGCCGTTAGTGCCAGCAGATATACGCCGGCAAACAAATAATCCGGCGAGATGCCGCCCAGCGAATACGCCACCGCCAACAACGGCATCCCCAGGAGCAACAACGCGAACATCGGGATCAATCTACCAAAATATTTCTGCAGCAAAATTTCTCCCGGTCGCATGTCGGTCAAAAACAGCAACGACAATGTGTCCCGCTCTTTTTCCGCCGTAATCACCCCCGCCATCATCGCGGGCAGGAAAAGAAATATGCCCGCGAACTGTAGAAAGACGAGAGTCTCGAACAAATCGCGACCATGCCCCAAGAGTAGGAACGGGTTTTGACGACTGCGCCCGATCCATTCGTAGAGAATCAGGCAAGCTACGCCGAATAGCGCCAGCGCGTAACCGACCCGGACAAGATACGTGCGGCGCTGCGCCGCTTGCTCTGTCAATTCCTTGCCGAGCAACGGAAACGAGAGCCGGAGAGCGGACCATTGAAATGACATCGTCTTCATCCACGACCAAGATAGCGATCTGCGCGCGTAATGCAACGCCAACGAAAGAAAAGAAAAACGCCAAAATGGAATAGCAGATTTACCATGAACCATACTCCCCAGTAATTTACTCTCAAGTAATCCGGAGACTGAGTTCTAACGGCATAAACCAGCGTGGCCGGGCTTAGTAACGAAATGGAAGTGATGTCCCCGATGGTAAAACAATTATTTTGGCATCGAACCAACCTGTCCCAGGCGAAATTCGTGATGACGCCAAGAACGACCGGCAAAAACATCCAACAGACTAGGCCAGACAAGGCGAAGAGTACGGCTTTACCGCGATCGCGAGACTGCTGTCCGATCCAAAAACCAAACCAGGAACAAGTCGGTAGATAAATGACGGTGGCCGCGCCTAGTAGAAACAAATATTGCAATGGATACATCTCGTCGTTGCTTCTCCTTCGCCAAGACGAAGTAAAACTCCAAGCGTTTGTCTCGATGCGAGACCACAATTCCAACATTATTAGTGCAAGTAGTGCAATCGCAAAAATAATCCAAAGACGAAACTGTGCGCGGGACTTTTGGCGAATGATTTCCTCACCCGTCAGAGGTGTGCAGGCTAGCACTTCAAGTGTTTGGTTGCTGCGTTCTGTCGCAATGGAATTGACCCCCTGAACTGTCGCCACCAATGCAGACAATCCGAATAGAAGGAAAATAAGAACGGTGGCGGCGGATTGAGCGACATTGGCGTACCCGGTCCATTCAATTCCAAAGACCATGAATAATAATACTACACCGTCTACTAGCACAAGTACGAGTAAGAGATTCGGAATCCCGCCTAGCGCTCCTTTGGAATGTTCTCGCCAAGCAATTGGATCGTCCTTTAGCAACAGGACATCGTGATTATCTCTTTTCTTCCTACCACCGGTCATGCGGATACAAAATTCATTTAAATAGAGGTATATCCTTTTGGGCCACGCAATCAACCGTCGCTGTGATGAAGATCGAATGCGAAGGAAAATCAACGAGGCCAACAAAAACATGATTATACTCGCGCCAATGACCGTGCTCTCAAACAGAATGTCGCCAAAGGGTTTCATCTTTGTGCTGGAAAACACGAACGGTGGAAGATGCAATAGCAACATATCAGCGGTGATCTGCGACGGAATCCATTGTAACTCCCTCAGCCACATCGTTATGATGGCAGGCAAAAAAGAAATACCCGCCAATCCAAGGTACGCAAAGACAACCGCTCCTGTTGTCGTTTGGAAAAACGCTGAGGCCATCAACGCGAATGCGCCGACCTGCAGGCAGGCCAGAGCCAGCAGGTAAAAACCGCTGGCGACAGCGTCCGGCGACACTCCGCCCAGCGCATAAGCAACCGCCAATAACGGTAGCGTGAGCAGGAGCAACGAAAACATCGGGATGAGCCGGCCAAGATATTTTTGCGCCAGGATTTTCCACGGATGCATCCCAGTCAGAAAGAGCAGCGGAAGCGCGTCTCGCTCTTTCTCGGAGGTGATCACCCCCGCCATCATGGCCGGCAGCAATAGATAAATGGCGACAAATTGAAAGCCGACCAATGTAGTGAATAGTTCGTCGCCGTGACCGATGATGGCAAAGGGGTTGTGCGTATTGGACTGGAAAAGGCTATACAGTTGCAAAAGAAAAAAACTGAACAACGCAAGCGCGAAGATCACTCGCACCGCATACGTGCGCTTTCGCGCCGCCAACTCGGTCAATTCCTTGCCGAGCAGCGGCAACGAGAGCCGGAGAGCGGACCATTGAAATGACATCGTCTTCATCCACGACCAAGATAGCGATCTGCGCGCGTAATGCAACGCCAACGAAAGAACAACCCCAGAGCGGCGTGGAGAATGAGGTTGGCGGTAAATAGAGCTTCCCACGGGGTTTGGCTTTTCAGAAGGTCTCTGGCATGGGTGCGGATGCCAAAGATCAGAGTCGCAGGACTGAAGTAAAGAATCTCCTGAAACAAAATCGTCGGCTCATTCCCTAAACCATAGAAAATTTCCCGCTGCAATTCCCCCATCACACCAACAACGATCGGCAAGCCAATCCAAGTTACCAACGCTGCCAGAGATGCCAGAATTGCGCGGCTGCGTCCGCGCGACCGCAGCCCGAACCACATCCCCATCCACGAAAATGTCGGCAAATAAATAAGGACTGCTGAACAGAGAAACGCCAAATATTCCAACGGCCCGATGTTGTCTTGCTTTTGCCAATAGTTTACCCATCCCCATTGCCGATTTTTTACCGCCAGCCAGGCATCCAGCACCAGCAGCGTGAGCAACGGGATGGCAAAGACCAACCACAACCGAAACGGTCCGCGCGATTTCTGGCGAACGATTTCCGCGCCGCTCAACGGAGTGGTCGCCAACACTTCCAGCGTTTCGTAGGCGCGTTCATGGGAGATGACCGTGGCGCTGCGCACCGTCACCGCGAGTGCGGCCAGCGCGAAGGTCAGAAAAAAAAGTACAGAGATCGTCTCGATTGAATTGGAGAAGGAAGAGGATGAACCAATCCACATAAACCAAACAACGACCATTACAACGATGGATTCCAATACCACGAGGATGCGGAAGAGATACCGAACAGTGCCGAGCGGTCGTTTCTGCGTCTCGCGCCACGCGATTGGTTCGTTGGCCGGCAGCGAGTTGTCTTCCTTTACCAACACCGGCAATCCTTCGTTCAACTTCATCCAGAACGCGTCCATCCTCTTGAACACATTCATCGGCCATTGGATCGGTCGGCGTCGAACGGTCGCGCGCGTGCGGAGGAAGACCAGCGTGCACGTGAGCAGCAGTGGGATGGTCAAGAGAATCGTCAAGCTCTTCGCCAGAACTCTCGCGTACGGTCTCCGCAGGGTCTCCTCAAATACGTAAGGCGCGAGATGCGACAAAAGAAAGTTTACGTTAAATCGATCAATCCAATTTAATTCAATCAGCAATAACACGCTCCAAGCCGGTCCGAACGAGAAAACCACCAACCCCACATACGACATGACCACAGCGGCGGCCGTTGTTTTGCAAAACGCCGAAACCATCAGCGCGAAGGCGCCAACCTGCAGGCAGGTCAGAACGAGCAGATAAAATCCATTAGCAACTGCATCCGCCGACACGCCGCCCAGCGCATATGCTACCGCCAATAATGGCAGCGTGAGCAGGAGCAGCGAAAACATTGGGATGAGTCGGCCCAGATATTTTTGCGCCAAGATTTCCCACGGACGCATTTCCGTGAGGAAAAGCAACGACAACGAATCGCGTTCCTTCTCGCTGGTAATCACCCCCGCCATCATGGCCGGCAGCAACAGATAGATGGCGACGAATTGAAAGTCGACCAGCGCGGTGAATAAATAGTCACCTCGACCAATGATGGCGAAGGGATTGCCCCGGGAAAATTGGAATAAAATGAAAAGCACGAACCCGAAAAAACCGAACAAGATCAGTGCGAAGATCACGCGCACCGCATACGTGCGCTTGCGCGCCGCCAATTCGGTCAATTCCTTGCCAAGCAACGGGAACGAAGGTCGCAGCGCGGTGAGGTTCATCCCATTTCCTTCAAGTTCTCCCCAGTAATTTATCGGCGCGGCGCAGACAGAGATCGCGAAATAGAATGACGATTGCTAAGTAAGAAAGGAAATTGATAGCGATGTCATTTAGTCCAATGAACGCGTTGAACATGGATGATTCAGCAACGCTAATAATTTTCACTGGACTGAGATAAGGCAGATACTCCATGATTAACCCACTAAAATTCTTCCAGAAGCTCATGTCCATACTCGATTTAATTTGGTTTGCTGATGGCAACCATTGCTGTAATAAGTACGGACCGGTACACCAAATCACAACGATTACAATCGCCAGCATCAGCGCGCGGGCGCGGTTTTTGATTCGCAGACCTATCCACATCCCAAACCACCCCAGGAGTGGAAGATAAATCGCAACGGAAAGAAAGGAAGCGATTAAATAAAGTAGTAACGAATGAAGCTCTGGATCATACGAATTTCGAAGACCGGGTTCATAGGTATAGCTGTGTCTCTCCGTCCACGCCTCCAACAAAAAAATCGTCAGGAACGGCACGAGGAGGACATAGCACAGCCGCCAAATGGGGCGAAGTTTTTGCTGGATGATCTCGCGGGCTTCGAGCGGCGTGGTCAGCAGCACTTCGAGGGTTTGATTCATCCGCTCTGTGCTGATGGCGCTAACGCTTTGGAGCAGGATGCCGAACGCGGCGATCATCCACAGAAAATAGAGCATCACCGATAACTCGATGCGTTGGCCGCGATCATAGCCGCCATAGTAACCAAAAAGCCAGACCAATAGAATGGGAACTTCGAGCACGACCAGCAGGCGGAAGATGTATTGGGATTTGCTCAAGGCGCGTTTGCTGACTTCGCGCCACGCGATCGGGTCGGCGTCGGGCAAGGTCGCTCGATTCTTAACGACATGCCTGCCGCCAAAACTCTCCCAGAACTTGTCCACTTCCTTGAGGAATCCGAGCATGGGGCTGCGCGGCGGGATGAAGGCGCGTTGCACGAGATAATGTTTTGCCACGGCGAGAAAAATCAGCGTGGTGCCGAGCGATGGGATGCTGGTGGCCGTCATCATGATACCGCCAGCGGCGCCGCGCATGCCAAACGATAGCAAGGTGCCTGAAAATGCTCCACAAGTGCACCACCAGACCAGCGGCGAAAGAAGATATGCGCTTAACAACGCTTGCAGTGTCGTGGAGGCAAACGCGGAAAACATCAGCGTGATCGCGCCCATGTGCGCGGAGAATGTAACGAGGGAAACAATCCCGCCAAACAACGTCACCGGCGAAATGCCGCCGAACGAATACGCCACGGCCATGAGCGGCATCGAGAGCAGCAAAAACGTGAACATCGGCACCAGCCGCGAAAGGTATTTTTGCCAGATGATCGCCCAGGGTTTCATCTCGGTGAGAAAAAGCAGGTGAAGCGAGTCGCGCTCTTTCTCCTGCGCGATCGCGCCGGCCATCAACGGCGGCGTGAAGAGGTAAATGCCCCCCATTTGCGCCCGCACCAGAAACTTGAACATTTCTTCCCCAGTGCCGAGCACCCGGTCAATGCTCGACCCGGCTTGCTCCAGGAACATATAAAAATAGGAGCAGAACACGGTGAAAAGCAGAATCGCGTACACCATCCGGCCCGCGTAGGTTCGCTGTTGCTGCGCCAATTCCAGCAGCTCTTTTTTTAGCAGCGGCAAATCGAAAATGGGAAGTCTCATTGCGCAAGAAATCGTTTCGAGCCTGGGGCATAAAAAAACTCCAGAGAACCCTCAAACTTCAAGCGACAAATTGTAGCTCTATCGAAGCTGCGACTGGGGTATGGGTCTTGCTGCTTGAATTTTCCCTGAAGTTTTAAGTTTGGAGTTTGGAGTTTCTCCGTCACGCCGTTTTCCCTTCCGTCAGCTTCATAAACGCCGTTTCCATGTCCATCGCTTCCGGCTGGAACATATACACGCGAGCACCGAGCGCGTGGAGCTTGGCAAGTAATTCTTCCGGCGGCAATTCCTCCTCGCGCGCCTGAATCGAGAGCCGGTCAATCTGTTGCTCGATTTGGATGACCCCGCGGATGGCGCGGATTTTGTCCACCATGCCATCTTGCAAGTTCGTGACCTGCGCGTGGATGATCCGCATCATCCCCAGCTTGCGGTACAATTCCTGCAACGAACCTTCGGCAACCATCTGACCGGCCTCGATGATGCCGATGCGCGTGCAAAATTGCGCTAGCTCGTGAAGAATATGGCTGGAGATGAGAATCGTCTTGCCCATTTTCTTCAGTTCTTTGAGTAATTCGCGCATTTCGATGCGCGCGCGAGGATCCAGCCCGCTGGCCGGTTCGTCCAGCAGGAGCAGGTCGGGATCGTGAAGCAGCACGCGCGCGATGCTAAGACGTTGTTTCATCCCGCGCGAAAGCGAGTCTACTTGCGAATCGAGTTTGTGGGAGAGATCCGTCAGAGAGAGCACGTCGCCAACAATGCCTTCCCGTTTGCCCGGATCGATCTTGTAAGCGGCGGCGAAGAAATGAAGGTATTCTTTCACCGTCAGGTCTTCGTACACGCCGAAACTGTCCGGCACATAACCGATGCGTTTGCGAACGCGTTGCGGCATCGTGGCCACGTCAATTCCATTCACCCGCACGTAGCCGCCGGTCGGTTTGAGCAACGTCGCCATGACCTTGATCGTGCTGGTCTTGCCGGCGCCGTTCGGGCCGATGAACCCAAACACTTCACCGCGCGGGATGTTGAAAGTCACGCCGCGCACGGCCGTGAATTGTCCGTAGCGCACCCAAAGATTTTGCACTTCGACAAATGGCGGCGGATGCACCGGCGGCGCATCAACGGGCGGCGTCTCCTCCGGGGTCGGCATTTGCAGGGGGATATCAGCCGGGTCACCGGCCTGGTTGTGAATCGGTGGTTGTTCCATGGTCGTCTCCTTCTATTCTACAATGGCAGTCCCGATCGGTGAATCGGTCGCCGAGCGCGCGGCAATCCCCGTGGATTGGCCGTATAACAATCGTCGAAACACCCGGATCTCGTTGCCCTCGCGAGCGATAACAACAATTAAGGCTTGGTTCCCGTCAGTCGAATCGAGCAATGGCAAATCATCCAGATGGCCGCCACCGGTCGGCGAGAGCCGAGACAAGGGAGAATTACTTAAGATGGGATCACTGGAGCAGATGGCGTGGAGAATCACACTGGGCATCAGTTCTCCGCCGGATATGATTCTGATTTGCCCGCCATACCCCGAACCTGATTCGGCGCCACCCCAGTTTACTTTCGACGTGTCCGTTTTCGAGTCAAACGTGAACATCCGATTGAGTTGCCAGCTCCACTGGCCAATGAATTGATGCGTTTGATATTGGGTTGGGATACGACCGTCGTAGGTGATGACGTCCGATCGTCCTTCGGAGAGATTGACGATTTGACTTTGGCCGCGCTGGTAGGGGTCGGTTTGCACCTGTTGATGTTCCAACGGGCTGAACAGGGCGTTCTCGACCTTGGTAATGATCGGTTTTTCCTTAGCCACGAAAATCAATTCGTACCGGCTTTCCCGGAGCGGACGACCGTCTCGGGCGACATCCACAATCACCAGCGAGTTGCGATGATCGCGACGACCGAGATACTGGGAAGAAAGATAAACAGTGAACAACGTGAACCCGATCGAAACGATGGGGAAGATGACCCAGGTGAGACGGCGCTGCTTGATCAAGCCGAGAAGAAAGTAATCCGCCGGCCCGACTGCCAGCACGAACAGCACAAGAATGAGAACGATAACGCTCAATGGAATGAGGCGGACGTTCTTGGGCAATAATGTCGTGCCGAGTTGGCTGACAAGATCGGTGCGTTCCGGTTGGCCATACTGATTGTAACGCTGTTGCGAAGTCGGTTGAATGGAAAATCCGGCTTCCTGAAGTAAATCTTTTGCGACCTGGTCCGATTGTTCTCTAGTAACCGTCTGACCTTCCGCTTGGAGCGTCGCGAGTATGTCGTTCGACAATTTCTGAATCTGTTGAGGTTGAGCAGGCGGAACATAGCCGATGTTGGCCTTCGGCTTGGGAATCTCGACTTTTCCTTTGACTTTCTGTTTTAATTCGTCCAGCCCGACCCAGCGAGCGGTCGTTGCGAGGTTCGCCAATTGACTGGCGCGAAATTTCCAGAGATGTCCGACAAGTTGCAGCCAGTTGGCGGAATTCAAAAACGCCGTAAATCGCTCGTCCTCTTTCGGCAATCGCAGCACCACGACCAATCGCCCCAATTCCGAGTGGAATTTCACCGCGGGGGGCGGATTGGTTTCGGCGACATATTGCAAGTGTCCCTCGCCATCGAGCCGAAACGCCGGGTCGGTCAGGTCGCGGCCCGCCAGGTCGTTCAGAAACTTGACATGATATTCTTTCAGCACGCCGCGCGGCACGACAAACAAACTGCCCCCCGCCAATGTCCATTGTTTCAAAGCGACCAGCGGTTTTTCTTTCAATTCATTGAACCCTTCGCCGACACACGCCATTACGTCATACGCGCAGTATCCTATCGGCGATAACGGCATGTCATCCGGCGGCACGCGCGGCGCGAGGTAACATGTGGGCACCGTTCGCCCCGATTGCTGGCCGGCGCGCGGATCGAACCGGTCATACCGCAGGCTTTGGAGCAGTTTTCCATCCATTTCGTTGGCGTTGGTCACCGTCAAACACTGGCCGATGATGGTGATCCGGTCCTGCGCGCCGGCCATCGAAAGCTGCCACGTGTCCGGGAAATCAAACCGTTTCTTCGCCGTGATGAAACTCATTTTGACATCCACTTGTGAGGTGTACCCGCGCGGATGCACCGCCGGCAACTGCCACCGGAACGTCTGGTCGCCGGTCGTCAACGCGATGTCCGGGCTGGTATAAATCGCCAGCAGTTCGCGCCCATCCATAAACCGCATCTCGACCCGCCCCTCCAGCACGCGCAGACCCGTCCACTTGAACGAGACTTCGCCCATGGCTGGCGCATCGCTGCGCGCGCGTAGGGTCGAGGACTTGAAATTCACTTCCAGAGTTTCCTTGAGAGGAGCCTGCGCCATTATGGCGCAGGGAAACCCCAAAAAACAAAAACCAATCACCAAAGAATACCCAAAACCCAATACCCAAACTCTAAACACGAGGCTTGAAGCTTGGTGCTTGGTTTTTCTTTGGGGTTTGGGGGTTGGTGCTTGGAGTTTCATATTTTTCCTCCCGGTCTCCTTTGATAATACCACCATTCCACCAACACAACGCAAAAGGCAAGAAGCGAAAGACCAAACCAAAGTGGTTTATCAGTCTTTGGCACGATAGTGTTGGCCTTCTGGGATAATCCGGCATTGAATTGGATTTCTTCGACCCCCGCCAGTTGCGTTTCGCTGGCCGATAACAAACTCGCGCCAACCCGCGCCCGCGCCACGCCGCCGTCATGGATGATGTATCGTCCCACGCGCGACGCCGGAATGCCCGTAAGCTGCCCCGCAACATCGGTTTTCTCTTCGCGCTTCCCGCCGCGCGGGTCCTCGACCACATACGTGCGCTCCGGCGAAAGCGGGACCGGCGGCAACACGCCCGTTCGCGCCGCCGCAGCCTCGGCGATCCCCGCTTCGCGCATCGAAACGCCGATGAGATTCGACACCAGAATCGGAAACCCAACGCGATAAGGCAACGTCGAGCGGTCGGTATGGAAGAGCGCGAAATACCGTAACTTTTCCTTGTCGCGCTTTTCAACAATCAACGGTCCGCGATGACCGTGCGCGATGATTTCGTAACCGGCCGTCTCGAAATCCGTATCCTGCGTGGTTTCCTGTTTTTGCGGTTGATCGGCGATGAGCACCTCGGCCAACTCGACATGTTGCAACAACGGGGAATTGCGCCGCCAATCCACCACCGCGCTGCCTTTCGGCTCCACGGAAATGAGTTTCTGCAAATCACCCGGCACGACGCCGATGCAAAACGCCGTGCGCGCCTCGATGGCAAGGTCTTCCGCGCGATCCGTGATGAGCAGATCATACTCGCTCGCGTCCGGCTTGCCTTCATCCGGATAGACGCGCAGACCTTTGATCGAGCGTAACGCGTGGCGATACGAGATCAAACTGGGCGCCACAAATACCGAGACCGGGCGCGACCGTGGGAGTTCGAGAAACGCAAGATTATCGCTGGCGAGCGCGTCGAATTGGTCGGGACTCAATATCGCCTGCACTGCGGACGGTTTGTCGCCGCGCACGCGGAACATCAACCGTTGGGATCCACCCTTGGCCAGCGTGATGCTCTCCTTGCCAACTTCCGTTTCGTCCTGTGTCAAGGTAAGCATCGCCGAACCTTCGCCGTCCGTGGAAGATTCCACCTGCACGAATACATCCCAATTTTCTTCCCCGGCGCGACGGGCGTTCAGCGCCGTGATGCCGAGGTTGGTTCCAGCGGGCGCAAGTTTCTGGTAGTCAATTTTATTGAACGACATTTCAAAATCCGCGCGAGGCGGAAAATTTCCGTCGGATAGAATCATCACCGTGTCGAACGACACGGCGCGCGCCAACGATTGCGCCATTCGCAACGCGTCTTCAATATCGCTTGGTACATCCTCGATTTCGATCCCATCAAGCGCATCTCGAAGGAGTTTTTTATTGTTGGTGAAACCCTGCGCCTTCCGCGCCGAACGGCTGTACGAGATGAGACAGTATTCCTGTTCGGACGTCATCCGATCGATCATGTCGCGCACGCGGGTTTTGGCCGCGTCGAACCGGGAAACGCCGCCTTCCTTGTCGAGAGCCGCCATGCTGGCCGAGCAATCAATCAAAATGGGCAACCGATCGAGTTTCGCGTCGCGTCCGACCCAGAACGGCTGCATCGCCGCCAATACCAGCGCGAGCAACACGAGCAGTTGCAGTAGAAGCAACAGGTTGCGCTTGAATTTTTGGAAGGGCGAATTGACCCGGTTATCCTGCAAAACCTGCTGCCAAAGGACCAGCGACGACACTCCCACGCGCGGACGGCGCAGCTTGAGAAAATAGAAAATCACCAGCGGGATGATCAGCAGAAACAGCAACGCGTTGCTAAGGGCGTAGAAACTCATGCCGACCTCCTTTTCCAAATCCCAAGCTCCAAATCCTGCCCATCGGGATTGGGGATTGGGCATTGGGATTTCTTTGGGATTTGAGGTTTGGCGCTTGGGGTTTTCCTCATTCCGCCCATCCTTTCCTCCGCAACAGATCAAACAAAATATTCTCGATCGGCTCGGCCGCGCTGACACAAAGGAATCGTCCGCTGCGTTGCTGGCAAAGTGTCCGCAAGTTTTCCTCGAACGCGCCTCGGTATTCCTGATAAATCGTGAGCAAATCGGCCGCGCTGGACACATCGAGCGTCTGCGCCGTCTCGCAATCCACCAATCGCAAATCACCCGTCACTTGCGGGTCAATTTCGCTCGGGCCAAGGATTTGCACCGCCATCACTTCCAGCCCGGCGCTGAAAAGCGCGTTCAACCCGCGTTTCACGTCGCCGAACGTGAAGAAATCCGACAACACCACCGCCACGCCGCGCCCGGTGTGATACTTGAGCGTCTGTTCGACGGCATGTTCCAAGGGTGCGTCGCCTCCGCCCTCGATTCCTTCGAGAAAATGAAACAGCTTCAACATGCTCATGCGCCCGCGACACGGCGGCAATCGCGCTGGAGCGCCTCCGGTCTTGTTGCAGGCATAGACGCTGACGCGTTCGACATTCCGCAGCCCCATCACCCCAAACGCGGCCGCAAGTTGTTTGGCGCGGTCGAGTTTTCCCTCGAACAACATCGAACTGGATGCGTCCACCAGCAGCACGACATTCTGCTCTTCTTCGAGATGAAAAATTTTCAGGTAAGGACGATTCAGGCGCGCAAAGATGTTCCAGTCCACGAATCGGGTGTCGTCACCCGGCACATAATCGCGGAAATCGCAGAACTCGGTGCTCGTGCCGCCCTTGGCCGCGAAATGTTCGCCGCGGCTCTTGCTCGTCCAGCGGCGGAGCGAATTGATCGTCATTCGCTCGACCCGCGCCAACGCGTCGTTCGACAAGAGCGAGGTGAATTGGGATTTGGGGGTGGTTAGTTCCATAGCGACCCTCCGAGGGTCGAAGCTCCAAGTTCCAAATGCCAAACTCCAAAAAAACTCCAAGCTGCAAACCCCAAACTCCAGGACGGCTCAACCACGAATGAATACGAATCAACGCGAATTTTCTTTGCAGCATGTTTCGTTATTTTCAATTTGTTGTCATTCATGCGGCATCTTCCGGCACTTGGTTCACCAGCTCTCGAACCAGCTCCGCGACTTTGATGTTTTCGGCTTGGCCGTCGTAATTCAACAGGACGCGATGTTGCAGGACGTCCTCGGTGAAATAGCGGATGTCTCCGCAGGAAACATGGGCGCGGCCTTCGGCCAGCGCGCGGACACGGGCGGCGCGAATAAGACCTTGCGAAGCGCGCGGGCTGGCGCCCCATTTGACATAGCGTTTCACTTTCTCCAAGGAGAATTCGCTGTCGGGATGCGTGGCCAGCACGATGCGAACCGCGTAGTCGCGGATCGGGTCGGCCACAACCACCTTGTTGAGAATCTGCC
Source organism: uncultured Verrucomicrobiota bacterium (assembly GCA_964348665.1). Lineage (GTDB taxonomy): Bacteria > Verrucomicrobiota > Verrucomicrobiia > Palsa-1439 > CAYGDP01 > CAYGDP01. Next base: position 138,010 of record CAYGDP010000009.1, read on the forward strand.
GTAGCGCGAGGAGATGGTCGCCATCGAGGATTTTTCCCACCGATACGGATTTTTGCAGCATGGTGCGCGTGACGATTTCGTTCATCTCGGCGCGGTTGACGAATGGGACGTTGATCTTGAACATGAACCGGTCGAGCTGCGCTTCGGGGAGAGGATAGGTCCCTTCTTGTTCGAGCGGGTTTTGCGTGGCCAGCACGAAAAAGGGTTGTTTGAGAATGTGCGTTTCGCCGCCAACGGTGACACTGCCTTCCTGCATCGTTTCCAGCAACGCCGATTGCGTTTTGGGAGTGGCACGGTTGATTTCATCGGCGAGCAAGAGCTGGGTGAAAATCGGTCCCCGGCGAAACTCGAACCGATACATCCCGTTCGGGTCGGCGGTCATGATGGTGGTGCCGATGATATCGGCAGGCATCAAATCGGGCGTGAATTGGATGCGGCGAAAATCGAGTTCGAGCACTCGCGAGAGCGCCTTGACCAATTCAGTCTTGCCGAGACCGGGAACGCCTTCGAGCAGGACGTTGCCGCCACTGACGATGGCGACGAGAGTGCCTTCGACAACGCGTTCCTGGCCAACGATGACTTTGGCGACTTCAGCGCGGATATTAGAGAAGTCTTGTTGGAACTGTGCGGCTTCATGTTGCAGGTCGAGTTCATTCATGGGAATCTCCTTGTGATTTAAACTTCAAATTCCAAACGCCAAATTTCAAAGAACCCTCATCATTCAAGCTCCTATCGCACACCTCCCAGCCGGATTGTATGGGGATTGATGCTTGAAGTTTCCCTGAAGTTTGAAGTTTGAAATTTGAAGTTTTCATTGGTCTTTCTTCCATTTCTTTTTCGCGGCGAGCAATTTGCCTGTCGTGCCGTGGGATTCTTCGCCGGGCTCGGCGGTCTTCGGTTGTTCGGAAACGGGTTGAGACAGCGTGGGTCGCCGGGTCGGGTCGGCTTTCGGCAATGCCGTGCCTCCCGTCGGTTGCATCGGTCGCTCTTCGCGTTTGGCGGCCAGCGTGCTTTCGACGCGATGTTTCACGTTGAGCAACGTGCCGAGCGTGGCGGTGGATTCGGTTGCTTTCTTGCGCACAAACCATCCGCGCACGACCGACCAGTCAATCTGAACGCGCCGTAACGCGACGTCGATCGGAACAAGAAACGCCAGCGCCAGGATAAACCAGTCGAAGATCGGCTTCGATTTTTCCCGCGGTTTGCGGTCTTTCGGGAAAATATCTTCGCTGGTTTCTTTTCCGGTCAATTCGCGCCCGCCGGTTTTTTCGGCGATCTCCTTCAGCACGAGCGCGTTGGAGCGAAATCGAAGATATTCCGGCGAATACGGCACGGCGAAACCGCCGCTGACACGCTCGTTGCGCCCCCCACCGACACCCGCGGCGAGGATTTGATAGCGGCCTTTTCCCCAGATCGGGAACTCGGCCTGATACCGGCGCGGCGCGACTTGCTTGAGCGGGATGGTGTCGGTGCGTCCGCGCGGGCCGCTGACTAACGCGTTGAGTTCGAGGAAACTTTCCTGCCTAGCCTGGTCTTCAACGGTGATGACAGCCTTCTCACCTTCGGTGAAGCTGCGAAGATAGAGCTCGCTTTCCCGCTCGACCCGCGAGATGTCGGTGAAAAGTTGTTTCACGAACGCCTGATATTTATCCCATTGCACCCAATTCCCGCCCCATTTCGGTGAAAGATCGGACGTGAACGCCGCCGCCGAGCCGAGGCCGTAACGCCACGTGGAGAGGACGGGGTCAACTTGCTCTTTCTCGGGGCCTTTGAGGATGGTGCGCGACCGGGGTTTTTCGCTGGTCAAAACGTAGCCTTTGAGGTCGGGCAATTGATCGAGTCCTTTCAGGATGGCGGAGGAACCATAGATTTCTGGAGAAAAAAGCTTTTCCTGAATCATGCTGCGTTTGAGCGTCTTGGCTTCCTTGATAAAAATCGCCGGCAACTTGTTCGGGTCGTCGGTCGAATAATAGTTGCCGCCGGTCTGATTTGCGATTTGCTGGAGGGTCCCGACATTGAACCCGCCATGCGGAAAAACCGAGACCGTGGAAACACTGATATGATTTTCCTTGTACTTATCCAAGAGCGCCGGTGTGGGTGGCGCGGGATCACCATCGGAGATGATAATCATGTGTTTGGCGGCGGCGTCACTGTCTTTCAGGCCTTTTCCACCTTTGCCACCATTCAGTCCCAAATTCATGATGCTTTCGAAGCTCGGCATATCGCCGGGCGTGCATTGATTGATTAAAACCTCCAATTCCTTGTACTTGCTGGCGGGCGTAAGAGGAAAAACCCAGTTGTCCCCTCCTGCTTTCCAATCCAAAATAAGCAGCCCAACGTCATCCTGTTCGCCAAGAACGCGAATGGCTTCCTTGGCGATGCGCCGTCCCCATGTGTTTCCCTCGGCAAATTCACAGGTGTGCAGAATGATGACCAAGGCGCCTTTCGGCAATACTTTCTTCTGCGAAACATCCATCGCCACCGGTAGCGTTTCCTCGATGGCACTGCGATGATATCCCCCAGGCCCAAAACTGTTCTGTCCGCCAACCATCAGAAATCCTATCCCCTGATTGTAGACCGCATCGCGCACGGCTTCGAGCTGCACCGCGTCGAATTGATCCGCGCCGACATTGACGAAGACGACGCAGTCGTACGGCATCAGCGAGAGCGCGTCTCGCGGGAATTCGTAAGCGACCTTGCGCTCCACCACGCGTTTGGATTCGCGCAATGCGTTTTCGAGCGAATTCCAATCCCGCTCGTCGCCCGTGGGATCCAACACGAGCAACACTTTGCCTTCACCTTTCAGGTACAAGTAGCCGATCGCGGAATTGTTTTCCTGCCAACCATCTTCGCCGGGCAGCATTTCCAGCGTCGCGTTGTATTCGTAAAACCCGGGTTGACGAAGATACAAGGGAAGGGTGAACCGATTTTTGCCCGACTCAAATTCAACCGGCTGCTCATGAATCACCTGTCCGTTCTCGCGCAGGACGAGTTTGCCGCTGCCTTTCTTAAGCGCGCTCAACAAAATCGCCGCGTCGTACGTCTCGCCCGCCTTCACGAATCGCGGCAATTCAAGCCGCTCCAGCCATGCCTCGTTGTCAAATTTGTATTCCACGCCCGCGACATCCACCGGGACATTCCGACTCTTGAGATCGTCCAGAATCGCCCGCAGATTTCCTTCCGTCCCCACCCCGTCGGTCATCAGCACAATGCGACCCGGATTATCCTCGGGCAACATCGCCGCCGCCAGGGAAAGGCCTTTCTCCAAATTCGTTCCATCTTTCGCCAGACGCGATGTCACGACTTTCTCGAATTGTTTACTGAACGTGACGCGCGGGGGCAATTCGACCGCCGCGTCCCGCGCAAAGACAATCAACCCGGCTTCGTCCTTCTCCGGTTTCGCATGCACGGTGTTGGCAATGAACACCATCGCGTCATCCATGGATTTTTCGCCGATCGAATCCGACAAATCTACCGCGTATATCACCGATAAATGATTGTTCTTTCGCACCGCGCGTGGCTCGGCCAGCAGCATGATGAACGCGCCCAACAACAACAGTCGTGTCACCAGCGCTACCGTCGCCCGAAAACCCGTCAGCCCGCCGTACCCAGCGTGATGCATCCACCAGACCCACGGCAACGTCAGCGTCAGCACAAACCAAACCGGCTGCGAAAACCGCATGATACCGCGCAGCTCCAAAAACAAATTACCGCCGAGAAAAACAACGAGGAAGACAACCAACGGCAATGCCGACCGAATCGTGACCGGCCGACGCGCGGACGGAAACACCGTTGAGAGCGCGTGAGATGCGTTCATCTGTTTCCAGGCGTAAAAAGTTTCCTGTACTCCAGCCACCGACCCGACAATCCAAGGGTCGCGCCAAAAATCAAATGCGCCGCCAGCGTCACCGCTACAAAGGTCATCGTCAGCGGGATCGAAAATGTCGTCGTGTACGGCGTCAGTAAGAGCGCCATCTCGATTCCCACCGCCATGGCAATCGCCCAAAGCCAGCGGGACGCCAATCGCTCACCCACCAGCGCCGTGAACATGATGCCGAACGTGATGCCATTACTGAAATGGTATATCCAGCCAACGGTTTGTGCCTCGGCGGTTTCGCTCGAACCACCGAGGATCATCGCTCCAAACATCGGAAACACTTTGAATAGTGGAAGCGCCGGCACGACATCGTCCAAACCCCACGATCGCGAGAAGACAAACGGCACTCGGAACAAATCATACGCAACCGTCGCCGCAAACCCAGCCGCCGCGCCGATCATTACACCACGCCAAAGGCGTCCATCGCCCACCAGCCGGTCGCGCACCGCCAGGACAGTCAGCAGCGACAACGCCGGCAGCGAAATGAAAAATGTAAACGTCCGCATCGAACAAAACCCGTAAAATTCCGCCAGCAGACACCAGATCGAACTGGCCGCCAGCATGAAAACCAGCGCGCGTCCGCGTGGCGTCCATGTCTTCCAGTCTTCCCATAGTCCAATTCTCCTGCATTCCATAGTTTCCAGCTTCCAAATTAGAATTTTATCTGCACGACTCTCTGGTTCTCAAAATCCGCCACCCAAACCCGGTCCTCCGAGTCCACCGCAATCCCCCACGGAGTACTGAAATTGCCTTCGCCTACTCCCGCGCTGCCAAAGCGCCCCAGCAGTTTGCCGTCGAGTCCGACCCGCGAAATCCGCCCCGCGCCGTATTCGATCACGTAAAATACTCCGCCGCGACCCAAGGTTATATCATACGGAAAATGAAAAGACAGCGACGCTTCCGGTGTGCCGAGGACGCCGATGAATTTTCCGTCGTCGCTGAAAATCTGTATGCGATTGTTGATCGCGTCGGCCACGTAGACTTTGCCCTCGTGCCAGAGCAATCCCGATGGACGCTGGAATTGTCCCGGGTCCGTGCCAAAACTTCCAAACGCCTGTAGGAAATTGCCGTCCCGATCAAATTTTTGCACTCGGTCATTCCCTCCGTATTCGCATACATATAGATTGTCCTGCGCGTCTTTCGTCACGCCGACCGGATAGATAAATTCCCCTTTCTCCCGGCCTTCCCGGCCGAAAATTTTCAGGAGCTTCCCATCGCTATCGAAAATAACAACCCGATGGTAGTGTGTGTCGCTGACGACGATCCGGCCGTCGGAAAGCTGGGTCACGCCTTCCGGACGTCCAACACTGGATTCCGGCATTCGCCAGGATCGTTTGACCGCTCCTTTTTCATTCAGGATGAGAACTCGACCCGCGTTATCCACCACAATCACTTCGTTTGCGCGACCCGCCGCAACGCTTCGAGGCGCGGGAAGCTTCGCCCCATCGGGCGGCAACGACCACGCATGCCACTCCCGCGCGACGAGTGACGGCGATGGATTGCTGCCCCCGCACGCCGTCAGCAATGAAAACATCAAAACGGAAACGACCCGCAACAGAACCCGAGCGCCCGCTCGCAACGTGTCTTTCATGGGACGATGATAAAATCGTCTACGCACTCCCGCTGTTTCGTTCATTACATCTGCCTCCGCCACTTCTCCGCGAAACCGAGCCGACTCCACTCGAATCGGGCTTTCGGGAACGACTTCGATCGTCAATTGTTCAGGTCGGACACAAAAATTCGTTGCTGTGCCATCCTTCAACCAAATTTTCGCATCATCCCCATCGAACCAGTTGTTTTCCCCCAAACAATCCGCGATTTCCCGGCTCGCCGGTCGCCAGTATAGCTCCGCCACGTCGCCGTCGTACAACACCCGGCCATCCCGCAAACAAATGACTCGGTGCGCCTCGCCCATCACCGCCTTTGGCGAATGGGTCGAGAAAATCAACGATCCCTTTCGCTCCGCAACATGCCGACGCACCACCTCCCAATATTTGCCGGCACGGGCGCCATCCACGTGCGCAAAAGGCTCGTCCATCAACAACACCGGCGCCCCGGTCGCCAGCGCGCGCGCCACCGATAATCGCGCCCGTTCCCCTTGCGAAAGCTCGTCCGGCCGCGCACTGGCCCGCTCCGACAAATCAAACTCGCGCAAAAGCTCTCCCTCGCTTCCATCCTTCCAACCTTCCGATCTTGCAACCGACTGCAAATGCTCTCGCGCCGTAAGATGCGGCCACAGTCCTCCATCCTGCGGCACCCAAAACATACCGATGGTTGAGGAGCGAGGAGAGAAGAGCGAGGAAACAGTTCCACGACCCGGCTTTTCAAACCCGACCAGCAAATTTAACAGTGATGTTTTCCCCGCGCCAGACGCTCCCAGCACCGCCGTCACGCCTTCGTGGATTTCCAGCGATACCTCCCGCAAGCGCGCCGCATGGTTTTCGCCAAGCGTCACAGCTTCCAGTTTCCAGAGCAAGTTCTCCATTGATAAATCACTCCAACGCGTTCAGCAGCCCCAATGGGGCGAACGTCAATAGCCCAGCGCGTAAGCGCTGGGTAGCCATACAAAAATTATCGAAGCCCCATTGGGGCGATAGTATTGTCGCTGCGACTAGGTTCATTTTGTTTCGACCTCCAAATCACAGAACAGGTTCCGCGCGCAAGACCCAGCACCACGAACGGCAACGCAAACGCCACCAGCACCATTGCCGATAGCAACCAGCTTTGCCCGTAATGCATCAAATTGTAAAGCCGCACCCACGCCGGCGTCATCGCGCTCGGATGCAGGATCGCTGATGCGGTCAATTCGAAGTATCCCCAGCAAAACAGCAAAAACAGCACCCAGAACTGCTCGGATGTCCGCAATCGCCACACAATTTCACGACGATCCGCCAGTTGCGCCACGAAAATCGCCGCCCGCGGTTCGAAAGTTTTCAGCAGCGCCAGCAGCAGGACCGCAAACGGCAGCGTCAATAACGTCAGCGCAACCAGCAGCGGCACCGGTGTGTCGTAGAGCGGCGTCGCGCGAAACGTCGCTTGCGCCAGCAACGCCACAACCAATCCGCCGAGGAGACCGATGGTGGACAACGCGAGTGTAGTTGCGCGGACGGCAGTTATGGACTGCGGTAGCTTGCTACCGCTTTGGGCGGCCGAAGCTTGCTTCGGCTGCGGGGATTGATCACATGGGGGCAGCAAGCTGCCCCATCGAAAGCGGGAGCAAGCTCCCGCACTCCAAAGATTCTGAAGCGAGCACATCGCTACAGAAAAAGCGCAAACCGCCGTCCCGATCCCGAATGCCAAACTAGCCAGCAATTCTTTGGATAATTCGAATCGCCGCATCAACTCGACAAATCCGAGCGTCGCACCGCGCACCGTAAAACCAACTGGAATGATTACGATGATCACCATCGCCGCTCCCAAGCAAATCCAGCCGAGCGTTGTTGGAGATGAAGTCAGATTTGACCTCGCCGCTCCGACATGGCTGCGCCAAAACAGTGCGCCGACAGTTATCAATAGCGCTGTCTGGATCATCATGGGAAGTAAAACCAGACGAAGCGATTCGCTCAACAGTAATCCGCCAACATGGGCGTCGAACAGTGTCACTGTCCACGTCTTGATCTGTAGCCGCGACGCGATCTCGAACTCGCCGAACGCGAACAAAAACACCGACGCGAACGCCACACAGGGCGCTCGTCCCTCGCCGCGCAGCCAAAACGAAACCCGCGAACGTATTGTAGGAGCGCGCTCCAGCGCGCGACCCATCATACGCCAACAATGCACCGCCTCCCCAGACATCGCCGAAGGCGCAAAATACAACGCCAACGCCGCGATCGGAGTCAGCTTGAGCCACACGAGCAACACGTAAAAAGCGTCCTTGGCCAAGGGCGGCAATTGTTGGGCGAATAAATAATAGCCATAACCAACCAGCAACGCCGGCGGCAGATACGGCGCGAGCAACAGTGGCCAGACCCACCGCCGCGTCAGCAACGGACAAATCGCCCGGCCCGCCCACACCGCGAGCGTCGCGATAATCGTCGCGCGTGCGACGGCGAGGAAACATTCAGTTATGAGATTCATTTTTCAGTGAAGAGCAATTGTGTGCCGGGTTTTTCATTTCGCATACTCCGATTTGAGCCACGCGAGACATTCTTTGCGTGCGGTTTGAAGATCAGTCAGCGGGCGGATATTTTGGGGGTCATATAACAGAAGCTTCATTTCATCCGACAGCTTGGGGTCGGTGACGATTCCGAGTGGAATTTGCCGCGACTTGGATTTCGCGAGCGCTACTTCGATTTCTTCCGAGAGCAGAAAATCCACGAGTTTCTGCGCCTGAATCAGATGCTTCGTCCCGCGAACAATCGCGACAGTGTTGGGGATACAGATGACTCGTTCGCCGCTCCGCACAGAAACGATATCCACAGGCTTGCCATCGTCTTTGGCGGCGAAGTAGTCGTCCGTGTCCGTCAAACCCACGTAGCAGATTCCATTGGCGACAAGTTCTTTGACCGCGGAGTTGCCGTCCACTTCCCGGATGCCGCGTTTCCGCAAATCCCGATGCCATGCCTTGAGTTTTTCTTCACCCCACTCGTGCCAGAGTGCCGCATAGTGCGTGAGTGTCGTCCCATAGAGCGGTTTGGCGATGGCAACGCGGGAGAGATCGGGACTGGACAGCGCAATTTCCAAGTCTTGCTGTGTGGCAGGCATTTTGGTTGTGTTAATTATCCAGACGCGGAGGCGCGCGGCGAAGCCAACCCAGTAACCATCAGGATCCTTAAATTCCGGACGGAACCGCGGCCAGCACTCACCTTTGTACGGCTGCAATACGCCTTTCTCCTGCAATTCCATCGTGCCGAGCAATTCGTTGTTCCAGAAAACGTCGCAACGCGGATTGTCTTTCTCGCGCAGGAGTAACTCGACCAATCCCAGCGACTTGGTCGCTTCGGTATCAAACCGGATCGCAACGGGGATTCCGGTCCGGCGCTCGAAATCGCGCAGGATGCTTTCCGAATAGATCGAGTCGTGGGCGCAATAGACGACCAGCGGATCGCTCGCGCCCCGCCAGAAAAAACGGTAGCCGACCAGGAGCGCGAGGAGAACGACCGCGGGGAGAACGAACCGCAACGACGAGGCGTAACGTTGGGCGCGTGGGTTCAAGCCGTCACTTGGCAGGGGGCGAAATTTCGACCGGTTGCGAAGAACTGGATTTTCCGGCGGCCTTGGCGGCATCGGCTTCGATGGCGTCGAAGTATTTCTGGATGCCATCGCGATAGCCAGCGGGGACTTGTTCCTGTTTGATGGCTTCGCTGACGCCCTGTTTCACATTTTGAATATTCTTGAGATACTCCTGTTTGGACTCGCCAGCTTCAGAAACCTCTTTCGTCTTCCACTGGAGCAAAATTTTTCCCGCCTGCAAATCGGAGCGGGATTTCTCCGGTTTAAAACCGCTGTCGAGTGTTTCATCAGGGTCGGGGCGTTGACCCGCGCCCGGTCCGCCGTCGTTGGGGCCGCTAGACTGATTGCCGGCCTGGTCGCCAACCTGGCCGCCGTAGCGACGCATCCATTCCTCGTACATCTTCGCGTAATCGCCGAGTCCGTGGGAGTTGCAATCCTTGCAACCAGAACCGCCGGGTCAAGTGCCGCCCGGATCACCCTGTTTCTGCGCGAACTTCGCCATTTGGACGATCTGCAAGGCTTGTTCGAGCGATTGCGCGTCCCGCAGGTTTTGCGCGAGTTGCTGTAATTCTTGCTCGGTCAAGCCAAGCGATTCCTGCAAATTCTGCATCGCTTCTTTGGAAAGCTCACTGAACTTCGACAGGTCAGATTGTTCCATTGCGCGTTGAAGGGCGCTTTTGAGCGCGTCGGAACTGGTGTTTTGCGCCGCGAAATCGGCGAGAGCTTGGAGGCGCTCTTTCATTTCCTTCTCCAGTTGTTGCTTCTCGGCGTCGCTCTTGGATTCCTCAATTTGTTTGGCCAGCTTTTTCAACTCGTCCAGCTCGCGTTTCAGCCCGTCCACTTTGCCCTTGTCCAACTCGCTTTTCCACTGCGACATCTTCTCGGAATTGCTGCCAAATTTTTGCGGCGACTGTTCGCGATCGCCCATCTGTTTCATTTTTTCCTCATTCGCCTCGCGCCACATCTGGCCAAGTAATTTTTGTTCTTCCGCGAGCCGCTTGAGATTCGCCTGCACGTCTCCCGGTTTCTGCTCCTGCAACGCGAGCTTGAGGTCTTGCAACGCCTTGGCCACTTCCTTCGAGTTCTCCCCTGAAAGATCTTTCTTCTCAATCATTTCCGCGCGCAACGCGGTGGCCTTGGCGGTCTCGGCCAGCTTTTTCTTTCTCTCAACGAGTTTCTTTCGCTCGTCCTGTTTCCCAAACGGATCGAACTGCGGAAGAAACATCGCGCTCAATACCAAGATCGGCAGGATGATCGCCGCGTCCCGCGCGCCGCGACCCCATCGAAAATTCACGACCGATTGGGGTTGAATCTTGCTTGCACGATCGTCGGCTTGTCGCACCACGATGGTCTGGTATTCGCCAACCGCGGAATCAATCATCGTTGCCGTCAGGAAAAGATCGTTGGAATCCGTTCGATGATCGATCAATCGCGCGATGTCGCGCGATGTCGCGCGCCGGTGAAATAGTACCGCCAATAACAGCGCCGCGACTGGCGGAAGGAATATGGTCGGCCACGTGAATACGTCGGGAATCAGCGCCAGGAGCCGCGCGAAAAGCAACGCGGTCATGTAGAGGGCGGCGAATACCAGGAAGAAAAGCTGAAATCGGTTGCCGACAGCGACGAACCTTTGTCGCGCCGCCACGCGCGCCACCAGTTGTCGGGTTCTCTCACTCATTGTCTCTCTCCTTCCACCGCAGTCAAACTCGAACCTAGCACGCGGGTTGATGATGTGCAAGCTCGATGCACCTGCCGCGACGAGCGCAAGCACGGTGGGTTCGACGCTGCTGATTAGACAATGTTCCCTGGTATTTGTCACGCGGTCAAACCAGCCGATTCTGTCGAATCACCTCTGCAAACCAGTGCGCGCTCAATTTGGGCGTCCGTTTCTGCGTTTTGAAATCCACGTGCACCAATCCGAACCGTTTTTTATATCCTTCCGCCCACTCGTAGTTGTCCATAAACGACCACGCAAAATAACCGCGCACCGGGTATCCCTCCGCCACCGCCCGATGAAGCGCGACCAGATAATTGCGGTAATACTCGCGCCGACCAAGATCGAGCACTTCGCCGCTGGCATTCGGTCCGTCCTCGTAGCACGTGCCGTTTTCGCTGACGTAAATATCTCCCACACGATAAATCTCCGTCAGGTTTCGCACCGCCCAGTAAATTGTTTGCGGCACGATCTTGATCCACGGCAGCTCCGCCGTCGGAAAATTCGCCTGCATCGGTAAAACTTCCGGCTTCCCATTGCGACCCGCGCGCACGTAACGACCAGAGTAGATGTTCAGTCCGTAAAAATCTGTACGCGCGCCAATCAGAGCCATGTCTCCGCGCTCAACTTTCGGCGCGTCCTTCCCCGCCTCTTTTAAAAACCACGCAGGATATTTTCCAAGATAGATCGGATCGAGTATTTGCCCGTTCTCACGCGCAAAAACCGACCGCGCTGCTGCGATGTTCCGAGGCGTCTCGGTCGCCGGAATCACACTCGGCGCATCGTGCACGATCCCGACTCGCGCACCGCGTCCGCCGTATTCTCGGACCGCCGCGACTCCGTGCGCATGCGCGAGAAGCGCATGATGATAACCTTGATTCAGCACGCCCACCGTTTCCTTCGCGCCGGGAGCGTGAACCCCCACACCGTAACTCAACCCGATGAAACAGCGGATCTCGTTGACCGTCATCCAATTCTTCACGCGGTCGCTCAACCGCTTGACGATGGTCTGCGCGTATCTCGCAAAGGCGTCCGGAGTCGCGCGCACCCGCCAGCCGCCGGTTTCTTCGAGAGGCTGCGGCATGTCCCAATGAAACATCGTAGCCCACGGCGTAATTCCCCGCGCGAGCATGGCATCCACCAGCCGGTCATAATAATCCAACCCTTTCTCGTTTACGGCGCCGCGTCCGGTCGGGAGTATCCGAGGCCAGGCGATCGAAAACCGGTAATGACGAATGCCGAGCCGCTGCATCAGCCTAAAATCATCTCGAAACCGGTGATAATGGTCGCAGGCAACATCGAGGGTGTCACCGCCGACAACCTTTCCTGGCACGCGCGAGAACCGATCCCAAATGCTTTCGCCTTTGCCGTCCTCGCGCGCTGCGCCCTCGATTTGCGGCGCGCTGGTGGCCACCGCCCAAACGAATTTCCTGGGGAATTGGTAGCTCGGTTTCTTCATCGAACGGCGCATTCTGCCGGAGCGCACGGTGAACGCAACGAAATTCCACCGTTGCGCCCTGCCGCACGATGGGCTACAACGCGCTCATGAAAAAAGCGCTGATCAATTGGGGCGGCTGGGAAGGGCACGAGCCGAAGAAATGCGCCGAGTTGTTCGGCGAAATGCTGACGCGCGAAGGTTTTGAGGTGCGCGTTGTCAACGATCTCGCCGCCTATTGCGACCGTGATTATCTGCAATCGCTCGCGCTCATCGTGCCGATTTGGACCATGAGCACCATCACCAATGAGCAGGAGAAAGGTTTGCTCGCCGCGGTGGCGAGCGGCGTCGGTATCGCCGGGTTTCACGGCGGGATGGGAGATAGTTTTCGCAACAACGTCGCGTATCAATTTATGGTCGGCGGTCAATGGGTCGCGCATCCCGACAATATCGTGGACTACACCGTGAACATCGCAAAAACCGACGACCCGATCACGCGCGGCATCACGGATTTCCAGATGCGTTCGGAGCAATATTATATGCACGTGGATCCCGCCAATGAAGTGGTGGCGACGACAAGATTCCTGGCACGGAAGGAAGCGCCCTGGGTTGAAGGCGTCGTGATGCCTGTTGTCTGGAAAAAACGGTGGGGCAATGGCCGCGTCTTTTATTCGTCGCTCGGCCACGTCGCGAAGGATTTCGATGTGCCGGAAGCCATTGAAATCCAACGGCGTGGGATGCTTTGGGCAGCGCGGTAAGGACGATTGCAAAATGAAGATACTCGAGAAGAGCGCCCCCGGGCTGAGTCGAACAGCCGACCAACGGTTTAGGAAACCGCTGCTCTATCCATCTGAGCTACGGGGGCATTGCGCTCCGAAGATGCCAGAGAAGCACCTAAAATGCAATGTGGACGAAATGATCACTACCTCTCGGACTCCGCATTTAACCATTTAACGATTCAACGATTTATCGTATAAGGCGGCAAATGCCCCCCTTGATCCAAATTTCCCTCGACGTGGACACCACTGACGAGGCGCTCCAACTCGCCACCATCGCCGATCGCGCCGGAATTGACTGGCTCGAAGCCGGCACAGGTCTCCTCGCGAGTGAAGGTACCGCTGTCGTTCGCGCATTGCGCGAAAAATTCCCACACCGCCTTTGTGTTGCCGATACCAAAGTCGTGGACGGCGGCGCCTATTATGTCGAGCTGATGGCAAAAGCGGGCGCGGCATTTGTCGTCAATATGAGCGGCGCGCACGAAAACGTCCTGCGCGAAGCAGCATCCGCGGGCAAGAAACACGGAGTCAAAATCATGGCCGACATCATGCTCGAATCCGACAAAGTCGCCGCCGCCCAGCGAGCGGAAAAACTTGGTGCGGACTGGATCGTCCTCCATCTCGGCTACGACGAGCGCGCACAGGAGACGTGGAAAACTCCCCTCGACGGATTGAAAGAAGTACGCACGGCGGTGAAGATTCCCGTGCAAGTCGTTGGCGGTCTTTCCGTCGAGCAAGCCATTGAGGCGGCCCGACTCGGCGCTGATTCGATCGCAATCGGGGGTCCGATTGTCCCCGGCGACTGGGGCGCGCAACTCGAAGCAACACTCCGCCGCGTCGTCACCGGTGTGCGGTGATTCAGCCACGGCTTACGGATTCAGCAACGCCCGCTTCCAGCCTCGCGTTGTTCGAGTAAAGAGTTCGCGGTGATGCAACCGAAACTCTCCACGAGTCCAAAACTCGATCCCATCGGGCTGGATGCGGTAACCTGTCCACCAACTCGGACGAGGAATCGGTTTGCCATCGAATTGGCGGTTCAGTTTTCGGAACCGGGAAATCAATTCCGACCGGCTACGCAGCGGTGCGCTCTGGCTCGAGGCCAGCGCGGCCAACCGACTCTCACGCGGACGACTCTCCCAGTAGGCATCGGCTTCGGCATTCGAAACTTCGCGAACCCGACCTTCCACTCTCGCCTGTTTCCCGATGGTGTCCCAGTAAACGACCAACGCCGCGCGCGGATTGACCAGCAATTCGCGTCCTTTGCGGCTGCGAGCGTTGGTAAAAAAGACAAACCCGCGTTCGTCCGCGTCTTTGAGCAACACAAACCGCGCGCTCGGTCGGCCTCGGCGATCCGCCGTAGCCAGAGCAACAGCTTCCGCCAACGGAATCTTCGCACGTTCGGCTTCCCGCCACCAAAGCAGGAATTTTGTAATCGGAACGCTCATCGGGCGGACTGTACCCGGCGCACGCGTCAGCGTCAACGCCGATGCGCGATTGACCTCTCACAATCTAATGGTAGGTTGGCGCGATGAGCGAGAAACGAAAATGGAATTGGGGTATGTGGGTTGCGGTTGCGGTCTTGCTTCTATTTCTGGCAGTGTTGTTTTTACCTGCTATCCAAGGCGCTCGAGAGCGAGGTAGGCGATCATCGTGCATGAGCAACATTAAACAAATTGTGCTGGCATGTCATCTCTACTCACAAGACTATCGAGAGCAGTTTCCCTTTGCGGTTGGCGCGCTTTACTCGAACGACCATCTGTACCTGCTGATGCCAAACTACATGACCACAGCCCGACCATTTATTTGCCCCGACGAGGTTCAATGGAAAACCAAAACTCGCACCGGTCCGTGCCGGTCGTCGGCGAAAAGCTTGACCAAAGAAGATTTCAATATTCCCAACGTCAACAGCTACGCATTCATCGGTGGCATGAATCAGGCAGCGCCTTCCGACTCACCGCTGGCCGGCGATAATATAATGGACGTTCGCAGAGCGAATGTCCTTGGCACACAACAATTTCAAAAACGTACCTCCTGTTCGACGAAAGGCAGTAATCATGGGAAGGATGGCAGCAACACCGCTTTCGTGGATGGACATGGCGAATTCAATACCGGCAGAAAGCTGCGAATCCGTTGGCAGGACGCCAACGGCGGCACCGACACCATCAAAAACCCGAATGGGTTGTAGGATAGAGGGTTGACGAACTTTGGAGGCATGTTAGGCTAGCTGTTCGAGCGAGAGACGAACATTGAATTGGCTTTATAGTTTATAGAATGCATACGATTGAACGAGATGATCCGGGACAACGCCTCGCGATTCGCTGGCGCGGGTTGCCACCTGAACTGGGCAAGAAAATCTTCATTACACTTTTTCTGCTGCCGTTTCTGGTCGTTCCACTGTTTGCTGTGGCGGCGTTGGTCAAAGATATTTCTGGCGTTTTGGTATTTGGCCTGATCGGGTTCTTCTGGTATGGCGCGATCGCGTTGTTTTTGTTCTTCGCTGGACAGATCGGCGCGTATTGGTCGCGGCTGGAGTGGGATACGGCGCGTGGCTGGACGGCGAAGCATGTTGGTATATGCCTATGGGGTTGGAAGAACTATTCGGTGCAGCCGGGTCGGTTGCGAGCAATCAAGTTTGAAATTGGCGCAGAGGGCGGCGGCCCGCTGGCGATCAACCTCCATCTGCGCTTCGACGATGACGCGAAGGGACGTAGCGTGCAAATCCCGCTGTGCGTCAAAGATCTGAATCGCCGCCCGGAGGCGATGGATTTGCTATTTCGCATCGCCCGCATTGGCGGCTGGCAGG
This sequence comes from uncultured Verrucomicrobiota bacterium, assembly GCA_964348665.1. Classification (GTDB taxonomy): domain Bacteria; phylum Verrucomicrobiota; class Verrucomicrobiia; order Palsa-1439; family CAYGDP01; genus CAYGDP01. The sequence continues at coordinate 153,787 of CAYGDP010000009.1, forward strand.
GGTACCGGGTACTGCGCAGCGATCCGCGAAATCTGGACATTGAATTGTTACGCAAAGCCGATCCCACGACAAACGCGCAATCTGTGCCGACAATGATTGAGCGTGCCCGCTACGAGACCGATGTTGCCGTGGCGCGTTTCCAGGAACCGGAGCTAACAGTTGCGCTATTCAAACCGGAACACTTGAAAGTATTGTGGGGAGTCTTTCCCGTAACGGATTGGCGGCCGGGCGATAAAGTACGCCTCTTCATTCCTGCCATCCCCCGTTCGGGAATCATCACCGGCGCGGTCATCGGAGCAATCGCCGGCGGAGTGGCGGGGTTTTTGGGAAGCGAAATCGCAAATTTCAAAGTGCTCGCGCGTTGGTGTTTTGGCGTGCTCGGCGCGGCCATCGGCGGCTTGGGAGCGGGAATCGGGATGCGATTTGCTTTTCCCGAACGGGAGCATGTGTTCGATTGGGCGGCGGGACAGGCGACTTTCCGCCGAGCGGAGAAAGCGCGGGTCGTTCCGCTAACAGAGATCCAAGGAGTTCTTTTGCGCGGCCAGAAAGCGATGCACACCGAACGTCACGACAAACATGATCATAGCTACACTGCTTATTGGTGCGAACTGATCGTTGTTCTTCCCGGTCCCGACGTAACGCTCGTGACAACCGACGAATCACGCGACGACCCCGATCCACCGTATCGCTTGAGCTTGTCCATGGCCGTCGAGCTGGCCCGAGCGCTCAATGTGCCGTGGCGCTGGGAGGAATACAGCTGAACTGAAAAACTCCTCTTACCCGACCGGTGGCGTGTACAGGCGATCCGCTTTGGCGGCGAAGACGAAGTCGCTCTCGGTAAGCCCGTTGATTTTGTGCGTCCAGATGAGGAGCTTCACTTTGCCGTAGGCAAGATACACATCGGGATGATGCTTCACGGTCTCGGCGAGTTCGCCAACACGATTGGTGAAATCCAAAGCTTCGCGGAAGTTTTTAAATTTGCACTCTTTCTCAAGGTGATGCTCGTCCACAACAGCCCAGCCTCCGCCGAGCTGCGCGGCGAGATCGGCGAGCACCTGACCCTTCAGCGGCGGCACACCGCCTTTGCAGGGGATACATTCTTTCGCAGCGAGATCGCAGGATTCCATGATTATTTCGTAACCGACTTGGACCAGTTTTGCCAGAGCGATTCGATTTTTTCGGGAGCAAGTTCCCTATCGTGAACGAGCATCCGATAGTGAAACTCGATTGGCTGGTTCGGTTCGATGGTAAACGGCTTTCGTTTGAAGGGGAAAAAGCCGAAATACGGAATATCCGGATTCAGCCGCATTGGAGTGGGATGATTTTTGTTGGTCGGCGCGTCGAAGATTGCAAAGCCAGCAACTCCGTCGCCGAGCTTTCCTTGTACATGCCACCATCGGGCGACGCCTTTGTCGCCGGCGACACGGTCATCGCCCTCACTGGTGACGACCTTGATCGGCGCCGTTTTCGGCTGCCACTCCGACGCCCCGCGAAACGCGATGCCACCGTAATGATACAATGGCAGATGAATCGGAACGAGCGCTTCTTGCCGTGTTGTGAGATCAAAGAGAAATCCATTCTCGACGCGACCCGCCGCACGCACCATCCATCGCTCGCGCAAAACGACGTCCGTGTACTGCGTATTCTTGCCGCCGTTGCCAATTTTCCATTCGTGTTCGGCGACAAATCCATCCGTGGATTTTTCCGCGAACTTCGCGAAGAACGGTTTGCCTTCGCCCTTGCCGAGATTCCAAAAATCGCGCGGTTTGCCGCCGATCTCGGTTTTTGTCCACGCAAACCAAACGCCGCGTTGATGCGCGTGATTGTCTTTCAACGCCCAATCGTCGGTGATGATTTTGCCCGACGGCGTCCAGACCGGATGAAGATAGCCGTTGCGGGTGAAATTTGTGTCCTGGACATCAGGATGCGTGACGTCGTTGTAGTTGTATTGAAAAACTGGCTTGCCATCGGCGACCAGCCGAATCGCTTTGCCGTCGTCGTCGAGTTTGTAATTCACTTTTTCCTCTTCCGCGACCGATAAGGCCGTCATCATTGCCAAAATGTAAACGGCATATCTCATTTGCTCGTTTTTTCGCGTTCGAGTTGTTCTCGCTGCCAATTGTAATCGGGCGAGTCGCTTTTGTAAAACTTTTCGGGATGCTCAATCGCCCATATCTGTTTGCGAATGCGCCAGTTGCGTGGGGCACGACCGAGTTTCTCCCGCAACTCGGCGAGAGCAGCAAGTTTGTCCCCCTTGCGAAGCAATTCTGCGGCCTTGTCGAGCCGTCCCGTTGCGACATCAGACGCCGGCGTTGCGCGCGCCGAAGCGTTCCTGGGCATGGCGAGCACCGATTCGATTTGCGTCAGCAGTTTTTCATCCGGTCCGTTGCCACGAACGCGAATGATCCCCTCTTCGTCCACCAGAAAAGTATCCGGCACAGCGATCAGTCCAAATGCCTGCCCAAAGACATCGGCGGTGTCTACCGCGACAGGAAAACCAACCTGGAATCTTTGTACGATGGGTTCGACAACATCCGCTCCCTGCACATCCGCGGCGATGGAGAGCATCTCAAATTTTCCCCGATGTTTCTCGAAAAATTTCTGCCACACGGGCAGATCATTTCGACATCCTCACCAACTTGCCCAACTATTGAGCAATACTCGCTTGCCGTGCAGCTCTGCCAGAGTAAAAGTTTTCCCATCCAGGGTAGTCAGCCGAAAATTCGGCGCCGGTTCGCCTACTTGAGGAGTTTTCACGTCGTCAGAATAACCCAAGGTAATCGTCGCGAACCAGAGCGCGAAAGAAACATGGCGGAGTTTCATGCAAAGAGATTCGCTATCCCCGTGGAATCCAAACCCAGGCGTCTTTGAGACCAAGTTCCAATGCCTTGCGATGCGCTCCGTAGCCGCCAATGTACACATCCACGCGTCCGTCGTATTCCTCCGACAACCGATCCTCCACGCGCCGCCAGCCGATTCCTTGAATGTAAAGTTGCGCGCCAAACGGAATCTTCCGGCTCGCCGCGATCGTCACGCCTTCTCGCGGACGCGTTCCGCTGGCAGTCAATCCCCACTGCGCCCATTCCCCGCAACAACGCGAGCATTTGCAATAATAACTGACCGTGATGCGTTTCCACCGACCCTGCTGCTGCACAGCGGACCGTGGAGGGGCGATGAGACCGGCGGGCTGATTGAAATTCAATTGCAACTGCGGCGCGATTTCATCCGCGGGTTGATCGAGCGCCAACATCGGTGGCGGCAGAAATGGCGTCGGTGACGCGGTCGCTTCCGTGCGATCCGACGATGGGAGGAGCGCGCCCAGCATAACCAGCGCCGCGACATTCGCCCATCCGCGCCGTAAAAAGAAAACACCACGCCCTTGCCCCCGAAGGCTGGCTACCCGGCCGACGCGATCAAAGCGCGGCGCACCCGTGTGCAATAATGTGTTCATTAGCACCCTCCTTTCGTGCGGCTTGTTCTCCACGCGGGAGCGGCAACTCCCAACGGATCGCGGCATCCAAGCAGTCCGACACGCATTTGCGGCTCGGACAAGGTCACCCAACAACAGCCGCGAGACTACACCTCCGCGCCAAATCTTGTCAACACCGCAAAACGCAATCGGCCGTGGATAATTAGCAGGTGAAATGCCACGTTCCGAGATGGTCACTCCGATGACCGTGTTTTGGAGTTCGAACTTTAGTTTGAAATGTCACCAATAAATTAACAGGCTGAAGCCTGAACTCCCAACTTCACTCCTTGGCAATAGGAGAAATTGCCGCGAGTCAGTAATTCTCATTCGCACAACAACTTCTCAGCGATAATTAGAACTTCTGGATCGCGGACGTCGAGCCAGTACTTTTGCAATGCGAACGGCCGCAAGCACGAGCCTTCGCGGATGATTTGTTTGATCGCGTCGGTGAGTTCATATTCGCCGCGCGGAGATTTCGGGATGGTGGCGAGCGCGGCAATGATGTTTACCGGGAAGATATAGATGCCTGCGTTGTAGAACGCATTTTTCAGGTCGGCGCCTGTTCCTTTTTCGACGATGTCGGTGACAAGGCCATCTTTGACGATGACCGCGCCGCCTTTGGTGAGATCTTCGCCATGCCAAGTGCTTATGAAACCATCGATATCTGGTTTAAGTTCGGCAAATAGAACCACCATATCGCGATAATTTTCTGGCGCGGTCAGAATGTCACCGTAGGTGAGCAGGAACGGCTCGTCGCCAACGAAATCTTTGGCCAGCAGCGCGGCCGAGCCGGTGCCGCTGGCGATTTCCTGGCGGATGTAGGAAATGCTCACACCGAAGGCTTTACCGTCCTTGAAATAATCTTCAATCACCTCAGCTCGATAGCCAGTGACGATGAGGAATTCGTGCACGCCTGCGCTGGCGATGCCACAGATAATATGCTCGAGCACGGGCCGGCCCGCGACACGGAGCATGGGCTTGGGCAACTCGGCGGTCAGCTCCTTCATGCGCGTGCCTTTTCCGGCGGCGAGGATTACAGCTTTCATGTTCAATGGAGTCAACTTTGAACGTTCAACGCTCAACTTTCAACTTCCAATTCAGATTGGTTGGACGTTGGAAGTTCGACGTTGAATGTTGGACGTTGAATCTGTTAAAATTTCCGCATGGCACAAACTTTTTCCGACATCACGAAGACCATCGGGCGCACGCCGCTGGTCAAACTCAACAAAATTCCTCGAGGCATCAACGCCACTATCCTCGTCAAATGCGAATTTTTCAACCCGCTTAGTTCCGTCAAAGACCGCATTGGCGTGGCCATGATCGAGGCGGCCGAACGCGACGGCAAACTTGGCGAGGGCGGTACGGTCATCGAGCCGACCAGCGGCAACACTGGCATCGCCCTGGCGTTCGTTTGCGCCGCCAAAGGATACCGCTGCCTCCTGACCATGCCTGATACAATGAGCATGGAGCGGAGGCTTTTGCTGAAAATGCTCGGCGCCGATCTCGTGTTGACTCCCGGCGCAGAAGGGATGGCGGGCGCGATTCGCAAGGCCGAGGTTTTACATAAGGAAACGCGCAACTCGTTCCTGCCCAATCAGTTTTCCAATCCTGCCAACCCCGAAATCCATCGCCGCACGACGGCTGTGGAAATTTTGCAAGATACCGACGGCCGCGCCGATGTCCTCGTCGCAGGAGTCGGCACCGGCGGCACGATCACCGGCGTTGGCGAGGTGATCAAAGCGAAAAAACCGGGTTTCAAGTGCATCGCCGTCGAGCCAGCCACCTCGGCCGTCTTGAGCGGGTGTCCACCCGGGCGACACAAGATTCAGGGCATCGGCGCAGGGTTCAAGCCCGCTATTCTTAATATGAGCGTTGTGGATGAAGTCCTGACTGTGAAAGACGAAGATGCGATGGCCATGGCGCGTCGCTTGGCTAAGGAAGAAGGTATTTTTGGTGGAATCAGTTCCGGGGCGAACCTTGTCGCCGCGCTGGAAGTCGCCCGCCGACCCGAATTTGATGGCAAAATTATTGTCACCATCGCCCCCAGCACGGGCGAGCGTTACTTGAGCACCGATTTGGCGATGGAAGCGCGAGCGTCGTTGGGGGTGTAGTTTGTCATTCTGAGCGCAGCGAAGAATCTCCGCGGTTATCATGAGGAATCGTGAATACTACGTTTATATTATGGCGAGTAAATCCGGCGTCCTCTACACAGGTGTGACGAATGACATCGAACGACGTGTTTGGCAGCACAAGCAAAAAAAGATCGCGGGGTTCACCAATCGTTATAACGTAACTTAAGCTTGTGTATTACGAATCGCACCGGGACGCTCGCGATGCAATCACTCGCGAGAAACGAATCAAGGGTTGGCTACGCTCGAAAAAAATCACGCTCATCGAAGAAGAGAATCCGAATTGGAACGACTTGGCAAAGGACTGGTTCGAAGAGTGGCATTTACCTCCTAGGTTGTCATGCTGAGCGCAGAGAAGCATCTCGTTCCGGTGGCGGGCAGAACAGCAGAGATCCTTCGCTACGCTCAGGATGACAAACCAAGAAGCTTCCTTCTTATCTCTTCGCTCAAATTCCCAGCGCAGATTTCTTCGACTGGCCCGGTCATCGTCAACGCCAGTCCACCTGCCCTGAGCGGAGTCGAAGGGTCCCCAATCTCAATATCCAGATTGCCGCCTTCCATTTCCACGGTGACATGATTGTCCACGTGTCCTTTGTGGTGACACGCCGCGGCGACAGCGCACGAACTCGATCCAGAGGCGAGCGTGTGTCCCGCGCCGCGCTCCCAAATGAGTGCACGCACAGCGTTGCGCGTGCGAACCTGCGCAAACTGAACATTCGTGCGGTTTGGAAACGCTTTGTGATTCTCGATCAGCGGCCCGAGCCGGAAGAAATCCACTTTCGCCAAATCCGGCACGATGGTGACACAATGCGGATTGCCAACGGAGAGTGCGACGATCTTCAATTTCTTGCCGCCGACTTCCAACGTTGTAAGATTATTATTGATGACCGCATTGCCCATGTCCACTCGCGCGGCGATCACTCGGTTTTTCTTGACCATCAATCTGGCATACACAAGGCCGCCGAGTGTTTGCACGGTAAACTCGGTTTTTTTCGTGTAGCCATGGTGATAAAGGAACTGCGCGAAGATGCGCAGACCGTTCCCGCTCTTCTCGGCTTCGCTGCCGTCAGGATTCCAGATTTTCAGAGAGAAGTCAGCTTTGCGCGTCGGTTTTGTCATTTCGAGAACACCATCGCTGCCGACACCGACGTGGCGGTCACAAATCAGTTTGGCGCGCGCGGGCGTCATCGGAAAGCCCAGGCGCGCGGGGTCAACGACCAGATAGTCGTTGCCGAGACCATGCGAGCGGACAAAATCGAATTTCACCATTGCTCGCGACGATAGCACGGCTATGTCGTACCTGCAACTTGCCGCGTCGTAACATCGGTGGTATTGTTCCCGCGCATGAAGTTTCCCATCACACGCCCTCGGCGCCTGCGCAAGAGCGCCGGCTTGCGCGCTCTAGTGCGCGAGACGGATCTGTCCGTCAGCAACCTCGTCGCCCCGCTCTTCGTCCGTCCCGGCAAAGGCGAGCGTCGTCCCATCAGCTCCATGCCCGGTCAGTTCCAATTATCGGTGGATGAGTTGGTCAAGGAGGCGAGAGAACTGTCTGTGGTAAAAGTGCCCGCCGTCATCCTCTTCGGGATCCCTGATAAAAAAGACGAGCAAGCCAGTGGGGCGTATGACCCGAACGGCGTCGTGCAACAGGCCGTCCGCGCGTTGAAGAAAGAACTGCCCGAACTGGTGGTGATCACTGACGTTTGTCTATGCGAATACATGAGCCATGGACATTGTGGAGTCGTCAGGAAGTCCAAAGTCCACAGTTCAGAGTCCAAAGTCGAATTTGACATTGATAATGACTCCACGTTGCATTTGCTCGCACAGACGGCGCTCTCCCACGCGCAGGCGGGAGCAGACATCGTCGCGCCAAGCGACATGATGGATGGACGCGTGGGTGCGATTCGTCGCGCGCTGGACGAGAACGGGTTTGCCGATACGCCGATTCTTTCGTACGCGGCCAAGTTCGCGTCTGCCTTCTACGGCCCGTTCCGCGAAGCCGCCGAGTCGCCGCCGCAGTTCGGCGATCGCAAAACCTACCAGATGGATTTCGCCAATGCGGACGAAGCCTTGCGCGAAGTGGCGCTCGACCTCGACGAAGGCGCAGACATGGTGATGATTAAGCCCGCGCTCGGTTATGGAGACATCATTTGGCGCGTCAAAGAAAAATTCCGCGTGCCCGTCGCGGTCTATAACGTCAGCGGCGAATACGCGATGCTCAAGGCAGCCGCACAAAACGGGTGGTTGGACGAAAAAGCCGCCGCGTTAGAAATTCTCACCGGCTTCAAGCGCGCCGGCGCAGATTTGATTTTTACCTATTGGGCCAAGGACGCGGCGGGGTGGTTAGGGTCATAATCGTATTTGCCACGAAAAGTCACAAAACGCACAAAAACTCCATCATTCCGTTCGCTTGCCGCATACAACCAATTACCGCCCCATCATCTTTTTTGCGACGAGAGCGAGCAGGATGAGGAGGACGACGGCGAGACCGGCGATGACGAAGACGATGGCGGGAGGCCACTGGCGTTTGGTATCCGGAGCTTTGTGAAAACCGCTGCTGGCAGCGGCAGGCGCAGGAGAGACCGCGGCGCCGATTTCGTCGAGTCGCACCCCACTGCGCGGCGGCGGTTTGGGCGGGATGATTTCGACACGCAGACTTAACGTGCCAAGCCAGAGCTCGTCGTTATCCTGCAGGACCGCATCCATGATCTTGTCCGAATTACGGCGGGTGCCGTTGGTTGAGCCGAGATCTCGAATGGTGAGGTGCTCGCCCTCGACAAAAATCTCCGCGTGATTGGAGCTGATCGAGCCATCGGACAGGATGATGGTATTGCCTTCTGCGCGGCCGAGTGTATTGAGGCCTTCGTGCAGTTCGAACGCTTTGCCTTTATCGTCGCCTTTTCGAATGATGAGTCGCGGCATGGTGGGTGGCTTTCTACAAAAAACTCTGTATCGCGGTCAATGCGGAAGCGCGTGTGTTATTCCTTCGTTTTGAACACCGTGCTGACTTTGTCGGGTGACGGTGATTGCGCCACGCCAATCTGATCGGCGCGGATTCCACCGCGCGGAGGCGGCCGGGGCGGGCTGACTTGGTATACAAAAGGTATGATGCCAAACATGATTTGGTCGCCTTCGAGCAATTCCGCTTCTTGCACTTTGCGTCCGCCGATGCGCGTACCGTTGGTCGAACCAAGATCGCGCACGGTCACGCGTTTGCCGGCTACGACGATTTCGGCGTGATGCGAACTGACGGAAGCGTCGTCGATCTTAATGGCATTATCGTCAGAACGACCGACACGATTCTGGCCTTCTTTCAATTGGAAGGCTTTGCCTTTTTCGTCGCCTTGATTGAGAACCAGTCGTGGCATGGCAGGGAAATTACAGAATCGCACCGGCGGGGTCAATGCCGAAGCGGATACATCCGCCAGACGGCGCTCGGACTTGTCCGCCTATGGCGGAGGACGCCACTACATTATTATCCACGCTTTTCAATCAGCGCGCGGAACTCGGCGAAGAGATAACTTGGATCGTGCGGACCAGGACTGGCTTCAGGATGATATTGGACGGAAAAGATCGGCAGCTTTTTGTGACGCATCCCTTCCACCGTGCCATCGTTCAGATTCGTCTGCGTGATTTCGACATCGTCCGGGAGCGATTTCGGATCCACCGCAAAACCGTGGTTCTGGGAAGTGATCAGCACTTTTCCGCTCGGCACATCTTTGACGGGTTGATTGCCGCCGCGATGACCGAACTTGAGTTTGAACGTCGTTCCCCCAAAAGCATGGCCGAGAATTTGATGGCCGAGACAAATGCCGAAGATTGGAACTTTTTCTTTCATTAAACCGTGAACGGCTTTGTGTGCGTAGGTAAGCGCGGCAGGATCGCCGGGACCGTTCGACAAAAATACTCCGCGCGGGTTGTACCGCATCACCTCGGCGGCAGTCGCGGTGGCGGGAACGACTTGCACGCGGAACCCGCGCTGGCGCAAGCGGCGCAGAATATTGAACTTCATGCCGAAATCGTAGGCCACGATCGGAATATCGGCCGATGGCAGTTTATCGCTGTAAACCATTTGCCCATCAGGCGTGCGCTCGGCTTTCCAATTACCCGAGAGTTTGTCGTCCGCGTCCCAAACAAATGGTTGTTTGTGCGTGACCTCCACGACGTAATCCACGCCGATGAGGCCGCGCCACTCTTTCGCGCGTTTCACGGCTTCGGCATCGCTGATATCTTCGGTGCTGATGCAAGCTTTCATCGCGCCGCGGGTGCGGAGATGCTTGGTTAACGCACGGGTATCCACGCCTTGGATCGCGGGGATGCCGAATTGTTCCAAATATTGTGGCAGTGTCATCTCCGCGCGCCAATTCGATGAAATCGCCGACAACTCACGCACGACAAAACCGGCCACGTGCGGTCGCTCGCTCTCCACATCGGCGCTGTTGATACCGTAATTGCCGATGAGCGGATAGGTCATCGCGACGATCTGGCCTTTGTAGCTGGGATCGGTCAGGATTTCCTGATAGCCGGTGATCGAGGTATTAAAGACCGCCTCGCCCAGAGCGGTGGCGCGGGCGCCGAACCCGCTGCCGCGGAGGACAAAACCATCTTCGAGTGCGAGAACGGCGTTGGAGTGTGGGAGTGATGAAGTCATGGAGTTGTGGGACGAATGGTTGAATGGTTGAATCGTGTTTCGCAATTTATATCCGAGAGCCATAGTTTACTTATCCTTCCACGCGATTTTGCCGCCGACGATGGTGGCGACGGCGGCACCTTTGAGGGGCCAGCCGTGGAAGGGAGAATTTCGGCTTTTGCTGACGCCTTGATTTACGTCATAGGTCCATTCGTGATCGGGATCGAAAATCGTGATGTCGGCATCCGCGCCGATGCCCAGCGTTCCTTTAGGCTGGTTGATCAGCTTCGCTGGCGCAACAGTGAATTTCTCGATCAATTGCGACATTGTCAGCACTTTCTTGCGCACGAGGTCGAGAGAGAGAGGCAGTTGCGTTTCCAGACCCAGGATGCCGAACGGCGCGTAGTCGAATTCGACTTCCTTTTCGTACGTGCAATGCGGCGCGTGATCGCTGGCAATGATTTCGAGCGTGCCGTCCGCCAAGCCTTCGAGCAACGCCTCGCGGTCGCGCTCGTCGCCGAGCGGCGGGTTCATTTTGAAATTGGTGTCATAGCCGCGAAGCGCTTCGTCGATGAGCGTAAAGTGATGCGGGGTGACTTCGCCGGTAATTTTGACACCGCGCTTCTTCGCCTCGCGGAGCAGCCGGACGCTGCCGGCGGCGCTGATGTGCTGGCAATGGACATGCCAATCGCAGAGTTCAGCGAGCAGGATGTTTCGCGCGACGATAACTTCCTCGGCGGCGCTCGGCCAACCGCGCAGGCCGAGCACAGTGCTCCAGTAGCCCTCGTGCATCACGCCATCGGTCGAGAGCGATTTATCCTGACAATGATCCATCACAGGCAACTCAAACATTTTGGCGTACTCGACGGCGCGGCGCATCAACTCGTGGTTTTGGACGCAATGACCGTCGTCGGTAATGGCGACCACACCCGCTTTCTTGAGCGAACCGATGGGGGCCATCTCTTCGCCTTTGAGTTCGCGCGTGATCGCGCCCGTCGGGAAGACGTTGATGCAACCGACTTCGCGGGCGCGCTGAAGGATGAGAGCAATGGTACCGGCGGTATCGGCGGCGGGCGAGGTGTTCGGCATGCAAACAACGCTGGTAAATCCTCCGCGCGCCGCCGCGCGCGTGCCGGTCTCGATGGTTTCCTTAGCCGTCTGGCCAGGCTCGCGCAAGTGAACGTGAATATCAATGAGTCCAGGAGAGACGATCAGCCCGCGAGCATCAATCGTGGGAACGTCGGATGCTGGATGTTGGATGCTGGATTTATCAGCGATCTTGCCGTCTACGACATAAAGATCGGCGACCTCGTCGCGTTTGTTCGCGGGGTCAAGGATGCGGCCATTTTTTATGATGAGCGAGTTCATTTTTGGTGTCGAAACAGATAAACAATTCCGTCCGCGTTCTCCAGCCAGCAGCGATAAATGTCTTGTCGCAGATAAATGCGGCGGACACTTTCGGACTTTTCGGGATTCGCGGCGGGGTCGTTGACGACCACGTCGCCGTTGCCCGTGAAACCGACCACGACGAGTAGATGGCCGTCGCTCGATGAAACCGCAGCATCGGTCAGTTCGCCTTTCGCCCAACGAATCGAAATGATCACCGGACGACCCGCGGTAATTTCGCCTTCTAGTTCTTCGAGCGACGAAAATCGTTCGACGAACGACTCGACGTTTTTCGGGCGGAGCGCCTGGCAGGCAAATGCCGTGTTGAATGGCCAGTTCCCATAGATGCCCGCGCCCGCGTCGTACACGCCCTTGCAAACTTCGGTTGTCGGCAAATTCACGCCGTAAAACTCCATCACCATCGCCACGGAAGTTGGGCTGCAAATCTTGCCGCGAATTTTCGTGTCTTCAACCATTTGCGACCGCTGCGGCACAGGCAACACTTTGCCCCACACAGGTGAGCGATTCGATGCAAACGGTTTGCGGTCATCGCGGCGATAGGTCATGACTTTCACAGAGGGATTCGCTTTACTGACGCGATACTGAAACTCTGTGGCCAGCGGCGGCTGGATCCGCATGACATCAATCTCAACCGCAACGCCATCGCGAGGCTGACTTTTGATACTGCCTTCGCAGAATTGTCCGAGCGAAAACCACGGCGAAACTATTCCCTCACGCTTGACACGCAACTCGACTTCGACACCCGCGCCGTCCACCGACGCGACTGCGGAATCGAACGGTTCTCGCTCGATCCATTCCGACTCGATTGGGGTGTCGTTTCTCATGGTTGCACACCCGCTAGTCGTAAAGACGAGGATGAGCAAAAGTGGAATTGTTTGGTCATTGGTCATTCGGTAGGTTTTTGGAGTGCGCCAGCTTGCTGGCGCTTTGGGTAGTCCCGCCTTGGCGGGACGAGGAAGAATTTCGGGCAGCAAGCTGCCCGATGGAAAAGCGGGAGCAAGCTCCCGCACTCCAAAGCTGAATCCATCGATTCGATTTCATGTGGCATTGACCTCCTGTGGACCTTTGCCACCCGAACACAAATACAACACGGCCATACGAACGGCGAGGCCGTTGGTAACCTGCTCCAAAATCACGCTGCGCGGGCTGTCGGCTATTTCACTATCAATCTCGACGCCGCGATTGATCGGCCCGGGATGCATGATGAGCGCGTCGGGTTTGGTTCGCGCGAACCGCTCCTTGTTCAGGCCGAAGACGGCGGTATATTCACCGATGGACGGGAACGCGGTGGCGCGCTGGCGCTCGTGCTGGATTCGTAGAAGATTGATCACGTCGGCGTCAGCAATGGCTTCATCTACATTGTTGGTTACCTTGCATCCGAGTTGTTCGAACGCCCGAGGCACGAGCGTCGATGGCCCACACAAAGTTACTTTTGCGCCCATCTTGATGAGCAGCCAGATATTGGAGCGGGCGACGCGAGAGTAAAGGATGTCCCCCAGAATGGTGACGCGCAGACCTTCCAATTTCCCTTTCTTCTCGCGGATTGTAAATGCATCCAGAAGCGCTTGCGTGGGATGTTCGTGCGCGCCGTCGCCCGCATTGATTACACACGCTTTCAGCCGATCGGAGAGGAATTTCGGCGCACCCGCCGCACTGTGACGAATCACGATGAAATCGGCATTCATCGCTTCGAGGTTGCGCGCCGTGTCCTTGAGGGTTTCGCCCTTTGTAATCGAGGAGGTTGTGGCGGTGATGTTGATGACATCGGCGGAGAGACGGTGGGCGGCCAACTCGAAGGTCGTTCGGGTGCGCGTGGAGGGTTCGACGAAGAGGTTGACAACGGTCTTGCCGCGCAGGGACGGCACCTTTTTGATTTCCCGCTCGCCGACTTGCTTGAAGGCAACGGCGGTATCCAGCACCAGAGTGATTTCGTCGGCGCTCAATTCTTCGATCGTGAGCAAATCTTTTCGGGTCCAGGTTTTCATTTCTCGATCACCACCTCGTCGTTCCCGTCGGATTCTTTCAAATGGACACGCACTTTCTCGGTTGCGGCAGTCGGGACGTTTTTGCCAACGTAATCGGCACGGATCGGAAGTTCACGATGGCCGCGATCCACCAATACGGCGAGTTGAATGCGACGAGGGCGGCCATAATCGAGCAGTTCCTCCATCGCGGCGCGGCAGGAACGGCCGGTGTACAACACGTCATCCACGATGACGATGTTTTTATCCTTCACGTCGAAGGGAATTTTCGATCCTCGAACGGGCGGCGGCGCGGCGCGCTGGGCGAGATCGTCCCGATGCATTGCAGTATCAATCTCCGCCGTTGGAATTGTTGCTCCGACGATTGCTTCGATTTTCACCGCGAGCCGATGGGCGATGTATACCCCGCGCGATTGGACGCCGACCAGCGCGAGACCGTCGGCGGCGGGGTTTTGCTCAATGATCTCATGCGCCATCCGCGAGAGGGCGCGCTCGATTGCGGCGGGGTCGAGGATTTTGGTGGAGGCCGCGGTCATTGCACACCTCCGTCTCGTGAGGGCATGCGCTTTGCCATAGATTGGGACAAAAAAAACGCCCGCGCTCCGCAGGCGCGGAGGCAGGCACAAAAATAGTCTGTGTGTCGCGTCGTCATCATTACCTTCTCGACCTCTCTGGATCGAATTAAAGGACCGCCTCTTTCGAGGCACGCGCACTATGGCACAGCCAAGTGGGCATGTCAAGGCAGCGTTTATTTTCTATCCTTGCGCAACTTCAGCGGCTATGGTTGGTCTAATCAAAACGTGAACTCCCTCATCGCCAAACTTCTGGGGCTGGACGCGGATCAATTCGCGGGCGCGAACTGGTCGCAGGTTTCGATACGGTTCCAAGGTCTGCCACAGTCCTGGTGGGCGCTGGCGACGCTCGTGCTCATAACCGTGCTGACATGGCTGACGTTTCGAAATTATCGGCGCGAGAGTGAGAGTGCGTCACCGCGAATGAAGAGTGGACTGGCGGCGTTGCGACTGGCGGCGCTGTCGGTCGTGATGCTGGCGCTGTTTCAGCCAACATTGGTCATTGATAAAAGCAAACGGTTGCCGTCGTCAGTGGTGGTGCTCGTGGACGATTCCCTTTCGATGAGCTTGGCGGATCGCTATACGGACGCGGATTTCGCGCACCGACTCGGGCGGGCGCTTGGCATCGAGCCTGAAAAAATCCCGACGATGCCGCGCCTGGAAATTATTCGCGCGATGATGGCCAAGAGCGACAAATCATCGTCGGATGGATGGCTGGGCGAATTGACTCGGCGTCACAAGCTCAAGGTGATGGCATTCTCCGACGCGGCGCGGGAATTAAAAATCAGCGAGCAAGCACACGAAGGAAACGAATCCTCGGAAGCGGGCAAACCGCCCCTGCTGATTTTCGACACCGCACAATTGCAACCAACGGGAGTGACTTCCAACATCGAGGCGGGACTGCGGCAAGCACTCGCGAGTTCGCAGGGGCAACCCATCGCCGCGGTGGTGTTGCTGACCGACGGACAGACCAATGCCGGCGACGCAATGGCGGGAGCGCAAGCCCTCGTCGCAAAAAATGTTCCGATCTTCGCGATCGGTCTGGGCAGCGCCGAGCCGCCGCGCAATATCGAAATCATGGCACTGGCCGCAAACAACGTGATCTTCAAGGATGACGAGGCGGTTTTCAGCGTTCGCTTGACCGCGCGCGGGTTCGAAGGGAGAAATGTGAATTTGATTTTGAAACAAAAAGATTCAGGCGCGGCCGGTGAAATCGTCGCGCAACAACTCGTCACATTCGGCGCGGACGATGCGGTACAGGAAATCACATTGCGGGTGAAACCGACGCGCGTGGGCGCGTTCACATTCACCGCGGAGATTGAGTCGCAAGCGGGCGAGGTAACCGACAAAGACAATTCCGCCGCGATGGCCGCTCGCGTGATCGACCAGAAGGTCAAGGTGCTGTTTGTTTCGGGCGATTCCGGCCGCGAGTATCGCTACCTGAAAAACTTTCTGATCCGCGACAAGACCATCGCCGCCCATGTCTGGCTCGAGAACGCGTCGGCGGAGATCGCTCAGGAATCCAGCGCGGGCGAGAAACCGCTGGCCAAACTGCCGCGCGAGGAGAACGAATTGTTCGCCTACGATGTCGTGGTGCTCTACGATCCGCAGCCGCGCGACTTCGATGCTCCCTGGGCAAAATTGCTGCAAAAATTCGTCGCCGACCGCGGCGGCGGGGTTTGCTACATCGCCGGCAACAAATACACCGAAGAATTTCTGTTCATGCGCGATTTCGAGCCGCTGACGGCGATGTTGCCGGTCACCATCGAGCGCGATTCGCTCGCCTTCCGCGAAGGCATCAGTCGCATCAATCTCCAGCAATGGCCGCTCATCATCACCCCGCAGGGACTCGATCATCCCGCGCTCCAGTTCGATACCGATCCTGACCGGAACAAAAATCTCTGGGCAGTAATGCCGGGGTTTTATTGGGCGCAACCCGTCGCCCGCAGCAAACCGGGCGCGGCCATCCTCGCCGTTCACTCCGACCCGCGCCGCGTCATCAGCGACGGCGCGATGCCGGTGGTCGCCTCGCAATTTTACGGCGCCGGTCGCGTGTTGTTTCTCGGCATGGACGCCACCTGGCGCTGGCGCTACACTGGAGCGCGCTATTACGAGCAGTTTTGGAATCAAACCGTCCGGTACCTCTCGCAAGGCCGATTGCTCGGCGGACGCAAACGCATTGAGTTCTATACGGACAAAGAGACGTACAACCTCGGCCAGCGGGCGCAGATCAACGCGAAAGTGTACGCGCAAGATTATACCCCCGCGAAATTGGATAAATTCGACATCGAACTGAAAGGCGAGGGCGAAACGAAGATTGCCGTCACGCTCCAATCCTTGCCCGGCAATCCCGGCCAGTTGGAAGGCACTGTCCTGCTCGACAAAGTCGGGCTGTACGAAATCGTCCCCAAAACGGACGACACCGAGCTGGCAGCGCGCGCTGCGCAGAAAAATTTTCGCGTCATCCTGCCTCGGATCGAGTTTCAGCAGCCGCGCATGAACGAGCCGTTGCTGGCCGACCTGGCGCGCACCACGGGCGGAAAATTTCTGAAAGCGGACGAGTTCGAAAACATCCCCTCGCTCATCCCCGCCCGCGAACAAATATTGCTCAACGAAGTCACCCAAGACCTGTGGGATGCGCCCCTAATGCTCTTGATGTTCTGCGGCCTGCTCTTTACCGAATGGAGCTTGAGAAAATGGAAAAATATGGCTTAAACATGATTGTGCCACGACAAATATTGCTGCGGCGTCTCTCTGAATTGCGCGCGGCGATTCGGCGCGTGCTGGCGCTGGAAGGATTATCGGCGGTGGCGGTGGCCGCTCTAGCGGGGATTGCGTTCACGTTCGCATTGGACTGGTCGCTGCGGCTCAACGTGGCGCAACGGATTTTGGTCAGCGGCGCGGCATTGGCGTGCGTAGCCGTGGTCGCCTGGCGGAGATTAGCGAAGCCATTGTCGCGCGCGTTGCCCGATGAGGAGATCGCGCTCGTTCTCGAAAAATATTTCCCGAAACTCGAAGACCGCGTCATCACGACGGTTCAGTTGGCACTGAACCCGCACGCGGAATACTCGGAACAACTGGTTGCGGCCGTCGTCCAACAAGCCGATGAAGCGGCGCAACAAATCAATCCCGCGACGGCGCTGGATACTCTGCGTCTCAAACGCTGGTTGGCGGCGGGCTGCGGCGCGCTGGCAACCGTCGCGCTGGCGTGGGCGGTTTTCCCGGCGACGATGACCATCTGGTTCCAGCGCGACGTGTTGTTGCGCGATGTGCCGTGGCCGCAGGCGACCTATCTCACGGTGAAAGATTTTGGCGATTCGCCCAAACGCGTGATGCGCGGCGGCTCTCTCGATATCATCGTAACGGCGAGCGGTAAACGCATCCCGGATATGGTGCGGCTGGAGATGCAGTTCGCGTCGGCCGGCCGTTTTCGAGAAGAACTCTCGCGCGCGGCCGACGGAAAATTCACGAGGCGTTTGGACGGCGTTGTCGAGCCCTTCCGGTTTTGGGCCAGCGGAGGCGACGCGACCACGGCGGTTTTCGCCGTGGAATTGGTCGAACCGCCCGTGTTGAGCGACGTGAAATTTCGAGCCTTGTATCCCGAATACACGGGGCTGGCAGCGAAGACATTCGGACTGGGCGAGGGCAATCTCGAAGTTCCCGCCGGCACAACCTTGGAGTTGAGCGCTGTTTCGTCGAAACCGCTTACCGGCGGCAGGGCGTTTCTCGGCGAGAACCAAATCGGCGCGATCAACTTGCTGTCAGAAAAAAATCGGATCACGACACGCCTGAAAGTCGAGAAGAGCGCGCGGCTGCGCATCGCACTCGACGACGCCGAAGGTTTTACGAGTGATGCGGCGTTCAGCTACCCGATTTTTGCGCTGCCCGACCGGGCACCGACGCTGCGGCTGGCCGTGACAGGTGTGGGCGAGCGCGTGACAAAAGTCGCAACCGTGCCGCTGCAGATCGAGGCGCGCGATGACTACGGCGTGACCGCGCTGGAATTACGCTACGGCAAAACTGATCTAACCGGACAAACACAGACCCAACCGTTCAAGAGCGTTGCGTTTCCCAATCGTCTCGTGCGCCTCAACGACCATCTCTGGCCGATCGAACCCGTCGGCATGACCGAGGGCGAATTAATTCAGTTCCGGATCGAAGCCAAGGATGCCGCATCGTTTCCTGTTGGCGGCAATCGCGCCGAGAGCACAATCTACGCGCTTCGCATCGTGAGCGCTGTCGAACTGCTGGAGGAATTGCAACGCCGCCAGAAAGCGCACCGGATCGAATTCGAAAGGCTCACCAATCGCCAGCGCGAAGTATTGGACGCGACGAAACTCTTGCTCGACCAAGCCGCTGCCGGTCAATCACTCTCGCCCTACGCCTCCGGCGCGGGCAGCCCCGCGGCAATCACCGCCGATGAACGCGACATCGGCAACGGCTCGGCAAACATCGGCGAGCAATTCAATCGAATCCTCACCGAAATGCGCCTTAACCGCGTCTCCACCGACAGCGATTATACACGGCTGGAATTTCGCATCGTGGGCCCGCTCCGCGATGTCTCGGGCGCGCTACTCACCGAAATCGCCCCCGCGATGGAACGTATCAATGTCGCCGATCCACCCGCCGCTCTGCTGCCCAAGCTGGAAGCGCAAGTTGAACTGCAAACTCGCGTGCACGAACAGATGCTTGCCATCCTCACCGATATGGTCAAAGGCGAAACCCTGGCCGACGCCATCGCGTTGTTGCGCCAAATCCTCGACCAGCAAAAAGATTTAAGCGCCGCTGCCAAGAAAAAGCTGGAGGACGAAATCAACAAATTGCTCGGAGGACAACCGAAATAAGGCAACTTGCCTTCGGGTTTGTGTTAGCTGCCGCGAGCCAGTGTTACCCTTGAGAAACAAAAGTAGCTTCGGTGGAACAAAGCGGCGTTTACTTTGTCCAATGAAAGGCAGAGGTTGACTGGTTTGGGATTGAGGCGTAGAGTCTCGCACGGAGCAAACCTATGAGAATTGAAAAGCTTTTCATGATGGCGATCATGGTCGCGGCGGTCAACTCCACCCCTCTGCGAGCCGTGGAAACCACCGCCGACGCAAAGAAAGACGATACCCGATCGCTCGCGTACCAGCAGCAGCGCGTCCGCGAGCGGTATCAGGAGCTCGAAAAGAAGATGGAGGATCTGGCCAGGATGCTCGCCGAGAAAGAGCCAGCCAGCGCCGCCAAACTGATGGCCGCGCTCAAAACGGCCAAGGAAGATTTGGTGGCCGCTAACATGCAGGCCGTCGTGCAGGCGCTTCTTGACGCAAAACTGCCACAAGCCACCGAACAATCTGCGAAAGTCGTCGATGAACTCCGTAAAATCCTGGGGATCCTCTCGGAGAGCGAGCGGTCCCTCGACCAGCTTCAAAAAGAAATGGAGCGGTTACAAAACCAGCTCGCGGCGCTCCAGACAATCATCAAACAAGAAACCGAACTGCAAAATCAATCCGCTGATGTCGCCCGAAAGCTCGAACAACTCGAAAAATCGAAACGCGCCGCTGCCGATATCGCGGATCTGATTGAGCGCCAAAAAGCCGAGTTGGCCGCATCCGACAAAGCCGCCAGTGGCGACAAGGATGCTTGCGCCAAGTGCGCCGGTTCGCAGCAATCCGTCGCGAGAGAGACCAAAGACCTTGCGGAACGCACCAAGGACTCCGAAGCCGCCAGCCAATCTCTGGCCGCCGCGCAGGAACGGATGCAAAAGGCTGCCGAAAATCTGAAAGCCACTCAAAAATCCGACGCGCAAGCGGAACAGAAACGCGCACTTGAGCAACTCGAAAAAGCCCGCAAACAGCTAGACGAGCACCGAGCCGCGATGGAGCAAAAGGCTGCCGAGGCGCAGGCAAAATTCGATGCACTAAAAAAAGCGCAGGAACAAACACGAGACCTTTCCGAGAAATTGGCCGAGGCGATGAAACAAACCAACAGTCAGAACTCGCCCGCCTCCCAGCAATCGGTCAGCGAGAGCAGCAAAAATCTCGATGCTGCTACCGGTGATATGAAAAACGCCGAACAAAATCTCGGCGACAAGAAAGCTTCCGATGCCGCGCAGAACCAGCAGGATGCTCTCGACAAGCTCAAGGCTGCCGAGCAAAAAATGCAGGAAGCCATCGCCGCGGCGCAGACGCAGCAATTGATCGAGATGGAGACGGCGTTGCGCGAGATGCTGGAAAAACAGCGCGTCCTTAGCGATGAAACGAGCGCGTTGGACACCAAGCTTGCCAAGTCCAAACCAGCGCGCGAGGACGAGTTGAAACTAAAAGAAATGTCCGATGGCGAGACGAAACTTTCGACCCGCGCGGAAGAATTGCTCGGCAAACTAAAAGAAGAAGGCACGACCGCGGTGTTCCCCGCTGTATTGGGCGAAACGCGCGATGATCTGAAGTGGACTGCGGGACAGCTGGGCGCTGTTGCGACGGGTAAAGAAACGCAGGCGCGGCAGGCGCAAATTGAGGCCAATTTGCAGGAATTGATCGATGCCCTCAAAAAAGAGCGGATTCGCCGCCAGATGCTTGTCGCCGGCGGAGGCGGAGGCGGAGGTTGACAAGGCTCTCTTGTTCCGTCGGTGGCGGAACTCAAAATGCTGAAACGGATGCAACTTCGCGTGAACGATCACACGGCAAAACTCGACACGACTCGCAAAGGACGCAGTCTCACCAAGGAGCAGGAAGGCGACCTGCGCACGGTGACACAACGTCAGGCCGAGGTGGAAAAACTCGCACACGACCTCGCGCACAAAATCAACGGGGGCTGCAAACAATGCGGACAAGCCCACTAACCGGGTTTCTGATCGCTCTTGCGATTTCATGGAGCTTGACCGAGGCGCACGCGCTTGACCCCAAGAAAATCCCGGCCGACAAACCGGCGGTCGCCGTAACAACCCTCGCGCAGGAACGCGAAGAGATCGCGGCGGAAATCGAGACAGAAGTCCTCTACGACCTGGCGAAAGCGGAAGCCGCGAAACGGTCGCTCCGGGAAATCCCCAAGGAACAATCTCCCGCGCGAAACACGAACGATGCCATGACGGCATTCGCACAAGTGGACGAGCGATTCGCTGCCGCGATGGAACTGCACAAAAACAAAAAGTTTGAGGAAGCCGCCGAGGCGTTCCAGAAACTCATCAATCCAACTTCCAAAACCTACTTCACCGCCGCGGCGGCATGGGGTCGCGTTTCCGCGTTACAGGAAATTGCGACGGCGAAAGCAAAGCCGAACATCATCAGCGATGAGGAAATCGCCGCGACCGACGCGGCGGCGGCGATCGGCATGGATTATCCAGAGCGATTGTCGTTCGCGTTGCGCGGACACGAATTGGCCATCAAAGGGTACGAGAAAGAAGCACGGATGTTTTACGCCTATAAGCAATACATTGGTTATCTCGATGCCGCCGAGCGGCTCGGTTTGAGCGACGCTGCGGAGACCAAACGCATTCAGGCCCGCGTCAGCCAGCTCTCGAAAGATTTGAAAGACCCCGTCGGCACGGTTGGACGATTAATGAAGGAATCCAAAGATCTCTTGACCCAAGCCGAAACGGGGCAGCCGACAAAACAGAAACAGGAAGAAGTGGTTGCTTGGCTGGATGACTTGATCAAGACTGTCGAAGAGCGACAGCAAAAAAACCAGCCAAAACCTAAACCGCAACAGCAGGCTCGGAAAACAGGTGACCAGCAAAATCAGCAGAAACAAGGTCAGCAGCAACAGCAAGGCCAGCCGAAAGGCGGGAAACCCAGCAAACCGGCGCGAGGCGGTTACTTGACCGACGGCGACGGTCGCCGCGTTGGCCCGCTCGATCCTGTGCATCCGAGCGATCGCTCCGACGAATGGGGCAAACTGCCGCCAGCCGAGCGCGAGAAATTCATCCAAGCGCTCAAGGAAAAGTTTCCCGACCGCTACGAGGAAATTTTGAAGGAATACTTCCGCGAACTTGCTGAAGACCGCGCCCCCGCCGCCACGCAGCCAAAATGATGCGGTCAATCGCCCTCGTTGTCGTCCTCGTCCTCGGCCGTTTCTCCAGCGCCGATGAGCCGATTCTCACCTCTCTCGACGGCAAGACTCATCCGCTCAAACTAAGCGCCGCGGGACAAATCGAGGGCATCGCTGCCTCCGAGATTTTTCGAATCGACTTTGCGCCGAAAGAAAGTTCCGGCGAAGTTTCCGATCGTGCGAATTATACGGTGCGGACCGATTGGGGTGGCCAATTCTCCGCCACCAGTCTTGAAACCGGAGACAATAAACTCAAGTTCACGTCGCCCTTGATCAAAGAACTCGCCATTCCTATTTCCGCCCTGCACGGCATCGAGCGCGATTCGCTCCTCACACCGATTGGCCGCCGTGAACTGATGAAAACCGTGGCGGCAAATTCGACAAAAGACGTGCTACTCATCGAAAAGGATAATGGCACGTTGGCGTTAGTGGGACTGTTTCTGGGCGTGCGCGATCATCGGTTCCTCTTTCGGTGGCAGGATGCCGACCGCGAAGTCGAGCCGAACAAGCTCATTGCGCTCGCCCTCGCCTCCGCAACCGAGCAACCAAAACCGGCTCGCGACTTCGTCGGAATCATCGCTGGCAACGAAATCGTGACAGGGAAACTCACTACGATCACCACGGATTCTATCACGGTCGACGCGCCGTTGCTTGGCGCACTAAAAATCCCGCGTGAGAAAATACCCTTTGTGGATTTCGTCGTGGGTCGCCGGACGTGGGTGAGCGACCTGACGCCAACCGAAGTGCGGGAAACACCGTTCTTTGGTCAATCCACCGCAATGGGGTGGCAGCGCGACGCAAGCGTGGAGGGGCACGCGTTGCGATTGCGACGAAGCGGCCGCATCGAAGAATATGCGAAAGGGCTCGGCACGCATGCGCGCTGTGAGTTGATCTACAAGCTGGATGGAAAATTTCGCACGCTGATCGGCGTCATCGGCATCGATGCGGAGGCAAGCGCGCGGGGCTCGGCGGAATTTATTGTGTTGGCGGATGGCAAGGAGATTTATCGCAGCGGCGTCCGAAAAGCCGACGACGATCCGCGCCGGATCTTCGTTCCCGTGGCCGGCATCCAATCGCTCACGCTGCGGAGCGACTTCGCGCCGAACTCGCTTGGCATCGCCGCGCACGCCGACTGGGCGGATTTGCAGTTGATCGAGTAATTCTTCAGGCAGCGTTTGTTTTTGCTTTTTGCTCGCGCACCAGAGGGATGAAAAGCCACATGAGCAGGGTGCAAGCGTTGGAAATAATTACCAAGCCTGTGTACCCGATGGATTCGACCTTGTAGAGATGACCGCCGATGACCCCGCCGGTTTGCGTGCCAAGATTACTGATAGCCATTAGCAACGCGAATACCGAACCTTCTGCATTCTTTGGGCAAACCTTTGCCGCGATCGTCAGGACTCCCAAGAACGGCATCATCGCCAGCATGGAGGCGACGCCGACTACGGCAAAAGCGCTCGGTTTGTCCCGAAAGAAGAGATAAAGGAGACCTCCGACCGTGCCGACGATGATCATCGTTCGCACCAGCGCATTGTAGGAGATGCGCTTGGCGACAACGCCGAACAAGAGCGCGCCTACCAGCGCACTGATGTTGGCCACAGTATCAATATGCCCGATGGTGATTTCGTCGAATTTTAATTTATCTTTCTCATAATAATACAGGACGTTGCCCAGGTGCGGCGCGCATTGGAAAAGAAATATGAAAATCGCCGCGCCCCAAAGGACGCGCGAGCGCGCCGCGGTTTTGAGTCCATTCCAGGCTTGCACGGCTGACTCACTCGAGGAATGGACGGGCGACTCGCGTAGGGCGAGGATCGTAAATACAATCACCAAACCGGGAAAAACCATCGAGAAGCGAACTGCCTCCGATAAGGGGGCGTATTGGGCGATGTACCCTTTGGCAAAGGCAACCAAGATTCCTCCCGCGTACAAGGACGTCCATTGCGCCGACTGCAAACGCGCGGTCGCGTTGAGTGGCTGGCCTTTTTCCACCATCACGGCGTCCGTCAATACATCCGTAAACGCAATGCCCATCCCGACCGCAAACATCAGCCAGGGCAACGTCTGCGACGTCAATGGAAACCACGAAACCATCAGGAGCGCCGTGGCCGCCATCGCGCCTGTCACGATGAAGTAGCTTTTCCGCCGAAGACCAAAGAGGGGGACAAAATCCGAAAGGAACCCGTAGAAAGGTTTCAACATCCACGGAATCGTGATGAAAAAAGTGAAGGCCGAGATTTGCGCGGTGTCGTAGTGGAGCGACTCCTTGAGGAATTTTGTGAGAGACTGCGCATGCAATCCCGGATTGCCGCCCATCGCTTGGAGAAAATAATACGCACCCACCAAAAACATCAGCTTGGAAACGGTCTCAGCTCTGGCTGCGGGGCGCTCCATGCGCCGACCATACGGAGAGACGAGGACGGCGTCAAACCGGAATTTGATTCCGGCATCTTTCAGAATTTTCTGAAAATTCGCGCGTTCGCCATTGACAGGGTCGCGACTCAATGCCTACATTCAGGCATGAGAG
Source organism: uncultured Verrucomicrobiota bacterium (assembly GCA_964348665.1). Lineage (GTDB taxonomy): Bacteria > Verrucomicrobiota > Verrucomicrobiia > Palsa-1439 > CAYGDP01 > CAYGDP01. Next base: position 178,522 of record CAYGDP010000009.1, read on the forward strand.
AATTGAGTCGCCCCCGGGACCTCGGTCGCATTCTGGCGCCGATCGCGCCCGCGCTCCATCGAGTTGAGGAGCGGCTGGCGGCGCAGGTGAGAGAGTTCGACCCGGAACTTCAGGAATATTTTCGCCACACAGTCGGCGGTCAGGGAAAACGATTGCGTCCCGCGCTTGCCCTCTTGAGCGGGCAAGCGGCCGGAAAAATCACCGATGGCCATATCGAGCTGGGCGTCATCGTGGAATTGATCCATATCGCGACGCTGGTGCATGACGATGTGATGGACGGCGCGCAGGTGCGACGCAATCAACCCACAATCCCCGCGCGTTGGGGCAATGAACAGGCGGTCTTGCTGGGGGATTGTCTCTTCGCGCACGCGCTCAAACTTGCAGCGAGTTTTCTGACGACCGAAGTCTGCCGCTGCGTTGCCGATTCCGCCAATACAGTTTGCACCGGGGAAATTTTACAAACCCGGCGCCGGTTTGACCCCACGTTGACCATCGAGGATTATCTGCGAATCATCGAGATGAAGACAGGCACGCTCTTCGCCGTCTCGTGTGATTTGGGTGCACATCTCTCGGGGGCAACCGTTCCCCAGCGGTCCGCGCTGCGCGAATACGGTCTGGCACTGGGCGGGGCGTATCAAATTTTCGACGATTGTGTGGATATTTTGGGGGAGGAATCGCGGGCGGGAAAATCGCTCGGCACAGACCTGGCGCGCGGGAAACTGACTCTGCCAATCTTGGTTTGCTTGCAACAGACGCCGGAAGAAGAGCGGTCAATCCTGATGGACGACCTCACGCGGGGCGGACGCGGCGCCGGCGAGGTTCGCCAGATTCTAGACGATCATCAGGCGATCGAGCAATCGTTGGAAACCCTGGAGCGATATCTGGCGAAAGCTTCCGGGGCATTGGAAACAGTTGGACAAACCGAGGCTTCCGCGACGCTCTATCAGGCGACGGAGTTTATGCGCGAACAGGCCTATGCGCTGGCTGGCACGGAATCGCCGCCCGTAGCAGTGGCAGGGACAAGATAAAGACTTGCAGAATTACAGAGTAAGCGTATAATTCTGACCAAGGTTGACCGATGGCAAACACGACCTTCCTCACCAAAGCCCACGGGCTAACGGCGGATGTGCCCATAGGCGAGAGCGCGGATACGGCGCTGGTTCGTCGTGCGCAAAAGGGCGACGGACGCGCGTATGACGTTCTGGTGGAGCGCTATCACGAGCGGGTATTCTCGACGGTGTACCACATGACCAGCAACCGCGAGGATGCGTTCGACCTGACCCAGGAGGCGTTCATCAAGGCGTATCGCTCGATTCGATTTTTCCGCGGCCAGTCGAGTTTTTACACGTGGGTATACCGCATCGCAGTCAATCGCACCCTCAATTTTCTCAAGAAACGCAATCGCAACCCAGCGCTAAGTCTGGAGGAGCTGGATTCCACCATTGGTATGGACGAAACGTATCAGGAATTGGCCAGTCACGACACCCCGCGGCGCGCCGCCGGAGTGAGCGAGCTTGGCCGGCACTTGAACGAAGCACTACAGCAATTGTCCAACAACCATAGAACCGTGGTAACGCTCCATGACATCCAAGGCGTCCCGCATCAGGACATCGCCAAGATTATGCGATGTTCGATGGGCACCGTCCGCTCGCGGCTGTTTTACGCCCGGCGACAACTGCAGGCGCTCTTGGCAGACTTCATGAAGCCTTGAGATGCGATAGTGCGATGATAAACGACCCGAAAGATCCTCAATTCGAAGAACTGCGCAAACTCCTGGCGCTGAAACGCTACGAACGTCCGCCAACGGAATTTCGCAGCGAATTCATGCACGCCTTCCGCCAAAACCGGATCGCGGAAGAAGCGCGCCGCCGGGTCTGGTATCGGCGCCTCTGGTTCTGGCTCACCCCCGACTGGAGCGGCACGATTCGTTCTGCCGCCGCCTTCGCAGTGATCGCTCTCTTGATCGCCAACGCCGTCGTCTTGCCTCGTCAGCCCAATCGCCGCGCGCCTGATATCGCGACGACCAAACCAATCACGACACCCGTACCGCCAACGCAAACCCTCGTGTCCGCTGTGTCGACCGTCGCTGCCAACGAAGAATCTAGCGAGGACGTGTCCGACGAAACATTTCTGCAGGCGTTCTTGATGATGGACGACTTTTACAACGAGACCGCAAAACTCTTCGCCGATTCCGCCGAGCGAGACGACAACGCATTCGCCCCCGAACCGCGCAGCCGACAAGACACCTCCCCAATGATTCCCGTCAGTTTCAGTTATCCAACGATGTAAGGACGCGATCGCGTTTTACTTCCTCACCGCATCCAGAGGAGCAAAATTTCTAAACATTTGGAATTTTGACTCACGCGGCTCATCCGTACTCTCAATCGTTGTTGAGAATGACTGCTGCGGCGATAGCGTCAATCAACTCGGCATCGAGAGGATCTGACCTGCTCCCCCAAAACTGGACAGTAGGAAACAATAGACTTGGCTGATAAA
>CAYGDP010000010.1:0-56871 GCA_964348665.1 uncultured Verrucomicrobiota bacterium
GTCTGGAACATCGCCGGGGCGCTCGGCTCGGCCAAACTGGGCGGTAACGTGACCGGCGCGGTCATCGCCGCCGCGGCGCTCGGCAAATTCCAACTCGGCGGCAATCTCGCCGATTCCTGGCTGCTTATCGGCACGTTTCTGGGATCGGACAACGCTTTTGGCGGGGACGACGATACCTTCGACATGGGGACTCTTGGCAGCTTCAAAATAACTGGTGCAGTGACCGACTCCGTAGTCGGAGTAGGTTTGGACTTTGGACTGGACGACGCTCCCAAAGGCGGTGACGACATAATTGTAGGCGGTGCCGCCAGCAGCGTCGGCAGCTTTTCCACCGGTGGCACGGTAGATGCCGATAGTTACTTCCGCGCGGGCGCCTGGCTCAAAGATCCGAAGATCAGCGGCGTGACAATCAACCCACTGACGGATCCGCGTTTCCTCGATGCTTGAGCCAAGCCGCTTCGTGTGGGCGAGAGCGACCACGAATTAATCAAGTCGGAGATAATTCGCATGAACATCGAGGTCGATGTCAAACATCCTCTCTATGCCTGAACGATTCCTTCGTGCCTATGCTGTCGACATTAAGTAATATGGAGGCAGTCGATACCGCATCAGACGCCGGACGAAAATTTTACATTGACCGCCGCGAATTGGGGCGCGACACTCCACGCGGGTTCTTGGAAAGGAGACACCGATGAGCTTGAGGAATTTGCGGAGGCGTTTATCAATGTGGAAAGCGGGACACTCTCGTGTTCAGGGATGGACGGGACGCCGGCGACTACTGACCGTCGAGAGTTTGGAATCGCGGTTTGCGCCGGCGTTGGTGACATGGATCGGCGGCGTGGGAGATTGGGCGGACGCGAATCAATGGAGCGAGGGCGCAGTGCCGAACACGGCGGATGATGTGGTGATCGAAAACGGCTCGATTGTCGCCACGAACATTTCTGTGGCAAGCCTGACGGTGGGCGCAGGCGCGACTCTGAACGGCGCGGAAAATTTGGCGATTTCGACAGGGGCCGTGGAAAATCACGGGGCGATCCGCGCCGACGGTAATCTTGTATTTTTTTCCACCAGCGATCTTTGGGTCGATAATGTCGGGGGCTTGCTGGAGGCAGACTTGATCATGGTGCGCGAGGCTGGGTTTGATGAAAAGGCAAACACTGTCATTGTTGGGGGCGATTTATTTGCCGAAGAAATCAATTTGTATTCCGGGCGTGGCGTGGCGACGGTGAACGTTCACGAAGCTAGTGGCCCCATCCATGTGTGGGCGCACGAGACGCACGTAACGGTGGCGACGGGGACTCTTTACATCGGGGAGATTGAACTGACGGGTGACCCGACATTTTACAATTCGGGTGGAGACGTGGTGATCAACTCCAATCTCATTTTCTCCGGCCAAAACCTGGCGATTGTTGCATCGGGGAACGTTATGTCAGCGCCGGGCGCAGGCGCGATTGACACGAGTTCCAATGCCGGCAACGGGGGAAACATTTGGATTATGGCCGGAGCGCAATTTACCTCCGACGGTCCACCGGCAGCCGACAACGACACAACCTCGACGATCTCGATCACCAGCGCGTCGGCGACCGGCGGCAAGATTGATTTTGTCACGACACCGATCGGCTCGTTGGACGCCAGCTCTACGGGAACGAATTGCACGGGGGGCAGGGTAACTTTGGTGGCGTTTCCGGGCGCCGGACTGGATGCGGGCAAAATTCTGCTGCCATCCACGCTGACCCTCCAATCGGGCGGCAACGGCAGCGGCGCGAATGGTTTTGTGAATATCATTGCCGGTGGTTCGACCGGCATGGTGCTCGACATTGGCGACATCAACACGACCGGCGGTGCGAGTTCTGGGAATGTTTCGGTAAACACAGCATCGCCCTCCATCATTGGAGGACCGGTGCAAATACAGAACGGGAATGTTACGACCGGATTATTCGCAGCAGGAGAGGTCAATACAGGACAGATGACCATCGGCAACATCAACACGGCGACAGGAGTGTCATTGCAAGGCGGCGCGGTATCAATTCGTGCCGGCGCTACCGTGACCGGTGGTACGGTAGGGGTTTTGACAGGCATTCTGGGCTTGGAGAATGGCGCGACTGTAATTGGCGGTGTGTTGAACGTCAACTCGCCTACCGGCGGCCCACTGCAGATCATCTCTCCTGACGGTGGCAGCGGAACGCTCTCGACCACGGGCGGCGCTCTTACTCTGAATCCTGCGTCAGGTCAGCCGTTGACTTTTTCCAAAACGGCGGGAGCGGGAACCACCACGCTTAATCTCAACGGCGGATCTGTCACGACGACAACCACAAACAACGTAACGATCTCATCGGGGGTAACGGTTTCCTCCGACAACAGCATCACGTTCAACGTAAACGGCGGCACGTTTTCTAACAACGGGACGATATCTTCCGCGAGTACATTGAATATCTCCAGCACTTCGACATTGGCGGTAAGCGGCACAGGAACATTCTCGCCCGGAGCATCGGGAGTAAACTTCGGCGCCACGAACGGATCAATTACCTTCTCCAGTGGGATGACCCAAACGGTCAATGGCGGTCGCCCCGTTAATATCAACACGCCCACTATCAACCTCAACAACTCCAGTGCCATTACCGCTGATGGCGCCAGCGTTTTCACCATTCGCGATGGCAGCACTGGCGCGCTCACGATCAATGCACCGGGGGGCGGTGGCACTTCCACGCTCACTACGACTGGTGGATCATTTGACATTGCGCCAACAACAGGTGGACAAGCCCTCAACTTCAGTACCACGCCCGGCGGTACGATTCTCAATCTCGACGGCGGAACTGTAACCACCACCAGTAGTGGCGCCACCAATATCAATAGTGAAGTTATCCTCGCCTCTAATAATACCATTACCGTTAACGTCAATGGCGGCACCCTGACGAACAACGGGGCGATCCAATCGACTAGCAATGGCAATACCATCATTATCCAAAGCGCCAGTACGCTGAACATGGCCGGGACAGGATCGTTTGTTCCCGGCTCAAGTAATACGGTGAAGTTTGTTGCGCCGACTTCCATTACACTTGGCAATGGCATCTCTCAAACGGTACTTGGCTCGGGGATGCTGACTCTGGACACTCCGCAAGTTGTGATCGGTGGCCCATCAGGCGGCGCGCTTGCCACTAACGGCGGTCAAATCACCCTCGCGCCGTCCGGAGGCACAATCACTTTCTCCCCCGCGAGTGGTACGCCCACTCTGAACCTTCTCGGCGGACCGGTTACGGCGTCTGGGGTTAACATCACGATCGACACCAATGCCAGTGTAACTACTGACAACGCCATCACGCTCAACATGACTAGCGCTAATACATTCACCAATTCCGGTCTGCTTAGCTCTTTTCATGGTTCGAATGGAGGTTCAATAGAGATTACCAGTTCGGGTAACCTCACTTTGGCAGGAAACGGAGCCATACGAGTGGGGGCTACCTCCGGCAGCAGCGGAACAATTCTCCTCACTGCGCCGAACGGATTACTGACCATGAGCTCCTCGTTGTCGGTGGGGAGTTCACCCGCAGGAAACGCGTCGGGCGGAACGGTCACGCTTAGTTCGTCATCGCTCACTCTGACCGGTATTGGAACACTCGTCCTAAACGCTTCTGGTACAGGCACCGGCAACGGCGGTACCATCAATGTCTCCAGCACTTCGGCAGGGGGCGATATCGTGGTTGGCATTGGCGCCGGTAATTTATTACTTACTGCCACCGGCGGGTCACTCGCCTCCGCCTCCGGCAACGGGGGAACTGTCAATATTTCTTCCGGGCGAAATCTGACGTTTGATCCGCTCGGCTTGACCGCTGGTCCCCAAGGCAACAACGGCAATGGTGGCAGCATCAATCTTACCGCTGGCACCGCTGCGTCAGGAAACCTATTCGCCCCCGGTAACCTCGTTGCCAACGGTGTCGGCAGTGGCAACGGTGGGACGATCAACTTGACCAGTAATTCTTCGACGCCTTTCAACATTTCTTCGGGAGCAACAACGAACGGCGTCAAAGGCACGATCACCGCAAACGGCGGTGGCGGTAGCGGCAATGGCGGAAGTGTGAACGTTACCAACACCGGCGTGGGCGGTATCAATATCGATTTTGGAAGTACTATCACCGTGAATGGCGCCAGTGGCGGTTCGATCACGCTCTCCTCCAGCAGTTCTGGCAACATTACCAGCACCGGCGGCACGATTGCCTCCACGGGTTCTCTCACTCTAACGGCCACCAACGGCAGCATCGGCGCATCGGGTTCGCCCATCCTGACGAACGTGACCACCGTGGCAGCAAACACCGTAGGTGCTAACGTTTTCATCAGCGAAACCAACAGCGTCACGCTCGGGGCGTCCTCTGCCGGAACGCTTTTCAACTTCTCGGTGGGTGATTCCTTCACCACCACTGGGCTTTCCACTGTAACCGCGCCGAACATCACTCTCACCACCACCGGAAACAACAATATCACGGCGAATTCAAACTTGAATGTCACGGGTACTTTAAACCTGACGGGCGGAGGCAGCATTCTTCAAACGACTGGCACCTTGACCGCCAACACGGTGAACCTCGTCGCCGGCACTGGCGCCATCGGCAGCTCAACCAATCCCATTCTCACCAACACAAACACGCTCGTTCTCAATACAACAGGCACCAACGCCTTTGTCACCGAATCGAATGCCCTGACACTCGGCACTTCGAGCGTGGGCGGTACTTTGCAACTCACTGCTGTCGGAGCCGTGACTCTCCCCGGCGGCACGACGGTTACCTCGACTGACAATCTCACGATCAATGCTTCTTCCTTGAGCAATGTGGGAACTCTCACGTCCTCGTCTGGTTCCGTTTCCATTTCGAATTCGTCCGGGCTGACGATTACCGGCAACGACGGACTTCTCTCCGGTTCGACGGGAATCTCACTCGACGGCGGCACCGGACCGGTTTCGGTTACGCAGAATACAATCACGGGAAGTGTGTCGGCATCAGGGTCATCGCTGAACATCCAAAGCGCTTCGGGAGGACTGACTCTAAGCGGTATGACTACCTCCAGCAGTGGCGGCGCGATCACGATTGCTACCACGTCCAGCGGCGATATCACCAGCACCGGCGGCACGATTACAACTGCCACCGGCCTGGTCACACTGACCACAGCGAACGGCTCCATTGGTGCTTCAGGAACGCCCATCCTCACCAATGCGGGATCCCTGACCTTTAACGCGGGTGGCGCGTCCAGAAATGTTTTTCTTTCGGAAACCGACGACATCACGGTCACGGGCAGCAACGGGGCGGGAGGTTCGGTCACTCTCTCCGCCGGAGGCGGCATCACGATTAACGGCAACATCACGAGTTCTAGCTCCGGTACTATTGATGTGACCGCCTCATCCGGCGCGATTTCGATGACCAGTTTCCCGACCATCAGTACGGTCAACGGTAACATCAACCTGACTACGCAAAATTCCGCAACGGGGACAATGACTCTCAACGGCTTGGTGCGAACCAACACGACCGGCAGCATTACGATCAATTCCGCCAATGCGGTCACGACAGCTGGTCTCTCGACTGGATCTACCGGAGGTTCCAACAATATCATCGTCACTGCTAATTCGGGCAGTTTTACCTTGCAAACCAATTGTCTGATCAACGCGGGCAATGGAAACATCACCATCACCACCAACAGCGCTGGATCGGGAACGATAAATCTCAATGGATCGTTGCAAACCAACACGAGCGGACAAATTACGATCCAATCAGCCAATACAGTCACAACCGTTGGCACTATTACATCCAACAACGCCGGGATTCAAACCACGGCGAGCAACGCTGGAATTTCCCTCGGAAACAGCATCTCGGGCACGGGAACTAATCCGGTCATTACCCTGACGACGAATGGATCGGGCGCCATCACTCGATCCAGCGGGACGCTGTCTGCTTCCAGTATCACCCTTGCCTCGACCAGTGGTTCGATCGGCAGTTCTGGCACTCCGATTCTGACGGATGCCACCAACCTCACAGTCAATACCGGCGGAGGAGGCAACGTTTTTATTACTGAATCCAGCGGCGTGACTCTCAATGCTTCCACCGCAGGAGGTTCATTTCAACTGATAGCGGGCGGTACTCTCACGGTCGCCGGTCATGTTTCCGGCGGGACGATTTTCTTGCAAACCAGCGCCGGCGTTCTTCAAACCCAGCCCAGCGTGAATCTGTCCGCGACATCCGGCGAATTGACCCTCCAAAACACCGACGCCGTCAATGGCACCATTGTCATCGGCCAAAACACGGAATTGACTGCAATCGGCCCATGCTTCAGCGGCCACGTCACCCTAAGCGTCGGTCCCATCCCCACTTCGCCCGTTGCAGGTGTCGCGCCGGCGAATGTTACAGTGAACGTCTCGGACGGTGGCAATGTTTTCTTCGGCGATATCAGCTTCATCGCTAATCCACCCAATAATACTCTAACCGCCAAAGGTGCTAACATCTCCATCTCCATTGATTCATCGTCCGCGCACGGCGCTGGTGCGATCACACTCGACCGTGGCGTGACAATCTTTGCCGATCCGCCGCCTCTTTGCACCGTACTTTCCAGCCTGGATTTAAATCAGGCAAGCGTGACCAATCAAATCCTGCAACTCCAGCAGGAGGGTACCATCGGCGGCAGCTTGATTGTGGATGGTGGCGGTGTCGCCACCAGTGGTACCATCGTTCTTGATCCGACCGATCTAAGCGGCGCTGGTCTCTTGGCACTCAACATACCGGCCGGCGTAACCGTGACCAATACTGGTTTCACATCCGCCAACCCGATCAATGTTACTGGCGCTTCGCCTCTTGTCGTCAGTGGCATCTACGAATTTACCAATTCCAGCAGCAGCGGCATTTTCACTACGAGTTCGCCGGTGAACGTCGGCGCGACCGGCCAACTTTCATCACAAGGCGCGCTGACGATCAACTCGCCGACTCTAACCAACACCGGAACCATCAGTTCGAGCGGGATCCTGACGATTTCCAATCCATCCGGCATCACTGTGACTGGCAACGGTGGGATGTTGTCTGGCTCCACCGGAATTGCTCTGGTTAGCACAGCGGGCAGTCTGTCCGTTAGCCAAAGCACAATCACCGGTAACATCTCCGGATCGTCCAGCGGCAATTATTCCGTCACAACAGCCTCGGGAACATTGACCGCCGGTAACATCACCGTTACCGATGGCGATTTGATTTTGAGAAACGACGATTTGACAAACGGGCGAATCATTTTCGGATCCGGCACGACGATCTCCGCAACTGGCAATTCGGCGACCGTTGGTGGCCGGATCATTGCGACACTCGGCTCCGAGCCGCAGCCTCCTGTTCCCGGCACTGCGCCGACGTCAGGATGGACCGCAGCTAGCTTCGGTGGCGGAAACATATTCTACGGAACCACCAGCGTTTCCCTCGGCGTCACAACGGGCAACTCGGCGAACGTCAACGGCGGCGTCTTAATTTTCAACAGTTCGTCCGCCAATGGGATTTCGCTCGGTGGCAACGTCACGATCAATATCACCGGTATCGCCCCCACCATTTCCAACTTGGATTTAAACAACACCACCACGGTCAACACCATCATCGGTTTGCAAAACTCTGGACGATTATCGGGGACACTAACCTCCGATGGCGGCGCGGCTACCGGTGGTGATGTGGTTCTCCAACCCGCCAATTTCCAGCCCACGGGTCTTAGCTCCTTGAATATTCCCGCCAACATCACGGTCACGCATGATACTTTTACCGCCAGCAGCCCGATCACTTTAAACACTGCCACCATTACCAACGGCGGTATCCTTCAATCCACCGGCGGTGAGTTAGTATTCACCACCACCGGCAACTTAACTCTGGATAGCACAGGCTCGTTCGATCCCAACGGCGGCGGAATCGCGTTCACGTCGTCGGGTGGCTCAATCACCGTCAGCCAAAACACGGTTGTCGGCAGTGGAACTTTTTCTCTCACCGGTCAAACCGGCCTCACCCTCGGTGGCACAATCAACGCCACCAGCGTCAACGGCCCCGGTGGAAATGTCACTCTCTCGTCGCCCGCCGGCAGCATCAATTCCGTTTGGGATATCAACTCCAGTGGAGTCACAGCCGGAAATGTTTCGATTACAGCTGGAAACATCATTTCCATCGGTACCATTAACGCCAGTGGTGTTGGAGGAGCAGGTAGCACGACGAGTAATGGTGCCGCAGGCGCCGCGGGCGGCAATATTATGATATCGTCTGGTGGCAATATCACCACAGGTTATCTCCGCGCCTACGGCGGAGGCGGCGCTGGAAGTGGTGCGTCAACAAACCTCGATGGCGGAACCGGCGGCGCCGGTGGCACGGTGTCAGTTTCAACAACCGGCGGCGGCGTGACCATCAACGGGGATGTCAATGTCAGCGGAGGAGGTGGCGGGGGTGGGTATCGCACCGGCGGCGCCGGTGGCAGCGCTGGCAACATCACCATCAACTCCACCGGTACCGTTTCCATTGACGGACCAATCCTCGCAGCTGGAGGAGGTGGCGGGGGCGGCACAAATAATACTGGTAGTTGTTGCAACGCTGGAGGAGGTGGCGGAAGTTTTGGCGGCGGCGGAGGCGGATTACGTAGTGGTGGTGGCGGTGGATTCTTCGGTGGCGGAAGTAGCGATGTTTTGGGCGGCGGGGGATCCGGCGGAGGATTTTTCGGCGGAGGCGCGGGAGCAGGCGGCGGTCAGGCCGGCGCTCTGGGTTTGGGTGGCAGCGGTGCAACTTTTGGCGTAGGCGGCACCGGCGGAGGCAATACTGGTCAGTCCGGGTCCGGCGCAGGCGGCGGTGCAGCGGGTACAAGCGGCACGGTCACGGTCACCGGTAGTAATGTCGCAGTCACCGGCACCGTTGGAAGCTACTATTTTGGATTGTCCGGTGCCAACCCAAATCCGTTCACAACATCCCCTTTCGCTAATGAATCCCTCTTTGGCGAAAACGTGACGTTAACGGCCACCATCACGCTCCAAACCCCCTATCTCTTCATCGCAGGCAGCCTTGCCAGTCCGATCATGCTCCAGCAGGATTTGTCCGCCGTAGTCCTAACTGGTAGCACCGGCGTTGATATCTTTACTATGGGCGGCACGAGCCATACCCTCAGTGGTGTCCCGGCATTACTGACCGTGAATAGCGGCGGCGACAGCGACTCCGTAGTTTACAATGTATCCAGCGAGGACACCGACTTGGTCACAAGTATTGTGCGAACAGATTCTTGTTATCTGGATCAACGAGTGACGCAGGCCGAGGAGCGAATAACACGTTATAATCCGACAGACTGCTACGCAACGATGTCAATTTTTCTGACTCTCGGTAGCGGCACAGACAACGTGACGATCGAGAGCGCTCCGCAAAACCTAGACTTGAACCTCAACACGAGTGGCGGCGACGACACCGTGGAGATTGGCACCGAGCAAAGTCCGTTGTCCGGCATTCTCGGCGCGATCACGTACGACGGCGGCGCGGGCAGCAACACATTGCGCATCACCGACGGTGGCAGCAGCACGACCGGTTATGAATATGACGCGACAGGGAATCTAATCACCATCACCAACCCGACAGGCAACACACGCACCATCAATTTTACCAATACCAATGCCTCGGAGATCAACGCCGGCGGCGGGAGTGATACGCTCAAGGTTCTCGATCAAACCTACATCACCGGCATCACCTTCAACGGCAACACAGGCGAAAGTGACACCTTGGATCTTTCCAATTGGACGACGGCTGTTGCTGTGGATTTGGACGCGGGCAGCGCATCGCCACTCAACAGCGGCGCGGCCGGCAGTTTCACCGGCATCGAAAACGCCATCGGCGGCGCAGGCAACGATACGCTTCTCGGCAACTCCGCCGACAACGACCTCACGGGAGGCCCCGGCGACGACATCCTCAACGGCGGTGTGGGCGGCAACGACCGCGTCGTCGAAACTGGCGACGTGAACTTTACCGCCACCAACAATTCTCTCACCGGTCTTGGCACCGACACCCTCGCCGGCATCACACGCCTTTCCCTCACGGGCGGCGCAGGCAATAACACCTTCGATTGTTCCGCCTTCAGCGGCCCCACCATGCTCTTCGGCGGTGTGGGCAACGACACACTGTTGGGCGGCGCGGGCGACGACGAACTCTCCGGCGGCGAAGGCGACGACGTCTTGGATGGAAGAGGCGGTAACGACACCTTCATCGAGAACATCGCCGGCACGTTCGTCCTTACCTCCGGCAGCGCGCTAGGCTCTGGCAACGACACTTTCAATAATACCGAAGGTGCAATTCTGACAGGGACGAGCGACGCCGACTTCATTGACGCCTCTGCCTCGTCCATTCCCGTCATCGTTATCGGCAACGGCGGCAACGACACCATCCTCGGCAGTACCTTTGCTGATTCCATTCGCATTCGCGGCGATCTCGGCGCTCCGACCGTCAATACCGGCGGCGACGACGACGCTGTCGAAGTCGCCTTCTTCCAATTGCCGGCTCAAAACGCCAACATCGCCATCAACGCGCCCGTTGGCGCGGGCGACAGATTGCTGGAGATTGCTGTCGCTTGGGCTACTCCGAATATTATTCCTAGCAATCCAACAATCCATATTGCTCCGACCGTCCTTGATTTTGGAACTGTTCGCTCCACCATCACCCTGCAAATCGGAGACAGCAACCAGAAGTCCCAAGCTCCGCTCTCTCACGTGCCGCCCGTCTCCATCACCCTGACAGTCGAAAATTTCAACCAGTTCAATTTTGACTTGGGAGAAAGCGATGACACCGTGCAACTGCTCGGTGCGCTGACCGGCGTGACCGCCAACCTCGACGGCGGCGGTGGCGACGATACCTTCGTTTTTTCCGACGGTGCCTCCTTCGCAGGTCAACTCGACGGTGGCAGCGGCATCAATACCCTCGACTACTCCGACTTCACCACCGCCGTTACGGTTGACCTCTTCATCGGCGCGGTCACCGGCATCAGCGGCGGACTGGACGGCACGGTCACTAACATTGCCCATGTTCTCGGCGGTGCTGGCAACGACTCGCTGGTCGGCGATGCGACAGACAATTTTCTCTCCGGTGGCGCCGGCATTGACACGCTCCTTGGCGGCGCTGGTGACGATTGGCTGCGCGGCGGCGCCGGGAGCGACTCGCTCGACGGCGGCACAGGCACAAACGGCGTGGACTATAGCGACTCCCCCATCGGTATCGCCCTCAAACTCGGCAGCGGTACCAAAGCCGGCAGCGCTACCGCCGGTCTCGACAAAGACGTCCTCCTTCGCATCGCCAGTGTCATTGGCTCAAACTTTGCCGACAACATCACTGGCAACATCCAGCGAAACTCCCTAAGCGGCGGCAGTGGCAACGATACCATCAGCGGGGGCGGCATCGATTCGCTCGTTGGCGGCGCCGACACCCTGCTCGGTGGCGACGGCGACGACCTCTTCGGCAAAGCTAAAGCCGCAGTCACCATTTTCGGCGGCGGCGGCAATGACACCATCAATGGCGGCAAACTCAATGATTCCATTGATGGCGGTGACGGCAACGATTCCATTCTTGGCGGCGGCGGTGCCGATACACTGTTGGGTGGTGAGGGAAACGATTTCTTTGGCAAAGCCAAGGCTGCCATCACAGTACTCGGTGGCGGCGGCAACGACACCATTACCGGTAGCAAACTCAATGATTCCATTGACGGCGGCGCGGGCGACGATTCCATCCTCGGTGGCGGCGGACTCGATTTTCTCGGTGGCGGCGCGGATAACGATTTCATTCTTGCCGGTAAAGCCTCTGTCACGATGGACGGCGGGTCGGGGAACGATACGCTCCTTGGCAGTGCGCTCGCCGACTCGATCCTCGGTGGCGACGGCACCGACAGCCTTGTTGGCAACGCTGGCGCCGACACGCTCCGTGGAGGACTGGGCGTCGACACGTTGCTGGGCGGACTCGGTCTCGATCAGCTCTTTACAGACGGTCTCGACACCACCAACCTCGGCGGCACCGGTCCCGATGGCGGTACCGTGTCTGCGGAATAATCTGCACCCACAGGTTTTGACCTTGTCAACCGACCGGGTGACTTCTACGATGTTGGCTTGGCAATGACCCGACAAGAAGCGGCGCGATTTCTGGAGCGAGCACGGCAGATTGTTCAAGCAACTCCGAAACGACCCGACGCGCCTCTGCCTCCCGCCTATCGCGCGGCGGTCGAGGCGCATTTTCATCGTTTGGATGGTGAGGGCGCAAACATCACCAATTTTCCGTGCGATCTTCGGCTGATTCCCACGCGCGATATCCGCAACGGCGCGAGCATTCTCTCGGCGCGACATTATTTTTACGGCCTCTCGGAAAATCTTCTCTTGATCCGATTGTTGACCGGCTACGACGGTTCCGGGCAACTTTTGGATGTGGGCTGCGGATTTGGCAGGACGGCGCTGGCGCTTTTTCACCTGATTCATCCACCCGGCAGTTACACGGGGTTTGATATCAACCCGAAAATCATTGCGTTCGCGCAAAAGTTGTTCGAGCAAAAGGAACGGGGCGGCCTGTTCCACTTCGATCATTTTCCCATCGCCAATAGCTTTTATCCGCAGGAAAATGCGACCGCGTCCGCCGAAGAATTTCAGTTTCCTTACGAGGCGTCGCGATTCGATCTGGTCGTGATGTTCTCGGTCTTTACCCATCTCTGCACGGCGGCAATGACGAATTACGTCCTCAATATCTCCCGCGTCATGCGCGCCGGCGGACGCGTGTTGACCTCCGCGTTCCTGTTGGAAAACACGCCGACTGAGCAAACAACCGAAAAATTATGGCGCAACAATCCGAGTCGGCGGACACCACAGGAATCGCCCGACCCGCGCGACCACGGAAAACTAAAGGTCATCAATCCCGCCGTTCCCGATCACATGGTCCTCTATCGGCTGCAAACCCTGACCTCCGCTTTTCAGGAAGCCGGTTTTTCGCTGGTTGGCCAACCCCATTGGGGGTCGTGGTCCGGGCGCCCCGATTTTCTTAGTCACCAAGATTATCTGGTTTTTCAAAAGTCTTAAAATGCAATCGTTCGTGAAACGTTAGGACTCGTCAATTTTTTGCCAATTCGCTATTCTCGCCCCATGCCTTTGGCTTACCAGAACATCCTCCGCCCAATCCTGTATTCGTGCGACGCGGAAGAAATCCACGAGACCTCGCTCAAAATATTGTCTGCCGTAGGCCGCTGCCACGAATCTCTGGCGCTTACCGAGATCCTCTTTGGTGGCACGAAAACACGTCTGCCCGTCAATGCTTTCGGCCTCAATTTTCCAAACCCAGTCGGCCTCGCTGCCGGGTTCGATAAAAACGCCGTTGCTCTCCCCTTCTGGCACGCCCTCGGCTTCGGCTTTGTCGAAATCGGCACCGTCACCGCGCTCCCCCAGCCAGGCAACCCCCGGCCTCGAATTTGGCGATTGCCCAACGAAAATGCCCTGGTGAATCGCCTCGGGTTTCCCAGTGAAGGCGCTGACGCAGTCGCGGAACGTTTGGCGCGATTCCGCGACCGGATACTCTGGCCGCGCATCCCCGTCGGGATCAACATCGGGAAATCCGCAGCCGTCTCGCTGGCCGATGCCACCGAAGATTATCTCCGTAGCTTCAACCGTCTGCTCGAGTTCGGCGATTTTTTTGTGATCAATGTCAGTTCGCCAAACACACCGCACTTGCGCGAATTGCAGGAACGCGCACGGCTCGAAGAATTGCTTGGCGCGTTGCAGGCCGTCAATCGCGGCCAGAGGCCGCTCCTACTAAAGATCTCACCCGATCTGACCCTCGACGCCCTCGATGAAATCATCGAAGTTTGCCAGGCGCGCCATATCGCAGGCATCGTCGCCACCAATACCACTACAAATCATTCCCAGTCTCCCATCACCAGTCTCCCCTCTCCCGTCGGGGGTCTAAGCGGCAGACCGCTCCGCCAACGTTCGACGGAACTTGTCCGCCATATCGCCGTGCAATCGAAAGGAAAATTGCCAATCATCGGTGTCGGAGGGATCACCAGCGGCGCTGATGCCTTGGAAAAAATCCGCGCAGGCGCGTCATTAGTCGAGCTTTACACAGGATTCGTCTATGAAGGGCCATGTTCGATCCGCCGCATCGTCGCCGACTTGCGTGTGGCCCTGGCGCGCGAGGGATTTTTGAGTGTTGACTCGGCGCGAGCGACCGCTACGATACATTCCATCCAGTAACAGAGGAGATACTATGATTCTAACCAATGTCGAATCCATCCCCGGTCGAAATATCATCGAGCATTTCGGCCTCGTTTCCGGCAGCACCGTTCGCGCCAAACACGTCGGCAAAGATATCATGGCCAGTTTCAAAAATATCGTCGGCGGCGAGCTGAAAGGATACACCGAGCTGATGAACGAAACCCGCAACGAAGCCGTCGCGCGCTTGGTCGCGCAGGCCGAACAACTCGGCGCCAACGCCGTCGTCAATGTCCGCTTCGCCACCAGCAACATCACGCAGGGCGCCGCCGAGATATATGTCTATGGCACGGCCGTGCGCGTGGAATAACAACGGAGAACACCGGTGCCCCCACAACTCGAATTTTTATTCCGCATCATCCCGCAGTTGCTAGGCCTGATCATTGGCGGCATCTTCGGACGCATGATAGAGAAAAAACATTTCGCCTCCCTCATGCAGCGCGAGGCCGCCACGCTTCATATCCCCGCCGTCGCCCTCAAACGCGTCGAGCTCGACCCGAACATCGAAAGCGCTCGATTGGTTACCGGCAGCGTGGTCGTTTCCGTGGACTATTTCAAAGCGTTCGTCGCTTCGCTCCGCAATCTGTTCGGCGGCGAAGTGCGATCGTACACCCCGCTGATGGACCGCGCGCGGCGCGAAGCGCTCTTGCGGATGAAAGAATCCGCGCTGGATTGCCAGATGATCATCAATGTTCGCATCGAAACATCCAGCATCGGCACCGGCGAAACTGGGCAGGGCGGTGGCTTGGAATGCGTCGAGGTGATCGCCTACGGCACGGCGATCCGGTTGCGGCAACAGGCGGCGGCGTGAAATACACCCCCAAACTTCTCGACGAAAGCAAAAACCCGAATCGCCCCAAGAAAAAAATCTGGCGCGAATTGCTCGAGCTTCTTTGCAGTCTCCTCCTGATCGCCCTCGCCTTCTATTTCATCCTCGGCCTGCTCGTCGGGTTTGTCGTCGGTCGTCTCTCCCCTTCTACCGTGCAATCCATCGAGAAACAATTCAGCGCCATCATCTCCCCCTCAACGTTCGGCGCCAACGGCTCCGCCGAGGCGGAAAAGGAATTGCAGCGCATCCTCGACGGTCTCCAGCAAGGCGCGCCCATTCAACGCAAGGTCCATCTCGTCGAAGACGAAATGGTCAATGCCGTCGCGCTTCCCAATGGCGATATCGTTGTCTTCTCCGGCCTGTTGCGCGAATGCAAATCCGAGAATGAACTCGCCATGGTGCTCGGCCACGAACTCGGCCACTTCGAACACCGCGATCATCTCCGCGCCCTCGGCCGCGGCATCGTCTTGCTCACCGTCTCCACCATTACCCTCGGCGGAAACGATTCCGTCTCCCGGCTCATCCAAAACTCCATCAGCACCGCCGAGATGAAATTCTCGCGCAATCAGGAATCGGCCGCTGATTTGTTCGGCATCGAGCGCGTTGTCAGGCAATACGGCCACGTCAGCGGCAGCCTGGATTTTTTTAAACGAATCGGCGAGAAAGACAAAAGCCCGCAATGGGCAACGTTTCTCTTGAGCCATCCCGCGCCGCTAAAACGCGTCGCCGAACTCGAAGCCTACAGCAAAACCAAAGGCTACAAAGAAGGCGAAAAATCGACGCTGCCAGCGGAGCTGAAAGGCGACAAGAAGAAATAGGGAGTAACTGCGAACGGGTTTCGCAGCTACAAAACGGCTAATACCCGCCCCAGTCAGTTGCCACGCTGCCAAGAGCCTTTTTCGTCTTTTCGCTAATCATCACGTTTGCCGATCCGCAACCAGTAGCTTTTTCAGGTTTTGCCAGCGTGAGGAGAATAATGTATGGGTTTCCAAGTGCGTCGGTCGGCGACTTGCTCGCTAGCAGTTCTCGTTCAAACTCCGATCCGGATTTCACGTACGCAGCCAACGCACGTAATTCAACTTTGTCCCCAGGACCCAGGCCGTTTTCAATCGCCCAGCAACCGATCGCTGCGTCGAGTTGTCTCGCCCCGTTAATGACTGTGGACTCCAACCGTTTCCGCCGATCGGCCATTGCCCATGTCGTAACGAGAGTGACAACAACAGCTGCCAAGAGGCTTATCAAAACCCATTTTATTCGAGACGCGCGCCGCACGCGCCAACATACGTGAATATCCTCGGCAAGCAACCCAACATTGTGCACTTCAAATAGCTATCTCTAAAACCCGCCCCAATCGGTCACGAGGTCGGCGAGCGCCTGTTTGGTCTTGGGATTAATCTTCACGCTTGCGCAGAGTACAAATTGCTTTTCGCGGCGGGGCTTATCAATGGTATGTTCATTTTCTACCGAGTCGCCAAGTGCCTTCCCCGGTTTGGCGTTCGGAAAGACCGTCCCGCTAGCGCTAACCCATTGCTCCTCAAGGTAGAGTGCGCCGATGATATACTCGTTCCCCAACGGATCCGTGGGGCGCTTCCCGGCGATCACCGCTTTGCCCACTTCAGTATTTGGGCCGACATAGGGCGCGATCTCTCGCAAAACAACTGTATCCCCCTCTTTCTTTCCATTTTCCGTCGCCCATTGCTCAATGGCCATTTGGAGTTGAAATGCGCCCCGTATGCTCCTCCCCACATTTACACTCCGGTTTGCTCGCTGCGCGCTGATCCACATCGAAATCGCCAGTGCCGCCATAAACGCGCCGAAACACCAGAGCAGAATCTTGTCGCCACTTGTCACTTTGATTGCCACGCCGCCAAAATAGTCCGCCTGCCGATTGGTGTCAAATCCGCCACGGGCGGCGACGTGACCGGGTCGAAAAATTCTCAAAATTTTTCTCGCCAAGAGGCGGGCGACCCATTATCTTCGCGCCCCTTATGCGATTTACACTCGCCAGCGCGGGCGGTTATCCGCGCATCGGAGATAGCAAGGAACAACAACGGCTTCGTCGCGCTTACGGCCAATTCGAGCGGGACGAGCTTTCGCGCCGCGGATTCGATGGCGTGCAAAACGATGTCATCCGCGAGGTGATCACCGAACAGGCGTCCGCCGGCGTCGAACTGGTCACCGACGGTTTGGTTCGATGGTACGATCCGCTAAGCCACATTGCATCGCATCTTGGCGGATTCAAAGTGGGCGGCCTGCTGCGGTTTTTTGACACGAACTATTTATTCCGTCAGCCCATCGTGAATGGCAAGATTCGCTGGGAAAAACTGTTTCTCGCCAAGGAATACGCGTTTGCCAAGAGCGTGTCACCCCGCCCCGTCAAGGCAGTCATCACCGGCCCTTATACGCTTGCCAAGTTTAGCGACAATAGTCTCGGCAAATACAAAAATGTGTCGGCACTGGCGCACGACTGCGCCAAGGCGTTGGCCAAGGAAATCGAGCAGATCGCCAAGGCCGGCGCGGAAATCATCCAGATTGACGAGCCAGCGATGTTGAAATACCCAAAGGAATTCGATGTGGTCGCCGATGGCCTGAACATCCTGGCGGCAAGTCGCGGCAAATCGCGGCTGGCTCTCTACACCTATTTCGGCGCGGCATCGCCCCTCTACGACAAACTGCAAGACCTGCCGGCGGACGTGCTCGGACTGGATTTCACCTATGACGCCAAGCTGGCGGATGTCATCGCCAAGAATGGCACCAGCAAAATGCTCGGGCTCGGATTGGTTGACGGACGCAACACCAAACTGGAAACCGCGGCGGATTTGCGGCCAACGATCAAGAAACTGACGAAATCGCTCAATGGCGCGACTTGTTACCTCAATCCGTCCTGCGGGCTCGATTACCTGCCGCGCGACCGCGCGAAACGGAAGCTGGAGAATTTGGCCACGTTGAAGAAAGAATTGGAGAATGGATGAACTGCGAATGACGCGGACAGTTTTAGTGTCGTTCGCGGTAAATGAAATCTTATGAGCAAAGAGAAATTGATTGATTTAGGAGTGCTGTTGCCGCCGTTGCCAACGACGAGCGTGGGGAGTTTTCCTAAGCCGGATTATCTCACGAACGCCCGCAGCCAGTTCGCGCGCAAAGAGATCACCGCCGACGACCTCAAAAAGCTCGAGGAACGCGCCACCGCCGAGTGGATGGAATTTCAGGAGCAGATCGGCATCGATGTGCCGGTGGATGGAGAGATGTATCGGGGGGATATGGTGGCATATTTCGCCGAGACGATGGACGGATTCACGCGGGGCGGACTGGTCCGCAGCTACGGCAATCGCTATTATCACAAGCCCATCATCAATGGCAAACTCGCCTGGCGCGGCCCGATCACCGTTTCCTGGTGGAAATTCGCCTCGTCATTCACCTCCAAACCCGTGAAAGGAATGCTCACCGGCCCCTACACGATTATGGATTGGTCGTTCATCGAGAGCTATCCCAATCGCGCCGCCGCGACGATGGCGCTGGCCAAAGTCGTCCGCGCGGAAGTCGAGGCGCTCATCGAAGCCGGCTGCAAAATCATCCAGATTGACGAGCCTGCCTTGAGTGTGCGCGCCGACGAGATGGATTTGGCGATCGAGGCGATGGACGTTGTCACGCGCGATTTGCCCGCCTATTTTATCACGCACGTTTGCTACGGCGAATTCGAGGCGATCTATCCGAAAATGCTCAAGATACCCGTGGACAATTTCGACCTGGAAATGACCAACCGCGGGTTTGATATGGCGGCGGCGTTCAAGAAAAACCGGTTTACCAAAGATCTCTCCTGCGGCGTTGTAGATGTTCACAGCCACCGAATCGAGGAAAAAAAGGAAGTGGTGGAGAACATCCGGCAAGCCATCAAACTCGTCCCGCGCGACCAGCTTTGGATCGACCCCGACTGCGGCCTCAAAACCCGCACCGTGAAAGAAGCGCAGGCGAAGATGAGGGTGATGGCCGAGGCCACCGCGGAAGCGCGGAAGAAGCTGTAGCCGGGAAACTGATTGGCGTCAGATGGAGATGGGATATCTTGCAGCGCCCTGCTGACTGGCCATTAAATACCCACTAAGCTACGATTTCTCGCCGGTTTTTTCTCCCGCTTCGATCAATTCCCAGAACTTTGGGTTTTGCGCCAGCGCTTCGTCTTCTCCCACCGGTAATTGTGAGCGGAAAAAGAAATCTTTGAGCGTGTTCTTGTGCAGGATCCGATGAACCAACACGCCTTCGTCCACGCGTTCGAAGTACACGCGGTAATCGCCGAGCCGGAACCGGAAGAGACGACGACCTTCCCAGGTCAGGCGACCCAAGTGTTCGCCCTCGCCGTCGGCAAGTTCGTGGGGCAGGACGCGGAATCCACCGAGAAACTCGAACTGCATCGCCTTGGGCATTTTGGACAGCTCGGCAGCGCTCAAGTCGTTGAAGATGATTTGGAGCACGGCGAAAGCGTACCTGCTTGCAGTTCAGACGACAAGCCGTTATTTTGACCGAGTGCAGCCCTCGCAATCCACTCAACCCTGGCAAAAATACATCGGCGGCAAAGGGTTGCCCCCGCGAGTTCGAGATTGGATGGGTGCATTGATGTTGATCGTCCTAGTGCTGATTGTGTATTGGCCGGCGATGCACGGCGAGTTTTTTTGGGACGACGTGGCGTTTATCCGCGACAATCCAGCGGTACAAACGTGGGATCATTTGATAACAGCCTGGGTGGATCCGCGTGCGTTCGGCGGGATTCAGTATTACCCTCTCACCTACACAACCTCGTGGATGGAATACCAACTTTGGGGCACGAATACGTTCGGGTATCATCTTGTCAATGCCTTGCTTCACGGTCTCAATGCGATCTTGTGCTGGAGATTGCTGGGCCAACTGGGCCTCCGGGCGGCCTGGGTTGCCGCAGCAATTTTTGCGCTTCACCCGATCCAAGTTGAATCCGTCGCATGGATGGTCGAACGCAAAAACGTACTCTCCGGCGCCGGTTTTTTGGGAGCATTGATCTATTTCTCCCGTTTCTTTCAAC
The DNA here is from genome assembly GCA_964348665.1 of uncultured Verrucomicrobiota bacterium. Classification (GTDB taxonomy): domain Bacteria; phylum Verrucomicrobiota; class Verrucomicrobiia; order Palsa-1439; family CAYGDP01; genus CAYGDP01. The sequence continues at coordinate 20,110 of CAYGDP010000010.1, forward strand.
TAACAGGGAATTCTTCCTCATCGCAAGGGACCAACCGCGATTATGGAATCGGGTCGGCGTTGTTCGTCGCGGCGCTCATCAGCAAGAGCGCAACCGTTGTTTTGCCAGCCGTTCTGCTGGTGCTGCTCTGGTGGCGACGCGGCCGGGTGGAACGCCGCGAGTGGGTAGCGCTCTTGCCATTATTCCTGTTGAGCGCCGCCGCGGGACTCGTGACGGTCTGGGTCGAACAAGGTGTCGGCGGCGCGAAAGGGGAGGACTGGAATTTTTCCATTGCCGAGCGAAGTTTGATAGCCGCGCGGGCGGTTTGGTTCTACATCGCCAAGCTTGCCTGGCCGGCCGATCTGATGCTGATTTACCCTCGCTGGCAGGTGGACACAGCCAATCCTGCTCAGTGGCTTTTCCCGGCCGGCGCAATCGCCGCGACCGCGGCCTTCTGGCTGTTTCGGGTACGGATCGGACGGGGACCATTGACGGCGGCGCTCTGTATTGTCTGCATTCTGTCGCCGATGCTGGGCATCGTTTCGTTCTATTGGATGTTGTTTTCGTTTGTCGGAAATCACTTCGCCTATCTGGCCAGTATCCCATTCATCGCACTGGTAGTCTCGCTCGGCGTTCATTTCTTCGGAATGCGAACGAACCTCCTGACCGCGCTGGCTGGATTCGTTCTACTGATTCTCTCGATCTTCACCTGGAAAGAGTCCCACCACTATCAGACGGCCGAAATGATGTGGCGAACATCCATCGCCGATAATGCCCACGCTTGGGTCGCTCATCATAATCTCGGCAACCTCCTCTACACACGCGGACAACTAAGCGAAGCCATGCACCATCTTCAACAATCCTTGTCCATCCGTCCGCAATATCCCCGATCGCATTATGTTCTCGCCAATATTTATGCCGACCAAAAACAATGGGCAAACGCAATCCACCATTATGAATCAACCATCCGTTTCGATCCGCATCACGCTCCGTCCTACTCCAAACTGGCCCGCCTCTTGGTCGCCACAGGCAGGTTCGATGAAGCCCGCAAACAGTTCGCGACCGCTCACCGTATCAATCCCGATTTTCCACGCCCCGACATCAGCATCGCGCTCGCGCTGGTTGCCGACGGCAAGACAGACGACGCGCTGGCGCGTCTGGAACAGGCGACTCGTGAATTTCCTAAGGATGCCAACGCCCACTATGGATTGGCGCTGATTTTCGCGGAGAAAAACCAGATCGAACGCGCCGCTGCTGAATACCGGGAGACGATCCGATTAGATCCGCAACACACGCAAGCGCATTTTAATTATGGCCTTTCGCTGATGAAACTGGGTAAATCGGATGAGGCCATCACCCATTTTCGGGAAGCCCTCCGATTCGATCCCGCCATGGAGCAAGCCCACAACGGGCTTGGCCAGGCGCTCGCCGCCAAAGGCCAACTCGATTCCGCGATCGCCCATTTCCGTGAGGCTGTCCGGTTGAAATCCGATTATGCCATCGCCTTGGGAAACCTCGGCTCTTCCCTCGGCCAACAAGGGAAATTCGCCGAAGCCATCCAATTTCATCAAACCGCCGTGCGCCTGAAACCAAACGACCCCGCCCTGCATACGAATTTCGGCTACGCCCTCGCCGCGCTAGGACGGCTGGACGATGCGGAAAAACAGTTTCGCGAGGCGCTCCGGCTCAATCCGAACTTTGTCCCCGCCAAAAACAACCTGCAGCGCCTCCTAGAATTGCGACCCCCGGATGCTTCCTCGCCTCCCGCCGGCCGCGCATCACAATGAATCCGCGCCTGATTTTTCCAACTCTCCTGCTCGCCCTCGGCGCCATTGCCTATCACAACAGTTTCTTCGGTGAATTCATCTTCGACGACATCGCTTCCATTCCCGAAAATCCCTATATCGAACAGCCATGGCCGTTGACGAATCTCTTTCGCGCTCCTTCCACCAGCACCGTGGAAGGACGGCCAACGGTGGCTTTGTCGCTCGCGCTAAACCACGCTCTTGGCGGCAAATCCGTGACGGGATACCACGCTTTCAATCTCGTTATCCATCTGGCCAACGCGCTCCTTCTCTTTTACCTCGTAAACGCCATGCTTCTCCATCGACGCACGCCCGAGATATCCGCGCGAAGGATTGCCTTCGCCGTCGCCGCCCTTTGGGTGGCGCACCCGCTTCAAACCGAGGCTGTATCCTATATTATTCAGCGAACGGAGTTGTTGATGGCGATGTTTCTATTGCTCTTGCTGCACGCCGTTCGGCTCGCCGTAATCACCCCGTCCGAGCGGGGATGGCCGGTCTTCGCAGTGGTTTGGTGTGTGCTCGGCATGGGAAGCAAAGAGGTAATGGTGGTCGCGCCGTTGCTTGCGATGGCGTTCGACAGGATTTTTTTCGCGGAAAATTTTTGTGATATGTGGAAACGGCGGCGCTGGATGTATGCAGGATTGGCTGCCTCTTGGATTCTATTAATCTTTACCGTCAGCCGCGCCACCCGACCGTCCACCAGTTTTCATGTCTCTTCGGTCTCCTGGTGGGACTATTTGATGACCGAGAGTGGCGTGTTGCTGCATTATTTGAGACTGACTGTCTGGCCAAGCCCGCTTGTGGTGGATTATTATGACTGGCCTATCGCGCGATCCCTCGGTGAGATCTTGCCACAAGGGTTGATGGTTCTGGGCTTGTTGACAGCAACGGGATGGGCACTTGCTCGGCGTCCCGCCGCCGGTTTTCTAGGGCTTTGCTTTTTCCTGATTCTCGCCCCCACCTCCAGCATTTTGCCAAGCGTCGGCGAAGCGGCCGCCGAACGACGAATGTACCTTCCACTCGCCGCCGTGCTGATTACGGTCGTCATGGCTGTCGATGCTGGGCTGCAAAAAGCCAAGATCGAATCCGCAATGCAATGGCGATTTGGCAGAGCCATCTTCTCCGCCGTCGTGATCGCGCTCACCGCCGCGACGATCCGGCGCAACGAAGATTATCGCAGCGCTCTTGTTCTGTGGCAGGACACGGTTAACAAACGTCCGCAGAATGCGCGCGCTCACGCCAACCTCGGCACAATACTGGGTGAACGCGAACTCCTGGACAAGGCCGTTCGTGAATATCATGAGGCGATTCGTTTCGATCCCCGACTCGCGACAGCGCATCTCGGCTTGGGTATCGCCCTTCGACGACAAGGTAAACTGAACGAATCACGCGCCTCGCTCACTGAAGCTCTCCGGCTCGCGCCGACTGCTCCGGTCGCCGCAGAAGCGCATCTAAGTCTCGCCATTACGCTTTCCTCGCTCGGTCAATTGGAAGATGTAGGGCATCATTTCCGAGAAGCAGTCCGAAAAAATCCCGATTCCAGCACTGCCAAAAATAACCTGGCGATTTTTGAGAAAAAACACGCAAAACCATCCGCCTCACCACCTCGCTGAACTTGCACTAACCCGCCCGCCCATCGTATATTCGCCCGCTCGATCAACAAGCGTTCTAACCCCTTCACCGTTTTTAACGCTTCATCATGAAACTTAAAGTTCTCCTGGGTATGAGCGGCGGCGTGGATTCCTCCGTCGCTGCGGCACTGCTGCTCCAGCAAGGCTACGACGTCATCGGCGTCACCTTCAAGATGTGGCCGCAAGATTGCCTCGACCGTCAGCAGGACAAAGCTTGCGGCCCGTTTGCCATGGTAGACGCCCGCGCCGTGGCAGAGCAACTTGGCTTTCCCCATTATGTTGTGGACGAACAAGCGCAGTTCCAGAAGATCGTCATTGATTATTTCGTCGCCGAATACCGCGCCGGTCGCACGCCGAATCCGTGCGTCCTCTGCAACGAACGCGTCAAATTCGGCGCGCTGCTCGAAAAAGCTAACGCCCTCGGCGCCGATTTCATTGCCACCGGCCATTATGCGCGTGTCCAATCGTCCTCGAAATCTCGAATCAATCTCCTCCGCTCCCGCGAACCCCAAAAAGACCAGACCTACTTCCTCTTTTCTCTCAAGCAAGACCAGCTCGCCCGTTGCCTATTCCCTCTCGGTGAAATAACTAAGAAACAAGTCCGTGCGCTTGCCGCCGAACTGAAACTGAAGGTTGCCGAGAAAGAAGATTCGCAGGAAATTTGTTTCGTCCCCGAACACGATTACCGCCGGTTCCTGCGCGAAGAAGGGAAACTCGTCTCGCGCGAGGGCGACATTGTTGACCGCACCGGTCGTGTCCTTGGCCATCACCCGGGCATCGAATACTTCACCATCGGCCAACGGAAAGGTTTGGGAATCTCCGCACCGCAACCCTATTACGTCGTCGCCTTGGAAGCCGATACCAACCGAGTCATTGTCGGGAATCCCGATGAATTGATGACGCAGGAATTTTTCGTCGAACGTCCAAATTGGATTGCCGCTGGTAATTTGGAGTGCGGCGATTTATCGCCGCTTTCCCGCGGGGCGATTCATCGCCCCGCCTCCATCCCAATCACTTCCCCGTCCCGCCAAGGCGGAACCACCCAAAGCGCCGATGAATCGGCGCACTCCAAAACTGGTGGCACAGGCTTGCCCGCCGAGGCGGGCGTCCCTGCCTGTGAATCTATCAAGTGCACCGTAAAAATTCGCTCCCAACACGCCGGTGCGCCCTGCGCGATTTCGCCGACCAGCAACGGCCGCATTCACGTAAAACTCGACGCCCCCGAACGCGCCGTCACCCCCGGCCAAGCCGCTGTTTTTTACGACGGCGATTTAGTGCTGGGTGGAGGGTGGATTTCGACCCTCCCTAAATCGTCCTCGATCCCCCTTTCGAAACATGGAGGTAAAGCGTGAGCGACGACAGTAAAAAATACGTGCCGTGGTTTGTGAAATATTGGGAGATGATCGTTCTTCTTTTCCTTTGGCTGTTCCTATCGGCGCTTTCTTTTCCGGTGTGGCCCGACCATCATTCGGAAGGAACGCGCACCATTACCGCGGTACTAAACATTGCAGCAATCGCCTTCGGCGTGAAAATAATTTTCAGTAAGCGTGGATTCTGGCAGCGTCTTGCTGCCGTGCTGGCAACCATTTATTTTTTAATGGGAATAGTAATCGCCATCTGGCCGAGCTTTGGGATGGGGCTTCTATGACCCTCCGCGGCGTCATTCTCGACATGGACGGCACGTTGACCGGGCCGTATTTTGACTTCGACGGTTTGGAGCGCGAGGTCGGCGCGGGCGACGTGGATTTTGTCCGCTATCTAAGCGAGGCCGATCCCGCTGAGCGCGAGCGCGTGCAGAAAATCATTCTCCGCTACGAAGACGACGCGGCGCATAACAGTCCGCTCAATGAAGGCACGCGCGAGTTTCTTGATTGGCTCAAGAAACACGGCTTTCGGCTGGCACTGGTCACGCGCAACTCACGTCGCTCGGTGGAGATCGTCTGCCGGCGATTTAACCTTCGCTTCGAAACGGTCTGGGCACGCGAGGACGGCCCTCACAAACCCGCGCCCGACGCGATTCATTTCATCAGCCGCCAATGGAATATCCTCCCGGCCGAAATCCTCGTTGTCGGGGATTATATGTATGACATCCAAGCCGGCCAATCGGCGGGAGCGCGCACGGCCTTACTGACCAACGGAAAACCGCCCAAATGGCAGAACACCAGTGATTACACTGTGGCCCGGTTGACAGATTTGATTCCAATTTTGCAGCAGTCTGTATCGGCCAAGTAAATCGACGCTATTGCGATTGGACAATAATGTACTACTTCAGCGCCTTCTTCTGCGCTGCAACAAGCTGTTCGATGCCGCGGCGGGCAAGTACAAGCAACTCATCAATCTGTTTTTGCGAGAGAGGTTCGGCTTCGCCGCCGCCATTGATTTCGATGAACCTCCCATCGTCGGTCATAACGATGTTGAGGTCGGCGGCAGCGGCACTGTCTTCTTCGTAATTCAAATCCAAAATTGCCTTGCCACTGCTTAATCCCACGCTGACGGCTGCAACGTGATTCTTGATCGGCATTTCGCTAAGAAGTTTTTTCTTCCGCAGTTTTCGCAGCGCCAGCATCAACGCGACAAACGCGCCGGTGATTGCCGCGGTGCGCGTGCCGCCGTCTGCCTGCAACACGTCGCAGTCGAGCCAAATCGTGCGCGTGCCCAGTTTCTCCATGTCCACAACGGCTCGCAAACTGCGGCCAACGAGGCGCTGGATTTCTGTGCTGCGGCCATCGGCGCGCCGAGATTCGCGTCCACGACGCGAACTGCTGGCGTACGGGGCGAGCGAGTATTCAGCGCTGACCCAGCCGCCTTCTTTTTTCTGCTCGCGCATCCAGCGCGGGACGGCTTCCTCAATGGTGGCGGCGCAGAGGACTTTGGTGCACCCCATCTTGATCATCACCGAGCCATCGGCGAATTGGACGGGGTTTTTTGTGATCCGCACTCGCCGGAGTTGGTCGGTGGCGCGGCCATCGGCTCTCGTATTCTCGCTTGCCTTCATCGGTGGGGTAGCCTAGCCTGAATCGCCGTCGCGCTCAACGATAATGCGCGTTCGACGGTCAAATCTACCCATGAAACGATTCTGGATTACTTGCGCCGTGTTGATCGTAATTGGCGGCGGGACAGCAAGCTACTGGAAATATGGTCGCAGTAAAAACGGAGAGATCAAGTTTCGCACCGCTGCCGTGGATCGTGGCGAAATCACCAGCATCGTCAATTCGAGCGGCACGACCAATCCGTTGATGCGCGTGGACCTTGGCAGCCAAGTCTCCGGGATCGTGCAAAAACTGCACGCGGATTTCAATGACCCGGTCAAGGCCGGCCAACTGATGGCCGAAATTGATCCCGCCACATTCGAGGCGCAGGTGACACAGGCCAAAGCGAATCTAATCCGGGCCGAGGCCGATTTTACCAACGCCAAACTCGCGCTCGCCCGCGCCCAGCAGCTCCAGAAAAGCGGTGTTGGCACCCAAAGCGATCTCGATGCCGCACAGGCCAAATACGACATGGCCGCCGCGAGCGAACTGCAGGCGCGCGCATCGCTCGACCAATCGCAGACCAACCTCCGCAACACAAAAATTTTCTGTCCGATCGAGGGAATCGTCATCGATCGAAAAGTCGAAGTCGGCCAAACCGTCGCAGCCGGTCTCAACGTCGCCGTTCTCTATGTGATCGCCAACGACCTGACCAAGATGCAGGTCAACACCCTTGTGGACGAAGCCGATATCGGGCGCGTGAGCGAGGGACAAGATGTCGAGTTCAGCGTGGACGCGTATCCGCGTGAAACCTTCAAGGGCAAAGTCCATCAGGTTCGCAATGCCGCCATCGTCAAACAGGAGGTCGTCAACTACGACGTCATCGTTCGCGTGGATAATCCGGAAAAAAAACTCAAGCCCGGCATGACTGCCAATGTGCAGATCATCGTCAATCACAAAACCGATGTGCTGCGCGTGCCCAATTCTGCGCTACGATTCAAACCACCGACGGATGGCGCTACCATGCCGACCGCTATGGGAGCAGTTCCCGCCTCCAACGGAGGGCAGCGGTCGTCTGGCCGACAAGGCGGGCGCCGCCCGAAAGCCGAAGATCGTGTTTATGTTCTGGATGAACTGGACAAACCCAAGCGTGTTCCCATCCAAATCGGCGCACAGGACGAAAGCTACACCGAAATCGTCAGTGGATTGACCGACGCACAGACAATTATCGTTGGCACAGAATTTCCGAAGGGTGTCACCGTCCAAAGCTCGCAGATGCCAAATCCGTGGCAGATGAAAAGATTTTAAATTACAGCGGAGGGAGCATGTCCGCGTTGATCCACGTCGAAAACCTCTCAAAAATTTACAAGCTCGACGGGGTCGAGATTCCCGCCCTGCGCGGCGTCTCCCTGTCCGTCGAGCCGCGTGAATTCGTCGCCGTGATGGGCGCGAGCGGCTCCGGCAAATCCACCTTTATGAACATCCTGGGTTGTCTCGACCGTCCAACGGGCGGATGTTACCTGCTCGACGGTCGCGACATCGGCGCGCTCGATCGGGACGCGCTCGCGGCACTACGCAACGAAAAACTCGGCTTTGTTTTCCAGAGTTTCAATCTGCTCGCGCGCGCCTCGGCGCTTGAGAACGTCGAATTGCCGCTTCTCTACGCCCGTCACGACGGGCACGCGCGCCGCGATCGCGCGATGGCGGCTCTCGCAGAAGTCGGCTTGGAAAATCGCGCCTCGCATTTTCCGTCCCAACTTTCCGGCGGCCAACAACAACGTGTTGCCATCGCCCGCGCACTGGTCACCAAACCATCTCTCATCCTTGCCGACGAACCCACTGGAAATCTCGACAGCCGCACGTCGGTCGAGTTGATGGCGCTCTTTCAAGACCTGAATCGCCGCGCAGGAATCGCGGTCATCATGGTCACGCACGAGCCAGATGTCGCGCAGTTCGCGCAGCGTCGAGTTGTCTTTCGCGACGGACGAATCATCGAAGATCGCCGCGCCGAGCCGGTGAACGCAGCCGACTCGCTGAAAGCCATGCCCAAGGAGATTGCGCCATGAACGTCTGGATTACCTTTCGTGTGGCCATGCGCGCGTTGGCGCGGCACAAACTTCGGTCCACTTTGACAATGCTCGGCGTCATCATCGGCGTCAGTGCAGTCATCACCACCGTCAGCATCGGGTCGGGCGCGCGCGCCAGCGTGCAAAAACAGCTCGATACAATCGGCTCGAATTTTATCCTCATCCTTGCCGGCAACCAGACCAGCGGAGGAACACGCGGCGGCTGGGGTACTGCGACAACGCTCATTCCTGAAGACGCTAATGCCATCATGCGCGAATGTCCCGCAGTCTATCTGGCCACACCGAGCACGCGCACCTGGCGGCGTGTGATCTACGGCAATCAAAATTGGTGGCCCCGCATCAACGGCGTCGGCGCGGAATACCCCGACATTCGCCAATGGCCGATGTCCGACGGGAAATTTTTTTCCCAGGTGGATGTGGAATCGAACGCAAAAGTCGCCGTGCTGGGCCAGACTGTTATCGAGAAACTCTTTGGCGATGAAGTGGATCCAATCGGGCAATTCATCCGGATCGAGAAAGCGCCTTACAAGGTCATCGGCGTGCTCGAACGGAAGGGGCAGTCCATCATGGGCGAAGACCAAGACGACATTGTCTTTCTACCGCATACGACCTGTTTGCGTCGAATTCAAAACCAACCCAACATTGGTGCCCTTATTGCTTCGGCAGTCAGTTCCGACCGGCTCGCCGAAGCCCAACTGCAAATCACCGAACTCCTTCGACAGCGACACCGAATCGCGCCCGGCGCCGATGATGACTTTATGGTGCGCAATCAAGTCGAGATTACGCAAGCCGCCACCATGGTCGCCAAGCTGATGGGGTTCTTGCTTGCCAGCGTCGCCAGTATCGCGCTTCTCGTCGGTGGCATCGGCATTATGAATATCATGCTAGTTAGTGTCACCGAGCGAACCCGCGAGATCGGCATCCGCATGGCGGTCGGCGCGCGTGGCCGTGATATTCTTCTCCAGTTCCTCGTTGAAGCCGTCACTCTAAGCGTACTCGGGGGTGTTATCGGCATCCTACTAGGAGCAGGGGTCTCGTCCTTGATTCCGCAGTTGGCGATGAAATTCAACCCCGACATTCCGATTCCAACCGTCATCACCACCGAATCCGTTCTCATCTCGGTAGGGTTCGCCGCATTGATTGGCATATTTTTCGGCTGGTATCCCGCCCGTAAAGCGGCCCGCCTCGACCCCATCGAAGCGCTCCGGTACGAGTAGCTTGTCACCTGCGAGCAGAAAAAGCAGCGCATCATAAAATACGGATTTCGATGCGCTGCCTCTTGCCTACACTCAGACGAGCAATCAGGCCTCAGTCGTGAACATACCTGAAAGCACGTCGCCCACCGTGATCACCGAGCCACTATGGATCTCGGGAAAATTGGCGGGGTACTGACTTTCCCCCATATCATCCAGGTCGTTGTCTGGGTCATTGGAGAACTCCAGACTTCCGTTACCCAGAACGTCAGTGTTGATCTTGCCCACGACGACGCCATCAATGACCACATCGAGCATGGCGTTGGGAGTCGCGCCGAGAATCGTTACCTTGAACTCGATTTCAAGGCCGTCGATTTCTTGCTCCGTCCCAAAATCAGCCGTACCCGTTGCTCCTGTGCTGCTGGTCAAAATGGCCTCCAGATCGCCATCCACGGCGTTCTTGGTCATGTCGGTACCATCGCCTCCGACCGCGAGGTCGAAGCCATTGCTACCGTCCATCGTGTCGTTACCCATATCACCGATGAGCACGTCATCGCCGTTGTGGCCTTGCAAGCGATCGTTTCCAAGACCACCGTCTAACGAATCATCATGATTGTGGCCTTGCAACCAGTCATCGCCATCACCACCCAACAGCGTGTCGTTGTGGTTCAATCCTTGCAGCGTGTCATTTCCCAAACCGCCATCGAGCGAGTCATCGCCGTTGAAGCCCTTCAGCCAATCGTTCCCATCACCACCCAGCAAGATATCTCCCTGCTGGCTGCCGTAGATACGATCGCTAAAGGCTGAACCGATGACATTCTCGATCGCCTTCAGGTCATCTTTCCCTTCACCTTTCGCCGTGCCACTGGTTAGATTGACTTTTACGCCGCTGGAAGCACCACTGAAGTCAATCCAGTCGCTTCCTGCGCCGCCGTCAAACTCCTCATTGGCCGTGCTACCGCGCAGCGTGTCATCACCCGCGCCACCAGAGATCGTAATGTGACCGCTGGCCGCGCTAAAGCCGTTATGCACACTCAGCAGGTCGTTGCCCGCGCCGCCATCCATATGGATACCAGACACGGTGTTGTCAGAAGCACCCGCAAGCGCAGCATCGTAGTTAATCGAACTCGGATCACTGGAGTGTAATGTGCCATTGATCGTTACCTCCACGAAACCCCCCGTCACAACCCCGACGTCAATGGAATCATCACTGTTTCCATTCTCTCCCATCACGCTCAATAATCCCGTTGCAGGATCGAACAGGAGGGATGGGCATACCCGAACCTCGAGTAGTTCGGCGACGATACGGTTTACCCTCCAACTGCGATGTAAGTATCGTTGGCTCTTACGCCGTAAGCTTCGCAGTTTCATCTCTTCTCCTTTCTTCCCCTGTTAGGTTTACAACAAAAAATACTCCTCCATGCACGTATGTCAAAATATTTTTTCCAATTTTCCAGGATTTGCTTGAATCGCCAAGCCGCTTCCCTCGACCCATCGAAGCGTATCAATATGAAAGACTCTGTTTCGATCCATCACTCGTGCCCTCCAGCGCTTTTCACAAAAAATGTTATAATTATAACATTTTAGATTTTGAAGAAAATTTGATCAATGGTATCTGTTGCTCCGGCGATTGATACAGCCTCCAGTACGCTTGATTTAGTATGGTTTTGCACTACAATCAGCGCGCGTGCTGACCCCAGTCAAACTGATTCGGTACTTGGACCGCGCCCAAGGCCCGCGCCTCGGCCTTGTCCAAAAGAATGGCGTGGTCGATCTCTCCGCACGCTCGCCGAAAAGTTGCGGCAGCCTCCGCCTGCTGCTTGCGCTCGAAAATCCACGTGCACGCATCGAAGAGCTAATCGCGACAACCCCCGCGCGACCGATCTGCCAGCTCGGTGATTTCGGCGCGAAAAATTCGCGCTTTCAACTGCTCCCGCCGATTGACGATCAGGAAGTCTGGGCCGCCGGTGTCACCTACACTCGTAGCAAGGTCGCGCGCATGGAGGAGTCGAAAAAAGCGGGCGGCGGAAGTTTCTACGACAAAGTGTACGAAGCAGATCGTCCCGAACTTTTTTTTAAAGCCACTCCGAACCGCGTTGTCGGCTGCGGCGAAAGGGTCCGGATTCGTTCCGACTCGAAATGGAACGTACCCGAACCTGAAATGGTTTTGTTGGTTGGTCCGCGCGCGAATCTGGTCGGGTTCACACTCGGCAACGACATGTCTAGCCGCGACATTGAAGGCGAAAACCCGCTCTACCTGCCGCAAGCCAAAGTGTATCGCGGAAGTTGCTCGCTCGGACCCACGGTGTTGCTCGCCGACTCGATCCCCGACTGGCGTGCTCTGGAAATCTCCCTGGCCATCTCGCGCGGCGGGAAAATTGTCTTTGAGGGAAAAACGTCCCTAGCCCAGATGAAACGGACACCGCAAGAGTTGATTGATTGGCTTTTCCGCGAAAACGATTTTCCCGCCGGAGCGCTTCTCTTCACGGGAACTGGCATCATCCCGCCCGATGCCTTCACGCTTACCGCCGGCGACCGCATCGCAATCACCTGCCCACATATCGGCACCCTGGAAAATACCGTTACGCCGTAATCATCGGGGAGCGAACGCAGGTTTCTGACGGAAGTGTTGCGTGGCCCGCGCGACTTCTGCGCCGAGCAAAACGATGAACCACGAGAAGTAAAGGCCGATCAAAAAGATAGGGATCAACGCGAGCGCCCCATACACGCTTGTGTAGCTCTTGACGCGCGACATATAGAGAAACGCGCAGAGATAGTTCAAGTGCCACAAGGTTCCCCCCACCACTCCGCCGAGCAGCGCCGGTCGCCAGCGCACCTTCGCATTGGGCATGGCGAAATAAAACACCGCGAACAGCGTCCAAAGCACAAGAAACGGTGCGACCGTCAACACCACCCCCTCGACAAAGGGCGAGACGATCACCTTGCTTCTTAGCGATTCAATCCGCGGGGTCGCCGCCATCGCCATCGCCACGAAAATCAGCGCGGGGCCGAGCGTGATCGTTGTCCAATAATAAGCGACTCTCTTGTACCAGGGGCGACCACTCGACGAGCTCCAAATGGTATTGAGTGCTTCTTCGATACTGATCAGAAGGGATATCGCGATGATCGCCAGCAAAATAAACCCGCTCCAGCCTAGCGTGCCAGCATCCAGATTGGAAATAAACCCTTGCAGACGCAAAACGACCTCTTGTTGCGCTACCGTTGTTGTCTCGCTCGGCGCGTTTTTGAGCTGCGGCGCGAGATTTTCCACCAGAGTCGTCAGTACTCGCGGCAAATCTTTCTCCACCTTCGACGCCAGCAATCCCTTCGACACCGCGATCGCCACGGCCAGCAGCGGAACCAACGCCAGCAGACTCGTATACGCCAGCGCAGCGGCTCGCATCGGAAGACGATGCCGCTGAAACCCGTGAACGACGTGCGTGGCAAAGCGTAAGAAATGGCGCCATGCCTCTTTTGACCAGTGCAATGGAGCCGATGGCTCCGACCAGAGATCTTCGGTGAAGAATTTCTCGACCCGCGCCAGCCACGATACCGCGCTTGGAGTCGGCTTATCGTTTGCCATGGAAAGAAAGTAGCAATTTTTTGTTGCACACGCAACGCGCGCGACTATACTCGCGGCTCAGAAAAAATTCCTGCGATGGCGAACGGTCTTTCAGAAACAAAGGCATTTCTTGAATCGAAGCTTGGCGCGCTCAAGCCAACGGTCGGCATGGTCTTGGGATCCGGCCTAAGCGATTTCGCAAAACGGCTAGAGAACCCCACCTCCATCCCCTACGCCGACATCCCGAATTTCAAGACCTCGACCGTGGACGGTCATCCTTCGCGGCTAGTCATCGGCGGGTTCAAGGGTAAAACTATCGCGGCTCTCTGCGGTCGCGTGCATTATTACGAGGGACACGCAATTGACGACGTGACCTTTCCCGTTCGCGTGCTCGACGCGATTGGGTGCAAGACCCTGGTCGTCACCAACGCCGCCGGCGGAGTCAATCCGAATTTCCACGCGGGAAACCTGATGATCATCGAGGACCATATCAACATGATGGGCATCAGCCCTCTCATGGGCACCAAGGCAAATGGCAAAGAACGGTTTTTAGATTTGAGCGCCGCCTACTCGACGCGGTTGCGCGATAAAATCGCCGATGCTGCCACAAAACTGAACGTGGAATTGCAGTCCGGAATTTATCTCGCGGTAACAGGACCGAATTATGAAACACCGGCCGAAGTGAAAGCGTTTGCGTGGATGGGCGCGGACGCCGTCGGCATGAGCAGCGTGCCGGAGGTCATCGTCGCAAGGCAGGTCGGAATGGAGGTGTGCGGGATTTGTCTCATCAGCAATCTCGCCGCGGGTATCACCAGCAAACGCCTCAATCACGAGGAAGTCCTCGCCGTCGCCTCCCAGGCGCGCGAGTCGTTCGCGCGACTGATGGAGGAGTTTGTTCCGACAATCTGAAGGAGCGCGGGGTATGATTCTACCCGCCCAAGTCATCCAAAAGAAACGCGACGGCGGCGCACTCTCCGTCGAGGAAATTCGCCATTTCATTCTCGGCTTTACGCGAGGCGAAATTCCCGATTATCAAATGTCGGCGTTGGCCATGGCGATTTGCTGGCGCGGCATGAACACTGACGAAACTTTCGCGCTCACCCGCGCGATGGTCGAGAGCGGTAAAACGATCGAATGGCCACACCCTCGCAAGAGCTTCTACGCGGATAAACATAGCACGGGCGGCATCGGCGACAAAGTCTCGCTCATCCTCGCCCCGTTGGTCGCCGCATGCGGCGTGCGTGTGCCGATGATCAGCGGGCGCGGCCTCGGTCCAACGGGTGGCACGCTTGACAAACTCGCAAGTATCGCGGGCTACCGCACCGATCTTTCGCTCGATGAAATCGTTCTACAAACCGACCGTGTCGGCTGTTGCATCACGGGTGCCACGCCAGAACTAGCGCCCGCCGACCGCAAACTCTATGCGTTGCGCGATGTGACCGCTACCGTCGCCTGCCTGCCGCTCATCGTCGCCAGTATCATGAGCAAAAAACTGGCGGAAAACGTGGATGGACTTGTTTTCGACGTAAAATGGGGCAGCGGCGCGTTCATGCGCACCCGCGATGAGGCGCATGACCTTGCCCGCGCGATGGTTGCGGTCGGCAAACACTTCGGCAAAAGAGTCGTCGCGCTGATCACCGATATGAATCAGCCCCTTGGCCTCTGTGTCGGCAACGCGCTGGAAGTTCGCGAATGCCTCGAAATCCTCTCCGGCGACGAAATGCCCGAAGATGTCATGGAGGTCACATTCGCGCTGGCCGGCGAAATGTTGCTGATGGCGGGGCGCGTCAAGACTGCTGCCGAGGCCGAGGCGCTGCTGCAAGCAAAACTAGAAAGCGGCGAAGCGCGTGCGAAGTTTGAAGAAATGGTTCGTGCGCAAGGATTTACTGGTACGTTCCGTGGGTTGGCGCTGACACAGCGCACCCGCGACATCCTCTCGCCTCGATCGGGCTACGTGCAGTCAATCGCGACCGATCAAATCGGTTACGCCCTCATCGCGCTGGGTGGTGGCCGAAAAATTGCGGGCGAAGCCATTGATCCTACTGTCGGATTCGAATGTCCTGTCAAAATCGGCGAGCATGTGGAAACAAGCAGCCCGGTGGTTGAAATGCACTACAACGACGAGGTGCGGGCAGCGGAAGCAGAGCGGTTGATCCAACAGGCGTATATCATTGGAGACGAGCCGCCCGCTGAAACGCCGACGTTGATTGTGGAAAGGATTGAATGAAGAAAACGTCCCGCCCAACCTACAAGCTGACGCATGAACTCCAAACCAAACTCGTTGGCGCCGCAGCCTCGGCGCGGCGGCGAGCGTATGCCCCGTATTCGCGTTTCCATGTCGGCGCGGCGCTGCTTTCCGCGCAAGGAAAAATCTTCACGGGCGGGAACATCGAGAACGCCAGCTACGGTTTGACAATCTGCGCCGAACGCGTCGCGCTGGCAAAGGCGATCAGCGAAGGCGCGCGGAAGTTTCACGCCATCGCCGTCGTCGGCCCTCACGCGCGGCTCTCGCCATGCGGCGCGTGCCGACAGATGCTCGCCGAATTCGGCGGTTGCATCGTGCTTTGCGCCGACTCGCGCCGTCCGCGCCGAATCCGAACGCATCAATTATCCGAATTGTTACCGCAGTCATTTCGCTTGTAGGAGGCGCCTTCCGGCCGCGATGGTTGAAAATGCACGCTTGAACCCTCGCACCTGGGTAGGTTCCCCTACGAATTGCTTCCCGCTCCGTCCCGGCTGTGATACAAAGACGGCGATGAACACACCCTTGCAATCTCCTGAATTGCTCTCACTGAAGCAATCCGGACGCTTTCCCCGTAATGGACGTCGCAATTTGCGTCGTGGGCTGGGCATCCAGACATGTTCTTGAAATGGGAGCCTGTCACAATGACCCTCGTCAATGCAATTCGCCTTACTGGGGTAAAGATTTTGAAAGCACTGCTTTCTCCGATAGAATTCCGTGGCAAGCGCTCGATTCTTTCGGCTCTTTGCCCTCATCAGGGGGAAATCAACATCCATTTGTTTGGCTATTCGTTTACTTGCGATTTGTCCGAGCTGATTCAAAGAAATATTTTTCTCTTCAATTACGATGAAGACGCGCAACTCTTCGTCAGAAAACGCCTACATCCCGGTGATACGTTCGTCGACGCAGGCGCCAACGTTGGGTTTTATACTTTGCTGGCGGCAAGTATTGTTGGGGAGCGCGGGAAGGTGATCGCCATTGAGCCAAATCCTAAACCTTTTTTAAAATTGAAACGAGTCATCGAGAAAAACAACATTACCAACGTTATCCTGTTGAACGTTGCGCTCGGCAAGGAGCCGGGAACTTGCAACCTGTTTTTAAATCCTGAATACGGTTGCGACACGGCAACGATGGTCGCTCATGACGCACCCGAATCGATCCTCGTAGAAGTTCAACCACTCGACTCGGTCGTTGCAACTCACCAAATCGAGAGGATCGACTACCTCAAGGTTGATGTGGAAGGATTTGAGCCCGATGTGTTGGCTGGCGCGAAAAAACTTCTTTCAGAACGAAGAATCGGCGTAATTCAATGTGAGTTTTGTGAGTTCTGGTTGGAGAGAAATTCGAGCAGCCCGGAACGATTACATCGCTTCTTGATTGAATCAGGTTTTACTGACGCCGATGGACCTCCTCAATTTGCCAAAAACTGTATCGTAGAAAGATTTTTTATTTCCACCAAAGATGACGCGGCAAAGATTTCCGCTTGAAGGCTGGGAATCCGAAAAATACTGTACACGCCCAATTATTAAGCGGGTCGGCTGAATTACGCGCAAGGCGCCGCTACGATTTCCTTCCCGCTTCGTTTTGGCTGTGATACAAAAGCGCCGATGAATACTGACCTGAAAACTCTCAAACATCGCTCGCGGGTAATGACCGAAGGAATCGGGCGCGCGCCGGCCCGGTCATATTTGCGGTCGCTGGGGTTGACCGACGAAGATCTTTACAACAAACCGTTGGTGCTGGTGGCAAACACATGGATCGAGGCGATGCCGTGCAACGCGCATTTGCGGCGGTTGTCGGAGAAAGTGAAGGCAGGCGTGCGCGCTGCGGGCGGCGTGCCACTGGAAGCGAATACGATTGCAATTTCCGATGGCATCTCGATGGGTACGGAAGGAATGCGCTGCTCGCTGGTGAGCCGCGAGATCGTGGCGGACAGCATTGAATTGGTGGCTCGCGGCTATTCGTTCGACGCGGTGGTGGCGTTGTCGGGCTGCGACAAGACGATCCCCGGCTGCGTGATGGCGTTGGCGCGGCTCGATCTTCCCTCGTTGATGATGTACGGCGGCTCGATCGCTCCCGGACGCTGGCGCGGAAAGGACGTGACGATTCAGGATGTCTTTGAGGGTGTCGGCGCGTGCGCCGCGGGAAAAATCTCGGCGGACGATTTACGTGATTTGGAAATTGCGGCCTGCCCCGGCATGGGCGCGTGCGGCGGACAATTCACGGCGAACACGATGAGCATGGCCACGGAGATGCTTGGCATCTCGATGATGGGTAGCAACAGTGTTCCCGCCGAAGACCCTGCGAAAGACGCAACGGCGTTTGAGGTAGGCAAACAAATCATCGAGGTTATGCGGCGCGATTTGCGCCCGAGCCAGATCATCACACGGCGCGCGATTCAAAATGCCATTGCGGCAGTGGCCATGAGCGGCGGCTCGACCAACGCGGTGTTGCACCTGCTCGCCATTGCGAAAGAGATGGGCGTGAAACTT
Source organism: uncultured Verrucomicrobiota bacterium (assembly GCA_964348665.1). GTDB lineage: Bacteria > Verrucomicrobiota > Verrucomicrobiia > Palsa-1439 > CAYGDP01 > CAYGDP01. The sequence continues at coordinate 38,070 of CAYGDP010000010.1, forward strand.
GTGCTGGAAGATTTTGATCGGATTAGCGACAAAACGCCGCTGCTGGCGGACCTGAAACCGGGCGGTAAATTTGTCGCGACGGACTTGTATCGGGCGGGCGGCACGGGAATCATCGCGAAGCGATTACTCGATGCGAAACTTTTGCACTCGGAGGAAATCACCGTCACGGGCCGCAGCATCGGCGAAGAAGCGGGCGCGGCAAAGGAAACCGCCGGCCAACCGGTTGTACGATCGTTGGCGGAGCCGATCAAGGAATCGGGCGGGATTGTGATTTTGCGCGGCAACCTCGCGCCAGACGGTTGCGTCCTGAAGGTTGTGGGTCACAAGCGATTGTCGCATCGCGGGCCGGCGCGGGTCTTTGATAGCGAGGACGATGCGTTCGCGGCGGTGCAATCGAAGAAGATCAAAGCGGGCGACGTGGTGGTGATTCGATACGAAGGACCGCATGGCGGGCCGGGGATGCGTGAGATGCTGGCGGTAACGGCGGCAATCGTCGGGCAAGGGATCAGCGATCAGGTGGCGTTGATCACCGACGGACGATTCAGTGGAGCGACGTATGGATTTACAGTTGGCCACATCGCGCCGGAGGCGAGCAAGCGCGGCCCGATCGCGGCGGTGCGCAGCGGGGACATCATCGCCATTGATGTGAAGAAGCGGCGGATTGACTTGGAGCTATCCGCAGCAGAAATCAAGAAACGGATGGCGAAATGGAAAGCGCCCAAGCCGCGGTACACAACGGGTGTCATGGCAAAATATGCGAGGTCAGTGTCATCGGCGTCGGAAGGCGCGGTGACAAGTTAGTTTTGTCTCAGTCCCTTCTTCAGCGGCGTGGGACGCGCAGGATCCGCGTTCTGCTCGGCTTCCCCTTTCGGCGCGGGTTTATCCTCTTCCCGCGACAACTGATAGACAGGGAGCAAGACGACATTGATGGCATAGCCGAGGAACGACCCGTGCGTGAAAGGTTTTTTGAGAAAACCAATTGGGAGCGTGCTGATGAAGAGAATTATGTAGGCGGAAATCAGAAATGCTCGCGCTGCGCCGGCGGCAGCGCCCCAGCAACGTTGGTCGGCGGGATCGGGAAACTTTTTATTGGCAAAGTCGCGAATTCGGCGCCGGATCCGGAGCGTGAGCCAGACGGCAGCGGCCACGGAACCGCCGAATCCGAGAAGACCGAGACTCATGCCGACGATTTGCGGTGCACCCTCCACGCCGCTTAAAATCCAGCGAAACACTCCCCACCCAGTCAGAAGCAGCATGGACAATCCGACAACAGAGGGGAGTTCCTGGGTCAATCCGCGTTTAGCGCCGCGCCAAGCCCCGACGGAGAGGAGAGAGAGGACGATGACATCCACGAGGTTCCAGTGCATTGGCGCCACCGACCACCCGGTTAGGGTGTAAAGAGGAAGAGACTGGTGAGATTCCCGTTAGCATCCAAGACGGCGATATCGCCCTTCGTATCGTTATTGAAATCGGCGACGGCGACGGCGTAGGGGCTGACCGCGAGGGCATAGTTGGCGGCGGTAATAAAACTGCCGGTGCCATTGTTCAGAAGGAGAGTCACATTCCGGCTCTTGGAATTGGAGATGACCAGGTCGGCAATGCCGTCCCCGTTAACATCTCCAGCAGCGACAGCGGTGGGGCGCAGTCCCGTCAGGTAATTGGACGGCGCGGAGAAAGATCCGGCGGTACGCAACAGGACGCTGACAGAATTAGATTTGGAATCCGCCACCGCAAGGTCATCGAGGAGATCGGGGTTGAAATTCCCCACGGCGAGGGCGGATGGATTTTCGCTGACGCCGAAGTAGACCGCGGATCGGAACGTACCATTGCCGTTGCCGAGGAGGATGGCGACATTGCGGCTTTTCTGGTTGAGGACTGCGATATCGGCATGGCCATCGGCGTCGAAATCGGCGATGCGCAACCCCGTGGGCCCAAGGCCAACGGCAATGAAGAGGGGAGATTGGAACGTGCCGTTTCCGTTCCCGCGCAGGAAGCCGATGTTGTTATCTTTTCGATTCGCGGTCACGAGGTCGGTTTTGCCATCCTCGTTAAAGTCGGCGCTGCCAATGGACATCGGGGATCGACCGCTTTGGAAACTGGCCGGCGCGCCAAAACCGCCGGCTCCGTTGCCCAGCAGAATGCTGACATCGTTTGACTTGGAGTTCGCGGCGGCAATATCCACCTTTCCATCGCTGTTGAAATCTCCGGCGGTCACGGCAACGGGGGTTGCGCCGGCTGCGAAAGCGTTGATGGGGTCGAACGAGCCATTGCCATTGCCGAGCTGCACATTGACAACATTGAGTTTCGGCACGGCGGTGACGAGGTCGATATTCAAGTCCCCATCGAGGTCGAGTGCGGCAGAGTTGCCAGTGATGCGCTCGTCATTAACGATCGTGCCGACTCCTTGTGTATCACCGAACTGGGCGTTGACAGCTCCGGAGAGGTTGATGAAAAAGGTTTCGTCAGCTTCGAACACGCCATCGCCGAAGACGGTGACGGCGATGGTTTCGCTGGTGTCCCCCGGCACAAATGTGAGCACACCGGCGACTCCGGTATAGTCGGAATTGGCAATTTTGGCGGTGTTATCGGCGGATAGATAATTGATCGTGACGGTCTGGTCAGTGGGATTCGCGAGACTTACGGTAAAGAGGTAAATGGAACTCCCGCCGTGCCGCTCGTTTTGACTGACATCAGCGATGGCGATGAGTGGGGCGGCGTCGTCGTTAGTGATGGTACCGATGCCTTGACTATCGCCTATCCCTGCGACGGTGATGTTGGAGAGATCAACAAAGAACGTTTCATTGGCCTCGAACGTGCGGTCACCGATAATCGTGACGGTGACGGTCTTGGATGTCTCGGTGGGGAGGAACGTGAGTGAGCCACTGGCAGCGAGGTAATCGCTGTCACTGACTTTGGCGGTGTTATCGGCGGTATCAAATTCGGCAGTGATGGTTTGACTGCACGCCGAGCTAAGGGTGACAGTAAACGAAAGGGCGCGTGTGGCAGTATGACCTTCGAGTGTAGAAACGTCATTGATGGACATCGTGGGTTGCTGATCCAGAATCACCACAGTCTCGGTTCCCGTGTAGCTGACGGGGGCGAGCGTGCCGACGGTCACGGCGCCATTGGGGGTAGGTGGCGGTTGCGGTGTGAACGGCAGGCAAAGAGTGTTGATATTCAACGTATCGCCCGGCGGACTGGCCAAGTGCGTGCTTCCGGCGATGGCGCGCGGCACAACAAGCGGATTGACGGTTACCATATCATTTCCAGTGCCGCCGGTGAAATTTTCGATCTGGCCAATGAGCGTAACGATGTGACCGCCGCCGACCGATTGGGGCGAAGTCGTATCGAGGTTCACGGTGATGGCGATGGAAGAAGCACTGAAATCGACCGTGTCATTCCCTTCGGTGTCATTGACTAGATCTGTCCCTTTCGGCAGGCGAAAGGTATCATCGCCGAGGCTACCATTCATCACATCATTGCCGCCGGCGCCTTCGAGTGTGTCATTACCAGCGTCACCCTGTAGGGTGTTATTGGAATTGCCGCCGATGAGAATGTCGTTGCCGGTGCTGCCCGTCAAAGAACCGTCGGCGGATAGCGAGTCATCACCGTTTCCGCCGTTGATGGAAATCAACATGACGGCTTCGACATCGGTGGCAATCACGGTGTCATTGCCGTCGGAACTATTGACGGTCAGTTTATCCAAATCATTGAGGGAAGCGTTTAATATGCTGATGTCGTAGGTAAAACCAGTGATGGTCACGATGTTATTCTGGGCTGTCCCCAGCAAGTTGTCGTCTGTCAGACGGCCATTGATTACAATCAAGTCGGGGTCGCCGTCTGGTGACTTTTGTGTGGAACCAGATGGCAATCCGATGGTAACAACCTTGTCGTCATCGCTTTCGAGGAACGGGGTGTTCGGATCATCCGGAATGTCATCGTCACCCGGACTCATCACAAACGGGACCAAGCCATTGAATCCGACTGGGCCGGTAAATTCATTGTGCCAAGGGGTCCCCGCCGTCAATTCTGCATCCGTGATATTCAGGCCGGCCTGCGCCAGCGCGGGAGTTTGGTAGAGAGTGCTACTGCCGTAGCCGCCACCACCGTAGCCAATAATCTCAAATGGACTTGGAATTTCGAGCCAACCATACGGCACAGCGGCTTCCGATTCAGTTAACGCAACAATGCTGCCACCATTGTTGACGAAGGTGAGGATATCAAACTTGCGTGATTCCAGTTGTGTTAGGTCCGCATCGGAAATGCCACCAAAAACATTGCCAGTGTCGCCGGGCACATAGAGAATACTAAATTGATTGAAATCCACAGTTGCAATGCCCGTCCCCGTCACGACCGTGGTATTCAATCCCAACACGAGCGAAACGCTCTTGATCGCGTCGAAGGCTTGATTGCTGGCGCCAATCACGAGGATGTCGTTGGGGGCGCCATTGGTCGCGCCATTGTCGGCAAACTCAACCATCTCCTCAATGAATTTCCATCCTTCCGTGTTCTGGTCGTCCGTCGTTCCCAAAACCGCATCCGGCCCGGGAAACGCGGAGCCGTGGTCGTCGCGATCGCCACCATCCACAATCACCGCACCAGACCCGCTAAGTCCGGTGCCAAATCCCGTGCCCTGCTCGGCCGTGTTGATGGTCAGATCGGTCAGCGCGCTGGTGGTGAGGTCATTGATGGTAATCGTATCGGCCCCATCGCGGGCAATGATCCGGAGATCTTCGATTCCGCTGAAACTTAGAGAAGAGGCACCGTCGGTCACCGTAACGGTGGATCCTGCCGCCGACCCTGTAATCGTATCGTTGCCAGTCGTGCCGCTGAATGTAAGTACATCGGTGCCTGCTTCGCCGTCAAGTGTGTCGGAGCCTTCTCCGCTTGCCCACGTAATTGTGTCGTTGCCGCCGCCGCCGGCAATGACATCGTTGCCGAGACCGCCAACCAATGAATCAGGATTCACACCGCCCTGCAGAGTGTCGTTGCCAGCCAAGCCGAGCAAAGTCACCTGCCCCAGTGTAAATGCCGCTGCATTGATGTTGTTATTGCCAGCGCCTCCCGTCAAGCTGACCTGCTCGATTGCGCTCAAAGTGTCGGTTCCCTCACTTCCAATCGTCAAGGACGTACTGGTCAATGTCATATTGGCGTCACGCGTCTCGACCAATAAATCGTTGCCAGCGCCGCCGGCAATCGAATCAGCGCCAGTGCCGCCGATCAGCAAATCATTGCCGCTCGAGGCGATGATCGTGTCGTTGCCCGCCGCGCCATCCAACGTCACGCGACCGCTGGTGAATGCGGAGGCATTGATGTTATTGTTGCCAGCGCCGCCGGTTAGATACGCTTCCCCGATGCTGACCAAGGTGTCGGTCCCTTCGCCGCCAATGACCAACGTGCCGTTGGTCAGCGTCATGTTGGAATCGCGGGTTTCAATCACACGATCACGCCCCAGCCCGCCGGAGATGGAGTCCGCTCCGGTGCCGCCCGTTAACACATCGGTGCCGCCGCCTGCCGTAAGAGTATCGTTTCCAGCCCCGCCATCCAGCGTCACGCCGCCTTTGGTAAAGGCATTCGTGTTGATTGTATTGTTGCTGGCGCCGCCGGTCAGCTTCGCGCGCTCGATGCTAGCAATCGTGTCGGTTTCCGCAGTGCCAGCTGGGGGCGCCCCGCCGACTGTGATGACAAGCGTTCCCGCCGTGGCAGTGCTGGTCAAAACGAAATCGCCGTTCCGGGTTTCTTGCAATGTATCAATACCTTTGCCTCCATTGATGGTGTCCGTACCCAAGCCACCAATGAGCACATCATTGCCGTCGCCACCTCGGAGACTGTCGTTGCCGCCGCCCCCGTCCAATGTCACCGGCACAGCAGCCGTAAACGCAATCGTCACCGTATCGTTGCCGTCGCCCGCCGAGACAGTGATGCTCGTCACCGATCCAATGGCGAGCGATTGCAGTCCCGTAATCGTAGTGTCGAGGTCGGCATTGTTGGAAAAACCTGGGTCACCAGCAGTAAACCGGTTATGCGTCAGCACGCCGCCCGCGACCGAAAGGGTGAGAACGTCGCCCGCAGCTCCACCAAAAAAACTGACTGTCCCTGCGGTAAGATTTGCAGTGGCCGTATAGACCGGCGCCAGCCTTTCTTCGAGCGGTTCGGCTCGCAGAACGAGTGTGTCGGTGAGTCGGGAGGCGCGGTAGGCTCGCCCGGCGTGCTTTGATTGGGTCACCCGCAGATAGCGGCGCACTAAACTTCGCAGGCTCATGGTGGACAAAATCCCTCTTGCACGGCCCTTTCACAACCATCAATCGTATAAAGAATAAGCGGGTTGCTTACTACTCGAATACCGGTAAAAGGTCAAGCCTTCTTCCCGATTTTCCAGCGGTTGACAGATACCCAAAAATTTCCTAGAATATCTCCCGAAGGAATATATGAAGACCCGAGCATGGATTCGATTAGCGTGGGTGATGATTGCGGTTGCGGCCGCCAACGGACTTTTGTTCGCCGCAGACCCGCCTGTCACCGCCCTGCGTCAGTTGCAAAACGCTTTTGAAGCGGTGGCCGAGCAAACCAGCAAGTCCGTCGTCGTCATTACTGTCACCAGCAAATCCGCCCCCGCCGCCCCGGATGGACCCGATTTGGAGAATCAGCCTTTCGATTGGTGGTTTGAACAGCCGGATCGCCGCTGGCGCATTCCCACCCCCCGCCGTCAACCACGCCAGCCTCAGCAAGCCCAGGCTTCCGGCTTCGTCATCCGCGCAGACGGTTACATCCTCACCAATCACCACGTCATTGATGGAGCGGAGAAGATTGAAGTCAAATTCAAGGAAGGAAAAACATATGCCGCCAAACTCAAAGGCGCCGACCCCCAAACCGATGTGGCCGTGATCAAAATCGACGCCGAAAACCTGCCGGTCGCCAAACTCGGCGATTCCGATAAAGTCCGCGTCGGTCAGTGGGCCATCGCAATCGGCGCGCCATTCCATCTCGATTACTCCGTCACCGTCGGCGTCATCAGCGGCAAAGGCCGCTCCGTCCTCGGCGGCGTCCCCAACGCCTACGAAGATTTTCTCCAGACCGACGCTTCCATCAACCCAGGCAACAGCGGCGGTCCGCTGGTGGATATTGACGGGAACGTCATCGGGATCAATACTCTCATCCGCGCCAATAGCGGCATCGGGTTCGCCATCCCGATCAATCTTGCCAAAAATGGCGCCGATAAACTCATCGCCTCCGGTCGGATCGCCCGCCCGTGGCTCGGTATTTCTGTCGCCGCACCCCAAGAGGCCGACGAACTTCGCAGCCGCCTTCGCGGCGCCCCCGCCGGTGTCGTGGTCAAAACCATCGGCTCGGGCACTCCCGCCGACCAAGGCGGTGTCAAGCCGTTGGACGTGATTTCGTCGGTGGACGGCAAAAAAGTTACTTCGCTCAAGGAACTTCAACAGGAGATCCAGAAACGCCAAGTCGGTGATGCCGTCGCCATCGAAGTGTGGCGGGACGGCAAACAACTGGAACTCAAGATCAAACTCGCCGAAATGACCGAGGAATCCATCGCGCGCTCCGCGCCCAATCGCCAGCCGCAACCACCCGCAGAATCTCTCGGCATTAAAGTGGAAGAATTTACCAAGGAAGACGCCGAGAAATTCGGGGTGCCCGGTCTCCAGGGAGTTCGCGTGGCTGCCATTGATCCGCGCGGACCGGCGGCGACGGTGGACGATTTTGACGAGGGCGACGTGATCACCGAGATGGATCGGCAACTGATTCGGTCCGTCGAAGATTTTCGAGCCGCCGCCGAGAAGGCCGACTTGAAACGGGGCGTCGAAATCCATTTTACCAAGGCGCGCACCCACGTGCGGACCTATTGCATTCTCCGGAAGACGGCAGACTAAGAAAAGGAATCCTATGGCAGATCACAAGCCCGCGGCAAACGAATGCGTCATCTATACCGAAGGTTTCAAGAACCGCATCCACGGCGAAGCCGTGCTGCCCAAACAAGCCTTTGGCAAAGCCACGCTCCTGCAATACCTCAACCAAAACGATACGCTTCTGATCGAACGATATCGCTGCTATCGCCGCGAAGGACTCGATTTCATCGAGGAAAAATCGTCCGACCACATCGACCAAGCCATGACCGCGCAAATCCAGGTCTCCTCCATCAGCCTCATGCACGGTTACTCCGACTACGGTCTCCTCTCCAAACTCGACGACGACAGCCTCGCCAACCTCGGCTATCAGGAACTCCCCATTTTCCTTCACTACGTCATCAACGCCTCCGACCCCAATGAACTGGTCTATGGCAAAATGCTCGCCAAAGTCGCCTCCGGATACGTGGACGCCGTCAAAGCCCGGCTCGACGCCATTGACGCCGTCCTCAAAAACCGTCCGCGGTTCATCGCCATGCGCGATCCTTCCAACCCGCTTTTCCACAAATGGTTCGGTCAGGAAGACTGGCGCGGTCGAAAAAACCACGTGCAAATCCCGCCCTCCATCGTCCTCAACCGCCGGCTCATCACCTTCTTCGGCCTCCAGAAATTCTCCACCCCATAACAACCGGTCAACGCCGCGCGGCGGTAGTTTCCACTGCACCATACAAGCGCGACCATCGTCGTCATCGGCAGCATGTTACAAGCCGGCCTTTAGACTCTCCGCTTGTTTCGGCGTCTCTGGCTGTAATTGCGAGATTGATATCAACCAATCAAGTGATGCGACTATCGCGTCGGCCCTAGATCGCCAATCCAGATTGGGTCGTTTGTGTTTCTTGCCGGATTCGATCCCGAACTTGCTATTGTCCAAAAATTTCTTTGGGCAGATAGAGCGGCCGAAGCTTCGGTTCGCCGAGCGAGCCGCCGACGTGAAATTCAAATAGCTTGGTCAATGGTTTGAAAAAAAATCCAATGATGCTCAAGGGCGTATTGCCGAGCACGTGCGCTTGCACTTTGAAATCCAAGCTGTCGCGAAATGCGTACGCCCCGCGATAGCCCAATCGCGTCATGCCCGCGTCAATTTCCAGGTTGTCTGTCAACAGCTTCCCATCGGCGCAGGTAAATGTCATTTCCGCGCGGGTCGCCCGCAGGTATCCCAAACCGGGAAACACTTTGCCGACCGCGCGACTCACGACGCCGAAGATCGGCGCATCCCACAGCAATCCATCTTCCACGCGCGTTTTGCCCTCGCCCACGATCGTTTCCGCTCCGGCGGACGTTGCCGAAAAGTTCATTCGTGCCGTCAACTGGCCCTCGACCTTCGATGGGTTCCCGGTCATGGCGCTGGTGATTTTCTGCAAATCGCTTTTTTGCAGACGCACGTCTGCGCGAAACGGCATCGGCGTCTTGCCAATCTCAAAACTCGCCTCGCCCGTCAGTCGCCCCCCGTAGATTGCCGCGTCGAACTCTTTTAGCGTCAACACCTGTTCTTTGATGGAAAGGTCGGTCTTGACCTCGTCCGCGGTGAATTTCCAATAGTGGAATCCTTTCCCTTCAATTTTCACGCGTAGATCGTCGTTGGCGTGATCGCGCGAGTCGAGCAATCCGTTCCAGACCAGGGTCGGCGGCTCGCGAAACTGATACGGCTCAATCGTCTTCACCGATTTCTCGCCAAACACACGCGCGGTTTCATGCGGGTCGACTGTGCTAACGACATTCTTGAGCGTCGTCTGTTGTCGTGGAAAATCATACTCGCCCGCGCCGCGGATCTCGCCTTCGGCGCGCGTCAGGCGAAAATCCGTGAAGATCGAGTGATCGTTCGCATGGCTTTGCTGGGTCGAGCCGCCGGTGAATTTCACTCCGTTGATCTGGAATGGATGACTGCACTCCACCGTGCCATCCCAATGGAGTTGATGGACGTCGCGGAAATGGCCGCTCATCCGACCGGCGATCCGCGGCGGTTTCTCGAACTCGAAGCGGTCAATGAACCGGTCCACGTTGTCATCGAACGCGGGTTTGACCGCGTGCGGGTCAATGGTGCTGACAAAATCCACAGTAAACAGATTGTTTCGCAATCCAGCGCGATAATTTCCGCGGGCTTCGCCTTCCGGACGTTTGGCAAGGGCGTTGGTCAATGTAGCGGTCTCCTTCTCGATCTTGACGTCGGCCGTAAACTCGTCCAGAGGAATGCCGCGAAAGATAAAATTTTTCAGCGCCACTTTCCCGGTCGCCACCGTCGCTTCGGGTTTGCCCCATGTGCCACGCGCGGTGCCGATGATGTGCGGCGGCGGACCGAACTTGAACTGGGTAAAGAACGGCCGGTCACGGGGCGGCACAAGCGGGATGATTTGTTTCACGTCGATGCTGCTCTCGGCGTTCGCGGCAAACTCGCGCGTGTCCAGTCGTCCCTCGTATTCGCCGCGCAACTCCCCCTCTGCCATTACGACCAGAACATTTTTCGCGCGCAACCAGGGTCCCTCCAGGGTCACGTCCGCCGACAAACCCTTGCTGTTGACTCCTTTGAACGTGAATCCGTCCACTTCCACGCGCCCCGATACTTTCCGGTCGAGCGGCGCGAGCGGCTCGGTGCGCACCGCCACGTCCAGCCGCGGATTGGCCGCGTACTTGACGTGACTCAATTCTTTCGCCCATGTCTCGGGCAATACCGACGCAAACCGCTTGATATCCACGTCGCTCTTGAGATGCGCCTCGAACGAATTGCTGATCAGATCGTACCGCCCGTTCATGCTTGCTTTACCGCCGTACAATTTAGCGTCGAATTTTTCCAGCGCCACCGCCTTTTCTTCCAATCGCGCAATCATCGCCACCGATTCAACCGCCCACTCCTCGTATTCAACCCCGCCACAGGTAAACTCCGCGCGGATGCTGCCACTCTTCGGGTCGCTTAAATCACCTCCGAATTCAATCGTGAGTTCGGGTTTCCTGGCGAATTTCGCTTCTTGGATCGCGCGAACGACACGCGCGAAAAGATGGTCATTCCCGGGTGTGGAAGTGGATGGCAAGTCGAGTTTCGGCATCACGCGAGGCGGGATCAAATACCCACTGGCCTTCAGTTGCACGCCCAACACCTCGGCAGTCAGTTCGTCGAGGTCAATCGCGCCATCGCTCGCGAGCCGTCCGCGAGCCGACGCGTGTTCGATGCGCGCCTGCACATCGGATTGCGGCAGCGTCACAGTCATCTGCGCCTCGGTGAAGCGGATTCCCTGCACCACCGGTTCACGCCGGAACCAGTTCATCGGTTTCGCGGTGATGGTCAATTCCTGGGCTTGACCCGATACGTTCATTCCGCCGCGAATGGCGAACATCACTTTCTCGGCGACCACGGCACCCCGTTTCGTGTCCCACCAAAGCCGGTCGCAATGAACGGTCACGCCGCTTCGCTCCAACTCGGCCAGCACCCGCACTTGCGCCCATTGTGGCAGACCGCTTGTGCGAAGAGTGTGCGTCATCCATCCGACGACGGCGACCAGTGCCACCATCAGGATGAGCAAGAACCACCCCATCCGTTTTTTCCATCGCTTCACACCTTATTCTCGCCTTACTGCTCCGGTGTTGCAAGCGGCTTCTGTTTGTTTTAGGCTTTCCGCAACCATTCAAAGGAGGCGTTATGCTGAACATCGGTTTCTACAAGGGCGAGCCAACGGATTACATCATCAAGTTTGCCGCCGGTCGCGCGGTCAAGGAAGGCGCGGGGCTCTCGTTTTTCTACCTCAAACACAGCACGCAAATCGTCGCGGTGCCAACCATCAGTCAGGACGCCGCGTTCGTCTTCAATGAAGTCACGCGCGATTTCCAGTCGGTCACGATCCAGGGGCAATTCACCTACCGCGCCACCGACCCGCGCAAATTGGCGGCGCTGCTCAATTTTACCGTGGATCCGTTGCACAACAAATATGTGTCCGAAGACCCCGAACGCCTCCGCCAGCGCATCACGAACGTGATCCAAACCGAGGCGCGCGGCGAGATTCTCCGCCGTTCCCTCGAGGAAGCCATTCGCGATGCCCAAGCCATCGCCGCCGTGGTTCTCAAGCGCGGCCACGACAGCGGCGCGTTGGAAGCATTGGGGCTGGAGATTTCCAATATTTATTTTCTCTCCGTCCGCCCGACCCCCGAGGTGGCCAAGGCGCTCGAAGCCGAGTATCGCGAGTCCTTGCTGCGCAAAGCCGACGAAGCCATTTACTCCCGGCGCGCCGCGGCGGTCGAGCAGGAACGCCAAATCAAGGAGAACGAACAGAACACCGCGATCCTGCTCGAACAACAACGCGAAAAATTGATCGAGCAACAAGGCAAAAACGCGCAGCAGGAAGCGGAACTGCAAGGCGTTGCGCTGGAGCACGAAGCCGAATACCGCGCGCGCGCGTCCGAGCGCGAGGCGCAGGCGAAAGGAAAAGCGCTGGAACTCGAGCTGGCGGCGTACCGGAACCTGGACCCGCGCCTGGTCGCCGGACTGGCGCTGCGCGAGCTTGGACAAAACGCCGCCAAAGTCGGCAATCTCACCATCACCAGTGAAGTGTTGGCCGAACTGCTCAACGCCACCACGCCGCGACGGACCGAGAAGTAAACCCACAGCCGCGGCCGAAGATCGCCGCAACGTGTCGCCATGCCCGACTTCGACAAAGTCGTCGTTGTTACCCGTAAGACCGCTCTCGAAGAACTGGTCGAGCGATTTAACACGCGCGACCAGGCGCGGTTCTACATCGAACACCTTGGCGCGTCCTTCGCCGATTATCAGGCTTCGCATGACACCTATCATGCCGCCGTCAAACGCGTTCGGGCCGCGTTGCCCGACGGCGTGCGCAGCCAGTTCATCGAACGCGCGTTTCTGCCGATGTTTCTCTTTGGCGAACGCGATCTCGCCGTGACGCTGGGCCCGGATGGCCTCGTCGTCAACACCGCGAAATATCTCAACGGCCAACCTCTTTTGGCGCTCAATCCCGACCCGCAACGCATTGACGGGGTTCTCGTGCCGTTCATCGCCGACAAGTCCATCGCGCTCCTCGCGCGGGCTGTTCGCGGCAAATTTAGTCTCAAACGCATCTCGATGGCCAAGGCGGAACTAAACAACGGCCAGGTCCTCCTCGGACTTAACGACCTCTTCATTGGCCAGCGCACGCACATCAGCGCGCGGTATCGGCTGAAATTCCGCAAGAAATCCGAAGACCAATCCTCCAGCGGCATCATCGTCAGCACGGGCGCAGGGTCAACGGGCTGGTTCCGCTCCATCCTCACGGGGGCGGCGGGCATCATCGAGAAATTCTCGAAAGCCGACGCCGTTCGCGCCGCGCGCGATCAGTATCGGTTTGATTGGGAATCGGAGCAGCTCTACTTTTCCGTGCGCGAACCGTTCATCAGCAAAACCAGCGCGGCCACGCTCGTCTTTGGCCAACTGGAGCGGCGCGACCGATTGGAGATCACCTCGCAGATGCCGCAGAATGGGGTCATCTTCAGCGACGGCATCGAAACCGACTACCTCGAATTCAACAGCGGAACACTCGCCCGCGTCGGGTTAGCCGACAAAAAACTGAATCTCATCAGTTCGATTTCAGCATAGAACCCGTTTCGATGGTTTCGGATGATGTAAGGCAAACTCAACCCTGTGGATGAAAAAGATTTTTCTCGCGGCGGCGGTTTCTCCCGCCTAGAATCCAGAGGCGTGCCAGAGCCAAACATCGTTTATTTCGATCTCGAAACCCAGAAGAGCGCCGAAGAAGTCGGTGGCTGGGACAAAATCCGCGACATGAAGATGTCGGTTGGTGTGATTTTTGAGGAAGCCAGTCAGCGCTATTGCATTTTCAGCGAGGCACAGGTTGACGACCTCATCGGCTCGCTCGCGGCTGCCGATCTGGTCGTCGGTTTCAATGTCGTCCGATTCGATTACGAAGTCTTGCGCGGCTACGGCAAGTTCGCTGCGCCCAAGACGCTGGATATGTTGGTCGAGGTGCAAAAAACACTTGGTCATCGCCTTACGCTGGATTCCCTGGCGCAAGCCACCCTGGGCTCGACAAAAACGGCCGATGGATTGGAAGCGATTCGATGGTTCAAGGAAGGTCAACTGGTCAAGATCGCCGAGTATTGCTGTTACGACGTGAAGATCACGCGCGAGCTGTTTCTGCATGGGCGCGAAAAAAAGAAGCTTTTCTATTCCAGCCGGGACGGCGACAAGCGCGTCGTTTCTGTCCACTGGTAGGCTTCCCCGGCAACTCACCCCTTATCGCAACGGGCGCGCCAGATGAAGGGGTTGACCTGTCGCGATCGCTTCGGCGGCTTCCGTGATGGCTTCGTTGAAGGTCGGGTGGGCGGTGATCAGCTCCGTGATCTGACCGGCCGTGATGCCGTGTTGGATCGCCATCGCGAGAACGCCAATCTGTTCGCTCGCCGCTCCTCCGAGGATGTGGCCGCCGAGAAGTTTGCCTGTCTCCGCATCGGCGATGAGTTTTACGAATCCCTCGGTTTCTCCAACCGCCGCTGCTTTGCCGAGAGCCGCAAACGGGAATTTACCGATCTTTATCTCGCGACCTCGCGCGCGCGCTTGCGCCTCGGTCAATCCAACCGTCGCGATTTCGGGTTGGGTGAAGACGCACGCCGGAACCACATCGTACCGAAGGGAATGGGCATCGCCGCCGAGTATGTTTTGGACGGCAACCGTTGCCTGTGCAAGCCCCACATGAGCCAGCATCGGCGCCCCAGTGATGTCGCCCACCGCATAAATGCCAGCCGCACAGGTCCGAAGATGGTCGTCCACGCGAAGAAATCTTCCGCGATCGTCGAGAGCAAGGTTTTCCGATTCACGATCAAACGTGTCGGTGTTAGGGAGGCGACCCACGGCGACGAGTACGACATCGGCATCGGACAAGTCGGCGGCGCTGGCGAGTCGCGTGGATGTCTTGATCTCAATGCCTTGCTTGCTGAAACTCCGGGCGAGCGCACTGGCAATGTCCGAATCCAATCCGGGCAGAAGTTGATCGGTCATTTCGTAAATCGCAACTTTGCTGCCGAGCGCGGCAAAGAAGCTGGCAAATTCACAGCCGATATACCCGCCGCCAACAATCGCAAGCCGGGCAGGGATTCGGTCGAGTCGCAGGATTTGATCGCTGTTCAATATCCGCCTGCCGCCTGTCTCGATGCTCCCGTCGGGGTAGGTTTCGAATCCCGCCAACGACGCCGGACGCGATCCGGTGGCAATGATGAGTTTTGGCGCGATCAGGATTCGGTCGCCAACCGCAACCTGTTTGTTGCCAAGAAGCCTGCCGCGCCCTGGAACGATGCAGACGCCCGCTTTCTGGAGCAGAAAATCGAGGCTCTTGGTAATGGCGGCAACGATTTTTTGCTGGCGCTCGATGAGCCGAGGGAGAGATGGGGACGACACCGTCATATCGAGCGCGAAATCGCCCGCGTGCTGGGCGAGACGATGGAGATCCGCGCTGGCAAGAAGGGCTTTCGTGGGGATACAACCGGAGTGGAGGCAGACCCCGCCAATTTGTTTGCCGTCCACGAGCGCGACCCGGGCGCCTCGCCGAGCGGCGCGAAGCGCAGCGGAATAGCCGCCGGGACCAGCACCGAGAATCACAAGATCATAAGACTCTGCATCTGCCATCAAAGCGCTTGTAACATGGCGGCAAAAAAATTAGTAGCGACAAAACGCTGATGGAAAGAGCATCGCTGTGTAACGAATGGTGGATCATTGAGCATGCGCTCAATCCACGCCCCGGGACCCGGCGGACAAGGCATCGGCTCGCTGTTGCACTCGGCGGTTTGGGTAATTTTTCAAATAATCGCGCATCTGCACGATGCTTTCCTTGTCCGACACCTCGGCGGCAAGCGTCTCCGCCTTTTCAAAAATCTTCTGCGCGCGAAACGTGGTCATGGCCCATTGGAGATGGGATTCTTTGCTCACGACAACAATGCGAGGGATGCCGAGTGGCTCAAGCATTTTTGCCGAGAGCGTCGCGTTTTCTCCCGTGCTGGTCGATTCTTCCTCCAACAACATTCGGCTCGCGGGCACGCCGCGCGACATCGCCACCAACGCCATCATTCGCGCCTCGGATATTTTGCCGCGGGTTGGTCCGCCGGTCAGGAGTATGACTCCGCCATCATTCTTCTTCAAATATTCCACGGCCTTCAGGACGCGTTTCACGGTATCCACCGTTGGCGTCGTCTCATCCAGCGGTTCATTGCCGAGCACCACGAGGGCATAAATTGGTTTCTGTCCGCTGGATAATTCCTCCACCCACGGGAGAGATTGCGGTGATACGTCGGTCACCGTCGCGCCTTGCTGCGCCAAGGCAATGCGTTGCGCATCGGTAAACTCCGAAACAATCACTACGTCGGCCTGGTTCAGTCCGACCGAGTGCAGGAGAATCTTCGCGTACGCGCCCGCGATTGTGTTCTTGGTCTCGAGAATTATCTGCGCCTTGTGTCCACCGGCTTCCCACATCGCACCGGCGCCGGTTACTCGCTCGATAAATCCGCGTGATGGCAACGTCTTCGAATCCGCGTCATCCACTCGCACGACCAATCGCGGCGCGTTACCTGTCAGATTTACCATGGGTGACGGCGACGCTGGAGAGCCTGGCATTGGCGGCTGTGCGATCCAGAGGACGATACCGCACACGGCCAGCCCGCAGGCCAAGACCAGCGGCCACAGCGCAGGGTGGGAACGGGGGATACCCATACGCGCGAGTCTAACAAAAGAGCTTTCTCCAAGCAGCCAGAAAACATGTAACGACGTATCCAACCGGCCATTACTCGTAGAGCGCTTTTCTTCTCCAGGATCGCGGCATCATCTACACCGATTGTCGTGAGTGATGTCGAAGTTTTGCCGAGGCAATGTGGTCAACAAAGCAAGGGGGGTCAGTGAATCGTGCTAGGGGTATTTCCTTATATACGAAAAGGTTTAACTCTCTCATTCTTAAGTGGGATCGACCTTTTCTAGGTCGTGCGTTGTATCGGTTCATTGGAAACGGAAGGGCAACACAGTCGTCGAGGTGCTGAAGAAAGTTCTATTCTGACTGGAACAGCACCGCACGAGGGTGGAGCCAGAAAAAGGAGACATGAGCGGAAACAATTCATATCCCGCCGATGAATTGTTGGATAATTCGCCCGACCCCGTGCTTACTCTCGATCTGCCCGACCGGAGCGGCATCGAGGTTCTCGAGGAAATTCGCCGCCGCAACGGCGGGAGCGAGGTTTTCATATTGACCAATCACACTGCACCCGGCTTTCGCGAGCGTTGCCTGCGCGCGGGCGCAAACCACTTTCTAAACAAATCAAAAGACTTCGAAAAAATGGCAAAGCTTCTCCGCCAACCTCGTTTACTCCCCAAACGAAAATCCGAGAAAACAGGGAAGAAAGAATAATCATGAAAAAGACAACCAGAAAAATCAGCGCGGAGATGCCCGTCGTGGAGACGACCCAGGATAACGCCTTGGCAGGCACAACGATTATGCCCCCCTCGTCGTTTCTGCAAAACATCCTCGAATCTTCCACCGAGTATTCCATCATCGGCAAGGATCTCGACGGGAAAATTCTGTTCTGGAACGAGGGCGCGCGCCGTCTCTATGGCTATGAACCCGAAGAGGTCGTCGGCAAAGCGAACTCATCGATGCTGCACGTGCCCGAAGACGTGAAATCGGACAAACATCGCCAAATCATGCAGATCGCGCTGCGCGAGGGCAAATGGGAAGGAACCGTCACGCGCGTGCGCAAGAACGGTCAGCGATTCCATGCGCGAATTGTCATCACCCCCCGCTGCGATGCCCACGGCAAGCCCATCGGCCTGCTGCTGATGTCGAAGGACATCACCAACGAACAGCGTTTTGCGGACGAGATTCGTCGCGCCAAGCTGTTTGATAGCGCCATCGTTGGCGACGCTCGGGAAGCCGTGAATTTCATCACCAACATCCTCGAATCCTCCACGGAGTATTCGGTCATCGGCAAGGACCTCGACGGGAAAATCCTCCTCTGGAACGAGGGCGCGCGCCGTCTCTATGGCTATGAACCCGAAGAGGTCGTTGGCAAGGCGAACTCATCGATGCTGCACGTGCCCGAAGACGTGAAATCGGACAAACATCGCCAAATCATGCAGATCGCGCTGCGCGAGGGCAAATGGGAAGGTACACTCAATCGCATCCGGAAAAACGGACAACGCTTTATCGCCCGGCTCGTCATCACACCTCGCCGAGATAGTTCGGGCAAGGCCATAGGATTTCTGCTGATCTCGAAGGACATCTCGGATGAAATTCGCCTGACGGAGGAACTCAAAGCCACGCAATTTTACGCCCGAAGTTTGATCGAAGCCAGTCTCGACCCACTGGTCACCATCAGCCCCGACGGCAAAATCACGGACGTCAACGCCGCTTCTGTGGAAGCGACGGGCGCGCCGCGTGAAAAGTTGATCGGGACGGATTTTTCCGATTATTTCACCGAACCAGACAAGGCGCGGGAGGGGTATCAACGCGTCTTCTCGGAAGGGTTCGTCCGTGATTACCCTCTGGCCATTCGCCACGTCTCGGGGCGCATCACCGACGTTCTCTACAACGCGAGCTTGTACAAGGATGACAAGGGTAGTGTGCTGGGTGTGTTTGCCGCGGCGCGCGACGTGACCGCGCAGAAACAAGCATCACAGTACGCCCGCAGTTTGATCGAGGCCAGCCTCGATCCGCTGGTGACCATCAGCCCCGACGGCAAGATTACGGATGTCAATGAGGCCTCCGCCCAAGCCACGGGCGTACCGCGGGAACAACTCATCGGGACGGATTTTTCCGATTACTTCACTGAACCGGACAAGGCGCGAGAAGGTTATCAACGCGTCTTCTCGGAAGGGTTCGTGCGCGACTATCCGCTGGCCATTCGCCACGTCTCGG
>CAYGDP010000010.1:56971-133204 GCA_964348665.1 uncultured Verrucomicrobiota bacterium
GTCTTCTCGGAAGGGTTCGTGCGCGACTATCCGCTGGCCATTCGCCACGTCTCGGAGCGCATCACTGACGTTCTCTACAACGCCAGTGTGTACAAAGATGAGAAGGGAAAGGTATTGGGGATCTTCGCCGCGGCTCGTGATGTAACGGGCCGCAAAATGGCCGAGGAATTGCAGCGCGCTTCGTCGGCGTACGCGCGCAGTTTGATCGAGGCCAGTCTCGATCCTCTGGTCACCATCAGTCCCGATGGCAAGATCACGGACGTCAACGAGGCCTCGGCCCAGGCCACGGGCGTACCGCGGGAACACCTCATCGGGACGGATTTTTCCGATTACTTCACCGAACCAGACAAGGCGCGCCAAGGCTACCAGCGGGTTTTTTCGGAGGGATTCGTGCGGGACTATCCATTGGCTATTCGCCATGTCTCAGGCCGGATCGCGGACGTTCTGTACAACGCCAGCGTCTTTCGGGATGACAAGGGCGGTGTGCTGGGTGTGTTTGCCGCAGCGCGCGACGTGACCGAGCGCAAACGATTCGAGGAATCCCTCGAAAAAGCCAATCGCATGAAGAGCGAATTTCTTGCCAACATGAGCCACGAGCTTCGTACGCCGCTCAATGGGATCATCGGTTTTAGCGAGTTTCTGGTGGATCAAAAGCCGGGCAAGCTTAACGCAAAACAGGCGGAGTATCTCACCGACATCCTCAATAGCAGTCGCCACCTGCTTCAACTGATCAACGACGTGCTCGACCTGGCCAAAGTGGAAGCCGGCCGAATGGAGTTGAATCCGGAACCGTTTAACCTGGCCAAATCCATCGAGGAAGTCTGCGCCGTCGCCAAGGCCATTGCCCAAAAGAAACACATCGCATTGCGATTACAGGTTGCTGAAAACTTGAGCGACGTCAGCCTTGACCAGCAAAAGTTCAAGCAGGTCATCTATAATCTGCTCTCCAACGCCGTCAAATTCACCGACGAGGGCGGTCAGGTGAGTGTCTCTGTGAGTTTCGCGGACGCCAACCACTTCCGCGTTTCGGTCAGGGATTCAGGGATTGGCATCAAGCCGGATGACATTCGCCGGTTGTTCAAGGAATTCGAGCAATTGGAGGCTGGCACGGCACGACGGTATGAGGGGACGGGATTGGGACTGGCGTTGACCAAGAAACTCGTCGAACTGCAAGGTGGCTCAATCCAAGTGGAGAGTGAAGTGGGCAAGGGCAGCACTTTCAGCGTAATACTTCCTCTCATCCTGAAAGAATCCTGAACATGAAAAATACCATACTCATCGTGGACGACAATCCAACCAACCTGAAGTTGGCCGCCGACGTGCTGGAGTATGAAGGATACATCCTCCAGAGAGCTGAAGATGCGGAGGAAGCGATGGCGATCATCAAACGATCTCCACCGGACTTGATCCTGATGGACATCGCGTTGCCAGGCATGGACGGGTTAACGCTCACCCGGAAGCTTAAGGCTGATCCCGCCACGCAACATATCCGCATCATGGCGCTGACCTCTTTTGCGATGAAGGGCGACGACAAAAAAGCCTTCGATGCAGGATGCGACAGCTATCTCACCAAACCCATCGATACCCGCAAACTTCCCCAACAAGTCGCTGAGGTGCTGACGCAAAAAGACAACCACCCGAAGGGAACCAATGAAAATTCTGATCGCTGAGGATAACCTCACCAACCGCAAGCTACTCCGGGCGCAATTGGAAAGCGAAGGCTATGAAGTGGTTGCGGCGGGGGATGGCGTAGAAGCGCTGGAATGCCTGGAGCGTGAAACTGTAGACGCGGTCATCTCCGATGTGCTGATGCCGTGTATGGATGGCTATCGGTTATGCTATAAGCTGCGACAGAGCAAGCAGTTCGGCGATTTGCCGTTCATTTTCTATACCAACACCCATTTTTCTCCGAGCGATGAAAAATTGGCTCGGGAGGTGGGTGGAGATCATTTCATACAGAAGCCGTGCAACCCGTCACTGTTGCTGGAGGCACTACAAAAAGTCTCAAAACAGCCGCACCGCCAGCCGCACGCGGAATCCGCCACGATGTCCGAGCAGCAAGTTCTCCGCGAATATAATGAGAGATTGGTTGCCAAGCTGGAGGAGCGTAACATGGAGTTAGCCGAGAGCGAAGCGCGTTTTCGTGCCATTTTTGATACAGCTACCGATGCAATCATTATGACCGATGGCAACGACAAAATCGTTTACTATAACAAAGCCGCCGAGCGGATGTTTGGTTATGGACAAGTTGAGGCTGCTGGCAAATCGGTAACATTGCTCATGCCCCAGCGCTTGCAAGAAGAATATCGCAAAGCTTTAATAGACCTTCAAGCGGAGAGCCAGGTCTACGCTATGGGAAAGACAATCACGCTGGCAGGTCGCCGCAAAGACAAAACCGAGTTTCCGTTTGAGGTTTCTTTGGCGAGTTGGCAAACCAACACAGGCAAATACTTCTCCACCATCATTCGCGATATCACCGAACGCATTCGTGCGGAGGAAGAACGCCAAAAGGTCGCTGTGCGCTTCCGTAAGATATTCGAGGACTCCTCGGAAGGGATTTATCAAATTGCCGCGGACGGACGCTACATCACCATCAACCCCGCCTATGCGCGCATCCTCGGCTACGATTCCCCTCAAGAGTTGATGGATGCCGTAGAAATTAGTGGCAATGTGTGTGCTGATCCGGAAGAACATGCAGCCATCCGCCGCAAACTGGAACAGCGCGGCGAGGCGCAAGATTTTCAGATGCGATTCGTCCGCAAAGATCGCCAGGTAATTTGGGTCAGTATCAACTGCCGTGTTGTCTATCAGTCTGACGGCAGCGTTTTTTATTACGAAGGTTCGATCCGGGACATCACAGAGCGTAAGCGCTTGCAAGAAGAGAATGTGCAGGCCGAACGCCTTGCCACCATCGGTATGATGGCCTCCAAACTTGCCCACGAAGTCCGGAATCCGCTCGCTGCGATTTCTCTCAACTTGGAAATGATCAACGAGGAGATCAATGCCTTTCCCTCGGACGTGACAAACAAAACCCAGAGCCTCGGTCAAATGCTTCAAATCATGTCCGGTGAGACACGTCGCATCCAGCGGATCACGCAGGAATACCTCCTGTTTGGCCGCCAACCAACCCCCCAAAAACGGCCGACCGACCTCAACGCATTGCTCGCCGAACACTTGCAATTTCAAGCCTCTGTCTTCGCGCAAGCCCGCGTCAACGTGAAGACAGAATTTGACCGGTCGTTGTCGCCGGTTGAATTGGATGGAGATCAAATCACCCAAGCCGTGATGAATCTGATCCGCAACGCTCTCGACGCCATGAGCGGTGGCGGGACGCTGACGGTACGCACGCGAAAAAATGGCAAGGGTAGCGTTTGCTCGGTTGCCGACACGGGCGTGGGAATGACCGAAGAGCAGAAACAGAATCTCTTCAAACCGTTCCACTCCACAAAAAGTGGCGGCACCGGACTCGGCTTGGCAACCGTCCAGCAGATCGTCCTCGCCCATGGTGGTCGCATCGAGGTGGAAAGCAAATCCGGCTGCGGTACGACGTTTCACCTTATCTTTCCCCCAAAATCTTCGTCTGCCGGTGCAAAATGACGGTCGCCAAGACCAGCGCCCAAAGCGCAGGATGAGAACGCGGAATGCTCATGACTGGCGCACCCGACCAGAAACCACCGGACGAAAATAGGTGAAAGCCCGTCATTGTGAGACAAAATGGTATCCGAAAAAGATCGGACAAATTTCACAACGATCGTTGTGATAAATGTCCGAAAGCGACGGAAGCATTCAGGAATAACTGCTATCAACGCAGCAACAACCGTTTTGAGAGATACGCCGCGAGAAGTTGGTCGAAGGGTTTGCTGGTGTCGGCGACCACGTGATCAATGTCGTTGGCGCTGAACCCTGACTTGAGTGAGTCTAGAAATTTCTGCAGCTCATTCTTGTACTGCTCACGCAAACGGGCGGGGTCAATCATCATCCGTTGATCGGTCTCCATGTCTCGAAATGTAGCCTGCGCTCGAAACGGAAAATCCAGCTCGAAATGATCGAGGACTTGCATCGCCACAACTTCGTGCCGCTTGTGACGGAAATGGGCGAGTCCACTCAAGATTTCCTTCGGATCATCGAGAAAATCGCTGATGACAACGATGAGACCGCGGCGTTTGAGGCGCTCGGCGAGATCGTGAAAGCTGCGGCCCATGCCGCTGGTGCCGGCCGTGCGAGTGCGTTCGAGTTGGATGAGGAGCTGGCGCAGATGGGTCGGACTGGATCGGGGTGGGATGAACAATTGAACTTTTTTATCAAACACCATCAGTCCGGCGCTGTCCTGCTGGCGGATGATGAGATAGGCGAGCGACGCAGCGAGATAACAGCCGTATTCGAATTTCGTGAGGCCGGTGGATTTGTAGCCCATGCTGGCGGATGAATCGAGGAGGATGTACACCCGCATGTTCGTTTCTTCCTCATACTGCTTGATGTAATAGCGGTTCGTTTTGGCTTGCAGCTTCCAATCGAGGTGTTTGGGGTCGTCGCCCTTCACGTATTCGCGGTGTTCGGCGAATTCGACGCTGAACCCTTTGTAAGGGCTTTTGTGCGCGCCGCTGATGAACCCCTCGACGACGGTGCGCGCCTTGATATCGAGGCCGCCGAGTTTGGCCAGCGCCAATGGATCGAGATAGCGGTAGGTTTGTTTCACGGTGACAGATTCAACTTCGAACTTTCAACTGACGGATGTTAGATGAAAAAATTAAACGTTGAAAGTTCAAAACCACGAATGAACGCGAATAGTTCGAGTTTATCCGTGCGCATTCGTGGTCAAAAAACCTTTTTACTCATGCGCGTCCCTCGCCTCGCTGGGCGATGGCGAGACGAAATTTTTGCCAGTCAGAAAAATGTGGTGAGAAAGTTATGGGGTGATGCCATGTTTATTGGGGCGTCAGTAGCGGTCTAACGTGAAAGCTCAACCACATCACTAGAGCGGCGTTGTCTGCAGCGCTGGGTTAAGCGTTGCGGTCATTTGGGTTTCGGGAGGCAAAGCGTCTCGAATCCAACGACACGAGCCTGCTTGCCGTCGTCGGCTGTGAGTAGGACGCCAATGACTGCGCCACTCTGCTTGTGGAGTACCGGCCCGCCGCTTCCACCAGCCATCATAATAGGTTTGCCAGCTCGGGCCTCAAGTTGGCGTGGACCGTCGGCGGACTTGTAAGTGCCGGCTGTCATGCCCTTAGGGGTGAGGACTCCGGGCACGCAGTCGCCAGCTGGACCAAGGATGATGACCTCATCACCAGCGCGAAGCGTGAAATTGGGATTGTAGTTAAGAAACTGAAGCTTGGGACTTGGCGACTTGACGGGTAACGCCTGAACGTCCTTTTGCTTGATTACTTTGGTGGTATCGAGGGTGATTGCATCGCCATCAAGGGGTTCAAGCGTACGTGGGGCCTTGCCATCGAATTGGTGAAGTGACGCGACGCCGAGGAATCCAGTGCCGTAGCGAATCACGAAGCCAGAACCAGCAAGCTCCTCGCCGATGAGCACCTCATACTTGTCGGGTGGAGTTGGATCGGCTGCGAATGCTACTGCGGCAAAGCTGAGAATCGGAAGGAGGTGGAAGGCTTTATTCATTATAGTGTGCGGAGCAACGCCTAACTCCGGTAAAACGAGTCATAAATCAACAGAGCGCCCAAGAGAATACCGACTGCACCTACGATTCGGAATGCGCTCTCCATTCGCTTGCCTGTCGGCATTATGCGAGAAAGTGCGTGTGGGAACAAGAGATAGACCACGCTTTTGAGTATCATCACCCATCCTGCCAAGGTAACGGCGACCGGGATGCCCCATACCCAGACGTTGTGCCCCAAGACGACAATGAGGCCAAGCGGCAAATTAAACAGGGCGATAAGCAAACCGCCGGTTTCCCGCTCTCGCAGCGGCAGAAAGAGCGCTGCCCATTTGGCTGGATAAAGCATGTGGGAAAGGCCAAAAATCAACCAGCCAATTGCAAACCAGCGTTCAATGAGCGTTTCAATGGACATGATTGTTCGAGCGGCCTAACTTGTAATTATGCGATCATTCTGTCGTGCTAATGGGATAAGCCTGACAAAAAAAGTCGAATATGCCTGCACGGGCGCTTCGATCTCTGCGCCCGTTGCTCATCGGGAAAAATGATTTTTCTTTTCAATACTGCTCTTCCTTTGGCTCAGGAATTTCCTTGAGCAGGCGCTCGATGACGTCGTCGGTGGTGATGCCTTCGGCTTCGGCGTTGAAATTAGTCGCAATGCGGTGTCGCATGATGGGCTTGGCCATGGCTTGGATATCGGCGCACGAGGCGGCATAGCGGCCATGGAGAATGGCGCGGGCTTTGGCCGCAACGATGAAAGCCTGGGCGGCGCGCGGCCCGGCGCCCCAGCCGATCCAATCCTTGATAAACTGCGGCGCTTCCGGCTGGCGCGGACGCGTGGCGCGAACGAGGCTGACTGCGTAATTGATGACATGATCAGCCACCGGCACGCGGCGAACGATTTGCTGGAGCGACAGAATTTCTTCGCCGGTGAGTACGGGAGACAGTTGAGGTTTGGACGTGCCGGTTGTTGCGCGAACGATTTCGCATTCTTCTTCCTTCTTCGGGTAGTCCACGTAAATGTTAAAGAGGAAACGGTCCTGCTGGGCTTCGGGGAGTGGATACGTGCCTTCTTGCTCGATGGGGTTTTGCGTGGCGAGCACGAAGAACGGCAATGGCAACTCCCACGTCTTGCCCGCGGCGGTAACGTGATATTCCTGCATCGCTTCGAGCAATGCCGCTTGCGTCTTAGGGGGCGTCCGGTTGATTTCGTCGGCAAGCAGGATGTTGGTGAACAGCGGCCCGTGGATGAACCGAAACGAGCGTTTGCCTGTCTCGGGATCTTCCTCGACCACGTCGGTGCCGGTGATATCCGAGGGCATGAGGTCCGGCGTGAACTGGATGCGTTTGAACTGCAAATGCAACAGTTGGCTCATGGTGCGCACCAGCAACGTCTTGGCCAATCCTGGCACGCCGACAAGCAAAACGTGGCCGCGCGAGAAAATCCCGATCATCAATTGCTCGACCACTTCTTTCTGGCCGACGATGACCTGCCCGCATTGCGCGAGAAGATTTTCGCGTGCTTGTCCGAGTCGTGTGACCGCGGCGAGGTCGGCATTTCCGGCGGCGGGAGCTGCGGGTGGATTGGCAACAGCTTGAGACATGATTATTTGCCCTTTATCACAAGAACGTTGTCTTTGTCACACAAAATCACTCCCGCTTCGCGGACGAGCGCTACCGTAAACCCTCCAAACGCCTCGCCTGCTTTCACGCCGCGCGACTCGCGCACAGTGCGGAGGATCGCGCTCATGCCTTCGCCCGTTCCCGTCGTGCCGGAGATGGCGATTTCCTCGACCGCGAACGGTTTCTCCGCCACGACATCGAGGGAATATTTCTGGCGGGGAATTTTTGGAGTCGCGGGATTGGGCATCGCTTTATACGGAAGCGGCTGACCGCTGCTGTCGCGGATCTTGTCGGCGGCTATGAATTTTTTATCGACGAGCGCCTGCAAACTTTCCGGGTATTCGACGCGTTTGAGATAATACTTCTCCAAAGCCGCCCGCACGTCTGCCAGCGCGATCCGTCGCAAACCCTGTTTCGCCCCTTCCGCCAACGCGCTCTTAAGCGCCCCCGACGTCGAAAGCCGTTCAGCGCGATCGAGGGTATTGCGCCAAACCACACGACCAAGGTCGGCGTCCACCGACTCGGCCAGCTGCGCCTTTTTGAACAGGATCACTTCCGCCAAAGGCGAGGAGGTCACCTTTGTTCCAATCGCGTCGAGAGATTGCATCGCGCCGCGAGCATCCTTGGCTTTCGCCTTCGCCGCCGCGGCGGCAAATTCAGCAAAAAAGATCCTTGTCTCCACACTATCTTGCGCGGAAACGATGGATGTTATCCCCATCCAGCACCCAAAGGTAAATACCGACAGCAATCGCATCCGCACAGAATACCGGCGCGGCTGCTCGAATGCAATCTTCGGAAAAAAACCATGGACGCCTCAATCCCCCGCATCCAATCGAGTTTCCAGTCCGCGTCACATTAAAAACTGCGGGTCAACGTCCACGACGATGTGAACGGCATCGGGAGCGTGAAACGCGGCGACTTGTGCGCTGACAAACGTGGAGAGCGCCGTTGCGCGCGCGCTGCGGAGGGTGATTTGAAAACGAAAATGTCCTTTGATGCGCGCAATCGGGGCGACGGCGGGACCATCGAGTCGGATCGGGACCGGCGATGATCGCGGTGCCGAACCCTTTTGTTGCTCGGTGGCGGTGCGCAATTGTTTGGCGAGTGCCTCGGCGGTGAGCTTTGCCTTTTGTTCATTTCGCGCGCGCAGCGTGATCAACGCCAAATGCGTCGCGGGTGGGTAACCAAGGTCCTGTCGAAACTCGATTTCATGGGTATAAAACCCCGCGAAATCGTGGTTGCGGGCAAACTTGATCGCTTCGTGAAACGGGGTGTAGGTTTGCACAACGACTTCGCCTTCGATATCGCCGCGTCCGGCTCGTCCGGCCACCTGGGTAATGAGATCGAAGGTGTGTTCCCCGGCGCGAAAATCCGGCAGGTGCAGCGCCATGTCGGCGTGGAGAATGCCGACGAGAGTGACATTGGGAAAATGCAAGCCCTTGGCAATCATCTGCGTCCCGACCAGGACATTGATTTTGCCGGTGCGAAACTCGCTCAACACGCGACGATACCCTTCTTTGGTCGTCATCGTGTCCCGATCCATCCGCTCGACGCGCGCTTTGGGAAATAGTTTGCGCATCACCGCTTCGACGCGCTCGGTGCCGATGCCGGAAAACCGGATCTCCGGGTCACGGCACTTCGGACATTGGCGCGGCGCAGGCTTCTGCCGGCCACAAAGATGACAGAGCAAGCGTTCGTTTTTCTGGTGATACGTCAACGACAGGCTGCACGCGTCGCATTTGGCGACAAACCCGCATTTGTGGCAGATGACCGAGGTCGAGAATCCGCGCCGGTTCAGAAAGAGAATCACCTGCTCGCCTTTTTCTAGCCGACGATGAATGGCGTCCTTGAGCGGCTCGGAAAAAATGCGCGAGTGATGATCGGAGCGTTTCTCCATGCGCATATCCACCACCTTCACCTTCGGCATCAATCGTCCGTCGAGCCGGCGCGGCAGCGTGGACAGGGCGTATTTGCCGCGTAGCGCGTTGTAATAGCTTTCCAACGATGGCGTGGCGCTGCCAAGAACCACGGCGCATTTTTCCTGCGCGCCCCGTACCACGGCGATGTCGCGGGCGTTGTATCGCGGCGCGTCCTCTTGTTTGTAGGTCGTCTCGTGTTCCTCATCCACGATGATGACGCCGAGCGGTTCGACCGGCGCGAAGACGGCGCTGCGCGCGCCGATCACGATGCGGGCGCGACCGTCGCGGATTTTATGCCATTCATCATGCCGTTCGCCTTCGGAGAGGTGACTGTGGAGGACCGCGATCCCGGTTTTGAGGGGGCCGGATGAAAATCGCGCCTTGAACCGCTCGACGGTTTGCGGCGTGAGCGATATTTCGGGCACGAGAACGATCGCGCCGCGACCGTTTTGGAGCGAGTGAGCGATGGCTTGCAGATAGACCTCGGTTTTTCCGCTGCCGGTGACACCGTGGAGGAGAAGAACCGAGGATTGAGGATTGAGGATTGAGGATTTGATCGTTTCGAGGGCTGCGGCCTGTTCGGGGGAAAGTTTGAGCGGATCGGTGGCCAGAAAGATTTCCTCCGCGAATGGATCGCGGTCCAGTCGCGCGCTGGACGTGACGACAAACCCCTTTTTTTCGAGAGACCGAATCGTGGCGGCGGCGACTTTGTGTCTGGCGAATTGGGCGAGCGACAACTCCTTGTGCGCGAGCAAAAGTTCCATGGCGCGCGCCTGTTTTTTCGCCTTCTTCCGGAGCGGTTCGAGGTCGTTCTTTGCATCGAACCGCGTCCCGAGCCCGGCGCGAGTTTCGTGTTTGAAACCGACGTCGGTTTTTTGGACGGCCTTGGGTAAAACGGCGCGCAGGGCGGTCTCGACGGCGCAACAATAGTATTTCGCCATCCACTCGGCCAGCGCGATGAGGTTGGGCGTGAGTAATTCTCCTTTGCCGACGACACTGGCAATGGGCTTAAGATTTTTAAAGGGAGAGTCGGCGGGAAGCGATACGACGTATCCCTGACGGACGCTGTGCCCGAACGGCACGCGCACGCGGCTGCCGACGCGCACGTCAGCCGACAGCGAGTCGGGGATGATGTAATCAAACTGGCGGTTGAGCGCCAAATCAATCACCACGCGCGCGATTCGGTTCATCACCGCATTATACCAGTGGTGACGGGGCATTGGTAACTGGTAACTTGCTTAACATTCTTTCGATATACCCGATTCCGCCGCGCGGGCGCGCGCGGCCTACAATCTCCCCCCATAGATCATTTGTTTTTTTCAGACAGCCATCACTGACTTTTGCTATAGTTTGCCATGCGTCGCTGGAAAATCGTTTTGGGATGGGTGGCCGTCCTCGTCGCCCTCGCCGCCCTCGGCAAACTGTACCAGTGGCGTCGGGAACATCGGTTCGACGCGGAGATCAATGCCGCCGCGCAAAAATATGCGGTGGACCCCTTTTTGCTCAAAGCGCTCGTCTGGCGCGAGAGCGGATTCGATCCCGCCGCCGAGAGCCGCAAAGGCGCGCTCGGCCTGACGCAAGTCCTGCCCAGCACTGGGGAAGATTGGGCAAAGGCGACCAAGCAAGCGAGTTTCAAGACGACCGACTTGCTGCAACCCGCAGCCAGTCTGGACGCCGGGGCGTGGTATCTGGCGCGGGCGCTGAAGTATTGGTCGCCGCGGGGCGAAGGCGCCCCCGCGCTGGCGCTGGCGGAATACAATGCCGGACGGAACAACGTCGGACGCTGGATGGAAGACGCATCCAAGTCGAATCTTCCCTTGCTCGACCGCATCCAGTTCCCCGAAACACGGCGGTACGTCGCACAAGTCCTCGCCCGCGCGGAGAAATATCGCGAGCGTGGAAAGCTGTAGGCAAACCGAATCATCGGGCGAACTTTGCGAGCGATTCCGTGTCGAACGTCAGAAGAAAGGAATTGAAATGAAATCCACAGCCAGAAGTTTACTGTTGGGGATTGGGTTAGCCGCGCTGTCCGGCCCAGTCATCGGCGCCGACCAGAGCGCAGCGGTGGTTGGCGGCAATGAGTCGTTTGCGCTCGATCTGTATGCCAACCTGCGTTCTCGAGAAAACAATCTCTTCTTCTCGCCGCATAGCATCTCCACCGCGCTGGCAATGACCTATGGGGGGGCGCGCGGGGAAACCGCGGCGCAGATGGCCAAGACCCTGCATTTCTCCCTGCCCCAAGAACGATTGCATTCCGCGTTCGCCAGCCTCCAGCAGCAACTCAACGACTCGGCAACGGCCAAAGATTTCGAGTTATCGGTCGCCAACGCTCTCTGGGGACAATCAGGCGAACTGTTTCTCGATCCGTTCCTCTCCCTTACCCGCCAGCATTACGGCGCAGGTTTCCGTGAAACGGATTTCCGTAGAAACGCCGAAGCCGCTCGGAAAACGATCAATGGGTGGGTCGAGGAACAGACGAAGAAACGCATCGAAAACCTCATCCCCCAAGGTGCAGTCGACTCGTCGACCCGGCTGGTACTGACAAACGCCATTTATTTCAAGGGAAAATGGGCGAAGGAATTTTCCAAGACGAGCACCTCGAACGAGCCGTTTCACGTCGCCGCCGCCGAAACGATCAAAGCGCCGACAATGCGCCAGAAAGGTGATTTTCGCTACGGGATGAATAATGGCGTACAGATTTTGGAATTGCCCTACAAAGGCGACCGTCTGGCAATGGTCATTTTGCTGCCCGAAACCAACGACGGCCTTCCCGCGTTGGAGAAATCGCTCTCGAGAGATCGGCTGAACGCATGGATCACACAGGCCTCATTCGCCGAAGTAGACGTCAGCCTGCCAAAATTTAAAATGACGTGCCAATTCAGCCTCGCCGAAAACCTTATCGCGATGGGAATGACCAACGCCTTTAGTCGCGCTGCAGATTTTTCGGGGATCAACGGCAAACGCGACCTCTCGATCTCTGCGGTGCTCCACAAAGCGTTTGTGGACGTCAACGAGGAAGGCACAGAAGCCGCCGCCGCCACGGCCGTCATCATTCGCACAACCTCTATTGCTGTCAAGAAACAGGCGGTCTTTCGCGCCGATCATCCGTTCCTCTTTCTGATTCGCGACACTCGCAGCGGCGCGATCCTTTTCCTCGGTCGCGTCGTCAAACCGGAAGTGTGACTTTCAATCCGATAGCCGCAGTAGCGCGTCCTGTAATTCCTTGCGTTTGGTTTCGCGGGTGTCGGCGGCGGCGTCGCGGGGAACGGTAAACGGTTCGCCGATTCGCACCCGGCACCGCGCGAACGGGAGCGGCACTTGAAACCGGTCCCAACTTTTCAACTCGAGTTTGTGCGAGAAATTCAGGGAGACCGGGACAATCGATTTTCCCGTCAACACCGCCAGGTCAATGATACCCGTCTGCACTTCGTAGCGTGGACCGCGCGGCCCATCGGGAGTGATGGCGACATCGTAGCCATCCGCGACGAGCCGGGAAATTTCGAGCAACGCTTGTTTTCCGCGTCGCGAAGTGGATCCGCGTACCGGGGTAAACCCAAACCGCGCCATCGCCCGCGCGAGAATCTCGCCGTCTTTGCTGGCGGAGACCAGCGCGACCGTTTTTCGTCCCGGCAGATATTTTCGGCGGACACGAGGGGTCACCGCGAGACGATTGTGCCAGATGGCAAACAGCAAGGCGTCCGGCACGTCCGCGCGGAAAATATTGGCGGGGTCTTCGAGACGAAACCGCAGCGTAAGACTCAACAGACGCGAGAGCCAGTACACGATCGAAGCGATCAGTTTTTCACGCATTCTTGAATTGGAGGTCGTAAAGTTTTTTGTACAGGCCGCCCTTGGCCAACAGTTCCGCGTGCGTGCCGCTCTCCGCAATGGATCCGCCATCGAGCACGAGAATGCGATGGGCGTGTTGCACGGTCGAGAGCCGGTGCGCGATGGCAAACACCGTTCGACCACGCATCAACTCGTCGAGCGCCTCTTGCACGGCGCGTTCCTGCTCGGTATCGAGCGCGCTGGTAGCTTCGTCGAGGATCAAAATCGGAGGGTTTTTCAATATGGCGCGCGCGATGGCGATCCGCTGACGCTGCCCGCCGCTCAACTGAATGCCTTTCTCGCCCACGACGGATTCGTACCCGTCCGGCCGTTCGAGAATGAAATCGTGGGCATGCGCTTTCTTCGCCGCGGCCTCGATCTCGGCGCGTGTCGCATTGGGACGACCGTACGCGATGTTGCTGGCGATGGTGTCGTTAAAAAGGATGGTCTCTTGTGTGACGATGCCGATTTGGCTGCGGAGCGATTGGAGGGTGGCATGGCGAATGTCCTGGCCGTCAAACTTCACCACCCCATCGGTCGGATCGTAGAACCGGGCTAGCAGATTCGCGAGGGACGTCTTGCCGGCGCCGCTCGGACCGACGACGGCAACAAACTGGCCGACGGGGATTTCGAGCGACACCTCGCGCAACACCGCCGAACTATTGTAACCGAAGGTGACCCGGTCGAAACTGACGCTGCGTTGCACTGGCGGCAGCAATTTCGCGTCGGCAGCTTCAACGACGGTGGGTTTTTCGTCGAGAATTTCAAAAATCCGCTCGGCGGGCGGGCCGCTCTCCTGGATGATGGCCCAGACGCGGCTCAATTGTTTCACTGGCTCGTACATTTTGATTGCCGCGAACATAAAAGTCGTGAACGCCGCGAAATTCATCTGACGCCAGTACGCATACACCAGCACCGCGGCGATGCCGAACGACGCGACAAACATGATGATCGGGTTCAGCAGAATCAGGTTCCGCGCCGCGCGCATTCGTTGGGAGAAAACGCCGCGGTTGACGATTTCAAACCGCCGGATCTCGCTCGCTTCCATTTGAAACGCTTTGACGACCCGGATGCCGGTGAGCGTTTCGTGCAGCACGCCGACGAGGTCCGCCAACTTGAGCTGCGCCAGCTTCGAGGCTTTGCGAACTCGATGCCCCAACAGCACGATGGGAATCAGGCAAAGGGGAAATACGGCCAACGTGATGGCGGTCAATTTCCAATCGAGATAAAACATCGCCCCTAGACACGCCGCGAGCGTGAACGGCTGTTTCGTCATGTCCACAATGGTCGTCGAGACGGCTTTTTCGATCACCTGCGCATCGGCGATGACCCGCGAGATCAACTGGCCGATCTCTGCCCGATTATGAAAATCGAGGGAGAGCGTCTGAAAATGTGCGAAGATCCGATTGCGCACGTCGAAGACGACGCGATACCCAACCCAGTTGATAAAATAACTGTTGGCGAAATGACACGCGCCGTCGGCAAGGAACAGCAGCGGAATGAGAGCCGCCCAGAAAAAAACCTCTTCCATTGTCGCCGCCCGTGTCTCGAACGTTTTACCCAAAACCTGATTGATCACGTAGAACGTCAGCCCCGTCGCGCCGGCCGAAAGCAGGCCAAAGAGAATGGCCGCCGCCAATCGGAGGCGATACGGCTTCGAGAATTGCAGGAGACGCCGGTAGGTATTCAAATCGCGCCCAACCTAAAGCACCAATGCGCCAGCGTCAAATGGGAAGGTTCGAATAATCGGAACGCCGTCACTTCCGGTAGCTGGCGACAACCCATTCGCTCAAGGTTTTGTCGGGAGCGGCGACGGCTTCGGCGGAAACGACAAACTCTTCGCGCCCCGTGTTTTTCTTGATGAGATTCAGGCCAAACTGAAAATCCTTGAAGAGCGCCTCGCAAAGGTCACGGACGGGTTTGTTCTCGGCCTGCGCCCGCGCGACCACCGCGACGACGGCGTCCTCGGCCAATCGCAGCGTAACTCCGTGTTTCTCGCTGAATCGTTTCGCCCATTCATGCGCCATCTGCGCCATGACCGCGTGCTCGCCGTAGGTCGGGTTGTCGAGAATTTTTTTCAACTCGCGCTGGGGGTTCTCGACGACCTCGGGCGTCACCACGAACCGTTTCACATTGGACGAAGGCAGTTCAAACTTGTAATCGCGCAGTGTTTTCTCGCAAACCGTCAGGAGACCGCGCGCGCCGGTGTCTTCCTTCGTCGCTGCGCGGGCGATGGACCGCAGGCCGTCGTCCGCAAACATCACTTCGATGCCATAGGCGCGAAAATCGGCTTCGTATTGCCGCACGACCGAGCCTTCGGAGTGCTTGAGGATTTCATAGAGATCGTCCTCGGCGAGATCGGTGCAGACGACGCGCACCGGCAAACGGCCGATGAACTCCGGCTCGAAACCGAATTTCACAAAATCCTGGGTCTCGACGTGGCGCAGCAACTCGTTCACCGGCCAATCGGAGCAAAGATTGGCGTTGAACCCCATGGAACTCTTGCAAAGACGGGCGCGGACGCTCTCCTCCAGTTTATCGAACGCACCGCTGACGATAAAGAGGATATTGCGCGTGTTGATGATTTCGCGTTTGCGTTTGCCGCCGCGCTGAAATTCCATGGCGGCCTGCAATTGCGCCTGCAAATCCTGCGGCGAACGGAGCGGCACTTCAGTTTCTTCCATCAGCTTGAGCAAATTCGTCTGCACACCGCGCCCGCTCACGTCACGGCCCGTGTTGTTCGCGGCGCTGGCAATCTTGTCGATCTCGTCGATGTAAATGATTCCGTATTGCG
Source organism: uncultured Verrucomicrobiota bacterium (assembly GCA_964348665.1). Classification (GTDB taxonomy): domain Bacteria; phylum Verrucomicrobiota; class Verrucomicrobiia; order Palsa-1439; family CAYGDP01; genus CAYGDP01. Next base: position 72,753 of record CAYGDP010000010.1, read on the forward strand.
CCAGCTTCACGTTGCCGTCGGCCTTGTGGACGAGGTCGCGCACGAGGTCTTCCACGTCCCCGCCGACGTATCCCGTCTCGCTGAACTTGGTCGCGTCGCCTTTCACGAACGGCACGCCGATGAAATCCGCGATGCACCGGATCAGATAGGTCTTGCCGACACCCGTCGGCCCCAGCAACACGACGTTTTGTTTCACGTAATCGCGCGGTGGACCCGCGCCCGCGGCGCCGCGCTCGGCGGTCTTCACGTGGTTGTAATGATCGCAAACGGCGATGCTAAGCACCTTTTTTGCTTCATGTTGTTTGATGACATATCGGTCGAGATGCGCTTTCACGTCCTTCGGCTTGAAATTGAAATCGAAGGAGAGCGGTTTTTCTTCGGGAGCCGGGCCGGCCTCGTCGGTCTTGCCGAAATCGGGCTGCGGCACGGCTTGCACGACGACTTTATCGCCGTAATTCTGCCGCATGAATTCCGTGAGCTTCTTCTGCAATTCCTCGGGCGAGGGCGGCGGCGGAGCTTCGCTGCTCTTTGGTTTCATTACAGCGCAATATACACGAAATTCGCGCCTTCGGAAACGTGGACTTCGAACGGATCACTTTCCTTTGCCGTGACCTTTGCCACCGCCTTTGCCCTCGGGTGGACCGCCACTGACTCCGTCGGGCTTCCCTCCTCCTGCCTTATCGGGTTTGTGTGCTACGCCAACACCGCGGCGCTTCATTTCGCCGTGAATGGCGTCGGCCAAATCTCTGCCGCGTTTGCCCTTGTGGATTTGACTCACGACAAACTCGCCGAGGCCGTGAACGTTTTTGTCCTTGATCGTGGTAGCTTCAACGCCGACCAACACAGGTTTGAGCCGGATTTCGGCAATTTTGTGTTCGATCTGCGCGGAGAATTCCACCCCAACCACACCTTTGGCCTGTAACTCCGTCGCAAAGATGCCGACGATTTCCACTTCAGCGGGCACTAGCACGCGCGCCTCCACCTTTACGTCCGAAAATGCCGTTACACCAACAGATGCCAGCACAATCACAACCAAACGAATTGTTTTCATTCCCTTCCTCCTTTCCCCCGAACCTACAAGCCGACGCGATCTTTGTCAATGACCACAACCTCTTTGATGCCTCGTGCCCTGCCCGTCAACTGTTCGGGCGCGTCATCGAGTCCATACCGTCCCGTAATCAACGCGCGCACCGAGCTTGGCCAGCGGCGCATGAATTCGCCCAGGTCGCGCACCGCAGCGTCGAACGCGTCGTCGCCCGCGTTGACCGTGCCGAAGATCACCTGATTTCGCAGCACGAGATTGAAAAGGATCCGGCTCAAATCGATCTCCGCGACCGTCTTGCGGTCAGGAATTCCCGTCAACACAAAAATGCCGTTCGCGCCCAGCACGCGCATCACGTCGAACGCCACGCCCGGCGCGCCCGCCGCCTCATATACCACGTCAATGTTCCCAACGAGCTCGGCCAGTTGTTCCACCGACACTTCCTCGGCGGAAATATATTTCGCGCCGAACGACTCGGCCACGTCCGCTTTCGAGTTCGGTTTTTTCGAGCGGGAATACACCCAGGTATCGAACCCGTGCGCCGTCAACGCCATCGCGCCCAGCAATCCGACCGGACCCGCGCCCAGCACGACCGCGCGATGACAATGCCCCACGGCTTTGCCCGGCTCGATCGGGCATCCCCACGGCAATCGCGATTGCATCTGCCAGATCTGGATGAGCGCTTTTTCGGCGATCGTGAGCGGTTCAATCAGCACGCCAACCTCGCGCAATTCGCGAGGCAAACATCGCAAATATTTCTCGTCCTCCACGATGTATTCCGTCAGGAATCCGTGCGCCTCCTTGATTCCGCGCTCCGTAAACGCGCCGGTGAAACAGAAATCCTGACGCCCACTGTTGCACGCGCGACAATCCGCGCGATCGCACGGCCGTCGCACGGTCGCAATCACCAGGTCGCCCTGCTTGAGCTTGCTCTCCGCGCCACCGTCCACGACCTCGGCGAGAGATTCGTGCCCGATGACCATATACTCCGACCCGCGCGGCGGTGTGCCGTACTTGAACGAGGCCAGTTCGCGGTCAGTCCCGCACACACCCACGTTGAGCATCCGCAGCCGCACTTCCGTAGGAGCGGAGATTTTCGGCGCCGGATGGTCGACTACCCGGACCTGCTTCTCGTTGGGAAAAATGGCAACTGCTTTCATCGCCACTGACTCTACAACGATTGTCTGGCCACGAAAAGGCGCAAGAAGCACAATATTTTGTGGGGCCATTTTCCGGCAACCCACATTTCACACGCCCGCTCCGCATGCGAAGTGTCTGGGTTTGACAGTTGATAAAGTTTCTTGTGTCTTTTGTGCATCTTTGTGGCTATATAATTATCGCGTGATCCGACGATACAGCCGCGAACCGATGCGCCAAATCTGGACGGAGGAAAACAAACTCAACCTCTGGCTCCAAATCGAAATCCTCGCCTGCGAAGCGCTCGCCCGCAAAGGCATCGTCCCCCGCAAAGATCTCGCAAAAATCAAAAAACGCGCCAGGTTTTCCGTCAAACGCGTCGCCGAGATCGAAAAGAAAACCAACCACGACGTCGCCGCGTTCGTGGATTGCGTCTCCGAAAACGTCGGCCAGCCCGCCGCGCGCTGGATCCACTTCGGCCTCACCTCCAGCGACCTGCTCGATACCACGCTCGGCGTGCAGATGAAACAATCAGCCGACATTTTATTGGAAGACATCGCCGCTCTCAGACGCGCCGTGGCGCGCAAAGCGAAGAAATACAAAATGACGCCCATGATCGGGCGCACCCACGGCGTCCATGCCGAACCCATTACCTTCGGCTTCAAACTCGCCGTCATGTTTGATGAATTTGGTCGCGCAGAAACCCGTCTTCGCGCCGCTCGCCACACCGTCTCCGTTGGCGCCATCAGCGGCGCAGTCGGCACATTTGCCCATCTCGACCCGTCCGTCGAAGCCTATATCTGCAAGAAACTCGGCCTACGACCCGCGCCCGTCTCCACGCAGATCATCCAGCGCGACGTCCACGCCGAGTTCGTGATCGCTCTCGCGCTCGCTGCCGCCAGCATCGAGAAATGGGCAACCGAATTTCGTCATCTGCAACGCACCGAAGTGTTGGAGGCCGAAGAATACTTCGCCGCGGGCCAAAAAGGCAGCTCTGCCATGCCGCACAAACGCAACCCGATCACGTGCGAACGTCTCGCGGGTCTCGCGCGCGTCCTGCGCGGCAACGCGCTGGCCGCCATGGAAAACATCTCCCTCTGGCACGAACGCGACATCAGCCACAGCAGCGTCGAACGTGTCATCTTGCCCGACTCCACCACGCTCCTCGACTACATGCTCGCCAAGCTCACCGACGTCGTGGACACGCTGTTGGTCTATCCCGATGCGATGGAAAAGAATCTCTGGCGCACCAAAGGCCTCTTCTTCAGCCAAAGCATCCTGCTGGCCTTGACCAAAAAAGGCGTCAGCCGCCAATCCGCCTACGCGTGGGTCCAGGAAGCCGCGATGAAGACCTGGTCTGGAACTGCCGACTTCAAAACCAACGCGCTCGCGCACATCGAGATTTCGAAACAGCTATCCGCTGCTGAAATCTCCAAGGCTTGTAATTTGAGCCAGCACCTACGCCACACCGACGCGGTTTTCAAGCGCGTCGGGATCGGAAACGAGCGATGTACATGAACGAAAAATACAAGATGACGATTTCCCGGCTGACGGTTGATAAGCTGGGAGTCAAACTTTACGACAGAGTTTCAGCAGTCATCGCGGAAATCGTGGCAAACAGCTACGACGCGGACGCAACCGAGGTGATAATTACCGCGCCGATGGACGAAATGCTGGCGCGGAAGCAGCAGGGCGCGCTCATTGATCAAGGATTCTCAATTGAAGTTTCCGACAATGGATTGGGGATGCTGGTTGACGATAGGGTAAACGAGGTCAACGATTTTTATCTCCGAGTTGGCGCGGAACGCCGCAATGATCCTCGTCGGGGTGACAAGTCGAAGAAGTTTGGCCGTCGAGTCATGGGGCGCAAAGGCGTCGGGAAGCTGGCCCCGTTTGGTGTTTGTCAGAAAATAGAAGTGATCTCGTCGAGCGGCGAGAAGGTCAATGGCAAGGATGAGAGGGGCAAGCCTCAAAAAGGGTTCATAACTTCACATTTTATTTTGGATCGGGAAGCCATTCTATCAGAAACCGACGCGCCATACTTCCCTCAGCCCGGATCTCTGGACGAAACCGTCCAGCCAAAACTTGGCACGACCATAAAGATGAGAGTTTTTGATCATCGCCGAGTTTCGAAGATTGCAGATTTTGAACGGCAATTGGCTCAAAGATTTGGTCTGGAGACTCCCAACTGGCGGATAATACTACGTGACTCCCGCAAGAATCCCGGCGATGCGGATTACGAGCGAATCGTCGGAGCATTTGAAACAAAACTTAAATCCGGGACAAAAATCACGTTTGAACGGCGCACAAATGCCGCAACCGACTCACGAGACCCGAAAGACTTTGAAGTCAAAGGGCCGGATGGGGTAAATGTTGGCCACGCCGCTGCGGGCTTCCCACTTGAAGAAAGATTCTATCCAATTACAGGCTGGGTCGGTTACGCGAAAGACCCATACAAGGATGACCTCATGGCCGGAGTTCGGATTTATTGTCGCGGCAAAATTGCAGCCCAAACCGCCGTGTTCAACATGAAGGCTGGTTTCACCGGCGAACACGATGTACGCTCTTATCTTATTGGCGAACTTCACGCCGACTGGCTGGATGAGGACGATGATCTCATTCGGACAGACCGTCAGGATATTCTATGGTCACACGACTTGGGACAGGGACTTCAGACTTGGGGACAAGCTCTTGTTAAAATTGTCGGTCGAATCACGCGCGAGCCAATGAGGAAATCTGCGTGGGAACGTTTCCAGCAGATTTCAAAAATTAACGAGCGAGTAGCACGGGCATATCCCGGTGCACAGCAAGAAGAGATTCGAAAGCGTACGCTCGACATGGCAGAGACAATCGCAAAGTCTGCACGCGGGGACGAACTCGAAGACGAACAAACCGTGGAAACGTTCGTGCAATTGAGTTTACTACTTGGACCTCATATCACGCTCGACGAAAAATTGAAAGAGGCGGCTGAAACAAAAGGTCATTCTCTCGAAGTTGTCTCAACAATCCTGAAAACTGCTCGCATAGCCGAACTGGCGTCCTTTGGACGCATTGCAGATGATCGTGTTCGCGTCATCAAGCAGGTTGAGGTATACAAGGACGATCCAAACACTCTTGAGGCGGCATTTCAGAAACTCATTACTGAAGCTCCGTGGTTGGTCAACCCACAGTGGTCTCCAATCACAGCAAACCAAACTTTTGAAACGCTCAAGGCGGAGTTTGCAAAATTCTACAAGCAGCAAACCAAACAGGACCTCAACCTCGAAGGATTTCCCGACAAGAACAAACGCGCGGATTTCGTAATGTCGAACCAAGATCAAGTGATTGAGATCGTCGAAATCAAACGCCCCAAACACGCGCTTCAAAATGAAGAAATGGAGCGCATCAACAAATATGTTGATCTGATGGATGAATTCTTGAATCTCGACGGGAACGAGGATTTTAAGAAGCTGTTCCCAAAATTCCACGTCACCTTAGTGTGCGATGAACTTGGATTGAGCGGCGTTCACAAGTCTGCCTTCGAAGGATTTAAGAAAAAGGAGGTTCTGGAGCATATCAATTGGCGCACATTCCTGCTTCGGACAAGGAAGATGCACGAGGGTTTTCTAAACGAAGCAGAGCGGCAACAAAAAATGGCGGCCAAGCAATGAATGCGAAACTGATAGCCGTCGACCTTTTCGCTGGCTGCGGTGGCCTGTCGCAAGGTTTGGTCTGGGCTGGTTTCGATGTTCGCGGTGCAGTCGAGATAGACGCGGTGGCGGCGAAAACCTATTGCAAGAACCATCCGCACACCCAATTGATTGAACGTAACATTTGCGAGGTGGCGCCCAGCGAGTTAAAAGCCGTCTGCGGAGACGAACCAATCGCGCTCTTGGCTGGTTGCGCGCCATGCCAGGGTTTTTGTTCGCTGACGGCAAAAAACAATAGGCGAGACCCGCGCAACAAACTAGTGCTTCAAATGGCAAAGCTCATCCGCGAGTTGAAGCCAACCGCTGTGATGATGGAGAATGTCCCGGGTTTGGAAAAACGTGGATCGAAAATCTTCCGCAAGTTCGTGGCTTCGTTGCGAGCGGCAGGGTATCGCCCACGGTGGCAGGTCGTCCAAATGGCTGATTACGGCGTACCGCAATCCCGTCGTCGGCTGGTGCTTTTTGCCGGACGTGGATTCACAATTTCATTCCCCAAGGCGACCCATGCCAAAGAACCACCGCCGAAATCAAAGATGCGAAGGTGGTTGACGCTCCGCGACGTAATTACGAAGCAATCCAAGCCTATCACGATGAGCCAAGCTCGCAAGAATGGAGGGCCGAGAAAATTCAACTGGCACGTTGTTCGCGACATTCAGCCACAAGTCGCTAAGCGCCTAAAAGCCGCGATCCCTGGGAAGACCTGGCTGGCGTTGAAAGAATCCATCCGTCCCAAGTGTCATCGAAGCGGCTATAAAGGATTCACGAACACTTACGGTCGGATGTCTTGGAATCAAACGCCCGTCACGATCACAGGCGGATGCGCTACGCCATGTAAAGGGCGCTTTGGTCATCCCTATAAACGGCGCACGACAATTTCGGTGCGCGAGGCGGCACTAATTCAAACGTTTCCGCGCAGCTACAAATTTGAGACTGACTACATGGATGTGGTTTGCGACATGATCGGGAACGCCGTCCCTCCGAGATTCGCGCGCGTGGCCGGCAAGCGTATTCGCGAAGAGTTGGAGAAACGCCATGAGTCATTGGCCCGGTCGTAACAAGAACTCTAAAACGACCTTTGGCGGGCTATCCCGCTCTGCTTTGATGTCTCGCGTTCGAAGTAAGCGAAACGAAACAACGGAACTTCGATTGTTATCGCTTCTGCGTTCAGATCGATTACGCGGATGGCGTCGCGACTTTCACTTGTTGGGCAAGCCCGACTTCGTATTTCCAGAGTCGAATCTAGCCGTTTTTGTTGACGGCTGTTTTTGGCACGGGCATTTCTGCGATAGAAACCTAAAACCAAAGCGTAACGCTGCGTTGTGGCGAGAAAAAATCGTTCGGAACCGAAACCGTGACCAACGCGTTACGCGGCGGTTACGTGCCGCTGGATGGCACGTCGTTAGAATCTGGGAATGTGCGCTCGCGAAACGCCCCGCACTTTGTCTTCGGAGAATAAGGCGTGCTCTACAATGAACTTTTGGTGGGTAAATCATAAGCAGACGTTTCGCCAGGAATTTTCTGGCAAATATATTTGGTGTCCTAAAAGAAAACGAAACGGCCACGTCAATCACTTCTACGAGACGATGCGGGAGGTTAGTTCAGGCGACGTGATTTTCTCATTTGCTTTCGGCGCCATCCAAGGGTTTGGCGTGGCAAAGACGCACTGCTATACCTCGCCCCGTCCTGACGAATTTGGTCACATTGGTCAGTCTTGGGATGAGGTTGGGTGGCGAGTGGACGTCGATTTTGTCTCCTTTCCCAGGCCGATTCAGCCTTCGATTCACATGCAAGCTATAGCGCCAACTCTTCCCCAGCGCTATTCACCGATAAATCAAAGAGGCCATGGCCAGCAGCAGGTTTATCTTGCGAAGATACCTCGTGAGACCGCTCTAGTTGTGGCAAGTTTGGCGTCGAATGAATTGGTACAATTGATTAACGGCGGGCGCGTCGCCGAGACCTCGATGGAAGACGTTCCAGAACTTACCGGCGTGATCGAATGGGAAGAGCAAGAGGTCAAGAAAGTCGCTGCAAACCAAAAACTTCCAGAAACAGAAAAGGAAGCTTTGGTCAAAGCTCGCAGAGGACAAGGTTTATTCCGTCAGCGCGTTTCCAGAATTGAGTACATGTACCGTATAACGCGTGTTTCAAATCCAGAACATCTGATTGCCGGTCACATCAAACCTTGGCGCGAATCAGACAACCAAGAGCGGTTGGCGGGGGAGAATGGGTTGCTTCTCACTCCGTCAATCGACCATTTATTTGACCGCGGATTTATTTCTTTTGAAAACAGCGGCGAGCTATTGGTTTCACCCATAGCGCACACAGAGTCGTTGCAAAAGATGGGTGTGCAAACGGATCGAGTAATTAACGTTGGGGGGTTTGCGGAATCGCAAAAATCCTTCCTCGAATATCACAGAACTCGAGTTTTTCTCCGTAGTGAACCATAGACGCTTGCAGTTGCGGTAGAAGGATCGGGTTAATTCCAGAGCGACTAGATTTTTCTGCCAGCAGGTTCGCGTGGTACGCGAGAAGCAGGGGCTTTACTTTTCATGCCACAAGAACCGCGAAAATGCACAAAAAGTGGTTATGGGCTTATAGTGATTTTTTGCGATCTTTGTGGCCAATCAATCTGCGTTTATCCGTGGTGAAATGGGCGGATTCTGGATATGGAGTGGCGATTCATCGCCCGTTCGGTCAACGTCTTGGCAGCGATGAATCGCTGCCATCGTAAAGCGCCGATCAATCGGCGCACTCCAAATGTCGGCTTCGTGGCCAATCCATCCGGGCGAGTGGGAATTGTTTTCTCGTTGTTCCGCGTCCGTCGGCTGACGGATTCGCGGGCAAATCTTTTTGCGCGACCATTGAAGCTTGGAGTTTTTTTGGAGTTTGGTTTTTGGCTCTTGGAGTTTCCCGACGCCCGAAATATCCAATGACCAATTTCCAAGCACCAAATTGTTTGGTCATTCGTCATTGGAACTTGGTCATTCCACGCGCGTGAGCGCGTGGTGGGCGGTGCAGGATTCGAACCTGCAACCCTCTGCGTGTAAGGCAGATGCTCTGCCGTTGAGCTAACCGCCCATCGAAGCGTCCGCAAAATCGCACGCGCACGTCACGAAGTCAATCCCGCGGGGTTCCAAGCGGGTTTTTCAGGAGCACTTTTTGACAGGGGCGGCAGAGGTCGAACTTGAGCGCCACATGCACCTCGCGTTGGAGTTCTTCCTCGCTCATCGTTTTGGTCTGCTCGATGATGCGCCGGATTTCCTCTTTATAATCGCGTTGCATGTCTTCGCAGGTGATTTGCAGCGGGTCGTACGCGGCGAAAATTTCCAGCTTTGCCACGTATCGCACTTCGCGCTCGAAAATCGGCTGACCGCACCGGTCGCAGATGTATTGCATGGCGATACTGTATCACGCCGACCGAGAGATTTCGATTGCGCTCATCAACGCCGCCGCCTACTGTTGTCGAATGCGAGTCTTCGCCGCGTTTCTGTTGCTTGTCATCACCGCCGTTGCGGCTGATCCGTCGAAAACCGAGGCGGTCAAGGACCGAAAAGCGCGTCTGGCGCGAGTCGAATCGTCCCCGCCGATCATGTCCCCGGAAGAAGCGTTTCGCAGTTATGACGAGGCGATGCGCGCGGGCGAGTGGGTGCGTGGCGCCCAGTTTCTTCACGAAGACGCGCTGCGCGGTCTGAAGGCAAAAACTCTACGCGTCCTCCGTGACGCGCCACGCAGTCGCGTGAGCAAATTTCTCAAGAGCGCAGGAATCAATTCCACTCACGACCTTCAACGCACGCCGCCCCACGCGTTTTTCGAGGCTGTGATGCGCGACGCTGAACTGGTCAAAAAATACGTGGATCAAATCCGCGATGACCCGCCCGAATCCATCACCGCCCGCGAAGACAATGAAACCGCCGAAATCCTCGTGAAATTCAAGAGTGGACGCGAGGTAACGTTTACCGCACACGTGGTCACCAACAACCTCGTCCGCAACTGGCGGATGGTGATCATCCCGTCGTTCGATTGATCGCGGCGATTGGCAAAACGAACGGATCTGGTTTCAGGCACGCTATTCGCCCAGGTCTGCGTCGAGCCGTACGTCTTGCGCGAATTGACGAAGTATTTGAAAGATGTCCGCGGGAAAACAGCCGCCTAGTGTGTTGGGTTTGGCGATCCATTCGGTCGAGTAAATGCGATGATGAATGTCTCGATAGTCGGGGTCATCGAAGAGGATGGTCTTTCGCGCACTCTTTCCTTCGTGTGAGAAGGTGAAGTGGGCCGAGAGCGGAATTCCTTCCATTCGGTAGGCGCCGTCCGCGCCAGTCTTTGTCCGGGCCACCTCTTTTCCCCAAGCGGTAACGATAATCTCGGCAGGAATTCCACGGCCGCCACGCGTGACAATACCCGAGACAGTGGCACGAATGGGTTGGGGGTTGGATCCCTCGCCGGTCTTTCGGAAATAAATGGGATTGGTGATAGCCACGATTCCCGGCTTGCGACAGAGTAATTTTACCAGGAGCCACTTTGCGTCCGTTGAGATTTTGACTTCTCCCGAATAGTCCCGTTTGCCGCGTGCGGCCTCGATTGTGTGGATGATTTTTCCGCCGGCGATAATTTCGATCCGCTCGATCGCGTCGCTGGCGTCGGAGGACGCCCATGCCTGGACGCTTAGCGTGTGCTCCGTTCCGGTGACGGGAGCGGTGTCTCCGATGCGATGTTTGCCGTCGAGTTGGATATCCAGAAATGCGCCCGAAGAAACGACGTTGCGGCCTGCCGCGAGGGCGCCCGCCAGTTTGCCCAGATCAAACGCCGCGCCCATCTCGGGTACGTGTGTGAAGGTGGTGTGGGGTATTGCGCGAATATCGTCGCGCCCGAAAACAGTATCGTTCTCGGCAATCCCCGCCACTTGAAAGCCTTCGTTTAGCGCGGCGAACCAAAGCGCCTGGTCATCGATGTGATCGGGCCGATCTCCCATGATTGCCAGCCCGCCGACCGGCGTGCCCGCTAACAGGTCGAACGGAAATTCCGCCGCGATATTGCTTACACGATGCGGGCCGATGTGAAACGTCCGCGTCGGATGGGCGTAAATCGAAACCCAGCCCTGGTCGTGCCAGCTTCGGATGCAATCAAACACCGGCGGCAACTCCCAAAGTCCCGACCGATAGGCGGCGATTGCGCCCACGCGCCCCTTTGTCTGCCACGGATCCCAATTGTCATCATAAAACGCCCACCACGCGTCACCTGCTTTGTTGCTGTAGGGATATGACAACCCCGTCGTGCTTTTGCCAAGCACCCAGATGTGCCCGTACCGGCCCTTGATCGCCTCGTTGTTCCACCAGAGGTAAAGTTTGTCGCCGTATTTTTGATTCCAATCTCCCGCGGCTGCCTCGGTGCGGCGGCCATGATGAAATGTCTGGTTATTATCATCGCGCGCATCGCATCGCCCGCCGCCGTTGACAACCCATGGCCCGCCTCCGCCGCTCGAATAATACGTCCAGCCCCGCGAAGCCATCATTGCCGCGGCAAATTCGATCGTGACAGCCGTCCCACCATAATTTCGGCTCTGCGACCCGTCTCGCGTAAGATGATTATGGTCGCCGCCGCCGAACCAGCCGAGTTTGCGGAGATCGAGCCATCGGCGCAAAGCGATCGTTTTTTCGGCGTCCCGCGAAACCGCCCACTCTTCTGTGTGTGGAAAAAATTCATAGCCCGCATCCACCTCCAACCGATAGTTGCCGGGCGCCAACGAAACGTCCCAACCTTCCGGATGCACGAAGCGTCCTGAAAGAGAGCGATAGCCGGACGATCCAATGATCTTTCCATTCACATCCTTCAAAACCACGCGCGAAAAAATCGGCCTGCGGCTGTCAGCCTCCATGACCTTTAGCGTCATTTTCACCGCTGAGGATTCCTCGGCGGGGAGGCCGACGACACCGATGAAGGCAACGAGTGCCAAGCACAACGCGCTGAAACGAATTATTTGATTCATTAGTTTCTCCTAAAACTCCGGATCTTCGCGACTTGCGGATGGGCATCATCTCGTCGTTCGAGGATGCTCGTTGAATCGTAAAAACGTTAAATGGTTGAACCGAGAAGGTGGCTCTACAATTCAACGATTAAACAATTCATCCATTCATCGTCCCCTTTCAAACCTTCCTCCCAAATTTCTTCTCCAGTTCCGTATGAGAGATATGGATCATCGTTGGCCGTCCGTGGGGACAGGTGTAGGGCAGATCGCACGTGAGTAGATCCACGAGCAACCGTTCCAGCTCGGCGGTTTTCAGCGGGTCGCGTGCCTTGACCGCATGCCGGCAGACCGTTGTGGCAATCGCTTCCTCGTGCAGCCGTTGCGAACCCACAGCTCGACCGCTCACGCGCAAGCGGTCAATCGCCTCGATCAACGTTCTGCGCATATCCGCCTGGCCAAAATACGGTGGCACGCTCTCAATCAAGACCGTTTCTTTCCCAAAATCGGCCAGTGTAAATCCGAACCGCTCGAAGACATCCAGATGTTCGCGCAAAAAAACCGCGTCCTTGGGTTCGAGCGTGATAGTCTGTGGCAGCAATAACCGCTGCGAGGGAGCGTTTCCCTGTTCTAATTGCGTTAGCATTTGCTCGAACAATACTCGCTCGTGCGCCGCGTGCTGATCCATGAGCACCAGTCCATCGTCGCCTTCCATGAGCACATACAGATCGGAGAGAACACCGAGGATACGGAAGGGAGATTGTGGAACAGGGGATCGAGGATGGAGGATGGAAGATGGCGAAGGTGTTCCAACTAAATCCGCTGCGGCGGGCATGCTCTTTTGCGACTCCTCCGAAGGTGATCGTATCGGCAACGGCGTTTGCGCATCCGGAACGGATTGGGCAACTGACCGTAATGAGGGAAAGATGTTGTGTTCAGTTGGTTGCTGTAATGTTGCGATAGAAGTTTGAGATTTGATATTTGGAGTTTCTCTGGGGTTTGGGGCTTGATGCTTGGTGCTTTGCAGCGCGGTTCTGACCGCGCTGCTTACCGCTTCCCTCACGCCGCGTTCATCGCGAAATCGCACTTCGCGTTTCGCCGGATGCACGTTTACGTCCACTTCGCCCGGATCGATCTCCAAGAACAAAAACGCCACTGGATATCTGCCTTTCATCAGCGCCGTGTGATACCCTTCCATCAGCGCAAAATTGATCCCGCGGCTTTCAACCGGACGATCATTTACAAAAACATGCTGGTCGCTGCGGTTCGCGCGACTCACGCCTGCACGACCGACGAAGCCGCTAACGCGCAGCGTGTCGCTCTGGTAATCGAGAGGCAGCAGGTCCGCGACAAAATCCGCGCTGTACAACTCACGCAATCGTCCGCGCAGATTCGTCGCGGGCGCGAGATCGAAGACGACTCGGGCATCATCCACGAATCGAAACGCCACCTGTGGACGCGAGAGAGCTTGCAGGAGGCAGACATGATGCAAATGCGCCAACTCGGTTTGGTCGCTGCGGAGAAATTTTTTCCGCGCCGGCAGATTGAAAAACAGATTTCGCACTTCGATGGTCGTGCCCGGGGGACATCCAACATCGCGGACGTTCTGGATTTTGCCGCCGCTGATTTCGATCTCGCTGCCCGCCAGCGCGTCGGTCTCGCGCGTGACCAGTCGAAACCGCGAAACCGCCGCAATGCTCGGCAGCGCTTCGCCACGAAAGCCGAATGTGGCAATCGCCATCAGGTCTTCCGCGCGCGTAATTTTGCTGGTGGCATGACGTTCCAGCGCCAGTAGGGCATCGTCGCGGCTCATGCCGTAGCCGTTGTCGGTGATACGGATGCTGCTCTTACCGCCCAGTCGGATTTCGATCTCGATGCGCGTCGCATTGGCGTCAAGCGCGTTCTCAACCAGTTCCTTGACAACCGATGCGGGTCGCTCCACCACCTCGCCCGCAGCGATTTGGTTGGCGACTTGCTCGGGAAGGAGACGAATCCGGTTCATGAGCGACTATGCGTGGGTTGAATCGTTGAATCGTTGCATGGGTTATGGCGTTTGTCGATTTAACGTTTTAATGATTCTACGAATCAACGAGTCGTTCGAGCGCCGCCGCCGCGGCGCGGGTTTCCGCCTCCTTTTTACTCGCGCCGATGCCTCGGCCAAGCTCTTTTTCTTCGAATTCGACCACGGCCTCGAATTCGCGGGCGTGATCAGGTCCTTCGGTTCGAATGATTTTGTAGGTTGGTCCAGCAGGCGAACGGGCTTGCAGGATTTCCTGAAGGCGACCTTTCGGATTCTCGATCTCGGTTTCGGGTGAGACAAGCTCTGGTTGCCATTGAGCGAGGGCGAACCGCGTTGCTGCGTTGAGGCCGCCATCGAGATAAATCGCGCCAACAACCGCTTCGTAGGCGTCTGCCAAGTTCGATGGGCGGGTGCGGCCGCCGCTGGCTTCTTCGCCTTTGCCGAGCGCGAGAAAATCGCCGAGGCCGAGGTGACGCGCGAGCTTGGCGAATGTGGCGCGGCTGGTCAGGCGCGAACGCACTTTGGTCAGACGCCCTTCATTGGCCTGCGGAAATGTTTCGTAGAGATGAATGGTCGCGATGAGTTGGAGTACGGCATCCCCAAAAAACTCGAGCCGCTGGTTGTCGCGCCCACTGAGGGCGTGTTTGCTGTGACGGATCGAGGGATGCGTGATCGCTTCGCCCAACAGTTCCGGATTCTGGAACGAGTAGTCGAGTCGGGATTGGAGGGAGGGAAGATTCATTTGAAAAAACCCCAAGCACCAAACCCCAAGCACCAAAGAATCCCCAATCGCCAATCGCAAACCCCTGCCGTTGGTGTCCCGATCTCAATTCTTGGAGCTTGAAGATTGGGGCTTCTCTGGGGTTTGGGTTTTGGGATTTGAAGCTTCATCTTTTCGCTCTCGGATGAAATTGATTATGCACCGATTTCAACCGGCTCGCGTCCACGTGGGTATAAATCTGCGTCGTCGCGATATCGGCGTGCCCGAGCATTTGTTGGATGACCCGCAGGTCAGCGCCATGATCGAGCAGATGCGTGGCGAAACTGTGTCGGAGTGTGTGCGGCGTGACGCGCTTGGCAATGCCGGCTTTGACGATGAGTTTGCGAATCAATCGCCAGATGTCCTGGCGCAGCATGGGTTCGCCGCTGCGCGTGACAAAGAGATTTGTCGTGGCTTTGCTCTTGAGCATGCGCGGACGCGCGCGTTCGACGTAATGTTGAACGGCTTCCAGCGCGGGTTTACCGATGGGTACGACCCGTTCCTTGTTACCCTTGCCGACACAGCGGAGGAATCCCATTTCGGCGTTAATATCGCCTGCGTGAACGTTGGCAGTTTCGCTGACGCGCAAGCCGGTGGCGTACATCAGTTCCAACAGTGCTTTGTCGCGGAGCCCGATCGGTTTGCGCGTGTTTGGCGCGGCGAGCAATGTCTCGACTTCGGCGGTGGAGAGCGTGTGTGGGAGAAGTTTCCAGAGCTTCGGCGAATCGAGGTTGTCGGCGACGTTGGCGGGCAGAAGTTTTTCCTGGGTCAAAAACCGGAAGAAAACCTTGATCGCCGCAAGATGTTGCGAGAGGGAGCTGGGCGAGAGACCCGCTTTGCGCTGCGCCATGAGGTATTCGGTAATGTCATCGGTGCGCACGTCGTTGAGACGGGACGTGCCGCGACCTTGCAGCCAAGTGGTAAAGCGGTTGAGATCGGTCCGATACGCGAGCTGGGTGTTCTTGGCCAGCCCGCGCTCGAAATTGACGTAACCGATAAAATCATCCACCAACGCTTGCATTTGCGCCATTTATACCACGAATGGACTGCCCGCGAAACACACGAAAAGGCGCGAAATTCCCTCGACATTATTTCCGTGGAAACGTATTCGCGGTTACAATTCCTCCAGCCCGTATTCTTTGAGTTTGCGGTGGAGGGTGCGGCGGCTGATGCCAAGTCTTTCGGCAGCGGCCGTACGGTTGCCACCGCATTCGCGGAGGGTGGAGACGACCGCCTGCTTTTTCATTTCTTCTATCGTTGTAGCCGCTCGCGCCGAGGGCGGCTCACCGCGGTCAACGCCCGCGGCTACAGGTTGCGGATTGCGGATGTTCGGCGGCAAATCGGCAATGCTGACCTTAGTGCCACGCGCGAGGACGACCATGCGCTCCACGCAGTTACGCAGTTCGCGAACGTTGCCCGGCCATGGATAGTTGATAAGGGCATCAAGGACATCGGGGGCAAGTTCGCCAACTTTCTTCTTATTGGCGCGGTTAAATTCGTCCAAAAAGGCTTTGACCAAGAGGGGAATGTCCCGGCTGCGCTCGCGCACCGGCGGGAGCGTGATGGTGACGACATTGAGTCGGAAGTAGAGGTCGTCGCGGAATTTCTTTTCCGAAACCAGTTGTTGCAATTGTTTGTTCGTGGCGGTGACGAGGCGGACATCCACGTGAATCGTTTTTTGTCCGCCGAGACGTTCGAAGGCGCGTTCTTCTAGCGCGCGGAGCAACTTCACTTGGATTGCAGGCTCGATTTCACCCACTTCATCGAGGAACAACGTGCCGCCGTCGGCCATCTCGAAGCGACCAATGCGGCGTTCCTTGGCGTCGGTGAACGCGCCGCGTTCGTGACCGAACAGTTCGCTTTCCAGGAGCGTGGTCGGCAACGCAGCGCAATGGACAGGGATGAATGGGCCGTTCTTGCGCGGGCTAAGCTGGTGGATGGCGCGCGCGACAAGCTCCTTGCCCGTGCCCGTTTCGCCTTCGATGAGGACATTGGCGGTCGTTGGCGCAACTTGCTGGATTGTTTCGAAAACCTCCCGCATCGCGGCGGATTCGCCGATAATGTTGCCCATGCCGAATTTCTTGTCCGCTGTCCGTTGCGGCGAAAAATTTTCCGACACGAGACGGCGGTTCTTGAGCGCCAGAGCCACACGACGCTCCAAGTCGTCCAGGTCGAGCTTCCCCTTGTTGATGTAATCGTCCGCGCCGCGCCGCATCGCCTCGACCGCCGTTTCCTCGGTGCCATAGGCGGTCATCACGATCACAATGGGCGGGCGCGAGAGTTTCTTGGCGCGCGAAAGCAGCTCCAACCCGTCCAACCGTGGCATACGAATATCCGCCAACACCGCGTCGAAGTTTTCCTTCTCGATCATCTCTGCCGCCGCCTGCCCATCCTCGGCGGTGTACACGTCGTAGCGTTCCTCCAGCGCGCGCTTCAAGCCGTCACGCGTATTTTTTTCGTCGTCAACGATGAGCAATGTAGGGTTCATTTCATTCCTTGGCGGCCTGCTTGTTTTCCTGCTCTTTTAGTTCGCCACAAATCTGCATGATCAAGATCGTTAGCGCGACTCCGACGGTGATGCCACCCAAAGAAGGCTTCCAACTTGCTAATATCCGAAGAGTTTCTACTGACATTTCGTTCGAACGGACAACTAGCATTAGACTGAGTGTTCCCGACACCATGCCTGCAAAACCTCCGATGAGCGATGCAACTCTAGCGCTGACTCGATACTTGGTGCGCCCACACCAAAGACTTATCGGGAGGAGAAATGAGCAAACAATGATGATTACCGGCAATATTATTTTCATTTAATTTCAATTGTTTGCTTTCCCGCCTCCAGCAGGCGCATTCGTTTCTCCGCCAGCGGCAGCTTCAACCGCACAATCGTTCCCTTGCCCGCGCTGGATTCCAACTCAAGGTCGCCACCGTGGTCGCGGACGATGCGGCGAACAATGAGCAGGCCAAGCCCTGTGCCTGTTTCTTTCGTCGTGGTGTAGGGCTTCGTGATTTTGCGCAGCGTATCGGGCGCGATGCCTCCGCCTGTGTCGGCGAAGGTGATGAGAACGTGGTCGGCCGTTTCCTGCGTGGTGATGCGGAGGCGGCCGCCTTTGCCCATGGCTTGCGTGGCGTTTTTCACGATGTTGAAAAACGCCTGTTTGATCTGGGCGCGATCCAGGAAGATGCGCGGGAGGCTGGCGGAGAAATCGCGCTCAATTGTGATGCTGCGGTTGGCGATTTCGGGCGCGAGAAAGTCGAGCGTGTCAGCGAGCAGATCGTTGACCGATTCGCGTTTGAGCTTGGGCTGTGTTGGGCGGATGGCCTGCAAAAATTGCGTGACGATATAATCGAGCCGCTCGATTTCGCCGTGTGCGACCTTGAGAGATTCTCGCGCCTTCTTGGTTTTGGCGGCGGGGAGTTTTTTGATTTCGCGTTCCAACAATTGCAGATGGATGCTCAATGCGTTAAGTGGGTTGCCGAGTTCGTGGGCGACGCTGGCGGCGAGCAGCGAGAGGGCGCCGAGTTTTTGTGATTCGATGGTTTGGACCGCTGCTTTGCGCGACGCCGTCACATCACGCAGGATGAGTGCCGCGGCGTTTTCGAGCGGCATGGCGTAAAATTCGAGGAGCCGATGACGAGGGCGGAAGATTTCCAGTTCACCGGTTGTAACGCGATGCGGTGCGCCGCCGATTTCCAATTCGGGCAGCAGACGCGACAACGGTTGTCCCAATGCCCGCTCGACTGAAAAACCGAGCAGGTCGCAAGCGGCAGCGTTGAGATACGTGACCCGATCGTCCGCATCCGTAACTAAGACCCCTTCGTGGAGCGCGTTGAAGATCGCCTCCAGCCGCTCCTTTTCGCGACCGAGCCGCGTGAGGACTGCTTGCAACCGCTCGGGGTCGAGCCGGTCGAGGCGACCTACGATTTTGTCAAGAAATGCCGATTTCATAGCCAGTCCCGCCCCCCGTAGCGTTGCTCGCGGGGAATGGACAAATCGGCACACAGTAGCACGCCAAACACACCTTCTCAAGGTCTCTGGATGAGGGGAATAAATCGCCGGGTACAGCGACAATCTCGTCAGTCCGATTACTTTTTGACATCGGTCCGAAGCGCCTCGCGAATGGCGCGCGCGACTTCGCCAGCCAATTGTTTGGAACCTTCGTTGGTGAAATGAACGTCCACCGGCTTCTGAATCTCTTTGAGCTGCGGCAGCGCGAAGCTGTAGAGATCATTGACGGCAATTCCGTTGGCGTTCATCACTCGCCGAGCGATGGTGTTGTACTGTGCCACGTCCTCCACGACGCGGAGCGGTTTGACACCGCCCGGCGGCACAGGCGTGGTGGTGGCAAAAAACAGTTTTGCTCCCGTTGCCTTGAGTTTTTGCGCGATCTCGGTCAATTGCCGCTCATAAATCTCTGGTTCGGCTTGACGCGCATGGCTGGGGTCGTTCGAGTTCGCCTTGGTCTTCGGGTCAATATGTTTGATGTCATGCAGGCCGAAGTTGAAATGAATCACTGCCCACTTTCCGCCATCCAGCTTGAGCCAGCGATCAATTTCGCGCACTCCCTTGGTCGTGCCATCGCAGTTTTCCGCCTTGCCATCCGCGGTCGTCGGTCGCACCACGACGGCGGTATCCTTGAGGATTTCGCGCACGGGCGGGGTGTACCCGATGGAAATCGAATCGCCGAGAATGAGAACGCGTTTACGCGCGACTTCGTCGGCATTCGCCGCGATCCCGAAGCAAAAGAACAAAGCGAGAAAGGGTTTCATGGCACTGTAACCCGGGAAATTACCTTCAGTTCACGTACACGAACTCGTTGGTGCAGAGGAGCGATTGCACATACAACTCCCACGGATTGAGCGGGCCGCGCTTGACCATTTCTCCTTCGTTACGGAGGGCGGCGTATTTGTCCTTGGCGGGATCTTTTTTCGAGGCGGTGGCTTGTTTGACTTTGGTAACGGGGCGTTTGGCGGCGAGCACCTTGCTTTGCGCAATGAATTCGCGCGCCCAATCCACTTCGCCCTTTCGCGGTGTGCGCTGAAAGATGGTGCGATAGATGGCGTGGATCTTAGCGGTTTCATCCTGCGCGTCGGCCACTTCACTACGATTGACCACCTGCCGAGCGACTTCGATGCCGAGCGGGTTATTCATGAAGAAGAGCGCTTGTTGCGGCACGATGGTGCTAATGCGCTGGGTATTGGCCATCTCCGGGTTGGCAAAATCAAACTGCGTCATCAAGTCCGACAAATATAGACGGTCCACATAGCCGTAAATGCTGCGGCGGGTGCTGTACGGTTCGTCGGTGATGTTGACAGGTTTGCCGCCGAGGGTGCGATCGAGGTTCCCGGAAAGCAGAAGCATGGAATCGCGGATGGACTCGAAATCTAGCCGGCGCAGGTTGGCTCTCCAGAGGAGGCGATTGCCGGGATCTTTGATTTCATGGTCGGGATGGGTATCCGCGCTTTGCTGCCAGGCGGCAGAGAGCAGGATGAGTTTGTGGGTTTGTTTGAGCGACCAGCCGCTTTGCATGAACCACCCGGATAACCAATCGAACAATTCCGGATGACTCGGCGGCTCGCACATATTGCCAAGATCATCGGGAGATCGCACAAATCCTTCGCCAAAATGATGGAGCCAAATCCGGTTGACCGCCGCGCGCGCCGTCAGCGGATTTTGCGGGCTGGCAATCGCTACAGCCAGGTCGTAGCGTCCGCTGCCGTTCTTGAACGGTTGACGATTCTGTCCGCTGAAGATTTCCAAGAACTGCCGTGGCACGACGGGTCCCTTCTTACCCCGGTCGCCCCGGATGTACACATAACTATCTTTCGGCTTGGGAGCGTCACCGACGATCATCGCGCAGCCGGGCGCGCCGGGATGGGTGAGACGAAGTTCATTGATGGCGGGGAAAAGGAGCCGGTCAATATTATTGCCTTCGTCTTTCCGGTTCTGGATGGTGATACCCGACATCCAGGCGGCGGGTCGGCGGTTTTCCGCAAGAAACCCGATCTGCTGCTCGGCGGTAAGCATCTGGTTGGCGGGCGGAATCCAGTAGAGCGCGTTGATCAACTGAACAATGGGTTCGATGAGAGCCGGGGGAGTTGCGCCGGGCGTGCTTTGCGCCGCAATATACGGAGCGGCATGCGATCTGATTTGGGCAAAAAGTGTCCCGTACGCTTTGGCAACTTCATCGAGAGTTTTCGGTTTCAGATTTCGCAATGCGTCGGCTACCATTTTGTTCACCGGCCGTTTCGGATCGTTGAGAACCTTGGGTAGCAACTCGGCCGCCTTGGCCGGCCAGGTTTCATCGCGTTTAAGTTTCGATAACTGCGCAAACGGGCCGAAGATGGGATGTTCGGGCGCGAGCCGAATCGAGCCGGTGATCTCGGCGATCTCAGGCTTGATGCTGTATTTCGCCGCCATATCGTACCGCTCCGGCGATCGGTTGGGTAGAGTGATGACCAGCAAATAGCCCTCGGCTTTGTCCATGAATTGCGTGGTGCGCTCGCGCAAAATATCATAAATCACCTGCCGGTTTTTGGTTTGCAACTCGGTGAGTTCTTTCTCGTAATCGGCCCGCTGGGCGGCGTCCGCCGTGCGCGGCATTTCCGGCTTTTCATACGGCTCGACCAGCGAGTTGAAAACGCCGTGGAGCGAATAATAATCCGCCGTGGGAATGGGATCGAATTTGTGATCGTGGCAGCGGGCGCACGAGACCGTCAACGCCATCGTTGCCTTGGTCAGTGTGTCAATCCGCTCGTCAATGACATCATCAAAATTATCGAAATGCTTGCCAACCGTCAGGAATCCCAGGGCGGCCAGGCGCGGATCACTCGGCTGGATGTCGGGCAGTTTATCGGCGGCGATTTGCTCGAAGAGAAAGAGATTATAGGGTTTATCGCGATTGATCGCATCGATCACATAATCGCGATACGTCCACGCATACATATACCGGTAATCTTCGTACCGATATTTGCCTCCCATGCTGACCAGGCCGCGCGTGTCGCTATAGCGGGCGCTGTCGAGCCAATGCCGGCCCCAGCGTTCGCCGTAGTGTTTGCTGGCCAGCAACCGGTCAATCCATTTCTCCATCACCCGACGGCGGTCGGGGACAAAGCCGTTCTGATAGGGACGTTTGCCGGCTTTGACCGCTTCCTCGTCGCTTTTCAGCGCCGCTTCGTATTCGCGGGAAAAATCGTTCACCTCATCCAGCATCGGCGGCAGTCCGATGAGGTCGTAATACATCCGGCGCAACAGCGCCTCGCCGTCCGCGGGAGGATTCGGCTTCAACCCGGCCGCTTCCAGCTTGGCGAGCACGAAATAATCCACAACCGTCTGGCACCACATTTTGTCTTTCACGGGCGGCAACGTGGATTGTTTCAACGGCTGAAACGCCCAGTGCGCCCGCGCGGCCGATGATAACCCATTCAATTTCTTCCCGCTGCCCTCGCGCGGATCGGGCGCGCCCATCGCTATCCATTCGCGGAGCGTGGCGATTTGCGCGTCGGGAAGTTTTCCGCCCTCCTTCTTCGGCGGCATTTTTAGCTCGTCGTCCGTATAGCTAAGCGCCTTGAGCAACAGACTCGCGTCGGGTTTGCCGGGCACGATGGCCGGGCCGGTATCGCCACCCTTGGCCCAACCCTCGCGAGTGTCGAGCGTCAGACCGCCTTTCGCTTTGCCCTCGGCGGAGCTGTGACATTTGTAACAACGCTCGGCAAAAATCGGGCGGATGTTTTTCTCGAAAAACTCGATGCTGGCCTTGTCGGTCGCCGGCACGGCCGCCAGCGCCGAAGCGCCCACCGTAAGCAGTCCCCAAAATGTCGCGGGCAAACGCATGACAGGTTAAGCGATGATCTCTTCGACGATTTTGCCGTAGTTATCCGTCAGGCGGAAATCACGGCCGTTGTAACGGAACGTAAGCTTTGTGTGGTCAAAACCCAGCAATCGCAGCAGCGTCGCATGAAGATCGTGCACGTGCACGCCTTTCTCGGCCACGTCATAGCCGATCTCGTCGGTTGCCCCGTACGCCATGCCACCTTTGACGCCGCCGCCGGCCATCCAGACGGAGAAACATTTGGCGTGATGATCGCGGCCCGATTCGTTTCCGATGCGACCCGGTGTCGTCACCGTGCGACCGAACTCGCCGCCCCAGATAATCAACGTCGAATCCAAAAGCCCGCGCTCTTTCAAATCGGCAATCAGCGCAGCCGCCGGTTGGTCAATGGCCGCCGATGAGCGCGTGATCGCATTGAACAATCCCGCGTGATGATCCCAGCCGCCCGCGTCAATCTGCACAAAGCGCACCCCGCGTTCCACCAACCGACGCGCCACCAGCAACCGCGCCGCCAGATCGCTCTTCCCATACCGTTCTCGTACTGCGGCGGGTTCTTTGTTGATGTCGAACGCATCCGTCGCCGCCGTCTGCATGCGGAAAGCCAGCTCGAACGACTCAATACGCGCTTCCAGTTGCTCGTCCTTCTGGACATTGAGCATCTGCGTGTAATTCAGCTTGCGGGCGAGGCTCAGTTGCAACCGTTGCTCTTCCAGCGTGCTGAATTCGCTGCGGATGTTCGGCAACACTTTTTCAGGAGGCGCCCCCGGCTTAAATTCAGTCTTCGCGCCCTGATACACGCTGGGCAAGAACGCCGCCTGTCGCGCTTCCGGCATCCCGCCCATCGCCACAAACCCCGGCAAATTCGTGCTTTGCGTTCCCAGCCCATACAACACCCACGAACCGAAGCTCGGCTTCGTCAGCACCGCCGACCCGGTGTGCATCAGTTTGGCCGCAGGGCCATGCGCGGGCACATCGGTGTACATCGAGCGAATCACGCACATCTCATCGGCCACCCCACCCAACTTGGGGAAAATCTCGCTGATTTCCAACCCGCTCTTGCCGCATTTGGGAAACTTGAACGGCGACGGAAACGCCACGCCCGACTGGCCCGGCAAAGTTTTGTCGCGGAATTTTTCCAAGCCCGGCTTCGGATCGAACGTGTCCAGATGGCTCGGCGCGCCGCCCGCGAAGATGTGAATGACGTGCTTGGCTATAGCGGGCAGCGGACCGGTTCGGGGCGCGAGCGACGCGACTCCCGCCTCGGCGGTTGTACCCAGTAAATCCTGAAAGATCGTCGCGAGAGCGACGCCGCCAACTCCCATTCCGAATCGGCCTAGGAAATCCCGGCGCGTATAGGCCGGAAGACAGTTGGAGCAATTTGCGTGTTCACTCATGGTGCGTTCTCCACAGTTTAGATTTTTGGTTTGACCGCCGACCGCGCTACATTGCTCGAAACTTACATCCGCGCCCCACCCCACGCAAGAGCGAAGTTGAAAATACAGAAATTACTCGTTGTGGGGCGTCGCAAATCCGAAACAGTTATATTTAGGCCGTGTTGCAGGGGTCTCGACTCTACCGCCAGTCGTCGGTGCGGAAGGGTGACGCAGGAAAGTCCGCGCCGTTGTAGAGATTGCAATCGGGATTGTCCGCCCAGGCGTAGCGGACAGCCACGGGCGCGGTCACGTCGGGACTGGAGGCGATGACTTTGTCGCCTTCGATCTTCGCGTTGGCGCGCGCCCATTTTTTGTCGGCCCCGGCGATGGCGAACCCTTTCAGTTCCCCGCCTTTTCCGACGAGACCGCCATCGGTGTGCTGAAAGGTAATGACAACTTCGTTGCCGTTGATTTTGTTGCTGGCGGGTAGCGGGCCGGACGCCGGCACCTTTTGCCCGTACACTTTCGCCAATGCCCACGAAGCGAGCCGTTTGCCGACGTCTTGTTTGTTTTTCGGATGAATGTCGTTGGCTTCGCCGATGTCCACGGTGATGGCCATGCCGGTGTTCGGCACTCGCAACGCCTTGAGCATCCCTTCGCGCACTAGCACCCAACCGCTGTGTTCGACGGGGGCAACCTGCGCCTTGTGAAAATTAGGCAGTTGCACCCAGCCAAACGGAAAATCTCCCTGCCCCCAACGCGTCCGCCAATCGGCAATCATCGTCGTCAATTGCAGTTCGTAGAGTTGGCCGCCGCCCGCGTTGCTCTCGCCCTGATACCAGATCGCTCCGCGGATGGCGTAAGGAATCAGGGGCGCGATTTTGCCGTTGAAAAGCGTGGCGGGATGATGACTGGCGAGACGCGGGTCGGACGGTTTCTGCGGAGCGCGCGGCGCGGGTTTGCCATCGGCTTTGGCTTTCGCCGCCGCTTCTTTATGGGCGGCAACTTGTTTTTCGTAGCGCGCCTGTGCCGCGGCAGGATCACGATCCCATTCGGCGGCTTGTTTGTCCCATCGCTCGAAGATTGGTTTCAACTCGGCCTTGTCCTTCTGCGCATCCCAACTGGTCCACGCCTCGATGGGCGTGCCGCCGACCGAGGAATTGATGAGACCGACCGGCACGTTGAGCGCCTTGTGCGCTTCGCGGCCAAAGAAATATCCCGTGGCGGTAAACCCACCAACGGTATCCGGACTGCAAACTGTCCAGTTGCCGCCGCCCTTCTCCTGTGGCGTGGTGGCCGTACCCGAGCTTTCCTTGAATTGGCGAATTTGCGGAAATTGCGCGGCGGCTTTTTCCTGATCGAAATTTTTTGACGATGCCACAGTCCAAGCCATATTTGATTGCCCCGAGCAGAGCCAGACTTCGCCGACCAACACGTCTTGAATCGTAATTGTATTTTTTCCTTTCACAGTCATGGACGTCGGCTCGCCTGCGGTCAACTTGTCCAGCTTCACGCTCCATTTGCCGTTGGCGTCGGCGGTGGCAGTCTTGGTTTGGCCGGCGATGCTCACCTCCACTTTTTCGCCGGCCTCGGCCCAGCCCCACACGGGCAGAGCTGCATCGCGCTGGAGTACCATGTGATCGGCGAACACGGCGGGCAATTTCACGTCCGCAGCCACGTGTGGGGTCAGCACGGACAGGACCAGCAACACAGCAGGCACGGCAAGAAGTAAGCAAGTTCGTTTCATGGGAATTTTTGGGAGGTTTTTGGTTTTTCCTTTGACGGGTTCACACGCGGCAATGTTCAATACAATGGTCCCATGTCTGCGGAAACTCGAATCAGATGGGTTAGGATTGCGGTTGGCGTTGTTTTCGTTTCTCGTAATCTTTCAGCACGTCTTTGACCAATCCGCGCTGGATCAGTTCCGTTTCGGGTATCGCGCCCAAGTCTTTTGTCTCCTCCATCCATCGGTCGAGCGCGCCGCGTAATTCTTCCAGTTTGGCGCGATGCGCGGGTGAGGACGCCAAATTCTTGATTTCGTGAGGGTCGTCTTCCAGATCGTAGAGTTCCTCACGCGGCTTGGTTGGCGCAAAATACAACGCGGACGCGCCCGTAAGTTTCCCTTCGGCAGCCAGCCGTCGCCACACCTGCATGGTCGGCATCATGTCCATATATTCAATCCGTTGCGCGTACGGCAGGTCGGGATGAAAATTGCGGATGTATTTGAACCGTTTGTCGCGCACCGCGCGGATGCGATCATAGGTCTCGTCCATCCGATCCCGCGCCGCGAACGCATATTTGCGCTCGCTTGCTTTCGGCCCGAGAAATGGTTGCCCTTGCAGTCGGGTCGGAATTTCCACGCTCGCCAACGACAGCACCGTTGGCGCTAAATCAATGAAGCTGACCAATTCTTCCCGTACGCTGCCGGCGGCGATGTTCGGGCCGCGCACCATCAGCGGCACGCGGATGCCGCTGTCATATACCCAGCGTTTGCCGCGCGACATTCCCCAGCCGTGATCGCCAAAGAAAAAAACGATCGTGTTCTCAGTGAGCTTGTGTCGCTCCAGCGCGGCGAGTATTTCGCCAAAGCGATAATCCAATGCAGTGACAACATCATAGTAATTGGCCACGTCCCGCCGCACTTCCGGCGTGTCGGGGTAATACGGCGGCAGGATCATCTTCGCGGGATCGTGCCGGTCGTCGGGCGTGAGTTTTGCCAGGTTCTTTGCCATCTGATCCGCGGGCGCGCGAATCTGGCTCTCATGCGTGACACCAATATTGATATAGGCAAAAAACGGCTGACGCGGCGGTTGCTGCAGCCAGTCCTTGGTGCTGTCGAACGCGCCCTTCGGTAAGTCGAAGTTGAAGTCCGTCTTGCCCGGCCACGCGACAAAGTAACCGGCTTTCCGCAGCTCGTCCGTGAACAGCGGCGGCGGTTGCGCCAGCTTCGACCGCATGTGCATCGTGCCAACGCTGGTCGGGTACATCCCCGTGATCAATCCCGACCGGCTCGGCGCGCACACGGGCGCGTGGGTGAATGCCCGCGTGAATCGCGCCGATTGCGCCGCGAACCGATCCAGGTTTGGCGTCCGCGCCTGTTTGTCGCCGTAACAGCCGAGATGCGGTCCGAGATCTTCGCCCACGATCCAAACGATGTTCGGCGGATCCGCTGCGCGACTGGCAAGCGCAACGACCGTGGCGAGCCAGAACCACTTGCGAAACCATAGAGGTGATTTCATGGAGTTGGGGGCGGTTGTTTGGGTGGTTTGCTGTAATACGGATAGCTGTCAAAAAGTGGCTGGCTTCCCATAGCGCGCGGGTCGGCGATGTCACGCATCCAACGGTCGAGATCGGCACGGAGCGATTGGAAGGCTTTGGCATGGCGACGGTCGCTGGCGACATTGCTCAACTGGTTCGGGTCGCGACGCAAATCGTAGAGTTCCTCGGCTGGACGCTTGTCGAACGAAAGCGCGAAGAGAGGTTTCACCGCCGCATCGTCGCGATGGTCGAGTAAGTATTGTTTCGTCAGCGAACCGAACCCGTCGCAATCGCCGTATCCTTTCGGGTCGCCATCGCTCGACACAACCGGATCGCCCGCCGGCCAGCGGTCGGGCGCGAAGTTGCGGATGTAGAGATAACGGTCGGTGCGGACGGCGCGCGCCGGATAGCCGACATTGCCTTCGCGGGAGCGCGCGTGACGTTCGCGCCCGAAGAAAACTTTGTCCCGCGCGGAATCCACTTGCCCTGCTTTCTTCGACGCAAGCAGCGGCATCAAGCTGCGCCCGGTCATTTCGGGCGGGGGTTTCAACCCGGCCGCTTCCAGAAACGTCGGCGCGTAATCGGTGTGGCTGACGAAATCTTCGATGACGCGTCCGCCCTTAACATGCGCGGGCCAGCGGATAGCCAGGGGCATTCGCGCGCCGCTGTCGTAGAGGTTGGTCTTGCAACGCGGGAACGGCATGCCGTTGTCGCTGGTGATGACAACGATGGTGTTATCGAGTTTACCGGCCTTTTCCAACAGCGCAAGCATCGCGCCCACGTCGCGATCAAATCGTTCGACCTCGAAATAATAATCGAGCATGTCGCGCCTGACTTCGGGTACGTCAGGAAAATGCGGCGGAACGGTCACCGCGCCGAGGCTCATGCCCGATTTCTCGCCCGAACCGGTCTCGTAAGGCCGATGCGGGTCGCTGCTGCCGAACCAGAAACAGAACGGTTTGCCGTCGGGGACGTTGACCAGAAAGTCTGCGAAACTTCTGGAAGGCGGTCCTGCGGGATTGCGCGTCCACCCGCTTACTTTGAAGTCGCCCGGCCCCCAGCCTTTGCCCTGGAGTCCGACGTGATACCCGGCTGCTTCGAGAAGGTCGGGATAGACGGCGAACTTTTTCTGCAGCGTGCTCCAAAGATTGCCACCCTCTTCAAGACGGGAAAACGATTGTCCTGTCAGGATCGCCCCGCGCGAAGGGGTGCAACTTGGCGACGAACAAAACGCGCGGCGGAACAGCACACCCTCTCGCGCGACGCGGTCGAACGCGGGTGTTTTCACGACGCGATCGCCGTAAGCGCCCGCGTGCGGCCACGACCAATCATCGGCGATGCAAAACAGGATGTTCGGTCGCGGCGACGGGACATCGGCGTTCAGGTCGGCTGCGGATACGACCGTCCACAGGACAAGAAACAACCACTGGGTTCGGTGTTTCATGTTCACTTTGAGCTTTTTGGGAAAGATACGTGTTCGCCGTAATTGCGGACTTCATGAAGTCCGCAATTTTCGTTGCTCGCCGTACAATTCCCACTTCCGCAACGGTCGAGATGCAGGATCTTCATATTATAATTTCCTCCCCTACCGAATCTTTTGGTCGGGGAGTTCTTTCTTGATGCCTTGGTCCAGCGGCATCTTGTCGGATTTGGATGTCAGCCCCGTCTGCTTCATCAGTCGCGCCAATTCCTTTTGCAGTTCCTTCACTTTGCCAGCGTAGGCGGGGTCGTGGATCAAGTTGCGACGTTCGCCTGGGTCGGTCTTGAGATTGTACAGCTCCGCCATGTGACGGTCGGCGCCTCCATCGCCATGCGGGTAATGAATGTATTTCCAGTCGTCGGTGCGAACGCCGCGGACGTTGGGCGTGTAGGGAAATTGTTTCTCGTAGTTGTAATGGTAGAACCAGGATTTGCGCCAGGAAGGATCGCCTTTCTGGACGAGTTTCACGAACGATTTGCCGTGGATGTTCGCGAGCGGTTTCGCGCTGCAAAGTTCGAGCAGACTCGGCGCAAGATCCACGGTGAGCACCTGCGGCTCGATCACTCGCGGCTGGCCGGGCGCAACGAGCTTGGGATAGCGCACAATCAGCGGGATGCGAATGCTCGGCTCGTGCATCGTGCGTTTGTCCACCATGCCGTTCTCACCGTTGAGCAAGCCGTTGTCGCCCATGAACACGATCACCGTGTTGTCGAGCGCGCCCATTTCCCGCAAGGCCTGCACAATTTGGCCGACGCTGTCGTCCACGGAAAGAATCGTGCCCCAGTAGGCGCGGGTCATCGCGGCGAAATCCTTCACCGCCTCGGGGCGGTCATCGGGGAATTTCTTGCGCCAATCGAACAACGGCCCGTAAATGCCGTGCCACGTGTAAAGACGATCCTTGATCCATGCGGGTTTGTCGTTCAGTTGAAACGCGGTCTCGGGATATTGGATTTCGACGCCATCGAAGGCGTTGGCGTATTTCGGTTCGGGCAGATAGAAACTGTGCGGCGCCTTGTGGCCGAGCATCAGCAGGAACGGTTTCTCGTTGCGCGGGCGTTTGATCCAATCCAGCGCCATCTTCGTGACCCCGTGCGTGTAGTACCCGGAGACAACCTGTCGCTGGCCATCCACATTGAACTCGGTATCGAAATATTTGCCTTGGCCCTTGTGAGTGGCGAAATAGTCGAACCCGGGACGTTTTTCGTCGTTCTCCTCTCCCATGTGCCACTTGCCGATGTATGCCGTCTCGTAACCGCTCTCGCGCAGTCGCATCGGGAAACTGGCAAGGTTCTTTGGATACTCGGTAAAATTGTTCACGACACCGTGGGAATGCGCGTACAGCCCACTCAAGATGGACGCTCGGCTGGGCGAGCAAAGGGACGTGGTACAGAACGCGTTCCGGAAACGCGCGCCTTCGGCTGCCAACCGATCAATGTGCGGCGTCTTGACGTGAGGATTGCCCGCGCAACCCAGCGCGTCCCAGCGCAGATCATCACAAAGAATGAAAACGACGTTCGGCTTGCCCTGAGCGGAGCCGAAGGGCCTGCCCTGAGCGGAGTCGAAGGGGCGCGTCGTCAACGGTTCGGCGCCCACCGCAAAAAGCGCAGGGGCAATAATCGCCAGGATAAGTGCAACAATCCGTTTCATTCGCGCAGTTTTTCCTTTGTCTCGTTGTCCGCTTTTCACCAGGCATCCAGCTGCGCCCGCATGGTTTGAACTCGCGCCGGCTCCTTGGGGGCGAGATCGGTTTTTTCGTGAGGATCGCCGACCAGATCATAAAGCTCGGCGGGCGCAGTCGCGTCGCTGTGTGCGATCAGTTTCCACCGCTCCTCGATGACCCAACGATGAGACAAACTGGCGGCGGGATTGCTCAGATCGCGAACGTCGTGCGCAAAAAGCTCGCCGTAGATGGATTTACGCGCCGACAGACGGTTCTTATCGAGTAGGTTGATTCCCGGCAATCCGTTCGGCGCGGCAATTCCGCAAGCCGTCAGCAAGGTTGGCATCAAATCAATACTGCTGGCGAGATTCTGCTCATCCCGTCCCGGCGGGATTTTTCCCGGCCACCGCACCAGAATCGGAGTCCGAACGCCTCCTTCGTAGGGCGTACGTTTCCCGCGAAGATTGCCGAAGGGGCCTTTGCCTTCGGGAAACTGTTCATTTTGCACCCAGCCATTGTCGGCCAGATAAACGACGATCGTTTTTTCGGTAAGTTTTTTCTTTTCAAGATGGCCGAGCAATTCGCCGATCGTCTCGTCAAACCACTCGCACATCGCCCAATACCGCGCCAAACTCTCGGGACGCCCCGGCGCGGTGTATTTGGCCAGCAATCGCGGCGGGGGATTGTGCGGCAAATGCGGCAACATGGGCGCATACCAGAGCAGAAACGGTTTGTCGGCGGCGCGATCCACGAACTCCAGGACAGCCGACATTCCCTCGCGCCCGATCTTCAATCCGGCGTCGCCGTGGCGACCGCCCCGGGCGGGATCGCCGTGCGTCATCCCTTCGGTAAAACTGCCGCAGTGACACGGTCCCTCCCACCATTTGCCCGCTTGAAAACTCACGTAGCCGTTTTTGCCGAGCACGCTCATCAAGGTTGGCGATTGCTGAAACGTCTCCACCATTTTCCGATTCGCTTCGCCGCGAGGTTTCTCGCCCCAACCCGGGTCATTCCCCGTGATCCGATGTTGATGCGGATATAATCCCGTCACCATCGTTGCCAGGCTGGGCCGGCATAGGCTTGTCGGCACATAACCGCGCGTGAAAAGCAGGCTTTGCGACGCCAATCGGTCTAGGTGCGGCGTCTGAACGATGGAATGCCCCATAAAACCGTAATCGCCCCAACCCTGATCATCCGAGAGAATCAGCACGATGTTCGGCCTCCCTTGAGCGGAGCCGAAGGGGCGCGTCGGACTTTCTTCCGCGCGCGTAGAAATTCCCAATCCAAAAATTCCAACGCAGATCCAACACGCGATTGTCCATGCCCAGTTCCCGCAGAATTGTTTTGAAGAGGTCACTTTTTCATTTCCGATTGGCCACTGCGATCTCATTTCAGCGCGTCGAGGTGGGCGGCGTCATGAAGACGTTTCATCTCGGCATCGGTCAGCGCGCGATTGAAAACTGCCAGCCCGCCAAACTTTCCGCGAAACGGCTCGCTCAACATCGAACCCCCGGCATACCGCGCGCCGACGGTGAAGTCGGACGGGGCGATTTTCGTTTTCGCGTGTGCCGCGGGGTCGTACCGGAAAATGCCGCGGCCGTGATAGTACGGATTCATGCCGCGATCTTTGCCGTCAGGACCTTCGGACGTGAAATACCGATCCGTCCGTTTGTCCTTCTCTGCATCAAGCGAGCGCGGTTCCATGACACCGTTGATATAGGCGCGGATATATTTGGAATCATACGTGAACCCCAACGTGCACCATTTCCGCTCGGGAACGTCGGACGGAGTGGCGGCATAATCGGCATTCCAGGGCAGCGCGCTGCCGTCTTTGCGCCGCGTGACCCCGCCTTCGCTGGAGATATGCGGCGTAAGTTTCCGCGCGCCGCCGTATGCGGGCATATGCAGGAGGAGCGCATATTGGCGGGTGCCCGTGTCATCGTGAGCGCCTTTGCCCTCGCTCCAAATCCCAGCAATGGTTCGGCTGCGCGGTACGTCCTCGATGAAAACCACGGCGAACATGCTCACTTGCGCATCCTTCCCGCTGATGTTCAGACCGCCCAGTTCCTCGTGCTTGATCTGAAACCACTGTTTGCCATTCAGTTCAGCCGAGTAACCCGAGAACGGTCCGCCTTCGACGCGCTGGATCGGGCCGCCGACTTCCATCAGCGGTAACTTCTCCTTCGTCCCGATGGAAACGCGCGGCTGCCCCGCTTCTTCGCCAAAAATCCAGAATGCGACCAAGCCCGGCATTTTTTCGATCACCGCCGACTCGCCCGCGGGCGTTTGCGCCACGCCCAGAGTTCCGAGCAAGATGCTGACCAAAATCAAGTGAAGCAGTCGGCAGGATGCGGCCATGCGTTTTTGGACAACTAACTGAAATAGCGGGTTCATCAGCGGTTTGATTTTGTCGCGGCAGCAGACACAATACGGTGGAACGATGCAAATCACTTCGCTTTCTCTTTCGGTTTGGCGTTCAGTTCGCCCCACGGCACGACGTTCGCCCGAGTCGCCCATGCGTCGTACAACGCAGCGAGCTCTTTAACTTTCTCGGCTCGGGGTGCGGCTAAATCATTCATCTCCGTGCGGTCGGCGGCCAGATCATACAGCTCCCACCCGCCGCCATGTTTGGCAACGAGTTTCCAATTGCCTTGTCGGACTGCCCGATTGCCTTCATGCTCCCAGAAAATCGTGCGTTCATTCGGGGGTTCGCCGCGCAATGCGGACAATAGGCTTTTCCCCTCGACAGGAGTGATCGCGCGGCCTTTGACTTCTTTCGGATACTTCGCGCCCGCCGCGTCCAACGCGGTCGGCATCAGGTCAATGACGTGCCCGACTTGTTGAGTCAGCGCGCCGCCGTTTTTGATGACCGCCGGCCAGTGGGCGATGAGCGGCGTGCTGATGCCGCCTTCGTGGACCCAATGTTTGTAAAGGCGGAACGGTGTGTTGCTGGCGTTGGCCCAGCCAACTCCATAGCTGCGAAAAGAATCGGCGACACCTGTGGCCGCGTCGGGCTTTGCGCTGCGCTCAATCACTTCCGCACAGCCGCCGTTGTCCGCGAGAAACAGCACCAGCGTATTTTGATCCATGCTGCGCTCGCGCAACGAAGCCATGACGCGACCAATGCCCGCGTCCATGCGCGTGATCTGCGCGGCGTAGACCGCCATTCGCAAATCTTTCTCCTCCGGATTTTCGACGTCCGACCACGGGCGCACGCCTTTGTCGCGCGGCGTGATCGGCCAGCGCGCATCCACCAGTCCCAATTCAATCTGCCGTTTGTGCCGAAGTTCGCGTAACGCGTCCCAGCCGTCCTTGTACTTGCTGCGATACTTCGCGATCTCTTCGGGCGGCGCGTGCAACGGCCAGTGCGGTGCGGTATAAGCAACGTAAAGAAAAAATGGTTTTGCCGTGTCATGCTCCTTCACGAAGGCAGCGGCATTGTTGGTGATCGCATCGGTAACGTACCAGTCGGCGGGCGGCTGAATCTGCTGGTCATCCCGGGCGAGTTTGCGGTTGGGGTCGAGCCGAAAATAATTCGTCCCGCCGCTGACCAACGCGTAACTGCGGTCGAAACCGCGGTCCACAGGCCAGTGCGGACGATTTTCGCCCACGTGCCATTTGCCGCTCATGTACGTCCGATAACCCGACTCGCGCAAAACCTCGGCGATCGTCAGGGAACGATCGTTGAGAAAACCCTGATAGCTCGGATGCCCTTTGTTCTCAACCATGTGCCCGACGCCGGCCTGGTGCGGATACAGTCCCGTCAGTAGCGCCGCGCGCGTCGGACAACAGCGCGCCGTGTTGTAGAATTGCGTGAACCGCAGCCCTTTCGCGGCCAGCGCATCGAGGTTCGGTGTGGAGATTTCGCCGCCGTAACTGCCGATGTCCGAAAAACCCATGTCATCGGCCATAATAATAATGACGTTCGGCTTTGTTGACTGGGCCACGCCACTGCCCAGGCACGCGAA
The DNA here is from genome assembly GCA_964348665.1 of uncultured Verrucomicrobiota bacterium. GTDB lineage: Bacteria > Verrucomicrobiota > Verrucomicrobiia > Palsa-1439 > CAYGDP01 > CAYGDP01. Next base: position 106,931 of record CAYGDP010000010.1, read on the forward strand.
CAAGACAGAGAGGCATAGGAGTGGGATTCTCATGGCATCATCGGATCGGCTTGGCATTATCCTTCAACAGCGTGAGCGTGACAAGACGAACATCGGCAACTTGTTTTCCCGCGCTACGCTGCGCGCGCAAGGTGAGAGTACCGCGGCCTTGTTCGAGGTGTATCACTCCAAGTTTCAGGGGGCGAAATTCTTTCTGGTACGATTCCCCTTTGCGCGGGACGCGATCCTGGTCGGTGATCAGTGGCGGGTCCCAGCCGGGCGCGACTTCGCCTCGGAGTTTGCTTTCCTGAAAACTGAGTTCGATGGTTGAGCCGGCGTCGGCGAGCGGGCAGGTGTAGTGTATCGTGGCTTCATAATCGCCGGCGGTGTGGATGGCGATGTCCCATGTCATTGAATCTTCAGGAGAAATCCAGTTTGTAAAGTAGGAACAGTTGGGCGCGCCGGCGCTGCGGCGAATGTTGCCATGCGGGACGCCGTCGCGGGCGGGCAACGACGTGATCGGGAACTCGGGATAACCGACCGGATACGGGCGCTCGTCCTTCGCCACCGCAAGCACTTCTTTACGCCAATCGGCAACCGCTTGTTTCAACTTGGCGGCTGCTTCGGGATTTTGGGTGGCGATATCGGTCTGCTGGTTGGGGTCGGTCGTCATGTCGAAGAGCGCGCCACGATCATCGAGCCGGTACTGCTGGGTGCGTACGCTGACCTTGCCGCCTTGATGAGTGAAGATTATCCGGTCGGGCCAGTCGCGCGCCTTGCCGAGCAACAGCGGCGCGAGATCTCGGCCGTCCAGAGGAGAAGTACTGATTAGCGGAACATTGGTCAGACCGGCGAGAGTCGGGAGCAGGTCAATCGCACCGGCAATCTCGCGAACGGTCGTGCCGGGTTTGAGATTGCCCGGCCATCGGATCATCATCGGCACGCGCACGCCGCCTTCGTCGGTCGAACCTTTTCGGCCTTTCATGCCGCCGTTCCAACGCGAACTGTTCGGGCCGTTGTCGGAGAGGAAGACAACGATCGTGTTTTGGGCGAGACGAAGCGCATCTAGTTTTTGCAGGACACGCCCTACGTTCCAATCCAGATTTTCGCACATCGCCAGCGCGCAGCGGGTCACAGGCAAATCTTCCTTGTCGCCGTCCCGGCCGCGCAGAGCGATGGGGTTGTCCTTGAAACGATCCCAATAGGAGTCCGGCACGCAAAAGGGCGAGTGCGGCGTGTTGAACGCCAGATAGCAGAAAAAGGGACGGACGCGGTTTTTCTCGATGAAAGACAGCGCGCGTCCGGTGAGGTCATCGGCGATAAAGCCCTTGCCGCGGATGAATTGGCCGTTGTGTTCCAGAGGCGGATCGAAATACTCGCCCCAGTGGCCGGAAGTAAAGCCGTAGAATTCGTCGAACCCGCGGGCGTTGGGATGATACGGCCACTGGCTTCCGTTGTGCCATTTGCCAAACGCGCCCGTGACGTAGCCGGCGCTCCGAAAGGTATCCGCGATGGTTTTCTGGTCGAGATCGAGCCGTTCCAGTCCGGTGGACACGCCGCGCACGCCCACGCGCGAGTGATATCTCCCGGTCAGGAATTCCGCGCGGGTCGGCGAGCAAAGTGGGGAGACAAAGAACCGATCGAACGCAACTCCGTCGCGCGCCAGCGAATCAATGTGCGGCGTGGCGACATTGCGATTGCCGTTCACGCTCAAGTCGCCCCAGCCCTGGTCGTCGGAGAGGATCACGACGACGTTTGTCCGCGGCAGCGGTTTCTCCGGCTCGGCGGCCAAGCCGGGGCAAGCGGCGGTCATCCCCGCAATTACGGCGAGGAAAATTTTCATTGTCCGTTGCAGAATAACACAACACGGCCAAAGACGCCCGTACATATCCCATTCGACAGCGCCGTTATGACAGATCAAACCATGACCAGTGGACTTTCTATTCGCGAGCGTCGGCAAAGTATCCACGGACGCAACCAAGCGATCATAATCGCCAGGTTCCGGGATTTCCTTCCATCGCTAGAACTACGGCGTGCGCGGAGAAGCAGGCGACCGCGACGACTGCTAGCCGTTAGAAGGTGAATATCGCACGTTTCACCTTTTCTGTACGACGTATAGACGTGTCATCGTCGCGATGTAAAGAGTGCCGTTGGCGGCGGTAGCGGTGGCGCTGATGGGATCGGTTAGTTTGATGTGGCTGATGATTTTTTTCTCGCGGCTGGCCGCCAACACCCAGAAATCGCCGCGTCGCGTGCCAACGTACACTTTGCCATCGGCGACCAAGGGTGAAGCCCACATGTCGCCCTTGGCGTCGTGCGTCCAAATGCCGCTCCCGGTCTCGGCGTCAACGCAATGAACGGTGTTCTGGGAGTCGGTGACAAAAACCATCCCATCCTGCACGGCGGGCGTCGAAAGCGTGTGATACCCGAGTGGATACGACCACAGTTCCTTGCCGCTGGCGGCGTCGAGACACTTGAGCCACGCGGCGTTCTTTCCCCAGAACACATCGCCACCGCCCGCAACAAACACGCAGTTTTTGAGAAAGACGGGCATCCCATAAATATTACTCGGCCCCTCTCGACGATTGGTCGTGTAACGATGGACATTTTCCTTCGGGCCTGTGGGGTCGGGATCGAATTGCCAAACTTTTTTTAGAATCGCTGGCTCTAATCCATTGTAACGGCGGTCTGTGACCGCCGAATTGCCCGAACGGCGCTCATAGAGCGCCGCTACAGGTTCAAACGAATACACGATGCCGTTGCCGCCTGCAAAGATGACGAGCGGCGTTTTTCCGGCTTTGCCCAACGACGGTGATGACCATGTGCAATGGAAAATGTTCGGGCCGATAGGCTCACCGTCGCGCGCCAGGAGTTGACCCGTTTTCTTGTCGAGCACGACAAGGCTGGGCGCATCAGGCTTGCGAATCTTTCGATGAGTGTTGTCAACGCCGTTGCCGGTATTGACGTAGAGATGCGAGCCATCGAGCAAGATCGAGCAGTGCGCCGCGTCGTGCGGCCAGATGCCGACGCCTGCGACTAAGTCGTAAATCCAAAGGATATCCGCGTCAGCCTGCCCCAAAGCCGCTTGCAGGGTCGCGCTCGGCTCGGTCGGAGACACCCCCTTCGGCGTCATATGCGCGGCTTCATCGCGGAAAGGGCCATCATTACCATTGGCCATGCCGCGCGCGTCGAGACACATCACTTCGCCGCGATTGGTGACGACATAGACGCGGTCGCCTTCAACCGTCACGGGCGAGGAAATGCCGGTATCCGTCCAATCCATATACGGGTCTTCGGCAATTTTCGGCACGATGAGTTGCCAAAGCAATCGTCCGTCTTTTTCGTCAAAACACATCAACACCCCGCGGTCGCCCTTGTGGCGCGGATCGCGCGGTTCGCCGTTGTTCGTGCCGATATAGACGCGCCCGCCCGCGACAATCGGAGTCGAATGCGTCTGGGTACCAAGCTGCGCCGACCATTTCACGTTTGCGCCGGACTTTGGGTCGAACGAATCGGGCAAACCGCGCTCGACCGAAACCATGTTGCGGGAATGTTTTTCGCCCCATTGCGGTTGATCGGCGGCGTGCGCCGTCAAACTCCAAACTCCAAGCGCCAAACTCCAAAGAAAGTTCAAATTCCAAGCATCAAAATTCCGCTTTGGGTATTTTGCATTGAGCATTGGTGGTTATTGGGGAATTAAGGGTTCGGGTTGAGGGGTCACTTGTTTCGCTTTAAATGTTTGTCCGCGAAATTCAAATACTGCTCCCAATCGTAATCAGTGACATCGTGCTTTCCTTTGCGAATGTGATAGCCGATCGTGCCACCAACCGGCGTGTCGAGCGCAGGCATGTCGCCGATTCCAAGGCCGTCCTTGCCGAAGAGGGCGTACACGGGTTCGGCATGTTTTGCCGCGAGAAACTCGCCGAGCGGGTCGGCCCATTTGTCTTCCGACGCGCTGGCGACATAGACGGGACGCGGCGCGATGAGCGCGATCAATTCGTGCGCGTCCACAGGCAAATCGTTCTCGCGGTCATTGTATTGCTTGAAATTCCCACAAAACCAGTGCGGAAAACTCTTATTCAAGTTCGCCGTCCGTTCGCCAAAACACCGTCGCGCCAGTGCCGCGCCACCTTCTCCTGAATTATTGGAGATGACCAGCGCGAACCGCTCGTCTTGCGCGCCTGCCCAGAGCGAGGTCTTGCCGAGCCGCGAATGACCGATCGCGGCCACGCGCTTGGAATCAATCGCGCGATCTTTCTCGAGATAATCCAGCGCGCGGCTTAAACCCCACCCCCACGCGCCAATCGCGCCCCAGTCGTTGCGCTCAAACTCGCTGTCGCCTTGCTCGCGCAGATAATATCCGCGCACGCCGTCCTTCCAGCCGTCGACGTGATCCGGCTCGATATCGCCATAGTAAATTGTTGCTACCGCGTAGCCGCGCGAGAGAATTTTTTCCACCGACCAACGGTCTGCCTCGCTGCCGCGCGATTTCTCGGTGGCGCGATTATTGACGATCCCCTCGTCTTTGTTATTGCGCATCCAGCGCTGCGACAGCGTGATCCCGGGATCGGAATGAATCGCGTGGTTTCCCTCGAAGTTCAGCCCCAGAAAGGCTGGCACGGGTTTTGGGGCGTCGTTGGGCAAGTACAGGAGAATGGTCATGCTCGGCCCATCTTTTTTGCCCGTAAAATGAACAGTGATTTCTTTGCGCGTGGCTTTGCCGCCGAGCGCGGTTTTGTCAATCGAAGTCACTTCGAACTTCATCCCGCGTGGGCGTGGATGGATGCGTCCATAGACCTGCGACTCGAACAACTCCAGGATTTCCGGTCGTCGCGATTTGCGCCAGGATTTTACGTCGGTGACTTTCTTGCCATTGGCGAGCGCGAGCGGGTCTGGCAACGTGTAGGCAGGCACTTTCGCCTCGTCGTAATTGGGGGCGGCCGTCTGGGCTTTCGCATTCCTCATCGCACCGCATAATAGCGCGAGGACGACAAACGACACGAACTTTTTCATACGATATGTTTTCATGGTAGCTTTTCGATCGCATACCCTTTGTTGGGATGGGTTCCTTCCTTGGTGACGCCTTTGCGGGCGGCCAATTCGGGTGGTTCGAGCGTACTGCCTTGATCGTGGGTGTCCTCGATCCATTTTTCCAAAACAACGCGAAGGCGAGCAAGGGTTCTTTTATGTCTCGGAGAGTCAGCAAGATTGTTGATTTCGTGCGGGTCGCGCGCGAGGTCGTAGAGTTCTTCGGCGGGCATTGTCGGTTGGCAGAGAAATTCCTGCGCGGGTGTGAGCTTGCCGGCCGCGTGCAGTTCTTTCAGCAAATTCCAAACGGGATACGATTTGATTTTGTAATCGTTGGGTTGCAGGAAGGGATGGTCGGGCGTGAAGTTGCGGATGTACCGGTACCGCTCGTCGCGGACGGTGCGGAACCGGAAAACGGTCTCATCGCAGCGGTCGCGCGCGCCAAATACGAATTGACGCATCGGCTCGGCGAGGTCGCCGAGGAAAATCTGTCCTTCCATCTTGGGCGGTTTCGGTGCACCTGCCAACGAGAGCATTGTCGGCGCAAGATCAATGGAAGATAGGAGACGGTCGTCCACCCGCCCCGCCTTGATTTGCTTTGGCGCGTAGAAATTCTTTGGCCAGCGAACCATCATCGGCGCGTGCAATCCGCTGTCGTAGCAAAATTGTTTGCCGCGCACGTGCGCCTGGCCATTGTCGGCGAAGAAGACAATGACGGTGTCGTTCGCCAGTCCATCGGTCTCCAATTGTTTCAGCACGAGACCGACTTTGCGGTCTAGTTCGGTCGCGGCGTCGAGATATTTCGCCCAGTCCTCCCGCGCGACGGGATGGTCCGGCGTCCACGGTGGCAGGACGACTTTCGCGGGATCGGCGCGTTTTGGCGCGCGAAAGGCGCGATGGGTTTCCTGGAAGTTGATCTGGGCAAAAAACGGTTGTTGCGTCTTTAAATCCGCCCAGCGGTCGGAATCGAACGGTTTGCCGTCGAAATTAAAATTCCAATCGGTTTTCGCTGTCCCCTTGAAACCCAAATCGGCAGGCAGTTCGCGCAGGTTCGCGGTGAAATATCCCGCGTCCCGCATCCAATTGGTCAGCAATCGCACGCCGTCGGGCAGCGTGTAGCCGTCGTCGCGATGACTGCGGTGGTTGTGCGCGCCGATGGTGGTTTGATACATTCCTGTCATGAATGCCGAGCGGCTCGGCGAACAAACGGGCGCGGTGGTGAAGAATCGCGTGTAGCGCACGCCGTCGCGAGCGAGTTGATCGAGGTTGGGTGTCCAGACCTGCTTCGTTCCGTAGCAGCCGAGATGGGGACCGAAATCTTCCGCGATGAGCCAAAGGATGTTCGGCTTCGCGGCTTCCACCGCAAAGCCGAAAGTTCCAAATCCCAAACTCCAAATCCCAAAGAAACTCCAAACTACAAGCACCAAGCGCCAGATTCCGTTCCCCGCATAGCGGCTTGAGGCTTGAAATTTCCGTGAAGTTTGAAGCTTGAGACTTGGGGTTTTCACGTCAGCTTCCACCCCTTGCGATACTCGCGGCCGATGTAGCGGTCGGCTTCGGGACATTTGCGGGCTTGGAGCCGTTTGGCGTCCCAGTCCAATTTCTTGCCAACCCGATACGCGACATTGCCGAGGTGATTGGCGATGGTGAGAGCGCCGGCGTAATCGAAGTGACAAGTCGTAGGGGCGCCGGTTTTGCAGGCATGAATCCATTCGGCGTGATGACCGAGTGATTTGGGGATGAACGGGTCGGGTCGTTTGAAATCCTTGAACTGGTCTTCGGGCAATAAAATATGCCGGTCGTAATCGGAGAGCAACATCCCTTTGTCGCCAATAAACAGCATGCCATTTTTCCAATGGGGAACTTTGTTCTCCGTAAATTGCGATGGTTTCACGTCGCCCTGATACCAGTGCAACGTCAGCGGCGGCATTTTTTCCCGGGCGGCATAGGTATATACCGCGTGCATCGTGGCAGGCGCGATTTCGGGATGGGGCGGCGGGCCATCGGCTTCCACGGTGAGCGGTGTCCCCAGCTTTAGCGCCCAGAAGGGCAGATCGTTCATGTGACTGCCCAGGTCGCTCATGGTGCCATTGCCGAAATCCCACCAGCGATACCATTTGGGTCCCGGCCAATAAACCTCGTGGAAAGGCCGGAACGGCGCAGGGCCAATCCACAAATCCCAGTCTAAACCTGCTGGCACGGGCATCTCGCCTTGCGGGCGCTCCTGGGTCGCGACGATATCACTGTTTTTCTTCGCCGCTTCCGCGCTCTGCCAACCCCACGCGCGTCCGACCCACACGTGCGCCTCGCGCACCGCGCCGATCGCGCCCGTCTGGATCAACTCGACCACGCGACGAAAATTGTCGCTGGCGTGGATCTGCGTGCCCATCTGCGTGGCGATTTTCGCTTTGCGCGCGGCCTCGGTGATCACGCGCACTTCGGAAATGTTGTGCGCCAACGGTTTCTCGCAATAGACGTGCTTGCGCAGTTGCAACGCGGGCAACGTCGCGAACGCGTGGGTGTGTTCGGTGGTGCTAACCACGACTGCATCGAAATTTTTGGCATCATCATAGACGCGACGGAAGTCGGTGAATTTCTTTGCCTGCGGAAATTTCTGCGCCGCGGCGTCGAGATTGCGCTGATTCACATCGCAGAGCGCGACGATGTTTTCGCTGCGGACATCATTGGCATTGCTCCCGCCACGTCCGCCGGCGCCAATGACGGCGATGTTGAGTTTGCTATTGAGATTCTGTCCGCGTAGAAAGGCGGGCGCGCCGAGCAAGACAGCGCCGGTGGCCAGCGACCCGCGTTGCAAGAACTGGCGGCGCGAAACCCGAGCGGCAGACGTTCTAGCGCTCACGCGGTTATCGTTGCGAAACGGAGCGAATAGTGCAAGACAAAGTTGAGAAAAGCTTCGACTGACACTGGGGCCAGGGTGCTGGGGTTTCAGTAGCACATGCCGATGCCGTGTGGTAAACTGCCGGCGATGGCGACCCGGGAAGAATTATACGAAGAGGCGATGCAGGATTTTGCTTTGGGCGAGTTTCCCACTGCGGAGGAAAAATTTCGGCGCGCTTTGGAGCTGGACGCGAATTATTTTGACGCGTGGCACGCGCTAGCCGAGACCCGTTTTCGCCGGGGCGACCTGGACGGCGCGCTTGCGGCTGGAAAACGCGCGATCGAGTTGAGGCCGGACGATCCGCTGGCGCACACCAGCATGAGCCGGATTTATGTAAAGAAAGGAATGGTGCCCGAAGCGGAGCATCACGCCGCCCAGTCACGCATCGCCGGTTGGAAAGAGCAACTGCAAAAGCCAACACCGCCTACGCCGCAGTGATATGTCCCCAGAATGTCTTGAATCGCTGCGAGTAGGTGTTTAGAAAAACGGTTTCCAACCTTTGTTGCCATCTCAAAGTAAATCTGATTCAGGGTAACGTAAAGTAATCAGGTTGCTCGGCGCCCATCCAATCATCAATTACTTGGTCGGGGTCATCCCGGCCAGGATATTGGCGAGGAATTGCGAGGCGAACAAACCAACGGCCACCAATGTCAGCACGGTTTCCGCCATTGGCGATTTGAGGGTCATCAACCAACCAATCGCAGCAATCCCAATGGCCAGCGCCAATGTGTAGAACGCCATCACGCGACGCGGCCAGCCTTCGTGACATCGAAACGTCCCGGACAAAGGAATCACCAGAACAAGAAATCCGATCCCGGCGATGATCACACCCGCCATTTTCAGCGCCAGACCCGTTGCCAATGTCAACAACCCGACGATAATGCAGCCGCCAAACCAGTTCGTCTCGAAAATTTGCTCGCGCGACAATGCCAATCTCCCGAATCGGTTCAATCGCAGCAATAGGTTGAACAATGGATACGCCACCCAGGTCATCACCGCAAACCCGAGATACAATCCCATGAACGGCCACAGGAACGGCGCGAGTTGGGGATTCGTCTTCGCCGTCGCCGCCAGAAATCGATACGCAATGTAGCCGCCGATAATGATCATCCATTGCTTTCCGCTGTCGAGCTTGCTCATCCAGAGAAAATAACGAAGCATCCAGCGGTAAATGAAATTGTGCGACTTGAGCGCCTCGACGATTCCCTCCCGCGCCCATTCCATCTCCGGATTAAGCCGGAGCGCCTCTCGAAAATGTTCCATCGCTTTCTTTGGGTCGCCCCGATCCAGCAATGTCCAACCCTGATTGGCGTGGCTTAACGCATCCTCCGGGTCGCGCCCCAAGGCCGCGTCTATCGTCTGACCCGCCTCATGCGGACGATCGAGCTTGACCAACGCGATGGCGCGCATGTTGGTGCAGCTCACGTGCTCGGCATCCAGTTCCAGACCCGACTCGGCGGCACCCAGCGCCGACTGCCAGTCGCGTTTCGATAGGTAGATTTGCGATTTGAGGGCGAAGTAGTCCGCGTCGGCCGGCTGGATCCGAATCGCTTCGTCAATGGACTGCAACGCCTCACCGAAACGATTGCGCTGAAAACAGACTACGGCTTGCGTGTAATGCGGGTACGGTTCATCCGGCGCCAGATGAATTGCCTCGCGCGCCTCGGATTCCGCTTCGTCGCATTTTTCTCGCGCCGACAGGCACAACGCCAGCGCCGCGTGCGCCGACGCGTCGTTCGGGTCGGTCGCCAACGCCAGCCGCAATTCCTTTTCGGCAAGCTCATGCTTGCCATGCTGCAACAGCATTTGCGCCCGCGCAAAATGTTCGCTCATGGCCAGTTACTCCGTTCGCGGTGCTCGAGGTACTGGGCGACGTTGCCTACGAAGATGCAGCCTGCAATCATCAGCCAAAGAAAAACTTGGTAATTCCAAAGCAACATGGCAGGCAACAGTGGCACCAATAAAATCCTTAGTTTCTTCCGTGCAAACCACAGGAAAATAGCGGGCAGGAATAATTGAGCCGCGCCGATCGTGCACATTAGTAGCACAAACTTGCCCATGGCTGACTGCATCCGCAACGAGCGCTGCGTGCACATTGATTCCAGCGGAGGGATCAACAGGAGAAGCACCAACGCGCCTGCGATCAGCCAGCGCGTCTCCAGAATCCATGCGCCTATTGCGGCGACCAAGGCACAGCCAAAACAAAGCGCCGTGTAGTGTGCCGCACGTCGCTGGCCGTCGGACAACGCCAGCTTCCCTAGCGGATCGAAACGTAAAACCAAGTTAAACATCGGGTCAGCCAGGTACGTGAGAAGTCCAAAAGTTTGGACGGGAATCCAGAGCGTTGCCAGCCAGAAATCCCAAAGCGGCTGACTGCGCGCCAACCGGTCCAGATAATTATGCGCCACCACAATACCGACAAACACTCCGACAATAGCGCTTTGATTGAACTTGCTTGCCCATAAAAAATACCTAAGCACTCCCCGGTAGATTGGGTTGCGCGCCTTGAGAGCCTCCACAATTCCCGCACGCGCAATATCCAGCCTTGGATCAATTCGCAGTGCTTCGCGAAAATGTTCCATGGCTTTTTCATATTTTCCCTCGTGCAACAGCGCCCATCCACGATGGGCATGCGTAATAGGGTCCTCTGGATCCTCCGCGAGCGCGTCCTCAAATGTCGCTTGAACTTCCTCCTCTCGTCCCAGCCTTAACAACGCGAGCGCCCGGAAGTTGAGACATTGAACGTGGGACGGATCCATTTGCAAACCGCACTCGGCAGCTTCCAAGCTTTCCTCCCATCGCGCTTGGTCGCCCAATATCACCGCCAACAGTGAAAAATAATTCGGGTCATCATGATCCAATCGAATTGCCTCGCGCACCGCCGCCTCCGCATCCTTCTTTCGATTCCGATCATGCAAAACACTGGCATGCGCGTAGTGGCTAAACGATGAATCCGGTGAAAGATAAACCGCCTGCCGTGATTCGCGCTCGGCTTCGTCGAGCCGATCCTGCTTGGCAAGACAAAGCGCCAGGTAGCTGTGAGCCATCGCATTGCTCGGATCCTCCGTCAACGCCAGTTTCAGTTCTTTCTCGGCCAGTTCTGGCCTCGATTGCCCCATCAACAATGTCGCCCGCGCCAGATGTTCGCTCATTTGAGCTTCAAGTGGGTGAGAATGTCGTCATAAATGCCGCCTTGGTTGGAATACAAAGCGTAGTTGCGGGCGGTGGAAAACCATTCTTTGGTCGTCGGACGCAGGTTTTTTGCCGCCGCAATAAAATCTTTCGTCGTGAGTGGCGTGGGCGCACCGCGTTGCATCGCTTCGCGTAGCTTGGCTTCGATCGCCTGGTCCACGACTGCTTTCAAATCCGCCCCGGAAAAGTCCTCCGCTTTCTTGGCAATGTGATCGTAGTCAACGTCGGCGACCGGTTTCCCTTTCAATAATACCCGCAGAATGGCCGCGCGCGCCGGCACATCCGGCGGCGGCACGAAGAGCACGCGGTCGAACCGTCCCGGACGGCGAAAGGCGCTGTCCAGATGCCACGGGGCGTTGGTGGCGGCCAAAATCAGTACGCCGTCGTTGGACACATTCGCCCCATCCATCTCGGATAGAAATTGGTTGATGGTCTGGCGACCGCCGCTATGACGCATATCGGCGCGGCTCGCGCCCAGCGCGTCCACTTCGTCGAAGAAGAGTACGCATGGTTTATGACTGCGCGCCTGCTCGAAAAGTTCGTGCAGATTCCGCTCGCTTGACCCGATCCACATATCGAGGACGTCATGAATGCCGATGGAGAGAAAGCTCGCCTTTACTTCGCCGGCGGTGGCGCGCGCCAAGTGGGTCTTGCCGCAACCGGGCGGACCATACATGAGAATGCCGCCGCCGATGGATTTGCCGTAGGCCTTGTAGATTTCGGGGTGCGTGAGCGGATGAATGATCTTCATCCGGATTTCATCCTTGAGCGCTTCCATCCCGCCGACATCCTGAAACGTGATTTTGGGACGTTCCGGCGGCAAATCCAAATCACCGCCGCTATCCGCCGCCGCCGCGCGAACCCGGCCATCCACGACCTCGGAGTCTTTCGCTTTCTCGTCCGAAAACACGCCGAGCCGCCCGGCCAATTCTTCGTCCGTCGCGGATGGATCCGCTGCGATGGCTTTTTTGTATTGTCGAACGGCGGCGGCCACTTCGCCGGCTCGCAAGAGCAACCGCGCGTGCAAGACCAACGCGCTCGACGGCGCTTTCGGGTCTTTCAACAAATCTTCCACGATCACGAGCGCCTGGCCGTTTTTGCTCTGCTGATAGAAAGCCGAGGCAAGGCCGAGTTTCAGGCGCGCGTTGTCGGGAGCCAGCGTAAGCGCATGGGAAAATTCCTTGGCGGCCTCCTCGATTTGGCCCCGCGAGAGCAGTGTCTCCGCCAGATGCAACCGGAGCGGGACATTGTCGGGCGATTGCCGCACAGCATCGCGCAACATCGGGAGAGAATCATCGGGCACGCCAGCCATGACGCGATGATGACCCGAGACATAGGATTGTTTCAAGGCTTTTCTGTGCCACGCTCCGCTTGCTCGCGGAACGCGGCTATTCTACAATCTTGCGCATGGTCACGGACAATTCGCCGCGCGCGGCACTGCAACGACATTTCGGGTTCCGCGAATTTCTCGAAGGACAGGAATCCGTCATCCGCGCGTTGCTCGACGGGCAGGATGCCCTGGTCATCATGCCGACCGGCGGCGGAAAGTCGCTCTGCTACCAATTGCCAGCGCTGTTGCTCGATGGCATCACGGTGGTCGTCTCGCCGCTCATTGCGTTGATGAAAGATCAGGTGGACTCGCTGGCGGCTCGCAACATTCCCGCCACCTTTATCAATTCATCCCTTTCCCAAGCCGAGATGGAGGAACGTCTCGCGCAGATGCAGCGGGGCGAGTTTCGGCTCGTCTACATCGCTCCCGAGCGTTTCAAAAGCGACCGCTTCACCCGCATCCTCGCGCCGCTTTCCATTGCGCTCTTTGCGGTGGACGAGGCGCATTGCATCTCACAATGGGGACACGATTTTCGTCCCGATTATATGCGCCTCAAATGGGCGCTCAAAGAGCTGGGGCAACCCCAAGTCATCGCACTCACCGCCACCGCCACGCCGGACGTCCGCGACGACATTCTCTTGCAATTGGAACTGGGCAAAAACAATCGCCGCCCCCCGCAAGTGTTTGTTTCGGGGTTCGCGCGCCATAACCTCACGCTCGGCGTCACACCCGTCGCCAGCAAAAAGGACAAAATTGCCCGGCTCGGCGAATTCGTCCGCCAGCGCAAAACGGGCATTATTTATTGCGCCACCCGCAAGAACGTCGAGAAAGTCGCCACCGACCTCGCCGCGCAGCATGTCCGCGCCATTTACTATCACGGCGCGATGACCGAGGAACAACGGACGCGCGCGCAGGATAAATTTATGGGCGGTGATGTTAGGGTGGCCGTGGCCACCAACGCCTTCGGGATGGGGATTGACCGCGCCGACCTGCGGTTCGTGGTTCATTACGACATCTGCGGCAGCGTCGAGGCGTATTATCAGGAGGCAGGCCGGGCGGGACGCGACAGCGAGCCGGCGTACTGCGAGATGCTGTTCAATTACGCCGACGTGCGCACGCAGGAATTTTTCATTGATGGCGCCAACCCGACCCGCGGGGTCATCGCCAATCTACACCAGGCTCTCCGCCGCCTTTGCGCCCACGGCCCGGTCGAAATCCCGATCTCCGAGATTGCCGAGCAAGTTCCCGCGGCCAACAACGATATGGCGGTGGGCAGTGCGTTGTTTCTGCTGCAACGGGCGGGCTACATCGCGCGCGATTATCGCACCGGCAGCCGCACCTACACCACGCGGCTCATCGAGCCGGTCAAATCGCTCGACGAATTGGAGATTGATTTCGCCAAGCTCGAAGCCAAACGCGACCGCGACCTTGCGAAACTGCGGCGCGTCATTGATTATGCCTATTGCAAAACTTGCCGTCACCAATTCATCCTCCGCTATTTTGGCGACAGTACCGCCGCGCATCGATGCGCCGCCTGCGATAATTGCCAGGACGCGACAGTCACGGAGAGAAAACGGATCGCGGCTCCAAGCCGCCCGCGCGCCGCTTCCAAGCTCCATTCCCCGGCTCCGGCGCGTGGTGATCGTCGCCGCGAAGATGCCCTGCCGGATTGGGCCAAGGAATTCACCACCCCTCGCGAGCGGGGCAAAAAACAGGTTCTTATCCAGAAAGCGTTGAGTTGCGTGGCCAGAATGAAAGGTCGGTTTGGTATCGGCCGCATCACCCTCGTGCTGGTCGGCTCACGATCGAAGGAAGTTTTCGATGCAAAACTCGACCAGCTCTCCACCTACGGTCTCTTGCAAGAATATGGATACGATTTCACACTCGAACTGCTTCGGTGCCTCGCCAACGCGGGTTGTATCGAGTTGTCCGGCGGAAAATACGCAACTGCATCCCTTACGCCGCTCGGCGTTCGCGCCATGCACGCCAAAGCCATCCCCGACGTCGATCTTCCCCATCACATTCAACTCGCCGACAACGAGCCGCAGTCGCGAGTCACACTGAAAGCGGCGTCCGCTTCCGCAGAAAATTCCTACGACGATCAACTCTTTGAGTCACTCCGGCAGTGGCGTCGACAACTCGCCAGTCGGATGGGCGTTCCCGCGTTCGTGATTTATCCCGATAAAACTCTACAGGAGCTTTCCAGACACAAACCCACGACGGATGAAGAATTGCTCCGGGTCCGCGGCATCGGCCCCGTCAAAGCCCGGCAGTTCGGCAAAGAAACCCTGGCGGTGATTCGAGAATCAGTCGCGTAGGGGACGCAATCGCGCGCCCTACAAGAGGGTCAATAATTCCTTGAGTGACTGGATCGTTACGCAGCCATTGCGCAAGGGCGGTTCGGGATGGCGGGGCATGGCTTCGCAGTGGCGGTCGAGCAGGACAGCGTGCAGTCCGCAAGCGCGCGCTCCCAGATAATCTTCGCGGTAACTGTCGCCCACATGCAACGCGCGGTCGGGAGCAACCCCAAGAGCGTCGAGCGCCGTCTCGAATATTTTTCGGTCAGGTTTCTCCACGCCGACTTCTTCGGAGATGATCAACACCTCGAAATGCTGATCCAGCGCCATCCCTTCGATTAGCGGACGCAATCGCCGATCCCAATTGGAGAGCACGCCCAGTTTGTAGCCGCGCGCGTTGAGCGCGGACAGCACATCCAACACATCTTCATACAGCCGCCAGACATCCGGTTCGGCAAAAACACGCCACAACTCCTGGAAACAGGCTTCGGGATCCGGCACACCACCGATGTTATCCATCGTGGCGAACACCGTTCGCCGCCAAAATTCTTCGCCGATATGTTCATGGTCTTGGCGATGCCAAGTCGCGACAAATGCCGCCTCCATTGTCGCGGCGTCCACGACGCGTCCCTGCTTGGCCGCCGCGCGCGCGTAGAGTTCGCCCACGGATGGATGCGCGTAGAGCAATGTTCGGCCAGCATCAAAAAAAATCGCTTCGACATTTTTCATTTTGCCAGACTCGGTTTAACCGGTATGCGACTCGATTTCACGAGAATTTTTTCGACGACGACCCGCGAAATCGGCGACGAGCGTATAGATGACGGGGATGACAAAGAGAGTAAGGAACGTGCTGGTGATCATGCCGCCGACCGCGGCAACCCCCATGGGACGACGGCTTTCAGCGCCCGCGCCAAACCCGATCGCAATCGGCAATATGCCGGCAATGGTCGAGAACGCGGTCATCAGAATCGGACGCAGCCGAATCACGCCGGCCTCGAGCATGGCGTCCACAGCGCTTTTTCCGTCGGCAACTCGTTGGTTGGCAAATTCGACGAGTAGGATGGAATTTTTTGTCACCAAACCGAGGAGCAACACGATGCCGACCTGGCTGAAGAGATTAATGTTCATCGCCGGGATGCGAGGGATGATCGCCGAAAAAAATTGCGCGGCGGAAGACGGATTGGGTGCGTGCGCGGCGGCATAGAGAATCGTGCCCAGCAAATTGACCTGGTTCATCAGCCAAAGCGCCCCGAACGCGCCGACGGCAGCCAGCGGCAGCGCGAGCATGACCGTGAGCGGATGAATCAGGCTCTCAAATTGAGCGGCCAACACCATGTAAATAATAATGATCGCCAGCACAATGACCCAGCCGACTTGTGTGCCCGCGTCCTGAAGATCCCGCGATTCACCGCCCCATTGATAGCGAAACCCCGGGGGCATGTCGGTGGCGAGCATTTGTTCGACGCGCTTCATCGCCGTGCCGAGCGGCACGCCGACGGGTGTGGCCGTGATGGTCGCGGACCGGAGCCGGTTGTAATGATTGATGGCACTGGGGCCGGACCCGGCCTTATAGTTGACCACGCTACTAAGCTGGATGAGAGTGCCTTTGTCGTTGCGAACATAGAGGCGGTCGAGGTCGGACGGGGTGAGACGGCGCGCGCGTTCGAGTTGCGCGATCACGTTGTATTCTTTTCCGCCGAGTTTCACTTTGCTCAAGTCAAGCCCGCCAAACAAAATCTGCATCGTGCGCGAGAGATCTTCAATGCTGACCCCGAGAGCCGCCGCGCGATTGCGGTCAATCTCGACGAGCAACTGCGGCTTGGTCAACTCGAATTTGGACCGGGCCGCCGCAAGAAATCCGGAATTGCGGAGTTTGCCCGCGAGTTCGCCCGCGTAACGATTCAATTCGTTGAGGTCATGATGTTGAAGCACCAGCTCGAAGCTTTGGCTGAAACTGCGT
Organism: uncultured Verrucomicrobiota bacterium; assembly: GCA_964348665.1. Taxonomy (GTDB): domain Bacteria; phylum Verrucomicrobiota; class Verrucomicrobiia; order Palsa-1439; family CAYGDP01; genus CAYGDP01. Next base: position 123,616 of record CAYGDP010000010.1, read on the forward strand.
CCGATGGATTTGGGAATGATCGGGATTGCCATCGCGCCTTCGACATTGCGCGAGAATTGATTTCGTAAACCGTCAGGCGCATTGACGATGTCACGAATGTTCCGCGTCCGATCTTCTTTCAGCCGCAAAAAAACGATTCCCTCGCTCGCTTTGCCGGGTGACCCGCGGGAAAGCGCTACGCCGGCAAAATAGCCGCTCACTTCGGGCGTCGCCTGCAAAATGGTTTCCATCTTGCGAACCTGCCGGTCTGTGTACTCGCTGGTGGATCCTTCCGGAGTGTTTACCGCGCAAAAGAGGCGGCCTTTGTCTTCTTCCGGCAAAAATTCTTTTTCCAGCCTCCCGTAAAACCAGATCGCGGCCGTGAACGCCGTCAGCGTCATCATCACCACCGGCGCGCGATGTCGCAGCGACCATTCCAGCGCGAGCCGGTATCGGGTGCGCGTCCATTCGAATCCGCGCTCGAACGCTAGAAAAACGCGCCCGTGGCGTACTTCGCCAATCGGTTTCAGGATGCGCGCCGCCATCATCGGGGAGAGCGACAGCGCCACGAACGCCGAAATCAGCACCGACCCCGCCAGCGCGACGGCGAACTCGATAAACAATCGGCCGGTAATCGTGGTCTGAAACGCCAGTGGCAGAAACACTGCCACGAGCGAGAGTGTGATCGCGATGATGGCAAACTCGATTTCTTTCATCGCCTTGAACGCCGCGGTCATCGGCGCCTCGCCCGCCTCGATGTGGCGATAGATGTTTTCGAGCACCACGATCGAGTCGTCCACGACAATGCCGATGGTCAACACCAATGCCAGCATTGTCAGGATATTGATGGAATATCCCATCAAGGTCAGCACGCCGAAGGTGGTGATGATCGAGACGGGGATGGTTGCCGTCGGGATGAGCGTGGCGCGGACGTTGCGCAGAAACAAAAAAATCGTGATCATCACCAGACCCGCCGCGACGCCGAGCGTGATCCAGACTTCGTGAATTGCCTTTTCAACAAAGAGCGATTCATCATACGGCATCACCGTTTCCACGCCGGCTGGCAACAGCGGTTTAAGCCGCTGAATCTCGGCTTTCACGCCGCGCGCGACCTCGATGAGATTCGATTTGGATTGCTTGACGATCAGCAGCGCGACCGACGGCTTGCCGTTGTAACGGGCGATGGATCGCTCGTCCTCGACTCCCACCTCCGCGCGCCCGACGTCCTGCAAACGAACCAAGGCAGTCCCGTCTTCGCGGATGACAAGCCGGTTGTATTCGTCAACGGTCTTCATCTCGCCCTTCACCAAAATCGTCATCTCGCGATCGAGATTCTCGACGCGACCGCTGGGGAGTTCGACGTTTTGCGTTTGGAGCGCGCGTTCCACGTCGAGGACAGTGACCTGGCGCGCCGCCATTTTTTCGGAATCGAGCCAGAGCCGGATCGCAAAGCGTTTTTGTCCGCCAATGAAAATGGAACTGACGCCCCGGACGGTTTGCAAACGATCCTTGAGAACATTCTCGGCAAACGAAGAGAGCTCCAGCGGCGAATAACGGTCGCTATAGAGCGAGAGGACGATGACGGGTTGCGCGTCAGTGTCTTGCTTGGCAACGATCGGGTCTTCAATGTCCTGTGGCAATTTGCCGCGCACTCGAGCGACGCGGTCGCGAACGTCTTGCGCGCCCAACTCGATGTCGCGCGAGAGATCGAATTCGACGGTGATGCTGCTGACTTGTTCCCGGCTTTCGCTGGTCAGCGTTTTGACACCCTGGACGCTGTTGATTTCCTCTTCGAGCCGCTCGGTAACCTCCGTCTCCACCAACTCGGCATTCGCGCCGGGATAGACGGTGGTGATATTGACGATGGGCGGGTCAATGTCGGGCAACTCGCGCACCGGCAATCGTGTGAGCGCCACTGCGCCAAACAAGACAAGCGCCAGACTCATCATCGTCGCCAGCACAGGCCGTTGGATGCTGATTTCGGGCAGGCGCATAACTCACTTGGCAGCCGGCGCGAGCACCACTTTCGCTCCGGGCTGAAGTTTGTGATGACCCTCGACGACCACCCGGTCGCCAACCGCAAGACCGCTGGTGATCTCCGCTTCCCCAGCGAGTCGCAACCCCACTTCCACTCCCCGCTGTTGCGCGACGTTTTCCTGGTTCAGCACAAAAACGCTCGCTTTGCTGTTCAGCAGGATGAGCGCCGCTTCGGGGATGACGATCGCGTTGTCACGGATGCGAAGCGTCAGTTCGAGATTGCTGAACATCCCCGGTTTGAGTCGTTGATCAGGATTGGAAAGACGCGCCTTGAGCAGCGCGGTGCGGGTCTGTTCATCCACGCGCGGGTCAACGAAATAGACGTTGCCCGTAAACGTCTGTCCGGGATACGCCGCGACACTGATCGCGATGGATTGGCCGACGCGAAGCTCGCTCAAGAATCGCTCGGGCACTTTGAATTCGATTTTGATCGGGTCGAGACTCACCAGGGAGGTAAGTGTTGTGCCTTTCGTGACCACCTGCCCCGGACTGACCACCCGCGCGCCCATCACGCCGTCGAACGCCGCAAAAATGGTTGTGTCTTTGAGTTGCTGTTTCATTAGCTCGACCGTCGCGCGACTCGATTCGTAGCTGGCAACCGCCTGGTCGGCCTCGCGCTGCGAGATGGCTTTTTCCGCCAGTAAACTTTCGTTCCGTTTCAGGTTCGCATCGGCCAGCTTGAAATTCGCCTCGGATTGCGCCAGCGCCGCCGCGAGTTTGCCTTGATCGAGCTGAATCAGCAACCGCCCTTTCACAACGGGCTGGCCTTCATCGAAGTTGATCAACTCCACGCGCCCGTCAATTTCGTTTTTGATCGCCACGTATTCATTCGCCATCATCGTGCCGACCAGCGAGATGCGCTCGGTAACAGGCTGTTGCCGCGCCGCGACAGAGACCACCTGCACAGGAGGCGGCACCGGCGGCGCGGAGTTTTGATTGCAACTCGCCGCCAGCAGCGCGATGGCAAGCAACAAGAGCCGGAATTTCATGGGGCTGGATTAAACCACGAAACATCATGAATGCCCACGAATTTTCGCGGCTGAAAAGCCGCTCCTACTGCCCCATTACCAAGAACTCTTCTGTCGCGACTTTGCTTTCTTCTCTGTCACCCTGAGCGAAGCGAAGGGTCTCTGCCTTTTCGGTCAACACCAGAACGGCAGAGATTCTTCGTCCGCCTCGGCGGACTCAGAATGACAAGCGAGCCGTCATTGCGCTGTGGCGAGAAATTCCTCCGTTGCCACCTTGCCGAAGACTGGGATTTTCAGGTGCGCCAGCGCTTCCCCGCAAAGGAAGAGCGAGCCTGTGATCACGACGACCGCGTCTTTCTTTTTTGCGGCAGAAGCTTTCGCCAAATCCCACGCCGTCGCGAAATCGCCCGCGTCCGTGACGCTTTTTGCGAACGAACGACGATTCAGAGCACGCACCAGCTCGGCAGGATCAGCCGCGCGCTGGCTTTTGACCCGCACACAGAAAATTTCTTCGGCCAACGGCGCAAGCGCCTGACAAATGCCGACATAATCCTTATCGCGGTTGATGCCGAGGATGAAAATCAGCGGTCGGGGAATATGTTCTTCAATAAAATCGTGAAGGGATATTGCTGCATCAACATTATGCGCCCCGTCTAAGAGGATGGCTGGCCGTGTCGCTATCGCTTCGAAATATTGAAGACGCGCAGGCCAATAGGTTTTTGCCAGTCCTTCTCGAACGTGATCGGGTGTGATCGTAAATTTGTCCAAGCATCGCTCAATCGTTGTAACGGCTAGCGCTGCATTAGTCAGTTGATTGACCCCATTAAGCGAAATTTTCAAAACGCCGCTGTTCTTTTGTAGACCATAGAGCAACACTTCTCCACCTGACAAACCCCAGCTGCAACCTTCTTCCTCTATCTCGATGTAATTGGGACCTGGAGTGTCATAATCTCCACCTTGCCTGAGCGAGACCTGAAACAGGGGAGCGTTAGCCGCATTGCAATGCTGACGAATCACAGAAAGCGGTTTTGGCTTTTCTGGTTCGCCCTTTATGTCTGGTTTGACGATGTGCAAGCTAGTGTCGAATTCGCTTCCCTCCGCTTGGCAAATTTTTTCAAACACTCGGCGTGATTCCATATCTTTCTGAACCTCGCCGTATGATTTAAATTCTCCGGGATCATTCCATTCATCAACGGCGGTCACCACTGGTACGCCTGGCTTGATGATGCCGCTCTTTTCTGCTGCTATCTTGTTTAGCGAGTCGCCGAGTTGTTGCGTATGATCCATCGCGATATTGGTGATGACGGAGACGAGTGGGGTGACGATGTTGGTGGCGTCGAGGCGACCGCCGAGGCCTGTTTCCCAGATGACGATATCGGCATTTTGTTCGCGGAAATATTGCGCGGCCATCGCAGTAACGATCTCGAAGAAGGTCGGATGACTTTTAGTCTCCTTCTCGATCTGCTCGGCCAGTACACGGAGTTTCTTGATCAAACGCACGACATCGTCATCGGGAATGCAGACGCCGTTGATTTGGATGCGTTCGCAAAAGCTGACTAGGTGCGGCGAGGTGTACATGGCTGTGCGATAACCAGCGACGCGGAAAATGGAGGCGAGCATAGCGCAGACCGAGCCTTTGCCATTGGTGCCCGCGACGTGGATGAAACGAAGCGATTCGTGCGGATTGCCCAGCAAAGCAAAAAGGCGGCGTGTGTTATCGAGGCCAAGCTTCACGCCAAAGCGTTGCAGGCCGTAGAGGTAAGAAAGGGTCTCGGTGTAAGTTCTCATGGTGCGCGACGTGAAAACTTCAAGCCTCAAACTCTCCGCCAAACGGCGTGGCGAGACCTCGTCCGCCATAGCGGACGGGCAAACTTCAGGGAAACTTCAAACTCCAACAGTAGTATCGCTGTCCTCTGCGCTGAAGCTTGAGGCTTGAGGCTTCCCTGACGTTTTAGGCTTGAAGTTTGAATTTTCACGCTGCCGTCACTTCTTCGCGCCGCCACACAAATAATCCAGCAGCTTCGTCAGCGTTTGTTTCATTTGCTTGCGAGGGACGATCACATCAATAAAGCCGTGGTCGAGGAGAAACTCGGCGGTCTGAAAACCTTCCGGTAGGGCGCTTTGCGTTGTTTCTTTGATCACGCGCGGGCCAGCGAACCCGACGAGCGCTTTTGGTTCGGCCACGATGACATCACCAAGGCTGGCATAGCTGGCCATAACACCTGCGGTAGTCGGGTGGGTGAGGACGGAGATGTAAGGGACATTCTTTTGCGCGTGGAGGGCGAGTGCGCCGCTGGTCTTGGCCATTTGCATGAGCGAGAGCATTCCCTCGTACATCCGCGCGCCGCCGCTGGCGCTGATGATGATGAGCGGGAGTTTTTTGTCGGTGGCGTGCTCGATGAGCCGGGTAAGTTTTTCGCCCACGACGCTGCCCATACTGCCACCCATGAAATTAAAATCCATGACGCCGAGCGCGATGGCATGGTCGCCAAGTTTCGCGGTGCCAGTGATGACCGCGTCGCGCAAACCGGTCTTGCGGGAATCGGCACGGAGTTTGTCGGGGTAAGCGGCGACGCCGGTAAACTGCAGAACGTCCACGCTGACGAGGTCGCCGTCGCGCTCCTCGAAGCTGTTGGGATCGACGAGTGACGCGATGCGCTCGCGCGCGCCGAGTGGGAAATGATAATTGCATTTGGAACAGACCTTGAGATTTTCCTCAAGCTGCCCCTGGGTGATCATTTCGCCGCAGGATTTGCATTTGGCAAAAAGACCCGCGGGTATTTCGGTTTTCCCTTCTTCGCCCGTGGGCGCCTTGGGTTTTCGATAGACAACAGCCATGCGCGGAAGAATAGCAAGCAGTCACGGAAAGCGCAAGCCGTCACCGGCTACTAACAGGCATTCTGCGAGTTCAGAGATTCGTTTTTTAATGTTACAGCTGTAACACATAGAAACGAATGGCGGACAACGATGTTATCCGTGCGCGACGGCGAGGGCGATGACCAGCTCGGCGCCAGCCTTTTTGAGCACGCGCGCGCATTCGCTCGTGGTTGCGCCCGTCGTGTAGACGTCGTCCACAAGAGCGATGCCACGACCCCGGATGACATCGGTGTCCCGGACGGCAAACGCGCCATAGACGTTTCGTTCGCGTTCGCCGCGGTCGAGCCGCGTTTGGGTGCGCGTGTCGCGAACCCGGCGCAGGGAGCGCGAAATCAACCGCTTCTGGAATCGTCGCGCCAGATGTTCGGCGATGAGCTGTGCCTGATTGAATTCGCGTTCCCGTTCCCGGCGCGGGAACAGCGGGACGGGCACGATCGCTCCAACATCATCCCAGCGCACCCGTTCTTCGGAGGCGTCGCCGAGCCATTGGGCGAGATGTTGGTCGAGCCAGACATGTCGGCGATATTTCAAATTGTGAATGCACTCGCGCGCGATACCTTCGGCGCGGGTGGCGCAGACGGCGGTCTCGAAATGGAGCTTGATGCCGGCGCAATGGAAACATTCAAACTCCGTCGTGATCTCCCCTGGAAACGGCGCGCCGCAGCGTTTGCAAAACGGCGGTCGGATGTATTTCACGCCGGATTCGCAGGCCTCGCAAATCCATCCCCGGCGAGTTTCCGGGATCGGCACGGCGCAGAGAGAACAATTGTGCGGATACAATATCCCGAGCGTCGTTTCAATGAGTTTCATGATGATTGGACGCGGAGGGTTGCGCCGGGTCAGTTGTGCCGGACGATTTCGTGGTCCAAATGACGAACCCGAAAGTGACGAGCAAAATGGGGGTTTCGATCCATGTCTGACCGCCTCGACCGCAGGTGGCGGCGACCCAGGCGGCGTGAAGACCGATCGGCATGGCGAGCGATCGCGTTTTCCAAAATGCCCATCCGAGAATGGCGCCGACAATGAGCAAGTTGATGAAACGGGGCAGAAAATCGGGATCCTGGAACGACGCAAAACAATTTGGCAACATCTCGAACCCGCTGAATGCATGAATGTCTTTGACCAGCAACTTGGACTCGGGCTTGAGAAAATGGACAGCCGAGAAAAACACGCTTAGCGAAGTAATCGCCACAGCGGGCGACAAAACACGCAGAAGCGCGCCGAGCAGCACGCCGCGGAAGAGGGTTTCTTCGAGAAGAGCGACGATGGTGCCGCTGGCCAGACGTTTTTCCGGCGACCAATTCCCGAATGGATTGGGCCGCTCTTCGTTGAGCAACAACATCCCCGCGGCGAGCGATGAAGTGGCGGCGAGCGCCACACCCAGAAGAAGTTGATGGGCAAACAGTCGATTTTTGCCCCAGCCGGCGTCCTGCCACGATCGCACCGCGAGCGCGCGAAGCAACGGCCAAAGACCGATCATCGCAACGATCTGAATGCTGCGGTCGAAATAGCGGCGGAATTTTGTATTGGGTTTCCATGGCAACCACGACACGTGTTGCACGAGCCATTCGCCCGTCCACGCCACCCACGGCGCAAGCAACACTCCGACTCCCACGACGACAATGAAGTAAATCGCCAGCGACGAAAGTGTTTTGGCGCGCGAAGCAGAGTCCACGCCGCCACGCTATCCGCCGCGACGACCGCAAGCAAGCGTGAACTCTTGTCTGCCGTGTCAGGCTTCCGTTTGAGGCGCCTTTGGAGTAGGATGTGGCGCGATGAAACTCGCGGAAATGTCGTGGCCAGAGGTGGCAAAACTGGATCGCAACACAGTCATTCTATATCCCATCGCCGCGCTGGAACAACATAGCCGGCATTTGCCGTTCTTCACCGATTCGATTCTCTGCGGCGCAGTGGCGGATCGGGTCGAAATCCGTCTCTCCAACGATGTGCTGTTGCTCCCCGTGCAATGGCTGGGCGCGTCGGCGCATCACCTCGGGATGGCCGGTTCGCTCAGCGCCGAACTGGACACGCACGCGCGTCTCATCGCCGAACCGCTGCGTTGTCTGTTGCAACACGGCTTCACACGCGTGCTCGTGCTCAACGGTCATGGCGGAAACATTGACACCTATCATCTGGCACTGCGCCAACTTGCCTTGGAATATCCCGGCGCAAAACTCTGCGGCGCGAGCTATTGGGAACTTGCCGAATCAGAAATTGCCGCGCTCCTCCAAGGCCCGCGCAAATCGGTCGGGCACGCCTGCGAAATGGAAACCTCGATGATCATGGCATTGCGTCCGGAACTGGTTCGACGAAAGGAAATCGCGAACGACTTGCAACCCGAATCGGCCGCGCTCCGGGGTGTCTATATCCCACTCGACATGAAACGGCAGACCCGGCACGGCGGGATCGGGTATGCGGAATCTGCGAGTGAAAAAACAGGGCGCGCATTGATGGAGGCAATCGTGACGCGGGTGGTGGAGACGGTGAGAGAGATTCGAAAATCGAGGAGGACGACGAGGACAAATGGAAAGCGATGAAGATTACCAAGATTGACGTGTGGAAGGTCGTGGTTCCGACCAAACGCGGGACTGTCAACGACCCCGAATATCCCGATGACGTGCTCGATACGTTCGGCAAAGCGCCCAAGCACATCGTTCGCGTTCACACCAATGAAGGAGTCGAAGGAATTGGCGAGACGGCGCGGTTCACCCCACGCGACCACGTGGATGCCTGTGTGCGCGCGTTACTCGGGAAAGACCCGACGAAATTCGACCTCGCGGCGATGCCGCATCCGCGCAATCAGGCGTACGATTGTTTCGAGTCGGCGATGCTCGATATCCTCGGCAAAGTTCTGGGCACACCGGTTTGTCGGTTGCTCGGAGGCAGGATGCGCGACCGCGTGAAGTGCGATTATTGGACGGGGATGCGCACACCGAAGAATCTCGCGCGATACGCCGCCGAGGGACAGCGACGCGGCTGGCGCGGCATCAAAATCAAATGCAAACTCGAACAACCAAACGTCGAACGGCTGCGCGCCGTGGCGAAAGCCTGCGGCACAGAGTTTAAAGTGACCGTTGACCCAAACGAGCGTTTCTACACGCCCGCGCAAGCGATTGAATTGGCGTCTCGCCTCCATGAAATTGGCAATGTCGAAGTGTTCGAAGATCCGACGCCGAAAGTTGGGCGGGTGGATTGGTACGTCCACATGCGCGCCAAGATGCCGGTCCCCGTCGCGATGCACCTGGGCGATCCAAAGTTTCTTTGGAACGCTCTGTGCGCGGGCGCCATGGATTATCTCAACAGCTCGCCCCCGTCGTCCGCGGCTTGGATGGAAATGTCGCATCTTGCCCACAACGCGGGCGTGCCCTGTTGGCACGGCAGTGGCGTGGACCTCGGCATCCTGGAACATCTGTACGTTCACCGGTGCGCCGCCGCGCCCAATGCAACACAAGCCAGTGACATCTTCGGCGAACTCGTCCGCGAAAACGATTTGATCAAAAACCCGATCCTTTTCAAAGACGGCCACGCCCTCGTGCCGCCGGAAGCGGGCCTGGGATGCGAATTGGACCTGAACGCAATCGCAAAATATGCGGTGAAGTAGACAGTCTTACGCATCTTTTATGAGCTTCAAAGTTTCATCAGCAGTAATTTCCCCGTTCGCCGCCTTTATGAACGTGACCTTGCCCCATTGGTTGGACAGTATATAACATTAAACTTGGCCATGGGTT
>CAYGDP010000011.1:0-99697 GCA_964348665.1 uncultured Verrucomicrobiota bacterium
AGCTTGGGCCGGCCCGCTGGAGAAAAGGCCGGCGGAACTGGTTGCCGCCGAGCAGAGCGAACACGAATTTGCGCACCGCATTGTGGGCGGAGGCTCGTTTGCGCGTGATACCTTGGTGGCCGAAGGTATCGACCCGGCTAAGATCCGCGTGAACCCGTACGGGGTGGATTGGAACCAGTTCATGGTGTCGCTTGACCCCCCCACCGCTTCCGCCGCCACGCAGCACATCCTCCACCACGCTCGACACACCAGTTCCTCGTCCTTTGAACCGGCTCACCACCACATCCACACCGGAATCGGCGAGTGAAATCGGCTCCTCAACTTCGACCGCGCGGGTTTCGCCGGAAGGAAAAAAGGAGCGGCTCGGTTTTTATCTCCGCAGCGGCACCGTCCAAATCCTCAAGCCACTCCGCTACGAACGCCGCGTTGCCCGCAATCGCGCTATCGCTTGGGGCGTCATCAGCGGCATCTTGATCCTTCTTTCCCTGGCATTTCTCTTCAACCTCTTTCGGCACTAATGCGCGCCACATTTACCGCTGCTGGACTTGTCTTCGCGGCCGATTGGTCCCCGCGTGGGCTGCGCTCGCTCAAGATCATCCAATCGTCCAAGCATCCATCCGTCCGGTTTTCCAACCATACGTACGTCTCCACCCTCCGCCGCGCCATCGAAAACTCCCTGCGCAGCAACTCTCGCGTCAAACTCCCCCTCGACTGGAATGGCGCCACTGATTTTCAACGCGCCGTCTGGCGGGCGCTGCAAAAAATCCCGCGTGGACAAACCCGCAGTTACGGCGAAATTGCGCGGTCGATTGGAAAACCTAAAGCCGCCCGCGCCGTTGGCGCGGCCTGTGGCGCAAACCCCGTGATCGTCCTCGTCCCATGTCACCGCGTCATCGCCGCCAACGGCAAGCTCGGTGGATTTTCGTGCGGATTGAGCCTGAAGAAAAAACTGCTGGGGATGGAGAAGTGTAACGGCACTTCTGTGAGACATTGAACAGAGGAAACGCAAGGGCCACATGTGCAACAGGTAACGCACGCGCCAAGAAATCGGAAACAATTCAAACCCGCCGCGGATTGTTTGGGGAGACAGCTCACTCCAGCGCAGTGTTAGGCAGTTGCCCCAGATGGACTACGACGACCCAAGCTCAGCGTCCGTCCGCCGGGCAGATGTTAGACGGCGTCGGTTTCATCTGACCAATACTCAATGGCCTGAAACAACTCATCGGAACAATAGTAACTGTTAGCCAACTGTGAGCGAGTCTCGACCAAATGCCTCAAGAAAGCAACGACTGCGCGTCGCTGCAGAATCGTGCAAGCGAGCATGCGCTCGTTCCGACTTCCGTCAGAGCAAAGATGGAAAAGCAACTGAGGGCCATACCAGCCGTGCGGCTCGGATGGCTCTGCAAGAGCGAGGCGAACAAAAGCTGGCAAGTAGTATGCGAAACCCTCTGGCGATGTGAAACAAACTGGATCCCAGCCGGGATTGCCAACGTCCTCGATGCGCAACGAGTAAATGTCCCGTGAGCGTAGAACCTCATCATGCTCCGCGCACTCCTCACAGTGCTGGTAGTTTGTAAAGTGTGCTGGTCGGCGTCGCTTTGCAAACGCCTGCTGGACTGTCTGAATGATGGAGGCATCGGACTGCACGCGCGGCTACGCTGTCTAACTTGTGATTATCTTACAATTCTGTTGTGCTAATGGTATTTGCCTGACAAAAATATCGGACAATGCCGCTGCCGATCGCATCGACAGGAACGTTGGCGCCAATTGATTGTCTGTTGTTACGTTCATCGCGCTGCCGCAGGTTTCGATTCGGTTTTGATCGGGCGCATCTTGATATTGCGATAGCTGACGATGCCGTGGTCGCCTTGCAACATGAGTCCGGCGGGTTTGCCTTCTTCGGTGTCTACGGCAGACCCCGTCGGACCGTCAATCTCGGCGTCCTCGATAATTTTCTGTCCGTTATGGATCACGGAGACGCGCGCTTTCTTTAGCACCTTGGAGGCGTCATCGAGGCCGGCCTGTCGAAAAACCACATCGAAACTCTGCCACTCGCCGGCTGGCTTGGAAGCGTTGGACTTCGGCGTAATCTTGTTGTAAATGCCGCCGGTATGATGGCTATCGGCGGGCATCCCAAACGAATCATCCACCTGGATTTCGTAGCGGCCTTGCAGGTAGACGCCGCTGTTGCTCCCTTTTGGCACCATGAATTCGACATGCAACTCGCAATCGCCTATCGGCACTTCGCTGATCAAATCAACACCGTGCCCTTTCGGGTCATTCTTCAACACACCATCAGTCACACTCCAACTGCTCTTGTTGCCATGTCGCAGCCGCCAACCGGTCGTGTCTTTGCTGTTCAAAAGCGAAACCCAACCTTCAGCATCGGGCTTAGGTTCTTCCGCAAAAATTGCCACGCAACAGAAAGCCGTCCACAGCGCAATGATTTGTTTCATAGGTATCTCCTTCTGCAGCGATTCTACTTCTTCCCGCCCCAGATTTGCAAGAGCCGTCGTAGTTCCTGGATTGGCTCGGCATGATCATCCACCCGCAAATCCAGATAGCGATCGTTATACCCGCCGTACCCGCCGCGTTTGCGAACGACCAGCAGTGCGGCGGATTGTTTGCCGCGCGAATCACCTCCCGCGGCGTCACCCACCTCCAACGCCGCCATCAATTTCTCCGCGAGCGCGCCTTCGGTTTTCTCAAACGCCTCCGCCATCACGCCGACAACTTTCTCGCTGGTCAGGATGTTTCCTTGCGCCGAGTAATTCTTGCCCGTCTTGCCGCCTGCCCACATCAGGCATTTCTCGCCTGTGAACGTTGCCGTATTTCCCTTGGTATCCACGATGCCAACCTGCCGTTGCGCGCTTTGCTTGTCGTCTTCGGTAAGAGCTTTGACGACTTCGTCGGGTGACTTGCCCCCCGCGAGCAACTCCAATCCTTTTGGGCCGTAGGTGGTGTTGGCGTAGGACTGTGTCGCGACGGCGCCCACGCCGGCTTTTGCCCACGGCACGACAGCGCCGACCGCGAAGAATTTCGACGCGACCGCCACACCGAGGTCGCCAGTTTTTGGGTCGTAGCCGACGATGGAAAAGGTGCCGAACGGGTATGGATCAGGAAACGGCGAACGAGGAGCAGACGTTGGTTCTTCGGCAAAGCTGATACCGAAGAAGCACAACGCGCTAGAAATCGCGAACGTAACGTTCAGAGATTGGCGCATCCATTTTCTCTTCTGGCAAAAATGTGTCGATCCGCGATGGTCGCACCGCCGCCTCGCCCCGCGTGGACGTCGGCGTCATCGGATACTCGAAGACCCTGCCTTCGTAATTGCGCAGAACGATCTTTTGATCATCGTGAAACAGCACATAATCGGGATTGATCGGTATCTTTCCGCCTCCGCCCGGCGCATCTATGACGAATTGCGGCACGGCATACCCGCTGGTGTGTCCGCGCAACGCCTCGATGATCTCGATCCCCTTCGCCACGCTCGCACGGAAGTGAGACGTGCCGGCCACCAAATCGCACGCATAGATGTAATAGGGCCGCACCCGGAACGCGAGAAGTTTATGCACCAACGCTTTCATCGTCTCCACATCGTCGTTCACACCGCGCAACAAGACCGATTGATTGCCGAGGGGAATGCCCGCTTCGGCCAGTCGCGCACAGGCTTCCTTGACTTCCGAGGTGCATTCGCGCGGATGATTGAAATGCAGGCTCATCCAGAGTGGATGAAATTTCCGAAGGATGGCGCACAATTCCGGAGTGATTCGTTGCGGCAGAAAAACCGGCACGCGCGACCCGATCCGCAAAAATTCAATGTGTGGAATTGCGCGCAAATCGCCCAAGAGTTTCTCCAGTTTTTCATCCGAGAGCAGCAACGGATCGCCGCCGCTCAACAACACATCACGAACTTCCTTGTGAGCGCGCAGATACGATAGCGCCTCGTCGTATCGCGGCAGAAAATCGTACCCTTGCGCGTTGCTCACCAATCGTGAGCGCGTGCAGTACCGGCAATAACTGGCGCAACGGTCGGTTACCAGAAACAAAACACGGTCGGGATACCGATGCACCAGTCCCGGCACGACCATGTCGGCATCCTCGCCTTGTGGATCGGCCATTTCTCCGGGCGCCGTTTTCATCTCCTCGATGCGCGGCACGACTTGCCGACGGATCGGACAGGCAGGGTCGTTGCGGTCGATCAGGTTGAAAAAATAGGGCGTGATACCGAGCGCCAGTCGCTCGCCCGCCAATGCCGCACCCGCATCCTCCTCCGCCGTGAGCGGCAACAAGGCGCGTAACTGGTCTGCGGTGCGGATGCTGTGCTTGAGTTGCCAGCGCCAATCGTTCCATTCGGTTCCGGTCACATCCGGCCACGCGCCCCGCTGCGATCTCGTATCATCGCTCATTTGAAGGAGGCCGAGTATAGGATAATCAAAACGCCAGTCAAGCAGCGCTTTCGATTCAATTCCGATCACACCCCGCATTCGCCGCGGCGATGCGTTGGAGGCATCGCCGGATCGGGATTGGAGGTTGAGCAACGACCGGATGCCGTGGCCAGCGCGAAATTGGCGGTGATGATTCCGTCGGCAACCATTCGACAGTCGGAACATCACCGTAGCGCGACAGAAAGAACGAGAGGACTCGGATTTGGATTTTCCATCGCCAAGCTTGCCGGTCGTGCTGACCACCCTGCAACTTGGATTGGCAATAATTCAGCCGCAACCGCCAGTCGGTTGCCATCCGGGTCGTACCGTGTCCTGCAAAGGTCATCTTGCCTCGATTCACGGCAATCATACGACAACCGTTTGCTTTGCGCAACTTCATGGGCGGCTGTTGCAAGAGAGGGATGACGATGGTATGATTGCCCCCGATGGAAAGCACCTCTGCCGAAAAGAAAGACCGGCTTAAAATCAGTTGCAGCGCTTGCAGCCAAAAGATGGACGTGACCGAGTTGGCGCCTTTCACGAAGATCAACTGCGTCCGATGCAAGGCCGAGCTGGTTGTACCCAAACGGCTGGCGCAATTCATGCTTCTGTCCCGAATGGGGAGCGGCGGGATGGGAGAGGTGTTTCGCGCGATTGACACATCGCTGAACCGCCAGGTCGCCATCAAACTGCTGCAAAAAGAAATGGCGAACGACCCGCATTTCATCGAAAACTTTTCGCGCGAAGCGCGCGCGGCGGCGGCGCTGAACCATCACAACATCGTCCAAATTTATTCCTTTGGGCAGGAAGCCGGCCAGTATTTTCTCGCAATGGAACTGGTGGACCGGGGCAGCCTCGATGACATCATTAGCAGCAAAAAACCGCTCTCGGAAGCGCAGGTGATTGAAATTGGATTACAAGTGGCGACCGCCCTGCGGTCAGCGTGGACTCGCGGCGTGGCGCATCACGACATCAAGCCAGGCAACATTCTTTTCAACGAAGAAGGCGTGGCGAAGATTGTCGATTTTGGTTTGGCGCAATTCGCGAAGGAAGCAAGCGGCAAGACTGATCCACACGGCAACATTTGGGGTACGCCGTACTATGTGCCGCCGGAAAAGCTGGAAAGCAAACGCGTGGATTTCCGCGGCGACATTTACAGTCTCGGCGCGACGCTGTTTCATGCGATTGCCAATCGGCCACCGTTCGAAGGCCCGGATTTGCAGGAGGTTGCCAGCCGTCGGTTGCGCGAGATCCCACCCTCGGTTCGTAAATTCCACAGCGATACTTCCGAGGCGACGGCGAAAATTGTTGCGAGGATGATGGGACGCAAGCCGGAGGATCGTTACGAAACCTACGACGCGCTGATCGCGGACTTGACCGCAGCCAAGCGCGCTGCGTTTTCGAGCCGCCAGAAAATCAACGAGGCGGCGCAGGAACTTCATTCCGCCAATCGAAATCGCCTCGTTCGCCGGCTCGCCACCGCCGGTATCGGGGTCCTTGTCATTGTCCTTGTCCTGAAAAACCTGGATACGCTGGCGCACGTACCGGTCATTGGCAATATCATCGCCATCTTTCGCGTGCCGACAGAAGAACAACGCAATCATTCGTCGAACAACAACTCCTCGACAAAAATTCCGGGAGGAACCTCCAACGCAACAACGGGGACGCTTTCGGATGAATCCTGGCTCAAACGTTTCGAGCCTACCCTCACCTATCTTTCCCAAGCCAATTACACTCAGGCGGCAGACGACTGTCGCTCGATCGAATTGACTCCCGGACTCACTCCCAAACAGAAAAACACGACGGTTTTTCTTCACGGAATCATTTACACATTGCGCGGGAATACGGAAGAGGGCGAAAGCACCTTCAATTCATTGGCCGGTAATAAACCCATTTCTGAAGTCCCCAAAGTGATTTCCGCCGAAAACATCTCGATTGTGCTCGCCAATTTGATGCTGGGCGATTTGCCCCCAAAAAAACTTGCCGCCAGCCTCAACAACCTGCCCGCCGGCGCGCGACAGCTTGCCCGGTTCACTCTCGGCATCAATGGATTAAGTGGCGACGATAATGCGCAAGCGGAATCCGTTGCCTTCTTTGGAGAATTTGCCGCCGCTCCCCGGTTGGAAGGCGAATGGGAATGGGTTGACCGGTTGCGGCCAGCCGCGGCTGGGTTCCGATCTCAGTATGACCGATTGCAGACAACATTGCGCGAGGCCAAAGAGCTGCGAGACGCCGATAAATGGGAGGCGGCGATTGCGAGACTCGATGCGACCGGGATTCAACCGCCAATCACCGCGACGGCATTTCGCTCGCGTGTCATCGCGCGCCGTAAAGAATACGAGATCGAGTGGAACTCCCGCAAAGCTACGCACGCGGCCGAGGAAAGCGCAAAGTTTGAGGAGGAAAGGAAAAAAATCGGACTGCTCGACGCCCAAGTCACCCCGCTCGTCAACGCGTTTTCCTTCGCTCCCGTTGCCTCGGCCTACGCAAAGCTCAATGGTCAAATCACCACCGCCGATGGCAAGGCGCTACTGGAGAAACGTTCCAAGACATTCCAACTGCTTGCCGACTTGAAGCAGGCAGCGGTTACTGGCATCGCCACCAATCCGCTCCCCGCCAACACGCTGACGCTCGGCGGCAAGCAAATCACCGACCCCTTGACCAGCGCCACGGAATCGGACGCCTCGTTCAAGACGCAATTCGGCGCGTTCGTCCGCAAATGGCAGACGTTTCCACCGACGGAACTGGCAAAAGTTTTGCAATACTACATGCCTCGCGTAGCCGCAAACTCACCAGAACCCACCCGTTCCGCAGCGGCGGAACGGTATCTTGGGCTGGCGATTTTCTATCGCGAATACAAATTAAGCGAGACGGAGGCCATTCGCTTTGCCTCCTACGCCGCGCAACTCCATCCCGGCAGCAAAGAGTTAATCCGCAAATTCTTCCCCGCGATCGAATAACAGCCCCGGTCAACTGTGCCGATGGGTTCGCAGATGTTCGCCGCAATACTCCTCCCCGTGGGCACAGTCGGAACAAACCCGAAACTCGAGGTGAGGTGCGGTACGCTCCGTTCGTCCACACGTGGCACATTGATGAAAACCAGCGGACGATTCACCTCTCTTTCGCTCCTCAATCGATTGAAAGAAAGCCTTTTGACGCCGTCCCCGCGCCAAACGTTCGCGGATGGAAAATCCATACGTGCCACGCGCTTCGGATGCAACGACTGCGTTGGACTCATACGCGGCTTGTGAGAAGATGAAAACAGACAAAATCAAGACGCTTACGGGATGCACATAGGGAAGAGGTGGCAGAAGTGCAAGCCCTCCAAGTTCATGCATCGCCCACACTGCGGCGGTGAGGGCAAGCATTCGACTGATGGCCACAGCGATCCGTGTAGCCTTTTCGGCGCTAATAAAATGCCATAGCGTATCGCGAACTATGCGCCCTCCATCCATGGGAAACGCAGGGACAAACACGTTAAAACAAAGCAACCAGAGATTGAGGTCAGCCATTCTGGTTGAAAACCAGACGGAGAACCGCCAAAGATCCGTCGTACCAGGGCCAGCCGATTCCAAGATGGCTGCATAGCCCGCGAACAGCAGCCAAAGCACCAATGTGACAAATGGACCCGCGATGGTAGTGATAAGATGCGCTGTTGGATGCCAAGCGGGTCGAACCATGGCAAGGCCGCCCAGCGGCCAGAGGAGAATTTCATCGGCTTCCCCATCGCACCATTTGGCGGCGAGTGCATGGCCAAATTCGTGCAGCAAAATGCTGAGATACAGGCCGAGCACAAATGCCAGCGCACGTAACCAACCATGAAATAGCGCGATTGCGCTGGCTTCCACATAGGCGAAGAAAAAAAATGTGATATGCAGCCGGACTGTGATCCCAAACCATTGGCCAACCGAGACACCCATGCTTAGGAAATTCATCGCCGGCGAACATTGCATAAACCGGCACATCTGGCAACTGCGCTAACGGATTTTTTTGTGGAAACGGGCGAGGACGTAATGGAAGAGCAAGAGATGGAGAGATTCAACCATGCCCATATCGGCAAGTTTCACGTGGATGCATTGGCCCGCCAACGTTTTCAGCTTTCCACCATCGTAGCCCGTGAGGCCGAACGTCCGGACGGCGTTGGTGTTCGCCCATTCGACGGCGCGCAGAATATTCGGGCTGTTCCCGCTTCCACTGATGGCAATCAAAAGGTCGCCGCGACCAGCCAAGTTTTTCAGTTGCTCGACAAAGACGCGATCATAGTGCGTATCATTCGCCCATGCGGTCAGATATCCAATGTTGTCGGCCAAGCTGATCACCTTCAGGCGTTTTTGCTTTTCGAAATCTCCCACGCTGCTCTTGCCCAAATCCTCGGCAAAATGTTGCGCCGTGGTCGCGCTGCCGCCGTTCCCGATGATGAAAACGAATTTGTCCCGCCGATACTGCTCTTCAATCGCGTCCGCCAATTTGTTGATCTCGCGTTCCGGCAGACGCGCGATCTCGCGCTGCGCGCGCGACAAGTATCGGCGCGCGCTGGCGGCGTACGGCGCGAAGAAAAAAGGCGGTGAATGCCGGCCTGGCTTGGGCGTTTTGGACATGGGCGCGAATATAGTCGCGAAGAGCGTAACGGTCAATCCGTTGGCGTTCTCGATGATTTCTGTGGGATTTCGTTCGCGCTCCCGCGCCGGTACCCGAACAGATCAAGGGTGATTTGTCCGTACCCAATCTGGCGAAGCGCCGTGGCCACGCGGTACCGAAGCGAGTCCTCCAGCAATCGCGGCAATTCGCCCGGCCCAACTTCTAGGCGTGCCAGAGCGCCGCTCTTGAGTTCGTGGTGACGTACCCGGACATCCTGAAACCCAGCGTCTCGAAGAATATTTTCGGCGGCCTCGATCATCGCCAATTTTTCCGGCGTGACATCCTCTCCGTAGGGAATCCGGGAGGAGAGACATGCCATCTGTGGTTTGTCAGCCGTGGGCAGGCCAAGCGCGCGGGATAACTCGCGAATGTCTGATTTGGTGAGCCCGAGTTCCTTGAGGGGCGCTTTCACGGCAAATTCCGCGGCGGCTTTTGCTCCGGGACGATGGTCTCCGATATCGGTGGCATTTTCGCCATAGCAAATAACCGCATAATTCTCGGCACGCGCAATCGGCGCGAGCGTCTCGAAAAGCTCGTGTTTGCAAAAGTAACAACGATTGGACGGATTCGACGTGTAGTTCGAGTCGGTCATTTCATTGGTTTGCACGACACGAACGGGAAACCCAAACCGATGGCCAAGGTCAATCGCCTCTTCCAATTCCCGGCGAGGCAGGCTGGGCGAGTCCGCAATCACAGCCAACGACCGGTCCCCCAGAGTCTCATGGGCAACTTTGGCCAGGAACGCCGAGTCCACTCCGCCCGAATAAGCGACAATCGTCGAGCGATACCCGCGCAACAACGCGCGAAGCTGGTCCAGTTTGTCGGTGAAATTCACGGCTCGGTAGATCGTTGAATTGTCGTCCTGGCTGCGGGACTAGGATTCGAACCTAGATAAACGGATCCAGAGTCCGTTGTCCTACCATTAGACGATCCCGCAACTCATTCGCGCGCTAGAGTAGTGCAGCTACGCCCGCTCGTCAACTCTCTCCATGATTTCTGACCGGGATAGTTCCCGCCACGTCGCCGACGCCAAATCGCCAAGTCGCAACAACCCAATCGCCACCCGAATCAGCCGCAACGTCGGATGTCCCACTGCCGCCGTCATGCGACGCACTTGCCGGTTGCGCCCTTCCGTCAATGTGATCTCGATCCAGCTCGTCGGGATCCGCGCGCGATATCGAATCCGCGGCTCGCGCGCAGGCAAATCCGGTTCCGGTTGCAAGATTCGCGCCCCACAAGGTCGAGTGCGCCGGTCGTCCAGAATCACTCCAGCCCGCAGTTTCGCCAACGCCTCCTCGGTTGGCGCGCCTTCCACTTGCGCCCAATACATCCGCGGATGCGCAAACCGCGGTTCCAAAAGTCGCTTGATCAACGCCCCATCGTTCGTCAACAGTAACAACCCCTCGCTATCCGCGTCCAATCGTCCTACGGCATACACATCCTTCGGCAAATCAAACTCTGACAGTGTCCGCCACCGACTTCCGTGTTCCGAAGTGAATTGGCTCAAAACACCGTAGGGTTTGTGGAAGAGGATATACCGATGCGCCTGTGGCGAAACAGGATTGCGCTCGCGTATGGGAGTTAATTTTCGCACCGACCGCACGAAGTAGGGTTGCCGCTTCAAGTGGGCGCGAACGATTCCCCCATTTGTCCCGCCGCTGCGAACCGCGAGAGTTTCTTGGTCACCCGCGCGCTGCCACACTTCGGGCATTGCGCGGATACACGCGAGGAAGACCGGACCAACTCCTCAAACTCTTTCCCACATTTCTCGCAGATAAATTCGTACAGTGGCATGACGCCAAATCAGTAGCGCAGAATTGCCGCAGAGTCAACGGCGCGCTCACGGCGATTTGCCGCACTTGCCGGGAGGCGCGGTGGTCGCAAGCGGCTCTTTCCGACCGGAAAGTACTGGAAATTTAATCGCTTGCTCGAGGTTTTCCTGAATATACCCGAGCCATTTTTCAGGGACATCCACATCTTTGAAGATTGCCCCGACGGGACACAGCGCGATGCACGCGCGACAGTCAATACAAAATTCCGGGTCAATGTAGAGCCGATCTTCCCCTTCGTGAAAACAGTCCATAGGACACACCGTCACGCAATCGGTATATTTGCAATTGATACAAGGTTCGGTAACAACGTGTGGCATAGGTTTTCCTTTCGTTAAGGTGGCGATAAACTTGGCGCCGACGGCACAACGAGTTTTTCAGATGCATTTCCGGCTGCCGCAAGCGGTTCTTTCCGCTCCGTGATATTCGGGTATTTCGCCTTATCGGGACCGGTGGTAGCGACACGGTTCAACTCGATGAAGGTCTTCCATTTTTCAGGGACGTCTGCGTCGAGAAAAATGGCGCCGACGGGGCAGACGGGGATGCAGGCGCGGCAATCGGTGCATTCGTCGGGGTTGATATAGAGGCGGTCGCCCGCCTCATAAAAACAGTTCACGGCGCAAACCTCGACGCAATCGGTGTACTTGCAGTTGACGCATGGCTCGGTAACGATATGTGCCATAATTAACTCCTTTCCACGGCGGCAGCCGCGTGTTGAGGTATATAATACGTATACGTATTATTTTGTCAATGGCGAGCTTCTTGCTTGGGCGGGAAAGGGTTATCGCCGCGCGGAAGGGCGGCGGTACTGCTGCGCCAGTTCGGCGTAGTGGTCGGCGGAGCGACGCAGCTTCTCGCGCTCCTCCGGGCCAAGCTGGCTGACGATTTTGGCGGGCGAGCCGTAGATGAGAGAGCCGTCGGGTGCGGAGAATTTCTCGGTAAGCAATGCGCCTGCGCCGACCAGGCATTGACGACCAAGCTTGGCTCCGTTCATCACGATCGCACCCATGCCGATCAACGTTTCGTCCCCAATCTCGCAGCCGTGAACGATGGCGCTGTGTCCAATCGTTACATAACTGCCGATGCGCAGGGGAAATCCCGGGTCGGCATGAAGCACCGCGCCGTCTTGGATGTTGGTAAACTCTCCGACGGTGAGCGTCTCGACATCACCCCGCAACACCGCGTTGAACCAGACGTTCGAGCCGCGTCCGATTTTTACGCGACCGATTACGCGCGCGCCGTCGGCGATAAAAACACTCGAGGCCACCTGAGGTGAGTGGCCTCGAAATCGCAGCAGTTGTTTGCGCGCAGCCATCACCATCGACGCGGCCGACCGTAGGTAACCGTCACCGATGGCGGACAATTCGGAACGACGTACACGGGACGTGGTGCCACATAATACGGCGTCGAGTAATACACAACCGGCGGGGACGAATAGTAAATCGTCGGCGAAGAATAATATGTCACTGGCGGCGGACAATAGGTGGGCGCAGAGTAATACGTCGGGCTGGAGTAGTAGAAACCGTAGCTCCCGTGCGAACTATAGTAACCGCCGTACGAGCTTCCGCAATGCCCGGTGCCGATACTGACCGACCAACGGTCACCGGCTTGCGCTGTTGCCACGACGAGCGTGACAACCGCCGCTATCATCAGAGTCATCGTTTTCATCTCTCCTCCTTTCATTGGCCTGGAACATCGCTGATAAACCATATCCGTTCAATCTTGAATGGTTTGACGCGTCCGGTCGAGTGCTTATTCAATTGCCGGCAACAGCAAGCTATTTGCCTGTCGTGGGTGTGACCGAGGATTTTTCCGGACCCTTTTCCGTCGTGGAATCGGCTCGAAAACTGGCCAATAGATACAAGAAAACGCCAACGCAGATGGCGCTATCGGCGACGTTGAATGCCGGCCAGTGCCAGCCACCTAGATGAATATCCAGAAAATCCACGACAGCGCCGAACCGGAGCCGATCGATAAGATTCCCCACGATCCCACCCAGAATGACTGCCAATGCTGTCCGTTGATGAGGGGAAAGATCGGTTTTAGGCCGCGCCAATACAAGAGCGAGCACGATGGAGGCTATTGCCGCGAGCGCGGTGAGTGCGATCGGCGCGAAGTCAGTGTCTTTGAACATACCCCAAGCCGCCCCTTTATTGGTGATCAGAGCGAGATTAAAAAAAGGGAAGATTGGACGGTTTGGCGTGACCCGAGTATCCAGAAGGGCAACGAGATCGGTGATTTTCCAAAGCACTTCCGGCGCGAGGATCGCCAATGCCAGGCCTTTTGTGAATTGATCGAGCGCCACGATGCCCGCCGCAAACGCCAAGGCCCGCCGTTGCGGCGACGCATTCTCGACAGACGAGACGGCGTCACCCGGGACCGGCGGAGTGGCAGGCATATTATTCCTCCGAAGACGCTTCGGCTTCCTCGTCTTCGGCGGTGTCTTCGAGGCTGACCTGGGGACGCGCAGCGATGGATTTCTGCTCTTTCTCGACGTTAGCCTGGCAATCGATGCAGAAGCGCGCGAACGGAACTGCTTTTAATCGCGCCTTCCTGATGCCTTTTTCACACATCTCGCAAGTGCCAAAGGAACCATCCTCGAGTCTTTTCAGCGCCTCCTCGATTTCATAAAGTCCTTCCTGCTCGGACGAAATCAGCGAGAGCGCAAAATCGCGGTCGAAATCTTCCGAACCGGCATCGGCCATATGGGTGGGGTACCCGGAGATATCGCCGGCGGAATCGCGTTGCGACCGATTGAGCGTCTGCCCGGTGGTGGTGTTGATCGCGTCGAGGAGATGATCGCGCAACCCCAACAGCATGCGTTGAAACTTCAGCGCTTCGCCGCGAAATTTTTTGCCGCTCTTTTTGGCCGCCAATGCCCGGGAAGAAGCGGCTTTGACGATTTTGGTTCCTTTACGACGTTTCGTTGCTTTTGTCTTCATGATTTCCTTTCCATTCTTTTACTATCACAGCACATCGTCCACACAGATCCGTGTACTCCGCATTTTGCCCGACATCCTCGCGCCAGTTCCAACAACGCGCACATTTTTGTCCGGCCGCTTTCGCAACGGTCTCCGACCATTTTTTGATGCCTGTCGCACCGAGATCGACAACCTCGACCTGGGACACGTTGAACGCCGTACACAACAACTCCACGTCGCCGCCCCACATTTCCCGCAGGGCGGAACTCAATCGCAGCGTCAACCGCGCGTCCAGCGACTTGCCGATCAGCTTCGCCGCGCGCGCCGTTTCCAATTCGAGCTGCGCCGTATTGCGGATCTGCCCCAAAACTTTCCAGCGCTGCTCCAGTTTCTCGTCTCGCATGGCTGGACGAGCCTCGGGCAACAACGACAAATGCACCGACTCTTCACGGACACAGCCCAGGCGTCGCAATTCATCCCAAACTTCCTCCGCCGTGAACGGCAAAACAGGCGCCAGCAATTTCGCCAGCGCTACGACGACCTCCAACAGCGTCGTCTGCGATGAACGACGCTCCGAGGAATTGGGCGCGAATGTATAAAGACGGTCTTTGAGAATGTCCAGATAAAAAGAGGAGAGGTCAACCGAGCAAAACGCATTGAGCGTGTGATAGACGCGATGATACTCGTACTCGGCGTAGGCGCGACGCACCTGGTCGATAATCGCCTGCAGCCGCGACAGCGCCCAGCGATCCAGCTCGTTTTGCTTGTCGAACGGCACGGAATTCGTAGCCGGGCTGAAATCGTAAAGATTGCTCAACAAAAACCGGAGCGTGTTGCGGATTTTACGGTAGGTCTCGCCGACCCGGGTGATGATTTCCTCCGAAAGCGGCACGTCGTTCCGGTAATCCTCGCTGATCACCCATAGCCGGAGAATGTCCGCGCCAAAACGGCTCACGTAATCATCGGCGTTGGCGGGTTTGCCGACGGATTTTGACACTTTCTCGCCGCTTTCCGGCGACACCAAAAAACCGTGGGTTACGACGGTTTTATACGGCGGCATTTGATCTCCCGTCGCCAAGGCCGTGAGCAGCGACACTTGAAACCAGCCGCGATGCTGGTCGCTGCCCTCGAGATAAACATCGGCGGGAAACTTCAGCGCTGCATTGGTCTTCAACACGCCACGATGACTGCATCCGCTCTCAAACCAGACATCGAGAATATCAGTTTCTTTCTTCAGGACCGTAGCGCCTTTACACTTCGGACAACCAACCTGCCCCGAGTAATGAGGCCCCAAAAGTTCGCCGGCGCTCTTCTGAAACCAGATTTCAATTCCGTTCTTGCGAACCAAATCAACAATCTGTTGGTCGGCTTCCGGAAACTGATGGCCGCAAGCCGAACAAGAAATCACCGGGATCGGCACGCCCCAGACCCGCTGGCGGCTGATGCACCAATCGGGTCGCTCGGCAAGCATCCCGCTGAAACGCGAGACGCCCCATTCGGGAACAAACCGGATTTGATTCGGGTCGCGCACGGCGGCCAGCGCCCGCTCGCGAAGTTTTTCATTGTCCACTTTCACAAACCACTGGTCCGTGGAGCGAAAGATGACCGGTTTTTTGCAGCGCCAACAATGGGGATAACTGTGCTCGATTTTTTGTTCGGCAACGAGAAAATCTTTGTCCTTCAATAATTGGATCACAAAGTCATTGGCCTTCCAGACACTCTTTCCGACCAATTCCGCTGGAACCCGGCCATCCGCCAAAAATCGTCCTGCATCGTCCAACGGCGAGTAACACCGCGGTTCCAATTTGTATTTGTCGCCGGTCTCCGCGTCTTCAATGCCATGCCCGGGCGCCGTATGGACACAACCCGTCCCGTCTTCCATCGTCACGTAGGTGGCCAGTGTAAATGGCGGTCGGTCCGGCAAATGGGTGAACGGATAGTCGGGGAACACTTTCTCGGCCGCCAAAGCGGCCCCTTTCATTTTGCGAACGATCTCGCCAAATTGCTTTCCCGTCTTGGAGGCAACAGCGCCTAAAAGCCGCTCCGCCAAGATCCACGTCTCTTCCCCAACCCGCACAAAAACATAGTCCGCATCCGGATGCAGTGTCACCGAAAGATTGGCGGGCAACGTCCAAGGCGTCGTAGTCCAGACGAGAACGTAAGTCTTGGAAAGGACTTGGCCACCAAGTTTTCCGTGGACCGGAAACTTCACATAGATCGAAGGCGACTCGTGGTTCTTGTATTCGCTCTCGGCGGTCGCCGCCGCCAACGCCGTCCGGCAAGAAATGCACCAGTAACCGGGCTTGAGCGCGCGATAGATGTAACCGCGCGACCGCATTTCGTAGAAAGTTTCCACGATGGCCGCTTCATAGTCGGGCGACATGGTCAGATAAGGACGATCCCAGTCGCCCATCACGCCCAGCTGTTTGAATTGGTTGCGTTGTTTGTCGACAAAATCCTGCGCGTAATCGCGGCATTTTTTTCGAACTTGCGGTGACGAAAGTTTTTCACCGCTCTTTTCGATTTCCTTTTGGACTTTCAGCTCGATGGGCAACCCGTGACAATCCCAGCCGGGCACATACGGCGCGCGGCAGCCCGTCATCGTCGCGTGGCGAACGACGATATCCTTGAGGATTTTATTGAGCGCCGTGCCGATATGAACATCGCCGTTGGCGTAGGGCGGTCCGTCGTGGAGCACAAACAGCGGAGCATCTTTGCGCGCCTCGAGAATTTTCTCGTAAAGACGTTCCGTCTGCCAGCGCCCAAGCCGTTCCGGTTCCTTCTGCACCAAATCCGCCTTCATCGGGAAGTCGGTCTTTGGCAAATTTAACGTGTCTTTATAGTTCCCAGCCATAATGCTCCGCAAAAAGCGGGCGAAGCTACCACGCCGCGAACCGCGCGTCAACGCCGCAGCGTGGCGCACAAATCTGGGATGACATCGTACCTGCAAAACAACACGAGGAGCAGATCTGTCCGTCGGCTAGAAACCAAATCGAATCGAACCAAGTTGAGTCGACCGTCTAATATTCTATTTCGGTGCGGGGTCGTCGGGCCGAACGAATGAGCCTTTGCCTGTGACTTCGAGCACTTCGACGCGGTGAAATTCGACGGTGCTGTTATAGAGAGTGAGACCGGGGGAGCGTTTATTGCGCAACACCCAGCCCTCAAAGAGACTCATATCCGAATAATCGGTCTTCCACTGGGTAATTGGCTTGCCGTCGAGATAGGCGGCGACGCCGTCGCGACGGACTTGGACGACGGAACTGTGGAGGCTGTTATCGAAACAACGGGCAACTCGACGGGTGGTGGCATTCTCCAAGACATACGCACCGCGGACTGAATCAAAACCGAATATTGTGTTTTTCAATGACCCCATCATCCAGGCGAACTGTCGGTCGCCTTTAGCGAGTATTAGTCCGACGGTATCGTTACCCGAACGGCGACGGAAAACAATGCGGATGTCGTATTCATCGGGAGGTGTGTAAGGGATTTCGAGGCGAGCCTGGTCGGTAAATTGGCCAACGAGCATTTTGTTTTCCATTTGCCATTCCCCATCCCTCTTATCGCGCTGTGGATTGATTGTCTCGAGAAGATTTACAGCGTTTTTCCAGCGGAATTCATCTTCCACGTCCGCGACGGCCTCCATCGGCATCGCGCTAATGGCGAGAATGCCAGCGATGAAATCTCGGCGAGTGTACGCATCGTCTTTCGTCTGAAAGAACGAGTCGAAGACGATGCTGATCGCTTCGAGGGTTCGCTGCGGGTCGGTGGGGAGTGCTTGGGAATACGTCTCGACCGGGAAACGGCCGTTATCAATCGTAGTTTTCGTCGCAAGGGCAATATAATTGGTAACGGGTTCGGTGCGGGTGTCCGCTCGCCAGTCGGCCGTGATCAGCTTCTCGATGGAATCCGGACCGGATTCATAATGGAATGTCACACGCGCCTTACAGCCTCCCCAGGCACTCGAGGTCAGAAAGGCCAGTTGAGAGCACTTACGACGTTGGTGGGGAAGCAGGTTGATTTTGATTGGGTCGGGTTGGCGGCCTTCGGAGGTGGTGATTACAATCGAATTCTTCTGCGGCGGCATCGTGAGTTGAAAGATGCTGGACGGACTCGCGCCGGGAATCGGAATCCGGCCGTCATCGGGCAATCCCGGTTTTGTATTGCCAACTTTCTTCAAATACCCGGTAGTGGCAAAATGGCCAATGTTTCCCTCGGACGAATCCGCTGCGTCGTGGTCAGCGGTACTGATGACATCAGCATTGCACGCTTTGGAAATATCGAGTGGCAACCACGCATTCACAGCAACAGCGCGTTTCGCTTCTGCAGCCTTCGCAGCGGGGTCGTTGGGACGGATGAATTTTCCGTGACCTGTGATTTCGAGTACCTGGACTCGGTGAAAAACTGTTTTACCTTGATCCGCGCCGATTCCGAGTAGCGAAGGGTCATTAAGTTTCCATGGTGGATGAATGGCCATGGTGGAATAATTGCCGTTGTGTTCCGCGATCGGTTTTCCGTTCATAAACGCTTTCAAACTGCTTTTGCGCACTTGCACAAGAACGACCGAACGGCGCCCGTTATCAAGTCCGATATCCGTTCGTGTTGTGTTGTCATGGATGCCCTTGCCGCTGATATTTTCGAAACCCGAAACGGTATTTCCCCATCCACCCATGACCCAGGTAAAATCATGGTTGTCTTTTGTCAGGATCAACACGACCCCCGATTTTCCGGTTTGCCGCGTGAACTCCGCGCGAACATCGTATTCCTCGGGTGGCCGATACGGAAATTGGAGGTTTGCGAAGGGAGTTACGTCACAGACGATTCCCTCATCGTTCTGTTCCCATCTCCCTTTTACTTTGTCTGCCAGCGGGTTGGTCAACGCAAGCAAATCGATCGCTTTCTGCCACCGAAGATTTTCGGCGCTCAATACGACAGTTTCTTGGACAGCGGCATCACCGGGGTGGGTGAAAGTGCCTTGGCCGGAAATCTCAACAGCAGCGAGACGATGAAAGCGGATGCGACCTTCCCAACTGGCGATGCCGAGCCTTCCGGCGTAGCCCTTATGATAGAAATCCAGCAGAGATGCGGTTGTATAATCGCCCCGCCATTCCGTAAACAGTTTGCCGTCGAGAAACGCCTTCACGCCATCATCGCGCACTTGCACCACTGTCGAGTGGCGTATGCCGATTTGCGGTCCAAACAATCGCTTGGTTGGGCTCGCGCTGATCGTTTTGCCATCGAATATTTCGAGGCCGGAAATCGTGTTTTGAGAAACACCCATCGCCAACAAGAACGGGCGATTGGATTTGGAACAAATCTGCGCCACCATCTCGTTTCCAGCCTCCCTCGTGAAATCGGCGAGGAAATCATATTCTTCCGGCGGCCGATACGGAATTGCAAGTTGCGCAAGACCATTCTTTTCCGATACCAACACGCCACCCTCGATATGCCAGTCGCCGGCCAGTTTGTCCCGCTCCACGTCAATTAACGGCAGCAAGTTAATTGCAGAAGCCACACGACCGGGGTAATCGGGTTCTCCTTTCGGGAACACAGGCGCAACGCGCTGGGCAGCGGCAGTTTTTGCCGCAGGATCGTTGGGCCGATGGAATTTACCCTCGCCGCTAATTTCCACCAGCTCGACGCGATGAAACACTGTTGAGCTTTCGTTCGTTTCGATGCCGAGCGCTTTGTTATAAAGTTTGTCCAGATCCGTGCCGAGGCTCATATCGGAATACGTAGTTGGCCATCCTGCGATCAGTGAGCCGTTGACAAACGCCTTCAGCCCCCGATTCCGCACCTGCACAACCGACGAATATCGCTTTCCATTTTGGAAAACGATCGGCTGATGTTTCGTGGTTTTGTTTTCATGCGCCCAGAGATTGTCGATGTTGGCAAATCCAAACACGTCATTTTGCGCTGCCATAATCCAACCGAACGATCGTCCCCCGCGCGACATGGTTTGCTTCACGTAATCGCTTCCCGATTGCCGCGTGAACTGGATCCGAAAATCATACTCTTCCGGGGGTTGAAATGGAATCTTGAGGGCGGCATAGGTTGTTTCGTCGGACGCCAGGCCATCCACTTCCTTCTTCCAAGTCCCGGTAATCTTGTCTTTTCTCACATCAATCAACGAGAGCAAGTCTATGCTTTTTTCCCACTTGGCGGCTGCATCCGGATCTTCCTCAGGAACAATCGGCGGGGCGACAGTTCCCTGCGACGACACAAGCGGCGCTTCTTGGTTATTAAAATAATTGCTCCAGAGCAAACCCGCAAAAGTTGCCAGCAACGCCGCGGCGCCTGCCATCATCGAGCGGCGGCGCCAATCGGGCGCGGACGAAATTTTCCCCGCCAGAATTGCATCAATGTCGGCAATCAATTCGGCATAACTCTGCTGTCGGTCGTTCGGATTTTTGGCAAGAATTTTGTCCAGCAACCGCGCCGTGGCGGGCGACACCGCCGCATTGACCTTCCGAATCGGCGGAGGTGGATTGGAAATTACACCCACCATGATATCCACCGCCGTCTCACCCGTAAATGGCGGTTGTCCGGCAAGTAAGTGGTACAGCGTCGCGCCGAGACTGTAAATGTCGGCGCGAAAATCCAATTCCCGCGCCCGCGCTTGCTCGGGGCTCATGTAGAACGGCGTGCCCATGACTGTCTGCGTCGCGGTCAGCGCGGCGCTCAATTCAGGACTGGTCGAGATTTTTTTGCTCAATCCAAAATCGGCGACTTTGACGATCCCTTTTTTGGTCAGCATCAAGTTTGCAGGCTTGATATCGCGGTGCAGAACACCATGCTCATTGGCATCCTGCAGGCCAAGCGCGGCTTGACGGATGTATTCGAGCGCCTCTCGTTCGTCTAATCGGTCACAGTGCTGTAGCAATTTTTCGAGACTGTTGCCATCCACCAGTTCCATCGCAAAAAACAGAATCTCCTCCTGTTGACCGATGTAATGGACTTGGATGATGTTCGGGTGATTGATTCGCGCGATCGCCTGCGCTTCACGCTGAAATCGCTCGGCAAATTCCGGGTCGGCGGCAAATCGCGGTGGCAGGACTTTCACCGCCACATCCCGTTTCAGCGCCTCTTCGTACGCCTTGAAGACCGTGCCCATACCCCCTTCACCGAGTTTTTGGGTCAGCTTGTAATGCGCGAGCGAGTCGCCCGCGCGCGGCTCACGCCGAGCCAAGGGCGAATGGGCAGTCTTCGCGCCCGCGCCGAGTTTCGTCTTTTGCGGATCGCCAGCGGGCGGCGGTGTCTGCGTCGCCTCGCCCGCGGATTGCACGGCGGGTACTTTTGTGGAAGCCGCCGATTTTTCGGAAGTGTTCCCAATAGGGATTGACTCCTCATCACCCATAGACCGCATATTGTAGCGGCGACATTCCCTTCGCGCAAGTCCGCGCGATGGTATTTGCTGATTCCGCACACAATCACTTTCGAGAGAATCGGTAATTCCCAAAGGCGAGATTGGCTCGATGGAAAAAACGTTTTGGGAATGAAAAACCGTTTGCCTCTCTGTGCGTGCTGTGCGATACTGATCGGCGAATGAGGTTGGATCCACGCTTTTTACGCGAAGAGGGTTGCGAGATTTACACCGGCAACGAACTGCTGATCAAAGGTCTTCTCGAGACCGACGGGGGTACCCATCTCTGGACGGGCTACCCGGGGTCGCCCATTGCCGGATTCTTCGACGCCATCGAACAAATCGCCCCACTCCTGAAAGAAAAGGGAATCCGCGCCGCACTTGCCAATAACGAAGCCTTGGCCGCTGCGATGCTGAATGGTTCGCAGATGAGCGGGTTGCGAGGCGTAGCGGCTATGAAATCTGTGGGGCTGCACGTGGCGGCGGATGCGTTGGCGCTGGGCAACCTCGCGGGCGCGCACCCCGATGGCGGCGCGGTGGTCATCGTCGGCGACGATCCGTGGAGCGATTCCACCCAAGTGCCCGCCGATTCGCGTTATCTCTGCAAACATCTTTTCATGCCGGTGGTTGAGCCGGCCGATTTTCAGGAGCTAAAAGACTGGCTCAATATCAGTTTTCAGCTCTCCAACCGCGCCCGCCTTTATATCGGCTATCTGGTCACCACCAATCAAGCCGATGGCGGAGGCACCGTTTGGGCGCGCACCAACCACTGGCCAAAAATCAACGCCAACAATCGCATCGAACTCGATACCGCCAAGATCGATCTCGACGACCGCGTCCTGCTTCCGCCGCGAACTTGGTGGAAAGAAGACGCGTTTACACAACGCTTTGCCGATTTGTGGACGGCCGCGCGGGAATTGGGTGTGAATCGGATTGAGTTTTCGAAAGCCACAGGCAGGGATGCGTCTGCCACCAAGAAGGCCCCTCTCGGTTTTGTCGCAACCGGCCTGGCGTATGTCTATCTCACCCACGCGCTCGCCGAACTCGGCGTGCTCGGTGATATCCCCATCCTCAAACTCGGTGTCAGCTATCCTGCCGACCCACAACTGGTCGAGGAATTCGCGACGACGGTTGAAAAGATCATCGTCGTCGAGGAGCGACGCGGTTTTCTCGAAGAACAAATTGCCTCGATTGCCACGAAAGCTCGACAGAACGGAAGGCAAGTTGCGGAAGTTTGGGGCAAACAGTTTCCTGACGGCGAAGGGTTTCCCTCCATCCGCGGTCTGCATCCCTCGATCGTTCTGGAGCGCATCGCGCCAGTGCTGCACGACGCGGGCTTTGGCAATGGATCGGTGGAGCGCGAACTGGCGACCATCGCGGCGACGGAGAAATTCGATGCGACACTGGCGCCGCGAACCCCTACGTTTTGTCCCGGATGCCCGCATCGCGACAGCGCGAGCGTCTTGATGCAGGTCAAGGCGGATTTTCGAAATGCTGAATATATGTTCAAGGTGCACAATTGCGGCCCGGTGGATTTGGTGTTTCACGGCGATACAGGCTGTTACACGATGCTGATGTTCGAGCCGACCAAAGAGCTGATGCACAATTACAGCGGGATGGGCTTGGGCGGAGGCACCGGCGCTGGCATTGACCCGTTCATTCGAAATAAACAAGTCGTTTTCCTTGGTGATTCCACGTTTTTCCACAGCGGCACAGTCGCTATCTCCAATTCACTGAAAAACAAACAGGACATCACTTACATCATCCTCGACAATAAAACGACCGCGATGACCGGCCATCAGACGACGCCGGGACTCGAACCGGATTTGATGGGCGAATCCACCTACGCGCAAAACATCGATCGAATTGTCGGCGCCTTGCTGCCGGAAGGCGCGCAAGTAATCCGCGCCAACCCCGGTTATCGACAGCAATGGCGTGAGATGCTGGAGGAAACGATTCTCCAGGAAGGCGTCAAGGTCATCGTCGCCGACAAAGAATGCGCCATCACGTTTCACCGCCGACGCGCCAGCGACGAGCGCAGCACCATCCGCGAACGCGGTTATCTGCCCGAAAAGAAATTCGTCAACGTCACGCCCGATGTCTGCGAGTTCTGCCTCGAATGCACCCTGCAAACCGGTTGTCCCGGGTTGACTTTCGTCAACACCAGGCACGGGCCGAAAGTGCAGACCGACCTTTCCTGGTGCGTCGCCGATACCGCTTGCGCGAAGATCAAGGCTTGTCCCTCCTTCGAGGAAGTCACCGTCTATCGTGATCGCCCCACCCCGCCCCGCTGGTCGGAAATCAATCCTGCCACTCTTCCAATTCCTTCCATCCTTCCACTCTCCTCCGCTTGGCGGGCGTACCTTGCCGGCGTCGGCGGCATGGGCATCGGTGTCGCCACGGCCGTTCTCGTCCGCGCGGGATTCAAGGAAGGGTATCGCGTGCAGTTCTGCGACAAAAAAGGTCTCGCCATCCGCAATGGCGGCGTCTATTCCCAAATCGTTTTCGCCAAACCCGGCCTCACCACTTCGCAAATCATCCCCTACGGCAAAGCCGACCTTCTTCTCGGCGTGGATCTGCTCGAAGCCGCGCGCGGACTCGACCCGCGCATCAGCCAGCGCGTCGCCAGCTCGCGCTCCGTCGCCATCGTCAATACGCACAAAACCCCAACCATTCTGACACTGCTCGGCAAAGACGATTTTTGCGTCAACGACCTCGAAAACGCGCTTCGGCGCGCGACAAACGGCGAGAAATTTTTCGGACGCGATGTCTCCGCGCTTTCCGAGCAGTTGTTTGGCGCAAAACTCTACGCCAACATCATCATGCTCGGCGTCGCTTTCCAGCGCGGCCTCTTGCCGGCGTCACTCGACAGTATCGAGTGGGCCATTCGCGAAACAACTGGCAAAGCCGCCACCGAAAATCTTGCCGCGTTTCATTGGGGCCGAAAACTCGTGGCCGATCCGCGCGCCACACCGCAACCGGCGGATGGACGGGAGATCACGTTCGAGTCCGTCGTGGAAGAAAAATCGAGGCTCCTGGCGATGCCGAAATTCAATTGGCTGCCGGAATGGGTCCCGCAGCAACATAATACCAAACTGGCCGAGGAGTATCGTCAGATCGTCGGACGCGCCGTCGAGGAAATGCGTAGAGACGCACGGCCGCGTATGTCCGACACCGCCGATTTGTCCCTATCGGATGACACCCTCCGCGACCTTGCCGTCCGCGTTTACGACCTGATCCAATTCGAGAACCTCGCGTACGCCGAGAAATATCTCGCAGTAGTAAAACAAGTTCACGCCAAGGACCGCGCCGAGTTCGACTTTGCCGCGACAAAGGCCGTAATTTGGAATCTGCACAAGGCGATGGCCATCAAAGACGAGGTTTATGTGGCGAGTTTGCTCACCGCACCCGATAAACTTGCCCGCGATCGTCAGCGATATGACGTGGACGCCGCCCGCGGCGACCGCATCGAATACAGCCATTTTACGCGCCCTCATTTCTCGATCTTTGGACAGGAAATCGAGTTCGACATCCGCACCCAGAACTGGATGCTCGAAATCATGAAACACGGCAAATTCCTGCGCCGCTGGTTGCCCGACTGGCATCAGCACGAAAAAGATTTCCGCGATTGGTATCGGGGCGTCATCGAGAACTTCCACTATCACGACCGCGCCAGCTACGACCTCTACGTTCGCGCCCTCCGCTGCGTCGAACCCGTCCGCGGCTATCGCGAAGTGCGCTATCCGAAAATGGCCGAGGCGCGCAAAAAGGTGGAGGCCTTGCTGGCGAAGATGGACGACCGGCGGATCGAAGAATCCGTAATGTAGAGAACATGAGTGTGTGCCTTGTCACTTCTAGAAAAAAGAGGCACGCAATAACATGTCTACTTCACGGAAAGCAAATCTACCGATGCAGCGGGACGGGTTCGTTTTTGTCGCCGCGTTCGAAGCGTTTGATTTGACGCTTGAGGTAGTCGTTATCAGGTTCCAGCGAGAGGGCGTACCGTTCGGTCTCGATCGCTTTGGCTTTGTTGCCATTGCGGAAATACGACTCGGCGAGCGTGTCGAGATACGCAACCTCAAACGGAGCGCCGGCGTTGGCTTTTTTGGCCTCTTCCAAGGCCTCCGCAGGACGCAGATTGGCAACGACATAGGTCCAGGCTAGGTTGTTGTGATAATTCGGCTCTTCGTTTTCGATATTGCCGCCAACCAGATCCTCGTCGTCCGGATCGCCACCGGCGGCTTCGAATTTTTGAAGGAGAATATCACGCGCTTCATCGAGAATTTTTTCCGCTTCCTCTTTGCGTCCATTCGCCGCGTACAATCGCGCCAGCTCGCCCGCGCCGTCGGGATGACCGGGCGCGAGCCGGATCATTTCCTTGATGGTGTCTTCCAGTTTTGACGTGTCGCCTTTGGCCATCATCGAGCGCGCGCGATTCCACGCGCCTTCCGCTTGCACGCTGCTCCAGCCGCCGCGCAATGCCAGGTTGTTATCCTCGGCTAAATCCCCCGCGCGAGTGTAATGCTCTGCCGCCTCGTCGAATCGGGCGTCGTGCGCTGCTTGATAGCCGAGGTTCGCAAGTGCGTTGACCTTGTGGATCGGTTGCGCGCTCGAATTTTTGAGGATCGCCTGCCATTCGTTTGCCTCCCATTCATGCCACTTATGAAATTTCAAAAATCCAGCCGAGAGCGCATGCCCCACGATTGGCTCGACACCCTGCCGTGGCGGGGCGGCAAGCGCCTGCGCAACAAGCGCGGCCGCTTGCGCCTTGTCGCCTTTGATCTCCGCCAGCCGTGCGCGCAGATAAATCAAACGAGAATCGCCCGGCGCGGCTTTCTCCAGTTTTGGTAAAACCGCCTGCACACGGTCGGTGGCGCCCAGCTCCAAAAGCCATGCCACCAACGTCATCGTTCGCAATTCGATTTCTTCGTCGGATGCGCCGCCGTCAATGGACAATTCGCACGTTGCCAACACTTTTCCGAGCAACGCGGTGGATTTTTTCCGGTCGTGCAATCGCCATGCCCAGCCCTGCAACAACTGCAGATCGTCCCGGTCGCTCTCAAATTCGTACCGCCTCACATATTCGGTCACAGTGCCAAACGGCAAATCCATCAAATACCCGGCAGCCGCCGACGCGATTTGCTCGTCCGGATCCAGGTCCGCGATCCGCATCATGGGCGGGATCGCCTTGAAACGTCCTTTGCTAATTAAACTACGTAACAATTGCGCACGGCCATCCCGATCTTGATTTTGATACTCCGCCATCAGCTCCTTGATGTCGGCGGGATCCGTCGAACTAACTGCCCATGGGATTTTTTCAAGAGCGCGACGAGAACGAGCTGCCACTTCCGCGTCCGCGTCTTTGGTCGCCGCCATCAAAGGCTTGCGAGCAGGCAAACCGATCTCGATTAGTTTTTTTGTCGCGTCCTCCCGCACCTGCCAGGTCGGATCGCCAAGTTGCTTGATCAACATCGCAATCTGCGCGTCCTGCGACGTTGCCTTGGCGGGCTTGGACTCTTTCCTGGAATCCTTCTTCGACTCAGCCGGCTTGGATTCCTTGGTCGTCTCCTCCGGCTTATCCCGCAACCCGCGCGGCGGCGCCGCCAGAGAAGTGGACACCGCCAACGCAAATCCATAAAACGCTATGATCGTTCTCATCATCGGCCTAACCTAATGGACACCCGCCCATCAATCAAGTAACGAATCAAACGAATTATTGAAACCGCGAATGCTTGCCCGCCATACGTTTGGTGGGCTTGCCCGCCGCGATGTTTGGCGGGAACGCGGATGGACGCGAATTCGCGCGAGAAAAGCGGGGCTACTTGCCGTCGGATTTCTCTTTCTGCGCCTCTTGGATGCCCTCGGCCACAGCTTTCGCCACGGTTTTGACGCCATCCTTGGTTTCTTCGGCCAGATAGTTGATCGCATCTTTTGCCACGGGCGCTTGTTCGCTCGTTATGTAGCGGGAAATCGCGCCGAGAAATCCGAGATTACACATGACAATCCCAACGAAAAGCAACGGCATCCCGACAAACGCGCACCAGAAATATTCGGGAGATTGTCTGCTGCCAAACGCCGAGAAAAAGCTCGCCAGACCGATTCCCGTAAAAATCAGGCCAGCCAAGACAAAAAGGATGCCGCCAATCCTAAGGATGTTTCGCGCAACGCTTTGATGAGGTGGCTGCAATTTATTATCACTCATAATCCCTCCGTTGCCGCAACCCTACCATAAGACTGGAGCCGGTCAAGCTCGTCAATGTGTGGCATAGTAACATTGCCTCGACCATTAGCGATAAGTTCCAATGCCCAGCGCGCTCTTCTGAATTGTAGCGGCGCTCTATGAGCGCCGATTTAATGATCGTTCGGCGGTCACAGACCGCCGCTACAGATTGAATGGATGATTATTTCGCTAATGATTCAGGGGGATTCATTAAAGGTCTTCGACATACCAAACTTGAGGAACACCTTTTTCTACTGCTGCGGCGATCTTGGGCGCGATGGACTCGACCGATGGCTGAGGCGGGCCGTAGCGTTTCAGTAGAAGCTCAACGCACTCGCCTTGCGATGCATTTTCCCGATACAGAGCATCATCAACGAAGTCGTCGTCGGGGAAGTAAGTCAGTCGAGTGCCACCAAGTAACCGGGCAATGTCCCGAAAGGCTCGCAAATGGACTTGGCGAAGTGGCTCGATGCTGAGAAAACCGCGCCACCGACCACCTGTGGATATTTTCGCTGCCTTCTCGCCGATACGAAGAATAATTCTACCAGGCGCTTCATAGGTTTCGAACTGGGCGATTGGCATTCCTCTTTCCCAAGTCTCGACAGGATCGTAGTAGTCTTCAGGGTCAGCTGTGAGCCAGTATTGGCGCACGGCAAAAGCAGCGGAAAGTGAAGGCGCAAGAAGTGAGCAAACCGCGGCTGTGTCGCGAGGATTCGGAATCTTGTGATCCAAAAGCACGTGAATTCTAGTTCCCATGTTTTTGCCGTTTAGAGCTTTCGTACCGCCCGTTTCAACAACAAACTGTTGGTGACGACGCTCACGGAACTCAAGGCCATGGCAGCGGCGGCAAACATCGGCGAGAGAATCCCGAACATCGCCAGTGGGATCATCACCACGTTGTAAATGAACGCCCAAAAGAGGTTTTGCTGGATCTTGGACAACGTCCGCTGCGAGAGTTCGATCGCTCGCGACACTCCCCGAAGGTCGCTGCCAACCAGCGTGATGTGACTCGTCTCTTTCGCAATGTCGCTCCCCGCGCCCAACGCGATGCCGACGTCTGCCTGCGCGAGAGCCGGCGCGTCGTTGATGCCGTCGCCAACAAAGGCAACTACATGTCCTTGCCCCTGCAACGCGCGGATTTTTTCCGCTTTTTGATGCGGCAAAACATCGGCCAACACTTCGTCAATGCCAACTTGCTTTGCAATGGCGCATCCCACGACGGCGTGATCGCCGGTGAGCAGGATGACTTGCGCGCCTCGACTGCGAATGCTCCGCACGACTTCCGCCGCTTCCGGTTTCACCGTATCCGCGAGCGCAATCCAGCCAAGCAGCGTCCCATCGCGTTCGATGCCAACAACGGTTTTGCCGCTGGCTTGTAACGCGCTGTCGGGACATTGTGCGTCATGATTGTGTCCGAGCCAGCCGGGTGTGCCGATGCGGACGCGAGCGCCGTCCACGATGCCACTCGCGCCGTGTCCGGACGCAGCTTGAAATTGAGTGACAGACGAGAGAGAGACGCCTTTCTCCTTCGCGTGAGCGACAATCGCGCGGGCGAGTGGATGTTCGCTCGATTGTTCGAGGGAGGCAGCGAGGCGGAGGAGTACGAGATTCGAGGCTTGTCCGCCTTCGGCGGAACGAGGGAGAGTCACAACATCGGTTACGGTTGGTTTACCAATGGTGAGTGTGCCGGTTTTGTCGAAAATCACCGTGTCGAGTTTACGCGAGCGTTCCAGCGCGCGCGCGTCGCGGATGAGGATACCGCGTTCGGCGCCGATACCCGTGCCGACCATAATCGCTGTCGGGGTAGCGAGTCCGAGCGAACAAGGACAAGCGATAATGAGCACCGCGACGGTGTTTCGAATCGCGTGGATGAGAGCGTCGTCGCCACCGAACATCATCCAGCCAGCGAACGTTGCGATACCAAGGACGAGCACGATGGGAACAAAGATGCCCGATACTCGGTCAGCGAGGCGCTGGATGTCGGCTTTCGATTGTTGCGCGTCTTGCACGGTGCGGACGATTTGCGCCAGTGTAGTTTCCGTGCCAACCTTGGTGGCGGAAAATTCCAGAGCGCCATTTTGGTTGAGTGTTCCAGCAAGCACCACGCTCCCCGCTCGTTTCTCGACCGGCATGCTCTCGCCCGAAATCATGCTTTCATCCACCGCGCTCTCGCCGCGCTCGACTGCGCCGTCCACGGGAATGCGTTCGCCAGGCCGCACCAGCACGAGATCGCCAGCGCGGATGTCTTTTGCGTCAATCTCCGCTTCGCTGCCGTCGCGGCGCACACGGGCGCGGGCGGGGGCGAGTTGCAGCAAGTCACGCAGCGCGAAGCTGGTGCGCATCTTGGCGCGCGCTTCCAGCCAGCGACCGAGCGCGATGACAGTCAGAATGACGGCGGCATCTTCGAAATACATATCGCCATGGAGTTTCGGGAAGAAAATCGAGAGCGTGCTGTAAAGATACGCGGTGATCGCGCCCATCTCGACCAGCACATCCATATTGGCCGACCAATGCCGCACCACGCGCCAGGCGCTCACGAAAAACGGCCAGCCGACGTAAAGCTGGATCGGCGTTGCCAGTACGAACATGATCCATTTTTTCGGGGCAAAATCATGGGCGAGCGTGAAATGGATGATCACCAATGCGATGGTCAGCACTGCGCCAACGACCCATCGCCGCAACCAATCGCGGGCTTCTTCCTCGCCGGCGAGCGCGTGATCATGACCACATTCGTCGGCAACGGCGGCTTTGTAGCCCGCATCAGCGACAGCTTTCTCGAATTGAGACACCAGCGAAGGGGAATGATCGGGACAATCGTCGAGGTCAATGCGCGCCTGGGAGGTGGCATAGTTCACGGATGCACGCCGCACGTGCGGCTGTTTTTGCAACGTTTGTTCCACCCGCGCCGCGCACGAGGCGCAATTCATACCGCTGATTTGCAATGTAACCGTCTGCATCACCGCGTCAGCCTACCATCCCCAATCAATCGACGCAAGATTGCGGCGGCTTACTTCATCATCCTCAACAACACCTTGGCGGTGGTTTCGGCGAAGAGCGGGTCGTTGATGTTGCAGTCCAGCTCGGTGACGGAAATTTCAGGGCGGAGATGTTTCTTGAGATTGCTATTGAGCGCGTCGTCGGCTTCAGGCCAGTGGAACGGTTGGCCGGTGGCGCTGATGACACTGATGCCTCGCAATGGGATGAAAACCTTTACGAGTAGTGAGTTCGATTTTGGATTCTGGATTCTGGATTTTGGATTTGTTTCGGATTTCGGATTTCGGGTTTCGCCCGCCAAACTGCTGGTGGGCAGGGATTTTGCCGTAGCGAATTGATTTATTTTTTCCGCCAGAATTTTTCCCAGTTGTGCGCATTCGTCGGGCGTGGTGCGCATCAGGGTCACGTTCGGGTTATGCTGATAGAACTTTCGGCCTTTGAACTTTTCGGGAACCGTATTCGGCGCGCCGAAATTGACCATATCGAGACAACCGGTTGAGATAATGGCGGGAATGCCTGCTTGTGGCGCGGCATCGAGTCGGGTCGGACCAGCGCCGAGAATTCCACCGACAAGTTCGTCAGCCCATTCGGTCGTTGTGACATCGAAGCTTCCCCGGGCGAATCCGTCGCGGATGAGTCCTTCCATCGTTTGACCGCCTGTGCCGATGGCGTGGAAAACGAGGACTTCGTAGCCGGCCTTCTCGAAAATCTCACGGGCGCGGGTGACGCATTGGGTTGTATTACCGAACATGGAAGCGACGATGATGGGTTTGTCACTTGTTCGTCCTCGTTCTCGTCCTCGTCCTCGAACCATTCCGATGATCGCCGCCGCTGCATTCTCGAAAATCGGGCGACTGATCCGGTTCAGGCCGCTTACGTCAACGACGGTCGGAAAAATCGTTGTATCCTTGAGCGATGCGCCGCCGGGCAAACCTGCGCCTGTGGTAATGATTACTTTCGGGAAACCAATGGGAAGCGCAGCCATTGCAGCCGAACCAACAGTTGTACCTGCGCCGCCGCCACCGCCAAGAACGCCCTGGATTTTTCCGTCGGCATGGAGCTTCGAGATAATCGGCGCGATGCCGCGACACATGGTCGTGACAGCGATGCCACGGTCGTTTTTCTTGCGTAATTCGGCGAGCGTCGAACCTCCTGCTCGCGCGACTTCGTCGGCGGAGATTGTTGGTTTGAAGGCTGGTTCGCCGAGGATGCCCGTGTTGATGGTCAACGTGCGGCAACCAGCGTGCTC
The DNA here is from genome assembly GCA_964348665.1 of uncultured Verrucomicrobiota bacterium. Lineage (GTDB taxonomy): Bacteria > Verrucomicrobiota > Verrucomicrobiia > Palsa-1439 > CAYGDP01 > CAYGDP01. The sequence goes on from CAYGDP010000011.1 coordinate 31,642, forward strand.
GATGAGGTCGCGGATGAATTGGAATTCGATGCCTTTGGTGTCGAATGCGCCGATGAGGGCAATCACAGCCGGGGACATCTGTGTCACCGTTTTTTTGGATTTGGATTTCATATGAGTATTCTAGCCACAAAAAGGCACAAGAAGCACAAAAAAATTCGGGGCTAATCTAGCTTGAGCCTTTTGTGTCTCTTCGTGGCAAATTATCCTTTCACCGCGCCGAGAATAATGCCGCGCACGAAAAATCTTTGGCCAAAGATGAAGAGAATCACCATCGGGATCATCATCAGGACGCTGCCCGCCATTAACAGCGAGAAATTCGTGCCTTGCGAGTTGTCGAAATATTTCAGCGCAACCGGCAACACGCGGGTTTCCTCGGCATGAGTGACGATGAGCGGCCAGGTGAAACTTTGCCATGTGCCCATGAAGGTGAAAATCGCCAGCGTGATGACGGCGGGTTTGCTCAACGGCATGATGATTTGCCAGAAAACTTTCCAGAGGCTTGCGCCGTCAATCATCGCCGCCTCTTCGAGGCTCTTGGGCAACGAGAGCATAAATTGCCGCATCATGAACGTGCCGAACGCCGTGAACGCCGCGGGGATGGTCAACGCCTTGAACGAATCGAGCCAGCCTAGTTCGCGCAGGATCACATAGTTGGGCAGCATCGTCACCACACCCGGAATCATCATTGTGGCAAGGTAAAGCAAAAACACACGGTCGCGTCCCGGCCATTCCAGCCGGGCGAACGCGAAACCCGCCATCGAACTGGTAATCACTTGCAGGATCATCACGATCACCGCGACAAAGAGGCTGTTCCATGCGTAGAGCGAAAACTTGATGTCAGGATCGCGCAACACCGTCGTGTAATTCGACCACATGAACCGCACGCGGCTGGCCTTGGACACGTCGCTGCCGTAAATCACGCGCGCGGTTGTTTCACCATGAAAAATGCCGCGCAACTCATTACCGGCGGCGTCAGTCAACGCATCGCGATCCCCACGCAACACGGGAAACGCAGGGTGAAACGCGATTGTCTTTCGGTCTTTGTCCAGAATTGGCAACGGCGTGCGCAAATCCAGTACAGGCTCACCTACTTTGTCCCACGAACATTCCTTGAATGCGTAAGGCAAGCCGTTTGCACGGCGAATGATCTCACCTCGCTCGTCTTTCAAGCTGTCGGGCTGCGCTGATTTCCCCTGCCATAGTTGTTTCAGTTCGGCCGTGAGCAAAAACGACTTGGCAGCATTCGGCTCGGCAAGCGAGCCGATGCGCATCACGGGCGCATTCTTAGTCTTGTTACAGGCTACACCTCCGAAGTTTGTCACATTCTTGATTAGGATCGGCAGCCCTTTGTCATCGTAAAGCACGTTGCCCGCCGCGTCGCGCGCAGGATCGCCCGGCGAACCCGCGAGGACGGGATTGCCGAGCGTTATCTTGATCGGCTGACGCGTCGTCGCATCGAGAATCGGCTGACCCTTCAAATCTCGCAGCGGCTCGCCCTCGCGTCCCAAAGTCACCTCGCGCGGCAAAATGTGACTCTGGAAAACTTCGTTTTCCGACTTGAGACTGGTCAATGCCATCCATAAAAATGGGATCATCATCGTCGCGCCTACGACGATGAGAAACGCGTGGCTCAAAATCCCCGTTAGTCCGTTTCGTTCAACGGTCATATTTTTTTCAACCGCCGCGAAGAGGCGCAATGTAGGGACGAGCCGCTGGCTTGTCCATTGCCGTCGTCGGACGCGCGAGGTTTACTCGCCATGACGTTCGGAGAGCCGCACATCCCTGCTGCTTTGTGCCTTTTCGTGGATGATTTCATTTCACACTCCATAAAACTTCTCCGCGTTGACGTGAAAGAGTTTGTGTTGATCTTCGTCCGTCCAGCGGTGGACGATGCCGCGAGCTGTTTCGACCCATTGTCGCAACGAGGCGACGCGGGTGCAGACCGGCCAGTCGCTCGCCCAGATAATTCGATCTTTGCCGAAGACCTCGGCACAATGGACGATGATTGGCTCGAGACTTGCCCTGAGCGAAGCCGAAGGGTCGGCGGGATCGTGCTTGGCGCTGGCGATAATCCCCGAGATTTTGCAGACCACGTTTTTCTTTTTGGCAACCATACCGATGTCGCGTTTCCACGCGGACAAATCTTTGGCCTGCGGGTTGGCATTGCCACAATGATCGAGGACGAACTGCGTGTCGGGACATTTATCCACGAGGATGGCGGCGTCGAGCAGTTCGCCAGCGCGGATGCAGATATCGAACCGCAGACCGAACTTGCCGAGCATACGGCAACCTTCAACAAATTTTTGCTGGAGACAATAATATCGTGGCGTGCTGCCGCCGTGAAGAACTTGGCGGACGCCTTTCATGTGTTTGTTGTCTTTATAACGAAGGATGGTTTTCGCAAAATCGTCGGCGGACGGATCGCCGCGAATGACCGCGCCGACCATTTTGCTATCGGCGCGCTGGCAAAGATCGAGGACGTAGTCCGCCTCGGCATCGCGCTGATTGGGCGCAACGTCCACCTCCATATAAATCGTCTTGCTGATGTTCAGCCCTTCGGCTTCGCGGTGGTAATCGGCGAGCGTGTGGCTTTTTGCCAAGGGGCCGTCCTTGGGCAGCCACGGCGGGCGGACTTTGGTGAGGTCCCAGAGATGTTGATGACAATCGATAATTGGAATTGTGTTCATGCGTGCCTCCGCTTCGAGAAATTCCAAACCCCAAACCTCAAGCACCAAAGAATACCCAAAACCCAAAACCCAAGATGGTGGATGCCACCGCAAGAGCCAGTCATCTTGAAGCTTGGGGCTTGGTACGTCTTTTGGGTTTGGAGATTGGTCATTGGGGTTTTCCTAGTCGGCTTCCTGTCCTTTAGCATATTTCCAGTTGATCAATGTGACCACGAAGACAATGAGGAACAGAAACCAAGCGATCGCGCTGGCGTAGCCCATGTCGAGTTTCTCGAAGGCTTCGCGGTAAATGTAATACCCCATCGAAATGGTGTTATCACCATCGCGACCCGGACCGCCAAGGGTCATGAGATAGGCGACTTCGAATCCGCCTTGCAACCCGGTGATGACAGCCATGATCGAAATAAAAAACGTCGTCGGCGAAATACTGGGGAACGTGATGTGCCAGAACCGTTGCCAGCGGCTCGCGCCATCGATGTCGCCCGCCTCGTAAAGTTCCTGCGGCACGTTGGCCAGCGCGGCGAGATAGAGAATCATGTTGCCGCCGCCGATGCTCGCCCAGATGCCCATGAAAATGATTGCGGGCTTGGCCCAATAGCTCATGCCGAGCAACGGCAGTTCCACGCCGCTCCGAAGCCAATCGGGGAATGTGTCAATCGTCACGCTTGGATCAAACACATTCGCGATGGAGAGCAGCAGCGAATTAACCAGCCCATATTTCGGATTGTATAGCCATTTCCAGAGCAGGAAGAGCGCAACGCCGTTGGTGACGGTCGGCAAATAAAAAATCGTGCGGTAGGCAACCAAACCTCGCAGTCTTTGACTCATCATCACGGCGAGAAAAAGCGACCCGGTAATGGAGAGCGGCGCGCCGATCATGAAAAAGAGCGTGTTGTAGAGATACGTCCATGTTTTCGGCTCGGTGAGTAGCCGCGCGAAGTTGTCGAACCCGACAAACTGCGGGGCGTGAAACATGTCCCAGCGCACAAACGCGAGACAAAACGAAAACAGAACCGGTAACAGCATGAAAATCAGAAACCCTGCGAGGTTCGGCCCCACGAAACCAAGGCCGTGCCATAAATTCTGTTTCTCACGTGTCGTCATACAGGCAAGATATTTCGCGGTTTGCGGATGGCGCGGACGAGGAGAAAGATTCCGACTGCCGCGAGCGCTAGGGTGGCGATTACGTCTGGGGAGCGGCGGCGTTGATTGGGGCTGGTGAGTTTGCGCGTTTTATCAATTTCGTTCTGAATCTTGGCTGCATATTCTTTGGCGGCTGACACGCCGACAGTGGGATTCGTCGTGATGTTCTCGTTGAATGTTCGGCCCAACCCGTCGTAGATCTTTGTTGCCGTAGGGTCGAGCGGTTTGATCTGGGTCGCGTCGCCGAGGTTGGTTTGCATGGTCGTATAGAGGCGTTCGGTCTCGGTGGCGCTGCCGAAACCACTGGCCTCCTCTTCGTGGGTGTGTTCCACGCTGTCGAGGATGGCGGCGCGATGCTGGTTCTCTTCTGGAAAATCGGGATCGGGCTGGCTCAAGTATTGCACGGTCAATTCTTTGCGGCTGGAAAACGCATCGGCGTCTTTGTTGATGAGATAGTTGAATTCCGGGCTGGCAAGGTATTCGAGAAAATAAAACGATTCGCGCGGATGTTTTGACGTTTTCAATATTCCCGTCACGCGACCCTGCAAGACCACTGATTTGCCTCGGTTTCTCGATTCGGTTGTCTGTTCGCCCCATGAGCCGTCTCGGAGACGGTGGTCGGCGCGGATTTTCGGATCGCTCTGCCAGCGCGCCCATTCTTCGTAGGGGATATAACGCGGCACGGGATAAAATTCGATGCGGAACTGCGCTTCACGGCGCATTTTGATCAAGCCCCAGCGTCCGAGCGTGAGCATCGCCAATCGTCCCGCGCTGAAGAGGCCGACGTCGTTCTGACCGCCCCAGCCACCGCCACCGGTCTGCGCCGTTTTATCCTCGGGGGACGGGACAATATGAAACGTGCGTACGAGATCATAATAAAACTGGCAAGCGGTCGCGGCTTCGGGCGAATCGAGCAAGACTTTTTCGCCGGTCTCGTCATAGAGCCGCCCGCCTGCTTGATAAATAAAATTGGTAAACCCCGCCCACGCCAGACCCGCACCAAAGGTCTTGTAGTTGCGACCGTCCTCGCTCTTGATCGTAAGCGCCTGGCCGAGTTGGACGAAATCCCACCACGTCCAATCGTTCCACGGCACGGGCGGCATTGCTTCGCCATGCGCCGATCGCTCGCGCGCGATGGAATCGTAGAGGCTGCGATTGAGATAGAGGACATCGGCGGTGACATTATTTGGCACAGCGTAGATATCATAGGCATCGTATTCGATGGCATCCGGCGGCGCGTTGGGGCGCGGGATCGCCATGCAATTGCGCCGGTATTCCCAGAAATCGTGGAGGCTCAATTTTGCCTCGCGCATGTATTCGTTGATGGGCAACAACGCTCCGACACTGGTGTAGCGTTTGAATGGTGTCAGGCCGTAAATATCCACCACGTCCGGCCCGCCACCGGCGGCGGCCTGGGTGAGAACTCCCTGAATTTCCGGGTTCGGATCGAGCACGACGCGCAAGTGTTTATCGGCGTACATCCGATTGAACAGGGCGATCTGCTCGGTGCGCGCGGGGTTTGGGTCAGTCGCCCAGCGGATCACGACAAACTTGCCGCCTTCACTTGCATCCTTCGGGTAGATATCGAGCACGCGATCGTTGAGAACGAACCAGCCGACGAGAATCGCCGCGAGCACCGCCACCGTAATCGTCAGGTCGCGCATCGGTTAGGATTCTACAGCAGCGGCCGCCTTGTGCAATCGCAAAACCAATTTTTGACGGATCAAGCAATTGTATGGTAAGTTCACGCTGTTTCCGCAGAAATCAGATGAGCCCGAACAGTAACCGCCGATTTCGATTAGCCGACTATCCATCACGGCGAAACAAGCCACGCGCGCTCCCGTTGGTCGCGGAAGTATTGGAAGCGCGATTGGCCCCGGCGGATGTTTCGGTGTTTGCGATTGTCAAAACGCAATTGTTCGAGCAAACCAGCCCGGATGGTCCTGTCCCCCTGTCAGATACCCCCTACCAATTCACCGCTCTGGTGCGACCGACGAACTCGTTGCCTGTGTCTTTGGAAGCAGCGTCGGTGACTCCTCCGGATGGCGTCGCGCGGGATCTCACCCAAACCGATGGCTCGACGGTGTTTCAGTTTTTGGAAGGATTTGGAACCCGGCCTGCGCTTGACCAAGCGTATCCGAACGGGGACTATCGGTATCTCTTGGACACCGTGCATGATGGAACGTTAACGCCTCGATTGACCCTGACTCCCGATAGCTATCCAAATGCTCCGTTCGTGACGAATTTCACGGCGGCACAAAACATCGATCCCGCTCTTTCGTTTGTCCTTCAGTGGTCGCCGTTTCTGGGGGGAACCCCGGATGATTTCATTCAGCTTGCCATCGTGGATGCAGAAGGCGCTTCTGTCTATACCAGTCCGATTCTCGGACAATCCGATGCATTGAAAGGAACCAGCACATCGGCAACAATCCCGGCGGGGACATTCGAGATGGGAAAGGCGTACGAGACGATTCTGGCCTTCGTCAATGTGACCGATCTCGACCCCATCAGCTACTTTGGCGCGGCAGGTTTGGCGGGATTCACCTCGTCCACCGCCTTGACCTTGACCGCGCCCGACCCGGATTCGAGCGCCGTTCAATTCAGCTCCTTCGCGTTCACGCACTCCGAAGATGGAGGAATCTCAACCATCACCGTAAACCGAACAGGGAATCCAGCAGGCGAAATCACGGTCGAATACTCCACATCATCCCTCACGGCCGCATCCGGCGCGGATTACGCCGACGCGACAGGAGTACTTACATTTCCGAGCGGCATCACCAGCCAATCGTTTCCTGTGCTAGTGTTCGATGATTCAGAAATCGAAGCTGCCGAGCGCGTGCTTCTTACATTATCCAACCCCGTCGGCGGATCTCTCGGACTGCCAAGCATTTCGATGCTGACAATCAGCGACGACGACGATGTCATCGGTCCTGTCGTGGACGGATTGGAATTCATCACCTTCAAAAAAGGGATCGCTAATCTGGTCCTAACATTTTCCGAGACCTTGCAGACAGCGGGCGCGCAATCGTTGTCGTCGTACACGATCACAACCCAGGGCAAAGATAAACTATGGGGAACACTCGACGATCTTCCGCTCCCCTTGCTTTCCGCCTCGTATCACAGCACGCTCAATACCGTCACCCTGACTCCCCTGAAAGCGCTCAAGCAGGGCAGGTCATTCCGGATTACCGCCAACGCCACGGGGCTTCGCGATTTGCAGGGAAACGCTCTCGATGGCGAATTTGACGGCGCGTTTTCGTCCGGCGACAGTGTTGCCGGCGGCAATTTCTCCGCCATATTCGGTCTGGGCGCCAAATTCAAATTCCTCGATGGCAACGGTGATTCCGTTTCCTTGAGTCTCGCGGGCGGCGGCCGGATGCAAATTTATTTCGCGACTGACGGCGACATTAATTATCTGGAAATGCAAGGCGTCATTCCGGGTATCAGCACGCTGACCGGCTCGGTCAAGCTCGGAAAGATTGTTCCGCCTGCCGATGGCATAACGGCCATTGCTGCCGCGACAGGATTCACCGGCGTCATCAATGGATTGCCTGCCTCATTCCAGTTCCTCACACCGCCGTCTTCGCTCGCTGCGCCGCTGACTTCCGACGCCGTCACCGACGATCTTTCCTACCAGATAGCAGCCGCATTGGTTTAGGTTGTCTGACGCGCGATTGCCGCGGGCGATTTCTCACGAAACGTTTGGTTTCCGATCGCCCACGTGAATACTGCTCACGCCACCGAGAAAATTCACGATCCGAACATCGGCAAAACCGACCTGGCTCATCAATTTGGCAATGCCGTGCTGCGCCGGGTAACGCTCGAGGGACGCTGGGATATACCGGTAGGCTTGGCGATCGCCTACAACCAACAAACCGAGCAGCGGAACTGCCATTCGCAAAAACCTCCAATAAATCAAGCGCCATAGCCGGTTGTCCGGCAAGCCAAAATCGAGAATCACGACGCGTCCGCCAGGCTTGATCACGCGTACCATCTCCCGCAAACCACCCTCGAAATCCGCCAAGTTTCGCAACCCAAATCCAATCGTGACAGCGTCGAAAGTTTCGCTCGCGAATGGCAGTTGGAGCGCATCACCACGGATCAACGTCGGCGCGATTGATCCCGGAAACGAGGCGGTGTTGCACCGGCTTTGCGCGATGGAAAGCATCGCCGGCGTAAAATCGAGTCCCACGACCCGCGCCCCTCGCGCCGCCAAGCCAAGCGTCAGGTCACCGGTACCGCAGCAAACGTCAAGCGTTTGAAGCGGGGAACACCCTTCGCCGGCGGGAGAAATAGCGATCGGACGATCACAAATCGCCCCGACAACTTTTTGTTTCCATCGCCGATGCAACCCGAAACTCATCAAGTCGTTCATGACACCGTAGCGCGAAGCAATCCGGGTGAATAACGCGCGCACTTTCTCCGCGCGATTTTCGGTGTCATAATAGCGGCTCTCGGTCACACCACGACGATACCGATCCGCGGGCGTGGTGTCGAGCCGTCGTTGACGCGAGGGACGAGGCGTGCTAGCGTGGCGTCGGTGTCGTGAATGAACCGGAGAGGATTCAGCTTGCTCGAGGTGCTGGCAGTCATGACGATCATCGCGATCCTGTTCGTGATGTTCAACAACCGCTGGTCACAGTCGGCGCAACTGCAGCAACGAGCCGCCTGCCTCGTCAACCTCCAGCAAATTGGCGTCGCGTTGCGCATCTACGCGCAGGAAAATCGCGGATGGTTTCCCATGGTGCCGGGCGCAATAACGTCGGAAACACCCTTGAGCCTCCTCGTGCCGAGGGACACGTCGGTGACCGGGATTTTCATCTGCCCGGGCGCGAACGACAAACGATTGCCGGAAGCCGAACCATTTACCAGCCGCAAAATCAGCTACGCGTACGCCATGGGTTTGCGAACCAGCGATCTTGCGGATCGGATGCTGATGGCCGATCGATTGGTCGCGTTGGCGGCGCGCAAGACCGGTGACCCCCTCTTCTCTCTCAATGGCAAACCGCCCGGAACGAATCACGGGCAATTTGGTGGCAATATCCTGTTGCTCGACGGGTCAGCGATCGAAAGCGGCCCGATTGCCGAGCAAAATTGGCCGCTGAACCCAAACGTCACACTGGTCAATCCCAAACCCTAGCGATGAAATTCATCGTTGTCTGTGAATGCCAGCAAACCCTCGAATTCGAGGCGGAGCCGGTCTACGGACGTAAACCTCCGTCGATGTCCTGCCCCACCTGCAACGCCGACTGCACCAACGCCGCTTATAAAGTCATCCAAGACCATCTCGCCCGGCAATCGCTTGGGTCCGGTCCAGAGATCCCTTTACAACGAGACGATCCCGGCATGGAGGAATCCGCGCCACCAACAACCGATGGCACGTGCGCTCGACACGCGGGCCAGGTTGTCATCAGTCTTTGCCGGGTTTGCCGCAAGCCCACCTGCGCGAAATGCATGGAGGAAACCGGTTTTGTCTGCTCTGCCTATTGCCGTCACCAAGCACACGAACAAGGTATCGAAATTCCCGCGTACGAGCGGCAATTCAGCGTCGTTCGTCAGCAGAAACGATCTCAATTCCAATCCATCGTCAACAGCCGCATTCTGGCGACCGGTGTCATCGTCCTGGGCGTGATCGCTCTCTGGTGCTGGCAAAATCTGTACGCCGGCAAACCACATGTTATCTCATCACAAAAAATCAGCAGCCCCGAATACGGCTCGTTCTCTCGATTCATCAGCGCCGACGAATTGTTGATGATCGATGACACCGCCATGACGTTGGTCAACGTCTCCAACAGCAAACCCGTCTGGACAACCGATTTGAAACCCTACGCGCGTGTTGCGTTTCCCATTCGCCCAAAAAAAACGGCGCCTGCGAAAAAATCTACGACGCCATCGCCTCCGAACCCGGATGCAGAAGACGAAGGCGACGGAAAGGAAGCAATGCCCGCGGAAGACGGGGAATCTCCGGATCCCGTGGAAAAAAAATTGGTTGTCCCGTCCGACGAAACGGCGGGTGAGGCCAAGGAAGAAATGGCGGACACTGAAGCGACAAATGACACCGATGGAGAACCCGATACGGCGCCAAAACAGCCGCCCCTATCTGCCGAGGAACCGAAGGAGGAAGTGTACGACTTTGGCTGGACGAATCTCGAACCGGTCATTGTGATGCCACAGATCATCTGGGCAACGTTTCCACAGCGAATCGTCGGTTTCGACCGCCGCACGGGCAAGGAGATCAAGCAAATCCCCGTGGATGGCCGACTTCTCGGTAGCGACCCCGATTCCACCGCGTATTGGATGATGAAACGGATCGAAGGCAAACGAAATCAGAGTTTAATCACGCGCATCGATCTCAGCACAGGCGCAATGCAAACCGCCGAATTCGACATTCCCCGCCCGAAAATTCCGACTCGAAAGGAATTGGGCCTGCCGGAACGGAGGCGGTTCGGAGATTTTACCGAGCGATCCTATACCGATTCCGTGGACGAATTTCAGCGGTCGTTTCATCCAAGCGGCGCGAGCCTCGCACAGGTCGATGTCGTCTTGCGCCGGGTCAATTTTGTGACGGTGGACACTCTCAAGCCGCGCACACGACAGGACGAGGAACGAATTCCTTCCGTGGGCAATCAATTGGAAATGATTCCGGAAATTGTCGGCGACATCAAACGGGCGCTCGGCGGCGGATCGCGTCAGGAAGACCAAAGCGCATACGAAGTTACTCTGCGGCGCATCGGCGCCCCCGCGCCCGCCTGGCAGGGAGAAGTCACCGGGGAGACGCAGTATTTCGCGCTGCGCTCTCTCGATCTGCTGGTCGCCGGCAAAACACTCTACGCGTTTGGCAAAGACAATCAAAAACTTTGGGAAAGTCCGCTCGCCTTTCCTGTCTCATCCGGCCCCAGTTTGTTTTCGTTTGCGGAGGGAGGCGGACGCGATACGCCTTACCTGGAAACGGACGACACTCTCTATTTCGCGGATACCGGGATGTTGGCGGCGCTGGATTTGCGCACGGGCAAAGCCCGCTGGCGATTGCCCACGGTCGGTGTCTCTCGCATCGAGCGCGACCAGAGCGGGTATTTATATGTCACCACCAGCCAGAAATCGCACAGCTCGATCCAGTATTCGGAAGAAATCAATTTGATGGAGCGACACCGGCCAGTCCTCCTGAAAATCCACCCCAAAAAAGGAAAAATCATCTGGCAAAAAGAATTCTTCGGCGAGCGTTGCATCCTCGGCGGACGATACCTCTACTCCATCGGATCCGGCATGAGCATCTTCGATATGGCCGAAGGCGTTGGGTCGGTCTGGCGAAAGCGACCTAACGAAGAGGAAGCCGTTGGCCGCGTCCGCCTTCATTGCATCAGCGCGCGCAACGGCGAGGAACTCTGGGATGAATCCTTCCGCGGCTCGCTTCTCACAACGCAATTCAAGGGAAACCGCGCCATTCTCCTTTTCCGCGATCGTATCGACCAAATCCGATTTTCCCGGATGTTTTAGGAAATGGAAAAAGGGTTGTTGACGCGCGGTGTGTTTTTTTCATAGTGTCAGTCGCCAATGAGCACTCCATTGCGCATTGGCGTGGTGGGTTGTGGGCGGATCCTAAACGCCCACTTCCGGGGCTGGAAGATTCTGCGCGAAAAAGGCATTCATAGTTTCCGCGTCACCGCCCTCTGTTCTCGCCGGATGGAAGATGCGCTGATGTTTCGCAAGCGCGGCGAAGGACCCACCCCGCGCGCGCCTGTCTCCGTGAATCCTGCGGACGGTCTCGCCGCCGACCATCATTACGTAAGCGATTTTCAAGATGATGTCCTGCCGAGCTGCCACACCGACCTCAACGAAATCCTCCACGATAAACTCGTGGATGCCGTGCTCATCCAGACTCCGCATGGGCTTCATCACACGCAGGCGATCGCTTGTTTTGAAAACGGCGTGCATGTCTTTATCGAAAAACCACTCGCCGTCACCGTCGAAGCCGGACGTCGCATGGTGGACGCCGCGCGCGCGAACAAGTGTACGCTTGGGGTGGCCGAGGTGGTCCGCTTCTGGGTCTCGACACGCGCCACCTATTGGGCGATTCACCATGGCCTCATCGGTTCCGTCCAATTATACGCCCACGGCGGCATCGGCGGCCACGAATGGGCTCCCGACGTGATCGTCGCCCGTACACCGTGGCGGTTGAATAAAAACATGTCGGGGGGCGGCCCGTCGGTGGATCTTGGCGTACATTGGTTCGATCTCATCCGCTATTGGATCGGGGAAACGGACATTGTCAACGGCGTGACTCGACAACTGGAGCCCAAACGCTTTCTTCGCGATGAAGTCGGGCGCGTGGTTGAGCAGGCGCACGTTGAAGTGGAAGACACGTTCTTTGCTAATTTCACCACGGTCAGCGGCGTAATCGGGCAATTGATGTTTTCGTGGAGCGGCCACGGCGCCGGCGCGTGGATCGAAGGCGGACCCGTCATCTGGGGCAGCAAAGGTTGCATCAAAGGCGGACGTCTCATCTTCGACGACGGCATGAAAGCCGATATCGACCATTATTTCCGACAACACGCTCCCCCGGCGCTGCAGGAAAAATATTTCCCGCACGGTATTACCGATGGATTCGCGCTGCAATTCCTCGATTTTCTCCAAGCCATTCAACACGGTCGCGACCCCGAAGTCAGCGGTGAAGAAGGTCTCAAAGATCTCGCAGCCGCTTATTCGATTTTGGAATCTTCCGTTGCAGGCGAACCGATCAAAGTTGCCGACGTCTTGAGCGGCAAAGCTGCTAAATACCAGCGCGACGTGGATCGCCACTATAAACTGACCCGACATGGCGCGTCCGCCAAATCCGCCGGATAACAATACCCGGCAACGACCGAGGGGGATCAATTCGCGCCACCAACCAACCAAGAGAACTTGGAATGGCCCTGCGGTTTAAAATTCAAACCACTCCACCCAGCATCGTCCCAAAATAATATTTCATAAAGCCGGCTGGGTCCGGTCGCAGTGCAACCTTCGCATTGTGCTTTCCATTCACGCAGCGCGTCCGCCCTTCGTCATCCACGACAATGCATCGTTCTTCCAACCCAAAGAACGTATGACCAACGGCGTGCGCCACCGCCAACGGATCATGCAGAATCGGCGCGCCATGTCCCCAAAGCTCGCGCAAATCCTCCAATGCCCGCGCCACGGGATCGTTGCTCTCCCGTAACGCTTTCAGACAAATCGGCGGCACTTTCATCGCCATCGTCACATCCAGCCCGACCAGCACCGGGTTGAGTCCCGCTTCCAGCGCGCGTTTCGCGGCGCCAATGTCGCATTTCACATTCCATTCCGCAATCGGCAGCGGTTGCCCCTCCTCGGCGCTCACTTTCCCCGCCATCATCACCACGCCTTTCAAGAGTCGTCCAATATGCGGGTCCGCTTCCAGCAAATCTGACAGATTCGTCAACGGCCCAATCGTGACCAGCGTGATCTCCTTAGGATGCGCCTCGCATTGCGCGAGAATGAAATCCACCGCCCCCGGCGTAATCGCTTGCTTCTCGGTGTAATGTTCCGCCCACTTCTTTTGCTCACGACAGTCATCCCCCGTCTTCCGACCCATTGCCACCGGAACGTCCGCACATCCGCCGCGGGAAAGAAGCCGACACGCAATCCGCGCCCGCGCCGCCGTGTCGTGAAACGCCGTCGTTACTCCCATCAGCTCGCACTCCGGCGCCCGCATTGCCAGCGCCAACGCAAACGCGTCGTCCACGTCGTCGCCAATGTCGGTATCCAGGATGATTTTAGTTTTCATTCCCACCTCTCTGGGCTAGATTCTGCCTTGACCCGTATGAGTCTGCAAGAACGATTACTAATCATCAAACATTGCCGCGAGAATTTCCATCATACCGGCACCGTTACCCCCAGCTCGCGCTTCCTCGCGCGCGCCATGACCGCGCCGCTCGCCTCCGTCAACGGCGACCCGGCTCCCGTCAATGTCCTCGAAGTCGGCATCGGCACCGGCACCCTGACCCGCGCCATCGCCATCCGTCTCCGCCCGCAAGACCGCCTCGTTGCCTACGAAATCAACGATGAATTCGTGGCGTGGATTCGCGAACAGATGTCCATCGACCCGGCGCTGATCGCCGCCCGCGACCGCATCGAGATCGTCCACGCGCCCATTCAGAATATCGCGCGGGTTCCCGCGTTCGATTTTATCATCAGCAGTCTCCCCTTCAGCAATTTCCCGCCCGAACTGGTGCGCGATATCCTCGACGTCTTCCGTGCCATCGTCAAACCCGGCGGCACTGTCAGTTTATACGAATATGTCGGCAGCCACACCGTTCGTCTCTGGTTTGCCAAAGCGGACGAACGTCGTCGCCTCCGGGGAGTCATTGATGTCATCCGGGAATTTCGCGGCAAACACATCGTCACCACCGATTTCGTGTTGTTCAATGTCCCGCCTGCCTACGCCAGACATCTCCGCTTCGAATGAAACGAAGCGAAAATTCAACATTCCGAACCGCATTTTCCAAACCTAGCAATCGCTCCTCGATCATTAGTAGAAAAACCGTCCATTCAATTTGTGGCGACGGTCTGCGTGTCTTGCCGGAGCTTCCGGCGGAGGCGGATGACCGCCGATGGATTGAAATAATCGGCGCTCATACTTGTCCGCCTGTGGCGGAGAGCGCCGCTACAATTCGGAAGGATACACAATATCAAGATGGATGTTAGCCCTACGACCTTCATCCCATTGTAAATTGCTCTGGCTCATCGCCAATGACCGAGGTATCGCCCGGATCATGGAATTTGCAGTTTCCGTCGCCCCGTGCTAGCTTTTCATCCGTCAGCCACCACCAACGGGAGATTCATCATGAGGACATCAACCTTCCGGACAATCTGTTCCGCCTCGCTCGTCATCGTCGCCAGCGTAACGATGAGCGCCGACCCGAAACCCGCCGCGCCACCGGCAAAGCGCGACGAATTGATAACACGCACCTACCGGGTGTCACCTTACTCGTTTGAGGGATTTGTTGTCGCTTGTCACATTTCGCCACCTCCACCCACAAAATTGGATCGAGTCCGAGCAGAGGTTTACAAGGCGACAAACGAAGATATAAAAACATTTTTTGTTGATGCAGGCATACCCTTTCCACCGGGCTCGAGTGTCGCGTACAGCCGGCCATCTGCTACACTCCAAGTGACGAACACGATCGTAAACCTCGACAACATCGAAAAGATATTGGCGGAAATACACGATGGTCCCCCGCATGTTTCCCTTGAGGTACAGCTGGTTCGTCTGGCTCGGAAAACTGTAAACGAGATTTTGAAACTCGAAAATCAAATAGAAAAGAAACCGTTCGCTGGCTTATCATCGATTCTTCTAAAACAGATCGAAGACTTACAACGGCGCAAAAAAGCAACAATTATCGCCCAACCAAGGCTTTTGACTCGATCAGGACGGCAAGCGGAAATGAAATCTGTTGTAGAAGTTGAGTATCCAGTTGAATTAATTCCGTCCGATACAGTTCCCATCCCAACGACGTTCGCCAAACGCGAGGTTGGAACGATACTGGATGTTTCATCACAGGTCGAGCGGGATGACTGGACAATCCAAATCACAATTGCTTTCGAGAGATGTCTGGCAGATAAAAAAGGACACAAGATCCAATTTGTTTCAAGCCCCAACAGCAAATCCGTCAAATTGGAATATCCGCAGTTTTCGACGCAAAAAATCGCGACGGAGATTCAGATGTGGACAGGCAGCACTCATCTGCTCGCCGTGTGGGAGGAGTTGCCCAGCGAGAAACGGGCGGGCGAAGACAACGTAATTCTCGTGCTGCTCTCCGCCTCGTTGTTGTCCAACACGGCGAAGTGACTTGTCATCCCTTCTTCTGTTTCGCGGGTGACGGTGGTTGTTGCTGCGGCGACGCAGGCGGGACTTTTCTTGCCTTCAAATTGACTGTTTGCTGCAACGGGATTTCGACAATCGTATAACCGGCGGCGACCGAGGTCGGCGCAGGTTGCTGTGTCAACTCGGCTTCGTTCTTCCCCGGTACTTTGTCGCTTGGTCTCGTCGCAGCCGTGGTTGTCGGTGAAACGGCATTGGATTGGGTCTGACCCGAATTGACAAGCTGTCGTTTTGAGTCGGCGGGTTTGGTTTGTGGGGCCGGGGCGGGCGCCGTTGTTTGAGCCGGTTTTGCTTGCGATTTTAACGCGGACTTTCTGGCAACCACTTTCGCTTCTTCCGGCGGACGTTCTTTCGTATCAAAAGCAAGGTATCGTGGAGTCTGTTGTGACGGAAGGACCGTGACGGCGCCGATCTTGCCCAACTCGTCAGCGACAGACTGAACTTTCGCGGTTGGCACCTGTGCCCAAAGCACGTGGGCTTGGTCCGCTTGAACGCCGGGCTGATAGGCCACCAGCGACCCACCGCAACGATCCAGAACCTCGAGAGTCTGTTTGCGCGTGCTCATCACATTATCGGTGGCACAAGTGAAAATCTGTGTCGTTTGCTCACGCGCCTGTGTCCAATCCAATTGCGCTACCACTGGCGAAGCTTTTAATTCCGTGCCGACTTTCGTCCGAGCAACGGAAACTTCAGCGCGGTCAGGATCCGATTTTTCGAGGCTGTTTTTTGCCGCGACCGCTGGTTTTGCCGGCGCCACGGGTGCGGGTTCATCAATTGTGACCGGCACGGGCGTTGGCGCCGTTTGATCTTTATCCGCTGCCGCCAGTTCATCCGCCTTGGCAAAAACTTCCGCGCGTTTGCCCGCTTCGATCACCGGCGCGGGCGGAGCTTTCAGGTCCTCGGTAAGCTTTTTCTCGCCCGCATCATCCCTCGCAACGGCCACCGATGACGGCACGGGTGTCGCGGGCATTGCCATTCCTCGCTCGGCTTTTGCCATTGTCATGGGTGGGCGCGCCGAATCGCGACCGACATAAAAGATCGAGACAGCCGTCAGCAGCACCAGCGCCGTGGCAAATGCGGGAACCTTGGGCCAATTCCATTCCGGCAAGAACAACTCGCGCAACCATTCGCGGGCACGAGTCGAAAACGGAGAAGCTTGATCCGCGGCAATCTTCGCCCGCACACCGGTCAGAAAACTATCCGGCACGGTCGCGCGCGGCAGCGCGGCGACGCCAACGCACAATTTGCGGAGCGCCTCCAGTTCGCGCGCGCAAACGGCGCACGCGGCGATGTGGTTGGCCATTTCACCGGCCTGCGCCGCAGCAAGCTCACCATCGAGGTAAGCGTTCAGGTTCTCTTTGCATTCGTTACAATTCATTTCATTATGTCCATTGCCGCCCGCAATTCCTCGCGCGCGCGGGCGATGCGCGATTTCACCGTGCCGATGTTGCAACCGAGCACCTTCGCGATCTCATCGTAGGCGAGGTTCTCGACATTGCGCAAAACCAAAATCTCGCGGCTTTTCTTGCCCAGTTTTTTCATCGCCGCCTCGATCAGCTTCACTTCCTCGTTCACCATTGCCGACCGGTCCGGCGCGTAACTCGGATCGCTCAACTCCACCGCCCGCGGGCCGTCTGACTCGCTCGCGTCGGCTGGTGCGTCGAGCGACACATGCGCTCCCGCGTGCCGGACACGATGCCAGCGCGACTTGTTATGCGCCAGGTTCACCGTGATCCGATAGAGCCAAGTCGTGAACGACGATTCGCCTCGAAAATCTTTCAACGCCCGATACGCCCGCACGAAAGCGTCTTGCGCCACTTCCAACGCGTCCTCGCGCTCCCGCAGGAGGCCGAAAGCGATGTTGAACGCCCGCTGCTGATGTCGTTCCACCAGCGCGTTAAACGCCTTCTCGTCGCCTCGCTGATAATTCATCACCAACTCCCGGTCGGTCGGTTCATCCGTCTGCGGAGTGGGACACGCGCCGGCAGTGGTTTGTTCCGCCGAAATCGCCAGAGCCGCAGGGAGGGACGCCTGCGCCATCATTTTTTGTGGCAACCCATCGCTCATTTGCTTCGCATGTCGTTAAAGAGGTTTAAAACACTAGAAACGGTAAATCGCCAATCGTTGAACCTTTTAACGCTTTCATCTTTTATTGCTTTCAACGACGTTCAGGCTTGGCCGATCTCGTCATCAAATCTCGCACCGCATCCCGCGACGATTTGCCATCGTATAGGATAGCGTTTACCTCATTGAGGATCGGCGTTTCGATCCGACGCTTTCCCTTAGACAACGAAACCAGCTCTTTCGCTGCGCGCGCCGTTCGCACGCCCTCGGCCACCATGGTCATACTGGCCTGAATCTGAGCCAGCGTTTCGCCACGCCCCAGTCTTTCGCCAACTCCTCGATTCCGGCTTTGACGGCTGAAACAAGTGTCCATTAAATCTCCAACTCCGCTTAACCCGTAGAATGTCTCCGATTTTCCGCCCAATGCAACCCCCAATCGCGCCATCTCCACCAACCCGCGCGTCACCAACGCCGCCTTCGCGCTTTCCCCAAACCCAATCCCATCACTGACACCTGCCGCGATGGCAATGACATTCTTCAAAGCTCCACCCAGTTCGACACCAATTACGTCGTTGCTCGTATAGACTCGATACGATTCACCCATGAAAAGTTCCTGCGCCGCGCGAGCAGCCTTGGGATTCGACGAGGCGACCGTCGTCGCCATCGGCAATCCACGAGCAATCTCGGCGGCAAATCCCGGTCCGGAAAGCGCGACGTATCGGGAAGCGACGGATTTACCGAGTGTTTCCAAGACGACTTGGCTCATTCGTTTGGAAGTACCGACTTCAATTCCCTTGGCGAGATTCACGATGAGTTTCGGATTGCATTTCAAGCGCGCAAGCTGCTGGCATAGCTCACGAACGCCGTGCGACGGCACGGCAAGCACGAGGGCGTCCGCGCAACCGACTGCCTCGGCGAGATCGGAGATGATTTTAACCGAATCAGGAATTTTTGCGCCCGGCAAGTAGCGTTTATTTTCGCGGGACGATCGCAACTCCGCTGCCTTTGCCGTGTCGCGCGCCCAGAGACAGATACAACCATCGGTGATTTTTCGCGCCAGCAGAATTGAGATGGCCGTGCCGAAGCCGCCCGCGCCGAGAACGGAGATGCGTCGTAGCGATGAGTGCAGAGGGATGCTGGATACAGGATGCCGGTTGCTGGTTTTTGATTTCACGATTGTGATTCGGTAGGTGGTTGTGACGGCGGCTCGGTTTTCTTGAAACTAAACTTCGGCTCGGTGCCCGCACGCAGGCGGGCGATGTTTTCGTGGTGGCGAGCAACCAGAAGGACAGTAAGAAACGCAATTGCTAGAAGACTTGGCAGTTTGTCATGAAAGGCTGCCCATTTTCCTGTGAGTTTGTCAATGTTGTTAACTCCTATAAAAATGATCGGTGTGGAAAGGGCAGCAATTATTGAAGCCAATGAAACCCAACGCCAGACGATAAAGACAACAGCCCAAACCCATAGAGCGATAATACCAACAGTTGGCCAAAGTAAATATATAACACCTAAGCTAGTCGCGACCCCCTTTCCGCCATCGAATTTCAGCCAAATTGGAAAGTTATGACCGAAAACAACAGCAATACCTGCGGACAACTCCAAGAATGGTGGACCGATAGGTGCGTCGAAAAATTCGAATTGCTGAGCAAGCCATTTGTATTCAGGTGTCCCTTCCTGATAAGGATGGCCAAGTAGAGTGTGGCAGGCGAGAACCGCGATTATTCCTTTTGCGATGTCGAAGACCAGAACAAAAATCCCCGCTGCCTTACCCAACCCGCGGGTTACGTTCGTTGCGCCAGTACTGCCGGAGCCAACGGTACGGATGTCCACGCCGCGCGCTTTGGCGACGAGGTAGCCGGTTGGGATCGAGCCGAGCAGATAGCCGATCGCGGCGGCTGTGAGGTAAATGCCGATTTCCATTCGAGCGCAATCTAGGCGAGCAGTGGCAAGTCTGCAAGCGCGATTGTAGTAGCGCTCTATGAGTGCCGACAGGAATCCCTGGGACGGCAGTTATCCACCTTCGTCCGCTGCGGCGGACTTCGGCGCAACAGGTAGACCTCCGCTACAAAGTTTGCGGAGATGACACGGGCAGCAAGCTGCCCGATCAATAAGCGGGA
Organism: uncultured Verrucomicrobiota bacterium; assembly: GCA_964348665.1. Classification (GTDB taxonomy): domain Bacteria; phylum Verrucomicrobiota; class Verrucomicrobiia; order Palsa-1439; family CAYGDP01; genus CAYGDP01. Next base: position 51,528 of record CAYGDP010000011.1, read on the forward strand.
GCCACGTGAGCGGGACGATGTCCCACAACGCGGGATTCGCGCCTCCCGCAAGCTACAATCGTATCATCTCATCCACCTTCGTCACCGCTTTCGCAGCCAGCCGGGCTTGCCGTTCGCTGACATGCTGGTTGAAATCCACAACAACGGTTCGCATCAGGATGTTCATCGTGCGCGGACACATATCCGGCGAATATTTTGCGTTCCCGCGATACGCGGGATCTTTCCACGGGCGGGCGTCGTCATTGCGCGACCATTGGTTCATCACGTATTCCCAGTATTGATAGATGTGACGGTCGGGGATGGTGCCGTCGTGAACCGTGCCGCAACGGACGCCTTCAGTCTTGATCGCGGCAGCTAATTTCTGCGCGGATTTCGCGTCGCCCGCCAGAAACGGCACCGAGTAACCAACTTCACCGTCGGGATCGCCGGAACGGACGAGCCTCAAATGGCGCAGAGGCGATAAGTTCGAGAGAAAGGTTTTTCTCAAACGGCGCAGTTTCGCGACGATCCGCGGCATTTTTTGCGCCTGGACACGACCAACCGCACCCGCGATTTCGCTCATGCGATAATTCTCGCCTGCGAACGCCCGCGTCTTGCTTTTTTTCGGCAGCCAATAATGCAGCGCCGAATCGTGCCAGATGGCGGCGCGCTCGTACATCTGCCGGTTGTTGGTCAGGATGAGACCACCCTCGCCTGCTGTGATGGTCTTGTAATATTGCAAGCTGAACGCGCCAATGTCGCCCAGCGTTCCGAGCGCACGTCCACGATACGTTCCGCCATTGGCTTGGGCAACGTCTTCGAGCACTTTGAGTTTGTGACGACGCGCGACGCGCAGGAGCGCATTCATCTGGCACGGCAACCCACGCATGTGAACGGGGATAACCGCGCACGTGTACCGCGTGATCTTGCACTCCACATCGGTCGGATCGAGCGTCAGCGATTCATCAATCTCGGCGATGATTGGCACCGCGCCAACAACGATGACCGCCGATGCCGTCGCGATGTACGTGTAAGCGGGGATGATGACTTCGTCGCCCGGCCCTACACCAAGACCGACCAGCGACGCGATGAGCGCGCCAGTGCCGCCACAGCCGAGCGCCAGCGCGAATTTCGCGCCCGTTCGCTCCCGATAAATCGCTTCGAGCCGCGCGACCTCGCTGCGGTTGGGTTTGAGTCGGAATCGAAAAACCTCGGTGCTACGCAGAACGTTCTCGACAGCGCGCACTTCTTCGTCGCCGATGGATGACGGACCGAGCGGTTGCCATTGCCAGGGCTTTGGCAGCACGGGTTTGCCACCGTTGATGGCGAGTCGATCGCGCACGAGCGCAGCATAACAGACCAAGCCATAGTCCGACACTCGAAACATCGGCAAAACCAGAGAATTCACAGCCAGCCTGGTGCGACGCGAGCGGTAATCCGTAAAACATCCGCAGCCGGGGCAGTCACAACTCTGCGGATGTCGGGTCAATCATGCGAAGCACTTGTGACACGCGGTTCGCGGGAAAACCGCCCCGCTGTGCATGCTCGCGCACCGCTTGTTCATTGGGCGCGATATAGACGCAATACACTTTGTCGCCCGTCACGTAACTCTCCAACCACTGCGTTTGCGAACCCATCTCTCTCAACACGCCGCAGGACTTCTGAGAAATCGCCTGCAACTGCTCCGCGTTCATCTTTCCCGCTCCTGGAATCTCTCTCTCAATTAAATACTTGGGCATAACCAATCTCCTTTCGCGCCGAGACCTACCACAGACCAGACAAAAACACACGACCCATCACAAGGATCGCCTCGCAAACGCCGCGCATCACAATTTCTCCTCCAGTACCAAGCCGAAATACAACCGCCGCCTAGGCTTGCCCGCTGTGGTGTGTGGCGGGATCGAGACTTGCCCTGAGCGGAGTCGAAGGGTCGTTAAACTCAACAGCGCCTATCGTGGGCGAGCCGAAGGATGACCGGACGAGACAAGAAATGGTTTCATCCTGTCCATAAACCAGTACCACCACACCTTGCAAGGTGTGGAATAAGTTTCGACGCACGGCGGGGAGGATTTTCACCGCGGCGCGCACTCAAAAAACAATTGAGTTCTTCGAAAAAACCAGTCAGGAAAATGGTCGTGCGCCCTGTGACTGATCTACTAAAACATCTTATTCGATTTCTCCAAACGGTAATCTGAAATTCGACCACAGCACGTTAGGAATCCTTGGACTCTACGACGCTTCTCCTGCGCGTGGTTAATGACTTGTCTGGCGAACCGCCCACACGCCCTTTTTGACGTGCGTGAGAAAATCGCGGTCGCGCAAGACTTGAAGCTGCTGGCGGATTTTAGGAATTACGTTGCGATTATCGGGATGCAACTGCTGTAATTGTGGAGCGAAATTGTAAACGTCGTCGTTGGTGAATTGCTTCTTGCCGAGAGACCTGACGATTCGTAACACATCCAGCGTCCAGCCGCGTTCGAGCACGGAAAATCCCTCGAGCGCACGATTAAGCTGCCGAAATCTTTCCCGTACCTTTTGCGGTAAAACGACAGAGGAATTTTCAACGAGCGAAATCTTCGCATCGGCGGGGATATTTTTTAGGACAATGTTGCAGCCCACCCAACCTGCGCGGCGGGCGCTCGCAGCCAGCGGCTTTCTTTTCTCAATTGCAGATGCGGAGAAAACAAAATGTGGGATAAGCATCAAGTTGCGGACGGTCCAACTAGGCAGATCGTAGTGCAGCACAAACAAGTTCGGCGTACGCTTTTCGTGAATTGCCCGCATCATGGCTTTGTAAGCCGCATCCACGATTTTATCTCCGATGGGCGAATTTTTACTTTTTAGTTGGAAGGGCAAATTGCAGCGCGGGCAGTTGTAATCTATTGCTTGAGTGTTAGCGGGAGAAGATTTCAAAGCGGGAGAAGTGCAATTTGGACAGTAGAAGTTGTCTTGTCCCCAGCTTTCGGTAACGACACGAGCTTGCTGTGTTGGACTCTTGTAATCGGTCGCCAAATCCGCAGACATTGAGAGATTCATCAGTGACGATTAGATCATTGCCACGCAATCCGTTCAACACGTTTTTGCAGAAACTCTTTTTCGAGAACCGGATAATGTATGCGGCTTGGAGAATCAATTTGACGCATCCGAAGGCGCGCTCACCTTTCCAAAAAAAATATGCGGAATTGGCCGGCCTTCATCACAATTTAGTCGATGAGGTTGAACGCGGTGAAAAGACAATTTCGATTGATTCCCTTTTCCGCGTCGCCAAGGCGCTTGGGGTACCGCTCTGGAAGCTTGTCCAGAAAATCTGATTGGCAGCGAAGAGGCACAAATTCAGAGTTTTTTACCCGCGAAATACACGAAAAGTCGCGAAAAGCGCAATGGAGAGAGATCGTTTGCCCGCTAAAAACGCGAGTCAACGCGAAAACTGTTTTGCCTCTTCCATTTCGCGTGTTTCGCGGGATTCAATTGCTGACTTCAATTTTGTGATGGCGGCTGCCGCCGCCCGCGACTAGAATGCCACCATGCGTTTGTGGATGGCATTGGGTTTCTGTTTTGTAGCGACCGCGGGCGCGGTCGAGAAATGGGCGGACGCCAAACTTCCCGTGTCCGATGGGTTGGAGCTATGGCTGGATGCGTCGCGACTCGCCGGGAAGGAACAATCTCCCATTACGGTTTGGCCTGATGCGAGTGGTCACAAGCGTGACCTCAGGCAATCTAGCGCGACAGCACAACCGATTCAACGAATCGAGAAATCAGGACGCGAGCAATCCCGCTTTGTGCGTTTCGACGGCACGGACGATTTTCTGGCGGTAACAAACGCGGCACGTTCCGTTGAAGCGACAACGATTTTCATCGTCGGAGCACCACGGTCCAATCCCGGCGGGTTTCGCGCGCTGCTCTCTGCAAACGAAGTCGGCAAGAACGATTATGCGACCGGGATCAACATCGATCATGGATTCGAGGGCGGATTTCGATTCGACCGCCTAAATATCGAAGGCGCGGGGATGGGCGGCCAGAAAAATCTGGCGAAAGGCGCGCATGACTTCGGCGCGTTTCACGTGTTCGCAATCACGTCGGCAACAAACGAAACCGGCACGAAGCTTTTCGTGGATGGAAAGTTGGCGGGAAATCGTCCACGGACGGCGAATCCGATGCGGTTCGATGAGATTCGTGTCGGCGCGCGGTACTACAGCAACACGCCGTCGCCACCCACGCCCAGCGGGTTTTGGCACGGCGACTTGGCCGAGGTGCTGGTGTATGGCCGCGCGCTTACCGATGACGAACGCCAAAGCATTGAGAATTACTTACAAACGAAACACGCTGCGTTGCTGCAGAGGAAAGGGTTGCCACCAGAAGAGATTATCCAACCGCTTGTGGGCGGATTTACGGTGCGTGAATTGCCTTTGCGCGTGACGCACATCAATGCGCTGCGCTATGCGCCCGATGGACGGCTTTTCGCGGCGGGGTACGATGGGCGGATTCACGTGCTTCGCGACACTGACGGCGATGGCCTGGAGGATCGTGTGGAGGAGTTTTGGTATCGGCGAACGATTCGCACACCAATCGGGGTGGTGGTGCGGCCCGACGGGCTGTACGTCGCATCGAACGGCAAAATATCGCGGCTGCGTGACACCGACAATGATGGGAAGGCAGATATCGAAGATGTCGTGGTGAGCGGATGGGTCAAGGACGATGGCACGACGGGCGGGGGCGTGGACGCGATGGGGTTGGCAATTGACAAGGATGGCAATTTATATTTCGGGCTTGGCACCGCGGATTACTCGAATGCGTACCGGGTCAAGGATGGCAAAGCACGCTACGACATTCGCAGTGAGCGCGGGACGATCCTAAAAGTTGCGCCGGATTTCAAGACCCGCGAGATTTTTTGCACGGGCATTCGGATGCCATATGCGCTGGCATTCAACCGTCTCGGCGATCTTTTCAATACCGATCAGGAAGGGGCGACGTGGCTGCCCAATGGCAATCCGCTCGACGAACTGAACCATATTATAAAAGGACGGCACTATGGTTTCCCCTATCGTCACCCTCAATATCTGCCTGATGTATTGGACGAACCAACCGTGGTCGGGTTCGGGCCGCAGCATCAATCCACGTGCGGACTGGTTTTCAACGAATCGAGCGCAACGCAAAAGCTATTTGGCCCACGCGAATGGGACGGCAACGCGTTCGTAACGGGCGAATCTCGCGGCAAAATCTGGCGCACACAACTCGTAAAAACGCCCAGTGGTTATGTTGGTAAACCAACGCTATTTCTCTCGTCGCGGATGTTGTTGATTGACAACACGATTTCGCCCGCCGGTGATTTGGTGTTTTGCTGCCATAGCGGTCCGCCGGATTGGGGCACAGGTCCGCAAGGGTTTGGTAAACTTTTTAAGGTTTCTTACACCGACAAACGCGCACCGCAACCGATTGCCGCCTGGAGCGCGAGCCCCATGGAAGTCCGCGTCGCATTCGATCGTCCCTTGAATGCCTCCATTGCCCAGGAAGCGTCCAGGGCGACAATTGAGTTTGGCGAATATGTCGGCGCAGCGGACCGGCTTGAAGTGCTCAAGCCGCCGTATGAGGTTCTCAACGCGCAAGCCGGCGCGAATCGTGGCAAGCTGCGCGTTGCGGGCGCGAAACTATCGGCCGACAAGCGCACCCTGATACTCGCCACCGATCCACATCCCGCGCAAGCAACCTACGCGCTCACACTTCCAAACGTGCGGGGCGCGACGATGGACATGGATTACAATCTGTGCGGCGTGGAAGCGGCGTGGCAACCAGAACGACCTGTCCCAGTCACCAGTCACGAGTCTCCTGTCACGAAATTCTGGCTGCCGCATTTGGATTTCAATGTGAACCGCGCTCTCACCGCAGGCTCGACAGAGCACGAGCAGCTTGAAAAATTTATCATGAAAAAGGGTGTCCTAACTTTGGTCACGAAACTCCAGCTTCCCAAAGGTAAGGTGACACTGCGGTTCTTTTCGAATGCGCATATCCAAATCGGATTCGACACAATTACGATCCTGACGGGTGTAACAACGACTGAATTAAGTTCAGATGGTCAGCCATCTGATATGCAAGTCAGCTTCAAGACTGGCGAGGGTGACTCACGGCTTACTCTCAATGTTTCCTATCACACTGACACCGACCCGACCGAGCGGCCGATTCCGCTAAACGCACTGCTGTTGCCATGGGCGCCGCCGCGTCCGCCACCGACACCGGTGCCGAGTAATACGCGTCTGGAGCTGGCAGGGGGCGACTGGAAACGCGGCGAGCAGATTTATTACGGCGACGAAGCGAAATGCGGCACCTGCCATACCATTCGCGGCAAAGGCGGGCGGGTCGGCCCGGATTTGTCGAATCTCGCCCACCGCGATGTCGCCTCGATTCTGCGCGACATCGTCGAGCCAAACGCGATGCTCAATCCCGATTATGTTCCGTACACGGTCGCGCTGCACAAGGGCGAGCCGCTGGACGGATTGGTGCGCGCCGAGGGCGCGGACAAAATCCGCGTGGTGGATGTGACTGCGAAGGAAACGATTGTCGCGATGAAGGATGTGCGTGAGATGCATCCGCGCTCGGTCTCGATCATGCCCGAAGGATTCAAAGCACTCGGAGACGCGAAGTTGCGCGACCTGATGCTCTTTCTCACCAGCGCCGCGCCGCCGTATCGCAGCCGGGCAGAAGTGGACGCGTCGTTAAAGACGTTAAAAACGGAGAAAAGTTTAAAAACGAGGCCGTTGAACATTGTGCTCGTCGCCAGCGTGCAAGACCATGGGCCAGCCGAGCATGATTATCCGGCGTGGCAACGTCATTGGAAGGAGTTGCTGTCGAAAGCCACCGACGTGACCGTGACGACCGCGTGGAAATGGCCGAAGGCTGACCAATGGCAGTCGGCTGACCTAGTCGTCTTTTATTTTTGGAATCACGAATGGTCGGCGGCGCAACTGAAAGATCTCGACGATTACCTAGCGCGCGGCGGCGGTCTGGTCGCGCTCCACTCGGCGACGATTCACGACAAAGAACCGACCATCCTCGCGCAGCGGATCGGACTGGCATTTCAACCCGGGAAGTCGAAATACCGGCACGGCCCGCTCGATTTGAAGATCATCGCGCCGAAAGATCATCCCATCATGCGCGGATTAACCGAGTTTCATCTGATTGACGAAACGTATTGGCCTATGTTCGGCGACATGGGTAAGATTGAAGTACTCGCGACAGCGGTGGAAGAGGGAAAAGAATGGCCGATGGTTTGGACAAATCAAGCTGGAAAAGGGCGCGTCTTTTCAACCTTGCTAGGGCACTATGCATGGACGTATGACGATCCCCTGTTCCGCTTGATGGTATTACGCGGAATGGCGTGGGCGGTGGGTGAACCAAGTGAACGATTTAACATGCTCATCACCGAAGGTGTGCAGTTGAAGTAATGGATTCAACGTCGAACGCGGTAGTGATTACAAGAGACTGTATTTCCCTCGTGGTGATTACCCAATGCGTCGTTCCGTCCAACGGCGGATGATCCAGGCGGCGAGTTGTTGCGGCGGTTGTTCGCCAGTTTCGCGGAATGTTTTCAACAACCAGAAGCACGGCAAGACACCGAGGCCTCCTATCAGAAAGAGCCAGTGATACCGGGAAAATTCTAAGCCGGCGATTCGGAGCGGGCCAGCATGCTCGGCCACGTAGCCGCCGAGGACGGACCCGAGTGCTCCGGTCAACCCGAACAATACCCACGCAATCGCGAATTTCATCGTTCGCGCTGCCGGTTGGGGGAGAGAATACCAAAGCACTTGGATGGAAACAACAAAGGCAGCGCCGAAAAATCCAGCCAGGGCCCAGTGCAACGGCGCCAGCCACACGACCGTCTCGGGCGTGTACCCAAAGAAAACCAGCGGCGAGAGGACTTGTCCCCAGAGCGCCCACCAAAACAGGGCTTTCGCGCCAAATCGCCGAGCCAATGCTCCAAACCACCGGCTACACAATGCCGTCGTGAGCGCCGCAAGCGCTCCCAGCACTCCCAAGAAGGTCAGATCCAGTTTCAGCTCTGTCTTGAACCACGCAAACTGAAACGATTGATAAATGCCGATGACCAGCATGAACCAGCTATGCATCGCCAAAAACCACAGGTAATTGCGTTCGCTCATTGCTTCGCGAACTAACTCGCCGATTTGATGGATCCCGGTGTCGTTGCGCGCCGTGTCCGACAAACGAAACAAAAGCGCCCACTGGACAAAAAAACAGAAAATTCCGAGCGCGAACAGGATCACCAACGCACGAATCAAGGCCGCGGATTCGCCCAGTGCCGATTTGTCCACCAACCATCCCCCCACTAAAACCACCGTGCCGCCAGTCAGGGCAGCCCAAAAACCGTGCTTGCCGAAAAATGTTCCTTTCTCCTCGTCTTTCACCGCATCGCTGAACCACGAATCCCAGGACGGAGTACGCAAATGAAAAATCGCCGCGCTTGCTGTCGTGGCCGCAATGAAAACCACCAGCGCGAATTCGCCCCGGTCTGTACGGCCCGCTGCCCACCATCCTGTTGCCAGGATAGGCACCCAACAGAGCAAACGCAACCCATCGCACCAGAGCAACAAACGGCGGCGGCTCATTGTTCGCTCCGCCCATACCGCGCCAGCGAATTGTGCTGCCATCGCCAGGGACGGAAGCGCGCCTGCCCACCCGAGCGTTAGGTCGGTCGCGCCGAGTTCTTTGAGGTAATAAACGATGAACTGCTGCGATAGAAACGAAAACGCCGTGATTCGCCAGACCCACGCCACCAGCGCATTATGCTGTTCGCGTGCATTCCAATGCGTCGGAGTCTGGCTCATGGGGAAAACGAACATGGCGCCCCGTAGGGGAATCGAACCCCTGTTTCGTGGATGAGAACCACGCGTCCTGGGCCACTAGACGAACAGGGCAAGCGCACCGACTATATAACCCGCTCGTCCGGAAAAGTAAAGGATGGGACGCACGCTTGGGCTGGCCAAAATCGATTCAGCCCTCCCGGCAGCGCTTCTCCAATATTTCTTCTCCTCGTACCAGAGGGAATTACGACAAGTCGCCCGAGCGCAGTTGCTAGGGTCTGTCAATCGGTTTATGACATCGCGCACAAACTCGATGGCGCAACGAGATCGTATGGACTGGTTTCCTCACGATTGATTGGTGAAACTCGACGTGACGAAGATCCGGCCGGGTTTAGCATTCGTGCAACTGCCTTGCTAAGTAGCGACGGATCCACTGGCTTCCGAAAGAACGACCGCGAACCTGTGCAGTAAATCTCCCGCAGACATTCCGCCGTTATAGATTCGGCGCAGACAATTATCGGCAATTCAGGAAACGATTCTCCGACAACCCGAAAGAATCCAATGGAATCCTGATGAGCCATGGATAAGTCCGTAATCAATAGGTCCGGTGGTAACGTCGACCAGTAGAGGTACCCCATCGCCCGCGTTGCGTCCGGCACAATCACTACGCGGTGTCCAGCTTCTTCGAATCGAATACCTAGCTCTACAGCCGATACGAAATCGTCATCCGCAATCAGTATCATTTTTGAATTCACAGATAATCTCCTTTCTTGGATCAGCAGACAGCAATCAACATGCCAACCCGGTCGAGGCTGATTTTTGTGCTTACGGAACAGGATTCGCGGGGGAAGCTCCACGCCAAAGTGTCATTTTCCAAGCGTTTCACAGTCAATATGGCAGAAAGATATTACGGCCTCAGGAAGATTTCTTTCGATGCGATGCAGAGAGAAAGGATGTCGTCAGAGTTTTCTCGCGACCTGAATCGACGCTTCGCCGTGGAGAGAACTCTCAAAACAACCCGCCGTCGTCAAATCGGTCACACCGTTTACTCCCCGAAGCCTTCCTTGCGAAACCGCTCCATAAGCACCAAAATCCCTTCGCGTGCTTCAAAAGCACCCGACGAAATCCGTTGAACTACGATCACCGATGACGTGTATCGTCTACAGGTGTACCGCAAGCAGTATCAATAACTTAATTAGACCAGATGAAAGTTTTCCGTACGACTTGTAGCTTCAGCTAAGAGGGCAACGCAGCAGCCATCATGGCATCTTCGAGGACAACGATATCAAACCAATACTTGCCCAGCTGATCCAAGGCAATGACGAGTTCCTGAAACGAGTGGGGTTTGGGGATGTACGAGTTTGCGCCGATCACATACGCGGCGTGCACATCTTCCGGTGAATTGGACGTGCTGAAGATCACGATAGGAATGAAACGCAAATGATCATCAGCCTTAATTTCGCGAAGCGCCTCCCGTCCATCCTTGCGAGGCATGTTCAGGTCCAGCAGAATCAGGTCTGGCAACGGAGCGGCACCTTGAGTCGCATAGTGATCCCGATGATATAGATAATTCAGCAGTTGTTCGCCGTCCTCGACGCAATGTACTTTGCATGGTCGATCGATTTCCTCTAGTGCCTCTCGGATTAGTGCTCGGTCGTCCGCATCGTCGTCGGCGACCAAGATCGTGAAGCGTTTGGCTGTCCCATTCATAATATTCTTCCTGGGTAAGTCAACATGTCCCGAAAAGCCCACATAGATTGGTTTCGGTGGCGAATTCGAAGGCCCCGGTTTTATCACGATTATCCGGTACGATCGAGCGAGACCTAGCCTCGACCGTATCCAGCATTCGCGTGATCGTCGTGGACAGAACCGCGTAATTCACCGGTTTACGGAGAAAAGCGCGTGTCTCCGCACAGTATACTTCCCGAAAAAACTCTGCCGTAATATATTCAGCGCATACGACGACCGGCAGGAATGGGAAGGATTCCCCGACAACCCGAAAAAAAACAATGGCGTCCTGCTCAGGCATGGACAGGTCCGTAATCAGCAGATCGGGAGGGAACGGCGCTGAATATAGATAACCCATTGCCCGTGTTGCATCCGGTACAATCACGACGCGATGGCCGCTTTTTTCCAATCGTATGCCGAGTTCGACAGCGAAAACAACATCGCTATCAGCTATCAGAATCAGTTTTGAATCCATGGAATTTTCCTTTCTTGGAGGCAATCAAGCAAGCGTCATACCAATGCATAATTTAGATGATTTCGTGCTCATCAAGCCGATATTCACCGAGATGCACCTTGCCAAAGTGGCATTCACAATCCTTTTGCGGCCAATTTGGCAGGAGAGAGTGTTATCGAAATAACTTGTCGTGAAATAAGCCAATCAATATTTCACGATCGGGGGAGACAATTAACGTCACTTTTTCATATGCATCTTCGCCAGAAACTTCTCCACCCCGGCCAATTTCATCGTATTGATCACGTCGCCCTTCGATAGCCATCCTTTCCGCGCAATCCCAATTCCAATGGCGAGATGTTGAAAGCCCCCAATACGATGGGCATCTGGGTTAATGGAGGTTTTAACGCCTTTTCCAGTCGCGTATTTCCACAACCGCCAATCCATATCGAGCCGGCGTGGATTGCAATTCAGCTCGATGAGACAACCGCTCTCGGCGGCGGCGTCAATGACCGCGCGCTGATTGACCGCGTACGGCTCTCGCGAGAGCAATAACCGCCCCGTCATGTGCCCGAGCATCGTGACACGCGGATTCTGAACGACGCGAATGATGCGCTTGGTCATCTCGGCTTCGCTCTGCGTAAAACTCGCGTGAACACTGGCCACGACGTAGTCGAACTCGGCGAGGAAATCATCGCTGAAATCGAGCCGTCCATCGGCGAGAATGTCGCACTCGACCCCTGCAAAGATTTTGAAATCGTTCTTGGCAAATTTTTCGTTTAGTTTTTCGATTTCTTTGCGCTGTTCGCGAAACCGTTTCTCGTCGAGGCCGTTGGCTTGGAAAGACGATTTGCTGTGGTCTGCCATGCCGAGATATTGGAGACCGAGATCGTGAGCCGCCTGCGCCATTTCTTCGATGGAATTTCGTCCATCGCTCCAGGTCGAGTGACAATGAAACGTTCCGCAAAGGTTTTCCTTCTCAATGAGTTCCGGCAACTCATGCCTTTCTGCGGCTTCGATCTCGCCCGTATCCTCGCGAAGTTCTGGCTCAACATAATCTAGCTTGAGGGCGGCATACAAGTCTTCCTCGGTCTTGCACTTGATCGAGCTGCCCAACTCCTTTGCGCTCTGATTTTTTTCGGCCGCAGGCGAGAAGCCATACTCATTGAGCGAGAGGTTCTTGAGTTTCAGCGCGCGGGCGCGCAGGGCGATGTTGTGTTCCTTACTGCCCGTGAAATAATTCAGCGCGAACGGAAACTGCGCATCGGTTACCACGCGCAGGTCGGCGCCGATGCCGCCTTTTCCGTCCGGCGTGGAAAGCACGACGCTGGCGCGGGTCTCGCCTTTCGATGTGATTTCTTTCACGCTGGGTTGGTTGACAAAAAAATCCATCACCGCTGCCGCATCGCGTTCCCTGCAACTGACCAAAAAATCCAAATCGCCGATGGTTTCGCGGCAGCGTCGCAAGCTGCCCGCGACCTCGACGCGAATCGCCAAAGGATGCTCGCGCAACGCATCCTTGATCGGCATTGCAGTGGCGTACGCTTCATCGAAGAGACGACGTTTGCCGTAGAGTCGCATCTGTTCGATGCCGTGCAACAGTTTCTCCTGTGATTTTTCGCCAAATCCGTCCAGCTCGGCGACCTTGCCCGCTTTGCAGGCGGCCTCCAATTTTTCGATCGTATCGATTTTGAGTTTATCGTGGAGCGCTTTGATTCGTTTCGGGCCGAGATTGGGAATGCGAAGCATCGCCAGCATCCCTTCAGGCACGGACGACTGCAGTTCGTCAAAGAACTTCAGACGACCAGTCGCGATCATCTCGCTGATTTTGGCGGCAAGGTCTTTGCCAATGCCTTTGATGTCGGTGAGCCGATTTTCTGCGGAGAGTTTGGCCAGGTCATCCGGCACCACCTCGATGGTTCTCGCTGCGTTTTGGTAGGCGCGCACGCGAAAGGGATTCTCGCCTTTCAGTTCGAGAATGGTCGCAATCTGCTCGAAAATCTCCGCGATGTCGCCTTTATCCATAGCGAGAACAGATTCTAGCCCGCGAACCACGCGAAATCACGCGAAAAGCGCTGCGCGCTTTCAATGCTGCCCAGCTTCGCGTATCCTTGCGCGTGTGACAAACGAACGCAAAGACGAGTCAGCGCTGCGCGCGATGTTGCTTCCGGCAGAATCACGACCTTGGCTGTTGTGGCTTGTTTTGGCAGCCGTGGCGGCGGCGATCAGCCTGACGAGCTTGACGCAAAAGTGCGCGACGTTTGATGAGCCTGCGCATTTGCCGAGCGGGTGGACGCATTGGCGTTACGGAGATTTTCGGCTGGAATCGGATCATCCGCCGTTGGCTAGGCTCTGGGCATCCTTGCCGTGGTTGTTGGGCGATGTAAAACTTTCGGAGACAGCGCAACAGGATTGGAAGTTGGCGTTGCCTCCCGACGAAACGAAATCGCTGGAGCTGATGCACATTGATCTGGTGTATGCGTTCGGTCACGACACGCTTTATGCCAGTGGCAACGACGCGGACGCGTTGTTGCGCGCGGGACGGCGAATGATGGCGCTCTGGTGGCTGGCGGGTAGCGCTCTGGTGTTTGCATGGGGGAGAAAACTCGGGGGGTTCGCCACAGGGATTGTTGCCGCGGCGTTGTGGTTGTTCGACCCGAATTTGATTGCGCATGGTCAACTAACAACGAACGACGTGGCGGTGACAGCGGCCATGGCGGCGGCGGTTTATGGTCTGTGGCGCGTTTGCCAAAATTTGTCTCTAAGGAACTTGTTGCTGGCTGGTGCTTTATTCGGCACAGCGTTTCTAACAAAGTTTTCCGCGTTGGCGCTATTGCCCGCGATGATCACCTTATTTGGCGCAAGAGCAATACGGCAAGAACCCTGGCCGGTCACATGGCCCCAAACAAGATCACTATTGACGATGAGGGAACGATGGCGCGGCGCATTCTTGGCGGCGACCGTGGTTCTCGCGGTAAGTTGGATTTTGATTTGGGCGTGCTACGGATTTCGCTGGCAAGCCGGAGCGAGTAATGAGCCTGGCCGATTCCCTGTCGCGGCAATGATGGATTCAATCAAGCGCAAAGCAATGGCGCGTGAAGGCATCGTACAGCCAACTGCAGAGCAGATTGGGGCCACTCGGCTTGGTTTCTTGCCGCGTGCATTTTTGTTTGCCCACAAGGCGCGATTGTTGCCTGAAGCCTATACTTATGGGCTGCTTTCGACCTATCATCGCACTAGCAGCGGTGGTGGGTTCATCGCGGGGCGACATTCAACTGAAGGTTTCTGGTATTTCTTTCCTGTTGTATTTCTTTGCAAGACCCCAGTGCCCGTGCTACTCGCGATCGGGATCGCAATGGCACTTTTGATACGACGGCGCTGGAAACTTGTGTTCGATGACTGGTTTCTGCTCGTGCCCATTGCGGTTTATCTCGGATTTGCACTCACCTCGCGCGTGAATCTTGGCCTGCGTCATCTTTTGCCGATTTATCCGTTTCTCTTTCTGCTGGCGGCGCGCGGTCTAGCGGAGCTGCGAACGCGATGGATGATCACTATGCTAGCGGCATGGCTTGGCTGGAATGCGCTCTGGACATGGCCGAATTATCTGACGTTTTTCAACGAACCGGCTCGCGCGGTCGCTGCAATGATAAATCACAACGCAGGCAGCAGTGTTCTAGAGGAAACTTTTGGGCGCCGTCACAACGGCTGGCGATTATTGGTGGATTCGAATGTGGATTGGGGACAGGATTTGCCGGCACTCGCGCAATGGCAAAGGGACAATGCCGGCGATCAGGATATTTACCTCGGATACTTTGGACGCGCCAATCCCGCCTATTACGGGATCCATTACATCAATTTGCCGCGTGACGACGGTTTCGCCGGCAATCCAACCGGTTCGGGAGCGTATCCATTTGGGCCGCCGCCTCAACCTCTGCGATTCCCTTGCCATGTCGCGGTGAGCGTTACGTATTTGCAAGGCCTTTACGTGGGAGCAAAAGCCCAGCAAGATTATCTGGCACTGCGCGATATACTGCCCATTGCCAATATTGGCAATTCGATTCTCATTTATCGATTGGAGAAGCCAGCCGTTTTTGATGCAAGAATTATTCGTGACCACCACCGAGATTCGAGGATACAATCTGGATTATGAAAAATACGACCCTGATATTGGCGATGCTGACCGCCATGGCTGGCGTTGCATTCGGGCAAGGTACAACTGACATCACGATTTCGTGGGAGAAAAACACGCTCACGATTCGCTCGCCACGAATACCGGGGGAACGTGTGGATACAAACTATCTCGAGGCCTTCTGCCGAAAAGGTGGACATGACCGAGAGTGGGGTCAGACCGTCGTCCCTCACACCACCAAGCTGGTCAGCGCGGCGCCCGACCAGAAATCATTGGAGCTGGAAAGTCGGGTGGTTGACAAAGCGCCACGGTCCGATGGACCTGTCGCGCTGACGACCCAAGCTCGCATGAAACACGAAATTCGCGCGGTTGCTGACGGCGTGGAGTTTCGGTTGACAATCACGAATCTTACCGATCAAGCCCTTGATATTGATTGGGCGCAGCCCTGTATGCGCGTGGATCGGTTCACCGGATTGAACCAGAACGATTACATCCGCAAATGTTTCATATTTACCGACAAGGGATTGGCAATGCTCGACAAATTGCCGCGCGCGGAAGAAGCGCGCTATCGTGGCGGACAGGTTTACGTGCCGAAAGGAATTCCACCCGAAGACGTAAATCCGCGTCCAATCTCGACGGTCACACCCGCCAACCAACTGATCGGCTGCATCTCGGCCGACGACAAATATCTGCTGGCGATGGCATTTGAGCCTGGTGAAGAACTGTTTCAAGGTGTAGTCGTCTGCGTCCACAACGACTTCCGCATCGGCGGCCTCGCGCCGAAAGAGACCAAAAAAATCTTCGGCAAAGTATATTTCATAGAGAACGACACCGAGAAGCTACTCAAACATTATCGAGCCGATTTTGAGCCCAAAAAATGAAAGACGACAAGCCATGATACCCAAACCTCGGCTCGTGCTGATTCTCGCCGCGGGCGCTGGCATGAGCGTGTCCTTAGATTTTACTCGTGTCGTTGCTCGAATTGGGTAATGATTTTGCAAAAGGAGAAGCTATGAAAGAAAAGAGAATCTTGTGGATGGCAATGGGTGTGTTGGCAATTTCCACGGTTGCCGCGTGGGCTGCGGACTTGGGCGATCGCGCGCCAACGTTGAAGGCCGCGACCTGGATCAAGGGCGAGAAAGTGGATTTGGCAGCGGGCAAAGGCAAAACCGTCTTTGTCATCGAATTTTTCTCGACGGAGTGCGATTCGTGTCGGCAAAGCATCCCGCTCCTGACCGCGATCCAAAAGAAGTTCAAAGACCAGGGCGTCGTGGTTGTCGGTATCACCGAGGCGGAGGCGGCCGATGCGAAATCCTACGTCAAAAAGACGGGGGACGATCTGAGTTTTACGGTGGGCATGGATCGGGATGGTGAAATCTCTGAAGAGTACCTGGGCGACATTGGCCAGCGACAGAGTCATCTCTGTTTTGTCGTGGATAAAAACGGCACTGTTCTCTGGCACGGCCCGCCGCGCATGGGCGTTGAGTCTGCGCTCGAGCAAATCGTGGCGGGCAAATACGACCTCGAACAGGCCAGGAAAATCGCCCAAGCGCCCGACATGGTCAACGACTACTTCGATCTTGTGGCGGACAAGGACAAAGCCGCCAAAGCCAAAGACATCGGCAACCAGATCCTCGCCGCGGCCGCTTTTGTTCCCGCGCAAACGACAAACTTGTTTGCCTGGAAAATCCTTACAGGCGAAGAAGTCAGCAACTTCAACCGCGACACCCGCGATCTTGATCTCGGGATGCGCGCCGCCAAGGCGGCCTACGACGCTTGCGAAGGTCTAGACCCCAACATTGTGGACACGTACGCCCGCGCTTTTTTCGAGACGGGCAAAGTCGCCGAAGCCATCGCGCTGGAGAAAAAAGCCATCGAGATGACAACGGACGGCAACCTACTCTCTCAATTCCAAGCCGCCCTTGAGGAGTTTCAGAAAAAAGCCAACGAGAAGAAATAGCTCACAGAAAAAACCGCAAGAGATAAGCCATGAAGCTCAATCCTCGGCTCGTGATGATTCTCGCCGCGGCGTCGCTGGTTGCTCACACCGAAGAGCCGAGCAAACCGATGAATCAAGAAACGCTCTGGGTCATTCCGCACACGCATTGGGAAGGCGCGGTCTTCAAGACGCGCGAGGAATATTTACAGATGGGACTGCAAAACATCCTCAAGGCATTACACCTGCTCCAGACGCAGCCGAGTTATCGCTTCACACTCGATCAAGTGGCCTACGTCAAACCGTTTCTGGAGCGTTATCCCGAACAAGAGGCCGCGTTCAAGAAATTCGTCAAAGAAGGCCGCCTGCAATTGGTCTGCGGAATGAACGTGATGCCTGATGACAATATGCCCAGCGGCGAGACGACGATCCGACAGATGCTCTACGGGAAACGCTACTACCGCGACAAACTTGGCGCGGACGTGACCGTTGGCTGGTTTCTCGATACGTTCGGACACCACGCGCAAATGCCGCAACTGCTCGCCCAGTCTGGGTTCAAATCGTTCTGGTTTTTTCGCGGCGTGCCGCGTCAGGATTTTCCGTCGGAGTTTTTTTGGGAAGGTCTCGATGGGACGCGGATTCGCGCCTATTGGTTGCCACACGCGTACGGACTTTTCTACGGCTCGCCCCGTATCCAGAAACAATTTGCCCAGTTTGCTCGCGAGCGATTCGACTCACTCGCGCCCAACTCGCGCTCGCGCGACCGTGTGGCGTTGGCGGGCGTGGATGTCTCTGCACCCGAAGAACATCTCGCGCCGATGGTCGAGCAATACAGCAAACAACCCAACAAGGACTTGCGCCTGCGACTTGCCGTCCCGACGGAGTACGAAGCAGTTGCCGAGAAACAAAAAGACTGGCCAGGCTTCAAAGGCGAGATGAACCCGATCTTTCAAGGCATCTACAGCAGCCGAGTCGAACTGAAACAATGGATGCGCGAGATGGAACAGCGCTTGAGTGCAGCCGAAAAACTTTCTGCGATCTCGCAAGTTCTGGGCGCGCCTTCGCAGCAACGCTTCGGCGACGCGAGCACAAAACTTGACGCGCAGAAATTCACTGACGCGTGGGATTTGGTGACGTTCAATCATGCGCACGACCTCGCATCGGGCGTAATGACCGATCACGTGTATGAAGATACGGTGCGCACCTATGAGTTTGCCAAGCGACTCAGCGACCAAATGCAAGAAGCCGCGTGGGAACGACTGGCGGCAAACATTGATACCCGTGGCGATGGGATTCCGCTCGTCGTCTTCAACCAACTCGGTTGGACGCGCACGGGTCTTGTCGAGACGACATTGAGTTTCTCGGATGGACTCGGCCGCTCCATCGCCCTCATCGCTCCCGACGGAAAATCTGTGCCGCTCCAAATCCTCGATGCCAACCGCTACAAAAACGCATCGCTACGCGAAGTCCGTATCGCGTTCGTCGCGCGAGACGTGCCCGCGATGGGCTACGCGGTCTATCACGCAACAGTGAACGCCGACAGCGACGCATCACAATTGACGATGAACGCAGACGGCAGCCAATTGGAAAACGAATTTTACCGCGTCACTCTCGATCCCGCCCAGGGCGCGATTACAAGTTTGCGCGTGAAGGACGGGGATTGGGAGGCGGTTTCGGGACGCGCCAATGTCATTGCGCGCGAAGACGACAAAGGCGATCTGTGGCAGCTTTACCACGGCCTCGATGGCGGCAGTCGAATCGCGGAAACGAAGAAACAACCTGTCCCGCAGCGAGGCAATGCCAAATTCAGCGATGAATTCACGGGCGCAGTCGGCAAGTTGCGTGCTGGGCCTGTCGTGCAGGAATTCCGTGTTGTCCATCCATTCGACTCAGGACAGTTCGCCACAACGGTGCGACTCATCGAGGGCGTTCGCCGCGTCGAGATCGCAACCGAATTGGTCAATCAACAAAAACAAGTCCGCTATCAAGCGCTTTTCCCGACGACGATCCTCGATGGGCGTAATGTTCACGAAATTCCCTTTGGCGCAAGCGAGCGATCCGTTGGTGTCGAATTCCCAGCCCAGAATTGGGTGGATTATAGTAATCGCGAGCGCGGTTTGACGTTGCTCAACATCGGCCTTGTCGGCAATGTCACGACCGATGGCACGTTGATGCTCTCGTTGTTGCGCTCGCACGACCTCGGCGCATACGGTTTTGGCGGTGGATACGAGCCGGGCATGACCTCCAATACGGGTTTTGAGCTTGGTCAACGCCGCACACTGCGTTACGCCCTGCTACCACATACGGGTAACTGGAGCGACGCGGGCGTTTTTCGCGACGGATGGGAATTCAATCAACCGTTACTCTGCCGCAAGACCACTGCGCACGCGGGGGCGTTGCCAACGCGCTGGGGCTTGGCCGAAATCGCTCCCGCCAACGTCGTTCTTTCTGCTCTCAAACCGGGCACCGACGGTGCGATCATCGTGCGCGTGTACGAAGCCGCAGGTAAGCCAACGACAAACGCTTCCATACACTTCGGCGCAAAAATCCGCTCCGCCCACGAATGTAATCTCATCGAAGATCTCGGCAAGAGTGTCAAACCGCGCGGCGACACGATCGAGTTCAGCCTGCGCCCGTTCGAGATCAAAACATTTCGCATCCTACTCGAACCTCTTTTGTCTAGTCGCAGCAGAAAGCCTTGACCGATTTGTCGCAACCCGCTCACCGTGAGAAAATCGGCTTGCGATGATCGCTTCGTAGGTTCACAGTCCGGTTCCTGATGAGCGTTCAACGAATCGGATGGATTGGGACGGGGGTGATGGGGGTGTCCATGTGTGGACATTTGCTCACGAAGGGGCACTCCATCACGGTGTTCAATCGCACTCGCGCCAAAACACTGCCGCTTCTCGACCGCGGCGCAACATGGGCGGAGTCGCCGCGCGCGGTTGCGGAAAGTTGTGACGTGGTCTTCACGATAGTGGGTTTCCCGCAAGATGTCCGCGAAGTCTATTGTAGCGGCAACGGCGTCTTGGCAGGCGCGCGCACTGGAAGTGTGTTGGTGGATATGACGACGACCGCGCCGAGCCTGGCGCAGGAGATTTACACGGCGGCGAAAGCGAAAGGTGCGACAGCAATTGACGCGCCGGTGTCGGGCGGTGACGTCGGCGCGCGCAATGCCACGCTCTCGATCATGATTGGCGGAGATGCCGATGCCGTCGAGTCGGTGCGACCGTTGCTTTCCCTGCTCGGAAAGACGATCATGCATCAAGGCGGCGCCGGCGCGGGTCAGCACGCAAAACTTTGCAACCAGATCGTCATCGCCGGCACAATGATCGGTGTGTGCGAAAGTTTGGTCTATGGACATCGCGCTGGGTTAAACCTGGAAACGATGCTGGCGAGCATTCGCGGCGGCGCGGCGGCGTGTTGGACGCTGGAGAATCTTGCGCCGCGAATTTTGAAGCGCAATTTCGATCCTGGTTTTTACATCGAACATTTCATCAAGGACATGGGGCTTGCGCTGGAAGAGTCGCGGCGCATGGGGCTGACGTTACCGGGGTTAACCTTGGTGCATCAGCTTTATGAAGCGGCGAGTGCGCAAGGCCACGGTCGGCTCGGCACGCACGCGCTCATGCTCGCGCTAGAACAATTGTCTCGCCAGGAAAAACAGTGATGCGTTGTGGAACCATCCAGTTTGTAGGGTACGCGATTGTGTGCCTATTCGTTGTCGTTTCTTCCGGCGAAGAAAACACGAAGCTGCCGTCGGTAGAAGAAGCATTGGCCGCTAACACGGATATCTGGGGTGAGGCAGCGATACGACAACCCGGAGGGTCCAGTTACGATTTCTTCGCAAAACTGCTTCCGCCGCTGCGCTACGTCAACGCGAAGTTCCGCCATTATCCCATCGTTCTGAGCGCGCCCATGGCACAGTCATACGGTCGGTTGGTTAGTAACGGCAGCGCCATAAACGCCCAACCCGATTTGCAGTGGTGGGGTGTTTATCCGTGCGCAGTTGAGTTTCATGTGGGTGAGGATCGCGCTGTGTTCGGTGAGGATCTGCACAAACTTGCCGGCCCGAACTACGCGGATGGTTCTTTGCCGATTGTGCAGATGGCGTACGAGCACGGCGGCGCGACGTATCGGGAAGAGGTATTTGTCAGCGTTGAGCAGCCATATGCCCGGTACGGAGCTGTCTTCGTGCGATTCTCACTCTCGAAGGGAAAGAAAGGCGTCGTCACTGGACAAATCTCGGCGGAGAAATTGACCGCGACCGACGGCACATTGCGCGACGCGAAAGGAAACACGCTAGTGCATTTCGGTCGCGAGTGGATGTGGAACGCCACACAGCAAACACTAACGGTGTCTCTCGCGGGACGGCGCTCGGCGGAACTGGTGATTTTTTCGAAGCCAATGAAATTGCCGACGGCATCGTCGTTGAGTGCTGCGGTCTACGACAAACAACGAAAGCGTTGCGCGGAGACTTGGGACACGCTGTTAAGGCGCGGGGCGCGTTTCGAGATTCCCGAACCCGTCGTGCAGAACGCGTGGCAATCGCTGATCATCGGCACAATGATGATGACGCGCGGCAATCATCTCAACTACAGTGCTGGCAACGGCTATGAGCGGCAGTTCGAAGCCGAGTGCGGCGACGCGGTCCGCGCGCTGGCGATGTTCGGGCTGCGCGACGAAGCGCGGCGAATGATTCCACCGTTACTGGATTATTATCAAGAGGGCCTTGGTTTTCACGACACGGCATTCAAGCTGCAACTGCTCTCGCACTATTTCTGGTTGACTCGAGATGCGGAATTCATTCTGGGTCAGAAACGGCGTTGGATGCCAAAGACCGATCGTGACATCGCAACCCGCGACGCGACCCTCGGCTTGTTGCCGAAGGAAGATTATTGTGGTGATATCCAAACGCAGGTTCATTCGCTCAATGCCAACGCGAATTTCTGGCGCGGCCTGCGCGACATAACGGCGGTCATGGAAGACATCGGTGATCGCGACGACGCTGCGCGGTTCGGGAAAGCCGCGGCGGAATTGCGCGTCGCGACGTTGGCTGCTGTCGAGAAAAGCGAGCGTCGCGACGTAAAACCGACATTTATTCCAATTGCTCTCTTCGGCGCGGAGCAACCCTATCCGGTGCTGACAGCAACGAAGATGGGAAGCTATTGGTGTCTGATGTCGCCGTATGTGCTCGGATCAGGAATCCTGGGTGATGAGTCGGAGCGGACAGGAGCGATCCTTGATACGCTCCACACCCGCGGCGGAGTGGCGATGGGGATGATTCGATTCGATCAACACTCAGGAGCGTTCGCCAATGAGAAAGGCGTGGATGATCTTTACTCGCTCCGCTATGTGATAACACTGCTGCGCCGCGACGAAGTGGACCGCGCGCTGGTGAGTTTTTACGGCAAACTCGCACAAGGACTGACACGCGACACGTTCATTGGTGCGGAAGGCACGAGCCTCGTGCCGCTCGATGAATTTGGCCGTCCAATGTACCTGCCGCCAAACTCGTCAAGCAACGCGCACTTCCTTTGGATGCTCCGCTACATGCTCATTCAAGATTGGGACATGAACGACGACGGTCGCCCTGACACGCTACGGCTCTTGTTCGCCACACCGCCACGTTGGCTTGAAGATGGCAAAACGATCCGCGTCGAACGCGCCCCTACCGCGTTTGGAGAAATTTCCGTAGTCGCGCGTTCACGAGTGACGCGCGGTGAAATGATTGTTGATGTAACGGCGCCCGAACATCCGCCAAAGCAAACATTATTGCGAATCAGTCCGCCTCATGGATACAAGGTTATCGGCGCGTACGTTGGCCGTCGTGTGCTCTCGCTCGATGCTCGCGGCACGGTGGATATTAGTAGCTTGCATGGCAGATTTGCCGTGCGATTCGAGGTGAGAAGGGAATAGCCGATGAAAACCAGTCGCAACGCTCTGACCTTGATCGAGGTACTCGTTGTCCTGGCGATTCTCATTCTTCTCGCGGCGGTGATGGTGCCGATTCTGAATGCCAAACGAGAGAGGAAAAACCGTGCTGATTGTCTCAGCTACATTAGGCAAATTGGTTTGGCCTGTCAGCTTTACACACAAGACTACGTCGAGTATTTTCCAATCCTCGGCAAAGCGGAGAATTCGAATGACCTGATGCCTTTACTGAACAACGGCAGCTATTTGACGATCACGTATATATACGTCTGCCCCAGTGATCGAGCCTGCCGCAGATCTTTGGTCAACAAGAGCAATGAGCGCGACTACTACAGTCTCGTCCCGCAGGCTGGGCGCACTCCTAATATCAACAGCTACGCCTATGTCTCGGGATTGACGCAGAAATCTCCTTCCGATTCCCCGCTTGCGGGTGACAATTTGATGGATGTGACAAGCGCGAACGACAAAACGGTTCAGCAATTTCAGAAACGAGTTGGATGCTCGACCAAAGGCAGCAATCACAGTGCTGCTGGCGGTAACGTCGTTTTCCTGGATGGTCACTCAGAATGGAATGAGGGCATCAAGCTCCAAACCCGCTGGGTGGACGGTGATGGCGGAACAAAAGGCATAAAAAACCCAAATGGTTTATAGGCGCGGAACAGATTTACGGCTACCAATAGGATGAACTGATGAACACATTCTTTCGAACCCGCGGGGTCGTACTTGTCCCTAGCGACCTCTCACTCGCCGACTGGCTCGAGCGAGCGAAGAAGGCAGGGCTTACGACGATCGGTTTGCACCACGGGGTCTCACCGAAGATCGTCGAGGATTTCATTCGTGGCGAGACAGGACAGAAGTTTTTGGAAAGTTGTCGAAAGCTTGGCATGGAAGTCGAGTATGAGTTGCACGCCATCCGCGAGTTGTTACCGCGCGATTTGTTCGAGAAGGATAAAACCCTGTTCCGCATGAACAACAAAGGCGAACGCGCGGCGGACTCGAATCTGTGCGTCCATTCCGAGCGGGCACTGGAGATTGTCGCGGAAAACGCCGTAGCGATTTCGAAAGTATTGCGCCCCACAACGAGCCGGTATTTTTTGTGGGGAGACGACGCCCAACCATGGTGTCGGTGCAAAGAGTGCAAAGAATTCAGCGATACCGATCAATCGCTTTTGTTGGAGAATTGGCTCTTAAAGACATTGCATCAACATGACGCATGCGCGACTGTCGCACATCTGGCCTACGCGAACACGCTCGCGCCGCCCAAGCAAATCAAACCCGACGCGGGTATCTTCCTCGAATTCGCACCAATCGAGATGCGGCATCGGCGACAACAGACAACTTATAGCGACGCGGTAAATCGAGCCGAATGCAATGCCTTGGAAGCAAACCTAAAGGTTTTTCCGGCAGAAACCGCTCAAGCGCTCGAGTACTGGCTGGATGCTTCGATGTATTCCAACTGGAAACGTCCTTCCTTAAAAATTCCATTTGATTCGGATAAAATCGCCTCGGACTTAAAATTCTACCGCGACCACGGCATCCGCCATATCACCAGTTTCGCGGTCTATGTGGACGCTGACTATCTCAAGCTCCATGGTGAACCGCCGCTGGCCGAATACGGCAAACTTCTGTTAGAATAGCAGCGTGGCGGATTTATTCCCCGAGTTCAAGTTTCGAGGCACTCTGCGTCCATCGCAGCGCGAGGTGATGGAGATCGCGCAACGCAAACTCGCCACGGGACAGAAACGCTTGCACATCGTCGCGCCCCCAGGTTCCGGCAAGACGGTGCTTGGTCTTTATCTATGGGCGATGCACGTTCGCCGCCCAGCGGTGGTTTTCTCGCCCAACTCGGCGATCCAGGCGCAATGGGCGGCGCGCACCGATTTGTTCGACTTGAATACATCCCCCGGCGGTCTGGTCAGCACTCGCGCAGAATCCCCCGCTTTATTAACTTCATTGACCTATCAATCGATTACGCTCCCGAGATGCGGTGGTGAGGATCTTGATGCCACCGCGATGGAGCTTTGGGAGGATCGGTTGGTCGAGAAAGGCCAGGCGAAGGACGTGGAAGAGGCGCGCGTTTGGATGGCTGATTTGAAACAGAAAAATCGAGCCTACTACGATGAACGGCTCAAAGCGTACCGGAAAGAGGCGCGCGACGAGCTTGCCTTGAGCGGAGACGCAATGAAAACGCTTCATGCTTCGTCGCTGGCCGCGTTGGAAAAGCTTCGCTTGGCAGGTGTGGGGCTGATCGTGCTAGACGAGTGTCATCATCTCCTAACCCACTGGGGTCGCGTACTCTCGGCAATGCACAAATCGTTCAATGAACCAATCATTGTCGGGCTGACGGCAACGCCGCCGGACCGGACGGGGCAGCTCGAAGTGGATCTGAAACGTTACGACGATTATTTCGGTCCGATTGATTATGAAGTACCGGTGCCAGCAGTGGTAAAAGACGGATTCCTCGCGCCGTATCAAGATTTGGTTTATTTCGTTCGCCCGACGGCAGATGAACTGGCGTTCATCGCCAATGCGGACAAGCAGTTTAATCAGCTCGTCGCCGATCTTTGTCGCGACAAGGCATCACCAAATTCTACGGGTGAGTTTGTATGCGAGGAGCCGCTCCCCAATTGGATCACACGGGTGCTGACAGAAAAACGTTTGCCGACCGGTGTGGTAAAAGACTGGGCGACCTTCGAACGCCGCGACCCGGCGTTTTCCCTGGCCGGCCGATTATTTTTGCAGCGGCGCGGTTTGACGCTGCCGGCTGACGTACTGCCTCCGGATACGGAGCGCAGCGCGCAAACAACCCAGCTTGCGGTGTTGGTGGCCGTGCTCGATCGTTACATTCGGCATCGGCTCCGTGGCTCGGAGAATCCCGCCGACCAAGCGCTTGCCGAGCGGGCGATCCAAAATCTGCGCGTACTCGGCATTCAAGTGACCGAGACCGGCACACAGGCATGTGCGTCGCCGGTCGGTCGTGTGATGGCGTATGCGCACGGCAAGACGGAAGCTCTCATTCCGATTCTCAAAGCCGAGCGCGCGGTGCTGGGCGATCGCATCCGGGCTGTAATTGTCTGTGATTACGAGAAGACCAGCGCAGTCAGCGCGGAAGTCAGCCATTTGCTCAATGAAGAAGCGGGGGGCGCAGTGGCAGCGTTTCGCGCTCTGTTGCAAGATCCGGAGACGGATGCGCTCGATCCCGTGCTGGTAACCGGTTCGACGGTGTTGGTGGACGACGATTTGTTGCCGAAACTGGTTGAACACGCTACAGCGTGGCTTGCGAGTAAGAAGATTGATGTGAAACTTCGTGACGAAAAAGAGGCTGGTTTTCACGTGCTAGTCGGCGAGGGCGGTGACTGGTGTCCGCAAGTCTACGTGTTGTTGTTGACCGAGTTATTTCAGAGTGGCGTTACCCGTTGTCTGGTCGGCACACGTGGATTGCTCGGCGAAGGGTGGGACGCCAGCAAAGCCAATGTGCTGATTGATCTGACGACGGTCACGACCTCTATGTCGGTAAACCAGCTTCGCGGTCGTTCGATCCGGCTTGACCTGGATGATCCGCAGAAACTCGCGGATAACTGGGATGTCGTCTGTATCGCGCCGGAATTTTCCAAGGGATTGGATGATTATTTTCGGTTCATCGAAAAACATCGCGTTCTCTACGGTGTCACCGACGATGGCGCGATCGAAAAAGGCGTCGGTCATGTCCATGCCGCCTTCACGGAATTGAAACCAGAAGGCGTCGAAGGAGCGGTGAACGTGCTCAACGACGAAATGCTGGCGCGGGCGGCGCGGCGCGATCGAGCGCGGACGCTCTGGAAAATCGGAGAGCCGTTTCATCCCGAGCCTGTCCACGCGCTTGAGGTCAAACCGCGTTCTGGTGGAGGCGGGTTTCCACCATTCGCAGGTTCGAAAACAGCGTGGAGCGACCAGGCGCTTACGCTCGCGATCGGTCAGGCGATCCTCGGCTCGTTACGCGTCGCCAAACTGGTCAAACACATGGGAACGGTGCAGGCCGGTGAGCGTGCCGGTGGATACATCCGAGTCTTCCTCCAAAACGCGGGCAAGGAAGACAGCGCACTGTTTCAGCGGAGCCTGCATGAGGCCTTGGGACCGCTTGATCGTCCGCGCTATGTCATCCCACGTTACGTGGATAATCTCCAAGACACCTGGCTCTCGCGAGTGTTGCCGGAGGTTTTAGGGAAATACTTTCAGCAACGACGACGCCAGATGGCCATGCTTCACACTGTCCCCACCGCGCTGGCAGAAAACAAAGATGTCGTCGAGATTTATCAGGCGTACTGGAACAAATACGTCAGTCCCGGCCAGGCCGTCTTCGCCCAACGCGGCCAAGGCGAGCAACTGGTGGAACAAGCCCGCCGTGCCGGCGCAATTCCCCAGCCGCAAATCCACGAGAAGGAAGTATTCCTCTAATTTGTCGCCACAGGCTTCAGCTCGAAATGATGGGGTTTGATTTTTCGCGCGGCTTCGATCTGCGCTTCAAGGTCGGCGATCTTCGCGTCGAGACGTTCCAACTCGGCTTTGCGTTTGGCTTCGACTTCGCTCTTCACCCATCCGGGAAGCTTTGAAGCATCAAATAGCTGCACTTCCCGCCAGCGTTGGAAGTAGGCGTTGTTCTTGTCGAAGACCAATTTCAAAACTTGCTGCGCCTGTTGCGTGATTGGCCCTTCGGCTGTCGTTAGGTTCACGCCCTTGGCCAAATCGTCTTTGGTAAAAGCACCTGCGGATTCGCCGTCAATCGTTAGCTCGTAATTCACCCCGGTCAATCCGGTGACCTTCAATTCGTACCGGCTTAACTCATCGAGGATAGGGGCGAGTTTCAGCGCAGCCTTTCCGCGCTTATCAATCGGCATCGGCAATGCGTCGTCGGTCCGATCGAAACTGAAGACGCCGTTCACGGTCTTGATGTTTTCAATTTTGCACCCTGGCTGCGGGCCGAGTTTTTGTTTGCTGTCGGCGGCGAGTTCGGCGCGAGAAACCATTGCCGTTGCGCCCAACCCTTTCAATACCGCCCACGCCATCAACGTTTGACCGGCAGCGCCGGGATGCACCGCATCGCCGCCACCGATATGCGCGTCGGGCTTTTCCGCGCGCGCAGCGAGCATCAGTTTCATGTAGGGATCGAATTGATCTACAAAGAGCGCGCTATTGGCCGTTGCCACCTGTTTCAGGCCATCGGAAAACTTCCGCAAAGATTGGTTTTTTGGCTCTTTATCCGGGTCGGGACGTTTATCCTCGATCGGCTGTGGGGTCAGGAACGCCACGCGCGCGCCGTTTTCCTTGAGTACCTTCCCCAATTGCGACTGGCTGCGGACGTACGCGTTGTAGATTTTCTCGTTGAACGGCTGGTAACTATGGTCGTTCATCCCGAATTTGATCGTGATGGCGGTCGGCTTGAGCGGGAGCACGTCGCGTCCCAGGCCGCTGGCAACGGCTTTCTCGACCATCTTTTGCTGCGATTCAGGGTCGGCGCCGAAGAGCTTGCCCTCGTCGGGATGCGCGCGCTGACGTAACCAGGAGGTATCACCACCCCAACCGACGTTGCGGAACGAGAGTTTCCATGTCGGAAATCGCGTTAACGTGTACGCTTCGATGTAAGTCGTGTAAAGACGCTGCTCGGTGATGCTGTCGCCGAGGAAGACAACGCGGTCGCCGTCTTTGAAAAAGAACTTGTCCGCCGTGGCGGAGTCGTCGGTGCGGCAGATTACAATGGCCACAAAAAGGCACAAAAAGCACAAAAGTTTTGATTTCATGGTGCTGGATAATGACAAAAAACGTGCGCAGACACAATTCATTTTGCTGAATCCTCCGCCAATATCTTCTTCAACTGCTCCAAGCCTTCGGGCGTGCCGATTTTTGCTCGTTCTTCGGGATGCTCGGCAAAGTAACCAACCACTTTAATTAGTGAACGCGCAGGTATCGCTAAATAAAACGTCGAATACCATAAGTCCATTCCATATTCTCTTCGGCAAAGTTCCATCCATTGCCGTGCCCATCTCGAAACTTTAAGGGTATCTGGATTCTTTATGCGGATGCCGAGATTTCTTTCGCGGTAGAGCACAATCTCGGCGACGCCTTGCCAATCAATGCAACAATACCTGCCATCTACAAAACAAAAGATTCCTAGCGGCACAAGAACCACTCGCTTGCGCATATCGTTTCTGAGGACCAGAACGAGCAAGGCTCCCAATATCGCAAATCCCACTCCTTCCCATCGAGACGCCGAAACGGATGACCCGTTCAAAACACTTGCAAACGAACTTGGGAAAGTAGCCATGAGAACACCAAAGATCGTGAGCGAAATCAACGGGATACTTAGAAGCGCGACTTTGGCGTTGGAGATGGTGAAACCGAAGGCTGTAAATTCTTGTTCTTCGCCTGCTTCAATGTGCTTTGCCTTGAGTTTCCCCATACGAATCCACTTTTCAATTCGTGGCTGCTTCATCACAACCCATAATGCTCCACGGCATTATCATGCAGCAGGCGGCGTGCGACGAAGAGGGCGTGATCTTCGCTAAAATAGCCATCTTCGACCTTTTGGGCCAGCACGGTGGTGAGTTGTTTTTTGATCATGCGAACTTTCGCGTAGCCCCATTCGACGTAGTAGGCGTCGCTAAAGAAGCCGTTGGTTTTGTTGACCGGGAGCATCTCGATGCGCTCGGCCAGCGCTTGCTGGATGTAGCTGGGATAAAATGTGTACCACCAATGACCGCTGAAATAGACATTGGGGAATACCTTGGCGTAAGCTGTGAGTTCATGGGTAAGGACGCGGTTGAGCAGCATGAACTCGAATTTCACATCGGGGTAGGCGTTGAAGAGGTCGTCAAAGGCGCGTACCATGCGCGGCTCGAACCCGAGAAGGTCTTTGGGGAAGCTGGTCGCCGCGTTGCGGTATACGTTACGATAAACACCGATCAATAAAAACATTGGGAGGCGATGAAGCCGCGCTTGCTCGATGTATTGCTGGAAGACGTAGCTGCGCAGAGTGATGAACTCCGCATCGGTAACTCGCGCGCCTTTGAGGACGGTGGAGAAGACGCGCTCGGCGTCGCGCGCATCGGCCCAAGCGAAGGTAAAATCGGGCGGAAGCGAAAAGCTGATTTGTTTCGCGCCGCGCGCTTTGTGGGTGGCGAAGATTTTGGTGATGGCTTTTCGGAGCGTACCTAGCGAGGTCAGTTCGATGTCGCAGGATTTCTCGATGCGACCGAGGTTGACGGGATCGGCGATGCCGTTGATGAGAGGATCAATGCGGAGCGAGGGGATGAAGAATTTTTTGTCGTAGCCGCGATAATCTTCGCCGTATTCGTTGGTCATGAAACTGGCGTCGGTCTGGATCCGGTCGCGAAGGACGTGTTGCCACCAACCGCGTTGGCGCAACTTGGCATTGGCTTGCGAATAAAGCTTCTTCCAGGTTTTGGTCGTGACGGTATCGTCTTCGAAGCCAAAGAGGTCACGCGCCATCTGCATGAAGCACCACCAAGTAGCGGTGTTGGCGATGCGCGGGAAAAATGGCACCATGGTGGCAAGCTTCGCTTCGGGCGATTTGGCGGCGCGGAATTTCGCATAGCTCCATCCTGCAGATTCCAATTCGGTGGTGATGTAGTGGTAACCGAGGATATCTACGAGGTTTTGCGCCGAAGGCTGTTGCCAGCGCAAATGGGTATGGATGTCAATGACGCGCAATGCGTCGATGGCGGCGCCGAGCCGTTGTCGGAGGTTTTGTGGTGGCATGGAGTTGATAATGCGAGCCGCCAACGCAAGCGTCAAGCGCGATTCTGGTTCTCCTCACCGAATAGGCGCGCTAATTCGGTAACTTCGCGGACGGCTTTGAGGATGCCGTCCACGCCGCTGTAATGGACGTTGAAGAGTTTGAGAATGACCCGGTCGTCGTACAGTTCAGCCGCAGAATTTGGAAGTTGACCACGGTCAACGAACTGGCCCAGGGCGCGACGCAACTTTTCAGACGCTAGCAATTCTTTGGCGGCAGATTCATTGTCGGATGTCACGTGACACGTGGCGTCAAAATCTTTGTCGCCGACTTGGAAGGCTCGTGGTTCGGCATGGCCACGGCGGCGGATGAAGATCAGGTCTTTGGCAGGTTTCGGTATTCTGGCGATGACAGCGATGTAATTGATGGGAACGGCGGCAACTCCGTAATGCCCACCGTGGACGGAGGCATATTTTAAGTTGCGGCCGATCTCGACGTGGATACCGTGGACGTCACCGCCAAAAGTCTCAAAGCGTTGATCATCGTAGTGCTGCCCTTGGTCAACGCCTAGGCTTTTCAGGCTGAGACGGCGGGTGGCTTCACGGATGGCTTTATCAACTCGCGATTGAAACCAGAAAAACGGAACAACCAGGATTGCGATGATCACGGCAACGAATGCAATGATGCCGAGAAAGATTTGCAGGCCTTCGCTCACAGGCTACAGCTTGCGCGAGTGGAGGAGGAAGAGCAAGATAATGATTGTGACGGAAGAATGTTTACGACGGGTAGAGATGATAGAGCATCCAATAGACGACGACACCGGTGACGGAGACGTAGAGCCAAAGGGGGAGCGTCCAGCGTGCGATGGCTTTGTGGCGATCGAATTGTTCACGGAAAGCGCGGCGGAGGGTCACGAGTACAAGAGGGACGATGGCGATGGCGAGAATGATATGGGTGATGAGGATGAAGAAGTAGACGGGGCGCACCCAACCTTGGCCGGTGAATTTTGTGGCGCCGTGACTGTAGTGATAGATGAGGTAACAGACCAGGAAAACGATTGAGACGACGAAAGCGGTGATCATGCAGGCGCGGTGTGCGGTGATTTGCTTGCGGCGGATAAAGTAGTAGCCGAGGCAGAGCAACACGGCACTGGTGGCGTTCAATGTCGCGTTAATGTCGGGCAAAATCGAGATACTCATGCTAGTGTTTTTCCGCGAGGAGGGTGCCAACATCGCGCACTAATTTGTCGAGTTGGTCAGACTGTTCACTGTCATAAAGACCGCGAAGACGTCCACGTTTATCCACGAGGGCGAACTTTGTGCTATGAAAGACTACGTCCGCGCCGGGCTGCTGGCGTTGCTCGGCAGTTGTTTCACCCGCAGAGAGAAGGAAACTGTTTTGGATGAGCGTATAGATGGCGGTTTTGTCACCTGTCAGGAAAATCCATTTCGCCTTGTCGGCTTGGAATTTTTCTGCGTATTCCGTGAGCGCCTGCGGCGTGTCGCGTTCGGGGTCAACAGAGAACGACACCAGTCGCGTGTCCGGGAAATCGGTCAGGGTTTTTTGGAGGGCGGCCATGCGGGAGGTCATGAGTGGGCACGGGCCGGCGCAATTAATGAAGATGAAATCAGCGATCCAAACTTTGCCTCGGAGGTCTTCGCGTTGGACGATGCGACCACTTCGTTCGGTCAGGCTAAAAGCCCCAATATCCCCCATGACGGACGGGGGTTTTGGCATTGAGCGACGCTGCTCGCGCGCGTAACGAATGATCCCTGCAAAAATTAGCAATACCATCAAGACAAACACGGCGAGAAAGAGCCGCTGGAAAAGGGGGGTGGAAGGGGTGGACGACTCGGTGTTCATTGGTTTGGTTGCTGTGAGGAGGAGGGCGATGGAGTTGGTGGTGGAGGTGTGAAAGTTAAATTGGCCGTATTCGTTTCGCCATCTTTCACTGTAAGGGTTGTGGTTACTACGCCAAATTTTTCGTGCCACGCTTCGAGGGTGTATGTGCCATAGGGCAGGCCGCTGATCCTGTAAGTGCCAGCTGCACCGGTCGTATCGAAGAACGGATGATCGAGCACGCCAATGTAGGCACGCATCCAGGGGTGGATGTCGCAGCCGATCTTGAGCATGATTTCTGTGGTAGTGACACTTTTCTTAAACGTATTTTTATCAATTGTTCCGGCAGTGATTTGAGCGAAATTAAACGGCTTGTTTCCCGGGGCTGTAGGGAACGAGTGAACGTTATGGAGAGTGCCATCGCTGTTGAGGATGTGCAAATCCTGGCCGATTTGAACCCCGAGTACGCGAGGGGTGTAGAGGCAGCCTTTTTGGTTGAGAACGGCGGGCGCGGTTGGGACGGGATATTTTCCGTTGGGAAGCCCCGATTTAACACGGACGAATACATTTTGGAGAGTGCCGTTGGGATTTACGATGTAACGCTCATCGGGCACGATGCCGCCCACGTGCATTGCTGCGCACGCAGGATCGGTTGCAGTAATCACCGCCAACGTGGGAGTGGCGCCCGCAAGAGAAATGCTGCCGGTGATGGAGGCGGTGCCGGTCAATTGAACCGGGGTGGCAACGGTTGCTGCTGGCGCGGCAGGTTTAGCGGGTGCGGGGGGGGGCGGAGATTTTTTGCAGCCAGCAGAGAGAATTGCGATTGCCAACATCCAGGCCAATATCGTTTTCATGGTTTCCTCCCGATTATTTTACCGTGCGATTCGCCACCAGCAAGGTGAGCAACAGCGGCAAGTAAATGATTGAAGCAAAAAACAGTCGTCGTGCTGCCGCATCGGTTTTTTGCCGTGCCAGTCCCGCGCCAAAGGCAAGAAAGGCCGCACCGAGCGCGAGCGAGCCGATTAGGTACACCGTGCCGGCCATATGCAGCCAATACGGCGCACAACCGGCCAAGATAAGTGCAAGTGTAGTGACGATGATTTCACGGGAGACAAGTCGGCCGCTAGGGTCGAGCACGGTGAGCATTGGATATCCGGCGCGCTGATAATCGTCGCGCCAGAGCCATGCGATCGCGAAGAAATGTGGCAATTGCCACCAAAACAAAATGCCAAACAAAGCCCATGCCTCTGCCGTAACAGAGCCGTACGCGGCCGCCCAACCGATCATCGGTGGGATCGCGCCTGGGATTGCGCCGATCCAGGTGCAAATTGGAGTATGTTTTTTTAGAGGGGTGTAGAGCAGCAGATAGGACGCAGTGGTAGCCGCGGCGAGCAAGGCTGTGATCATCGGTGCGGCTGCGGAGAGATACGTTAGTCCGGCCAATGACAAAACGACGCCGAAAACCAATGCTTCCGACGGCGTGACGCGGCCGGAGGGAATCGGTCGATCCATCGTGCGACGCATTACTTTTTCGGCATCTTGCTCCATCCATTGATTTAAAGCGCTGGCGCCGCCTGCAACCAGCAAGGTACCGAGGAGAGTGTGCGTCAGCGCCCACCAATCCAACGCGGTTGATGATCCGAGAAAAAAACCGATTCCCGTGGTCACCAAGACGAGGGTGTTAAGGCGAAGTTTCATCAGCTCGACAAATGCGCCGACGCGAGATCCCTTGGAGGCAGTGAGATTGCCCCCGGTCTTTTCGAGTTCGGCGCTGGTTTTCATGTCGTTGGATGGGCGGGAGCGGAGGAAATGTTTGCTTTTGAAACGGAAGCACCATTTGTTGCCTGATAGGCGCGGAGTGTGAGGATGACGCTGGTGGCGAAGATGAGCGCTCCGAGCGCGACGTGTGCAGTGGGAACAAGCGCTTGCGAAGCGGTGGCGGGGAGGTCGGGCTGCCGTTGCGAACGAAGAAGCAGCGAAGCAAATCCTAGGAACAATTGCGCCAGCAACAGCGCGCCCAACAGCAACGCCGGTCGTGTAACGGTCGCATCCTTGGGGCAGTGATTCATCGCGACGGAGAGAACCGCTATCGCGGCTGCAAGGACAAGGAAAGCGGTGATGATGTGCGCGGTGGCGCCGGCAGTGGTGTGTCGGGTGAGCGCGCCGAGAAAGATTTGAAGATAGACGAGGACCGTTGTCGCCAAGCAAACGGTTCGAAAGTATGGCGGCGGAGAGGAAGTGGTGGAGGCAGAACTGAACCAGCGGGGCGAGGTAAGTTGCGCCAGAGAGATGGCGATTGCGAAAAAGCCTTGCGCGAGACAAGCATGCAGAATCGGAAGTTTTGCAGAGAGAGCCGGGAAGTGATTGACCAGTACGACGCGCATGCCGCCGATTATGCCTTGAATACAAACTGCGACAACGGCTGCGAGCGCGAGCCAGCGGACGCTACGGCGTGGCTCCCGGAACCAGATCCAAACAGCGAGTGTGATCGTGAGGAGCCCTACAATGGCGCCAATAACTCGGTGTCCATATTCGTAGATGACGTTGCCAATCCAGTGTTCGCGCGGGAGGAGGAAAAAACCGTAGTTCGTCGGCCAGTCGGGGATCGCAAGCGCAGCGCCAGTACTGGTGACGAGACCGCCAGCAAAGATTAGAGGAAATGTGCAGTTGGCAGTCAACAGGGCGAACCGATGAATCCACAATCGCCCGTTTGAGTTCATGGTAAGCCGTTATTCGTAGCTGCCGCCAGGGCCGGCCTTGGCTTTCTCCGTGATCCATTTGTCGAATTCGGCCTGGGACTCAACGGTGCAGAAGCCACGCATACCATAATGTCCCAAGCCGCAAAGTTGAGCACAGACGATTTCATATTTTCCCTCTTTGGTTGGCTTGAACCAAAGGGGAATGCTAAGGCCGGGCATGGCGTCTTGGCAAACCCGCATTTGGAGAATTTTGAAGCTATGGATGACATCCTTGGAGGAAACATTGATGATGACGGTTTTATTGAGGGGGACGTGAAGTAGATCGAGGATGACGACGTCATCTTTACCATTCGGATCGTCCATATCGCGACCAAGTGGATTGTTTTTGTCGACGAACTTGAAGTCCACTTTTCCCATTTTGCCGTCCGGGCCCGGGTAATGGATTGTCCATTTGAATTGCTCGCCAATCGCGCGCACCTGAAGAGCACCTTCTTTTGAGGGGAATTCGTTAACGCGCGCGACCCAGAGCGGAATGGCAAGCACAATCAGGAAGATCACGTCGCAAGCGATTACGACGTACTCGGTATACTTGTAGGTCGGGTTTGTCAGCCCGCGATAGTCGGCTTTCGGATTACGCTTGGCACTAAAGCGAACCAGCGTGTAAACGAAGAAAATAGTCCAGCCGATAAACAACACCAGCACGAACCAGTGGAGCAATTCGAGCATCCAATCGATCTGCGCCGCGTGAGCGGATGCAGCGGGCTGCATTCCCATCAAGTCATTTAGGAAGTTCGTCATGGGTGATTACTCTTTCGTTGGTCATTCAGGAAACGTAAAACGGCGGAGCGTCGAGTGCGGATGGCCGTGGCGAAGCTCGCTGCGCTTGGAGGAAGCGCTCCCGGCATTGCTCTCGCTTGCGTCGGATTTCCATTCCCAACGTGGGGTTGGATACGGCTCTTCTTCGGAGTCAAGCGCCTCCGGGCCGGGCACATCGCCAGCGGCTTGTTTTTCTTTGCGTGAGAGATACACGGCGAAAATGGCAAACGCACCCAGCACCATCATGGTAATTCCGACGAGCGCAAGGACGAAAAGGGTAGAGGCGAGCGAGGAATTGGCCTGCGAACTACCGAAGCAGACCGCACAGGCGAATACGAAGCAAGATGCGATCATCGCAACCCCTCCTGCCTGATTTTTCGAAAGAACCAGAGGCCATACACGGCCAAACCGGCAGCTACGCCAAACGAAACGGTGCCAAAAGTGAAATACCCTGGCTTGGCGTCCTCGTAACTGGCCCAAACGCCCCACACACCACATCCGACCGCCAGGAGGATGGCGGTGGCAATAAAAAAAAGATGGACGTTTTTAATGGACACGGCTGGGATCGACAGAATCACCATAGGTAAACAACGTCAATGCAATCAATCCGGCAAAAAAGATAAATGCAAAAATCAGCACTTGGAAAACAACCCGCTTTTCACCGATCAGGTGCATGAAAACACCGGCCACCAACGTCGCTTTGAAAGTGGCGACAATCAGTGCCAGCACGATGTTGCCCATGTGACCGAGGTGAATATAGGACGCGAGGACCGTGGCGACGGTCAACACGAGGAGAGCAAGAAAAACACCAATGGCAAGCTTGATATGCTTGTCGAAGTGCTCGTCGGCATGATGCCCACCGGAGTCAGCGGCAAGCGGTTCGGCGGGGGACTTTGCAGATTTGTCGTCAGGTTGTTGGTGGCTCATTTCGCTCCTTTACAAGAGATAGAACACAGGAAAGAGGAAAATCCAGACTAGATCAACGAAGTGCCAGAACAAGCCGGTGACCTCGACCCGGTTAGTAAACCGCTTGGGGTCGGTCTTCCACATCCGACTGCCGGGTCCCCAGAAATAGAAGTTTACGATAGTGCCACCGAGCACATGAAGACCGTGAAGACCGGTGAGCGTGAAATAAATGGCGAAATAAGTATGATACCATGGGCCCCACGTTGTCGGACCGCGCTTGATGGAGGCGCGACCAATATGAAGGGTCGGGCCATGGTCACCGTGAGCGCCGGCTTCAACTTTCCCTTCGCTGTGTCCTCGTTTTTCCATAAGCTTAATTGTGCGGTCATCCGCGACGAGGACGACGGTTTTCTCGTCTTTACTTTCTTCGAGATGACCGGAAAGCGCATCGCCTTCATGAAACTGGACACCATTGATAACAACCTGCTCTTTGAGCACGACGCCGTGATGACTAAACTTATCCGGCCACTCCTTGGCAAGCTTGACGACAAGGAAAGCTAGGCCTGCTATAATTGTCAGCAACATATAAAGGCGGAACGCGCTGAAATTTTTCTTTACCAGAGACGCCCATGCCAACACGACGGTGATGCTGGAGCCGATCAGGATCGCCGTGTTGAAGGTACCGATGGGGATATTTAGATGTTCGCGGCCCTGCGGCCAATCTGGAGATGTAACTCGCAGCACGATATAGGTGGCAAAGAGCCCTCCGAAAAGGAGGACTTCGCTGGCTAGAAACAGCCATATTCCAAGTTTTGCGTTCCACAGGCCGGTGTCCTGGCGTGGTTTGACGGTATAAGGGATGATATCCATGAGTTTACGCCTCCACCTTTGCTTTTGCGTCCGCCGGTGAGGTGACGGGTTTTTTGTTTTGCGGCGAAAAATCTTGAGCTTCGCCTGGCACGCTGTATTCGTACGGGCCGCGATGAACTTCCGGCGCAACAAAGTGATGGTTCGAATCCAAAAAGTTTCCATGAGGCGGACAATTCGGGATGGTCCAATCGAGCGTAGTCGCTCCCCAGTGATTATCGGAAACCTTCTCGCCTTTCTTCAGGCACATGAAGAAGTTGATAATAAACGGGATTTGAAACAGCGCCAGTGCCCAAGCCCCCCAGCTCATCACCTCGTTCCAATGTAGAAAAGGTTTGGCAAACTCGTAGCTGGCGCCGCCATCCCACCAGCGACGACCTACGCCACCCATTCCTTGAATGAACATCGGCGCAAAAACGATATTCATACAAACGAGTGATCCCCAGAAGTGGATTTTGCCCAACTTCTCGCACATGGCGCGGCCCGTTGCCTTCGGATACCAATGGTAGATTCCGGCGAACAATCCAAAAATTGTGCCGGGCGCCACGACGTAGTGGAAGTGGCCGATAATGTAATAGGTGTCGTGGAGATATAGGTCGGGAGCGTTGAACGCCAGTGGAATGCCCGTGAGCCCGCCGATTCCGAACATCAGCAAAAACCCAAGCGTGAACAGCATCGGTGTGTTAAACCGGATCGAACCACCCCATAAGCTCAAGAAGAACATCGTGAGGATAATCATCGAGGGAATCGAGATGATAATAGTTGTCGTCTGGAAAAACGCGCTGATGGCTGCGCCCATCCCGGTCATGTACATATGGTGCGCCCAAACAATGAACGACAAAAATCCAACCGCGAAGATCGAGAATACAATCGGCTTATAACCCATTAATGGCTTGCGTGAATTGCAAGCTACCAATTCAGCTACAATGCCCAAAGCAGGCAAAATCAAAACGTAAACTTCTGGATGTCCGAGAAACCAAAACAAGTGTTGCCACAGTATTACAGTGCCACCACCGCTAATGATGTCGCCACCGGCCGTGGCGCGCATCAAATCGCCGCCCACCATCAACCCACTTGGCAGGAAAAAGCTTGTACCGGCCACACGGTCCATCAATTGCAGGATGCCAGCCACTTCCAGCGGAGGAAACGCCAATAGCAACAGAAAGGAAGTCACCAGTTGCGCCCAAATAAAAACTGGTAGACGAGACCAAGTCATTCCAGGGGCGCGAAGCTGGACGATCGTGGTTATAAAATTCACCGCCGCCAGCAACGAGGAGGTGATCAGATAAATCATCCCGATTAGCCACCATGTCTGACCTCCGAGCCAGCCGGGGTCTTCCAGCGAAGCCAGAGGCGAGTAACTCGTCCACCCCGATTTTGCTGCGCCTCCCGGCAGGAAAAAGCTGGCCGCCATAATGACGCTGCCAACGAAATAGCACCAATAGCTGGCGGCGTTAATTTTAGGGAAAGCCATGTCCGGAGCGCCGATTTGCAGCGGCAGGACGAAATTAGCAAACGCACCAAACGCGATCGGGACGATGGCCATGAAGACCATGATCGTTCCGTGCATCGCGCCGAGCGTATTGTAAAATTGCGGCTGAACAACGCCGCCCGCCATGTCTTTTTCAAAAATACTCGCCAAAACTCCCCCGATGACTGGCACCGCCTTTTCCGGGTACGCCAGCTGCCAGCGCATCAACATCATCAGGGAAAAGCCGAAGAACAAGAAGAACAACCCCGTGAAAAGGTATTGAAAACCGATGATCTTATGGTCGGTAGAGAAGATGTATTTTCGCCAAAATGGAAGCTCTACGTGGTGCGCGTCGCTGTGCGTGTCCTTTGCGGTTTCGCTCATGATTTTTTCCTGCTTTGGATTGTATTCAAGCCAGCCGACCGGCCAATCCACTGTCTAAACTATTTGCCCTCTGGGACTTTCAGAGTAAAATCCTGGGTCACAGTCGCCCCTTCTTTGACCTCAACAGTGGCTGTCGTTACGCCTGCCTTTAAGTGCCAAACCTCGACGGTATACTTGCCTGCCGGCAGACCGGAAATCTTGAATTGGCCTTTTTCATTTGTCACCGCATAAAACGGGTGTGCGACGACGCCGACGTAGGCGAACATCCACGGGTGCACGTCACACTTGAACTTCACCATAATCTCCGGCTTGGCAAATTTGCGAACATCCTTTTTGCCGCCTAACTGCGCGAAATTTTCCTCTTTCTGCAGGCCGATGTAGTGGACGTTGTGGAGGAAGGTGTCGCTATTGGAAATATCAATATCTTGCCCAAGCTGCACGCCGAGGACATAAGGGACATAGAGGCAAGCTTTTTGGTCGAGCTTCGCGGCCTGGGCGGGCGCAGCGTACTGCTTGGCTAGGCCGTCTTTAATATAGACAAAGCAATTTGCCAACTCGCCACCGGCACCGACAATGTACCGGCGGGTTTTGAGGGCTGCCGCGTGGAGCTTTTTGCAATCCGGCGTGCCATCGAGATCAATCGCACTCTCCGGCGGCGGCGTGCCGGTGAGAGTAATTTTGCCGGTGATCACCGCGTTATCTTCGGCGCGAGCCGAAAACGCCACAAATAGGGAAACGGCAACTGCAAAAACGATGGTTTTCATGTTCATTTTCTCCTTATCACTCGCAAGCAAAACTACCATTCGCCTAGAGAGCTTGCAAGTGAAATTTTTCACAATCTCCGACCGTTAGATGCCTACTAGACTCGTGGTATTCATGTTCACGACCGGATTTTTCGCTTGTTCAATGGTTGTTGAGGTGGGTATCTTAAACTACATTAGCTAGGTATGACGCTTCAACCAACATTTCGCTTGTTGTTGATCGCCCTTGTCTTCGGCTTGGGATTGTTAGCTGGCTGTCGCAAGAAAAACAATCTCGCGAAGCCACCAGAAAGCGCTTCGTCACAATCCGTTACCCCCCCGGCAGCATCTTCGGCTCCCTCCGCCATAACAGCACCCGAAAAGCCGAAATTTTCTCCAATCTCCGAGTCGCGCGAGATGTTCGCCGGCGTGCAGGCAGGGGAACTCGCCATCGCGCTGGCCAAAGATGTCCGACCCGCCTACGTCGCGCAAGGCGCAGTCATCACTGGCATCACGTCAAATCAACAACTTGTCCTCGGCCTCCGCAATGTGTCTTCAAAGACGCTGAAAGTCGTATTTCCTCGCTATATCACGGCAACCGACCCGAATCGAAAGAAAGGCTTCAGCAACACAACCGATTACGGCCCTTACCTCATCATCATCCCGCCCGATTACGAACTTGTCCTGGAAAGCGGTCAGGCCTCCGAAAAACGAATTGCCCTTGCCTACTCCATTGGGAACGATGCCGACAACATTGACAACAGAGGATACCTGACTGAACCGTGGGGTGCGCGAAAATTTGAGATTCAATCGCTTCCCGCCGATTCACCATGGATCAAACTTGCAGACGCGATCGCGAGCACCAAACCGCCTCTCGGTGTTGGGCTGGCGCAAACAATTATCACCATCGCCGCGAGTCAATTCGACGAAGACCGCGTCAAATCTCTTCGCGGCATTCGTTCCTTTATTGAAGTGCCTCAAATCGAGGCGGTCTTTCGAGCCGGAAACTTGGATCCCGCCCAAATTCCACTGCTGATCGAGGCTCGCCGGTCGTATCGTGAGCGAACCACCCGAATCCATGAGGCGCTGAAAATCGACGACGCAAATTTTTCCGTTGTGATGCAAGATTTCTTCCAAGATGCCCGCCTCTTCAAAGGAGACATTAACTTCGCACGCTTTCTCGCGCAACATCTCGGCATGGCCAAGACTCAAGTCCGCGCCACGCACCTGATTCTAGCGCTGGAAAAAATGGAAGCAGTCGACGAAACCATTCTTGCCGCGCTTGACACCCAATCAAAGGCCAACCCTGACCCCATGGTGCGAGAGCAGGCTGCTGCTGCAATTGAAAAACTTCGTTCGATCAGGAAACCATGAAGCTTTTGTGTGCCTTCGTAATTTGCCCGTTGCTATTGCTGCTGGGATGCTCCCAAAAACCTGCCTCATCGGCATCGACCAATGCCCCACATCCATTACCCGGCTTCACAAACGTCAATGTGGACAACGGATCGCCTGACGACTGGCGGCTTTACATTGACGGCAAAGACTGTGGCGCGCTCAATGCTCATACTGTCATCGGCTTCGAGCTACCCACAGGCAAACATGAGTTCCGCATTACGCGCAACGCCGAAGAAATAGATCGCATGGAGGCAATCTTCACCGAAGGCAAAGACACGATCATCAATCCTGCAGGATTAAGCCGTTATAGAGTAATTACGGCAACGTACTCGACAAGCTGGCGACTGACCGGCGATGCGCCTCGTTATCGTGATATCGCTGGCGAGCGGATCATCGAAGCTGATTATGGCTTGCTGCAGGCTTTGCCAGAAACCATTGATATCAAATCGATGACGATCAAAGTCAAAGGCGTTGGTCTGCCCGATACTTCCGAGAAAACCGCCACGCGAACCAAACTATGGAAAGTCGCGCGCGAACAACTCTCGACATCGGAAGCGCTCGCGATCCTAGCCGCCAACCCAAACGTCTACTATATAGGCAGTGTTTCATCGAACGACACAACTCTTCACGCACGCGCCATTCGCTCGCTGGGCGACTCACCGCCGCGTGCTGACATCCGCGACCTGCTACTAAAGTTCGCCAATGGCAAGGAACACGTCATCCCGGCATTGTCGGCATTAAAGTCATCCGAAGCAGATTTACCAGCGGAAACGCTTTCGACATGGCAAAACACGCCTTGCACTAAATACGATCAGGCGTGCAACGCTCGCGCCACGTTTGCCGAGCGCGTGCTGCTCTCGCGACTCCGGGGGGTGGAGTTGCGCAGCCATTTCACGCAACTCTCAGAGGAAAAACGGATGCAAATCCTCTGGGCGGCGGCGCAGAATGGCACTGTAGATTTTCGCAAGGAGCTGATTCTTGCAACCGTCCAACACCCCCTTCCCTTTTACCGCGCGAACGAAGTCATTCTGGCTATTCTTCGAAAGCAAGACTTCCTCCCTGACGAAGACGTAGCGCGAGCGTTGGATGCTTTTATCCTCGCCGCACCGGACAAGACTTCCTCGCTGGAACTCAACTGGCGCGAAGACATTCTGATCAAGCGCGCCCCCGAGTTGCGCGGACAATGGTTTACGCAACGATTACTGCAACTTGTTCATGCGGGCGATACGATGGCGATGGATGCGCTCATCAAACGCGACGATGGTGCGACGCTGGCGCCGATCCTCCCGAAGTTGGAGCGACGTCGCAGCGTCG
The DNA here is from genome assembly GCA_964348665.1 of uncultured Verrucomicrobiota bacterium. GTDB lineage: Bacteria > Verrucomicrobiota > Verrucomicrobiia > Palsa-1439 > CAYGDP01 > CAYGDP01. The sequence goes on from CAYGDP010000011.1 coordinate 94,655, forward strand.
TCGAATGGCAAGCCAACTCCTCCATCGAACTGAAGAAAGTTACTCCCGGTGCATTAGCGCTCTTTCGAGCGGCGTTGACTTCCACGGACACGCAGGACCGAACATCTTGCTCCCATCAACTCGCGCGCATATATCGCGACACGAAAAACGCTACAGTTTTTCAGTGGCTTCAATGGGCCGCCACTAACGAAAAAGATCCCTCCGCCAAGGCGCAAATCGATTCCCTCGTCAAATGGGCAACAATACCATGAACTTGCGTGGATCGACCCGCTTTGTGTCTTTCGAATGGAAGCGGCGTTCCATCGATAAGGCATGCGACGGATCATTTACATTTGTCACGCGTCCAACCAAGTCTCTGCGGGATCCAGCGGCAGAAGTGAAAACCAAAACTCATTTTCTCTCAAGAAACTCAGACACGGTGTATTTCTCGAATGATTCTGGTGATGGTGGGTTATTCTGATGTAGTATGCTTGTTACTCTTGCGAGTGAAGCTGGCGCGATTTAGCGACCGATGATTGGATGCCGGGGAAATGAGTTCGCCTAATCTATTACGACAAAGTCGGCACGCCTCGCTGGAAACGGCTCAGGCAACTTCCTGCTTCTCTGATCCAATCTGTTTCCAATGATGAAAAATCCAATTGCCTTCCAATTGCTAGGTGATATACTTCGCCTCACGTTTAAGCTTCCTGAAGACAGGTCGGTGCCCACCGATTTTCAAGTTGCTTGTATCCGATGGCGTGATTGCGGCGTGGTTAAGTATCATCAAACTAGCGATTGCAAATGAAATTTTGTTTTAGGCAGCGAAAATTCAAGCCGGCACGGCGGCGCAGTATTACTCGCCAGTTTTTAAACCTCGAGACACTTGAGTTGCGCCTGGCACCGGTGGCGGGCTGCGATACGAGCAATTGGGATCAGCAGCACAGTTTTCCTGGCGAGGAACAGATAATCTATCTGGATTTCTTGGGGGACGACCCGCGCGGGACGGTGGACGAAGAATTTAATTCCGACGCCACGGCCGGTGTTGGCAGTAGCGCAGGCGAGGCAGACCTTGTTTGCGAAATTTGGGCATGGGTCGCCGAAGACTGGCGTCCGTTTAATGTAGACGTAACGACGGAAGCGCCGGCGGGATCCGATCCTTTTACGGATGTCGGTGGCGGCGATACAAACTGGGGCGCGCGAGTGATGATCGGGGGCACTTCGAGCCCAGGAACTCGTCCTTGCGGGGCGGGGTCGTATGGATGCGGCAGCGTTGGGAATTATCGGACGGGAGATCCAAACGGGCCGATGGTGAATGTGTACGATAATGGCACCGGAGCGAACGGCCAGATCGTCTCCATCGGCGTGTCGCATGAGACCGGGCATACGTTTGGCTTGGGACACGATGGGACTTGTGGCGGCGATATGATTTGTGGCAATGGGGACGACAGTGGATATATCTTTGGATACCCGGTGGGTACGATTGGAGATTGGACTGCCATCATGGGCGGAGCGGCGAGCTGGCTGAACTTGTCGCAGTGGAGTAATGGCAGTTATTTCAATGCCAATAATCCGGAGGATGACCTCGATATCATTGCCAATGATGGATGGCACGGCTTGGGATATCGCACAGATGACCACGGCAACAGTGACGCAACGTCCACAGCCGTAACAGTGGTATCGTCGGCCAGTGTAACCGGAAGCGGCATCATAGAGCAGACCAGTGATGTGGATTATTTCAAGTTTTCGGTGACAGGGGCGGGTATGATTACGTTGAATATCGACCCTGCTCCGGACGGCCCCAATTTGGATATTCGGGCGGATTTATATGATTCCTCGTTGACATTGGTCGCGACATCGGACGATCCAAACACGTTAAGCGCAAGCATCAGTCAGTTGCTCGCGACAGGTGTTTATTATTTGAAAATAGATGGCGTGGGTAAGACGGATGCGTATGCCGATCCTCCCACAGGGTTTACGGACTATGGGAGTCTGGGTTATTTCTCGTTGAGCGGGGCGGCAGGCGGAGGGATTGTGTTCAAGAACGACCTGGATCCCGACCTGACAATTGCCGATGCGACCCAGGTGGAGACGAACGCGGGCACAACGACGTTTACATTCACAGTAACACTGTCCGCGGCGAGTCCGCAGACCGTCTACGTGGATTGGGCGACCTCACTAGGCACTGCAACGACAGGGTCAGATTACCTTTCCGCCACCGGTACGTTGACGTTTTTACCGGGAGACACCAGCGAGGACATTACGGTGACTGTCTATGGAGATACGACGTACGAATCAGATGAAACTTTCTTCGTGGATTTGAGCACCCCGGTAAACGCTGGGATTTTGGATTTCCAGGCAACAGGTACGATTAGCAACGATGACGCTTTGCCGTCGGCATCGATCGATAGCGTTAGCGACACCGAAGGCAACGCTGGCACTAAGACATTGATATTCACCATTACTCTATCAAATCCCAGTTACCAAAATGTCGTTGTCAATTATGCCACCGCCAACGGCACCGCCTTCACCTCCGACTCGGATTACGTGGGAATCTCTGGTTCTGCGGTTACCTTCACCCCTGGCCAAACCAGCAAAACCGTCTCCGTCACCATCGTCGGCGACACCAAGTATGAAACGGACGAGACTTTTCTGGTTAATCTCACAGGTGTCACCAACGGCACGGTCGGTGGCAGCCCCGGTATCGGCACAATAACCAACGATGATGCAGTCCCCATTGTCTCCATTGTTGCGAGTGCAAATACCACGGAGGGCAACAGCGGCACAAAAAACCTTTCATTCTCCGTCAATCTCGACCGTGCCAGTTACCAAACCATCGTCGTACAATACGACACCACCGATGGCACAGCCACCATCGCCGACGGCGATTATGTCGCGGCTTCAGGACTCTTCGTGACGTTCAATCCCGGGGAAACAAACAAGACGATCAATATCACACTCAACGGCGATACAAAATATGAGGTGAACGAAACTTTTCCCGTTACTTTAAGCAACCCGACCAATGTCGTCCTCGGTGCCAGCGTTACTTCGGTCGGGACCATTACCAACGACGACACTGCTCCCTCCGTGACTGTTACCGGCGGCAGTGTCACTGAAGGCAACGCTGGCACCACACCGATTACGTTTACCGTCACGCTCTCTGCGGTTAGTGGTGTTACGGCTACCGTCAATTACGCCACCTCGAACAACACCGCTGTTACCCCTGCCGATTACGCTGGCGTTACTGGCTCCTTAACATTCAATCCTGGGGAAACCGTAAAAACGGTTGATGTCAATGTCGTTGGCGAACTTCTTTTTGAGCTGAATGAGACTTTCAACTTCACATTAAGCGTTCCCAGTGGAGTCACGATTGCTGTTTCCACGGCTGTTGGCACGATCACCAATGATGATACAGCTCCGAATCTTACCATCTCAGGACCGGTCGCCACCGCCGAGGGTAATAGTGGCGCTACAGGATTGGTCTTCACCGTTGCGCTTTCGGCGGTCAGCGGCACGACGACATCCGTTAACTACGCAACTGCCGATGCAACTGCCACTTTGGCCGATAACGACTATTTTTCTACAAGTGGCACGCTGATCTTCGCCGCGGGTGAGACGAGCAAACCAATCACTGTCAATGCGCGTGGCGACACGAAGTTTGAAGTGGATGAAGATGTAACCGTCAACCTAAGCGGTCCGTCCAATGCCACCATCGCCGTAGGTAGCGCATCCGCGTTGATTACTAATGACGACACAATCCCTGCAATCTCCATCGCCAACGCCTCCACGACCGAAGGCAACAGCGGCACCAAGGTTTTATCCTTTAATCTTTCCCTTTCCAATGCCAGCTACCAAACGATCACCGTCACTTACACGACAAGCGACGGGACAGCAACAATCGCCGATGGCGATTACGTGGCCGTTGGCGCCGGCGTTGTCACCTTCAACCCCGGCGAAACCAGCAAGACAGCAGCGGTTACAATCAATGGCAACACGGTCTATGAATTGGATGAAACTATCACCGTCACACTCTCGCTTCCCACGAACGCCACGCTGGGAGTCCCGGCGGGAACCGGCACCATCACCAACGACGACGCGCCGCCCGTCCTCTCCATTGCCAGTAACAGTCTAGTGGAAGGCAATGGCGGTGTCAGTAATATCGCCCTGACCGCCACACTTTCTACTGTGAGCAACGTTGACGCCGTTGTGAATTACGCCACCTCGGATGGCGCCGCGACCGTTGCCGACGGAGATTATGTGTCCACGAGCGGCACTCTTACGTTCCTAGCCGGTGAAACTTCCAAAACAATCTCGGTCCCGATCAATGGAGACGGCTTCTACGAATTGAATGAAGCGTTCAACGTCAATTTGAGCGGCGCTACCAATGCCTCCATCGGTGTGAGCACTAACACCGGCATTATCACCAACGATGATCCTCCTCCCGTGTTGTCCGTCGCCGATGTAACGGTCGACGAAGGTAACAGTGGCACCACCGGATTGACGCTCTCTGTTACGCTGATACCCATCAGTGGCACAATTGCAATTGTCAATTATACGACGACCGACGGCACAGCAACGGTGCTCGATTCCGACTATGTTGATGCTACCGGCACCCTTACATTTTTAGCCGGAGAAACTTCCAAGACCATTACCATCAATGCCATCGGCGACACCAAGTTTGAGCAGGATGACACATTCACCGTCACCTTGAGCAATCCCAACGGTGCTAACCTCGGCTCAAGCATCGGGACTGGCACCATTATTAATGACGATCCTATTCCCTCCATGTCCATTGCCGATGCCTCGGTGCTCGAAGAGGATGAATTTACCAAGAAACTTTTCTTTACCGCGAGCCTCTCTAACTCCAGCTATCTAACAATCGACGCCAATTATGCGACGACCGATGACACCGCGACGCTTGCAGATGGCGATTATGCGCCTGCCAACAACACGGTGGTCTTTTTTCCTGGGGAGACCAGCAAGACCTTTTCAGTCACCATCAACAGCGACATTCGATATGAAACCGATGAAACCTTCTCCGTCAACTTGAGCGCCCCCCTCAACGCC
>CAYGDP010000011.1:99797-129071 GCA_964348665.1 uncultured Verrucomicrobiota bacterium
TGAAACCGATGAAACCTTCTCCGTCAACTTGAGCGCCCCCCTCAACGCCGCCCTGGGGGTGAGTTCGGCCACCGGCACCATCACCAACGATGATGCCCCTCCCATCGTCTCTCTTGGCAACGCCACCTTGACCGAAGGCAACAGCGGAACAACCCCGCTCTTGCTCTCCATCAACCTCTCCAATGCCAGCACCCAAGCGGTCACCGTTGCCTACGCCACGGCCGACATCACCGCCACGGCGGGAACCGATTACACGGCTGCCAGCGGCGTGGTGACATTCCTTGCCGGCGAAACTTCCAAGTCAATCGCCGTCTCTGTCGCTGGCGAAACACTATTCGAGTTGGACGAAACCTTCAGCGTCACGCTCTCGCTTCCCACCAACGCCACGCTGGGCGTCTCGACAGGGACCGGCACCATCGCCAACGACGATTCCATTCCCGTTCTCTCCATCGCCAATGTCTCCGCAGCCGAAGGCAATGCCGGCTCGACCGCCTTTGTCTTCAACCTCACTCTCTCGGCAGCCAGCGGTGCCACAACCACCGTTGCCTACGCCACCGCCGATGGAACCGCGACCGTCGCTGACGCCGACTATCCTTCGACAAGTGGAACCCTCACCTTTAACCCCGGCGAAACCCTCAAGACCATCACCGTCAATGTGGCCGGGGATACCCAGTTTGAGCCGGACGAAACTTTCTCCCTCAACCTCTCGGCCCCTCTCAACGCAACTCTCGGTGTAAGTTCGGCCACTGGCACCATCACCAACGACGATTCGCAATCTGCCATCTCGATTGCCGCTGCCGCGGTGGTCGAGGGCAATAGCGGTACAGCAGCGCTGGCGTTCAACCTTTCCCTCTCCAACCCAAGCTCTCAAACCATCACCGTCGCTTACGCGACTGGCGACGCAACAGCCACCACGGCCGATGGCGATTATACTCCGGCCAGCGGTACCATCACCTTCAACCCCGGCGAAACTCTCAAGACCATCACCGTCAACGCCGCCGGCGACATCCAGTTTGAGGCAGACGAAACTTTTACGGTCAACTTGAGCGCCCCCGCCAATGCCACCCTCGCCACCCCGGCGGCCATTGGCACCATCACCAACGACGATGCGCAACCTGCCATTTCCGTGACCGACCTTGCCGTCATCGAAGGCAACAGTGGCTCGACACTTCTGGTGTTCAATCTCTCTCTCTCCAATCCCAGTTTCCAAACCATTACCGTTTCCTATGCCACCGCCGATGGAACCGCAATGGTGTCCGGCGGTGATTACCTGGCCACAAGTGGCATCGCGACGTTCCTTCCGGGCGTAACTCTCCAAACTATCATCGTCCAAGCCTATGGCGACATTGCCTTCGAAGCAGATGAAACTTTCAGCTTCAACTTAAGCGCCCCCGCCAACGCCACCCTCGCCACCCCGACGGCCACCGGCACCATCACCAACGACGATGCGTTCCCCTCCATCTCCATCGGCGACGTATCCATTACCGAAGGCAACAGCGGGACAAGCAACCTTGTCTTCACCCTCACACTCGGCTCCACCAGCGCTTCGACAATCACCGTCGATTACGCCACCTCCAATAGCACGGCGATGGCCCCCAGCGATTACACGGCCGCCAGTGGCACCATCACCTTCGCGCCCGGCGTCTCCACCCAACCCATCACCATCACCATCAACGGCGATGCCACACCCGAAACCGTCGAGACCTTTCTCATCAATCTGGCCAACGCCCTCAACGCCACCATCGCCGACACGCAAGCCATCGGCACCATCATCAACGATGATACCATCGTCACCATCTCCGCCAATGACCCCAATGCTTCCGAATCCGGCGACCCCGGCCAGTTCACCGTGAGCCTCCCGGTCGCCGCTTCGTTTGGTCTCACCATTTTCTACACCGTCAGCGGCAGTGCCACCGCCGGCAGCGATTACTCGGCCTTGAGCGGATCAGTTTTCATTTCAGGCGGTAACGCCTCGGCAGTAATTAACCTGAATCCCCTCAACGATCCCAATACCGAAGGAACCGAAACGGTCATTGTCACTCTCACGGCAGATACCGCTTATCTGATCGGCATCCCCGGCAACGCAACCATCAACATTGCCGACGATGAACCGGAGGTTTCCATCCAGGCCAATGACCCTGTCCTCTCCGAATCCGGTGATCCCGGACAGTTCATCCTCACCCGCACCGGCAGCACGACAGCCGATCTGACGGTCTTTTACACCCTTAGCGGCAGCGCTACCACCGGCAGCGATTACTCGGCCTTGAGCGGCTCGGTCGTCATCACCGCCGGCAACGCAACCGCGACCATTGATGTCACCCCCCTCAACGATGCTTCCACCGAACCCAACGAAACCATCATCATCACCCTCACCCCCAACGCCAGCTACACCGTCGTCACCCCCGACGCCGCCACCGCCACCATCACAGATAACGAACCGGAAATCTCCATCAGTGCCACCGACCCCAACGCCGCAGAACCAGCTGACCCCGGATCATTCACCATCTCCCGCACCGGCAACACGACAACCGCGCTGGTCGTCAACCTCCTGGTCAGCGGCACCGCCTCCAACGGCGTCGACTTTACCACCCTGACCACCTCCGCCACCATCGCCGCTGGCCAAAGCTCGGTGACTCTTACCGTTGCGCCCATCGATGACGCCGTAGATGAAACCGATGAAATCGTCATTCTCACTCTCCAACCCAATGCCGCCTACACCCTCACCTCCTCGACAATCGCATCGGTCACACTCGCCGATAACGACACGGCCGGTGTCACCGTAACTCCGAATACCGGATTGTTCACCACCGAGACAGGCGACACCGCTGTATTCACCGTCGTATTGACCAGCCAACCCTCCGGCAACGTCTCCATCAATCTCTCCAGTTCCGATCTGACCGAAGCCGCCGTCTCACCGGCCACGCTCCTCTTCACTTCGGCCAACTGGAATATCGCTCAAACCATCACCCTCACCGGTGTCGACGACGTTGCCGATGATGGCGATATCGCCTTGATCATCCTGACCAGTTCGGCCACCAGCGGCGATCCGCTCTACAACGGACTGGCCGTTGCCGACGTGGCCCTCACCAATCTAGACGATGAAAACGGTCTCTTTGGCAATGCGGGTCGGGCTGATTTTAACAGCGATGGCGTCGCCGATTTTGCCCAGATCAATCCCGGCGCAGGCTCCATCAGCGTTTTCCTCCGCCAACGCGATGGCACCTTCCGACAACGCCAACTCCTGACCCTGCCAACCCCCGTCCAGACCATCGGCAACGCCGACTTCAATGCCGATGGACGCATGGATTTGATCATCTCCTACGTTGCCACCGACGATCTGACTCTGTTCTTGGGCAGCGGCAAAGGAAAATTTAAACGCGCCAGCGATCACGGCCCTCTCGGTCCCTCTTGGGCTGCCGCCACCGATTTCAATGCCGACGCCATCGCCGATGTCGCCATCGCCAACACCAAGATCGATGCCACCAGCATCTTCCTGGGGATCGGCAACGGGTTCTTCGCGCCGCGTGCCGACATCTTCGACACCGAAATCGGCAGTAACCCCCGCGCACTGGTCCCCGGCGATTACGACGGAGATGGCAGGACCGATCTGGCCGTGCTCAACACCAAATCAAAACTCCCCCTGGTCGTCGGCAGCTCCCTGCGCGTCCTGCTGGGCGATGGCAATGGCAATTTAAATCTCTCCTTCTACACCGCCGTCGTGGCTACCGGCATGGCCCCCGGTGACGTCAATGGCGATGGCAAAACCGACCTGGCTCTCTTCAACGCCAACGACCATACCACGGCCATCCTGCTAAGCAACGGCAACGCGTTTGTCAGTCCTGTTTCCTCCCCCGCAGGTCTCTCCCCCGTCGAAGTCGCCTTGGCTGATTTCAACGGCGATGCCAATCTCGACCTGGTCGTCGCCAACAGCGGCAGCAATAACATCTTCGTCCGGCTCGGCAACGGCGATGGATCCTTCGGCGCTGCCACCACGCACGCCACCGCCATCAGCCCCATCGGTCTAGCCCTGGGGGATTTCACAGGAGACGGCAATCTCGACGTGCTGATCGCCGACAAATCCGATACCATCCGCACCCTCGCTGGTAACGGCTCGGGCAACTTCCTGCTTCTATAAACCTTTTCGCCGGACGACATCATCGCGCACTTGCGTCGGCAACCGTTTTAAATTAGACTCCACTCAATCCTCGGACGGATTGCCTGGTGTCAAAGTAAAATGACCATTACATCGCGAGTGTACCTGTGCAGAGGAACTTAGCGCAGGATTATCGAGATGATGAACGGGGCGTGGCTCAGCCTGGTAGAGCGCTTGGTTTGGGACCAAGAAGTCGCGGGTTCAAATCCCGCCGCCCCGATTTTATCGTTAGATGGGAAGGACGGCTCGCCAGAGGCGGACAAGTCCAGTCGTCCCGTTTGTTTAGGATAGGAATGGCTTTGCGAAACCCACCACAGCCAATAATTTTCCGGGCCGATCATCCGTTTCTCTTTCTGATTCGTGACAACCACTCCGGATCCATCCTTTTCATTGGAAGAGTTCTCAACCCCAAGTCAGGTTAGCCAATCCTCGACAATCGCGGGGGTTGCTTTACAATGGCGTGGGATGAATGAGGATGTTCAACGCCACGAAACCGTTGCCTCCACCGGTGCCGCTCCCCGGACGGATGTGCCGATTTATTCGGCGCAACGTGTGATGATTCCGGTAACGCAGAGTTTCGGGGAATATGAGGTAATCGAGGAATTGGGCCGGGGCGGGATGGGCGTGGTCTATAAAGCTCTCCAAAAAAAACTAGACCGTACCGTCGCCATCAAAGTAATTCTTTCTGATCGCGTCGCGACCCTAGAACAGGTGGAGATGTTCCAATCGGAAGCGCGCGCACTGGCAAAGGTGATACACCCGAACGTGGTGCGCATTTACGAAGCGGATGAATGGCTGGGTAATCATTTCTTCGCAATGGATTTCATCGCCGGCGATAATCTGGCCGCCTATTCCGAACGCAAAAAACTGGATTTCGAAGAGATCGCGGAGATTGTCGCCATCATCGCCCGCGCCGTGGATCATCTGCATCAACAAGGAATCGTCCATCGCGACTTGAAACCATCCAACGTGCTGGTGGATACGAATGGAACCCCCTACGTAACCGATTTTGGATTGGCGATGATGTTTCGACACGAACGGACGGACGATGAAATGCTCTCCGTCGCCGGCACGCCCAGTTATATGGCGCCAGAACAGGCACAGGGCGCCATCCAGCAAATCGGCCCGCGCACCGATGTTTATGCGCTCGGTTCGGTTCTATTTCATCTCCTTACCGGCCGGCCCCCCTTCGAGTCGAATTCTTCCTTAGACACGTTGTTGCAGGTGATCGAGAATGACCCGCCGAAACCGGTCAAGCTCAACCCGCAAACGCCGCCCGATTTGGAAACAATCTGCTGGAGATGTCTGCGCAAACAACCCAAGCATCGGTATGAATCAGCCGCGGCGCTCGCGGATGATTTGGAGCGGTATGTTCGAGGAGAAGCCATCGAGACACAGCCACCTGATTTTCACACGCGGCTCCGACATTGGACACGACGGGAACCCGCGCTCGTCTGGCGATTGGTCGGCCTCGGCACGGCGGCGGTAATCGCGCAAGTAGATTATCAATTGGCACATGAAATTTCACTGCTGATGCACTTGAAAATCATGGGTGTGCTGACGTCCTGGATGGCGATCTCGTGGGTGTGTCAATGGTGCCTCACACGCGATCAATGGACGGAAGAAGCGCGGATGATTTGGGCGGGTGCGGACGTGGCGTTGTTGACGGGATTGCTTATCATCAATGACGGTCTGAATGGGCCGCTTGTGGGGACATATCCGCTATTGATCGCCAGCGCCGGATTATGGTTCCGCGAACGAGTCGTCTGGCTCTCCACGGTTCTTTCCTTCCTCGGCTATAGCGCGCTGGCCATCGAGGGCGAAGTCCGCGGATTGCAACTGACGCGAGTACACTGGCATTTAACCTTTCTCGCAATCTTATTGGTGATGGGTTTCGTCGTCAGCCATCAAGTCCACCGGCTCAGGCGCCTAACGCGCCATTTGAAACGGAAATAACGAGCCTCCTGGTTCTGCCATGCACGGCCAATTCAATAATTATTGTAGACAAAAGGACGCGTCCGTGACGCTCTCTGTACGGATGCAGGATGAGAACTCTGCTTATTCCGAGACCCCAGGCGGCGACGCATGGCAGACATGGATTCGCGAATACGGTCCGCGATTGTTATTGTTCGCCCGACAACAAACCCGGACCGAAGCCGACTCCGAGGATGTGTTGCAGATCGCGTTGGTCGAATCCTGGGAACGAACCGGGCGGAACGAGCCGCCGCCATTGCCGTTGGTCTTCGCCACAATTCGGCGACGCGCGATTGATTGGGCGCGCAGCAACGACCGCCGCGCCGCCCGCGAACAAGCCGAGCTCCCAGGAGACGTTCCGTGGTTTGATCCGTCCTTGGCAGACGCGGAGTTGCGCGAGGAATTGGAAGCTGCAATGAAAAAACTACCGCAAATGTACCGCGAAGTTATAACGCTGAAAGTCTGGGGCGAGTTGACCTTTGAGCAAATCGCTGAAGTTCTCGATATCCCTCTCAACACCGCAGCGTCCCGCTACCGTTACGGGCTCGACGGCCTGCGCAAACAAATGTCTCGACTGACAGTATGAATGATCGCGAACCCAACTTGGAGGCGCTGGAACAAAAGTTGCGTGCGCTAACACCGGCTCGTCCGTCATTGGATCTGATGACGAGATTGTCGGAGAATCGTCGTGCTGCGGCAAGCAAGGACGCGCGACCTTGCGGGATCAGACAGCCACTTTTACGAAAAAACAACAATTATGAAGCGAAAAATTGGCAAACTTTCCTATGGCGGATCTTCGTACCGCTAACAGCGGTTGCGGCAGTCGTCGCACTGGTTTTTTTTGTTTGGCGCAACCAATCCTCCACTCCGCCGATGACAGAAAAACCGTTTCGGCAAGTCGAGTCCGCAAACTTTTTTGTCGGCGCGCGTGACGCGGGTGTCGTCCACACAAGCGATCACCAGCCGTACCGTGCGGTCCGGGCCATTCACGGCCGCAAAAGCGTGTGGGAAGATGAGACCGGGGCGCGGGTGGAGCAAGTAATGCCGGAAGAAACCATCGTGCTGGTCAGCATGCCCGTGTACTGAAAGACAATCGACAAAGGAGAATCCAATGAAACAGATCCTATTGAAATCGTATTGCATCGCGTTTACAGCGAGCGCATTCATTCTCGCGGCAGTGGGAGACGACAATACCAGCAAACCGCCGCCCGGCGTCGAGCCGCCGCCACCCAAAGCGGAGACGAGGGCGGCACCCCCGCAAACATCGGTAACGTGGCTTGGTGTTTCAGCAGAAAAGACTCCGCCCGAACTGGAAGCGCATCTCGGACGTGGAAAAGACACTGGGTTGCTCATTCGTCACGTCGTACCGGGAAGCCCCGCAGCGATAGCCGGTGTGAAACAATACGATATTCTGCTACGCCTAGACGAGCATTCTTTGTTTCATCCCAGACAGCTCCAAGATGTTGTTGCCGGGAAAAAACCTGACGAGGTTGTCTCCCTAACATTGCTGCGCGAAGGCAAGGAACAGCAACTCAAAGCCACGCTCGCCACCCACCATTTCGCTGCAGATGACCATAACGAACGAATCATTTTGCTCGGCGACGGAAACGAAGTGGACCTTCATGAGATTCTCAAAGAAGCGCATCAAAACGCACACGGCGCCATCAAGATCATCCAGAACGGTCAGATCGTTCTCGATAAGAATCTCAACGACATCCGCGATATTCAGAAACACATCCACAACACCCTGCGCATGGGCGGGACCAGCAGATCGGGGGTGTCTGCATCCGTCCAAGACGGACATCTCACGGTTAAGCAGAACGGAAAAGTGATTTTGGAAAAAGATTTTGGATTAGGCGGCAGCACGAGTGTCTCGACAACATCCATAAACGGGAAAACACACGTCGTTGTCACCAAAGACGGCAAAACCGTTTACGAGGCGGATTTTGACCATGACGGCGAGGTCGTGGACGCACCACGCAACAATACCGAAAAAACAAAGAGACAGAACGATGAAACGATCAAGACCCTTCGCCAGCTCTTGCGAGACCTCGAAGAGCAGAATCAATAGGCGCTCCGACGATCGGATGAAACAGATGCCACCAATAAGGATGTAGATCGTAAATTGCCAATCGACGAATCAGAGGGAAGGCGGGTCGAATTCGTCCAGTTGAGAGGGGTTGGTATTGCCGCAGTGCGGACACCGAAAATCGCGTCGCTGATTGTACGCATCTGCATAGGGCATCCAATCGCGAGTACTGGTTTTCGATGTTTTCGAGCGCATCAAGCTATCCACCTCGGCAGAGGACAGAAATTCTTTTTCGGCCAGAAGTTTTTCGCCCCGGGCTTTTTCGTCGCCCGACCAGCGATGGAGCAAGAGCGGAAAAGTCTTGTCACAAGCTTTGCACCGAACCAAGTCGGCGCGAAACAACTTGTCTTGATTGCATTTTGGGCATATTTGCGGCGGGAGTTTGCGAAAACTAAGTCGTGTCACGCTCATGCAGTTTTCGCAGTAGAAGTTCCGGGTCTGACCCTCTTCAAGAGCCACCTTTCCGGCGCGATTAGCCGCCGAGCCGCGGAAGATCGCCCATCCGCCGACACCGATCAAGGCGGCAACAAGCACAGCTAACATAATGAGTCTGGATCGTTGCAATCGTTAATAGATATCGTGATTGTCGGGATCCGGAATATCCGGATTGGTTGTCCAAGCAGGCGCACCGTTGCATCCTGTTGACGGATTTCCACCGCCGCTGATGGCTTGTCCTCGATCGCGATAGACATAGCGTACGCTGCCGTCGGCGAAGAGCACGTTGCCTTGCCCGCGGTCGGGCAATCCGTCGGTGGAACTGGTGCTTTTGGTAAAATGGCGCGAGTGACCAAGAACTTTGGGGTCACGATTGCACATGAACGGCTCGTCGTAGAGCATCACCTTTTTGGCAGGCGCGCGAAGTGAAGCACGACGATATGGCCGTTGCGAAGTCTGGCTGTAGAGCGCATCCACATCTTGCCCGAATGCATTCCAATTTGCACTATTATGCGGGTAAATATAGCTGTTCCCCGTCAGTTCCCACATCGGTGTATAATAACCGTAGCTGGTAGTCATGACATTCGGCGGCAAATCGGCGCAACAATGGAACGTGCTTAATTTCTTCGCGTTACTATCTGCACCAAAAAAGTAACGGTTCAGCGGACGCTCACCTGCCGGCAAGTTCGATCCCCAACAAGGCTGTCCCGGTTGCGAGAGCGTGCCGGTCGTTCCACCCAGTCCGTAAACCGTTTGTTGGCCATACGCGCATCCGGATGCTGTTGATGACGACGGTCCGATGGCAGGGAATCCACTGTAATCTTGCTCGTAAAGCATTAGTGCCACGCCAATATCGTGAAGATTGCTCTGGCATTTGATCGTACAGGCTCTTTTTCGCACCCCGCGTAGAGCTGGCAACAAGAGCCCCGCTAGAATCATAATGATGGTCACCACGATCAACAACTCGATAAGCGAAAATGCAACTGCCCGGTTTGATTTCATACATCTTTCCTATCTCTCCGCAACCAATGAATTACAAGAGCGACATTTCTAAGCAATCTGGCACGAAATCCCTTTCTTGTCCAGCGAGGTATTAAAAAAACCTGCCAACCGAATCATTTGCAAAATCGGCCGAGTCACTCGCCTGGCGTCTGAATGATTTGGAAGATCAAAAATCGCGCTTGGAGAATCTATTTAACAGGCGAGTCTCCGATGGCGGACTGGTAGAAACGAAGGAGGTCGGTCGTCGTTTTGTCCTGCGATTTGGCTAACCCACCAGCGAGAGTTAATTTCTCTTTCAACGTGAGTTTGAGCGAGTCGAGATAAACTTCCTGGCCGCCACCGACCACCTTGAGCCGCCCACGATCGTCCACGGCTATGACTTCGACAGGAAATCCGTAACGGTCGAAGGCTACTTTCGCGCCTTTGGCGGTAGCGCGTTGCAAGTGCCAAAGCAGTTGCGTGTCCCAGAAGGCGATTTCTTCCGGTGCAGGCCCGGTGACTTTCGAAGTTTTTTGTGACGCTTTGACGGCGAGAAGTAACTGGATGTTTTTTTCTTCCTCGGCCAGCGCGGCAAGTCTTTCGCGAGAGAGTCTCTTGTAAGGGGTTTCGGTGGCACTCTCCGCGAATTCGATTCGCAGTCGGTCGGCAAGTTGCGGCAGCAATTTCTCATGAATCGGTCCGCGCCGGGCGCGTGCGCGATCAATCTCCGCGACGAGCGCGTGGTATTTCGCGCCGAGGTCGAGGATAGCTTTGCTCTCGGGAGAATTGAGTTTAGCTGCCAACGCATTGTAAGCCGCATTACCAGCAACGAATGCTCCGAGTTTTTGCTGAAACTCACGCAGGCGCACCTGCGCGATGACTAGGTCGCCGGTGTCGACAATGCGCTCAATGTCGGCTAATGTTGTTGCGAAAATTTTCTGGTCGAAATACTTTGCCATTTGATCAGCCGCGGCACGGTCGGTCTCGCTCGCGAGTGAATTGCTGGCGGTTGTGCGAAGGAAGAAGATCGTCGAGGGATTGTATTTGCGCTGCATGAACTCGACGTAGGCATCGCGAAGTTTCGGCGAGAGAACAAAATAGCTGACGCCTTCGATGTCGAGATGCTTGCCGTAGATGTACAGATTGCCTTGCGGTGCGGCTAACGCGAGGGCGACAACCGCATTCATGATATTGGAGTAGCCCAGATAGCTATCGCCGCCGATGTTGCCGCGGCTCCCGATGTAGTCAGCATAGCCTCCGGGGTTATGGCTCAAACTGAAATACCAACGCCAGTGGTCCATGTATTTACGGTAGCCGCCACGATTAACCAAGTAGAGCGCCGGCGGGGCGGCAATCATACCGAGCGTGGCGCAGGCGTGGTTTTCGAGAGCCAGATTAGCGTGAGTGGAAAGCGAGTTGCTCAATTGCTCTGCCCATCGCGATTCCTCGTCGGCAATTGCCAGTGACAGCACGGTATTGCCAGTACGTCCGGTAGACTGGCCGAGATCGCACGTGGTATGGTTGTAGCCGATCCACGCGACATCACCCGAAGAACCGCCAGCCGTGTGCAAGTATTTGACGAGCCGTTTCCAATTATCATCGGGCACGTCCACGCCACATTTCTCTGCCATAGCCCAAAACCAACCAACTGCGCTTCCAACAACGGTTAGGCCATTGCCCCCATAGCACTCGCTTTTCCCGTGGAAAAAGAGACCCGATTCCGCTTGTGCCGAGGCCAAATGATTCACGAGCGACTTGATTGCGGGTAATGCGCGCGAGTCTTTGGTGGCCCAATAGTATTCGCAGAGAAAAATACCCGAATAGGCATAGCCCCAATTCGAACAGCCACCGCCGTCGAGAGAAGTTTTGTTCGCGTAGGCGGCGATCAAACCAGCGGCGTATTTTTCCACCTTCGCCATGTACCGAGAGTCTTTGCGACTAAGCAATGCCAGACCGCCAACCGCGCCGGTCACTCCACCCCAGCCCTCAATTCGATCCGCAACATACTTACAAGTTTCGTCATAGTACGCCTGCGATTTCGGACAATTGAATGGGAACACCTTACTGAACGAGCCAATGACACGGAGTTGTACGACCACTTCGCGATCGCTGTTACCTTGTTTGAGCATTATTCGCAGTTTGCCATCGCGGCCCTCGGCCTCGTCAATGGCCTCGCCAAGCATTTCCAACGGCCCGTTTCCTGCGGCGGAAGTGTTTTCTGCTGCGGGACCAAAGTGCTTGCCAGCGACACCGCGAATGATATCACGCTCTTTTATGCTGGCACGGCGCGCGGGACTGTTTGGCAACAGTTCAACGATTTCAATCTGCGATATGCCAAGCGGAACTTTACCTTTACCACCAAGCGCGCCCAGCGGGAAGATGTCGTCGGAGGTACCTGCGAATACGGGAAGTTTCAACCCCGAAACTCCAAATCCTAATAAAACCACAAACAACAAATTCAAAACGCTCTGTTTTGTCATACTGATCCAGCGGTTGCGGGAGAAAAATCGCTTCCGCCGTTGTGCTGAGAACGGCAGGGATTCTTTGCTTCGCCCAGGATGAAAATGGGCACGTCGGGAGTTTGTTTTTTCCGTTCCTTGCACGTGAGGCAATCTTATCGACATGATTGGAAGTGGTAAATCAGTTAATCGGTGCGAGTCGTTTCGGTTTGTCGAGGTCAAGAAGTTTCTGCGCGGATGTTTTGCCTCCTGTCGGTACCACCACAAGAACGAAGCTAAAACACGCCAACCCGATAAGGTTTGTTTTTTTCATTTTGAATTCCTCGTTCAATCTGCTACTTGAAACCGCGTCACCACCGCCGCGTGGTCAGATGGCCAAGTGTTGTTTTGGGTGGCCTTGGAGCCACTGTTGCCGACCGTTTTCCACGATCCAAGGGTGTTTTCAACACCAGTCGTGAAAACAAGCGACCCGACGGCACGGAGGCGACGTCCTTTATAATAGATGTAATCAATTCGATCCTGCGGCTCATCTCCCTTAAAAATAGTTGACCACGTAGTTCCTGGATCAAGAACGGGGTTAGGGTGCAGCTCACGAAACGAATCTTTTAGGCCAGCCCGCTCTAACGCCAGCGATATCGGGAAAAGAGCGGCACGCCCGTTGTGTTTGGCGCGAGCCGCGTCAGTCCAGTCGAGGTGTGAAACAGTGTTGAAGTCACCTAGAACCAAAAGCGGCGTATCGTCAGCGGAAGCAACCGCGGCGGCGAATTGTTTGAGAAATGTTTGGACTTCGGCAGGGCGGCGCGAAGCATTTTCCTCTATCAGAACGTCAACGTCGTTCGCCTTCGCCGTCTGCGCGACATAGGGCGCGTAATGTTGATAGTCTAGATGTACAACCGCGACGATAATATCGCGGCGCGGATTTTCGGAGAGATGGACACGATAACAATAGAACCCTTCGCTATCCTTTTCGGGCAGTCGTTCAAAGGGATAGCGACTCACTAATCCGTTATTGTCGGCAAACCAGCCTAACATGCCGGCCATCGCTTGGGGCGCATTGTACGGCTCTATTACACCAACGATGTCCACATCCGCCTCCACAATGGCGCGCGCGCCCTTGCTGTAGCCGTCATGCACGTTATTGAGACCGATCCAGACATTGAAGGCCATCACAGTGAGAGATTTGACTTCCTCCTTACCGGGCGCGAAGAGATCGAAACTGATTTTCGATTGCGCACTGCGTCCCCCCAAATCTGTCGCCTGTACGACCATTGTTTGCTTTCCCGTTGCCCACGAGGGCGGTGCGCCGCTGAGCGCGCCATGTTCATCCACCGAAATCCAGTCGGGGCCGCTCACTTTGCTAAACGTCAGCGTATCGTCAGCATCCACATCGAACGCGTATGCAGCGAGTTTCGCCGTCATTGGACGGCCTGCGACAGCATGACGCAGGCGGATCTCGGAACGGAATTGTGGCGCAGCCGGTCCCGCTTTACCGAGGACGGTGAATTCGACCGGTGACGCGAGAGCGTCGTAGCCGTCATTGGCTAGCAAGCAGGCGACGTAACGGCCTGGCTTGAGATTCAGTGCTCTGAAGGTAACACTTCCCGCTTTCACGCCGCTGCAGTACAAATACGTCAGTGATACTCCGCGAGACTTGCCCTCGACGGGTGCGTTGCCAGGAACGGTGTAAAGTCCGATCCAATCCTTCGCCCCGCCCGGTGTGCCCGACCATGTCGCCACGATTTCGTCGCTCTGCGAAAAACGCGTTTTATTCAGGCCAAACGTCTGCGCACGCGCGCTCGCGACGTATACGAGGAATACCAGAGCGAGTCGGATAAGCAAAAAAGATTGACGATTCATTGGCGTGCTAGTTCTACTGCTTTTGAGGTTTGCTAAGATAAACCCAGACCCAGCCGTGATCTACTGATTCGTTGGTTTCATATTTATCCAATTCACAGTAGAGTTCCTTAATTTCTTCCTCGATCTTGTAGCGTTTGCTCGGCGGCTTGTCTATCTTAGCTTGGAATTTTTCTCCTTGCTCTTCAAGTTGCTCCATCTCTTTCTCGACGGTCGCCAACCGTTTTTCGATTTTGTCCCTCGCCGCCTCTTGTTCAGCGCTTAACTTGCGATTTTTTTTGGATTGACTGGTGTAATCACCCAGCAGAATGTCCATGCGCCTGTCCAGATTATAGTCGGCCACGAAGACTTTAACGCGGCCTCCGTGCCAGCGCGGCGTTGTACCTTCGGGTTCCTCTTCCTCTTTTAGCTCAGCGCCCGGAATCAAAACTTTCCCGCCTGCGAACTTCGGCGCGTTATCCTCGCCGACGTTGCGATACCATGTCACCGATCCATTTTCCCCTCCGCAAACCAGATCGCGTTTGCCATCGCTGTCCCAGTCCCCGTAATGAATCGAGGTGCAATCCAAATTCACCGTTTGACGCGCTCCGTCCGAGTAATAATCTCCGTGATCCTCGCCAATCACCTCACCTTTGATGGTCTTAATGGGCAGATGCTTGCTCGAAAACCGGGGGCCGGTTTTGCTCCCGACATTCTTCACCCACCATGTCCCCTCCATACGCGAACCAATCCATAAATCCAGAAGACCGTCGCCATCCATATCTGCCGCCAAAACATTGACCGCACTGGCAGGCTTGATCACTTTCCCATTTTCATCACGAATGGTTTTTGGCGAAGTAAATTGACCTTTGCCTAACCCCTTGAAGAAGTAGATGTCACCCGGATAACCGCCGGCAAGCATATCCGTCACCCCGTCACCATCGAGATCCCCGAACCAGGGATCAAACGTCCCGCATCAAGTATTCGGCACAGCGGCGGGATTATCTCCCGCTTTGAGATATTCGAATTTATCATAGCGGGGCTTTTGTTCCGTGCCGACGTTGCGATAGACCCGCACGCGAGCCTGACACCACTCGCCGCGTTTCCCTTCGCTTACCTCTCCTGTGTATTCCTCCACGCCGAATTCACCAACCAGCAGCGCGCGCTTACCCTCACTGTAAAGATCAATCAGACACGGTGCCGCATGCCCCGTAGCATCTCCTACATCAATAAACTTGTCGCCGACCTTGAGCCGAACCGGCTGCTCAAAACCATCGGCGGTTTTTGGGTTATTGATCTCCGGTCGCTTCCGTTCCGCACTATGTCCCTCCAAACAAATAGAAAAAATAGCGATCCATATAGCCACCTTAGAATAATTAGATTTCATGGTCATTCCATTTATGATCTCAAGCAAATTATTGTCCCTGCGGCATGGCGGGCTGCCAGTTGCGCGGGTCGGTGTTGCCGCATTTGGGGCAGCGATCGGTATGCGGCACTCGTAAGGCATCCTTGAACGGAATCCACTCTTGCGTCCCGACGTATTTAAGAAGCCGTACTTCGTTCAATTGTTGCCATTCTTCGTCTTTCAATTCCTCGCCGCGCAGGTGTGCCGTCCATTTTTTCTCCCAGTTGGCCTTTTCGCCATCTTTGTATTTCACATAGGAGATCGGGAAAACCGTGCCGCAAACCTTACAGCCGGTATAATTAGCCAAATATGCAGTTTCCGCCTTGCATTTGTCACAAGGCAGTGACGGAAGCTTGTCCTGGGACACGCGGAAGCGATGCTGACAAGTCTCGCACTCCACGACCATCGTGTTCGCCGGCGGTGTCCCCGGCGTTGTCGAAGTTTGAGTCCGGCCTCCGCGAAGGAATTGAACACCCCAGATCGTCAGCGCGACGACGACTAATCCGATTAGTATGACGGCTTTTCGAGACATGGGTGAAAACCACTGGAAATCAATACCAATCGTGACTGGGATCGGGTGCATTAGCGTTCGTTGCCCATGCCGTCGGTGTGCCGCAGGAGCCATGACCGGCCACGCCTTTGTCACGGATTAAAAATCGCGCACTGCCATCGGCAAAAACAACGTGGGCTTTGCGGTGAAGCGTCTGCGTTTCATTGACCCAATGACGCTGGTTGATTTTCGATGTGCAAGGAGTGCTATTGTACCACATCTGCCCTTCCATCAGGGCGATCTTTCGCGCGGGCGCAACAAGTTGAGAGCGGCGAAATCCTTTCAACCTCGAACCGTCCCAGCAATAAATACTGCCGATGTCCGGCGATTCATTCCCTCCCCAGGTTCCGTCGCAACCGCCGTAACGAGGAATTTCGTAACTCGTGCCATACGCAATCCATTGGGAAGGCGCCACCACACCCCACACTCCCCAGTCAATCCCGATGTCGCTGGGACACTGGTAAACTTTTGGCTTTGCAGTTCCGCTTCCGGTCTGAATCATGTATCGGTTCAGCGGCCGTTCGTCAAAGGGTCGCGAGCCACCACCATCGCTGCAGTTGGTTGTCGGCGCCGCGATTCCTTGCTGCCCACCGTACCCGAACTCAGTGCAACTATACGATCCATAGACAGGTGAGAAACTGGGGTATCCGTTGTAATCCTGTTCGTAGAGGTTCAGCATCACGCCGATTTGCCGCATGTTGCTAAGACAGGCGACCGCTTTGGCGCGTTCGCGCACCTGCCGTAACGCTGGCAAGAGCAGACCCGCCAAAATCATGATGATCGTCACCACGATCAACAGCTCAATGAGCGAAAACGCCAATGTCCGTTTGGTTTTCATGGATCACTCCTGCAATCGTGTAATAATAATAACGACCGTCGCGCGGCCAGCGCAGTTCTCTTGACGGAGGTGCCCAAGCGCCGACCGCGCGATTATCCGGTCGCGCGCAATCTGTCACGAAACTGAATTCTTGTATTTAGCTAAAATCTATGAAAAAGTTAGCAATTCCATCAAAGCTGTTTCTTAGCAACCAGTTGATTTTTCCGTCTTTAAAAGCGGCGCAGAACCGCTACGGCGGATTACCACCTTGCAGACGGGGGACGTCCTTGGGTTGTTGCGCATTTTCAATCGTTTTGGAGTTGAGAATTTGGTAGGTGGTTTCGAAGCGGGCGCGCGCCTCCCTAGGTGCCTCACCCGAACTGGAACCTTTCGCCAGGGCGGTATGAATGCAGCCCGCACGAATCAATTCTGTCAGCTCACGAATGCGCGAAGTATCGGTAGTAACTACAAAAACAGGCTTGAGGACTGTGCCGGAACGAGCGAAGAACGGAGCGAACGCCTGTAAATTGCGATAGTCGTAGGGTAATCCGATGAGGGTAACAACAACATCAGGAGTATGCTGGGCAATGGCAGCATCGACCGCGGCGGCGGTAAAGCCACTACCCATTTCACCAGTGGAGCGATCCTCCGAGGAAGGGGGGCGCCATTCGGCGCAAAAAGTGATTTTCCCGCCAGTCCCGCGCCGGATGGATTCGACAACAATATCTTCATCTGAATAAGGCACAGGGCTGCGCACAAGCAGGACACGTTGGTTGGAAAAGTGTTCGACGAGATAGAGGCCAAAGCCTTGCATGACCAGTTGGCGATCAGTGAGACGTTGATGTTCGCGCTCCGCATGCCCCTCGGCAGTGGGATCGCGCCAGAGCAAGCGGATGGAGTCAGCAATCAGGACAATCGCCAGCACGGCAGCGCAGGCAAACGCGATGAGAACGCCTTGCTTGTTACCGGCACGGTGGAGCTTGACGCCGTAAAGCATGCCAACTAGCAACGCGATGACGGCTAGCCAAAAGAATGTCGCATTAACGATTGAGCCGACAAAGTTCATTGCTAGTTCTTGAATCGAGTACCCGTCGAGAATCGGTCAACTCGCAGTTTCATGGCCGCCCCATTTTGTAGTTATCTTCGATTTCACGGGGAGGAAGTTCGCGAGCCCAGACAGCAACGAAATCCTGGTAGCCGAGAAAACGCCAAGCCCAATCGGGATTAATGCCCATGTCCATTTGACTCCAGTTGTTCGGTTTATAGGTTTGTGAAGTCGGCCCCGCAACAAGTTTACCATTGATGTAGAGGCGTTTGTCGCCGGTGTATATTCCATTTACATCGGGTCCGCTTGTGCTCTTGAAGGTGACGGCGACTTGTGTCCATTCGTTGAGGGTAACCGATGGCCCATTGACAACTTGCCACGCGCTTCCATTACCCGTCCAATATTCCCAGTTCGATGGTCCGACATAAATAAGCCACCCCGATACATCTGACCATCGGTCGCTTACCACAGCACCATAGGATTCTGCCCGACCGGTTGGTTTGCACCAGGAAATCACGGTAAACTCATCGGGACCTTGCACGCCACGTGCAAATGTCCACGAATTTTCTGTTCCCGTTCGCAGCCAACTGGCGCCGTCATACCAACCTGCGTCCTGTCCCCACCGACCGCCACCCCGCGCCACTTTGTTGGTGCTCCAACTGGCCTGTGCGCCATCGCCGCCGGCGAAACCATCCAGATTCGATGCGTCGTGAGTGAGGCGGTTTCTGGGTTGATAACCAACCGCCAAATTTCGTACGTAGTTGGGATACAAACCGCCTTTCGAGTCCCAATCACGGACAGAGTCAAAAAGGTACATTGCGGCCAGCGTCGTATCGGCGCGCAAACTCACAGCGTAGGCTTGCCAACGTGCTGCGAGCGCCTTTCGCTTGGCATTGGCTACAGAAGGGACCATGATCCTTGCAAGAATCATGATAATGGCGATTACCACAAGGAGTTCGACCAACGTGAATGCTGCCCGTTGTTTTGTTTTCATTGATGAAATCGGTTCTGGCATTTTCTTCATGATATTATCGACCATCCCACGAGCCCCACGAACCACCGCCGCCTAGGACAATTTGCGTTCCACTAATCGGACCGCGCGAGGTCCAGTTATTCAATGATTGAGTTGTTTGTTGTTTGTAATACTGCACACTGCCATCGATGGCAGCGTAATAACTGCCGCCACGATGGTTATGGGACATCTGGTCGGTGTTTCCATGGTCGCCTTCGATACAACAGGCATTGATCCACTGTGCACCATTTTCTTCGACAAGCAGGGGGGAGAGTAACGTTACCGTGCTACCGTTGGCGAGCGTGAAAATGGAGTCAGCAAAAATACTGCTCTTCTTTGCTCCGGCGAATGCGTAAATGTATGCATAGTCGGTGAATCCGTTGCTGCTTTGCTCGGTTGCAGCACCGTAACTCGGAAGTCGGGAGGGACAAAGGTAGATATTCTTATTATTACTTACGTAGGGGTAAATCGTTCCTCCTGCCGGTGTAGTGGATGCGCTCGTGGTCTGCGTGCCACCCAATAGCCAGTCGCGCTCGTCCGGGTTGGCACGGCCCGTGTCGAGCCAGCCGCCAGGCAGACGGCCGTCGTGATCTGTTGCAAAAACATTGAAAGCGATCGAAAGCTGACGCAGATTGTTTACGCACTGGACTTCGATCGCGCTTTTTTTAGCGTTGTCGAGCGCTGGCAGTAGAATTCGGGCGAGGATGAGAATAATGGCGACGACCACAAGTAATTCAATCAAGGTGAAGCCGGCATGATGAGTCCGTCGCAAATAGTTTCTGAATTCTTCGTTCATGGTTTTCCTCCAACGGATTGCGTGCCATACGGAGCGCGAAACGAACTCTGGTTTTTCCCCTCTCGCTCCCACCATTGCTTCCATTCGTCCGCCTTCAGTCCAAGTCGCTGACCGGAGGCTTCCGCCAGATACGTGCTGATGCGCTGTTTGAAATTCTCGTCGGATACAGTTCCCATCAACTCCACCAGTGCGCCGACAACTTTCGGAGTGGCTGGCAATGAAGTCAGCAGGGTTTCCGCATACGATTTACTCTCAGGTTTAGGGGGTTGGCGGTACATCTCCAAAAGTCGTGGTAGAGCCTCATCACCACCCGTACGGACGATCCGCATCGCAGCCACGGCGCGGTCGTCACTACGCGGGTCCTTCAGCTCCGCGAGCGCCGCCTCGAAGGAAAATGACGGAGGACTACTACCTCCCCAGAAAAAAGATATGATGACGATGATACAAACCACTGCCGCCGTTATACCGACACCTTTTGATTTTAGAAACATGGCTGCCCTATCGTTATTGAGTGTTCCACCAGCCCCAACCACCGTTCGTCCCAAGATCAACGGATACTCCTTTGGGAGAGACTGACGACCAAGAATGCAAATTGCAAGTGGTGTCTTGTTTGAATGGGTGCACACTGCCATCCACAGCGCCATAGTACCCCTTGCCTATATGAAGATGGGTCACTTGATCGTTGTTGCCGTGCCCTCCTTCCCGGTTACTGCTATTGAGGTAAACGGCGCCCGATTCTTCCACAATCAACGGTGTGGGGGTCTTCACGGTTACACCATTGCAGGTATGAGTGCTCTCGGCACGAATCTTACTCGTGAACGCTCCGGAAAATGCCAGCAAGATCGAGTAATCATTGTAACCGTTACTGGTGGCTTCGGTTCCAGCACCGTAGTTTATGACACGCTTCGGACAGAGTAAAATTTTCTTATTGTTGGAGAGGTAAGGGAAAAGAACGCCATCCATCGGCGTGGTTGTCGGCTCGCAACCGGACGCGTTGTAGGTGTTACAGAGCCAGTTACGGTAAAACGGATTAGGGTTAGCATTGTCCAACCAATTCCCCGGCAGCTGGCCTTTGTTATCAGCCGCAAAGACATTACAGGCAACACCGATCTGATGGAGGTTACTAGCGCACTGGACCCCGTAAGCGATCTCTTTAGATCGCTCCAAGGCAGGCATCAGAATCCGTGCCAATAGCAGAATTACTGCGACTACCACCAGAAGTTCGATTAGCGAAAATCCTCCCATTGGGTTTCGATCCGTTTTCATTTCAATTGCCCCCCTTTCGGCATTTGTTGCTGAGAAGCCTCGACTGATGGCGTTCCATAGGGCGCTTTGAAGGACGTCCGGCTCTTTCCGTCCTGTTCCCACCACCGCTGCCATGCTTGCGCATTCGTACCAAACTGTTGTTCAGTTGCCGCTTCAAGATACTGACGAAGCCGCTCCCGAATCGCACCGTCCTGCTCGCTATCCATCAAATCCACATGGGTGTTTATCACTTTTGGCGACGCGGGCAAACTAGTTAGCACATTCAGCGCGTACGCACAACTTTCTGGCCGGGTAGGATTACGCAAAAGTTCGACAACGCCGGACAGGGCCGCGTCCCCATGCCGCTGAAGCGCTGCCACGGCTGTCAGCGACCGCTCGTCATTATGAGGGTTTCTCAACTCTTTTAGCGCTGATGCAAGCGAATACTGATCGGGAGATGGTGCGCCCCCGCGCCGTAAGAAGGAAACAACAACTATGCCCAATACGGCTCCTGCCGCGATTCCCACCCATTTTGATCGAAGATTCATCTATCGAGATTCGACCATTGCGCGGTCGGCACAGTCCTCCGGCGCACGTAATAGTACATTTGCATGCAGACTCTCACAGAAATCAATTCTTGTATTTAGCAAAAAAATGCGGAATTATTAGCAATTCTATCATGATCACTCAACGCCCAAAACCAATACAAATCAAGGAATCCACCGAGCCGTTGGTGGAGCGGGTCACGCGCGTCTTTCGCTTCGAGCGTGGCGATCCCACGTTTACGCTATCGGGTCTTAGCGAATATGAGTATGTGTTCCAATGCACTGTTTCAGGCCGATGTTGGCACGAAGTCAGCGGTCGCGGCATCGAAATGGCGCGCGGACTGGCGCTCTGGCTCGACGAAATGGAGCATCACCGCGTCGAAGTGACCCAAGCGCCGTGGGTGTTCTATTCGGTTCTCTTTCTGACCAGTGTCCCGCCCCCGCCAATCGAACATCGGATTCGGCGCGTGCCGTCCGCGATGGCGAAGAAGTTTGGCGCTCTTTGGAAGCTTTGGAACAACGCGTCTTTTCCGTCTCACATCCGCGAGTTGCGGGTGCGCTGGCAGTTCGAGATGTTATTGCACGACTTTCTCCAGGCGC
This sequence comes from uncultured Verrucomicrobiota bacterium, assembly GCA_964348665.1. Classification (GTDB taxonomy): domain Bacteria; phylum Verrucomicrobiota; class Verrucomicrobiia; order Palsa-1439; family CAYGDP01; genus CAYGDP01. The sequence goes on from CAYGDP010000011.1 coordinate 121,737, forward strand.
CAATCGTGAAGACCATTGAGCCACAGCCGCATACCCGCCTTTGGTGGCAGCTACACACTCAAATCGGCCATAACCTCGCCCAAAACTATCGATTAGCCACACTCGAACAGATGACGAAGTTCAACCACAACATTATCACACGATCTTGTCGAGCTGCTGTAGGCCTTAGCCCCATGAAAGCAATCAAACGAATCCGGATGACTGCCGCCTATTCATTCGTGACCCGAACCGACCTCGCAATCAAAGAAATCGCCACTCGGGTCGGCTACGCTCGTGTCCACGAATTTTCTCGCGATTATCGAAAGTTCTGGGGGTATTCCCCCCGTAACCATCGCCAAAGGCGTTCGTTGCCGCCACGCTACGCTAATATCGGCTTGACCACCCCGCCAAATACGTCCGTCAGCCGGAAATCACGGCCGCCAAAGCGGTAGGTGAGTTTGTCATGATCCAACCCGAGCAAGTGCAGGACGGTCGCCCAGAGTTCATATACCGTGCAGGGATTTTCCACGGCGTAATAACCGAGGTCATCGGTGGCACCGTAGATGGCGCCTCCCTTTACGCCGCCGCCGGCCAACCAAATGGAAAACCCGTAGGGATTGTGGTCCCGGCCATCGCTGCCTTGCGAAAATGGTGTGCGGCCAAACTCGCCCGCCCAAATGATGAGTGTCTGTTCAAACAACCCGCGCGTTTTCAGGTCTTTGATGAGCGCCGAAAGCGGTTGGTCAACCTGAAACGCCATGGCACCGTGACCTTCTTTTAACTTCCCATGCTGATCCCACGGGTTGGGTGCGTTGCCTGCGCCAATGTTTTTAGTGAGACACGTCAGCTCGATAAAGCGAACTCCGCGCTCCACCAGCCGCCGCGCCAGCAAACACTGCGTCGCATACGCCGCTTTTTCCTTATCGGGCGAATCCAAGCCGTACAGTTTCTTTGTGGCTTCAGTCTCGCCGCGCAAATCGGTCAGCTCAGGCACGGCGGATTGCATTTGATAGGCCAGTTCGTAGTTCCGGATGGCGGCGTCAACCTGCGGATCGTTCTGTGTCGTCTGCAAAAACTTTTCGTCCATAGCGCGGACGAAATCTAACCGCTGCCGTTGGCGCGCGTCGGGTTCGCGGGGAGAGACATTTGCCAACGGCTCCTTGTTGGCGGGGTTGAGAAGCGATGCCTGGTGTGTCGCGGGCAGAAAACCACTGCCGAAAAGCGAGACGCCGCCGTGCGGCACGTTGCCATTCGTTAGCACGACAAAACCGGGAAGGTTTTTACTCTCCGTACCGAGGCCATAGTTGACCCACGACCCGGCGCTTGGAAATCCGCTGAACGGCTGACCGCAGTGGAAAAAATAATTAGCCTGCGCATGTTCGCTGACTTTCGTGGTCATGGATCGGATCACCGCCAAATCGTCGGCGCATTCGGCGATGTACGGAAACATATTGCTGATCGGCATCCCACTCTTGCCGTGTTGACGAAACTCAAACGGGCTGGCCATGATGTTGCCATTCTCATTGAACATCGTCGGCTTCACCGGCACAGGCATCGGTTGACCGTGGCGCTTGGCCAGTTCGGGTTTGGGATCGAATGAATCCACGTGGGATACGCCCCCTGACATGTAGGCGAAAATGACGCTCTTCACCTTTGCCGGAAAATGCGGCGGACGCGCCGCCAGCGAATCAGCGCCTCCGCGTGGTTTCCCGGCAAGCAATTCATCAGCCAGCAGCGACGAGAGCGCCAACATACCAAAGCCCGTGGAAGCACGCGCCAACATTTCCCGGCGGGTCATGTGCCGCATCCAACGAGAATCACGGTGGTTATTCATGGCATCACCTCATATAGATGAATTCTTTAAGATTGAACAGCGATTGCGCGAACGGCTGTAGGACGTCCCCGTGGTTTTGCGGTTGGTCCACCGACATTTGAAGCTCGCTCGCGAGTCGCGCTAAAAACTCACGCGCCCTTTTCAACTCTAGCTCGGTCGGTTCCCGGCCCAAAGCCTGAAGAAACATCTGCCGAACCCGCTCGTCAGGGCTGGCCAATTTTTGCTGCGACAATTGATTCGCCCATGCGCGCGCCAAGCCGGTTACGAATCCATCATTCATCATCATCAACGATTGCGCGGGCAGGTTCGTCGCGTCGCGCGCCCCGCGCGTCGAAGCAGGACGCGGTTGGTCGAATACATCGAGGAACGCTTGGGGCGCGGTGCGCCGCGTCGCCAAGTACAGGCTGCGGCGGTTATCCGATGAACCTACGGATGGCCCGAACAGTTGCGGGTTGAGCTGACCCGACACCGCCAGCATCGCGTCACGGATCGCCTCGGCCTCGAGTCGGCGCACGGGGAATCGCGCGAAAAATTGATTCGCAGGATCCAATTGCAACGCTGCCGGCGAAGTTTCTCCAGCGCTCATTTGATACGTCTGCGAAGTCACCAACAATCGAATCATGCGTTTGACCGACCAACCGTCCTCGATAAATCGCGCCGCGAGATAATCGAGTAATTCAGGATGCGACGGTTTTTCGCCGAGCCGTCCGAAGTTATCCACGGTCGGCACTAGACCGCGTCCGAAGAGGTGATGCCAGAGACGATTCACAATCACGCGGGCGGTAAGCGGATTTTTAGCAGACGCGATTTGCTGTGCCAGTTCCAGCCGACCGCTCTGCGCCGATTGGCAGGGTTTTGCGCCTAAGGCATCCAGATAACGGCGGGGCACAGATTCTTTAAGCTGTTTATGATTGCCGCGCGTCATCAACGGCTGGTCGAATCCTGCCGCCTCCAACACGCCCGGAGCGCGGCGGGGCGTGGGGACGTCTTTTTCCAAACGACGATACTCCTCCACAAGCGCTGCCACCGCGGGAAGCTGCTGTAGCGAGTTGCTCAACAATCCTTTGCGGACAAAATAATCGAGAAACACCTGTTGTGACTCGCTCAATCGCCCCGCGCGCCATGCAGCAACCGTGCTTTGCAACTGTTCAGAATAACGTTGGCTCAACGCTTGTGGTGACTGCGGTGTCTCGCCTTGCAAAAGAAACGCGATGGGCGCGGTTTCGTCCTTTGGCAGTTGGCTGCCGTCGTGGAAAACCACCTGTGCAACGCCGAAATAGGAGCGGCCATCCTCACCCTGCGATTTGTCCTTTCGCTCGGGACGTCTTGCACGCGTCAGATCATCGTACGTGGCGAATTCGATGTATGCCATCGAACCTTTGCGATAGCTCGTGTCCAATCGTACCCAGGACATCTCATCGCGAGAAGGTCGGTCCTGTGGATAGGTGCCGTTTTCGCCGAGTGGATAGTTATCCACGATCACCCGCACACCTCCGCCGCGATCACCCAAAAAACGGACGCTTAGAGAGGTGGCTGGCAATTGGAAACGCGGCGAGGTAAGCACGCCGTTGAGTTTCTGCGAGGACAGATGCGAGTACACCCCCGCCGGATAAATGCCGTTGATCACGCGGTCGCCCTGCGGTTCGATGAAAAACTCGCCTGCGGGCGCAGAATGGACCGGCAATCCGACACCGTGCTTGAACCATTTTTCATAATCGTTGGCCGTCAAATCCCAGAGCGGCTTGAAATTTTCACGATTGAATTTCCGACGCGATTCCAACTCGCCCCGCCAAAAATCATCCAGCGCCCGCCACTCGGATTGCAAATCGGTCGGACTTTTTTCCCGCAACAACATCCATGCGTGCAGTGGGTTGGCTTTATTTTTCACGGCGTCCGTCAATGCCGCTCGCCACGGGTCGGCTGGTTTTTGCTCTGGTGATAATTTCTCCAACTCGCTGCGAAGTTGCTCGATTTCTTTTATCAACGCAGCCCGCTGCTGGCGTTGTGCGTCCGTCATGGCTGCGAGCAATTCCGCTGTGGTCAACGTCTGCGGCCCAGCCTGAAATGACGCGGCCAGTTGCGCGGGATTGAGGGCATGATCATAAAGCCGAGCCTCTTCAATCTCGCCTGCCAGGAAGGCGCGACCCCCGCCCGTGTGTCGCATGCCGAACAACACCCGCGCATCGCTATTGTACGTTTGCAATTCCGAGGCGGCGGGTTTGTATGCTTTGCCGTACGCGACGCCGTTACGAAACAGCGCGATGCTGTTGTCACCCGCATACACGATGGCCATGTGAACCAGGTCTGTTGGCTTTGCGTTTTCCTGCGAGACATCAAAATCTCTCGTGCGACGGCCAAAATCGCTGCCCGCCATCCATTTGCCGGCTTGTCGTTCCGCAAACACGATGGAATCAAACACAACCCCGTCGCGAGTCTCCACCGTGATCACTCCACCGCCACCCTGGTCGAGCGTGGACAACGCAACCCAAGCTTCGAGAGTTTTTTCGCGTAGCGTGCGTCCCAATTGCAATGGCTCTGTGCGCGCGAACGCTCCTTTCCCGTCGAGAATCAACCGACCCCGTTCCACACGCGCGCCGCCGAACATCTGCCCATGCAAATTGCCCTTTGCATCGCGAGCGTCACCTTCAAAATTCCACGCCGCCAACGGTGACGGAAGCTCCGTTACAGCCACAGTTTTGCCGCGCGCCCGCAGAATTTGTTCGCGAGCGGGTTTTTCGATGGCAAAAACTTGCTGCTCGCGTTCTCGAATTCGTGTGCGGACTTCGTCGGCGCGTAACCGAGCCGATTTCATTTCCTCCTCTTGAGTTGCCAACGATTCCAAGAGGCGCTGTGGCAGTACGGCGGCTTCTTGCGACCATGCATCGGCCAACTTGACTTTGATCTGCATTTTGAGACGCTGTAATTTCTCGCGATGAGTCGCCAGCATCGCCGGATCGTCAATGGTGATTTGCGCCGGTCGAGTGCTGGCCAGAATGCCGTAGAGCGCGTAGTAATCGCGCTGGGTGATGGCGTCGAATTTATGGTCGTGACAACGCGCGCAGGCCAGGGTCAACCCCTGAAAAGTTTTGCCGAGCACGTCAATTTGATTTTCCACGGAGTTGACTTGTTCATCGAGCGTATCAATGGGCTGAAAACCATGTTCCACGAAACGCCAGTGCGCCGTCCCAAGCGAGGATTCATTGAGATGCTCGGCCCGATTCCAGCGCGGGTTGGGCAAAAGATCACCCGCGATGTGCTCCCGCACCAGTTGATCGTAGGGCACGTCGCCGTTAAACGCGCGGATAAGATAATCGCGATAGCGCCACGCGTGCGGAATGGGCGGGTCACCTTCGCTGCCGTGCGTTTCGGCATAGCGCACCAGGTCCAACCAATGCCGCGCCCAGCGTTCGCCGAACTGTGGCGTGTCCAGCAACCGATCCACCAACTTCTCGTACGCGCGAGGCGATGAATCCGCCAGAAAATCACTGATTTCCTGCGGCGAAGGCGGCAGGCCTCGGAGAGCGAAACTGAGCCGGCGAATCAAGATACGACGATCGGCTGCGGGCGCAGGTCCTAGTTTCTGGGTTTCCAACCCCGCGAGAATGAAATTATCCACCGGTGTTTTCGCCCAGCGCGAATCGCGCACGGCCGGAACTTTGGATTTCTTGACCGGCTGCCAAGCCCAATGCGACGCTTGGGATTTGGAGTTTGGAGTTTGGGTTTTCCCCGCTTCAGCGGGGTACGGCGCTCCCATTTCAACCCATTTGACCAGAACTGCGATCTCGGCATCGGGAAGTTTGGTCTTGGGCGGCATCTGGAGGTCTTCGTCCTCGTACCGCACCGCCTTGATCATCAAACTTTGGTCGGCCTTGCCCGGAACAACGACCGGGCCGGACTCGCCGCCTTCCATCCATCTCTCTTTGGTGTCAAGCCGCAAGCCGCCTTTGATTTTTTCGGCATCGGCGCTGTGGCACTTGTAACATCGCTCGACGAAAATCGGGCGCACGCGCTTCTCGTAAAATTCCACCCCGGTTGTGTCGGCAGCGGACGATTCGAGAACGAGAATGAAACCAAGGACGATGAGAGAAGCGCGGCTCATGCGAGGAAATCTTATACGAATCACGCCCATATTCCATCCATCAGTTCGATTACATTCGTGCATGGCTGTGGTCGCGGCCGACCATCGGAGTTTATCACGAACCCCGACACGTGCAAGAGCAAGAGTCGGGGGAAGTGAACACGGATTCACGCGTATTTTTGCAGCCCGCAAATCAACCGCTCGGTTTTGGAACTCGATGCTTTCACTTATTTCTAATGGTCACAAAGAATTTACCCGCCGAGCAGTCCGCCAAACGGCTCGGCGGATAAATTTGGCGGGCACGAAAATCTCAAAAATATTTTTTGCGCCTCTTTGTGCCTTTCGTGGCAATTCATTTCGGGATCGAGAACATTGATTCACCTAACTTTTTTGTATGGCCACAAGAAACACGAAAGGCCACAAAAAGGTTTCGAGCCTCGGAAGGTTCGAACCCTTATATTCTGTTCATGCTGCATCATTTTTTGTGCCTCTTTGTGCTTTTCGTGGCTAATCAAACTTTCTCGCACAAGCATGTCCTACTCCTTCGCCCCCGCCTTCCGCAAAATCTCGGCGACCTCTTTGTGTTTGTTGTCGAGCGTTAGGGGACTGGGACGCCCTTGAACACAATTTCTTCATTGCCGAATCGCAAGATTAGTTCCGCCTTACGGGCTTCACGAACGCGACCTGACATCGTAAAGAACAATAGAACCGACTGCTCAGGCTTCTCTACTCGCGGTGGTGCGGTCGGAAAAAGCATTTGCGCGGCGGGTGAAAAGTCGAGCGCGACTTGTGCGACACCACTCGCGCGACCATCGATCGGAGCCAATTCGCCGTTGACGAGCCTTTGCACCTTCAACGACTCAACTATTTCCTGGCCATCCGCGGTTTGAATCTTAATGCCAATCGGCCCAAGCCGCCTCGGATGATCGCTAATACCCTCGGCTAAAACCGCTACACGCAACCACGGAATCACGTTATCGCCGTGCTTCCGACCTCCGTCAGCGGCCAGCTCTTGCGATTCGAGAAATGCGACTCCCTTGGTGATTCCGAGCAGCGTGACGCGCACCTTTGAGCTTGCCTGTTGACCGCCATAGATTGCAACAGTGGCAGCCTGCTTTTCCTCACCATGGACGATACCGAGTAAGAAGCCGAAAACTACAATCAACCATCCGATTCGATTTGTTTGCATAACATTCTTTCTTTTTGGTTTTCCCCAGCCCGGGTTTAGTTGAGAAGCTTACTCCCTCGCACCTGCTTTACGCAAGAGGTCGGTGATCTCTTTGTGTTCATTGTCGAGAGCGTAGAAGAGTGGCGTCTTGCCTGCTTTATCGTTCGCATTCACATCGGCTTTCGCGGTGATCAACAGCTCGACGATTTCCTTTTGTCGCCGTGACGTGACCTCGGTATTTTGAGCCAGGGATGTGTTAGTCTGGGCGCGAAAACG
>CAYGDP010000012.1:0-108732 GCA_964348665.1 uncultured Verrucomicrobiota bacterium
CTCCGTGGCCAAAGGCGACACGCTTTCCGGCATCGCCAAGAAAGAGGGCGTGAAACTCTCCGCTCTCATGGCCGCAAATAACCTGACAATGAAGTCGGTGATTCATCCGGGACAAAAACTCACCGTCCCCGGTGGCGCCGCGCCTTCCGACGTTGCCGCGCCCGCCGGCACAAGCTACGTCGTCGCGAAAGGCGATAGCTTGAGCAAAATCGCCAAAAATCATGGCACGACAGTCACCGCGTTGATGAATGCGAATCAGCTCCGCAGTGATGTGATCCGCATTGGGCAAAAGTTGCGCATCCCGTCGCCAGACGAGACCTCGGCTGCCAAGCCGCGCGCCGCAAAACCAAAGGCCGCAGCGCCAAAAGCGGCAGCAGCGCCAGCCTTGAGTGACGCGGGTGAATACACGGTCGCCCGAGGCGACAACCCGGACACCATCGCCAAGAAATTCGGCGTGAAGGTGGACGACCTGCTCAAGGAAAACAACATCAGTGACCCGAAAAAGTTGCAGATCGGACAAAAGTTGCGCATCCCCGGCAAGTCAGTCGCTCCTGCCCCGCCCAGCGATAACGCGCCGGTTGCGCCGCCGCCGCCGGCAGACACAGCGGCGCCGGCAGGCGACAAAAAACCCGCGGACGGTGGGACGACGACACCACCCGACCAACAACCACCGCCACCGCCAAAAATATAAGGAGAACGCTGACTTGGGTTTGGATCTGACAAGCCGAGCAATACCGAGGGAGCGGCAGAAATGCCGCTCCCTCGGCGCGCTCGTCTCTCTCAAAACAATAATTCCATGACGGATTTCTCGAAATCTTCCGAATCGCATCGCGGCGAGTTTCCCGTCGCGCTGCTGCTCACTGTGCTGGGCCTCGTGACCGTCGGCGCGGTTATGCTCTTCAGCACGAGCGCGATTCACGCCAGCGAATTTCGCGGGGACAGCTCGTATTTTCTCAAGCGACATCTTGCGTATCTTGTCATCGGGACCTGCGCCGCGATTTTTGCGGCCTGGGTGAATCCGAACCTCTGGAGGCGACACTCGAATTGGCTGCTCATCGGGGCGGTCATCCTGCTTGCTCTCTGTCTCATTCCCGGGCTCGGCCTGAAAATCAACGGCGCCCGACGCTGGCTGGGCACGAGCGCCATCCGATTTCAGCCCTCCGACCTCGCCAAGTTCGCTCTCCTCGTATTTTTGGCGACGTGGTTTGATCGTCATCATCGCCGAGTCAAAACTTTTCGCGATGGTTTTGCCGTCCCCATCGGCGTCACGGCACTGGTCTGCGGATTGATTTTTGTCGAACCTGATTTCGGCACAACCGCGCTGACCGGGTTGGTTGCGATCACGCTGATGTTTGTCGCGGGAACGCGCTGGATTTTTCTAATTCCAACGATATTGCTGGGCGCAGGAGGGTTCGCACTCGCCATCGCCCACGACCCGACTCGGATGAAACGCATCCTCGCCTTTCTCGACCCGGAAGGCACGGCGCAAGGCGCTGGCTACCAGACATGGCAAGCCCTGCTCGCGTTTGGCTCGGGCGGACTCACCGGGCGCGGTCTCGGCAATAGCGCCGCGAAATTTTTCTATCTGCCGGAAGCGCGCACCGATTTTATTTTCCCCATCATCGGAGAAGAACTGGGCCTCGTTGGATGTCTTGCCGTCATACTCGCGTTCGCGACCCTCATCATTCTCGGCATCCGTATCGCGCTGCGCGCCAACGGTCTCTACTCATCGCTCCTGGCGCTTGGCATTGTCTCTCTGATCGGCTTTCAAGCGGCAATCAATATCGGCGTCGTGACCGGCGCGTTACCAAACAAAGGTTTGCCGCTGCCCTTCATCAGTTTCGGCGGATCAAATCTGGTGATGAACCTCCTTGGCATCGGCGTGCTCGTGAACATCGCGCGGCATACCGCTCCCGATCCTGTCGAGGAAGAAAAACCATACCCCGACCCAATCGCGGAGAATGCGAGGCTTGTCACATGAACAAAAACTTTGGAGTGCGCCAGCTTGCTGGCGCTTTTCATCGCCGAAGCTCGCTTCGGCGAACAATAGGACTCTGCGCGCAGCAAGCTGCGTGCGCTCAAAGCGGGAGCAAGCTCCCGCACTCCAAAACTGAAACGAGGCTCGCGATATGAACGCACTAATCGCTTGCGGCGGCACTGGCGGCCATCTCTTCCCCGGCCTCGCGGTCGGCGAAGCTCTCGTTGCTCGTGGCGACCGGGTGATGCTCGTCATTTCCGAAAAAGAAATTGATCGGATCGCCACCGCCAATCTCAATGGCATGGAAACCGCCGCGCTCCCCGCCATCGCGATGCCGCCGATTTACTCGCCGCGCATCATTCCCTTCGGGTTCAAATTTCTAGCCGCGCTTCGCGACGCCGGCACCCTCATCAATAAATTTCAGCCGGATGTCGTCCTCGGCATGGGCGGATTCACCTGCGCCGCGCCGATTCTCGCAGCACGCAAACGTGGCATCCCAACGTTCCTCCACGAATCCAACGCCATCCCCGGCAAAGCCAATCGTTGGCTGGCCCGCCGCGTCACAGAAGTCTTTGTCGGGTTCGAAGAATGCGCCGATAAATTTTCTCCACGCGCAACGGTGACCGGCACACCCGTCCGCGCCTCGCTCGTCCGCATCCCAAAGACCGAAGCCCGCCAAAAACTCGGCCTCGATCCCGACCGCTTCACCGTGCTGGTCATCGGAGGAAGCCAGGGGGCACAAACGCTCAATCGCGACGTGCCAGAAGCAATTCACACTATCGACCGAGCATTTGATTTGGGGCATGAAGAGCTGCAAGGCAAGTGGGTGACGGACTACCAGAAGACGATCCAAATTATCCATTTGACGGGACAAGCCGACTACGAAGAAGTCAAACGATGGTACGACATTCATGGCTATAGAGCGCTGGTCTTGGCGTTTTGTGATCAAATGGATTTGGCTTATAGCAGCGCCGACGTGGCTATTTCTCGCGCAGGTGCGGCGGCGTTAACGGAGCTAGCTTGGTTCGGCATCCCGAGTTTGCTGATCCCCTACCCACACGCAGCCGATCACCACCAGCACCGCAATGCGGAGGTGTTCACCAAGGCGTGCACAGCCAAAGTCGTGAACGAAGATTCGGCCTACGCGGGAGCAGTACCCGAACACGTTCTCCACAAGAGAGAAATCAGCAAGTTTATCTGCGATATGCAAAAGCATCCCGAATCTCTCCGAGAAATGTCTAACCGAATTTACTCCCTTCGCCGACCCGACGCGGCTGCGAAAATCATCGAGCGGATGGATGTGTATCGGCGAACTGAAGCGACTGCCACAGGCAAACAAATTTTAAGCATCGCAATGCTATGACCGAGACGTTGACCATGACATCGCCAACGACAATCCGTCAGCCGACGGACGATTGGACTGCGAAGGAAGTCGCCGATTTTCTCGCGGCGCAACCGCGCACCGTGCACCTCATCGGCATCGGCGGCTGCGGTGTGAGCGGACTGGCAAAGCTGCTTCAAGCAAATGGCCATCGTGTTACCGGTAGCGATCTCGAAGAGAATCCGGAGGTTCTGCGGCTTCGCAAACTTGGCATCACCGTCCGGATTGGTCACTCCCGTGAAAACGTGGGCAGTCCCGATCTTGTCAGCTTTACCGCTGCCGCCACCGAAGCAAATCCGGAATTGATCGCCGTGCGCGAAGCTGGAATCCCCTGTGTTCGCCGCGCGCGATTGCTGGCGGCACTGACCAACGGCCACGAACGCACCTTCGCGGTCGCTGGCATTCACGGCAAGACAACGACGAGCGCAATGCTGGCGCATATTCTCCGGCGCGCCGATTTACAGCCGAGTTTCTGCATCGGCGCGCACGTGCCGATCCTGGGCGAAAACGCCGCCGTGGGCGACCCTTCGACTTCGCTCAAGGCAGGCGGAAAGATTTTTGTCGCCGAAGCCGATGAGAGCGACGGCTCGCTCACCGAGTATTCACCGTCCGATGCCATCGTGCTGAACATCGAGCCCGAACACATGGATCATTTCGAGAATCTCGAAGAGCTACTGACACTCTTCTCCAACTTTGCGAGCCGCGCCAGCCGTCACGTTTTCTATTGCGCTGACGATCCTCTAGCCGCCAAAGTGGCGCAGACCTCTGGTCTGCGCGGGAACGATGGGCAGACGAGGACGTCTGCCCCACATTCTTCCACTCCTGAAATCATTTCCTTCGGTCTCGGCGAACGCGCGGACTATCGCGCAGCGAACGTGAAACAGGAAACATTCAGCACCAGCTTCGACCTGATCGAACGTGGAAAAAACCTCGGCCGAGTCCATCTGCGAATCGCAGGCGCACAAAACGCGAGCAATGCGGCGGCGGCGGCGGCGGCGGCGCGGTCGGCCGGCGCCAGTTTTGACCAAATCGCGGCGGCATTGGCGGAGTTCACGGGGGCGGCGCGGCGCTTCGAGCGCAAGCTGCACAACAACGATTTTCTTGTCATCGACGATTATGCGCATCATCCGACTGAAATCCGCGCCACGATTGAAGGGGTGCGTGGGGTGGGCCGAAAACGCGTTGTCGTTCTCTTTCAGCCCCATCGCTACTCGCGAACAAAATTGCTTCGCGACCAATTTGCGACGTGTTTTCGCGGGGCCGACCGGCTGTTACTCACGGACATTTACGCGGCGTGCGAAGAACCGATCGCGGGCGTGACGGGGCGAACGATCTTCGACGCTGTAAAATCCAGCGGCCAGAACAATGTGACGTATCATGCGACGCTCGATGAATTGCGGAATGCCGCGCTGGCGGAAGCGCACAGCGGCGACGCGATTCTTGTGCTTGGCGCGGGAGACATCACGCGAATATCCGACGAGCTGGCGACGCGATTGCGCAAAAATCCCCTGCCCCACTACGACGCCTCGCGCGACCACGAAGACCGGGCGTTCGGCGACTTGTGCGAGATTCTCTCCAATAAATCGGTCATCATCCAAAACGAGCCGCTTTCGAAGCATACGACGATGCGGGTGGGAGGGATGGCGCAATTTTGGGTGGAACCGGACACGGAAAAGGATTTGTCGAAATTGCTACGGTACTGCCGACAAAATCGCATCCCATTTTATTTTATCGGGCGCGGGTCGAATTTGCTGGTGGCGGATCGCGGCGTGGCAGGCGTAGTCATCCGGCTCAATCATCCGGATTTCTCGAAAATCGATTTCTCCGGCGAGACTATCCGGGCGGGCGCAGGAGTCAATTTGCGTCAACTGGTTGTGGCGGCAAAACGCGCGGGGCTGGCCGGGCTGGAGTTTATGGAAGGGATTCCGGGTTCGCTGGGCGGCGCCTTGCGGATGAACGCAGGCGCGATGGGATCCAGCACGTTTGATTTTGTCGATAGCGTTCGGTTGATGGATTTCGAGGGGCGAATCGTCGAGCGGACACCGGTGGAATTGGCGCCGACGTATCGCTCGTGTGAAGCTTTGAAGAGCTACGTGGCGCTCTCGGCGACACTTCGCGCCAGCAAGGGAGTGAAGGCGGACATTGATCGTCGAATTGAGGAATTCAAACAAAAACGCTGGGCGAGCCAACCCGCAGCGCCGAGCGCGGGCTGCATCTTTAAGAACACGACCACGATTCCCGCCGGAAAACTGGTGGACGAGCTTGGCTTGAAAGGACTGGCGGTCGGCGGAGCGCGCATCAGCGAAATCCACGGAAATTTTATCATCAACGAAGGCGGCGCAACGGCGGATGACGTCTTGAAGTTGATTGCAGAAATCAAAGAGACCGCAAAACGCGAGCGTGGCGTCGCCTTGGAAACCGAAGTCGAGATTTGGGAAAACAAATGACACCGGAAATCGTTGTGATGTTGATCGCGGCTGGGCGCTACGTCGCAAATTTGTTGCGATCGATCCTGGCACTTTGGACGGACACCTGGAAATGAATGATGAATTGAAACCACGAAAGGTTGCGGTCCTCATGGGCGGACCGAGCGCCGAACGGGCGGTCTCCCTGCGGAGCGGCGAGGCGTGCTCCGCCGCGCTGCGGCGCGTTGGCCATACGGTCACAGAAGTGGACGTGAAATCCGACGATTTCGCGCTACCATCCGGAACGGACGTAGCGTTTATCGCGTTGCATGGGACATTTGGCGAGGATGGACAGGTGCAGGCGATCCTCGAACAGCGCGGTGTGGCCTATACGGGGTGCGGCGTTGAGGCGAGCCGCGTCTGCTTTGACAAACTCCTCACCAAACAAGCATTGCTCGAAGGGAATATTCCGACGCCCGCGTATGAAATCCTGTTGAAAGGCCGAACCCGGCGATTGCTGCTGGAATACCCGATCGTGGTCAAACCAACCGCGCAAGGATCGAGCGTCGGTGTCCACGTGGTCGAGCGATTCGACCGGCTCGACAAGGCGTTGGATGACACGTTTCAATTTGGCGACAAAGCGCTGGTGGAAGAGTTTATCGCAGGCCGGGAACTGACGGTGGGCATCCTCGACAACACGGCGCTGCCGATAGTGGAAATCCGACCGAAAGACGGCTTTTACGATTATCAAAACAAATACACGAAAGGCGCCACGGAATATTTCTGTCCCGCGCCCTTGGACGGCACGATAACCGAGCGCGTGTGCCGATTGTCGGAGCAAGCGTTCGAGCTGCTCGGTTGCCGCGACTACGCGAGGATTGACTGGCGATTGCGGGACGACGGCCGACCATTTTGTCTGGAACTCAACACGCTTCCGGGGATGACCGAAACGAGTTTGTTTCCGAAAGCGGCGGCAGCGGCGGGAATTGAATTTGACCAGCTATGCGACCGGATGGTTGCCATGGCGATCCAACGACGAAAGGAAGGAAATCATGTTTTGGTCCGGTAATCACAAGAAAAAACGAGGCAGTGACATTCAAGAAATGCCCATCTCGCGCAAGCGCGACACAGGCGGACGCTGGCAACGCATCGGCAAGACCGTCCTCCTCCTCCTGCTCGTGGGTGGCGCGGGCTACGGCGCATGGTGGGGCATGAAACTGGCGGCGCGAAAGTTGTTCGCCGAAAATTCCCGATTCGCTGTCACCCGCATCGTTGTCGAGAACAAAGGCGACCTGCTTTCCGCCCCGCAAGTCATTCAGTCCAGCGGCGCGAAGGCGGGACAAAATCTGTTCGCGATCGAACTGGCGCAAATGCGGCGGGACATCGAATTGTTGCCGATCGTCGAGCGCGCGGAAGTGCGGCGGGATTTGCCCGATACACTCACGCTTCGGATCACCGAACGGACACCAGTGTTGCGGTTTGCCGTTTATTTCCAGGCCGACCGCGGCGGAACAAAGAAAGAGATTCTATACCTCGACAAATATGGATATGTCGTCTCGGTTCCCCCGGCGGCGGTCTCTCGATTCACCAAGCTGCCGTGGCTGACGGGTTTGCGCGCCGGTGACATTCGCGCAGGCAAGAAAATCAGCTCGCCACAAGCAGCCGACGTTTTGAAACTCTTGGCGGCGTGGGAAACCGCTCCCGCGAGCGTGGCGTTCGGGCTGACCCAGATTGATGTATCGCGCCCCAATCAAATCGCGCTGGTCAGCTCGTCCGGCACAGTCGCCGTGCTTGCGCCGGCAGATTTTCAGCCGCAGCTGGCGCGGATGGCTGTGATCCTGGCGGATGCCCGCGAAAAAAGGAAAGTCGTGCGGCTGGCTGATTTGACCGTAAAACAAAATGTTCCAGTCACATTCCGAAATTGAAAGGAAACCATGCTCACTCCTGAACACATCGTCGTCGGGTTGGATGTCGGCACCTCCAAAATCTGCGCGGCGGTCGGCGAACGCTTGAAGTCAGGCGAGGTCAGTATCATCGGCATCGGCGAAAGCGCTTCTCGCGGCATCCGCAAAGGAGAAGTCGTGGAGCGCGAAGCAGCCGAAGGGTGCATTCGTGAAGCGATCGCGCAAGCGGAAGAAGTGTGCGGCGTCGAAATCCGCAGCGTGGTCGTGTCGGTGTCCGGCAGTCATGTCCGCAGCTTCAATAACCGCGGCGAGATTCCCGTGACAGGGGAAAACCATGAGATCACGGGCGCGGACATCGACGCGGTGATTCGGCACGCGAAAGCCATTAATTTCTCGGTCGCCAACGAACCGCTGCACGTTTTGCGCCAGCATTTTTACGTGGATGGACACGACGGCGTGCTGGATCCGCTGGGATTGCATGGCGCGAAGCTGGCCGCCGACGTCCATGTCATTCATGGAATTCGCACGCGCTTGCAAAACACAATCGGCTCCGTCCGCGCCGTCGGGGTGGATGTTACCGATGCTGTCTTTGGTGGACTGGCCTCCGCGCTCGGCACGCTCACGCCTCACGAGAAAGAAATCGGTAGCATCGTCATTGATATCGGCGGTGGCACCACCGAATACGTTGTCTATGTGCGCGACTCGGTGGAACACAGCGGCGTGCTGGCCGTCGGGGGCGATCACCTGACCAACGATGTCGCCACCGGGTTGAAAATCCCGATGCGCGTCGCCGAAAAATTGAAACGAACGCAAGGATCGGTTCTGCCGGACGATATCGCAAAGAAACAAATCGTGCCGATTCTCGATGAGGACAGTTTCGTGGGCCGTCGGGAAGTGCCCCGCCATACCCTCTGCCAAATCCTGCAACTGCGCGCCGAGGAATTGTTATCGCTCGTCAAACAGGATATTCAGCGGCACTGTTCGCTCGACTATATCGGCGCGGGAATATTTCTTGCCGGCGGCACCGCACATCTCAACGGAATTCAACGGCAGGCGGCAGACGTGTTTGGCCTTCCCGTACACCTGGGTCGCGGAAAGGAGATCGGTGGCGTGGTGAGCGCGTTGCAAAACCCTGAATACGCCACCGCAATCGGGCTGGTCAAATTCGGGATTCACACGCGCCCCGCGCCCCGCGCCACGACGAGACTCACCGCGATCAGCCATCGTCTCTCATCCTTTTTTGCGAGGGCGCGAAACGTTTTTTGACGGCGCTCCAGGAGAAACCAAATGCCAAAACCAAAAAAATCGACAGGATTGAACACATGGTCGGTTGCCGACTCGGTTGAGTCAGCAGCCGACGGCACTCGCCCACTGCGGCTGCGCGTCGTCGGCGTGGGCGGAGCAGCCATTCACGCCCTCACCAACATCAAACAGGGCGAGCGAATCGCGGTTGATACCGACGGCAAAGCATTGCGGAAACTCGAAGGCATCCAGCCTGTTCGGATTGGAGAAACTTTACTGCGGGGTTTGAGCGCCTGCGGCGACGCCGCACTAGGGCGGCAAGCCGCGGAAACCGACGCCGAAACATTGCGCGCCGCGATCGCTGGAGCGGAAGTCGTGGTCGTCATCGCCGGCTTGGGAGGCGGCACCGGAAGCGGCGCGGCGCCCTGGGTGGCGCAGCTTGCGCAACAAACCGGCGCGCTCACGCTCTCCATCGCGCTGATTCCCTTTGAGTTCGAGCCGAGCGGTCGACGTGATTTGGCGCGCATCGGGGTCGCCTCGCTTCGGGCGGTATGTGATGCGACGTTATCCATTTCGCACGATGCGCTCTTCACTGCCGCAGGCGACCATTCCAGTGCCGAGGACGCGTTTCGCCGTGCCGAATCGTTGGTTGGTGAAATCGTTACCGCGTTGGACGCGATGCTGACGGGGCGCGGCATGGGCGAGATTTCGCTCGATGAATTGCGAAAGGCATGGGGCAGCAATCACAGCGAGTTGTCGTTCGGCATCGCCCAGGGATCGCTGGACGCGCAACTCTCGTTCGCCACGCCGACTTGCAGCGTGGAAATCATCAGCGAAGCCGACCATCTCTTTGTCCATCTGCGCGGACCGGATTTGCGATTGAGCGAAATTCAGGGTGTCACCGAACAGTTGCGAACGATGAATCCCGGGGCGCGCATTTCGCTCTGCGCCAGCGCTGGCAGCGACCAACCCACTCTGGTGATTTTCGCCGCGCGCTCCAAGCCAGCCGACGAAACGGCCGTCGCCAATCTTCCCGCGCCGACACTCGGCGCCGCCTTTACACCGTCCCCCAAGAAGAACAAGAAACCACAGCAACAAACGCTACCGCTGGACACGCCGACACGCGGACGATTCGAGCAGAGCGAACCGACCATTTATGACGGTGAGGATTTGGATATCCCAACGTTTCTGCGCAAACACGTTCGATTAGTGGAGAAGTAGACGCGGCACTTGCCCCCTTTGGCGTGATCTTGCCGGTGCTACTTTTCGACCAGTCACTACCCCATCAATCGCTCGATCTCTTCGGCGTGGTTAGTCTCGTCGGCGACTAGTTTTTCCAGTTCCATCCGCAGACCGATCTCGCCGCATTCGTCGGCTTCCTTGATGCGTTGGGTATAATTAGCGACGGCCTGCCGCTCGTACTCCAGCTCGCGCTTGAGTGCTTTTTTGGCATCGGTAATCGGTGTGGGAGTTTCGGGTTTAATGGTGGGCGTACCGCCGAGCGCGGAGATTTTGTCGGCGAGAATGATGGCGTGCTGCATCTCGGCGGTGACTTCCTGTTGAAACAGTTCGCGCGCCTCGTGGCCGGCGAGGCCCTTGAGGATGGCGGCTTCGAGCAGATACCGCAGGGAGGCGGCGATTTCGTGGTTTAAATCTTCATTGAGACCGGCGATCAGTTTTTGTTTGTTCATATTCTCTCCGCCGGGAACCTATCACGATTCCCCCTACTCCGACAAGAAATTTCCCCGAAAAGCGGCTTGCGGGCAGGCGTATTTGTGGTATGTTGCCCGTCGCCATGCACAGGAAGATTCTCCTCGGCATTTCCGTGACTTTTTTCCTCGCCGCGCCAGTATTGTTCGCGGCGGATGATGAATGGGAAGCCGACCAGTACCTCAAAGCATACTTCGATTGCACGGCGGGCGACGACGCTCTCGAAGGGCTCGTCACCGCCACGAACGAAGCGCAAAAAACGGAATTGCGGAAAAAAGCCGTCGAACGCTACGAGAGCGCCCTGAAGATTATTCAGGCGATCCAGACCAAATCCCCCAAATGGCGACAAGAGGTCACCTCTACGCGCGTCAAATACTGCCAGGAAAAAATCGCTGCGCTGAAACCGCTGATTCCCGTCCAGGCAGCACCCAATCCGCAGCCACAACCGATGCCTCCACAGGCAGCACCGGTTCCCTCTCCATCGCCGCAACCAGCGATTCCTCAACCGATACCCATTCTGCTTCCCGCGCCGTCCCCTGTCGCGCCAATCATTACCAACGATCCGCTACAGCAGATCTCCGAGTCCATTCGATTGCTCCAGAAGGAGATTGCCGAGGGCAAAAAACAAATCGAACAATTAAACGCCGCGCTCGAAAAATCAAAGAAAGAAGGCACAGTACTTTCAAATCAATTGGTCGCGTCTGATCAAGCCCGGCAACGCGCCGACGCCGCCCGTGTCACCAGCGAGGAACGCGTCAAACAACTCGAAACCGCAGTCGTTGAATCAGCGCTTCTCAAACAAGAACTACAGAAAAGCAAGGCCGAGCGCTCCACCCTCGCCGCGAGCCTCGTGCAATCCGAAGAAAACCAGAGAAAAGTCTCGCTCGCCGCCGAAGCCGCCTCCAAAAAAGTTCAGCAACTCGAGGCAAATTTCCAAACAGCCTCCACACAATCCGCCGCCCTGCTTCTGAACCTCGAGAGGGCAAAAGCCGCCTCTGCCGAAACAGCAGCCAAGCTTGCCACCGAACAGAAAGCCAAGGATGAACTCCTGGCCCGACTGGCCACATCCGAAGCCGACCTGAAAAAAGCCTCGGAAACCGCCACGGCCAGCGCGGAAAAAATCAAACATTTGGAAAAGGATGTTGCCATCGGTCTCACCGCGCAAGAGGCACTAGCTCGGGCAAAAGAAGAAAAATCGAAAATTGAATCAAAACTCGCCGAAGAACAAAAAGCGAAGGACACCTTGGCGCAAAAACTTGCGAGTGCCGATCAAGCCCAGAAAAAGGCGTCCGAAGACGCCGCCATCGCAGCCGATCGAATCAAAAAACTCCAGGAAGACCTGGGGAAGTCCGCCCAAGTCGAGCAAGAACTAATCCAAGCGCGAAACGAAAAAACTACGATCGAATCAAAACTCGCCGAAGAGCAAACAGCAAAGGTCGATCTGGCCCAAAAACTTCAAGCGGCGGATCAATCTCTCAAGGCCGTGTCGGACGAATCAGCGGCAGCAGCTTCGAGGATCAAAAAACTCGAGGAAGACATGGCCAAGGGCGAGAAGGTCGAGCAAGAACTCGAAAAGGCCCGCGCGGAAAAGATCGAGACGGAAAAACGCCTGGCAACCGAGCAAAAAGCGAAGGATGATTTTGCCGCCAGACTCGGCGCCGCCGAGCAAGCCCAAAAAGCCGCTGCGGAACGGGCAGCCGCCATGACTGACCGTGTCGCCAGCCTAGAAATCGATGCCGCAAGAGCCGCCACGCTTCAGCGGGACTTGGAGAAAGCGCAAGCCGCAAAGGCGGAGATTGAAACCCGATTGGCCTCGGAGAAAAAAGCGAGGGAAGAATTTTCCGCCCGGCTAACCGCTGCCGAGCAGGCTCGTAAGAACGCCGCTGACGAAGCCGCGGCTCACGCGCAACGCATTCAGAAACTCGACGCCGAAATAGTCAAGACGGCGGCGCTCCAACTGGAACTGGACAAGTCCCGAGCCGAAATAGCCGAAGCAGAGACGAAATTTACCGCCGTGCAAAACGCGCAGGCCGAGTGGATTGCCAAGTTGCAGGCGAGCGAGCTGGAGCGGAAAAAAGCGGCGGACGCCGCGTCCGCCAGTGGAGCGCGGGTCGCGCAACTGGAAACAGACTTGAGCAAGCTCAACGCATTACAACAGGAATTGACGAAGGCGAAAACGGAACAAACCGAGACAGCCGCCAATCTTGTGGCAGAGCGGAAGTCGAGGGAAGAACTCCTGGCGAAACTGGATGCGACGGAAAAAGCCAGGAAAGATTCGCAGGAAGCGTCGAGCATCAACGCGAGACGGATTCAACAGCTAGAAAAGGAATTGGAAGACACCAAGCGTGTCCGCGACGACCTGGCAAAGACGCAACCGGAAATCAAGAGAATGCAGGACGATCTGCTTGCGGCACAAAAGAGCAAGCGCGACGCGGAGGAACAAGCCCGCCAACAGCAGGATCGGCTGGCCGAACTGGCAGTTGTGAGCCGCGATTTACGGACGAAGCTCGATGTGCTGGAACTGGCAAACAAGACGGCGCAAGGCGATAGGCAGACGAATGGCACTGAAATTGCCAATTTGCGAAAACAACTCGACTCCACCAGCAAAACCCTCGTGGACGCCGAGAAACAGGTTGCCGCGTTACGCGCGTCCAATCAGGATCAAGACCGGACGATCACGGATTTGCGCAAACAATTGGATTCGTCAAATTCGGCGGTTGCTACCGTGAACACCCAGTTGGTCAAAGTCAACGATGAGCTGACAAAAGTAAGGATTGATCGGGACGACATCGCCGACAAGCTCGCGAAAGAACGCCAGGCAAAAGAACAGTTGTTGGGGCAACTCAAGGAGGCGCAGCAGTCGCGGGACGACACGCAAAAGCTAGTTTCCTCGGTGACCCAAAAGAATGCGCAACTTCAGAAGGAATTGGAGGAAACCAAGGCGCTCCAAGCTACCCTAACCAAATCCGGCACTGACGCTGAATCCGCGCGCAAAGCCCAAAAGAAAGCAGAAGAACTTGCCGCGGCAAGCTCCACGCGCATCGCCGAACAATCGGTCGTCATTGCCCAGCTACGCGAGCAGGTCAATCGAAGCGAGGCGCGGATTCAAGGCTTGGAAAAGCAGAACCAAGCGTCCTCGACCGAACTGGAGCCGCTGCGAAACGAGGTGGACACCGCGAAGAAATCGCTGGCGACGGCGGAAAAGCAAGTGGCGCTCCTGAAAATCACCAGCGAGGAAAGCCAGAAGATTGCCGAGACACTCCAAAAGCGAGTGGCCAAGCTCGAAACGAGCGAATCAAAGGCGCGCGAAGAAAAAGACCGATTCGAGCGTGACAATCAAATTCTCCAAGAAGCCATCAAGAGGGAGCGCAGAGATCGGGAGGAATCCGAGAAGGTGTTCACGAAACTCTCCGCCGACCTGAAAGGATTTCAAGCGCAGGCAAAATCGTTGGCCGCGGAGAATGACCAACTACGGCAAAGCATGGCGCGGACCCGCGACGAACAACTTTCCGCTTCCCGGAGTGAAGTCAAACAGCTTGAGATCAAAGCCCTGCAACAAGAGGAGCATGCGCGACGGATGGAGGAAAAACTGAAAGAGATGGAGTCCGCTTTGGCCGCAAAGGAATCTGCTCTCAAATCGCAGCAGGTTGCCTCTGACGAGGCCAAATCCCGGGTGGAACAACTCCGCCGTCAATTGGCCGACGCGGAAAAGCTGCTGGCGACCACGACAGACGCAAATCGAGTCAAGGTGTTGGAGGAAGAAATAGACCTCTTGAAAGTAGCACTTGCGAAACGCGAACAGCCGACGGTGAGCCGCGCTGATGGGAGCGCACGACAGCGCGAAGTGATCGCGCAACTGCAAGCGCAATTGGTGAATCTACAGGCGGAGTTGAGCGTGCGGCGCGGAAAAGAAGTGCCGTTGACAGAAGAAGAATTAGCGACGATTCGATTGCCCACCCAACAGCCGGTTCTCGCAAAGGCTGCCCCATCGAAAATCACGGTCATCGCGAGGCGACACTTCAAAACCCAGGATTCAAAAGGCATTCATCTGCACGCAGCATCCTCGTTGCCGGCTGCTTCTTTGCCACCCCAATTGGCTGAAATAGACAAGCATGCGCGCGAGCTTTTCCAAGCGGGTAACTTTGACGATGCAGCGACCGCCTATGAGGAACTTTTGATAAAAGCCCCCAAGAACGCCTTGGCAATGTCGAATCTCGCCATTATCCGTGTGCAACAGAACCGGCATGATGAAGCACTGGCGTTGTTGCAGCGGAGCGCCCAATTGTCGCCGGAGGACGCCGGTGCGCACGCGCTCCTCGGCATCATCTTTAACCGCCAAAAACGATACGATGAAGCGGTCGGTGAACTGGCGCGCGCCGTGGTGCTGGATCCGCGGAACGCGAACTCGCATTATCACCTAGGTGTCGCCTATACCCAGCGCGGGCAGCTATGGAGCGCGGAACAGGAATTCCGACGCGCGGTGGAATTGGAGAGCAGTTTTCCGGACGCGCACTATAACCTTGCCATTATCTACGCTAAACTGCAGCCGCCCCAACTCGGGCTTGCCCGGCTTCACTATCGCAAAGCCGTGGACATGGGAGTGCCAAAGAATCCGAAGTTGGAAGAGATTCTGGGCACTGACACCAAGCCGGAAAAATCCGCCGAGCATCAAACCTCGCAGAAGTAATCGAATGCGAGTTTGAAGCGGGCTTGATTTTGAATTCAGCCGATTCCCCTACCCCGTGGTGAGGTGACGCCAATAGACTTGGAGCATCAGACAGCAGAGCGCCGTGGCGTACACGTCCGAGTCGGTGTTTCTCTTCATCACCTCGTTCATGTACCCAACTTCGCCCGGAGGCAATCCCCAGTGGCCATCTTTTTGTTGCTGGCGAATCAGCGGGTCGCGGAACTGCGCGTTCCACCATGTCCAATTCTGGCCGTGTCCCTCAGCAAAGAAACTGGCGTAGGTATTGTAATACCAGCCGTAAAGAACCCAGCCGGTCGTCTTATCCCAATCGAACTCGGCCCGCTTGTCCTTCATCATCGCCTCGAGCGCGCCCGTGACTTCGGTAGTGCGCATCCATTCCTTCTTGCCATCTTCCACTTTGTCGAGAATGAGCTGGAGATTATAGATGCCAACTCCACGCAGCGCCCAACTTTCGTGTCCACCGACTTTGTAGAGGAAATTCCCGCTGGAATGGCGGCTCCTCAACATCTTGGCTGATTGCTGGAGGGCATTATCAATGCCTTCGACAGGCAACTGGCCAAGCTGACCAGCCTTGAGTGCCTGCATATTCCAGCCGGCGATGGAGGTATCACCCTCCCCGCTGTATTCGTAAGCCCAATCTCCAGCACCAGATTGCGAGCGAACGATGAGACTAAGGGCTTTGATCGTTGCCTCTTCCAAGTCTGGAACGGTAGGCGCCATTGCATAGTTTTCCGCCAAAGCAAGCGCGGCAATAGCATGTTGGTAACCAGCCTTACCTCCCGGAGTAGCAATTTTCCCGCCATGGTCTTTGCCGTTCTGAATCAACCAATTGACACCTTTCTCGACCGTCGAACCATATTCCGGGGAACCTTGCACATCACCGTGGGCTAGGAAACAAAGCACGGCAAGCCCTGTCATGGAAGGTTTCCATTGATCGCCCCAGGACCCGTCATCGTTCTGGTGATTCTTGAGCCACCGAAGGGCGTTGTTGACAGAAGTCTCGACGTTGGAAGTTCCACCTTTTTTGGAAAGCAATCCGCGGCGACCTGAACCGATACGACCGGTGTAAGCGCCCGGAATTCCTTTACCAGCACCGCTGACGGAGGAAGCGACGTTGGAAACTGCCGAGGCAACTTCCGTAGGCGCGGCAACGGACCATTCGCCAACGCCTACGGTCGAGATGGCTTGCGCGAGCTGTGTGAAATTTTGTGTCGTGGTGGCCGCTTGATTGGTAAGTTGTTGGGCAACCTGCTGGGATGCAGGCGGCGGCTGCACATCAACACCTTCCTGGCCGCCTCCGTCGTAAAAGCTCCCATCGAGCGCGCCGGGTCGATAAACGTCAAATACGATCCAAATCGTGAAAAGCAGGAACAGAACGAGATGAATGACGATGGCAATGAGCCAATACGGAGAGTTGCGAAGGCGCGGGGGCAACCACCAAAACCAGTCGCGCGTAATTTGCTTTGCCTTGGACTTTTGTCCTTGAGGCGCTTGAGCGGGCGGAATAGCGGCGGCTTCTTGCATGGAACCCTCCTGTTAAATTTGTTGGTGAATCTCTGCCATAAATATCCGATCTTGTCAAGCTATTGCCTTAAATTTCTTCATCTTCATCTTCCTCAGCCCCAGTGGGTTCCGACGGATCTCCACCCTGTCGAAGTTTCTCGTTAATTTTCTTCAGATCATACGTCGCATCTTGAACGGCATCGAAAACATGCCGGGCGACATAGATCGAACATTTCTGCTGCAACGCCAATGCAATCGAGTCGCTGGGCCGCGCGTCAATCTCGATGAGTTTCTTGCCCAGCTCGTTTTCAGCCGAGAGAATCAGCCTCGCATAGTAGGTGCCGCCATGTTCTTCCTTTTTCAGGTCGTTGATGACAATCCGCTCCACTTTGACACCCAGCCCGGCGAAAATGCTGCCGATGAGGTCGTGCGTCAGTGGACGCGGCCGTTTGATGCCTTTGATGAAAAGATGGATGGTTTCACCCAACTCTGCCGAGACGAAAATCGGGAAGATTTTTGCCTGGTTGCCAACGAAGATCGCCGCGCCGTGATTGACAGGCACGACTTGATGCACTTTGACCTCGATCACTTCGTCGTTCATGAGTAGACAACCTTACGCGATTCGATGGAAAAGACAAGTCGCTAGAAAATCATCACCGCACCCGCCAACACCGTCGTCCATTGCCCCTGCGGATGACCGACCGCTGATTGCGTCATATTCAACGTGCGAACAATCTTGCCGCTGATGTCGAATACTTTCTTTTTCTCGTCCCAACTCGCGCTCTCGTCAAACTCCACTCCCATCGTCGAGGCCAGCATCGCCGCCGCCATGTCCTCGGCCAAGTCACCCGCCTGTTGATCGTTCATCCCGGTGACATGAAGTTCCGTGAGATACCCGTACTGACCTTCCTCCGCCGGCACGGCCAGGCCGATGGACGACGCCACGAGCCGGTGCGGTTCGTTGGTGGCGGCGCGTGCCATGACGATGAACGTGATCTGTCCCGGCTGCAAGAGCTTCTCACCCTGTTTGCGGCTGATGATTTTGCACCGGGGCGGCAGGATCGATGAGACGGTTACCAGATTGCACTTCTCAATGCCAGCGTCGCGCAGTGCCAGCTCGAAACTCTGAAGCTCGTGCTTGTGGGTACCGACACCCTTGGTCAAAAACATTTTTGCAGGAACAAAATGCATTACGTTCTCCTTTGGTAAAAATTTCGCGCGAGTATAAAGCGAGTGCGCCACAAGTCAAGCGCGCGCCTTGACTTTGGGCGCATCAACCTCTACACAGAGCACATGAAGCCTTGCGAATCGTCCGTCACTCTCGCGCTCGTGCAGATGCGTTGCGAGGAAGATCCATTGGCCAATCTTCGGCGCGCTGAAAAACGCATCATCGAGGCCGCCCATCGAGGCGCGCAGATCGTCTGCCTGCAAGAAATGTTTCGCACACGCTACTTTTGTCAACGCGAAGATCATCGATATTTTCGGCTGGCCGAGCCGATCCCCGGACCGTCCACCGAGGCGCTCGGCAAGCTCGCCTGTGCGCACCGGATCGTCATCGTCGCCGGACTTTTCGAGAAACGTGCCGCTGGTGTTTATCACAACACGGCTGCCGTGATTGATGCTGACGGCAAATTGGTCGGGAAATATCGCAAGATGCACATTCCCGACGATCCTCTTTACTACGAGAAATTTTATTTCACTCCGGGCGACCTCGGATTTCGTACATTCAAAACCCGATACGCGGACATTGGTGTCTTAATCTGCTGGGATCAATGGTTTCCGGAAGGCGCACGGCTGACGGCGCTGCAAGGCGCGCAAATTTTATTTTACCCGACTGCGATCGGCTGGCACAAACGCGAGAAGAAAAAATTCGGGCGCAGTCAGCTCGATGCCTGGCTAACGATCCAGCGCAGTCACGCCATCGCAAATGGCGTTTATGTCGCCGCCGCCAATCGCGTTGGCAAAGAGGGCACGGTGGAATTTTGGGGAAATTCATTCGTCAGCGATCCTTCTGGCAATACTCTTGTCCGCGCCAATCATCAGAAAGAGGGAATCCTGCTCGCCCGATGCGATCTCCGCCGCGTAGACGAGACGCGAACGCACTGGCCGTTCCTCCGCGACCGCCGGGTAGATGCCTACAAGGAGATCACCAAGAGAATGGCCGATTGACTACAGATTCAACTCGCAACGTTCAACTCTCAACTTCCAGTATCTTGCAATGAAACTCTTAAACATTGGGCGTTGAAAGTTAAGCGTTAACTCCGTTTATGAATCCCCCTTCCCGCACGATGAAGTCTCTAACCCCTGCTGCGTTGGACTATCGGATGCCTGCCGAATGGGAACCGCACACCGCCACTTGGCTCTCGTGGCCGCGCCGTCACGGCATTAGCTTTCCCGGCCGCTACAACGAGGTCATGCCGACGTTGGCCGAGATGGTACGCGTGCTTGCCCAACATGAAACGGTCCACATTAACATTCGACCAAGCATGGTAGCCGACCTCCGCGCTCTCCTCCGCGCCCACGGCATCAAAAACAACCTTATCAGCTCACCCATTCAACGATTCAACGGTTCAACGATTCAACTCCACTTCACTCCGACTAACGAACCGTGGTGCCGGGATCATGGGCCGATTTTTGTGAAACGGAAAGGATTCAACGCTCAACGCTCAACAAATCTCGCTGTGGTGGATTGGGGGTACAATGCTTGGGGCGGCAAGTATCCGCCGTTTGACAAGGACGACGCCGTGCCGCAACACATCGCGCGCCTCCTCAATCTTCCCCTCTTCCAACCGGGTATCGTCATGGAAGGCGGCTCGATTGATGTGAATGGACGCGGCAGTTTGCTGACCAGCGAACAATGCCTTCTGAACAAAAACCGCAACCCGCACCTGAAGAAGTCGCTCATCGAGAAGTATTTGCGCGATTACCTTGGCGTGACGAATCTATTATGGCTCGGCGATGGGATCGTGGGCGATGATACCGACGGCCATGTGGACGACATCGCCCGGTTCGTCAACCTGCGCACGGTCGTCGCGGCGGTTGAAGAAGATCCGCGCGACGAGAACTACAAGATTCTTCAAGACAACTTGAAACGCCTGAAGAAAATGAAAGACCAGGATGGCCGCGCGTTGCGAATCGTCGAGATCCCGATGCCGGGTACGGTTGAGTACGATGGTCAGCGGTTGCCGGCCAGTTACGCCAATTTTTACATCGCCAACAAAGTTGTCCTGTTACCGACCTACCAGCACAAGCGAAACGACCGGCGCGCCAAAGAGATCCTGCAACGCTGCTTCCCCGCCCGCCGGATAGTGCCCATGGACAGCACGAACTTGATTTGGGGATTGGGCAGCTTCCATTGTTTGACGCAGCAACAGCCGGCGTAGGACGCGTTGATTACTTGCTACAAATTGAATCCATCGGCACGCAATACGGTGCGCTACTTGTTCGCCTTTATTTCGACTTATTGCGGGCAGGTTTCTTCTTGGAGATAATCTCTTCCAATGCCCTGACTCGCTCTTGAAGTTGGGGGAGACGGATGAGGGCAGCATAGGCGCGCATGGCATCGCGTTGGGGCTGGGCGGGAAACCCGAACCACGATTCCCCGGCTGGAACATCCCGGCTGACGCCGGATTTGCCGCCAATCATGGCGTTGTCACCGATTTCGATATGACCGCCCAAGCCGACTTGCGCGGCGAGCGTGACATTCTTGCCAACAATGGCGCTCCCGGCGATGCCAGCCATGCCGCAAATTACTGTGTTCTCACCAATAATGACGTTGTGGGCGATCTGAACAAGGTTGTCTATTTTCACATTGCGACCGATGCGGGTTTTGCCGAAGCGCGCCCGGTCAATGGTGACATTGGCGCCGATCTCGACTTCGTCGTCAATCTGGACGATGCCGGTCTGTGGAATTTTTTTCGGGCCTTGCGGCGTGGGTTCGTATCCAAAACCGTCGGCGCCAATCACGGCGCCGCTGTGGATGATCACGCGATTTCCGATGCGGCACCGTTCGCGAACGACAACGCACGGATAGAGCAAACATTCGGTCCCAATTCTTGTCTCTTGACCGATGTAACAGCCCGCTCCGATGACAGTGCGGTCGCCGATCGTGGCACCGTCCTCAATGACAGCATGGGGCTGAATGGAAACGTGTTTGCCAATGCGCGCGGTGGGCGCAATGACAGCGGTAGCATGAGTGCAGGGCGGAAATTGGATGGGGAGCGGCGCGAAGAGCGCGGCGACTTGGGCGAACGCCGCGACTGGGTCTTTGACGCGGATGAGGGCGCGATCAGTTTTCCCTGTATAATCGAGGCCTACGATGATGGCGCTGGCGGCGGTTCGGGAGACAAACATGGCGTAGCGGGACGAACCAAGAAACGTGAGATCGCCCGGTTCCGCCTCTCGAATCCCCGCGACGCCATGGATGGGAACATTGTCGCCCGACAATTCGCCGCCGACGAGTTGCGCGATGTCGCGGGCGGTTTTCTGCATAGCGATTACTTCTTTTCAGGAGCAGCGGCGGGTTTCGGTTCCACGGGTTTTTGATCGGTGGGCAGAGCGACCGGCCGTTTGTCATTCAACCGCTTAATGATCAGGTCGGTAATATCGAATTCCTCCTTCGCCTCAATGACTGCCGGCATCCCGCCCGTGGCGCTGTCGCCACGATCGAAGATTAGGTCGAAATTTTGTTCCTTTCGAATGGCGCGAATTTCTTCCCGAATCAAATCCAGGATGCGGGTGCGAACCTTGGTTTCTTCATCCATCATATCTTTCACGGCGCGGTCGCGGAATTGATTATACGCGTTTTTTTCCTGCTGAAATTGCTGGAGTTTCTCCTCATACCGTTTCCGCTTTTCCTTGCGCACATCCTCCGCAAGCGCCGCGCTTTCCGACTCTTCCCGCAGCTTGGTCAGGTCTTCGGTCATTTTTTTGAGGTCTTCCACCTTCTCGTTGTCGCGCGCCACGATGCCCGCTCGGAAATCGTCCAGCTTGGTCTTGGCCTCGCGGGTCTTGTAATACTCGTCGAAGATTCGCTTCATATTGACCACGCCAATTTTGAGGTCGGCCGACGCGCGCAGGGGAGACAACGCCGAGGCGGCGAACGCGGCAAGCACGAGAATGGAAATACGTTTCATGGTTCCTTTTCGGTTAGAACTGATAGCCAAGGCTGAAATTGATCCGGCCGCCGCTGTCGTTAAATTGGTCGGTTTGGAGCGGGATGGCGTAATCGATCCGGATGGGAATGCCGATCATGTCGAGCCGCAATCCGAGGCCGAAATCGTTGTTGATATTGCCGAAATTGTAGCTGAACGGCTCGGCCCATACTTGTCCCACGTCATAGAACGCGGCAACGCGAACGCCCGAGCGAGGAAGTTTGATGATGGGAACTGTGTACTCAAGCGTGGCGCGGGCGAACGTCTGCCCGCCGATCGGGTCGCCAAACGTGCTGGTGCCCACGTTGGGGTCTTTTGGCCCGACATCGTTGAATCGAAAACCGCGCAAGTTATTTGGCCCGCCGAGGAATAACCGGTCAAAAATTGGAACACGGTCGGTCCCATCCATGGTATCCACCACTCCCCCGGCAACTTCGAACATGACAATATGATCGAACCATGGGGAATAATACCAGGTGCTCTCAAGCTCCACCCGATAGATTGATTCGTCGCCACCGAACGGTCCGCCAGCAAGTTGTCCGCTCAAAACCGTCCGGTTGCCACGGGTTGGATTGAAGATGCTGTCCCGTGTATCGTATCGAAACGACGCGGTCACGCTGCTTTTGAGTGTCGTCTCTTCTTCCGTTTGAAAAATCGTGGAAGCGAGCGAGGAAACATCCTGAACCGACACGCTCTTCAGTTCGTATTTCAGTTCTCCCGTCAAATATTCGGTCAAGGCCTTGCTCACCCGGAGATTGCCACCGATTTGGGCGAGGCGATATTCCTCAAAAAACCGTAGTTCATCGCGAAAGAGGTCGAATCCGACAGAAAGTTTTTTATCGAGAAACCATGGCTCGGTGAAACTGATCAGGTAATACTGGCTGCGGGTGCCGATGGAAGTGCGCAGGCGCATCTTTTGTCCGCCGCCTTCGAACCGCCACGGGTTTTTCGCGTCAAAATTGCTCTGGGTCACCTCGAAGAATCCGAAGACTTGCTCGACCGACCCTGCGCCGGCGCCGAAGTTCACCGAGCCGGTTCGCTTTTCTTCCACTTCGATGATGAGATTTTTTCGGTTCTCGATTTCGGTGGATTCCGGATCCACAACAACCTTGGAGAAATAGTTGAGGTTTTCGAGACGCTGCTGGCTGCGGCGAACCCTGACCATATCGAACACCTGGCCGGGTCTCACCGCCAACTCGCGCCGGATCACGCGATCTTTGGTGCGGGTATTGTTTCGAATCTCGATTTTCTCAATGGTGTTGATTTCGCCTTCCCGAATCCGGTAAACGATATCCATCCGGCCAGTTTGCACGTTGGGCGATCGATCCGGCGTAATGCTCAAGTCAATGTACCCTTTGCTCCCATAAAAATCCCGCAAGGTTTGCACGTCGGTCTCCAACGCCGCCGGAGCGAACGTCTTGCCGTCGGTCATCTTGATCAACGCCGTCAGGGACGGTGTCGGGAATTTTTCGTTCCCCACGAATTTGATTTCACCCACTTTGTATTGTTTTCCCTCGAACAAAGTGATGAGGATCCGCACGCGGTCGGCGCGTTTTTTCTCAATCCGGACGTCGCGAACCTCCATATCGATGTAGCCATGGGACCGGTAGAAATCTTGAAGCCGCTCCTTGTCCTCCTCGAAAACTTCTTCCCGCAACCGATTGCCCCGCATAATCCAGGAAAACATTCCAGAGCTTTTCGTCCGCATTTGACGCCGTAGTGTCTTGGTCGGAAACGCCTTGTTACCGACAAAATCCACCCGGTCAATCACCACCCGCAATCCTTCCTCAACGTGGAAGGTCACAACGGCTTGCCCGGTGTCCGGGTCGGTGGCATCCTCATGGGTCACTTTCGCCTGTTGATACCCTTGCTTCTGATAAAAGTCCACGAGCTTGGCAGCGCTCTCCTCGACTTTGCGGCCATCCAGAGGGTCGCCCACTTTGAATGTGATCTGGCCCCGTAATTTGTCCGCACGAAACCGTTTATTGCCTTGGATCACGATGTCCCGAATCTTCGCTTTTCCCTGCAGCACAAAAATCACCTTCACGCCGTTCGGCAAAATTTCACGACGCACCTGGACGTTGTTAAACCATCCCATCATCGCCAAGCTTCGCACGTCGTCGTTCACCGTGTCGTCCGAAAACGCCTGCCCCACGGCGGTGCGAATGTGCGCGCGAATCACCGAGTCCGCCGCGCCCGGAGGGCCGATATGCTGAATCGCGACTTCACGCACGATGGGTTCGTCTTGCCCAGCCCAAGTCAAAAGAGCTGCGCTCGCCAGCAGAAAAGTCATTACAATTCGGTTCATGGATTAAAATTGATCTCGACCTTCATCATCGCGAACCTTCGCGGCAGGCAGAAACCTGGTAAATTGTCCACGGAACGTCAGTTTAACGAATCCGGTCGGGCCGTTCCTCTGTTTTGCAATATCCAACTCCGCTTCCGCACTTTTTTCCGGGTTATCTTCGCTGTCTCCACGCGAGAGCAGCATTACCACGTCCGCATCCTGCTCGATCGCGCCGGATTCACGGAGATGATGCAACTTGGGACGTCTCCCTTCTTCGGCTGGCATCCTATTGAGCTGGCTCAACACCAATACCGGCACGGACAATTCCTTGGCCATGGCTTTCATCCCGCCGCTGATCTCGGCGATCTCGGTGGCGCGGCTGTCCTGACGCCGCCGCTGTTGCGTCGAGCCATGCAATAATTGCAAATAATCAATGACAAAGAGGTCGATTTTGTGCTGCTTCTTCAACCGACGCGCCTTGGCGCGCAGGGATAGAATATCCAGCGTACTTCCATCGTCCACATAGAGCGGCGCCTTGCTAAGTTTCGCTGCGGCATCGGTTAGACGCAATGTCTTTTCGGTGTCGATGAAACCTTTGCGCATATCATCCGAGTCCACCCGCGCGATGGAGCTCAACATGCGCATGACCAAAGAAACCGCGCTCATTTCCAGGCTGAAAATCGCCACGGGCATTTGTTTCTCCACCGCGGCGTGCTCGATGATGTTCAGCGCCAGCGCCGTTTTGCCAACACCGGGGCGCGCCGCCAGCACGATCATTTCCGAATTCTGAAAACCGCCGGTTAATTTGTCCAAATCAAGAAATCCAGACGGGACACCAATTACCGCCCCTTTGCGATCGACAGCATCCTCAATCCGTTTCATGGCGTCCTTTGCCAGCGCCCGTGCGGGCTGGGTCTGGCGCGATGCGCCTTCGGGCGACACGCTCAAGATCATTTCTTCCGAGCGATCGACCAAGTGCGCCACAGCATCGGTCGGCGTGTCGTACGAATCGGCAACGATCTGGGAAGCCACTTCGATCAGTTTGCGCTGAATGAAATGGGTGTGGACAATTTCGAGGTAGTAAGGCAAATGCGTCGCCACGGACACAAGGGGTGAGCAAAGTTCATAGAGATAACTCTCGCCGCCTGCCGCTTCCAGTTTGTTCCGGTCGAGCAAGTGCTGACGCACCGTGACGGGGTCGATCGGCAGGTGTTTGTCAAACATCTCCGCCATCGCAGCGAAAACTTCCTGGTGCCGAAGATCGTAAAAACATTCTGCGCCGTGCCGCAGCGTGCTGGTCGCATGAAGTTTTTCTATGGCCTCCCCCACCGCGTCCGGTTTGAGAAATAAACTGCTCAAGACTGACCGCTCCGCTTCGTCGCTATGCGGCGGGGTCCGCTCAATCTGGCGCACATTGGCAAGGCGAACGACCTTGTTGGGGTCTGGCGCGGTGCTGGTGGAGGAACCTCCGCTCATGAAGATTTCTTTTCTGACTTTTTAGGAGCTTTCTCTTTCTTGGGCCGGTCGGCGCCCGATGGCTTGGCGGATGCTTCCGACGCCTTGGATTCCATGGCCGTGGCGACCGGCTCGGATTTTTCCCGGTCGGATCGTCGCTCCCGTTTGCCTCCACCGCGTTCCGACCGGTCGGCTCGATCTTCTTTCTCTTTCTTATCGGCAACCTCGGCGGTGACGACGACTTGAATCGTCGCATTGATATCGGCGTGAGGATGCACGATGACGGAGTGTTCGCCGGGAGTATGAATCGGGCGTTCTAATTTGATCTGTCGTTTGTCCAGCGCGAACCCCTGCTGTTTGAGTTGCTCGGCAATTTGGGCGGCGGTGATGCCGCCAAAAATCTTTCCCTCTTGCGCGCTGGGCATCGCAATGGTCAACGTGACATTGTTTAAGCGTTTAGCCAACGCTTCAGCTCCCTTCTTTTCGACAGCTTCGCGCTCGGCTCGGATTTTCTTGAGCTGCTCGATTCGCTTGGCGCTGGCGGCCTCCGGCGCGCTCGCCAGCCGGCGTGGGATGAGAAAATTCCGGGCATACCCATCCGCCACGTTCACGCGGTCACCTTCGGCGCCGAGCCCGCGAATATTGGTTAATAAAATGACGTCTTGTGCCATGGCATTCTCCTAACGAACCAATTGCATCACGCGCGCCCGTTTGATGGCGGTGGCAATCTGGCGTTGATGCGCCGCGCAAGCGGCGGACATATGACGACCGAGGATTTTGCCGCGCTCGGTCATAAATTTTTTGAGAAAATCCGCCTCGCGATAATCCACGACCACCTGGTCGGCGCAAAGTTTGCAGGGTTGACGGAGAATCGCTTCGCGTGATTTACGCGGTGCGCGCGGCACGCGTCGTTTGGTTAAAGGACCTCGTTTCGGCATAGTTCCAAATCACCTTTCAGAATGGGATGTCATCTTTTTCTTCCGGGGGCGGCGCCTCGTCCTCCGACGGAGGCGGCGCGGCAGCGCCCTTTTTTGGCGCGGCACGACGTTCGCCGCCTTCCCCGCCTTCGGGGCTGCGGCTTCCTTTTGGTGCGCCGATAAATTGAAAATTGATTATGCGAACCTTCAGTTTGCTGCGCTTTTGGCCCGTGGCTTTGTCGTCCCATTGATCATAGCGTAATTCGCCTTCGATGAACACGGGCGACCCCTTGGAGAGGTATTGGCTGCAAACTTCGGCCTGGCGCGCCCAAGCTTCGACATCCACAAAACAAACATCCTCTCGTTCCTCGCCGCTTTCAGTTTTCCATTTGCGATTCACCGCCAGACCAAACTGCGCAATCGCCGTCCCTTTCGGCGTGTATCGCAACTCGGGATCGCGCGTCAGGTTGCCCATCAAAAATACTTTATTAAGACTTGCCACGTTTCTCCTTGGTTTCCTTCTTCTCGTCATCCTCCGCGGGTTTCGGCACCGGTGCCGCGTGCGTGATTTGCACGCGATAAATCGCCTCGTCCATCGAAAACCGCCCGCGCAATTTGGTCAGCGCATCGGGCGTGCTGGCGAACACGATGTTCGCATAAAATCCGCCCGCGAGTTTCCGTTTTGGGCGCGCAAACGGCTTGAAATCCATTTTTTGCACGCTCTCCACCTTGCCGCCGGCGCTTTTGATTTCATCCTGGATGCGATCCAGCTCGGTTTTGAACGCGTCTTCTTTGCCGGCAACGTTCAAGATAAAAAATCCTTCGTATCGATTCGTCATGCTTGTCTCGTGTTAACCAAATTCATTGCTTTCTGCAAACCATCCCGACGCCAACTCTCCGCCGCTTCCACCGCCCGCGACGTCGCCTCCCCCACCGCTTCTTGCTCGCTCTTGGCAAACGGTTCCAGCACATAATCCCGCAAAATTTTGCCGCCACGACCGCCACGACCGATCCCCACCCGCAACCGCGCAAATTCTTCGCTGCCCACGGCCGCAATCACCGACGCCAATCCGCGATGCCCTCCACTGCTGCCATTCCCGCGCAATCGCAATTGCCCCAACTCCAAATCTGCATCGTCCACCACCACCAGCAATCGCTCGATTCCAATTCCATCGGCCTGCATCAATGCGCCCACGGCGTCGCCGCTGCAGTTCATAAAAGTCAGCGGCTTGGCTAATACCAACTTGCCGTTCGCATCTTTAACGTCAGCCACGGCGGAAGTCAATCGCCGTTTTGCGCGAAATGCCAGCCCCAACTTCCCCGCCAACGCGTCCACCACGCAAAAACCGATGTTGTGCCGCGTCGCCGCGTATTCGTCGCCCGGATTGCCAAGACCAACGATGAGATGGGAGGACGGCTCGCCCATACGTCCTCACCTTGCCTGAAAAAACTCCAAACTCCAATTGGGATTTTTGTGACCCCTCATTTGATATTTGAGACTTGGAGCTTCTTTGCAGTTTAGGGTTTGCGATTTGGGATTTCCGCCTCCGGCGGCTATTTCTTTCCCGGCGCACCCTTGGCTTCCGGCTTCGCGGCAGCCCCCGCTTTCGCAGCCGGCGCGGCCTTGCCGGCTTCGGCCTTGCCCGCCGCAGCGGGTTTCGCCTCGCCTTTGCCAGCGGCAGCCGGTTTCTTGGCGTCGCCTTTTTTCTCGCCCTCGGCCGCGGCACCTTCTTCGCCTTCGACCTTCTTTTCCTTGAGAACTTCCGGCTCGCCCGGCGCCGCCTCGGTCGTCGCCACTTCTTCTTCGGCCATCGGCGCGACAACCGCGAATACAGCAGCGGTTTTATCGGCGGCAACAATTTCGACGTTGGCAGGAGGAGTCAGTTCGCTGATCGGAATGGATTTCCCGATCGTAAGCTTCGACACATCCACTTCGATGCGGTCGGGCAAATCCTTCGGCAGACATCGCAAAGTAAGCTCGTGGAGGACTTGATTGAGCACGCCGCCCTCCTTGACACCCGGCGGTTCGCCCACCGCAACGACGGCGACGCGCGTGGTCAGTTTTTCCGTCATCGAGATTTCGCGAAAATCCACGTGCAAAATTTTATCGCTGGTGGGATGCTGCTGGACTTCCTGCAACAACGCCAATCGCTTGGCGGCCTTGCCGCTGTCGTCCATCTGCAATTCGATAAATAAATTCGCGCGCGCCCCCCGCTTGGTGATTTTTCCCAACTCCTTCGCGTCCACTTGGAGCGCCAGGGGCTTGGTGCGCGGACCGTACAACACAGCGGGCACAACGCCCGTGCGCCGTAATTTCTTGGCTCGCGCGCGACCCAAGTCGCCGCGAGAAACT
Source organism: uncultured Verrucomicrobiota bacterium (assembly GCA_964348665.1). Lineage (GTDB taxonomy): Bacteria > Verrucomicrobiota > Verrucomicrobiia > Palsa-1439 > CAYGDP01 > CAYGDP01. The sequence continues at coordinate 28,997 of CAYGDP010000012.1, forward strand.
GCTTTTAACTCAACTTGCTGCATTGCAAAACCTTAACCTTTCTTGTTTTTCATTCGAAAGAGCGACGTGACCGATTCACTGCTGTGTATGCGTCGAATCGCTTCACCCAATAACTTCGCCACGCTCAACTCCGCCAGTTTCACGCCCTTGATATTATCGTGGGGCACGCTGTCCGTGGTGATCAGTTCCTCGATGGCAGACCCGTGCAATCGCTCTAGCGCCAACTTACCCAGAATCGCGTGCGAAACTCCAGCATAAATTTTTCGCGCCCCCGCTTCCTTGAGCGCCGCCGCCGCCGTGCAGAGCGTCCCGGCCGTCTCCGTCATGTCGTCCACAATCAAACAATTCCTCCCCTTCACATCGCCCACCACGCTCATGGCTTGCTTTTCCGTAGCGCTGACGCGCTGGCTGGCGACGAACCCGATGCCGCCGCCCAACATATTCGCGTACGCGCTGGCCATCTTTAATCCGCCGATATCCGGCGAGATCACCGTTAAATCCGTCAGTTTCTTTGCCTTCAAATACTCAAACAACACCGGCGCGCAATACAAGTGATCCACCGGAATATCAAAAAAACCCTGAATCTGTTGCGCGTGCAGGTCCATCGTCAATACCCGGTTCGTTCCCGCTGCTACCAAAATGTTCGCCACCAATTTCGCCGTGATCGGCACGCGAGGCTGATCTTTGCGATCCTGCCGGGCGTATCCAAAAAAGGGCAGCACGGCCGTAATCCGCGCCGGACTGGCTCGCCGCGCCGCGTCAATCATGATCAGTAACTCCATCAAATTATGATTGGTCGGCGGACACGTGCTCTGGACGATGAAAATATCACGCTCGCGAATGCTCTCGTCGAATTTGACGAACGTCTCGCCGTCGGGAAAGGTTGTCACCGTTGCCTTCCCCAGTGGCACGCCGAGATAATCGGTGATGCGGCGCACCAGCCTCGGATTGGAGTTCCCGGCAAAAATCTTCAATTCAGAGCTAAGTCGCTTCATGGAAACGAGCCGTAGTCTCGCAGATTTCAGCCGGATTTCAATTCTTTTTCGTGAAGAAGTTCTGCAGCAAAGACTCGAGGTGTGTCACTTCCCGGTTTCCGAGGTTTTTTTGGTGGCGAGTTGACTACGGACGATTTTGGTTACCGTCGCATCGAACGAAGCAGATGGGTTGGACTCTTTTTTTGCCGCAAGATTATCCGATCGTTTTGCGCTCAAGTCCACGATGCGGGTTTGCAATTGCTCGCGCTGTTTCTGTTGTGTCTCCACATAGGTTTTGAGCTGGTTGGAGGATAGTTTTTGCAAGTCTGCTGGCAATTGTTCCTTGCGAACTTCGTCCAGCTTCACCGAACCGTCGCTTACCGCGGCAATCAAATCTCCCCTGCCCTGCACGGCTTTTCCCGTTGTCGCGTTGAAAATGGCGCGCTCCACCGTGGCAGTCGCCGGCGCGCGTGCTGCCACCGATTGTTTCGCTGCCACTTCGCGCCGCGCCGTTTCTTCACCATACGGTATGACCGTGCGGTTCAAAGCGCGGCTCAATTCGATGATCTGACGATCTTCCGGCGTGACAATGATGGTTCCGTGTCCGGTCATGCCGATGGCGGCGTATTGTCCGCCGGTCAGCGCGGCGATTTCCTGCCAGAACGGCGTTGTCATCGCGATCGTGCCGCACTGGATTGTATTGATGATGATTCCGCGCCGAACGGCTTCGGCGCATACCGTCCGATAATGCGGCGCACCCCAGTAAAACTGCGGCGGCGCGTCTCCCACCAAAAATACAAGCCGGGCCGCGAATGGATCGGCGCTCCAGGGCATCCGGCGCACGGCGATATCGAGCGCTTCGTTGACCGCCTCCGGTTCGTCGCCGCCGCCTTCAGCGCGATACGCCAGCAATTGCGCGTAGATCGCATCGAGATCATCGGTGAGATTGTGGGCAATCGTCAAATACCGATCCCCGTGGTCGCGATACGCGACGAGACCGAATTTGACTCGTGCGGTCGGCGCCGACCGCGCGATTTCATTGGCGATCGTCCATATCTTGAGTTTCGCACCTTCGAGAAGACCGGTCATCGAACCGGTGGTATCGAGCACGAAACAAACCTCCACCTGCGTTGGTAAACTCTCCTGTGCGGACACTTTCCCCAGACAAACTAAAACTGCCCCCAACAAAGAAATTGCTGTTGTCTTCATGGATTCCCTCCTGTTGAAAATTCGACAGGTGAAGCGAGATAAAATTCAACAGACAAGATAAATTGGACCGGAAAATAGCGACCCACCGATTGCCACAAAAAACGCAATAATCATAAGTACGATTTACGTCTCTCCTCCCCAATCCTTGCCGGCTACGGATTTCCAGCGGGCGCGGATGGTGTCGAATCTTTCCTTCGGCAACGGGCCGTCGGCGAGCAATTCTGCGTTGGCACGCCACCGATCCGGATTTTTCGTGCCAACGATGGCGGTACAGACGCCTTCGACGGCGAGCGTGAATCGGAGAGCTATGCTAACCGCTTCACTCATGTTTTTCTTGAGAAAATCGTAGCGAAGTTTTTGGAGTCTCTGCCAATAGACCGCGCCATAGCCGGTAAACGGTGTGTCGCCAGTCCGCCACGAAGCATTAGCGATGGGTCGCTTGGCGATGACACCCATGCCGCGCTTGCGCGCTTCGGGAATCGTCAACTCGATGCTTTCCTGGTCGGCGACATTAATAGATGTCTGGAGCGAATCGAACGCGCCACATTGAACGGCATAGAGCGCGGCGCGACCGTCGCCGCTGTAGCCGATGTACCTCGATTGACCTTTTTGTTTCGCTCGCTGCAAAACTTCGATCACCTCGCCTTTGCGAAGCGTTTCTTCGGAGCAACTGTGGAGTTGGATGAGATCGAGATGATCGGTACGAAGTCGTTGCAAACTCCGTGTAATGCTTTTTTCGAGCAGGGCGCGCGACCATTCCGGTTCGGCGATGCCTGCCGCGTGGCCGCACTTGGTAAAGAGAAAGAAATCTTTGCGGCGATGACCGACGGCGCGACCGATGAGGTCTTCGCTGCTGACGTTACCGCCGATGTAGCATTCGGCGGTATCAATCACATTCAGACCAGTGTCGAGCGCGGTATTGAGCAAGCGCGAGACATCTTCGATTTTTGCGCCCTCGAATCCAATCTCCGCGCCGCCGAAACCGAGCGCGCTAACGTCCATGCTGGTTTTTCCGAACGGGCGAAAATCCATGGTTTTTTTTACACGAATTCGCTGCAACGGACAAGTACGCTTGACTTGGCTAACATGACTGAACTACTGTTGCATCGACTCTAACCCAAAGGAAAAAATGAAAAATCCAACGAAGTCCATCTTGTTGGCGGCGGTGTTTGGTTTGTCCGGACCGGCTTTTGCCCAAAAAATTGACAATCCCACCTATCAAAACTGGGCGAAGTTCAAGGTCGGCAGTTTTTCCACGCTGAAATCCACGTCCGTGGCGGCGGGATTCGCGACGGAAATGGAAATGACCAGCACCCTAGTGGAATTGACGGCGGACAAAGCAGTCGTGGAAACGAAAACGACGATGTCGGTGGCCGGCCAGAAGATTGATCAGCCCGCGGCGAAAATTGAGCACCCGGCGAAGGTGGACAAACCACCCGGCACAGCCAGCCAACCTTCCAAGGAACTCGCCAAAGGGGATGAAGCCATGGATGTAAAGGGCACGAAGATAAAAACGCGTTGGGTCAAAATGGAAATGGCCTCCACTGCCGGCAAGACCGCATCCACTACTTGGACGAGCGACGACGTGCCCGGGCAAGTGGTTAAAATGACAAGTAAAACCGAAGGGGCAACGGCGAGCGAAACGACGATGACTCTTGTGGATTTCAAGGCGGACAAAAAATAAAGGAGATTTCGATGCGAACCGGTTTCAATTTTCTTTTGCTATTATTTGTCGGAATGATCGCCACCGCCCAACAACCCTTTCGGCTCTGGGATGGCGATGTACCCGGGGCGCTTGGCAAAGACGAAATCAAGGACATCCCTACACTGATGCCTTATTTGCCAAAGGAACCGAATGGTGCGGCGATTGTGGTCTGTCCGGGCGGCGGTTATGGCGGACTGGCCGCTCACGAGGGAAAAGGCTATGCCGATTGGCTGGCAGAGAACGGAATCACGGCGTTCGTGTTAAAGTATCGGCTCGGCTCGCACGGCTATCGGCATCCGGTCATGGTGCAGGACGCGGCGCGCGCCGTGCGAACGGTGCGCGCGCAAGCCGAGAAATGGAAAATAGATCCGAAGCGGATCGGCATCATGGGCAGCAGCGCGGGCGGACATCTGACCTCGACGTTGCTGACGCATTTTGATGGAGGCGATCCAAACGCGGCGGACGCAATTGAGAAACAAAGCTCGCGGCCGGATTTTGGGATTCTTTGTTATGCGGTCATCTCGATGCAATCCAATCTCACTCATCACGGTTCGCGGAATAATCTGCTGGGCAAAGAACCGTCACCGGAGCTGGTGAAGAATCTCTCCAACGAAATGCAGGTGACACCACAGACACCTCCTTGTTTTGTTTGGCATACCTATGAAGACAACGCCGTCAAGGTGGAGAACAGTCTTGAATTCGCCGCCGCGTTGCGCAAAGCGGGGGTTCCTTTCGATTTGCATGTCTATCAAAAGGGCGGCCATGGAATCGGCCTGGCGAACGGTCATGCCTGGACAAAAGATTTGCTCTTCTGGTTGAAAGGGACGGGAATTGTGAGGTGAAACGATGAAGGAGCATTCAAGTGAAGAGTGTAATCGGTAATGCCACTCGAGTGGCTATAATTGCGGTAACCGTCGCGTTGGTTTTTTCCTGTGCAGCGGTCGGAGACGATAATTTAGACAAACTGCAAGGTCGGCGTGATTGGGTGCAAGAACAAAAGAGAATCAAAATTTCGCATTCGTGGAAGTCGCAAATGGAGCAAGCCATCCATGATAATGATTCCGACACAGTACTGGAACTATTTAAGAATCAACCGTCGCGCGAGCAAACCGCATTAAACGAATTATATTTCCTCTATTTAGCCATCGAGCAAGGGAACACGAAAGTCGTCAAGATAATCCTCGACCGTGGTACCGACGTGAACGCTTCTTTTCCCGATAGAAACAATCCGTTGCATGTGGCAATTCGGAATGGAAAAATTGAAGTCGCTCGACTCTTGCTGGAGCAGGGAGCAAATGTAAATGCACTTTTTTCCAGTTTTACTCCCTTGCACATCGCGGTTCACAAGCAACAGATCGCCATCGCAGAAATGCTCCTCATCCGCAAAGCAAATGTCAATGCGGCAGACACCGTTGGCAACACAGCACTGTACAGGGCAGTAAATAACAACTCGCTAGCAATGGTTGAATTACTCCTGAAACATGGCGCAAACCCCAATCTGCGGAATCAATACGGACAAACTGGATTGCATTCGGCAATCTCGCTTCGCGGTCTAAAAAGTGGCGTACTGAAGGTTCTTTTGGAGCACAAGGCAAACCCGAACGTAAAATGGCCTGATGGAACAATTCCACTTCATCTCGCGACGGAGGCGCATTACACGGAGGCAGTCGCGCTCCTGTTGGAACACGGCGCGGATGTTCATACCAAGACCAACGACGGCAAAACAGCTTTAGACATGGCGAGGGAAGCTGGATTTCGAGATATCATCGTCCTGTTGCGAAAACACGGCGCGAAAGGCGGCGAATGGGATGAGATCCTCTCGTGGATTCTCTACTCGTTGACGGCGGTAATGATGGGAGTGTTCGTCTGGATGCTGCGCCGAGAGAGAACGCGGAACCTAGCGGTAAATGTTTCCTGATTAGCGGGAAACTCTAGGGTTCTTTTTCCGTTGCGGGGATCGCGGTGGGTTGTTGGTCGGCTTTCAAGCGCAATGCGTCTTCGCATCGCATCAGCAGCGGCGCCAGTTCATCCTTGAGAGTTGAATCCAATTTGATGGCCTTGTTGAAATCCGCGGCGGCTGATTCGACCTCTTTTTTCGCGAGAAATGCTCGGCCTCGACCGTGATAGCTCGACGCGGCGGTTTTACCAGCCAATTCTTCGTCGGTATAAAGCTCCAGCGCTTTGGTAAAATCGGTGATCGCCCCGTCATATTTCTTCAAATGCAATTTTGTCCAACCGCGTGTGTCGATGAACGTGGCTTTCTTGGGGTCCATATCGACAGCTTGATTGGCGTCTTTCCATGCGCCCTTGGCGTCGCCCAATTTTATTTTTGTCCAGGCGCGCCGGTTGTAGGCTTCCGGGTTGTAACCGCCGCTTGATATTTCTTTGTTTTCATCGTTCAACTGGCGCCGGTCGCTCGCTGTCGCAAGGGCAAGCGCGCGTTGCTGCGGTAGAATGACAAAGTTGACAACGCCAGCCACGATCAGAAGAATCCCGCCGAGAATGGACAGGGAGAGTTTTTTGTTATTATTGATCTGCTTGCGCAATCGCAGGGCGACACTGGGAGGGCGAGCCAGGATGCGTTCTCCCATGAGATAGCGTTGAAGGTCATCGGCGAATTCCTTGGCGGTGGCGTAACGGCGTGTCGGATCTTTTTCAAGCGCCTTAGAAACGATCAGATCGAGTGGAACGTCGACGGCCGGATTTTCCGTGCGGACAGGCAGCGGATCGTTTTCGATAACACGCTGGAGAATGTCGGCTACGCTGTTGCCTTTGAAAGGCGGTCGTTGGGTAAGCAGCTCGTAAAGGGTCGCACCGAGAGAATAAACATCGCTGCGTTCGTCCAACGCGTCGGTTTTGCCCTGTGCTTGTTCTGGCGACATATAGGACGGTGTGCCGGTGATTTTCCCTGCGCCGTCCACAGCGATCGTCTTGGAAAGACCGAAGTCAGTCACGTACACGCGAAATGGAGGCGGTTCGGGTTCCGTAGTTTTTTTGAAGGCAGCCGTAATCTCAGTCTCAGATTTCACGGTGGGACTGTCGGCAACTTCCACCATAAGATTATGCGGCTTAATATCGCCGTGAAAAATGCCGTTCTCGTGCGCAAAATGAACGGCATCAGCGGCGTCGCGGATCAACTCGACGAGCAAACGCGGATTATCGCGCGGAAAGTTGTCGAGAGATCTTCCTTCCACCATTTGCATCGCGATGCTGGGTTTTCCTTCATGAATGCCAACATCATGAATGGCGGCGATGTTGGAATGTTTCAGTTTGGAGAGGGCTTGCGCGGCGCGCTGGAACCGGGAAACATCATCGTCAGTCAATCCCTTGAGTATTTTCAAGGCGACCCACCGATGCTCATTGCGGTCTCGGGCTTTCCAAACTTCGCCAGTGGATCCTTTCCCGAGCAGATTTAGAACGAGAAATCGCTCGCTGACATGCGCAGGGTTATAGACAAACGGTGCTTGCTCGTGTGGTGGGGCGGGAGAAGAATTGGAAGGGGCGGGTTGCTTGTCGGTTGGCACAGATGGCGAGGCGGGCGGAGACCGCTCAGGAGTATCCGGATTGGGCATGAATAAAGTTGTAATCTGTAGAACCGGGCGATGCAAGTGGAATGGTAATCTAATAATACTCCGACAAAAAACAGGAGCGCCAGCGTCTTGACGTCTTTTTTGGCAAGATCGATCATTCCCAAGCTAATCCTGCGAGAAACCTTACCGCAAAGCAAATCGGACAAGCCCGCCGGGAACAACCCGCCGGATTCTAATTAACCATAATTTTACAACAATTGTTGTATATGAATGGCACAATCAGAAATTGATTCGTTGAGGGGGTGTTCCAATGACAGGCTTATTTTCGTCTTCACCCTTCTGGGTGTAACGTGGCAAGCTGCAATTTTCCAGTTGCCCGCCGTACCGATCTTCCCATGCGAACCGATCAACTCCATCAACAATCATCCGCGCAACTTTACAACGACAGCAACCGGATACCGGCGATCAAGGTGCAAGACAGCGCAATTCTGGTGAACCATTTTTGATTGATCCGGCGGAAAATGACGCGGCCGGCCAATGCGCCGAGGACGACAAGCGGCGCGAGCCAGAGGTTGATCCACAATGAATCCGGCGTGATCAGGTTCAGGTGCCAACTGAAGGGTAGTTTGCAAACGTTGATCAGGAAGAAATACCACGCAGCGGTCCCCATGAATTCCATCTTCGGCAGGCCGACGGCCAACATGTAGAGGATCATAATCGGACCGGCGGCATTGGCGACCATCGAGGTGAATCCGCAAAGCAATCCGATGACGGCGAAACTGATGGGATGATGAAGATGGTGACTAGAGACTGGAGATTGGAAATCGAAGGTTGGTGAATGGTTTTCAATTACAGTCGTGGGTTTCGAGTCGGCAAATCCATTTCCACCTCGTTCCCGCCAAAGATGCAAACCTACCATCGCCACAACGATGCCGCCAATCAGGCGGCCGACGGCGCGATCGGTCGTAAGATAAAACATCGCCCCGTACCCCACTCCGATCCCCACGCCGACCCAAGGGAAGAGCCGGAGCAGGTATTTCCATTGGGCATGTTGCCGGTAGGAAACGGCGGCGACAATATCCGCCACGACAAGTAACGGGAGGATGAGACCGGTCGAACTGCGGGCGGGGAACGTGTTGGCGAAGACGACGACGGAGAAAATGCCGACGCCGGCGATGCCGGTTTTGGAGATGCCAACGAGGATCGACCCAATAATAGCGAATACCCATTGCCAGGGTTCCAGGTTGGGCATCACGAGATAACGATCGGGAAAGAGCGATTACTGTTTGGCGCAAGTAACACCGGCTAGGTCAACGATGCCGGTTTCCTTGACCACGAACATGATGACGGCTTCCTTTTCTTCATCGAAACTGAATTCGAATTTGAACGGCTGCCATTTGCTCTCGGTGCTCAAATCTTCCTGCGCATAAAACTCGTAAGGATCTCCTTGCTGACGAGCGCCGACCATGATCCCGATGCTTTCTTTGCTGCGAACCCAACCTTGCACGGCGTACTTGCCGCCTTTGCTAAAGTTCGTCTTACCGGCCCAACTGGTCAGTTGAAGTTGGCCGGAGGATACATCTTTGACTTCGATCCGCAACGCCGTGACACCTTGCTTAGGTGCGTCGGCGGCTGGCAACTTGGAATATTTGGCGCTGACAGCCGCCCACTCGGAATTATCCACCCAATCCTTTGGCAACCAACCGCTGATTTTGTGGCTATCAGACGCGTCATGGCTGAAATCCTCGCCTTCGTCACCAAAAGCAGGCAACAGATTTTCGGCGCGCGCATGGACGGCGACCGTCATCGCGGCCATTAGAAACAAGCGTGTGCCGATGAAAACCGAGGCGCGAGAAGCATATTGGTTCATGGAAAATATCCTGGTTGATGGACGTTGCTGTGGCACAAACTAAAACCAGAAATCGGGGCAGCTGTCAAGAACGGAGAATCTCGATTGATTGTGGTGGGGAGAACGTTTGACAGAAGTGGTATTTTGGGGTACGGAATCGTGTGCAATCGGAGATCTTTATGAAGGGAAAACACTATTGGTTTGTCATGGCGGCGGTTCTTGTTTTGAACGCACCGGGTTTCAGCCAGGAACGGGCGGCTCACGCGCTTATCATCGGTGTCAACGGCACGGCGCAGACCGCGTCCAAGGACAAGGAACAAGAGCCATCGGCGTTGCAAACCGGCATGGCGTTGACGGCGGGGCAGACGATCACCAACGGCGAGGATGCGGTGGTGGACATGGTGCTGACCACCAAGGCAGTGGCGCGTTTGAGCAATCAAGGGAAAATGCGGGTGGAGACTTTGAAAGAGGAAAGCAAGGGTCTGCCCGGAAAAGGAACGGAAACGGTGACCCGAACGGTGCTATATTTTGAGCGCGGATCATTGATGGTTTCGGTAGGAAAATTAACTGGCAACTCGATGTTCGCCGTGCAAACTCCCATCGGGATGATCCGGGTGATGGGTACCGAGTTTGGGTTGTGGACGGAGGGCAATCAAATGAACTTGCGGGTCATTGAGGGCGAGGTTGTGATCATCACCAAAACCGGGACATACACGGTGAAAAAAGGCCAACAAATCAGTTTTTCGATTGACTCGGGCCAAGTGACTTCGACCTCGGGAAGTGGCTCGACCGACGATGGGCCGGTGATTTCGCCCGTGAACGATTCGTTTGCGAAATTATTTCAGGATTTCAAGACGAACCTGAATACGGTCATCAACACTGTTATGACTTCGCCGACCGTGCAGGTGAATCTCCTGCTACCCAATGGGGCTACGGTGGTCAGCAGTCCCACACCCGAAGTCAGCCCGTCCCGGCCACAGTAGGACGGATAAATTTTTAGCAGGTCGCTTTGAGATTTTACTCGAGTCAAAATCATTGTATTGCGCCCCCCCGAGCCGGACGGTTGCTGGGGATCGGGATGGTTTTGCTCATGTTCGTCGCAGCTGGCAGGACGGAACAACGACGCGGGTTCACCATTTGGAACGTCCGAGTCGAGCCGCACTTCGATTTTAGCGCGACGTATGACGACAACGTTTTTTTGGACGTGGCAAATCGGAAATCCGACCTTTACACATTGGTCAAGCCGGGGGTGCGTTTCTCGCTGGGCAATGAAAAACGAAACTTGCTAACACTCGATTACACGGCGGAATTTCAGCGGTTCAACAATCAGACGCAAGCCGACTCGGAAAATCAATACCTGGATTTCAAAGCCAAGTTTTCGGGTCGTCGGTTCACCCTGATCGCCGGCCACAAGTTGCAAGAAATGACATCGGGAAACCCGGAGACCTCCAGCCGGATCACGTCGTTTATCAACACGTCCACCCTCTCGGCCGATATGAAAGTATCGAGAAAGACATCGCTCGGGACATCGTACAAGCAGGATCTTTACACCTACGATTCCGCCGCGCAAATCAGCTATCGCGTCCATGAAATTCGCGCGTTCGCCAATCATCGAATCTTATCTCGTTCCATGGTGTCGGGAGAAATCGCCAGCGGTTGGATTGTCTCCGACGGAGGATTGAATGACACTACCTACCAACAGTTTAATTTGGGAGTGACCTTGTCCCCCCGCGCACGGTGGAGCGCTACGGCCAAACTCGGATTTGAACATCGCGAAGTGGAATTGAACAACAACGCGGTAAATAGCTTTATCGGATCTGTTAACATCGCCAGGGTCATCAATGAATCCACAACCGTCAAACTCGAAGCACGCCGGTCGGTCAACCCTTCGATTACGCAAGGCGGGACAACTGTGACTAACGACAGCGTGGAAGTGAATTTAGATCGCAAAATTGGCCGGCGCCTGACCGCGAACGTCGTCGCCCGATATCGCCGGGATTCCTACGACCAGACATTTGCCGGCGTGGAGAGAACGGACAACAGTTTCGAGGGTGAGGTAAAACTTTCCTATCAATTCCGGAAATGGGGCAAGATGGGAATCAGTTACAAACACCTGGAAAACCATTCCAGCCTTCCTACAGTAAACTACAAACAAAATGTTGGCACTTTTCAGATTTCCGTGTATTATTAGCCGGACCCAAAAAGCCCGTAAAACCCATGACGAAAAATGCAACAGCGATACGAACGCTGGGAGCTGTGGTGTTCCTACTTCTCTCGTCGTACCCGCTTGTGTCAGTGGAACCCGCCACAAAATCCAAGGATAAAAACGCGGCCAAAACAACCACCGTCGCCTCCAATTCGACCTCCAAATCCGAGGATGGCCCCTATCGTCTCCAACCAGGCGACACTGTCGATATTGTTGTATCGGGCGAAAACGAGTTGTCTGGCAAGCGTAAGATTAATACTGATGGAACGATCACCCTACCCCATGTCGGCCCGATTAAAATCGGCGGCCTGACAGTGGCAGAGGCCGAGCGCAAAGTGACGGAAGCGTTCAAGACGATTTTAAAAAATCCGATGGTCGCTTTAACCGCCGTTTCGAGCCCCAGCCGGTTGCTGTACCTGCAAGGCCAAGTCAAAAGCCCCAACAAATATGAGATCCCAATGGAAGAAACTTGGACATTGGTGCGGTTGATCGCCGAGGCGGGTGGCTTTGCGGAAAACCCCGCGAAGAAAAAAATCAGTGTCAAACGAAAAGTCGCCGGCAAAACCGAACAAATCAGAGTCAACTACGACAAGGAAGGAGACACGTTTATCGTCAAGCCTGGCGACGTGGTGGAAGTCCCTGAATCTTTTTGGTAGCATATACGATGATCGCGCCCAACACACAACGATTGATGGATGAACCAGTGGAGACCCCGGTTCACTGGCGGCATTACGCGTCCGTGCTGTGGGATCGCAAATGGGTATTGATCACAGTGCTGGTGGTCACGCTGACGGCCACCGTGGTTTGGTTGCAACAGCAGACGCCCGTCTATCGCGCCTCTACCCGAATCAAGGTCGATTACGAGGGAATCCGATTGTTGAATATTCAGACGGTTTCGCCCAACGAATCTCAAGACTGGCAGCAGCTCAATACAATCCAGCATCTCCTCCAAAGCCGGGCGCTCGCCACGGATGTCGTGGAAAAAATGAATCTCCGCGAAAACAAGGATTTTCTCGATGGCGCCCCGCCGGAGGCCGCGGTTGGAGTCTTGCAACGTTCGCTGCGTGCGTCTTTGGTTCGCGAGAGCCGCCTCATGGATATCGTGGTGGAACATCCCAAACCAGCGATCACGGCATTGGTTGCCAATGGCGTGGCGGAAACATTTATCCAACAGAACATCGACCGCAAAGTCAATGACGCCACCGAAGCCGTCAAGCGATTGCGAAAGGAAGCAAACGAATTCCAAGCGAACGTCCGCAAATCCGAGGAAGCCTTGCAGGCGTTTCGTGAGGCGAACAATGGAATCTCCCTGGAAGAACGCCAGCATATCATTGTCAACAAACTCAACGAGCTGAATACGGCGGTCACCAACGCCAGCACGGCACGGTTGCAGGCGGAAGTGATCTGGAAGGACGTGGAAGCGGCGCTCAAGGACAACGAGAAACTTTCCGCCATCCCCGCGATCTCCAATGAATCGCAGGTCGTAGCCCTACGCCAAAAATTGGCCGATAAACGCGGAGCCATCGCCACCTTAAGCCAGAAATACAAGGACGCGCATCCCGCGATGGCGCAAGCCCGCGCGGAATTGCAAGAACTGACACAAAGCCTGGCGACCGCCCGGCAAGAAGCAGCCCAAGCGCTTCATTCGAATTACCTGAACCTGAAAGCCAACGAGGTAGGATTGCGCGCCGCAGTCCAGGAACAGGATCACCAGGCTCTCGATCTGTATCGCAAACTGGTGGATTACAACGACTTGAAGCGGAACGCGGACGCTGACCAAAAACTTTACGAATCCATTCTGGGCCGAATCCGCGAAGCGGGCGCGACGGAGCGGCTCCAGACCAACGATGTCCACATCGTCGACCTTGCTGTCGTCCCGGGCGGACCGTTCAAGCCTCAAAAAACGCGGTTACTCCTGGTTGGAGCAGTGTTTGGACTTTTCCTTGGGATCCTGTTGAGCCTGTTGGCGGATTATTACGACGATAAGATCAAGACCCATGAGGACATCGAACAATTTCTTCGGCTCCCGCTCCTGGCTTGCGTGCCGCACATCAGCGGCAACAATGCCGTCCATCGCAATCGCGAGGTGGAAACGCAACCCAAATCCATCGCCGCCGAAGCGTTCCGGAATTTGCGCGCGACCATCAGCCTCGGCACGCTTTCGGGCAAGGCAAAAATTTTATTGGTCACCAGCGCGGGTCCGGGGGAAGGCAAATCCCTGGTCGCCTCCAATCTGGGCACGGTGTTGGCCAACAACAACCTTCGCACTTTGATCATCGATGCCGACTTGCGTCGGCCGACCCAGGAAAAGGTCTATGCCATCGGCTCTCCGGTCGGGCTTTCCAAGTTTCTGGCCAACGGCGGCGAAGACATTTTGATTTACCCCACCGGCGTGCAAAATCTCGACGTGATCGTGGCCGGCGCCGTGCCGCCAAATCCACCGGAATTGCTCGGGTCCGCCAAAATGCGCGCGCTCCTCGCCGAAATGGAGAAGCGATACGACCGGATCATCGTGGACAGCCCACCGATCACCGCAGTCAGCGACGCGCTTCTGTTGTTGCCGCACGTTCACGGTGTCGTGATGGTCGTTCATCGCGGTAAAGTCCGGCGCGACATCGTCGCGCGCGCGCTGCAAAAGCTGCGGGAGAGCGATGTGCCGATTCTTGGCGCCGTGCTCAATAACGTGGATGTGAACAAGAACGGCTACTATTACTATCCGTATCACTACTCGTATTACGACAAGCCGGACCGGACTGGACAGGCTGCCGAAACCAAAAACAAAGTTGGATAACGAATGAAAATATTCTTGCACCAACTCCATCCACCCGCTAGGATTGCGTCCCTTGTGGGACGAATCGGATTGAAGGGGGCGAAAACGGAGCCCTCGCGAATGGCCGTTGAATCGGTCGAACGACCGGTTTTGTATCCCTGTCGGTATTTGTAAAATGAGTTCATCGCCCTATCCCAATGACCCCGCCGCCGGCGCTGATGCGCCGCAGATTCATTGGCGACAATACGGCGCCATCTTGATGGAGCGCAAATGGATTGCCCTGACTACACTAGTCGTGGTGGTGACAATCACGATGATCTCCACCTTTAAGGAAACCCCGATCTTCCGCACATTCGCACGCATCATGGTGGATGCCGAACAACAAACCATCCCCACCGACGTGGAAACCGCCGTGGCCAACGAGATTCAGGAACAGCAAACCATGAACACGTTGCGGCAACTGCTGACCAGCCATAAGCTCGCCAAACGGGTCGTGCAAAAACACACCTTAGACCAAGATCGTGAATTCATTCCTGGAGACGGCAAAATCAGCGTGGACACTGCGGCCTCGGTGCTGCGAGGTTGCATTAGCACCCAGCAGGTTCCCGACAGCCGGCTCATTGACATCGTCGCGGAGCACTCCAATGCAGCGGTCGCGACACGCCTGGCCAATTTGGTGGCAGAAGAATTCGTCCAATGGAATTTTGATGAAAAAACCTTAGGCCCAAAAGAATCCATCCGGTTGCTGGATGCGGAAGTTGAAAGCTACAAGAAAAATTACGAGCAATCACAACAAAGAATCCTGGAATATAGCAAAAACACGCACGGGATCCTGCCAGAAGATCTGTATCGAAACATCACAGCGGAGTATCAAGCGGTTACACAAAGACTTTTTGAAGCAAAGAGCAATCGCTTGGAGGCGGAAGACGTTTGGTGGCGCGTGAAAAAAGCCATCGAGGAAGGGCGCAACCCGGCCTCTATCCCCGAGATCGCCGCTTCGCCTGATGTGACTTCTCTTCGAAGTCAATATGTGGACCGCCAACTGAATGTCACTCGTTTGCAGGATCGTTATAAAGAAAGCCATCCGCTCATGGTGGAAGCCTTGTCCCAACTGCAGGAAATTCAAAAACAACTCGACAAAGCGGTCAATGACGCCATTCGCAACATAGAACTTCGATACGTTGGCTTAAAGGCGCAGGAAGACGCGATTCTACGCCGCATTGAAAGCACAGATCAGCGATTGTCAGTATTGACGCAGAAAAATTTCGAATTCCAAAAACTGAAATTCGATAGCGAACAAGATCAACGGCTTTACCAATTGCTCAAGGAAAGCATCAAAGACCTCGATTTCCAAAAACGCGTTGTCAAAAATAATGTAAGTGTTGTCGATCCCGCCCGGCTTCCCGGCGCGCCCTATAAACCACAACGCAGCCGCAGTTTGATGATGGGTGTAGTGCTCGGCGTTGTGTTTGGGCTGGGACTAAGTTTCCTCGCGCATTTTTATGATGACAAAATCAAGACGACCGAGGACATCGAGCATTATCTCAAGCTTCCCTTGCTCACTTGCGTGCCTCACATTCAGTTGACGGGCGCCATCGAACGCAGCCGCGAGGTGGTGGTGGAGCCGAAATCGATCGCGTCGGAATCGTTCCGCACGATGCGCGCCAATATATCAATCAGCCCCTCGGCCAACAAGATGAAGTTGTTCCTCATCACCAGCGCCGGACCCAGCGAAGGGAAATCCCTGGTTGCCTCGAACCTCGCCCAGGTTTTCGCCAATAACAGCCAGCGGACGTTATTGATCGACTGTGACTTGCGTCACCCTGTCCAGCAGCGGGTCTATCAATCCACAGCGCTAAGCCTTTCGACCTTTCTCGCCAACGCCAGTGGCGGACTGGAATCGGTCATCCAAAAAACCGACATCCCCAATCTCGATGTGATCACCTGCCACAGCATTCCACCCAACCCTCCGGAACTCCTCGGCTCGGCTAGGATGCGGGAACTCCTTAATTCCGTCCGCGATCGGTACGACCGCATCGTGGTGGACAGCCCGCCGATCACGGTGGTGAGCGATGCGGTGCTTCTGTTACCTTACGTGGAAGGCGTGATTTTGGTTGTTCATTTCCGCAAAATGCGCCGCGACCTCGTTGCGCGCGCGGTGCGAAAGCTCCGGGACGGAGACGTGCCGATTGTCGGCGCGGTGCTCAACAATATTGACCTCAAAAAGAACGGGTATTATTATTACCCATATCACTACCATTACTACGGGCAATACGCTCAATCCAACAAGGCGCAACCCAAACAGCCGATCGCGCCAGACACAACTGGTCACGATGAATCGCGACGCAACTAGATTTAGCGGAAATCGTTTTGATTCGATTCGCCGCGTTTCCTCGTCCCGCCCTTAGCGGTGTCGTTCTGCACCGCAAGGGCGGCAGCCTGCCATCATCCTAGTCCGAAGCAATGCGCTACCTCTCCCTATCGCTGGTAATGCTCCTGTTGTTGTTCGCTCCGTGGGCGTTCGGTTGCTCCGAAACATGGTCAGTTCTCATACTAAAGCTGGGAGTGGGGGCTAGCCTGCTGTTGACAATTCTTAGAATCTCCACCGCGAGCGCCCACGAAATTTCGCGGCCAATTTGGTCATGGCAATGGGGCGTGCCACTTGCCGCCCTTGGCGTTTTTCTCCTCCTGCAAGCCTGGAATCCTTCCCACGAATTCCAGGTAGCAGGGTCACCGCTGCATCCCCGGCCATTTATAGAATGGCTGCCATCCAGCGTTCATGCCAGTGCCACTTGGGAAACGATTGGACTTTGGAGCGCCTACGCCGCGTTGTTTTGGCTGGCGCGAACACTATTCCCAGCCACCTCGCGATGGAAACTCCTGTCGGTAACTCTCGTCGTGAGCGGTTTTTCGCTGGCGTTATTCGCCATCGCCCAGTATTTGTCAGGCACCCATAAAATCTTTTGGGTGCGGCCAATCCACGATCATCTCGGACAAAACTGGAACGGGTTCTTTGGCACCTTTGTCAATCCCAATAACTATGCGGCGTATGTCAATCTCTTGATTCCCCTCGCCTTGTCCCTCGGCCGCCAGGCGCAACGAATGCAAGAGATGCCCGAGGTAAAAAGTCATCCCGGTTATCTGTTTTATTTCATGGCGGCGGTGATGATTGTCTCGGTGTTTCTCTCGCGGTCTCGGGCGGGGATCGTCATCTGCGTCGCATTGGTTGTCGGCTGGATTTCCTGGCAATATCTCCACAACGCCAAGAAAGGCCGGCAGGGAGAAAAAACACTTCTCATCGGAGTCCTGGCTCTTGTGTTGATCGGCGCGATTTCACTCTGGTACCTTGGCTTCGAACCCGTCCGCAAAGAACTGGCGACGCTGCGAAATCTTCCGGACGAAATGAAAGGCTCGCGCACCGTCAGTTACATCGCGACCCTGGATATGTTTTATGACCGATGGCTCTATGGGACCGGCGCGGGAACGTTTTCGTACGCATTTCCCTTTTACAAACCGGCCTCACTGGGGGAAAACTACTACCGCTATCTCCATAATGATTGGTTGCAAACTCTCGCCGAACTCGGCACACTTGGCACTGCGTTGCTGGCGGCGTTTGTCGGCGGCGTGATTTGGAGCTGGCACCGATTGAAGCCATTGACCAAGAAAAACCATCCCGACCATGCCTCTGCATCCATGCGGCGGCGATTGCGCGGCGCGTACATCTTGAGCGTATTCGGTGTGTTGCTGCATGCCATCATCGATTTTCCCCTGCAAATCCCCAGCATAGCCACCCTCGCCGTGGTCTTTTTTGCCCTCGCCACCACCCATGAGAAGGAAAATCCAATATGAAACGCGCCCTGATTACAGGCATCACCGGGCAGGACGGCTCGTTCATCGCCGAACTGCTTCTGGAACAAGGCTATGAAGTCTATGGCATGGTGCGCCGGTCCAGCGTCGAACACTTTGAACGCATCCGCCACATCCAAGACCGCCTTCATTTGCTCCAAGGCGATCTCACCGACCAGTCGTCGCTCGATGAAGCAATTCGGACGATCGGTCCTGCGGAAATTTACAACCTAGGCGCGCAATCGTTTGTGCCAACTTCATGGAACCAACCGGTGCTCACAGCCGAAATCACCGGCATCGGCGCCACCCGCATGCTGGAGGCAATACGGAAATACAAGCCGGACGCAAAATTCTACCAAGGATCCTCCAGTGAGATGTTCGGCAAAGTGCGGCAAACACCGCAGACCGAGGATACCCCATTCTATCCCCGCAGCCCCTACGGAGTGGCCAAGGCCTACGCGCACTATATCACCGTCAATTACCGCGAAAGTTACAACCTGTTTGCCTGCTGCGGCATTCTCTTCAATCATGAGTCCGAACGGCGCGGGTTCGAGTTCGTTAGCCGCAAAGTTACTCACGCCGTCGCCCGAATCAAACTCGGTCTCGCCACGGAATTGCGAATGGGCAACCTCGACGCCAAACGGGATTGGGGCTATGCCCCCGATTACGTGTTCGCCATGTACCAGATGCTCCAACAATCCAAACCCGACGATTATGTCATCGCCACGGGCAAAGCCCATTCTGTCAAGGATCTCATTCAGGTCGCCTTCGACTGCGTTGGATTGGATTGGAACAAACATGTCGTCATCGACCCCGCGCTCTATCGCCCCGCGGAGGTGGACCACCTCATCGGGGACGCTTCCAAGGCAAAACGGCAATTGGGCTGGCAACCGAAGGTTTCGTTCGAGGAAATGATCCGGCGGATGGTGGAGAACGACTTGAAATTCGCGAAGCGGGAATCCTAGTTCGTCGTGAATCGAAACTACAAAATCGCAACGGAGACGGTTCGTGTCGTTCTCCTCGTTTTCCTTGTTGCGTTCCTACTCGGCTATTATCATGTGGGGTATAAAACAGTCGCTCTATCGCTCGGCATGCGCGGTTTTCGATATAATTCCCAGCAAGAAGCACATAATTATCTGCAGAGCATCGGTAATTCTCTGCCACAGGATTCCACCGACCCGTTGCGACGCGTTGAGAGTTATTTGATTTGGATTCGGCAACATGTCAACTTGCGCCCCAACCCAATCAACCATCCCAACCCCGCCTATCTGATCGAGCGGGGTGGCCTTTGCGGACAATTCATGACTGTCTTGCAGGGCTTGCTCCAAGCAAACGATTATGAAGCACGGCAAATCATGCTCAATTGGAATGGCTCCAGCACCGCTCATGTGATCATCGAAGTGCGAATCGGCGACCACTGGATTGCAGTTGATCCACTGGGATTCGGCCATGATCTTTCGTTCAAAAACATTACCGTCTCTTATATACTCAAACAGAACGGTCAACCCGCCAGTGTATTCGATCTCTATTCCAATCCCTCGCTCCTCTCCCCAAAATACAAATTCGGCAGTGATTTCTTCCGGCAAGGCAGCGCATTCAAGGTTGAACCTGCTTCCGATTATCGCTCATTTCAAGTCACTCCGTCCTTCACCTACGGCCGCGACTGGCCAACAATTTCCGTTGCCAATCTCGAAGATGGCAGTTGGCTCTATCATTACGATCAATTTGCCTCCATCCATTTGCGAGACGTGACTTGGTGGAGCGCGTTCCCCTATTTCAGCCGCCTGACTTTCTGGTTTGGGATGAATCCAATCGTCTTCCATTTCGAGTGGCCGCTCATCTTGCTCACCCTTGGCGTATACGCGGTCTGGCGTAAGCGGAAAACATTTTCACGCGAAAAATTTCAGCGCTGCGAATATGCGTTCGCCGCTCTCTTCGCCCTCTACTCCATCGCCGTCACGTTTCTCTGGTGGAATCGGTTTCAACTCTAGCACAACCGGATCCAATCCATGCGTCTTCCCGACTTGGCCGAGCTGCACGACCCGGATCATCTCTTCCTGCGCGGACATGACGGTGACGAGTTTCATTGTCCTAGTCCTCGATCGTTTACGCGCCGGATGTATCGGGAGAGATTCGATGCCGTGCTAAGGGGGGTCGACCGGTGTCGAGCGGCCATTGGCAAACCGCCGCAGGAAATCTCCATTCTCGATATCGGTTGCGCACAAGGAAATTACAGTCTGACGCTGGCCGAACTTGGCTATCGCGTGGTCGCCATGGATCTAAAACTCTCGTTCCTTCGGTATCTTCGACTGAAATACGAGCGGGGCGCCGTGCATTGCATCAACGCCTCGCTGGAAGCCCCGCCATTCCGAAGTGGATTCGACATCGTGTTGCTCGGTGAAGTCATTGAACACGTCGCTCATCCAGATCGGTTGCTGGCAACGCTGCGCGAGCTACTCACCCCGGGAGGGTGGTTGGTTCTCACAACTCCCAACGGAGACCGATTTCATACGGGCCTGCCGACGCTCTCCCAGATCCAAGACCACAATGCCTTGGAATCCAAGCAATTCAAACCGGATGCCGATGGCCATCTCTTTCTGCTCACCCGCGATGAGCTGCGCGCCGAAACAGCAAAGGCCGGCCTGGATCGAATCGAGCATCAATACTTTTCAACCCCTTGGGTGACGGGCAGGCTTAAATTTCGCGTCCTGACCCGCTTTCTCCCGTTGGCCATTTCTTCTGGTTTGGACCGAGCATTTCTAAAAACCAACGTGCTAGCCCGACGATTTGCAGAGGGCCAGATGATTGTTGCGCAACGCCCAAAAACAAGCCCGGAACCTGCCTCCATCCGCGAATGAAGGTTCTCCACGTCAATGATTACTATGATCGTGTCGGAGGCGCGGAAGTGATCCTTTTCCAAACGCTCCAGGGTCTCGAAGAGTCAAACGTCACTAATGTTGTCGTTCATCAACACCCTAACCCGGCGGCTGATCCCTCTCGACAGTCGTATCAAATCCAAAACCTCGGCGATCCGGATTCTTCCCGCGACTCCACCATCGAACAAACGTTTCGTGACATCCTCCACAAAGAAAACCCCGATGTCATTCACCTCTATTACCTCGGCAATCCGCGCATCGCCGAGATTAGCGTGGAAACATCCCCGACCGTGCAGAGCGTTTTCAATCACAACTTTTATTGTCCCGGCGGCCAGAAATATCTGCCGCATCTCGGTCGCGTTTGCCATAAACCGTTCGGCGTAGGCTGCTACGCAGCGGCGTTTCTTACCCATTGCAATAGCATTCGGCCTCGGACGCTGGCCGCATCGCACGACCGCTGCTCGCAAACCCTTGGCAATCGGAGTCTCACGTTTCTACCGTTGAGCCAATACCAAGCTGACCGCCTCTGTGAGTCTGGTGTCGAGCCAAACCGCGTGACACTTCTGCCGCCATTTACCAATCTTCCACTTCAAGAACCGATGCCCGCTGAATCTCCCCCCATGATTTTATTTGCGGGCCGTGTAACACCGCAAAAAGGGTTGGATACTCTCCTGCGATCTCTGGTTCGCGTGCAAACGCCGTTCTGTTTCGTTGTCGCGGGGGATGGTCTGGAATTGCCGAACGCAAAACGACTCGCCGATAAACTTGGCCTCTCTTACTGCACAAAGTTTCTCGGATGGACATCCGCCGAGAGTACCGAGGAACTCTACCGGCGCGCTTCCCTCGTCGTCGTGCCGTCCATCTGGCCAGAGCCATTCGGCATGGTCGGGATCGAAGCCATGAGCCATTCGAAACCCGTCGTTGCGTTTCGAGTGGGCGGCATCCCGGAATGGCTGTCGCACCGCGAAACCGGCATCCTGATCGAACCGTACGACGAGAACGCCATGACCCAGGCCATTGACGAATTGCTAACCAAACCGGACATGGCTTTGGCGATGGGACGCCGAGGACGCGAGCGCGTTGAGAAAGAGTTTACTAAGCAACGATATGTGACTAAACTGCTGGCGGTTTATAAGGATGCCATTGCTGCAACCCAATCGAAGGAGCACAAATGAAACTTGAAATCGTCAAGCCAACTTGCAATCCGCTGACCGTTTACGACGGCCGCGGCGGCATTTTCACCTACATCCCGAAAGAACCGTTGGTTGAATTCAATATGCTCTACTTCCAGCCCGGCAAAAGCCGCGGGAATCATTATCATCCCGAATTCAACGAATATTTTCTAGTCGTGGACGGCCAAGGCGTCATGGTAACCCGCGACGCACCGGACGCAAAAGAAGAAGTCATTCACATGAGCAAAGGAATGTGCTCTCGCACCCCTGCCGGCACGGTTCATGCCTTCTACGCCATCACACCCGTCACCGCAGTCGCGTTGCTGACCAAAAAATGGGATGATTGCAATCCGCCCATCGTGCGCGAGGATGTCATCAATCCCCAGTATTTCAATCCGCCCAACAAATGATCATTGTCGGTGTCGTGGGAGCAAACGGTTTCGTCGGCAACGCCCTCTGCGGCGCGCTCGCCCGCGTGGAAAGCGTCCAACTCAAAACTGTAACGCGGGAAACCTATGCCGACGCGAAGTCTCGTACCTACGATATCCTGATCAACGCCGCCATGCCCGCCGCCCGGTTTTGGGCCAAGAACAATCCAACCGCCGACTTTGTCGAGACGGTGCAAAAAACCTCTTCCCTCGTCCAGGAATGGCGCTACACGAAATTTGTCCAAATCAGCAGCGTCTCCGCGCGCTGCCAGCTCGACACAGTGTACGGACGACACAAAGCCGCCGCCGAAAAACTTTGCGGTTTCGGTCGAAACCTAGTCGTCCGCCTCGGCCCAATGTATGGCCCGACACTGACAAAAGGAGTGTTGATCGACATGCTGGAAGGCAAGAAAGTCTTCGTGGATGGCGCAAGCCGGTACTGCTTCGCTCCGTTGGATTTCTGCGCCAATTGGGTCGCCGCCAATCTGGACCGAAGTGGATTGGCCGAGGTTGGCGCGCGTAATGCAATCTCTCTACGCGAGGTCGCCGCGCATCTTGGCAAACCGATCGAGTTTCAAGGCGCGCAGGATCACCAGGAAATCCAAAATCCTGACCCTACATTTCCCGATGTCCGCGACGTGTTGAAGTTCCTGGACGCGAAGCGAATAAAGCCATGAACATCACCGCCACTCGAATTGACCGCTGCCGGATTTGCAGCAACCGGTCGCTCCTCCCCGCCGTCAACATCGGCGATCAATACCTGTCGTCGCTCTTCCCGCCCACTCTTGATTATCGCGGCGACATTCCAAAACTTCCGCTGGACCTGGTGCTGTGTGAAAAAAAGGACCACGACACTTGCGGTCTCGTCCAGCTCGCGCATCAGATCGATCTCTCCGAAATGTACGCCGCCTACCCCTACACCAGCGCCACCAATTCCTCGATGTCGAAAATCCTCCAAAACATCGCCGACAATGGCCGCGCGCTCGGCCACCTGCGCCCGGGAGATGTCATCCTCGATATCGGCGGCAACGACGGCACCCTGCTCTCCTTCTTCCGCGACGGCGGATACGACCTCGTCTGCATTGACGCAGCGCAAAACATCAAGCCCGTCTTCGATCACCAGCGGGTCACTGGGTATTTTACCGCGAAATCGTATCAATCCATCGCCACAAAACCCGCGCGGCTCATCTTTAGCATCGCGATGTTCTATCACCTCGCCGATCCCATCGCCTTCGCGCGCGACGTCGCCGCGTGCCTCGATGACGACGGCGTGTGGATCATCCAGATGGCGTATTTGCCGACCATGTTGCAAACCAATATGTACGACAACATCGTCCATGAACATGCCGGCTACTACGGGACGCGTCATCTTCGATGGATGATGGAGCGTGTCGGTCTAGAAATCTTCGATGTCGAGCTCAACGACGTCTATGGGGGCAGCTTCCGTGTTTTTGTGAAGAAAAAAGGTTGTTCCCAATTCAAACCCTCCGCGTGCCTGCGCGACAATCTCGATGACGAACTGCGCCTCGGCATCTACGCGACCGCCACTTATGAGGCGTTTCGCCGGCGCATCGAGCGGACACGAGACGAGCTGCGGAAACTCTGCGGAGAAATCAAGGCGGCAGGAAAAAAAATCTGGGTCTACGGTGCCTCAACCAAAGGCAATACCATTCTCCAATACTGCAACCTAGGCAAAGAGGACCTCGTCGCCGCGGCCGATGCTAATCCGTTCAAGTTCGGCAAATTTATCGTGGGCGCCGATATTCCCATCACCGACGAGCCAACGATGCGCGCCGCGCGCCCCGATTATTTGCTCGCGCTACCCTACAGTTTTGTGGACGCATTCATGAAACGAGAAGCCGTGTTGATCGCGCAAGGGACGAAATTCATCGTTCCCCTTCCCGACGTTCGGATTCTGCCGTGACTATCCCCTCTTGTCGCTCTCGTGTCGTTCCCCGTTTTTCGCTGTCCATCCATAATTGACTCATGACCGAAGAACTCCATCTCCGCCGCCTGCTGATCAAAAACACCGGCGTGCAAATCGTCGGGCAGATCGTCTCTCTCGCCGTCGGATTGGCGACCACCGTGATCCTCTCCCGTTACCTCGGTGTCGAACGCTTCGGCCAGTTCAATTATATCCTCTTCGGCTTCTATTTCTACTTCCTGGCTCTCAATGACTTCGGCGTCAGCGTGGTGGTTGTCCGCGAGTGTTCCAAGGCGCGCGACCGCGCGGGAGAAATCATTGGCGCGATGCTGACATTCAAATTGATCCTTTCCGCCTTCTCCGTTTTGGCGGCTTGGCTGGCGATTTGGTGGATGAATTTTCCCGCCGAACAACGCGACGCGCTCTTCCTCTACGCGCTCATCTTGCCCGTTATCGCGCTGCAACTGCCGACCACGATCTTCCAAGTCATCCTGAAACTGGAATATTCATCACTCATCGGCATCGCGACTCGTCTCGTGACATTTCTGTTGCTGCTCGGCGGCGTTTGGATCGAGGGTGACCTGAGAACTCTTGTCGTGGCGCTAGTGATTGCCGAAATTTTTTCGGCGTGCGTCTTGCTGGCTGCTGCGCGCAAATTCGTAACGCCTGTCTGGCGGTTCGATGCTCGACTGTGGAAGGAGGTACTGCGCTCCAGCATCCCGCTGGGCGTCATGGGATTGTTTGTCGCCGTGCTGAATCGTTCGGGTTTCATTCTGCTGGAACGCATGAGCAATCCAGAACAACTCGGCCTCTATTCGGCCGCATATCGCATCACCAATCTGCTGGAATCATTTCCGATCATGGTGATGGCTACCATTTATCCGCTAATGGCGCGGTACGCCGCCGAGGATGTGGGGAAATTACGCGCGTTGTACAAACAAAGCGTTCTGTTGTTGACCGCCGTCGCAATTCCAATGGCAATCGTGATCACACTGCTCGCGCCGTGGATCATCCAACTGCTCTACGGACCGAAATTTGCAGGCGCAGAAAACGTCCTCCGCGTGTTGATTTGGGCGACAATGTTCCTCTATATCGCCTTAAGTGGAGGCAATTTGCTTATCGCGACGGGGCGCGAACAAGTCAGCCTTACTCTCAACATCATCGCAGCAATCCTTAGCCTTGTCCTCGGTCTCCTATTCATCCCGAAATACGGCCACGTCGGCGCCGCGTTGACCAATGCCGCTTGTTATTTCTTTATCCTTGTCGCCATATTCACCGCTGTATCCTTTGCATTACGTACACCATCGCCCCCTGCATCAACCCCATGAAAGTCGCCATCGTATTGCCGACGCACTTTGATGAGACCAGCGTGATCGCGGGCGCGGAGCGATTCGCCTACGAACTGGCCAAGGCAATGTCAACGCTCGCCGACACAACGCTGGTCACGTTTGGGGATCGCGACGAGTCGCGACGGGAAGGCGCGCTGGAAATCCGGATCTGTAAGAAAAAGTTCGACTGGGACAGCAATATCAATCCCGTTTCCCTTCAACATCTCCGCATCATCGGAGCGGCGGACGCGATTCATTGCCTTCAATTTCGCACTTTCGTGACCGAGACGGCGATCCTTTGGGGCGCGCTTCGTGGAAAACGGGTTTTTGTCACCGACTTGCAAGGCAATGTTGCGGCAAATCTTTCGCGATTCCTCCCCGTCTGGCGCGGAATCACCGCGTTCCTGCCAATTTCCGAATTCAATCGCTCCACCGGGGCTGGCGCACCGGTTCCACGCCCCGCACAGATCATTTACGGCGGAGTGGACGCGGAAAAATTCCTGCCGGAACCGGGTTTGAAAGCGCAAACTCTCCTTTGTGTCGGGCGAATCTTTGAGGCAAAAGGCGTTCATGACCTTCTGGACGCGCTTCCGCCGCGCACACACCTCGATGTTATCGGCAAGTGCAGCGACAAAGAATATCTCGACCGGCTGCATCGGCTCGGCGCCGGCAAGAATGTGGCATTCAATCATGACGCGCCCGATTCAGCGCTGTTGCTAGCATATCAGCGCGCGATGATCACGATCATCCCCACGTTGGTGGATGGCGGGTTTACCACCGCGATGGAATCGATGGCCTGCGGCACGCCTGTCATCGCGACGAAAGTTGGTTCGCTGCCGGAAGTGATAGACGACGGCGATACAGGGTTCCTCGTCCCACCCCGCGATCCGGCGGCCATGCGGGAGAAAATCGAGTTGCTGCAAAACGACCCGAAACAAGCCGCCGAGATGGGCCGGCGCGGACGCGAAACGGTATTGAAAAAATTCACATGGGAGGCAGTTGCAAAACGATGCCTGAAAGCCTACTCTGGCGACAAATGATGCAACCGGAATCACAAATCAAAAAACGCGTGCTAAACCTCGGCGCAGGAAAAGACCGCTCGGTGGATGGAGCCGTCACACTCGACCGTGTCGCTGACACCAGTCCCGACATTGTTCACAATCTCGATTTTTTTCCGTGGCCCATCGAGGACAACAGCTTCGATGTTGTCGTCGCCAAGGAAATCATCGAGCACCTCACGGACGTCGTACGCGTGATGGAAGAGATCCATCGGATTCTCAAGCCGAATGGCCGAGTCATCATCACCACCCCGCACTTCTCCTGCGCCAACTCGTTCACCGACCCGACCCATCGCCATCATCTTGGCTATTATTCGATGCACTATTTCACCGGCGAAAACCAGTGGAATTTCTATACAAAGGCGCGGTATCGCAAAATCAGCGCGCGAATCAATTTCTACGGTCGCTACAAAAACTTGCATATATCTTGGCTGGCCAATTGGAGCCCCCGCTTCTACGAGGAACATCTCTGCTGGATTTTCCCGGCGTGGTACCTGCATTTTGAGCTGGAAGCGATCAAGTGAGAATTCTGCAAATCTCGCCGACTCATTTCAGCGACGAATCCTTCATCGGCGGCGCCGAACGATACGTCCTGGAACTGTCCCGCGCATTGGCGCGAACGGATGAGGTTGTCTTGGTAAGCTTTGCCGAGGAAGCCTCGTCGCACAGCGAGGGGACGCTCCGGATCGAGCATCTCCGGCGTCATCCACTCCTCCGCTCGCGTCCACTCTATCATCTACCGCTTTCCCGTGCGTTCCGAGAGTTTCTCCGCTGGGCCGACGTGATTCATTGTCATCAAGCGCACAACTTTGTCACGGACATTGCTCTCCTTGGCGGTCAATGCTATGGCAAAAAAGTCTTCGTTACCGACCTCGGCGGCGGGCATCGATACGCGCTGGCGCGGCATTTCCCGCTCCTCGACCGGTCTCGCGCGTTCCTGCTCATCTCGGAGTATTCTAAAAGACTTTGGGCCGAATCCCCGTCTTCTACGCACCCGCAGCGGCTCGAAGTGATTTACGGAGGCGTGGACACCGAAAAGTTTTGTCCGGCGGCCACGCCGCGAAAAAAATCCGCGCTCTTTGTCGGCCGATTAATGCCGCATAAGGGCGTGGATGTGATTCTTGACGCGATTCAAGGCGATCTGTCCCTCGATATCGTCGGCCGTGCGTATCACGAAGATTATTTTTTGCTCCTGAAAAAAAAATCAGAAGGTAAAAACGTGCGGTTTCACACCGGAGTATCCGACGCGGATTTGGTAAAAATGTATCAGCAGTCGCTCGTCGCGCTCCAGACTTCGATCTATGAAGATTGTTACGGCCATCGGTCGGTCGCGCCTGAACTGCTCGGACTCGCCGCGCTCGAAGCGCAAGCCTGTGGCACGCCCGTCATCGTCACGAATGTCGCCTCTTTGCCGGAAGTGATTCAAGACCAAAGGACAGGCTTCCTCGTCCCGCCGAACAATCCCATACCGATTCGGGAGCGAATCGAATTGCTCGCCGCGAATCCGGGGCGGGCAGACGAGATGGGGCGGGCAGCCCGGGAATGGGTCGTGCAACGGTTCACCTGGGAAGCAGTTGCAAAACGGTGTTTGTCGGCTTACGCTGACGCGAATTAATCATTTATGATTCTTGGTATTTACCATCCCGCCCAAGGAGTCGGTCATGACACCGGCCTCGCGTTGATCCGGGAAGACGGCAGCGTGATCGCCGCGCTCTCCGAGGAGCGTCTTTCTCGCGTCAAGATGGACGGCGGTTTTCCATTCCGCGCCTATGAGGCGATCCAACGCATTCATCCATTCACCGCCAAAGACCTTTCCGGCGTGGCCGTGCCATTCATGTCCACAGCCGACAAAACTCGCGAGGCATCGCATCTGGCGCTGGCAACGCTGCGTGATCCATCCCTCGGCTTCAAGCAAGCCCGCAACCGGCTGGCAAAGGATTCCTTCCAAAAGGGAATGGCCGCCATCGGCGCGTATTCGTACTTGGAAAAATATTCGGCCGCAGTCAAAAAAGTCCGTGACGCTGACGGACGCCCCAAACTCAATGATTGGCGGGATTTTTTGAAATGGTGCGGCATAGACGAGGCTCCGCTTGTACACGTGGATCATCACATCGCCCACGCCGCAGGAGCGTATTATACAAGCGGCTGGGAGGACGCCCTGTTGATCACCTGCGACGGGGTTGGCGCCCTCAAGAGCGCCATCGTAGCGGAAGGTCGCGCGGGGAAAATCAAGATTCGTGCGCGCACGTTTTATCCGAATTCGCCCGGTGAATTTTGGGAAGTGATCACCGCCATCTGCGGTTTTCATCATTTCAAGCACGGCGGCAAAATCACCGGCCTGGCTGCCTACGGCGACCCCAACCATTTCGAGTGCTACGATATTCTCAAACGTGCCCTCGACCTGGACGGTCTCTCGGTAATCTCACGACTCGATCCACCGGCGCTGGCCAAACAACTCAAGAAATTCTCCCGCGAAGATATCGCCGCAACCAGCCAACGGCGTTTGGAAGAAGTTGTCGTCGAATTGGCTGCCCGCGCCGTCAAAAAAACCGGCCTGCGCCGTCTGGCGTTGTCGGGCGGAGTCTTCGCCAACGTGAAACTGAATCAGCGGATCGCCGAACTCGACGGAGTCGAGGAAGTGTACATCTATCCAGCAATGGGCGACGAGGGTCTGGGACTTGGCGCGGCGCTTTTTGCTGCGGGATTGAAACACGGACTCAAGCCGTTCCGGTTTCGCGATCTTTACTTTGGTCCGGGATTTTCGGACGCGGAAGCGGAGGCGGAGTTGAAGAAGTCGAAGCTTCCCTACTCCCGCCACAGCGACGCCGAGCTTGCCGAGATCGTGGCCGGTTTGCTCACACAAAACAAAGTCATCGCAATTTGTCGCGGCCGGATGGAGTTCGGCCCCCGCGCGCTCGGCCATCGGACGATCGTCTACCAAACCACCGACCCTCATGTGAACGATTGGCTGAACAAACGGCTGGAACGGACGGAGTTCATGCCGTTCGCGCCGGTCACACTCCCGCAGTATGCCGACGCCTGTTACAAAGGGATGGAGTCGAGGCGATATGCGGCGCGATTCATGACGGCGACCTGTGATTGCACCGATCTCATGAAAAAACAATCGCCAGCCGTGGTGCATCTCGATGGAACCGCGCGGCCGCAGCTCATCGAACGCGACGCGGAACCGTTCTACTACGACGTGCTCGAAAAATACCATCGGAAATCGGGAATCCCGTCGCTGGTCAACACGAGTTTCAACATGCACGAAGAACCGATCGTTTGCACTCCTTACGACGCGATCCGGGCTTTCACCTTGGGTCATCTGGACGCTCTCGTGCTAGGCCCGTTCTTGGTGGGAACTGACATTAAAAAATGATTTGGGAACGATTGCGTCCGTGGACTTGGTGCGAGTGGACACTCGCGGGGATTTTTTTTCTCACGCTCCCCTTGGTGAATCCGTACATTCGTGGCGATGGAAATGAATACTTCGCCTATGTCCGGTCGTTGGTGGTTGACGGGGATTTGAATTTTGAGAACGAATATCGGCGGGGCGACCCCTTGTTTCGACAAGCTGCCTTTGATGAAAATGGAAACGTGGTGGACGCGACACTTTCCGACCATACGCTTGGCCGATTACCGACCGGGTACCTAAAAAACAACGCAGCCATTGGGTCATCGTTGCTCTGGATGCCGGCGTTCCTGGCGGCTCATGTGGCCACAAAACTCTTGAATGCCGCCGGAGTCCAAGTTCTTGCCGACGGATATTCCGCGCCGTATCGCTGGGCATGCGGATTGGAGACAGCCCTGTTCAGTTTCATCGGGCTATTCTTGAGTTTTCGGGTTGCATGCCGACTCACCGATTCGCGCACGGCTCTTTTGGCGACCGTGGGGATCTGGTTTGCGTCATCCCTGCCGGTGTATATGTATTTCCTGCCGTTCCATGTCCCAGCAATGACATCGTTTACCGTCGCGCTATTTGTCTGGTACTGGTGGAGAACGAGCGAAGGTCGTAGTGTAAAACAATGGGCGATTTGGGGCGCGTTGGCTGGACTGACAATCACGATGTACGCATCCAGCGCGGTATTCTTGGTGATGGCAATGGCAGACCTAGCATGGCGCGCAAATGACGGTGGATTAATTCATTGCCGTGACGCTGCAAAGCGTAAGACAATCCTCATCGCCGGCATCGTCTTTGTGATTGCTGCAGTCGCAGTTCTAACGCCGCAGTTCATCATCAAATCAATCCTTCACGGTGCGCCGTTTGACTTGGGAGTGAGGCGCGCCGTCCATTGGTTCGCGCCGAGCCTGTGGGCGGTTGGATTTTCCAGAGAACATGGCCTTTTCTCATGGACACCAATCCTTCTGCCGGCCGTGATCGGTCTATGCTTGTACTGGCGGCAAGACCGTTGGCGTGCAAGCGTGCTCTTGACCGTTGTTGGGCTTTTCTATTATCTGGCGGCGATTCATGGCGACTGGTCGGGTGGCTCCTCGTTCGGTAATCGCTTTTTTGTTTCGTTTACCTCGGTATTCGTCATTGGTCTGGCAATTGGGTTGCATCATGCGGGCGCATGGCTGCGCCGGGGCGGGTTCACCCGCCCCATCCCCTTGCAAGCAGCAGTATTTGCGGCGATGATTGCGTGGAATGTCGGATTCATCTTTCAATGGGGCACGAACCTCGTGCCCAATCGCGGGCCAGTGGATTTTGGCGTCGTGGCGCGCAACCAATTCACGGTCGTCCCCCAAAAAATGGCGAGCTTCGTGAAGCGTTACTTTATCTCGCGCAGCGAGCTCACCAACGAAATTGAAATGGAAGACGTGCAGGAGCGGTCCAAACAAAGACGATAATCAATGCGAACGTGGCTGAAAAAACTGGATCGGTTCGAATTGGTGCTGGTGGGGATTTTTCTCCTCACCATGCCGCTCGTCAACCCGTACATCCGCAGCGACGGCAACGAATACTACGCCTACATCCGATCGCTGGTGATCGACGGCGACCTGCATTTTGAGAATGAATACCGGCGCGGCGACCCGCTATTTCAAGGGGCGGCCTTCGACAAGAGCGGAAAACCCATTCGCGCCACGTATGAAGACGGCACGCTGGGGATGCTGGACAATGGGTACATGAAAAACCGCGCCTCGGTTGGCGCATCGATCCTCTGGACCCCGTTTTTCCTGGCGGCGCACCTCCTCGTCCAATTGCTAAATGGTTTCGGCGCAGAGATCGTTGCCGACGGATACTCGCTTCCGTATCGGTGGCTCTGTGCGTTCGGCACCGCGATGTATGGATTTCTCGCGTTGTTTCTTGCCTATCGGATTTGTGCGCGATTGACGAACCCGCGGGTGGCGCTGATGACAACCATCGGCCTTTGGTTCGCCTCTCCGATTCCGGTCTATCTCTATTTTCTCCCGTTCTCCATTCCAGTGCTCTCAATGTTCAGCACGACTTTGTTTGTCTGGTATTGGCTTCGCACCCAGGACACACGAACTCCCTTGCAATGGGCGTTCTGGGGATTGATCGGCGGTTTAATGCTGGATGTTTACTATTTTGGGTCGTTTTTCATCCTGATCGCCATGGGGGAAATGATTCGAGCGATTCGTCGCGACCGCCAAGCCATCGTACACTCGCTCCTTTTTCTCGGTGCAACGCTGGTCGCGATGATCCCGACGTTTTGGATCAAAGCCATCCTTACAGGGTCGCCATTCAAATCCGGGTATGGCGAGAAGTTTTACTGGCTGGCCCCAAAACTTTGGCAGCTCGGATTCTCGACGGAACACGGCCAGTTTCTATGGACGCCAATCCTACTTTTTGCCGTGATTGGGCTGGCGCTCCTTTACCGGCGAAACCGCCTCCTGGCCGGCGCGCTCCTGGCCGTCTATGGTGTCGCGTATTATGTGATAGCGAGCTATGAATTCTGGAGCGGTTTCTCGTCGTTTGGCTCGCGGTTTTTCGTGGCGTTCAATGTCGCGTTCGCCATCGGCCTGGCAATCGTCCTCGACCGGGCCGAAACATGGCTTTCCAAGTTCTCCCGACGCGAAATTACACTCCTGCTTTCCGCGGCGCTCGGTGTTTTGATCCTCTGGAACGTCGGCTTCATCTTTCAATGGGGCACGAACATGATCAACAACCGCGGGCCGGTGGACTTTCGGGTCGTTGCAAAAAACCAATTTACCAGCGTCCCCGACCGTATTTTTGTGTTTTTGACCAATTTCCTGGTCAACCGCGAGAAGACAACGAGCGAGATTGAAATGCAGGACATCGAGAAATGGAAGCTTCATGAAGAGCAGCGACGACAGAAAAAATGACTCCCTCACCATCGGCGTCATTTGCGGCGCGCCGCCCCATGTCCAGGATGGAGTGGGAGATTTCGCGTGGCTGCTCGCGCGTGAATTGACGCGCCAATTTTCAATCCACTATCTCGCACCGCGATGGGAAAACACTCCATCTCCGGAAGTGCCAGATGGAATATCGATGCGCTGGATCCAGCCCGGATGGAACCGTGCCGCGTGCGAAGAAACGGACGCGTGGATGGAAAAATTGCGACCCAACGTGTTGCTCGTTCATTTCGTACCACAACTCTACGGATGGAATGGCGCGAAACCCTCCTTTGCGCTGCTGCTGCGCAAGCTGGCGCGGCGCGGCTACCGAATCGTGACTGTCGCACACGAATTCTATGCGCCATTCGGGCCATCCCCTAAAACGATGGTTTGGTCCGCCGCACAACGGATTCTCTGGCGATTGGTATTGGGCGCAAGCCGAAAGGTCGTGGTGACCACTCCATTTGTGCTGGAACAATTGCGCGCTGATTTTCCAAGTCGCCGCGATGATTTCACCCAAATCCCCGCCGGTTGTCCCATTCCCGTCGTACCTGTTTCGCCCGCGCGGCGATTGGAACTTCGCAGCCAACTGGGGATCGGTGAGACCGACTTTCTCATCACAACACTCGGCGGCGTGCCGGATTCCCTGGAGAAACTCTTCGATCGCGCGCATCGGGAAACAGCAACGGCGAAACTGCTGGTCATTGGCAAATCCGGAAACGCCGTTCGCGAACGGCTTTCCCAAAATGCAGGCATCCGCGATGCCGTCTTGACGACCGGCACGGTAACAAACACGGCAATGAGTGAATATCTGTCGTTGAGCGATCTTTACGTTGCACTGATTCCAGACGGAGCATCGGCGCGGCGCACCTCGTTTCTGGTCGGACTCGCTCATGGATTGCCCACTGTGACCAATGCCGGGCCATTGACCGATGTTACATTGAAATCGTCCGAGGCGTTTTGCCTGCTCAATGGAGATTGCCAACTGAACGCGTTGCAATTGTTCTGCAATAACACGGAGAGACGAAACGAGTTAGGGATCCTCGGAAAAAAGTTTTTTGCGGAGAATTTTTCATGGGAAATGATTGGCCGGCGTTACGCCGATTCGCTGACAGAGGTGGCGCGATGAGCAAATTCGCCCGCAATCTGACCCTCTTTGTGGTGGTCTACACTTGCGTAGAGGGATTTGTCATCAACTTGAGTGGTTCCTCGAAGATTTCCCACGTTTATAAAGATATGTTGCTAATGCTGCTCTATGCTTCGGTCTTCATTACACAACCCGGCAATGTCCTCCCAAACTCCCATGCGCTCCGCAGCACCAAGCCCGCCCTTTTTATCTTCGGCGCCTTGGTCATCACGTTTCTGGCGGTTCCCGGCAGCAATTTTTTGGCGGGCATAGTCGCTGTCAAACAACGTCTGTTTTACATCCCGCTGCTGGCTGTCGCCTATTACTTCATTCGAGACGAGGAAGATGTGCGTAAGCTGTATTTGATTCTGGTCGTCTCATCCATCCCCGTTTGCCTCTTCGGGTTATACCTTCACAATAAGGGACCGGGCGAGTTACAACGGCTCGGTGGCTCGTATGCGCACGTCTTTTATACGGCACAAAACAAACTGCAAAGCGGTTCCTACTGGCGGGTGCCCTCCACGTTTAACTCGTCCGGACAATTCGGCGCTTATCTCCTTTTTCACACGATTCTCGCTTCCGCCCTGCTGATGCGCCGTCAATTATCCCGGAAATGGACGATTTTTGTTGTTGGCGCTCAAATGCTAATGATTTTGGCCATCTTCGTCTCCGGCTCGCGCACGCCATTGCTTCTCCTCGGAGCGTGCGTCTCCTTGATTCTCATCTTTGCCCGCCAATTGCGCAAGGCGGTTATGTGGGTTTTGTTTGGTTACATCACTCTCGCCTTGGGATTCGCTTATCTGGGTGCAGGAGTTGCCGACCGATTCTCGACTCTCCTCGATCCCGCGAACACTATCGGACGATTCCAAGAAACCTACTTCGGCCAATTGTTCATTGGCCGATTGTTGGAAAATCCATTGGGTATGGGGTTAGGCCGCGCCACGCTCGGAGCTCGGCACGTGCTTCCTTCCGACCAGGCTCCGATTATGGTGGAAAGCTACTATGGTCTCCTGTCCTATGAAATGGGCTGGCTGGGGCTTCTTGCTTTTGCTTGGGCAACCATCGCCATTGCCATCGCCACCTTGCGTATGCGACGGCAAATCCGCAATCCCGCCACCATGATTCTCTGGGCAGCGCTCGCCGTCTATGTGCTCGTCAATATTTTCACGTTCCCCATCGGTTCCGGCCTGGATTCCTCCCCCATCAACACCTATTTCTGGTTTTCACTCGGCGCAGCCGCCAAACTCGCCGACCTGGAGCGGTATCGCTATATCGTATTCTTGCAGGAACAAGCTGCCGCGAAAAAAATCCAACAAGCCGCCGCTGCCTTCCGGTGATCCGACTTCTCTTCATCAATCCAGCCGCGCAACGAGGGGGCGCCGAAACCGTCCTGCTCGATATTCTCACTCATCTGGACCGCAAACAGTTCGAGCCGCGCGTTCTGTCGTTGCAAGCGGGAGATTTCAATGCGGAACTGAGGGAAAAGGCTGGTGTTGAAGCTGCCATTGTTCTTGCGCCACAATTTCGCGACTTCTTTGGAGGCCGAAACGTGATCAAACAAATCGACAATAATATTCGGGACAACAAGATTGATCTTGTCCATTGCAACGGCACCGGTGCACACCTCTACGGAAGCCCGGCAGCGCGACGCGGCGGCGTGCCCAGCGTTTTTCACGTGCACGATTCGCTGAACCTGTCGTTCTCAAGACAAGGATTGCTTCACTGGTTCGCTCGCCGTACTCCGGCAACTGAAATCCTCGCTGTCTCCCGCAGTGTCGCGCGGCCGTTTCCAAAAGCTCACGTCATCCATAACGCCGTGAATCTTGCCCAATTCGACCCGCTCATCGCGGATTCACCGTCCATTCGCAAAACGGTCCGCGCCGAATTCGGCTGGTCACCCGACGCTCCACTTGTGGTCTGGTGCGGCCGATTGCAACATTGGAAAGGCGCGCACATCTTTCTGGAAGCCGCAGCGCGCGTGGCAAAAGACTTGCCTGCAGCTCGCTTCCTCGTTGTCGGCGGAACCATGTTTGGCATCGAGCAACACTATGAACAGAAACTTAAACGGCAGGCGACCTCACTAAACCTGACTGACTGTTTGCAGTTCACCGGCCATCGAGCCGATGCAAAGCGGTTTTTGGCGGCCGCCGATGCCGTCGCTCATACTTCCATTCGCCCCGAACCGTTTGGTCTTGTGGTCTTGGAAGGGATGGCTCTCGGCCGAGCTGTCATCGCCTCCAACACGGGTGGCCCATCCGAAATCATCGTGAATGAAGTCAGCGGGTTGCTGGTTCAGCCGAATAATCCCAACGCATTGGCCGCATCACTATTGCGCTTGCTCCACGATCCTTCCTTGCGGACAACGATGGGACTAACCGCCCGCTCGCGCGTGGCAACCGAGTTTGAGATGACGGGGATGATGGAAAAAATCCAAACGCTGTACTTGACGATGGTGACGAATTCGCGCACAGTACCGGCGGCTACACCCTGTCGGGATAAATCCTAAAATGCGTATTCTGCGCCAATTGTTGAAGCGCGTTGAGAGTTGGCCGGGCTTGTCCGGCTCGAAAAACCATCGCCGTTCTCCCCGGTTATCTTCCGCGTTCTCCGTCGAAATCCTGGAAACTCGCTGGGCACCGGCTACAGCAATCATTTTTGCTAATCAGTTGAGTTCACCCAACGGAATCGAAGCCGTCGAAGTGAAAGGAACGGGAGCCATCTTCGGTTACGATTACACGCTCTCGGTTGCGCCCGGCACCTACGAAGTGCGAACATCTCCGAACGCGTTCGGACAAAAAAGTTTTGGCACATTTACCATCGCATCCGATTCGCAAATTACAGCGACAACCGGCGCGTTAATTGCAGTAACCGGTGGCGTTGGATTTGACCACGCCAAACTTGCCACTGTTACCATCGATCCATCCGTGCTCTCCACTCCGACCGGATTTCAGGCCGCCGATATCATCGGGTTCACGGGGGCGGGGACTCGCACGGCAACCTATCATCTGCCGACAGGAACTTATCAAGTGGACGCGACCGCGGCGGTGTTTGGCGCGAAGACCTACGGAACGTTCACCGTGGCGTCCGACCTAACCATCTCGGCGACAACCGGCGCAATCACACCGAACGCAACAACCGGCGTGACATTTGATTTGTCCCAATTGGCGGCGGTGAACATCGACCCCACCGTGCTTTCGGATCCAGTCGGATTTCAAGTCGCCGACATTGCTGGGTTGACCGTTGGCGGGAATCGCGCGGCGGTGTACCATTTCCCTCCCGGGACATATCGGCTCGACGCGCCAACCGTCGCGTTCGGCACAAAGACGTATGGAACGTTTACTGTCGGGGCGAACTTGCGCGTAACACAAACCACTGGCGCCTTGCTCGCCGCCTCGGAGGGAATTGAGTTTGATCTCACGCAGTTAGCGCCAGTCAATATTGACCCCTCCGAGTTGTCTTCCCCGTCCGGATTACAGGTGGCGGGCATCTCGGGACTCACCGCTGGCGGAGTCCGAACCGCAACGTATCATCTACCAGTCGGGACGTACCGGGTGGATGCGCCAACCGTCGCGTTCGGCACAAAAGTGTATGGCACGTTCGTGGTCGGCGCAGACCTCGGAATCTCGCAATTCACAGGCGTTCTTCTGCCGACGGCAACGGGATTTACATTTGACCTCGACCAGCTTGCGCCCATCCAAATTGATCCTTCGAATCTTTCCGAACCCGTCGGCGTGCAAGCGGCGGACATTGTCGGTCTTACCGCTGGGGGAGGCAGAACGGTCACCTATCATTTCCTTCCCGGTACGTATCGCGTGGACGCGCCGTCGGCCGCATTTGGACAGAAACCGTACGGGACATTCACGGTCAATTCCGACCTAACCATTTCGGGTGTCACGGGCGTCCTGCTTCCCACGACGACAGGGTTCACTTTTGACCTGACAAAACTGGGCGAAGTGACAATCGACCCCACGCTGCTCTCGCAGCCAGTTGGATTGCAAGCGGCAGACGTGCTCGGATTGACGGGCGCAGGTTCTCGACGCGCGACATTTCACTTGCCCGTTGGCACCTACCGTCTGGACGCGGTCGCTACGCTGGGCACAAAAGTCTACGGGAACTTTACAATTGCCGCGGATTATTCGGTGACACAGCAGACCGGTGTGCTCTTGCTGAACAATCGCGAAATCACCTTTGACATTTCAAAACTCGCCGTGGTCACGGTTGATCCCACGCTGCTCTCCTATCCAACGGGTCTTCAGACGGCGGATATCGTCGGATTGACCGCAGGCGGAAATCGTGTGACAACTTACCATCTCCCTGCCGGCACGTATCGAATCGAAACGCCGCCGCCCGCCGCATTCGGCACAAAATATTACGGGACATTTGTCGTCGGTGCCGACCTGACTGTATCGCAACCCACCGGATCGTTGTTGCTCAATGCCGGAACGATCACGTTTGATTTGGCGAAGCTAGCCGCGATCACGATCGACCCAACTGCGTTGTCGTGGCCGACCGGATTTCAAGCGGCGGATATTATGGGACTGACCGCGGCGGGAACGAGGGTTTCGACCTATCATTTGCCGGCAGGAAAATATCGCGTGGACGCGTTGCCCAGTGTTTTTGGCGCCAAACCATACGGGACGTTCACTGTCGCCACCAACCTGGCCGTTACTCAAACGACCGAAGCGGTCAGGATCGAGAATGGCCGTCTGGACTTCGACCTTTGCGCGCTAAACAATGTCGCTGTCACACCGATGGACGACTGGCAGATTCGTGGGCTGACATTCACAACCGATCGCCGGTTGATTCTGGCGCTGCCCGACGGAGAATATCGCGTGGATTTCCCGCAAACTGACTCCAGCATTATCACAGGGGATTTTCTATTGGATGATCTTGGATTGTCCGACGCCGCCGTTCCCCAAACTAATCCACTCGCAACCTTGAAATTGCTCCCCTGCCCCAATTCGCCGCCTCTCTTGTCTCCCATCTCGAATCAATCGGGTAATGAAGGCGGCACAATCGCGTTCTCCGCGGCGGGCACCGACCCGGACGGCGATTCGCTGACCTACAGCCTCGCGCCCGGCGCGCCCATCGGCGCATTAATCAACCCATCGACAGGCGCATTTTCATTCACTCCCAGCAATGGGCCTGCTGTTTTCTCTGTGACCGTTGTCGTTTCGGACGATGGACGCGAAAATCTGGCGGCTTCCCAAACATTTCAAATTACAGTCAATAATGTCGCGCCGATCGTCACCGCCCTCAACATTTTCGCTGTCGCCGGAATCCCGTTCAACAATCAATCCGTCGCGACATTCGACGACCCGGGTGTTTTCGACACTCACACCGCTACGATTGACTGGGGAGACGGCACTTCGTCCGTCGGAAACATCGCAGAATCCAATGGATCTGGCGTTGTCTCCGGCACCCACACCTACTCGCCAAGCGTTCTTGACGATTTTTCCGATTTCTGTGGCGCGGCGCCTCCTTCCACCTCCAAAATCATCTCGATCAACATCACCGATTCGGATCTTTCTTCCACCACGGCAAAGGGCGTGGCTGTCATCAGTTCGCCAACCTCCACAGCCGGATTTGTCGGCAATGACTTGTTGATTGTTGGTACGGCGGGTGATGACTCCATCGTCGTCTCCGCCGCAGGGACACTCCTCAATCAGGTCAATGTAACCCTCAACGGTATGCGAACCGGACCGTTCGCCGTCGGGGGCGGCAGACGAATCATCGTCGCAGGCTTGGCTGGGGATGACAATCTGCAAGTCGCTGGCAGCGTTCGCGCCGCCACGGCGCTTTTTGGCGGGCCTGGCAACGATCGACTGAAAGGCGGCGGTGGCCAGACAGTCGAGGTGGGCTGTACCGGCAACGACCTTCTCATCGGCGGTAGCGCCAACGACGTGCTGATTGGCGGACAGGGATTCGACCGGATTATTGGCCGCGCGGGAGAGGATATTTTGATTGCCGGTTTCACGGATTATGACGCCAATGTCCGCGCCCTAAGCTTGATCCTGACCGAATGGAATTCGTCGGCTTCGCTAAGCGCGAAAATCGCCCGGCTGCTCGGCCAAACCAATCCTCCTGCGTTTCCCTTCGCGTTTCCGCTCAACACGGCAACCGTGCACGATGACGGCGTCTCGGACACGCTGGTTGGCGGCACAAAAACCAGCAGGGACGGGACTGATTTGTTTTTTCACCTCGGTCGCGGCCTGAACGACTTTCTCCTAAATCCCTCCCTCGCCGAACTTCGAATTGCGGAAATTTAACCGGGATTCGTCGATCGCCATTTGACGTTGAGGCAATCTTCGCGCACATTACCCCTCACTTGAAAACCTTCAAGGAAAAGCTCTATGAGAAAGCCGCCGGCCGACCGCAGGCTGGCAAGGAATTGCAAGTCACGTTTCCGGAGATGCTTTGGTATCTCTGGAAACGCGGCGGCGCTTCCTACCTGCGCGGACTCTGGTGGCAACTCCGGCTCCAACACACCCGTGGACGCCTCTTCGTGGGCAGGCACGTGGACATCCTGTTCCCGCGCTACATTTCCGCGGGCCGAAATTGTTACATCGGCGATTACGTGTATCTCAATGGCCTTTCCCAGACCGGCATCCATCTCGGCGATAATGTCCGCCTTCGCGAGCAAGTCTGGGTGCAAGCCTCCAGCACTCTCAGCAATCTCGGCCTGGGAATGATCGTCGGCGATAACACGTACATCGGCCCACGCTGCATCCTCGGCGCCGGCGGAGGAATTCGCATCGGCAAAAATGTGATCATCGGCGCTTCCGTGGATATCCTTGCCGAAAATCATGAGTTCTCCGATTTCGATAAACCCATCCACGAACAAGGCGTTTCCCGCGAAGGCATCATCATCGAAGACGATGTCTGGGTCGGCAACCGCGTCATCATCCTCGATGGCGTCCACGTCGGTCCCGGTGCCATCATCGGCGCCGGCTCGGTCGTTACCAAAGATGTCCCCGCGTATGCCATCGTCGTCGGCAATCCGGGACGAGTCATTGGAAATCGGCAGCAACCCAAGGAATGAGAATCTGTCTCTTTCGCGCCTTTCCCGATCCGTTCCGAAAGAGCATGGAGATCTATGCCAGCCAGCTTCTTCGTCACGTCCGCCCCCTCCTGCCTGATACCGAGATGATCATGGATTATTTGCCGCCCAATGTCCGCCTGCAACCGGGTTGGGCGCGGCTCTGGGATCAATACATCCGCTATCAGCGCCTTTGCAAAGCTCCCCTCGCCGATGTCAACCACGTCGTTGATTATGGTTTTGGCCATCTGCTCTATAGTTTACAACCAGAAAAATCCGTCGTCACCTTCCACGATGCCATCGTGTTCAAATTGCCAGACGTGTCCCGCCGCACCCGGTTCGCAGTCCGGTACAGCCTCCGCGCCGTCCGCCGTGCCGCCCGCGTCATCACCGACTCGGAAAATTCCAAACGCGATTTCCTCGAGCTTGTGGACTATCCCGCTGACCGCGTCCGAGTCGTCCATTTGGGGATCGATCCCGCGTTTCGTCCACTGACCGACACGGATGCGATTCGCAAACGATACAAACTTCCCGACCATTTCATCCTTCACGTCGGTCACACGCTCCCGTATATGAACATCGAAGGCACTCTCCGCGCGCTCGAACATCTCGATGTTCCGCTCGTGAAAATCGGCGGCGATTTTTCTTCCGAACAAAACACGTTGATTGATCAACTTCGCCTGCGATCGCGCATCCAACACCTCGGCCGTATTTCACTCGCCGACTTGCCTGCCGTTTACAACTCCGCCTCCGCGCTCCTCTACATTCCGCTTTACGCCGGATTCGGTTTGCCACCACTGGAAGCAATGGCTTGCGGGACACCAGTCATCTGTTCCAATCGAGGATCTCTGCCCGAAATTGTTGGCGACGCCGCGATTGTCGTCAATCCCGATGACGCCAAGAGCGCCGCGGATGCCGTCTCGAAATTGATTGCCGATACCAAGCTGCGGGAATCCTATCGTGAACGCGGGCTTCTGAACACCCAGCGTTTTTCCTGGGAAAAAACCGCCCGCGAAACGCTGGCCATCTACCGCGAGGTCGCCCGTGCAACCGCATAAAATCGCCATCATCCAACGGTTTCTGCCCAGCGGCTCTCGCGGGGGGGTCGGCTATTTCACGCACAACCTCGCCAACATCCTGATCGCTCGTGGCCATCATGTCACCGTGTTCAGCCTCGATACCGCCCCGGAAGAAGCTCGCTATCAAGTTGTCACGTTGCCAACCACAAAACGCTGTTGCGGTTTGCCAACCGCACCGATTACGTTTCCGTTTCAGATCGCGCGACAGGATTTTTCCTTGTTCGATGTGATCCACGCGCAGGGCGACGATCAATGGTTGTCCCACGACCGCAGCCCGCCCGTCGTTCGCACCCTCCACGGCTCCGCGTTGTCGGAAGCGTTCCACAATGGCATCCGACTCGGATCACCAAAATGGTTTCTGATGCACCTCTATTTCTATCTCAACGAAATCCCCGCCGTCCTGCGCGCCGACCGAGTCGTTGCGGTTTCCAATGCCACGCGCCGCCATTATCCGAAAACCGACGCCACCATTCCGAACGGCGTGGACACAACGGTCTTCAAGCCAGCCGGCGTCAAATCTTCGCATCCCACGATTCTTTTTGTCGGGGATCTCGAAGGCCGAAAACGAGGGAGATTGCTGCTCGAAACTTTCCAAAAGGAAATTCAACCGTCGCTTCCCGACGCGGAATTGTGGGTCGTGCGCGGAGACAAAGTCGATACCGAGGGCGTTCGATGGTTTGGGCGCGTTGACACCAACAAGCTCGCTTGGCTCTACCGCGAAGCCTGGGTGTTTTGCCTGCCCAGCATCTACGAGGGATTCGGGATTCCCTATGTCGAGGCAATGGCCAGCGGCACACCCGTCGTGGCCACTCCCAACGCCGGCGCGCAAGAAGTCCTTGATCACGGTCGCGCCGGATTGATTGTTTCCGACGCGGAACTCGGCGTAACCTTGCGGCGGGTCTTGACCGACGCAACTCTTCGGGCCGAGTACCGGGAACGCGGACTGGATCGCGCCAAACAATTCGCGTGGGACGTTGTCGCCGCACAATACGAAAAGCTATATGAGTCCGTCCTCCACTAACGCTCCCCGCAGAATTCTCTACCTGCAATCCACCTCGGAGATTGGCGGGTCGGACATTTCTCTGCTGCGGATCATCGAGAAACTCGATCGCGCGCGATTCCAACCTTGCGTCGTGCTGCCGCACGATGGACCTCTGGTCGAGTCGCTCCGCAAACTCGGCGCGGATGTTTTTATCGAGCCAGCCATGCTCAAACTTACCACTCGTCGCGGAGGGCTTTACATCATCCGCTACGCCCTTAATTGGCCACGCGCAGTTTGCAAACTCCGCGCACTCATCCTCCGCGAAAAAATCGACCTCGTCCATACCAACACCCTTCACAACCTTTACGGGTTCGCCGCCGCGCGTCTCGCGCACCGACCGCACTTCTGGCATATTCGCGAAATCGTCATGCAATCCGGCCTCGTCAAATCCGTCGAGCTTTTCCTCGCGCGACGTTATTCCACCCGAATCATCGTGACCAGCGACGCCGTCGGCGCGATGTTTCGCGATGACGCGGGCAATTATCCATCTCATTTGCGAAAAATCCCAAATTCGATTGATACAGAATTGTACCACCCTCGGAATGACGGTCGGCGGATCCGGAACGATGTAAAGCTATCCATGGAAACACCTCTCATCGGGCTAGTTTGCCGGCTCGACCAATGGAAAGGCGTGGATACTTTCCTTCAAGCCGCGAAAATCTGTCACGATCAATTCCCCAGCGTGCGATTTGCAGTCGTTGGCGGCCCGATCGTCGGTCAGGAATCCTACGCCGACGAACTCAAATCCCTCTCAAAAACCCTCGGGCTGTATGCCATCGTTCACTTTACCGACTGGCGGTATCACCCAGAAGACATGCCCGCTGTCCATGCCGCCCTCGATATTCTCGTCCTCGCCTCGCGCTGGCCTGAACCCTTCGGCCTCGTGTTGCTGGAAGCAATGGCGACCGCGAAACCCATCGTCGCCACCAACCACGGCGGTCCCACCGAAATCTGCGTGGACGGCCAGACCGCGTTGCTCGTCCCTCCCGAAAATCCGGAAAAGATGGCAGAAGCAATCCTCACACTGCTGCGCGACCCGGACCGCGCTCGCGCCATGGGCAATGCCGGACGAACGCGCGTGGAACAATTGTACGACCGCAATGTCTGCCTCGAAAAACTGGCGGCGGTGTATGATGAGGTATTAGCAGGATAACTATCTATGTGTGGCATCGCTGGAATCATAGACTCCTCAACACGCGACAGCGAGAGTGTGCGCGCTTCGGTCGACCGAATGTCGCGTGCGATCGCGCATCGCGGCCCTGATGATGAAGGGATCGAAATGCTCGGCGCGACACCGAACGCAGTCTTCGCTCATCGGCGGCTGGCGATTCTCGATCTTTCGGCGGCGGGACATCAACCGATGC
This sequence comes from uncultured Verrucomicrobiota bacterium, assembly GCA_964348665.1. Taxonomy (GTDB): domain Bacteria; phylum Verrucomicrobiota; class Verrucomicrobiia; order Palsa-1439; family CAYGDP01; genus CAYGDP01. The sequence continues at coordinate 73,840 of CAYGDP010000012.1, forward strand.
GCTCGTCGGACGGCCGCTATTGGATTGTCTTCAATGGCGAGATTTACAATTACCGCGAGCTACGTGCCGAATTGGAAGCGAAAGGCGCGCACCTTCGATCCACGTCGGACACGGAAGTCTTGGTGGAGCTTTTCGCGCGCGATGGCGCAGAGTGCCTGCAAAAATTGCGAGGGATGTTCGCGTTTGCGATCTGGGATCGCGAGACACGGCAGTTGTTTTTGGCACGCGACCGGTTCGGGATTAAGCCGCTCTACTATGCCGTGCCAAACCCGAAGTTGATTCTGATTGCCTCCGAAATTCAGGCGATCCGTCAATCGGGACTCGTAACCGACAAAACGGACAAGGAATCTGAAATGGAATTTCTCCAACGCGGATCCATTGCCGCCCCGCGAACGTTCTATCGGGACGTGAAATCGCTGCCCCCAGCCCACTTCGCGATCTGGAGTGATGGCAAACTTCTGATCAACCCGTACTGGTCCATGGAAAAATCGCTCGAATCCAGCCCCCGGAGCGATACCGACGTTGGCGAGGCTGCAGAACGCGTTCGCGCCGCGCTCATCGAATCGGTCAAAGCACACATGGTCAGCGATGTGCCCGTCGGCGTCTTTTTGAGCGGCGGACTGGATTCGACCGCCATCGTTGCGGCGGTGCGGCAATTTCATCGTGGACCGCTGCGGACGTTCAGCATCGTGTTCCCGAAGACGCAATGGGACGAAGGGAATCTGGCGCGGGCAGCCGCAAACCATTACGGAACAGACCACACGGAATTGGAAGTCACCCAAAAAGATTTTCTCGATGGCTTGGAAAACGCGCTCTCCGCCATGGATCAACCAACAATTGACGGCGTGAACACCTATTTCGTCGCGAAAGCCGCGCGGGCAGCGGGAGGAAAAGTCGCCCTGTCTGGCCTGGGCGGCGACGAAATCCTCGGCGGCTACGCGAGCTTTGTCGAAGTTCCACGCCTGCAAAAAATACTGCAACGAGCGAATCGAGTTCCGGCTGCGGCGAAGCTGGCGTCCCGGTTCGCCAAATATATCCCGTCGTCTCGCTCGCCGAAACTCGCCCGGCTGCTCCGCGCGAACGCCGACGACCTTGCCGCAATCTGGCGGGAGTATCGCGCGCTTTTCACCGACGAACAAATTCGGGAGCTCGGACACACGCCGTTTGTTCCAGGTAGGGACGAGCCGCCGGCTCGTCCGCTCGATGTTTCGGACGCGCGAGGCCGCGCGTCCCTACCCTCGTTCTGGTCCATTGCACGATTGGAGATCGAACGGTTTATGATTCCGCAACTCTTACGCGACTCGGACGTGTTTACGATGTGCCATAGTTTGGAATTGCGGACGCCGTTTGTGGATCACGAGTTCCTGCGGGCAGTTGTCTCGGCTGGTAATTGGTCAAGAGGGAGAGCTGCTTCGCACAAAATTGCACTCTTCCGCGCGATGAAGGGATTTTTGCCGGAGGAACATCTGCGGCAACCCAAACGTGGGTTTGTGTTTCCGTTCGAAGTATGGCTGCGAGGCGCTTTTTCGAAAAACGAGATGCGCGTCGAGCTGGAGAACGCGGGGCATCAAAAATGGGTGAATCGATTCTTACAAGGGAAAGTGCACTGGTCGAGGGTCTGGGCGCTCTATGTCTTGGAGAGATTTCGCAATGGAACTATCGGTCATCGTCGTTAGCTACAACGCCGCAGCGTTTCTGGAGAGATGCATGGCGTCGGTGGCAGCGCACTGTGCGGGCATCGAGCACGAAGTCTGCGTGGTGGACAACGCCTCGACCGACAACAGCGCGGCGATCGTGCGCGAGAAATTCCCCCAAGCGCGCTTGATCGCTTTGGAGCGCAACGTCGGTTTCGCCGCCGGCGTGAACGCCGGCTTGAAGAATTCGACCGGGCGTTTTGTGCTCTGGCTGAATCCCGACTCGGAAATCCTCAATGACGGAATCGGAGAATTGGTGCGAGTATTCGCCAGTGAATCCAGCATCGGGATACTCGGGCCTAAAATCGTGGATCCTGACGGAACCGTGCAATTGTCCTGTCGATCCTTTCCGTCGTACCGGACGGCGATGTTCAATCGGTACTCGATGCTGACGCGGTTGTTCCCAACCAATCGTTACAGCCACGAGTATTTACAGACGAGGGACGACCACGCGCGGCGTCGCGAGGTGGACTGGGTGAGCGGCGCTTGTTTGTTGCATCGGCGCGAATTGAGCGAGAAATTGAGGGGACTGGACGAGCAGTTTTTTATGTACTGCGAAGACGTGGATTTCTGCCGGCGCGCGCACGATTCCGGGTGGAAAGTGCTGTATCATCCGGCCATGGAAGTGCGACACGAGATTGCTGGTAGCAGCCGCTCCATGCCGGTCCGAATGATCCGCGAACATCATCGGAGCATGTGGCATTATTACACGAAACATTTCCCCCGCAATCCGCTGAAGGACATCGTGGTGGCTGGGGCGATCTTTGGGCGGTGCGGATTGAAAATTGCCGCGAGAACCATTAGGATGGGCGGGTAGCCAAGGACGCCCGGAGTTCGACCATGTTCAAGTACGCGTTTCTAATTGTTTGCGCCGCTGGTGTGGCCTATTTCATCACGCCACTGGTGCGATGGATCGCCATTCGCGTCGGCGCGCTGGATCAGCCCAACGAACGAAAGGTTCACACGCAACCGACCCCGCGATTGGGAGGCGTCGCCATTTTCGTGGCGTTCCACGCTCTCGTGTGGCTGGGACTGGGCTGGATGGCGCTTGGCGATTATGCGGGACGGGTGTTGACCGACCAATGGTGGCGTGGATTCGTGCCTGCATCATGCATCATCCTGGCGATTGGAATCCTGGACGATGTGCGGCCTCTCGGCGCGGCCATTAAATTCCTCACGCAACTTTCGGCAGCCGGGGTGGCCGTGTATTTCGGATTTCAAATTTCTGACCTCACACTTCCGTGGGGTGATGTTCACTTGGGAATCTGGACGGTGCCATTGACGATGCTTTGGATCGTCGGATTGACGAACGCATTTAACCTGATCGACGGCCTCGACGGACTGGCGGCGGGTGTGGCGCTTATTTCAGCGCTGACCTTGGCAGCGGTTGCGCAATTGAACCAACAAATCGGGTTAGCGCTGATGTGTGTCACGTTGGCTGGCGCGCTCGTCGGTTTTTTGCGGTACAATTTTCATCCCGCCTCGATATTTCTGGGGGATTCGGGAAGCCTTTTCTTGGGTTTCACACTCGCCGTGTTAAGCATTCAGACGTCTCATAAAAGCGCCGCGGCGGCGTCCGTCCTCGTTCCGATGCTGGCATTTGGGTTGCCCATCATGGACACGTCGCTGGCCATGCTTCGGCGATTCCTGGCCTCGGCGCATATTTTGGAAACAGACGAAAAAAATGTGCGCGTCTTTTTTGCCGGCGGCAAAAGCATGTTTCGGGCGGACCGCGAACACGTGCATCATCGCCTTCTGAAGCTTGGCATCACTCATCGGAATGCCGTGGTGGTGCTCTACGGGATTTGCATGGTGCTGGCCGGCGCGGCGTTGGCACTGGCTACGTTGCGAAACCTGAACACTGGGCTTGTCCTTTTTGCGATGGGAGTGGCGACGGTGATCGCCGTCCAAAAACTTCGCTATAAAGAACTTCAATGGTTGCGCAGTGGAGCGCTCCGGCCATTCACTCGATTGCCCGCGCTCGCATCACCGGCAATCCAGATGATCGTGGACATCGTACTGGTCATCGTCGCCTACTACCTCGCGCACTGGATCAAAGTCGAAGGGAAATTCGACATTGCCAGGCCCAAATTTCTGGCATCGCTGCCGCTCATTCTCCTTGTCAAAATTCTTGTCTTCCACGCCACAGGCCTCTATCGGGTTCAATGGCAACACGCGGGAATTCCCGATCTGCTGCGCGGAGTGCGCTCGATGTTTTTGGCTTGTGTCGCTTCCACAGCGCTGGTCGGCGCGTTGCCTGTGATTTCCGCGGGAGGCTGGAACGTGCTGGTGATCGATTTTTTTGTGATGAGCTCTCTATTGCTCGGATTACGTTTTTCGATTCGTGTGCTCGATTACTACGCCCAGTCCAACCCGGCGGACAAACGCAAGGCGCTGATTTATGGCACCGGACATAATGCCAGCCTTCTCATCCGAGAACTGCTTGCCAACGACAAGCTCGGGCTTACACCGGTCGGTTTTTTCGAGGACGGAACTTCCATCGAACACAAAACTCTCCATGGCTATCCGATCGTGGACGCATCGCAAACTCTCGATCAAACTTTGGAATCTCTCGACATCCAAGAACTCATCATCGCTGTTCCAGAGGTTCCACCCGCGCGCCTGAAAGAAATCGAGCAATGCTGCCGACCCCGAAAAATTGCCGTGCGCCATTTTCGCGTGAGCATTGAACCGGTATCGCCGGGGGCTTGACCCGGCGCGTCCGATGCGCGACATTGACCAACGTGAATTGTCCGATTTCCAACAACGCCATCGTCAAGGCGAGCAAGAAACAGGTCTCTTGCGATCTCGGCGGTGAAGCGGTCATTCTCGATCTCAACAAAAGTCTCTACTACGGGCTCGACCCCGTCGGCGCGCGGATCTGGAATTTGCTCCAAAAGCAAACTACAGTAACAAGCATTCTCGACACGATGGTGGAAGAGTACGATGTAAACCGTAATCGGGCCGAGCGCGATTTGTTGGCGCTGCTCGAGGAACTGCGGAAGAAAGGACTCATCGAAGTTCAAGATGGAAACAGCTCGTAAATTCTTTCGATTACCTGCTTCAGAGCAACTCGCCCTGCTCGCGGCTTTTTTCTGGGTCAGCTTCGTTCGACTTGGACTTTGGCTGCTTCCATTTTCCGCGCTGGAAAGTCTCCTGCCAAGCCGAGTTAAAACTCGCAAATCCCCAGCCATTACGCGCGAGAAATTGCTTTGGTCGATCCGGGTCGCCAGTCGCTACGTGCCGCGCGCCTCGTGCCTTACACAGGCAATCGCCGCGCGAACGTTACTGGCGCGATCAGGATTTCCTTCCGCCCTGCGCTTCGGCGTCGCCAAGGATGGCAATCGCTTCCTGGCCCATGCTTGGCTTGAATGCGATGGAGCGGTTGTTCTCGGCGACGCGGGTCCAGAATGCTACACCGCGTTGCCAGCTCTCGAATCGGAGAACGCATGAGTGGAATTGCCGGCCTTTGGAATCTCAACGGCGCACCAGTCGAAAAACCTTTACTGGAGAAAATAGCCGCAACGTTAGCCCACCGAGGCCCCGATGGATGCGGTTCCTGGCTAAATTATTCGACGGGGCTTGCCTGCCAACTGATGCGAGTCACCCCGGAATCGCGCACCGAGTCACAACCGTTCGTGCATCCTACCGGCGCGGCGATTGTCTGGGACGGTCGTCTCGATAATCGCGAGGAATTGCTCGGCGCGCTGAAATCATCGCAACCAATTTCCACGGATTCCCCCGACCCGGTGCTCGTGGTTGCCGCCTATGAAACGTGGGGTGAGAAATTTGCCGAGAGGCTCAACGGCGATTTTGCGCTCGGCATCTTCGATCCACGACAACAAAAACTTGTGCTTGCGCGTGACGCGATCGGGCTGCGTCCCCTGTATTATTATCATCGTCCAGATCTGTTTCTGTTTGGGACGGAAATCAAAGCCATCCTCGCTCATCCCCAGGTTCGCACGCAGCCTAATGACGATACGCTAGCAGAATTTTTACTCGGCGTGCCAATTTGGAACGGGCGCGGGTTGGATTTTTTCGAAAACATTCCAAGCCTTTTGCCTTCGCATATCGCGATTGTTACACGGGAACGATTACTAACGCGGCGATATTGGGACTTTGATTTGCATGCTCGAATTCGCCTCAAATCGTATTCAGATTACACAGAACGGTTCCGTTTGCTATTTGAGCAAGCCGTTCGACGACGTTTCCGGAGTGCGCCACCCGTGGCAATTTCCACCAGCGGCGGCTTGGATTCCTCATCAATTCTCTGCGTTGCGGAAACTCTCCGTCGTAAAGGGGAAATCCTGCCAGTCGCTACAGGCATCTCGTACATTTGTGACGAACGTTCGCCGGCAGATGAAAAAAAATACCTTCTCGATATTGAGCATGCGTATGGGATACCGATCCAGCGCGTCCCGATGGGGAAACCGGCAATTCTCGACGGCAGCCGGGAAGCTATCTGGCACATCGAAGCGCCGTTTCTTGACGAGCAGTGGAGCTCGACAGTCAACCTGGCTGACGCCGCGCGCACCGCGGGAGCAAAGGTGCTATTAACGGGACACTGGGCAGACCAAGTTGTCTTCGACCAGGCCTACTTGATTGACCTATTTCGGCAATTCAATTGGAGAACCATTGCAAATCACCTGGGCGCGTACGGCCGGTGGTACACAGACGCCGACCCGAAATTTTTTCGAACGATATTTTGGAGTGAACTTCTCCGGCATTACATTCCCAACCGACTTCGGCCGACACTTCGTTATCTGCGTCACCATTTGCGTCCACCTCGGAATTTACCGTGGTATTCCGACTTCTTACGAGAACGAGTGGCTAAAGCATTGGTGCGACCCAATCACTATTATCAGCCAGCCTCTTCGGCACATAGTCTCTCCATTTACCGAGAAATTCGCTCGAAATATCATGTTCTCTGTATGGAATGGACCAATAAGGCAATGGCCATGCACGGTCTCGATGTTGCTCTTCCGTTTCTGGACCGTGACCTTCTCTCTTTCCTCATCGCGATCCCCGGTGACATGCAGACGAACGGAGGCGTTCCCAAAGCCATTCTCCGTGACGCCATGAAAGGAATTCTCCCGGAACCAATCCTGCAGCGAACCTGGAAAGCTGATTTCACCGATCGTGTGAACGATAGTATCCGGTGTGACCTTGGCAAAGTGAACGATTTTTTGCTTGGCGACAGTCGAATCATTGCGCGACAGTATGCTCAATCGGATATCCTGCGGCGGGAGATGCAGCAATGGCAGAATCGTCTTACACCTGAAAGCAGTGAGCTGGCATGGAACGCCTCAAACTTGATAGGATTAGAGTTGTGGTTGCAAACTTTTTTTGATAGTAAAACTTCCAATCGGAAGGAGATGAATTATGCAGGAGAAAATTAAAGCCGGGAAGCCGTCTAATGCGCGTAAACAACCCTATCGCGTGCCGCGCGTCGTCTCCTATGGCAGCATCAGCCGCTTGACTCGCGCAAAAGGCGGGGATAAGTCCGACGGCGCCAGTCCCAAGAGCAAAGCCGCTGGTGGTGGACAACTCTAAGGGTTCCAAACCAGATGAATATTCCACGAAACTCCACCGGTCGAACACGCAAAGCTTATCAACCGCCACGTCTTATCGTTTACGGTCCGCTCGCCCGGCTCACTATGATCAAGCGCGGGACTAAACCCGATGGTGCACAGAAACCGAAAACGAAGGCCTCTGGCACGAATGCGTAAGCCGATGACGCGTCGGCAACCAAGTCTCTGGACTGGTCACCTCTATGGCATCCGTCTCGATAGCGAATGGCCGCTCCCTGGTTCGAATCTCCACCAATCACCCATCGGACAGGTTCGACTTCGCCGCGCCCCCCCGTCGGTTTTCCCAAAACCGCCATCGAAGGTTGGCTGGGCTTATCTAAAAAAAATCGCCGATGGCTCCGATTATCTTCGATGGCGCGGACAATTCGAATTTCTCGTCTCGCCGGACGGCCACCAAGTCTCCGCTCGAACGATCAATGGAAGCACACATGAATCGTTCCAAGCCTATTTCCTAACCCAAGCCCTCTCCTTTGCTCTTGTCAAACAAGGCATTGAACCGCTCCACGCGACCGCCGTCGTCATCCACGGTGGCGTGGTTGCTTTCGCCGCTGATTGTGGTCTCGGAAAATCCACGTTAGCGGCGGCCTTTCTTGCTGCTGGTTACCCTCTTCTGACGGATGACCTTCTTGTTACCCAGCGACGCGCTCGCGAAATTATTGCTTTCCCCGGTTCACCGAGAATCAAACTCTTCCGGCAAATCGCCCACCGGATCCTCGGCAAACAATTTCATGGCATCCCCATGAACCGTCTCACTTCCAAACTCATCATTCCGCTCAACACCACAAGCTACCAAAATTATCCTGCTCCGCTCCGGACAATTTATATTCTTCAACCACCATCCAAATCACGCGTATCAATTCGATCCCTTTCTCCCCGCCGCGCGCTAATGGCGCTCATCGCCAACACGTCCAATCCCGTCTCCATCGATCCCGCTAGGCTCTCCCGCCAACTTCGCATCTTCACAAAAATCGTCGAGCGCGTCCCCGTCAAATCCCTCTCGTATCCTCGCAATCTCTCTCGCCTTCCTGATGTCATTGCTGCCATCGAACACGACATAACTCTTCATGTCTGATGGCGATTGAATGGCATCCGATTTTCTGTCGTAAGCTGGTATAGTCGAAGCAATGAGCGATGCCACCGTGTCCGGGAAAGTCCGAACGTTGTTCGGTCAACTTCCCCATCTCCCACGCGCACTCCGTCTCACTTGGGGAACCGCGCGCGGCTGGACTGTCGCTTGGGCGGGCTTGCTCGTCGTGCAAGGGTTGCTGCCTCTCGCGACGGTATTCATCGCGAAACTCGTGGTTGACAATGTCGTCGCCGGATCGAAATCGGATGGTTCCTGGGATAAAATCCAGCCAGCCGTATTCTGGGTCATCCTTATGGCTGCGATTCTCCTTGTCTCGGAGTTACTTCGGAGTCTCGGCGCGTGGATCCGAGCCGCGCAGGCTCAAATCCTTCGCGATCATCTCTCCACTCTGATTCATCAAAAGTCGGTGGAATTGGACATGGCGTTCTACGAGTCTCCCGATTATTTCGACCATCTGCATCGCGCCCGGGAAGAATCCGGTCATCGCCCCATCGCGTTGCTGGAAAGCGTTGGCAGTCTCGCGCAAAACACTCTCACCCTCGTCGCCATGGGCGCGGTCTTGCTGCAGTTCGGGCTTTGGTTGCCCATCGCTCTCGTGGTCAGCACGCTGCCCGCGCTGTTGGTTGTCTTGCATTACAGCACACGCCAACACGCTTGGCGACAGCAAGCCACGTCCGACGAACGCCGCGCTTGGTACTATGACTGGCTGCTAACCGCGCCGGAATCCGCCGCCGAGCTACGCTTGTTTGCCCTCGGTGATTATTTTCAAGCTGCCTTCCAAAAACTACGCGCCCGTCTGCGCGCTGATCAGATCCAGCTCGCGCGACAGCAGGCCTTCGCAGAAATCGCTGCCGCCACCGTCGGATTGGTCATTACCGGTGCAGCGGCGGCTTGGATGGTTTGGCAGGCAGCCAGAGGCGCTGTTTCGCTCGGTGACCTCGCGCTTTTCTATGTTGCGTTTAACCACGGCCAAACACTCATGCGCGCGCTGCTGCATAACGTCGGCCAAATCTATGCCAACACGCTATTCCTCGGTGATCTGTTCGAGTTTCTGTCGCTGGCGCCGAAAATGACCGCCCCACTCACACCAATAACCCTGCCAAACACCGCGGAGATTTCGTTTCGTGATGTGAACTTCCATTATCCGGCCAGCGAACGCGTTGCTCTCCGCGAGTTTACTTTGAGAATACATGCAGGACAAATCTCTGCCATCGTCGGCCCTAACGGCGCTGGCAAAAGCACCCTGGTCAAATTGCTCTGCCGCTTTTACGACCCCGATTCCGGTGTCATCACCCTTGGCGGCGTGGATCTGCGCGAATTGAACATTGAGGAGCTTCGCTCGAACATCAGTGTATTATTCCAACAACCCATTCATTACAACATGACCGCCGCCGAAAATATCCGGCTCGGCAATTTGCAAAACAACGGCGCTATGAACATCGAAACTGCCGCGCGCGCGGCGTGGGCCGACCAAACCATCGCGCGTTTGCCGCAACAATACGAAACTCCTCTGGGCAAATGGTTCGATGGCGGCACCGACTTGAGCGTCGGTGAATGGCAACGTCTCGCGCTGGCGCGCGCCCTGGTTCGGCCGTCGCCGATTTTGTTGCTCGACGAGCCGACTAGCGCGATGGATTCATGGACGGAGGCGCAGTGGGTTCGGAAACTGCGCGAGACTGTCGCGGGCCGGACGGTCCTTATGATTACCCATCGGTTCACGACCGCAATGTGCGCGGATAAGATTTACGTAATGGACGACGGACGAATTGTGGAAGCCGGCAACCACACCGAATTACTGCAAAGCAACGGCCTCTACGCGCAGTCATGGTTATCGCAGACGGAGAAGAAATGACTCCCGAAGTCGAACTTCTTCTCTGTTGCGCTCGCCTGAAGCTTGATGAAGCCCGGATATCCCAGTTGAAGTCCCTCGTGTCACAGGAAATCCAATGGGATCGAGTGCTCACGGTTGCGAACCGCCACGGTCTCATGCCGTTGGTCTACTGGCATGTCACTGCTACCGTGCCAACGGCCGTGCCAGCAACATTACGCGAGGCGTTCCATGCCCACGCGAAACAAAATCTATTTCTCTCCGGTGAGTTGGTCAAAATCCTTTGCCACCTCGATTCCACAGGCGTCCGCGCAATCGCGTTCAAAGGCCCCGTTTTGGCCGAGACACTCTACGGCAATCTCGCGCTCCGCCAATTTGATGACCTTGATATCGTAATTGACCAGCGCGACTTCGATCGCGCGCGAAACGCCTTGCATGAGATCGGCCTGTTTCCGCCGACAAATACCGATTCTAGGACAATCGTGCGTTGTGACTATGAATGCTCGTTTGCTCCTGCGGACAACTCATATTTTATGGAAGTCCAATGGGCTTTTGCGCCGCCGTATTTCCCGCTCCGATTGACGCCCGATGATCTATGGACACGATTGGAACCAATTACATTTGCCAACTCCACGATCGCGACCTTTCGACGCGAAGATTTGGTGCTATTGCTCTGTCTCCACGGCGCCAAACATCTTTGGGGACGACTGGAATGGATAACCACCGTGGCAGAACTGATGCACCAGCCGCTCGACTGGGATGCAATCCGAAAACAAACTACCACTCTCGGCTGCGACCGGATTGTCCGGCTTGGAACGCATCTTGCAACTTCAGTATTGGATGCCCCCATGCCGGATGACTTTCGGGCCGACCCTCTCATTAAAGCCATCGCCACTGATATCCAAGAAAATATGTTTTGCGATAGCGCTCGTATTTCGCCGTTGACGATGTGCCGGTTTCATATGAGAGTGCGTGAGCGCTTCCTCGATCGCATCCGTCACGCCTGCCGGTTTCTGCTGTACCCGACCCTCAACGATGTGCAAACCCTTTGGCTGCCTACCCCGCTGTTTCCGATCTACGGCATTGTCCGGCCATTTCGGCTCCTGCTGAAATATGGGACACAAGGTTAACGGTCGTCGCTTTTGGCTGGATGACTGGATCTCCCAAGGCAAGCTTGACAGGGTACGTTTAGAGTGTAATAGAAGGAAACTCTGATGAAGCCGTGGCACATGGGAACAAGAATCCTAGCCCTGTTGGCTTGCTGCTCACTCTGTTTGCCCAGCGTTGATGCAAAAGAAAAGAAAGTTCCAATCGGCGCAGAGTCCGAAAAATTCACCTTCAAGGACATTCGGTATCTTCCCCGAACGCTGGATGATTTTGGCCAGCCAAAGGCGTTCGTGATCATATTCACCACGACCAGTTGTCCGCTGGTGCAGCGCTATCTGCCCCGGCTCAAGGAGCTTGCCGCGCAGTACCACAACGAGGGAGTTCGGTTTCTCGCCATCAACGTCGGCGACGACGATTCGATCCAGCAGGTTGCCTATCAAGCCCTGGAATACGGCGTGGAATTTCCATTTGTGAAAGATTTTGACGGCCAATGCGCCCGCGCGTTGGGAGTCAATCGCACGCCGGAAGCCGTCGTGCTGGATGCCGACCGAAAAATTCGATATCGCGGTCGCATTGACAATCAATACCGGCTTGGAGGCGTAAAACCCTCAGCCGACCGACAAGATTTGAAAGAAGCAATCGAAGACGTTTTAGTGGGACGGAAAGTCAAGGTCGCTGAAACTGCTGTGGATGGTTGCGCTATTACGTTTCCGGAAAAACGCCCACCCAATAAAACGCCTACTTATGCCAAAGATGTCGCGCCCCTGATCAACAAGCATTGCGTCGAATGTCATCGCCCCGGAACGACCGCGCCGTTTGCGTTGACCTCGTATGAGACGGTCGCGTCGAAAGCCACCATGGTTGCGGAAGTTGTCGAGGAACAACGGATGCCGCCCTGGTTCGCGCATCCGGGCTTTGGCAAATTCATCAACCAACGCGGCCTGACAACGGACGAACGCAAAATCATCGTGCAATGGGGTCGCGGTGAAAAGAAGCCGGGAAACCTCGCTCAAGCGCCCAAACCACCGGAGTTTTCCGATGCAAAATGGCAGATCGGCCAACCCGACTTGATCATCAAGGCAGCGCTCCCGGAAAAACTGCCCGCCACCGGATACATCCCCTACCGCTACGTCATTCTGCCACACATTTTCACGCACGACACCTGGGTGCAAGGGATCGAAATCATGCCCGGCAATCCCCGCGTCGTGCATCACGCAAATCTAGGCTACGCCAAACTGCCGGAAGGGTTTGATGAAACACGTAACTTTCTGACCGGCAAAGTGCCGGGAGGAATTCCTGTCGATCTCGATGCCGGACTGGCAATGATGATTCCCAAAGGATCGGTGTTGGCGTTGCAAATCCACTACGTCACCACCGGCAAGGAGGAAACCGATCAAATTGCCGTCGGCCTCCGTTTCGCAAAGGAACCCATCCGGAAACGCATCCGGTACAAAATCATAGCCGATTACCGATTCCGGATTCCACCGGGAACCCCGGCTCATCCTGTCTCCGCCACAAGAGAACTGGAATGCGATGCGACCGGGGTCGGTCTGTTCATGCATATGCATTTGCGGGGCAAAGACAGCACATTTATCGCCCACCATCCAGATGGTAAAAAAGAGACCTTGCTCGTGCTGCCCAACTACAGTTTCGACTGGCAATTGGGTTACGTGTGGCCGCGTGATACCATCCGATTTCCGAAAGGAACAAAAGTCGAGTGCAGCTCGCACTTCGACAACTCACCGTTTAATCCTTACAATCCCGACCCGAAAGCCACCGTCCGGAACGGTCCGCAAACCTTCAACGAAATGATGCAAGGATTCTTCTTCTACACTGACAACGCCGAAGACTTGAATCTACGAGTGGATCCGAAGACCGGCGCCGAAATCAAAACCAGCACACCGCCTATGGTAACGAAGTAATTTGTTGAAAGATAACTCATGAGATTCCGCCATGCCATCGCGTTGCTCGGTCTCGTGCTTGTGCTGGGTTCCGGTCTTCGGTCGGCAGAGCCCTCTTCTCCCCGCTGGCCACAATTTCGTGGCCCCGGTTCTCTCTCCATTTCTACTGCTGCGAATCTGCCAATCACCTGGAGCGCGGACCGGAATGTTGCGTGGAAAACCTCCATCCCCGGTCTTGGGTGGTCGTCTCCTATCGTGTGGGATGATAAAATCTTTCTAACGACCGTGGTCAGTGAGAAGGAAACGGAGACGCCTAAAAAAGGCCTGTATTTCGGTGGTGAACGTCTGACCGTGCCGACGGATACACATCGCTGGCTTGTGCTCTGCCTTGATTTAGCAAGCGGAAAAATTCTCTGGCAACAAGAAGCGGTCAAAGGTATGCCCACCAGCCGTCGCCATGTCAAAAATACCTACGCATCCGAAACTCCCGTCACCGATGGGAAACGCGTGTATGCTTGTTTCGGCAATGTCGGCCTGTTCAGTTTCGATTTCAACGGCAAATTAATCTGGTCGCAAAAACTCCCGAGCTACCCGACGCGTTATGGTTGGGGCACCGCTGCGTCGCCCGTACTGCATCGCGATCGCCTCTATCTGGTCAATGACAACGACGCCAAATCTTCTCTAGCCGCCTACGATGCTGAAACGGGGCGGGAACTCTGGCGGGTTGACCGTGACGAAAAAAGCAACTGGGCTACTCCTTATATTTGGGAAAACGAGAAACGCACCGAAATCATCACGCCCGGTACTCGTCGCATCCGTTCCTACGATCTGGATGGCAAACTGCTGTGGGAATTAGGCGGTATGTCGTCTATTGTAATTCCCACCCCGTTCGCGCGAGACAACCTACTTTATGTTTGCTCCGGCTACGTGGGTGACAAGACTCGTCCCGTGTATGCCATCCGTCCCGGCGCCAGCGGCGATATTTCCCTGAAGGATGGCCAGACGGCCAACGAGTTTATCGCCTGGCACGACCCGACCGCGGGTCCCTATAATCCGTCGCCGTTGTTGTACGGTGATTATTTTTATGTGCTGTACGATTTTGGATTCTTGAGTTGCCGGGAGGCAAAAACTGGCCGGGAAATTTATGGCAAACAACGGCTCAACACCACCGGCACGTCCGCGTTTACGACTTCGCCGTGGGCTTACGACAACAAAATATTCTGCTTGAGCGAAGACGGCGACACCTTCGTGGTGCAGGCGGGCCCGGAATACAAACTCCTTGCCAAAAACAGTCTCGGCGAAATGTCCATGGCTTGCCCGGCCATCGGTGGCAATCGGTTACTCATCCGTACGTCGGCCAGCTTGTTCTGCATCCAAAACCAAGTGGGGAAATAACCGTCAAATCCATTTCTTTAAACCCCATTTATGAAGCATTTTGGATAGGAATTTGAGACGCTGAACCTGTTTATCGGAATAAGGAAACCACCACGGATTCGTTTTCATTGGCAGGGCGTCCCAGTTGACATGTTTCATCCGCACAAATTCGCGTAATCCATGCCGCGAATGCATTACGCCTAGCCCGCTCTCTTTCCAACCGAACCATGGCGTCTCCGCCGCGCCGTGCGTGAACATTACATCGTTGAGGATGACCGTGCCCACCGCGAGTTGCGCCGCTATTTGTTTGCCGCGATCAGTGTCCGTTGTCCAAACGCTGGCTGTCAATCCGTAATTGGAACGGTTGGCTTCGCGAATGGCTTCCGCTTCGTCTTTGACCACCTGAATCGGTAAAACTGGTCCGAATGTTTCTTCCTGCATCACACGCATGGAGTTGTTCACGTTGACCAGGATCGTCGGCTCAAAGAAATTTCCCTTCAATGATTCAATCCGCTTCCCGCCCGTAAGCGCTTTCGCACCTTTTGCGATCGCATCATTGACGTGTTCAGTAACGATTTGAAGCTGCTCTGCGCTGATGAGCGGACCGATGTCTCGTGGTTCCCGGTCGTCCTGACCGATCCGAAGTTGTTTGGTTGCTGTCACAACAGAACCAATAAACCTCTCCGCGATGGATTCCGCGACATAGAGTCGCTCGACCGAAGCGCATGCCTGTCCGCAATTGGCGAATGCACCCCATACCGCTCCGTTCACCGCGCGCTCGAACGGCGCGTCGGCGCACACAATCATCGCGTCCTTGCCGCCGAGTTCCAAGACCACCGGCAACAGACGACGCGCGGCGATTTCAGCGATTTTCTTTCCCGTGTGAACGCTTCCGGTAAAGATAATTTTGTCAATCGCCGACTCGACCAGTGCGGCTCCGGTCGTGCTGTCGCCAGTCAAGACCTGAAGGAGACCTTCGGGCAATCCAGCATTGCGAAAAAGGTCGCCAATTTTCAAACCGACCAGCGGTGTGGATTCGGAAGGCTTGAGCAACACGGCGTTACCCGCCATCAACGCCATCACGACGCCGCCCAGGGGGATCGAGAATGGAAAATTCCAGGGGGAGATGACCCCGACGACACCGAGCGGCTCGAATCGGATGCACGAACGTTTATTGCGACACACCGATAGCGAGAATTGTTCGTCTCGCAAAAACTTCTCCGTCTTGCGCGCGAAATAATCCATCAAGTTCGCCGAAGGTAGGACTTCGGTCGCGAGAGCTTCCACCGAGGGTTTGCCGGTTTCGATCGAGATCAGATTGGATATTTCATCCTGACGCTCCACAAGGAGATGTTTGGCCTGCAAAACGATCCGAGCGCGTTCGCGAATCGGGCGCGAAGCCCACGCGGATTGCGCGGTGCGCGCTTTGGCAAGAGCCTGACGGATTTCATCAACACCGAGAATTGGCGAGCGCCCCAGTTCTTTCCCGGTGACGGGATTGCGCGAACCAACTTCCTTGGTTAACTCGGGAGAAGATTGAGAACCACTTGGATTCATGGAAGGGATATATACTCGAAACAGCAGAGTGGAACAGAGAAATAACGTGAGTTGGCGCAGGCGACTCTACTCCAACAAAATGGTCAAGTGTCAACCTGCTCGGATAAATTTTCTGATCGAGCTGCACTGACCTCCTCAAGGCTAGACCGAAGCATGAGCCGCAATGTCCGCTTTCCTGTCGAGGTTTTAAGGTATTGCTCCCGTCGCATCGCATCAGTTTTTGACAAATAGTATTCGCAGAATAACAGGGAGAACGGTCGGCGCGGCGCTGTGCTGCGTGACCGGCCATGAAAATGGTCGGTGAGCCGTTTTTTAAGGTCTGTTGTGTATCCGGTGTAGAGGTCACCGTCCTTCCAGCTATAGAGTATGTATACGCAATAGCTAAGTTTCATCGTCCATGACATCGCATAGAATCATTGTTGGCCAGCGAAGCAGAGCCTTGCTCGCTTCGCGGCCATGGAGCGTGTCGCCTCTGGCGACTCTGCTCCATGGCTGCCCGGCCTGGATTCGAACCAGAACAAACGGCTCCAAAGGCCGTTGTGCTACCGTTACACCACCGGGCAATGCCTATTTCACGCTGAATCGTTACTCGTTAAATCGACAAAATGCAAGTCGTCTCACTCAATTGGCCGCGCCACGCACGTCCATAACGTCGGACCAAACTCTGCCCGCAACGCGCGGGCGACCCGGTCGCCGTCCGCACGGCTGCGGACAATCCCAAACACCGTCGCGCCGCTCCCGCTCATCGCCGCGCCGAGCGCGCCATGACGAAGTAGCGAGCGCTTGAGCAGCGCCAAAAGCGGAAACTTCGTAAAGACAGGTTTCTCCAGCGAATTTTCCAACAATCGCGCCAATTTTCCAACATCTTCAGGCAACGCAACACCTAGGACTTCGGACTTTGGACTTTGGACTTTAGACTTGGGACTCGGGACTTTTTTCGCTCCGCTATGCTGATACGCCCATTTCGTCGAGACACCGAAACTTGGATTGACCAGAACGAACCAGCATTTCGATAACGCGCCGACACACTCCACACTCGTCACGATTTCTCCCCTTCCCTCGCACAGAGCCGGCTTGGATTGCAAAAAGAATGCGACGTCCGAACCGAGCGCCGACGCAATCTCCAACAATTCCGCGTCGTTCGCGCCAAGTTTCCAAAACTGATTGAGCGCCACTAGAGTCGTTGCCGCGTTCGAGCTGCCGCCGCCCAACCCACCGCCGACCGGCACGCTCTTTCGGAGCATGATTCGCGCGCCCGCGCGCACGCCAAACTTTTTCTGCAATGCCAACGCTGCCCGCACGACCAGATTCCGTTCGTCGGTCGGAAGCGTTAGGTCACTGCAATTCAGACGAATCCCCTTCTCCGCCCTCTCAAATGTCATCGAGTCGGCCAACGACAAGGGGATCATCAGTGTATTCAACTGATGAAATCCGTCGGGGCGACGGCCAAGGATTTTCAGCCAGAGGTTGATTTTAGCGGGCGAACGCGTGCGCATGGCAGATGAAAATAGCGTCGCGGCTTGACGCGGGCGAGCAAAATCCGTAAACGAGAGAGATGGCTGACATCCAACCCTTCGCCGCATGGCATTATGACCCCACCCGCGTCAATCCCGCCGACGTGCTGACCGAGCCGTACGACAAGATTTCGCCCGCGTTGCAGGCGACCTATTACAACCGTTCCCCGCACAATTTCGTCCGCATCGAGCTAGGATGGGAAGAACCCTTCGACTCCGCTCAGGGCAAGGCCGGCGACAAATACCAGCGAGCAGCGGAATCTCTATCCGCCTGGCGAAAAGAAAAAATTCTTATCCAGCACCCACGGCCCGCATTCTATCATTACGAGCAAACCTTCTCATGGGCGGACGGCCCCGCCCATACTCGCCGCGCCATTCTTGCCCGAGTGCGGCTGACACCCTTCAGCGAGGGCGTCGTGTTACCGCACGAGCACACTCTCGCCAAGCCTAAGGCAGACCGAATGAGTCTCTTGCGCGCCACCCAGGTGTTTACGGGGCAGATTTTTCTCCTCTACGACGGCCAAAAAGTCCAGTTGCCATCCCTCACTGGCAACACGATTTTTGAATACAGCGATGAACACAACATCCAGCATCGGCTCGCAGCGATAACGGACAACCTTACGCCGGCGTTTGCCAATGCAAAGCTCTACGTTGCCGATGGTCATCATCGCTACGAGACCGCCATCGCCTATCGGGACGAACGACGTGGCCACGCTCCACCCACTCCTGACGCTCCCTACGAGTATGTCATGGCCGCGCTCGTGGATTATCGCGATCCCGACCTGCTGATTTTGCCGACGCATCGGGTCATCAAGAATGTGTCGAACTTCGACGCCGAAAAACTTCACGAACGGCTTCTGGAACATTTTCAAATGGAACGACACCCGGACTTGATGAGATTGCAAGAACATCTCGATCGCACCCCGAACGGTGCGCACTGTTTCGGAATGTTTCTGCCGCCAAACAACTTTTGGTTGCTCCGTCTGCGACAAAATGTGGATCGAGCGCGATTTTTTGCCGACAAACCGCCGCTCTGGGATAATCTCGACGTGGCAATTCTTCACGGCGTAATTCTAGAACCTTTGCTGGGAATCGGCGAGGAACAGCTGCGCCAACAAACCAACGTGGACTATTTCCGCGACGCGAGCGATGCGACCCGCAAAGTGGAGAAAAGCGAAGCCCAAGCCGCTTTCTTTCTGAACCCGACACCCGTCGAAAGCGTGATAGCTGTCGCCGACGCCCGCAGCCGGATGCCGCAGAAGAGCACGGATTTTTACCCGAAATTCCCCAGTGGGCTTACGCTGTATGATGTGAGTGGAAAATAGGATTGGCCACGAAAAAGAACAAGAAACACGAAAAGTTCTGTCCCCGTTTGTAGCAATATAAAACGACTGGAAAACATTTATCGCGAGATACCAATTTGAAAACCCTTTGCAAAGATCGGCGGTTTCCTGAATGGATCCCTCAGAAGAAATCAGAGCAACAGACGGCAGCTAATCAGTGGCAGGCCGACATCCTGCGACGTTTTGTGTCAAGCTATGCCAGCCATGTGATTGAAGCCCGTGGCCGTCAGTTTCAGCAGCTTTTTAGGTGGTGGGCGGCACAGCGCGGCTATTCGCCTTGAGAAGTGACACTACGCCTGGCCGGTCATCATAAAGGTCTTCGATTATGCGACTGACGTAATGGTGAGAAGCTTCAACTTCTTCGGGTTCAACCTGGCGCCAATCTTCGTGGAGGACATCGTTACCCAGTACGCGAACTAGGTCCTGGGCTCGGCCTCGCCGTGCTGCTGTGATGACACCCACTAAGGCGGCAGCTTCGATCTTCTTGAACAGATCGCGCTCGTCGAAACCGTTGGCGACCAACAACTTTTCCAGCGCGGAACGCAGTAGCGCCGCCGCTCCTCGCCAGGCTCCGGCAGACATGCACACCTCAGCCTCTCGGAACTCGCTTACGACGCCAGCTGGGACTCCATCAGGCAGAGCCGCTTTGGGCCGTGCTCTAGGCCAGAAGGCCTCCAATCTGGCGCCGGTAAAGCTGTCGTTGATGTGAATTGTCGCCACACCCGGTCTGGAGCACACTGAGCAACGGTAGAGCTTATGGAACAAGCGGGTGAATGACTGGTTCTGGTAGCGGTGGGGATTGTTGATAATGATTGTTCCAAATTCAGAGGAGGTACTGCCCTCTTTGTATTCGAAGGTTGCCGGAACTCCACAATCAGGGCAGTCAGCGCGGATGTTGGAACCTACAAGTTGCGGATTCATGGTAGTCTTCCCGTGCACCAACATATATTCGACTGAGTTATTACTCTTGTCGTTATTTTCATCGCGCAAATTCTAAAGCAAAACGCGGTGTAGTCAACAAGGGTTTGCGCGGCGGCTGGAGGCGCTGATTCTACTTCACTCCTGAAGAATCCAGTGAGGATTCCACACAACCTCCCACAAATGTCGGTCAGGATCAAAAAAGTAGCCTGCGTAGCCTCCCCAAAAAGTATCACAAGCCGGCTTTACGATGACTGCGCCTGCGTTTTTTGCTTGTTCCATAACTGCATCAACTTCCTCTTTTGACGAGACATTGTGACCCAGCGTGCATTCGGTTGGACTTGGAGTTCCCAGGGCGATTCCGGAATCATAGGAAATGCTTTTGCGCGGCCAGATCGCAAGTTTTATACCCGCCTGCAATTCAAAGAAGGCCACCGCCCCGTGTTCAAACTCGGTGCCAATGATGCCCTCGGTTTGGAAACCCAACCCATCACGATAAAATCGAAGCGCCCTCTCCAAATCATCAACCCCGATGGTAATAACAGTGATTCGTGGCTTCATTGGCACGCTCCTGGTAGAACACCATATTGATTCAACCACGTCCTTGTCGTTTTTCGCATCGGGCAAATTTTAGAGCATTACGCAGCGTAGTCAACAAGGGTTTGCGACGGCTCAAACCACCTGAAACACGAATCCCTTCAAGTATTCTGTCTCGGGGACGGCGGGCAGAATTGGATGATCGAGGGATTGGCTCAATGTGCGGACGAGGCGCAGGTCGCGATGAGCATCGGTGGCGGCGTTGACGGCGATGTTGAGGAAA
Organism: uncultured Verrucomicrobiota bacterium; assembly: GCA_964348665.1. GTDB lineage: Bacteria > Verrucomicrobiota > Verrucomicrobiia > Palsa-1439 > CAYGDP01 > CAYGDP01. Next base: position 94,574 of record CAYGDP010000012.1, read on the forward strand.
AGGTCGCGGTCAATGTGGTGCGAGCAGCAGAAGGTCGCCAAATAACCGCCCGGTCGCAGGAGCTTGAGGGAACGCAGATGGATTTCTTTGTAACCGCGAATGGCGGAATCCACGGCGTCACGAGTGCGAGTGAAGGTGGGAGGATCCAAGATGATTACGTCGAAAGGTGAAGGGAGAGGAGTGAGGGGAGTGGCGATTGGGGATTGGGGATTGGGGACTGGTGATTGGGAATTTTGGGTCGTGGATACAGAGCCACTGGGCGCGGCTTGTTTTGATTTTCCAGTGGTTTCTTTCTCAGGAGGAGACGCCTGTGCCGCCAATTTCTTTGTCTTGGTGGCGGAAGAGAGATAATCGAAAACATTGGCGGCAACCCATTCGCACTGATTTTCCAGATTATTCAGCTTGGCATTGTCCTTGGCGATGGCGAGAGCGGCGACGGATTGATCCAGCCCAATCACATGAGCGCCGGCGCGGGCGGCGTGAAGCGCGAACCCACCGTGATAACAAAAACAATCGAGGACATGGAGCTGGCCGCTCGATGCGGGATGCGTAATACTGGAGACGAGTTGTTCGATGATTCGGTAATTCTCGGTTTGATCGAGGAAAAACCCGGTTTTTTGGCCACCTAACAAGTCCGTGTTGAACTTCAAACCATTGATTTCGATGTCTGCGAGCCAAGCTGATTGCTGATGGCTGACGGCTGATGGCTTTCCGCTTTGCCAAAGGATGCCCTTAGCCTGTTCCAAGCCTTCGAGCTTGCGGGTGGGAGCGTCGCTGCGTTCGAGAATAACATCGGGCTTGCATAGTTCAACGAGCAGCTTGACGAACATCTCTTTGCGTTTCTCGATGCCGAGCGTGAGTGCCTGAAGAACGAGCGTCGAGCCGTAACGATCCACAATCAGACCGGGAAGAAAATCCGCCTCGGACGAGACAAGCCGATAGCAGGAGGAAGGTGACTGGCGAAAGACAATTGCGGCTTGGAGACGGCTGCGGAAGAATGCCTCGTTAATATCCTCGATTTCACGGGTGAGTCGGCGGACGACGATTTGGCTGCGCGGGTTGTAGTACCCTCGACCGAGGTAACGGCCTCGATGGTCTCGAATTTCCACGATGTCACCGCCTTGAGGCGCGCCTGTGGTTTTATCCGCTTCACTGGAGTAAATCCACGGATGACCAGCATCGAGGCGGTCGAGCTGACCGCGTTTGAGGTAAATAGCAGACACAGAAACAGAATAGCGGAAAACATGGAAAGGTTACATCGTTAAATTATGAAATCTATTCCAAAGATTTCCAATCAGTCGTGATTTGACCGCCTAGAATCTCCATGATGGCCACCGTGCGCGGGTAATCGAAGCGTTTCGGGCCAGCGGATCCGGGATTGAAGATGACAATCCCATCCAGGTCATCGCGTTTAGGGATATGGGTGTGGCCATAGAGGAGAATGTCGGGTTTCTCGCGAGCGACTTCGGCGGCTGTTTTGACATTCAGCTTGGTCGGGCGACCGATGATATGGGTCATCAGAATTTTTTTGCCACCGAACTCGACCCGTGCGAATATCGGCAACTCTGCCAGTTCGCCGCCATCCACGTTGCCGCAAACGACCGTGACAGGCGCAATCTGCCGGAGTTTATCGAGAATTTGCGGGTCGTCCACGTCCCCGGCGTGAAGGATATGAGTGACATCGTTGAACAGTGCCGGAACTTTCCTGTCAAATAGGCCGTGGGTATCCGCGATGATGCCGAGGCGAATTTTCATGGGAAATAGCGAGGCGATAGAGTAACGCGGACGCACGAAAAGTCAACGCAACAAAGGATGACAACAATGAAAAGCAGCATAATGACGGCCATTACCGCACTGGGAATGCTTGCGATCGCCGGGATCGCTCAAGACCAACCCCCTGTACCCGGCGGCGACCAACAGAGGCGCCGGGGTGGTCCGGATGCCCAGCAAGCGCAACAAAACCCGGATCGGATGCGTCAATTTGGGCGGATCAGCGAAGCGATGCAGCCCAGCCCGATTTTTGCCAACGCCAAACACGTCTATATCCTGCGCGGCGAAACACTCTATCAATTCTCCGCTGATACGCTGGAAGTTTCCAAGAAAGTGCAAATACCTTCCGCAACCGTTGGCGGTCAGGACGCCGGCGGACAGGATCGGCGACAGATATTCGCGGCGATGCAACCCGCATCTCTCTTCGCGACCGACAAATTCGTCTATGTATTGAAAGGCGAACAGCTCTTACAATTTCGCAGCGACGACCTTGAACCGGTGAAAAAGGCTTCCGTTCCATCACCCCTTGGCGAACCCGGTGGACAAGCAGGTCAACCCCGGCCAGACGAGCCCCGACGTGAGCGCAAGGAGTAGTGAAACTCCGATTTCCAGCGCGTTAGATTGAACTCGTCCAATTACGGGGACTTATTGCTTGATATTGTAGCTAAGCAGAACGTCTTGGTCGCGGAGATAGAGACGGCCGTTGGCAACAACCGGGTGCGGCCACGTATTCTTGCCGCTGCGATCGGGCTGTTGGAATCGGCCTTTTCCAAAGTACCCTTTGGGCGAGGCCTCAACGAGGGTGACAGGCCCGTTTTCGTTGCGCGCTATGAGGTGGCCATCCGCATAAACCAGTGAACTCTTGCCTGCGGTGCGGTCGTCCCAAACTGATTCGCCCGTGGAGAACTTGAGACATCGCAAGATGGATTCGTCGCTGCCATACAGATATTCCCCCAGTAACACGAGACCGCCGTGATGATTTTTCATCTGTTTGGTGAAATAGACTTCCTTCGCGGCATCTTCCGGTTCTGCAACCGGTGTCAACGACGGCACCAACTTGACCAGACCGCCACCCGTACCATAACTGGATGCGGCAAAGACAAAGCCGTTGGAAAAGATGGGGGTGGCGATGTTCGCAGTTCCGTTAGCGGGCTTCCTGTAACTCCAAAGCAATTTCCCGTCCCTGGCTGATACGCCAAATACACTCGATCTCATGAATTGGATGTATTGTTTTTCCGTACCCATTTGACCGATGATGATGGACGAGTACGCCGCGACATCACCACCGGACGATTTCCAAATCAGCGCACCGGTTTTCTTGTTCAATGCAACGAGGCTCGCTTCCTTGCCGCCCGGCGTGCAAACGACGCGATCACCATCCACCAGAGGCGATTCGCTGTATCCCCACCCGCCGCCCTCACCGCGGAAATCCTTGCGAAACTCTTTCCGCCATCGTTCTTTGCCAGTTGAAACTTCGAGGCATACAATATCCCCATTGATGCCAATCGCGTATAGCAAGTCGCCGTCAATCGTCGGCGTGCAACGCGGTCCCGGATATCCTCCGCCGTTTGCCCGAACCGGCCCCACAACAACCGACCAAATTATTTTCCCGTCTTTTTCATTGAGCGCGAGAACATATTCATCTTTTCCCTGGTTCCCCATGGTGAAGATGCGGCCATTCGCCACGGCGACACTCGAATACCCATCGCCCAAGCCAGTGCTTTTCCAAGCCAGCGGCGGCCCGTCCGCGGGCCATTGCTTTAACAAACCCGTCTCGCTCGAAATGCCATCGCGCCTCGGGCCGCGCCACTGTGGCCAGTCCTCGGGACGACCCTCCACAGACACCATCGCCGCAAGCAAGAGTAACACAGGCCGATTCAAGTTGATTTTCATGGGATAGTCTCCTTGGATTGACAAACGGTCAATGGCCCCTCTCCGTGGAAGGTGTTCGTGACGAACCGATCAATTGCTCAAGATGCTCGCGGCCTTTGAGAAAACCGCTCTCGGCGTCCACGCTGCTGTCCTCGTGCTCGATGGAAAGCACATCATCATACCCAATCTGCCGAAGCGCGGCGATATATTCACCCCAAGGAATGCGGCCAAATCCAGGAATAACGTAGCGCCACCAGCCTCCTTCGCGCACCCCCAAACGTTTGAGTTTCCAATCCAGAATCTCCACGTCCTTCGCGTGCGAGTGAAAAATCCGGTCACGAAACTCATACACGGCGCCGATATGATCAATTCCCATCCAGAAAAGATGAGACGGGTCGTAGTTGAGGCCGAGATTTTTTTGCGGAACGACCTCGAAGAGCCGTCGCCAGTGATCGAGATGTTGGATATTGGTCTCAAACCAGTTTTCAAACGCAATCTGCACACCTTTCCCCGCCGCGTGCTCGAGCAACGGACCGAGTGTGCCAGGCAAATCCTGCTCGATGGTTTGCATCTTCGTCTTTCCCGGCAACGGAAATCCCGCCAGCGTGCAGACGGTCTTCACTTCCAGCGCAGACGCCGCGTCAATCGCCGCACGTAACATCGTCAGGTTCTTCTTCCGCTCGGCTAAATCCGTGGGCAGAATGTTCATGTAGGCGGCCAGCGCTGAAATCTCGAGTTTGTGGCGCTTCAGCAGCGCCCGTGTCGCCTTTGCGCCGCCACGAGCGAGAACTTTATCGGACGGCAAATGCCCGAGTGTAACCTCCAAGGCGGCGAAGTGATTTTTTCCCGCCCACGAACAAACTTCTTCGAACGATTTTTTGCCAAATGGCGCTGTCAATAATCCAACATGCATCACAATCTCCTTGTGAGATTGCAACTGTACCGGTCGTGCCGACGAATGGCAAGCTTGGTCAACTCGCTGGCGGTTCTTGTACGCCGTTGTTCCAGCGATGTTTTGTCCATGCAGCGACGGTTCCCGCCGCGAATAGAATCAGGCTCGCCACCATTGCGAGCAGACCGATAGGCATCTGGCGACCAACCGTAAAACTCATACGAACAGGCATCGTCGCCATCACCACGACCGCTGCGAAGGGAACGACAATCGCGCCCCAGTCTCCGCCCAACAATCGCCTGACAAGATACACGGTCAACACGGTCGCCCCATAGCCTTCGACAGCAGCGCTGGCCGTATCTCCCGCGATAACAACCCACCCGATCGAATGACTGATCCAGACGACCGCGACAGCCACCCGAAACATCGTCGCGCCCTCGTGTTGCGAATCGTCCCACCGTAAACTGTGCAACAACAAATACACGAATGTATTTTGGATTGCGAACCCAACGGAAGCATTTGTGACCAGCATCACAGTCCCAATCCCGACCCCAATCGCTCCCGCCAACCCCGCTTTCGGATTACGCGCGAGCGTCAGGTGCAACAACCCATACGCCGCCGCAGCCAGCACAATCCAGTTTTCGCGGCTAGTATCGAACGTAGATGGCGAGCCGCCAAAGGTTGTGGCCAATGACAACAGTGCCAACTGAAACGCCACGCGATTTTCCCGCGCGCGCAACCAGAGCACACCGAGAGTCACCGCGTTGAGAGTCGACAACGCGAAGAAAATGGCGCTGTTCTCGTGAAACACGGCCACAAAGGTCGCCGCGACGGGCAATCCGAGAAACGTCTGACGCCATTCTTCCGTTGATTCAGCCACAACATCCTTTACGCGCAGCACGAGAACCCACGCACCCACCCACAACACAGGCGCCCACAACCCGAAGTCGCGACCCACGTCGTAGATGTAATTCAACGACCACAAATGCGCGCCGCTCACCGCAATCCATGTCGCATAGAAACTCAACGGCAACCACGGCCGTTCCGGCAACAACTCCCCTCGCCTGTGCGGTTTCGGCAACAATATCGCAAACGCCATCAGCAGCGGCAACAAGGTCGTCCAGCCAATATACGTCCAGGGAGCGACCGCGCCATCGCGAACCTCATGCAGATGCTTGAATCCAATTGCCATTCCAATGTTGACGACCAACAGAACAACACCCAGCACAAGCAATTGCGGCGGCAAGTTCAACTGCCGATAATACCGTTTCAAGGCGAGGAACCGTGCGATGGCAAGCGCGCCTCCGATCGCACAGAGCGCGTACGCCGTGCTGGTGCGATCCCACGCCGCGAGGCTCAACAGGATGAACGGGAGCAAGACGAACTTGCTTTCAAGAAACACCAGCAGCGTTGAGTCATACCAGATGCGCTGTGTTGCCAGCAGGATTGCGGTCACAACGAGCAGCGCGCTGTAGAACTGTAAGGCGCTGAAGTTAAAGATCAACCGCGCGATTTCACCCGAAAGAAACGTGGGATCCACCGACAGCCGATAGATACCGAACAACAACAACGCCGCGCTCACCAAGTAAAACGGATTGCAAGCCAGCAAACGTTTCATCCAGCGAATCGCGGTTTCCGACGAGGAACCTCCTTCATTGCTCGCCGCCGGAACGCTCGATGCGCCCGACGGGTCTTGGGATGGAATAATTTCCATGACAAACCTCCCGGTTGGATTGATTTTATGAACGAAGCCACGGCCAAACCTACGCCTCGTCTGCCATTTGTCAAAGGCTACTTCTTCCCCATGCCAACCGTCAGGACGACGGCGTGCGGTTTTTCCGCTTCCAACAAAGCTTGCATCGCGCGCATGAACGACATAACCGGCCATTCTCTTGTTCCAACACGGTTTTGATTCCGCACCGCTTCTGGAAAGAGCACACCGGTGGGGGCATGGTCCGCCACATGTGCGGCGTGTTCGATCAATCTCATTGCAGACTGCCGATCGGCAATCCGAGACTGCAATCCGGCGGCGCGTTCCAATACAACACCCCGGTCTGCCAATGATAATCTCCCGAACGACCCCGCCATAAACACTGCACAACCATAGCCGAGCAAATCGTTGGTTGCCCGCAACGTCTCCACCATGTCCGGTTGCGCGGCGGTCATTTTCTTCCAAATGCGGGCAATGTGCTGGAACCGCCAATGCGACCATTTCAGGACCGCCGAGAGCGGCGTCAACTGCTTCTCCATCGGTATGTATTTGTCGGCAACAACGCTCCCTAGGAATAACTGGTGCCGGACAAACGCGTCCTCCGTTTCGGCATTGATATGACCGACCCGAATCCCCGGCTCAAATCGCAACCGGATTCCCAGTCGCTTCGTCTGATCCCCCAAAAAGGAATGAGAAATGCCTTCCTTCGTTTCACCGACGTACCGGATTTTGTCGAAGAGCTCTCGTCGAAAAAAAGCGTTCTCGGTCCCCACTTCGTAGCGCCACGAAGGCGGGTACCAGGCGCCAAGCCAGAATTTGCTTAGTAAATAATCCGCCGTCCCCCACGGATTTCCTGCCGACGCATTCGTCACCGCGCCGCCTGCTCCCAGGCAATCGTGCCAATGAGTCATCAATTCGGCATGTCGCTTGAGCCAGTCCAATTCCGGCACGCAGTCGTGGTCGGTAAAGGCAATGAATTTTCCGCGCGCGCGCCGGATCCCTTCCCCGCGCGCGGCGATCCCGAGCGCGGGTTTTGCGAGCCGAACATGGCAGCAATTGGAAAAACTTTTTGGAACGGCTGCCGTGTCGTCAGTCGAGCTATCCACCACGATCACTTCATACGCCGGAGCATTTTGTTGGCGAGTCACCGCGTCGAGACACCGTCGCAAATGACGGAATCCCCCGTTGCAAGTCGGGACGATGACCGAAATATCAACGTTCACGGCTGCGCCTCCGATTCGCGATTGTCTGGGTCCGCCATTTCTCAACCTCGCCCGCCAATATCCTTCGGTTGCGATCTCGTTGCACCGGCGTCGCTTGTCGCCACTGCTCGATGGTGGCGCGAATCAATCGCACTTCGCGGGCCAATTCGCCCGGCGCGTGTGGTTGCTCGAATTCCTGCCGAAAACTCCGTCCCAACAACGCAACCGACGCGCCCAGCCGCACTTGCTCGGCGATGACCCGCCGCGGAGAAATCGGCAAATCGCTTTGTCGCAACCGCGCAATCCCTCCAAAACCGAATCGGATTCCCGCGCTGCGGATGGTTTTGGAAAGAAAATCCAACAACCCGGAGCAGAGCGGCTCAAAGATGACATCCAATCCCAAACTCAATCGCAAATCGTTCAGGCCGATGTGTATTTCATCCACGCCACCCACTCGCACGATGGATCCAATCCGGCCAACGGCTTCCTTTGTTTCCAACAATAAACTCGTTTCCGCCCGACCCCGAATCAGCCGCACAAATTCCGCCACTTCGACTGCGTCACGAAACATTGGCAGCATGATCACTTGGGCGCCATCCCGAAGGCATTTTTCGATTTCTTGGCGGGTCTTCGAATGAACCGGATTGATCCGAACCATCATCCTCGCTCGATAAAGAATGGCCGAGAGATGCGCGACATCCTCCGGTTGATGCTGTGATAGAAACAAGCCTTGTCCAGCTTGTCGCTTCGCCTTCCCGAGCCGCTCCAAGTCCACCAGGATCCGGTCGATCCCGGCCGCCTCCGATTCTCGCGCAAGCGCGTCATTGTTGGTGATCAGGCAAAGTTCCATGGTGATGTACCGTTGGTGTCGAATTACCACGAATACGGAATGGACGGGTCGTTCGGCGGCAGCCTGTCCTCATCCGGATGACCCGGCTTGAACGCAATCGAGTTCAGGTGAATGCAAAATAATTCTTCTTCCCCCATTGCCTTGAATCCGTGCCATACGCCAATCGGAATCTGCACCAGTTTAGGGTCGGCTTCCGTGATCAGTATTTCGTTCACCTGCCCCCGCGTCGACGAGTCATCGCGCGTATCGTAGAGCGCCAGCTTCATGCTGCCGGAGACGAGCGCGATTTGGTCAGTCTGCTCCTGGTGACGGTACCAAGCCTTGACGACGCCGGGCAGAGTGGACGTGATATACACCTGCCCGAATCCCAGAAAAAAGGCGTCGTCGTTGCGTTGCACTTCCATCAGGCGACCGCGTTCGTTGCGCACCAGTTTGAGGGGTTGCACGCGGACACCGGCAATGAGATCGGGCAATGAGTTCACCATGGCTGTATGATGACAATTTCCTGGCCTGTTTGGCAAACTCAATCCGCAATAGTTGATTTCCCTTCTGAATGAGCGAACTATATGCTACGTAGCCAGTGGAATCGCATGGAAGAAGAACGCAACAAAGAACGCACCAAGATCCTCCGCAAGCTTCCTCTGTTTTCACAGATGAGCTGGGCGGCTTTGCGGAACGCCGTCAGCAAGGCCGAGGTGATCGCTTGCAAACACGACGACGTCGTCGTGCAGGAAGGCGATGAAAGTGACGCGTTTTATGTGGTCGAGTCAGGGCGATTGCAAGCGTACACTCGCCTCAAGAGCGGCGTCGAGCGCGTCTTCGCGCACTATTACGATGGCGATTGTTTCGGCGAGATGGCGCTGGCCGGCGAACCGCATTGGTGTAGCGTGCGCGTTCTCAATGACGCGACCCTTCTGCGGATCCGGCGCCACGATTTCGAGGAAGCGATGCAGAAGCACCCCGAACTCGGATTTCAGATCGGCCAAGTTCTTGCGCGCCGAATGCAGGAGCTTCGCGCCGAGCGCAAACGCGCCAAATGGAGCACCGCCATTTCCCTCTTCAGTGTTGCACCGCACACGGGCAAGCAAATGCTCGCGTACAATCTCGCCGCAAGTCTTGCCACCGAGACGCACGAACCCGTCGCTCTGCTCGACATGAGCGGTCGTCATCCCGCGCCGCCGCTGACCCGATCCGACCACATCGCCCTATCGCGTCATCGCTCCGGGTTCGATGTCTTGTGCGCTCCGCTTGAAGGATCGGAGGCAGAGGCGGATTTCATCCCACATCTGTTCAGCGACCTCGTCAATCGCTACAACTACGTCCTGCTCTGCCTGCCGGAAACATTCACACCACCCGTCCAACAATGCCTCGTTCAAGCCGACCGAATCCTGATTGTCACGACGCATCAAGAAGAAAATCTCTATCGCACGCGTCTGTTCCTCAACGACCTCGGTGATTTCTGCGTCGATTGTCCCCAAAAATCGCAAGTTATGATTATGCACGAGGCCACCGCGCCGGACGTGCCGTGGGAAGAATTGCAGCATAAACTCGGTCACTCACAGCTCCGGTTCCTGGAACGCATCCCGCGCAGCGAATTGAGCGACAATCCCGATGTCGAACCCTATGTCCTCCGCGTCCCCAAAGCGCGATTCAGCCGTGGCGTGCGTCACCTGGCACGCGAACTTGGCAATGTGCTGGTGGGTCTCGCCCTCGGCAGCGGTGCGGCACGCGGACTCGCTCACATCGGTATCATCCGCGTGTTGGAAGAAGAAAATATTGTTGTGGACGCCGTCGCCGGCAACAGCATCGGCGCGCTCATTGCCGCGGCGTGGGCTATCGGTCATAACGCCGACGAAATGACGGAGATCGCGCGGCGCGTGAAAGGTCGCGGTGTACTGCGGTTGATCGATCCCGTACTTCCGCGCAGCGGGTTGTTGCGCGGCGATAAAATGCGGAAATTTCTACGCGAGATTTTCGGGGACAAAACTTTTGATCAATCGCTCCTGCCGCTGCGGATGAGCTCGACCAATCTGGAGACTCTTGAACAAATTGTGTACGACCACGGCTCGCTTGTGGATGCCGTTCGCGCCAGCGCGTCCATCCCCGGCATTTTTCAGCCCATTGTCCAGGATGGCCAGTTTATCATTGATGGCGGCATTCTGAATCCCGTTCCGATTGATCTCCTCGCTCGGATGGGCTGCAGCCGGATCATCGCGGTCAATACCGTCCCCGGCCCCGAAGAGATGCGAGCCAATGTCCAGCTTCACGACGAAATCCGATATCTTCAGGAACACGCCAAGCATCGCGTCGCCGACATCGGTCAGCAACTCGTCTGGAACTTTGCCAATTCCATCGTGGACGTTTACATGCGCGCGATGCAAGCCATGCAATATCAGATCGTCGAGACCGCGTTGCGGCAGGCGGATCTCACGCTGACACCCATCATCCCCGGCAGCAATTGGTACGAATTTTATGACCCAGACAAATTCATCCGCAAAGGCGAAGAAACCGCGCGCGCCAAGGTCGAAGCCCTGCGACGGTTGACCCAGCCCATTCGAGAAATCGAATCCGCAGCAAAACCGAAACTGGCTCTCACCGCAAACGCATGAAACTCTCTCCAACCGACTGGGCAAGCGCCCACTCCGCCGACGCATGGCGCGAATTGCAGGAAACCCAGTTGCGACGATACATTCGCAACATCCTCTACCCGCACAGTCCCTATTATCGCCGGTTGTTCGACGAAAACAAAATCAATCCCGCCAGAATCCAGAGTATTGCCGATCTTCGATCCATTCCGTTCACCAGCAAGAAAGACCTTCTCCCCACTCCGGACAAGCCAACGAAATACCGCGACTTCATCCTCACGCCCGACCAGAAAGAGCTCAAACGAAAACCATCGGTGATTTTTCGCGCGCTCCTCGACGGACGCGACACGGTGCAACGAGAACTGGAGCGCGAGTTTCGTCCGATATTCCTGACAGCCACCACCGGCCGCTCCAGCGATCCAGTCGCATTCACATACACTCACCACGACCTCAACAATCTCCTCGACTGCGGCAATCGTCTCATCCAAACATTTGGGAATAACACCTCCGACCGCGGGATCAACATCTTCCCGTTCGCCCCGCATCTTGCCTTCTGGCAAGTCGCCTTCGCCGGGATCGAGTTCGGCATGATGCTCGTCCACACCGGCGGCGGGAAAGCCCTCGGCACGCCCGCCATCATCGCCATGATCGACAAAATCAAACCGCAATCGCTTCAAGGAATGCCAACCTATCTCTATCATTTGCTCCACGAAGGCTTAGCGCAAAAAAAACGTTGGGATCATATTACGAGCCTCGTCCTCGGCGGTGAAGCCGTCCCCGCCGGGATGCGCCGCAAACTCATTCAACTCCTCGAACAAATGGGTGCCGGCGACGTTCACATCATCGGTACCTATGGCTTCACCGAAGCAAAATACGCCTGGCCAGAATGTCCCGCCCCCGCCGATTCCCCCAGCGGCTTCCACTTGTATCCCGACAAGGAAGTCATCGAAATCATCAACCCCGATACAGGCGAACCTGTCAGCGACGAGCAAGAAGGTGAGATCGTTTATAGTTCCATTGACGGACGCGGCAGCGTCGTTTTCCGTTATCGAACCGGCGACTACACCGAAGGCGGTGTCACCTGGAAACCCTGCCCTCATTGCGGTCGCCGATGTCCGCGCCTGCTCGGCCCCATCGGACGCCGTTCCAACATCAAAGACTTACAGATCAACAAACTCAAAGGCACGCTCGTCAATTTCAACGACCTCGAACACATCCTCGACGATGATGCACAGGTCGCCGAATGGCAGCTTGAAATCCGCAAACAAAACGATGACCCACTCGAAGTGGACGAACTCGTCGTCCATCTTTGTCCGACCGAGAGAACCGACGTCGAACCACTGAAGGCACGCGTCGCCGAAAAATTTCAGCAAACCACCGAACTCCGCCCCAGCCGCATCGAAATCCATTCCTTCGACGAAATGCGCAAGCGGTTAGGTCTCGATACAGCCCTAAAACAAATCCGCATCCTTGATTCGCGGCCAAAATCATGAGTGCAAAATAAAATCAAATTCGCAACTTGTCTGGTTTATTTAAGTCGTCAAGAGATCCGTTTTGGATACGCTTGCGGGAACTTGTCCGCAAGAAAAATATCGACCCCCAATCAAGCATTTTGGTGGAAAGCTTCCCTGATGACGAAAATTTTGAATTCGGAATCGTAGTTGATAAAAATGGGAAAGTCTTTGAATTCAGCTTCGACTATTTAGGAAAACCAATCGCGCAAGGTGAACTTTCTGAATGGAAAAACATTACTGATTGGTGGGAATCTACGCCGTACCGGGAGGGTGTTTCCATCGCACTAACTATGATCGAAACGTGTTCCGATGTAGATCCCAAACGACCATAACTCGTGTTTCAATCAACCAGTTATTTCCTCCCCACCACATACCTCACCAACGCCACCAACCCTGAAAATCGGAACTGCGGGTCCACGTATTTTTCGATGACGTAAAACGCGAAATAATACGCGCGGCAGAACGCCCAGATCGTCACCGCTAACAACAGCGCCGTCCGCCATGTCGGCGATTCGACCCACAACAGCACTGTGGCAGTCACGCCTAGCGCCAGAAACAGAACGCCCTTCAACCAAATCAGCTTGGGATTTTTGAGGTCGGTCATTGCCCTTTAGCATAACCGCGCAATGTCGGATTGCAAGCGCGGCGAAGATTTCTGGCGACGAAACCGTTGGGATGATACATATTAGCGCGATGAATCGCCTCGCCATCCTCGACGGCAGTTACGCGCCAGTGTCTTGTAGGAGCGGCTTTCCAGCCGCGACCTCGCAGACCGCTGGCCCGCCAATCGCGGCCAGAAGGCTCCTACATACCCGACACCAATGAACCGATTGGCTATAATTGACGGCGTCCGCACGCCGTTCTGCAAAGCAGGCACCCTGCTGCGCGACGTGCCCGCCTACGAACTCGGCCGACTCGTCGCCAAGGAACTCCTCGCGTCCCGCGCTGGCGGGATTGACCCGCGCCAAATCTCCGAAGTCATCCTCGGCAATGTCGCCCAGCCTGCCGAATCCGCCAACATCGCCCGTGTCATCGCGCTCACCGCGGGCATTCCCGAATCTGTCCCCGCCCGCACCGTTCATCGCAATTGCGCCAGCGGCATGGAAGCAATTACCAGCGCCGCGGAGAAATCATTCGCAGGGGGCGGAGATTTGTTCCTCGTCGGCGGCGTCGAGAGTATGAGCAATATCCCGCTCTTTTATCCAAAATCGGCCTGGGGCAAATTCGAGAAACTCGCCCGTGCCAGGTCGCTGGACGAAAAAATCTCCGCGCTCGCCAGCTTCCGCTGCCGCGATTTCAAACCCGAAATCGGCGTGATGCTCGGTCTCACCGATCTCGTGCCGCAACTCAACATGGGGCAAACCGCCGAAGTCATTGCCAAAGAATTTCCCATCTCGCGCGAGGAACAAGACCAATTCTCTCTCGAATCGCATCAGCGCGTCCTTGCCGCGCGCGCCAAACTGCGCGAAGAAATGATGACCGTGTACGTTCCGCCGAGTTTCAAGGAGTTTGTCCAGGACGACAACGGCGTCCGTGAAAATCAAACCATCGAAGCCCTTGCCAAACTCAAACCTGTATTCGACCGCAAATTTGGCAGCGTCACCGCTGGGAATTCCTCCCAGATCACCGACGGTGCCGTCGCGCTGATCGTCGCCAGCGAGGAACGCGCCAAGTCGCTGGGCATCGAACCACTCGGATATTTGCGGGCGTGGCATTACGCCGGACTCGAACCGCAACGGATGGGACTCGGCCCCGCCCACGCC
>CAYGDP010000013.1:0-54898 GCA_964348665.1 uncultured Verrucomicrobiota bacterium
GGAACGACGCCATCCGACCGCCACCTACGAGGTCACGGACGGCGGGCGGGGCGAGCATGTTACTGCATCAGGGGGCGAAATCGTTTGAGATTTGGACTGGCCGGCGCGCACATGTATCAGCGATGCGCAGGGCGTTGCTCCGGTCATTGAAAAAATGATGAACCCGATTAATTGAAAGGCCTCGAACCGCGTCATGTTTGACTTTATCGCAAGAGACTGGCAATTCATCGCAAAAAATGCCCCGTGGCTGATTAATACGTTCGCGTTTCTATTTGGCGCAATCGTCGGCAGCTTTTTGAATGTTTGCATCTGGCGAATGCCGCGGGACGAGTCCGTGATCCATCCCGGGTCGCATTGTGGAAGCTGTAATAAGCCGATTCGGTGGTATGACAACATCCCAATCATCAGTTTTTTTGCTTTGGGCGGGCGTTGTCGCTCCTGCGGAGCGCGCTATTCGGGGCGGTATGTGATGGTCGAGGCATTGACGGGCATCTTATTTTTCCTGATTTGGCGGCAGTATGGCTGGACGAATCCGCCGCTGGCGATCGCGTATTTGATTTTTGCGAGCGGATGCGTGGTGGCAGCGATTATTGACCTGGAGCATTACATCATTCCCGACGTGATAACGGTGGGAGGAACGATTGTCGGAGTGATTTACAGCGCCTTGTGGCCGTCGTTGCAGGTGAGCACGCGAATGGCGGATGGTTTGACGGAAAGTATGTTGGGTATCCTGGTTGGGTCTGGGATTATCCTTTGGGTGATGGTCATAGGAGAAATCGTGTTTCAAAAGGAGGCAATGGGATTTGGCGACGTGAAATTGATGGGTGCCATTGGAGCATTCCTAGGGTGGCAGGCGACAGTTTTTACGATTGCAATCGGCTGTGTCACCGGAGCGGTGATCGGTGTCGGTTTGCTGTTCTGGCGAAAAAATGCAGACCGAGAGATCCAGGAGGATCGTCACATGGATGACGCTGAATTGTCCTACCTGATTTATGGTGGAACCGAAAACTCGAGCATTCCGTTCGGGCCATTTCTCATTTTTGGCGCATTAGTGTGGGTATTGCTGCAGGAATTTACCATCGGTGGACAAAATATCCATTTGCGGACATGGATGATGGAGCAACTTGGGACATTCTATTGTATGCCGGATCCTTACCCGTGTATGAAGCCATGAAGGGTTTTTGTTTCGTCATCCTCGTGTTGTGCGCGCTGACTGTCATGGCCGAGACGCCCCGGCTTGAATCGGAGCGGAAGATTTACCAGGGTGGCGAGCTGGTTCGGCTTCATCTGATTGATTTCGCGCCCATCGCAGACGGGGCCGTGATGGTGTTGCATACACCGAACGACCGGGCATTTCCCGAAACGACCCCGTCGCGTTTCAGTTACACGGTGGCGCAGCGACAAGGTGATTGGGTCAGTTTTCCTGCGCCGTTGGCGGAGCGGAACGGACTGATCCGATTTCTGGTGCGCGCAGAGACAAAGGCGGGATGGCAGCAAGCTCGAGTAGATCTCGGTATTGTGAATCCCGGTCGCGCAGCGAGCCTGACTGCAGTGACAGCGGGCGGGCGCGACACGTTCTTGGAGGGGGAAATGGCGGAAGTCCGAGTGATTCTCAAAACGGCCGTCCGCATTGAGCCGACTCCATTGGAACTGCGGGCGCAGGAGTACATTGAATTCAATCCCGGGCAATGGATTGCAGTGGGTCAGCCGTATACGTTGGCGACCGCGCAGGTTTTCATCGCGGGAGAAACAGAACACGCATTTCGCTTTGCGTTGCGAACCTCTCTGTTGAAAACGACTCGCTATGAATTGCAGGCGCGGATGCCAAAAGCGGGACTGACGAGCAATCATTGGACAATCGACGTCGTCGCTGCCGATCCTGTCACGCATTTTCCAATCTTCGAGCGCGATGATTTTCTGACAAGACTCGCTTCCGGACAAATGCCTCACGGAGGACACATTCTACGGTTCGCGCAAAGCTTGACGGGTTCCCGGGTGAATTGCTACGTCGAGCCTCGGTCGAAACTGAAACTCGATCACCCGTGGCCCAAACGACTGCCGGAAGATTCCAGTTTCGAAAGTGTCAGCGACCGGTTTGCGCATAACTCCGAGCTGAAACAATTGCTCGACAAAACGTGGCAGTTGCCGAGTGACGCCATACGGATCATACCCTCCCTGGGGCAAAACTTTGACGAAGCGCTATTGCGCTCACGGATTGGATGGCGCGAGGAATTGCCAGTAGCGAACCTGTTGTCACGCGCCGAACTGACAGCGTTTGGAGACGCACTCCTGTCGCTCGAGCCGGACACGATCGATTTTGTAAATGTCAACCAAACCGAGGCAACTCTGCGCGTTCAGCGGGGTGGACTAGCAAATTACATTTTGATAACTCCCGCGAAAGCGCCGCAACGTCTTGGATTGGAATTGATGGAGGCTTATGTTCTTTACGATGCGACCAACCAGGCGCAGATGTCCGGAAAGGCGCAGAAAAAAATGACGCTCGATGTGCGCGATACTCGACCGCGCGTTCTGGTTGCGTTGCCGCGCCCGATTGAGCGACTGGAGCTAGTTGCGCTGGCGGCGCCCGGGGCGTTTCGTGTAATTGCGCAAGACGCGAAGAAACAACCGTTGGATGCGGTGATCCCCGTTGAAATTGTGGTTCGTGACCCGACCGGAGAATTGCGCGCAAGGCGATTCCGCACGACAGGCCGCGATGAAGTTGTCAAAATCGGTGTCAACGACCGACCGGGACAGTGGAGCATCACGGCCACGGAACTGTTGACGGGGCGGTGGGTATCCTGTCTCGTTACGGTTGGTGAAACCCGCGACATCCCGCTTTCGGAAGCGGCAAAAATGATCGAAGAAGCTATGGCCGAGGATGCCATTTTTTCTCCCGTGCCGAATTACCAGGAAATTATCGAAGATCAAGGCGATCTAATCCTGCGCCGGCTTGTTTTGGAAAGCGGCACGCCCGTGTTTCAATTTGATCCGGCGACGACTACGCGCGGCTTGAAATCGCAGTCCGTCGAGCGTCCCTCCAAATCAAGGGATCCGAGGGGCTTGGCGCGCTGATGGATCGTGCGATTATTGAATCCTTTTTGCCGGAGAATTGTCAAAGGGGAAGATGAAAACGACCCAAACAGCTTGGCGCGGGCGGTTCGCATTTACACTGATCGAAATGCTGGTGGTGATTGCTATCATGGTGGTTTTGGCCGGGCTAATCCTGCCCGCAGTGCAAAACTCGCGCGCCAAGGCGCGTGAAATCACCTGCATGAACAACATGCGCAACCTGGCACTCGCGTGTGTCATGTATCGGGATACCTATAAAGATTCTCATATCCCGGATCCGCCGTGGCTCTCGACCTTGTACGGCGCGGGAACGACTGGCGCGGTCAATAAAGCTGTGTATCTCTGTCCGTTGGACGACAAGAAAGGACTGGACATTCCTCGATGGAAATATGCGTTGTTAAACCCATCAGCAACGACAAAATTTTACCCGGAGACAGCCGATAACAAGAACAACGCCACTGCCGACGCGCAGTTTTTGGCGATGCGAAACACGGAAATCGAGGCGTGCAGTTATTTTTTTGAATTCACCTGCGCACGCGCCACTTGGGGATGGAGCGGAACTTTGAGTTGCAGCGGCGGGACTTGCACGACGGCGGATTTGGACAAGAACGAAGATGGAATCGTTTCGTGGGCAGAGACAAAGGAATTCCAAATGGCTCATGGAGATTTGAGCCAGCTGAATCCGCCGTTGAGTTATACCGCCCCGGTCCCGTATCCACACGGCCAATTTGCGATGATCCGATGTTTTATGCACTTGAAGTCGCCGGACGGCGGTCGTAAAGAAGTGCTGAATGTTGGCTACGATGCGCGTACGTTCAAGAGCGGGGTTGCGTGGCAGCAAACGTATCAGGCCGATTGAACGGCGAACCTCGCTTTTTGCTCCAAACCTGAAAGAATGAACCTGCAATATTTACTAATGGGTGTAAGCGCGGCCAGCGTGATGTGGCTTTCGGGGTGCGGTTCCACGGGCGACAAAAAGGAAGCCGGGCCAGTTTTGCCCCCCGCCTTGCCTCCAAAAAAAGCGGTCGCCGCCCAGGTCCGGTCGCATATCCAAAATGCCGAGGCGCTGTATCGGCGAGGGTTTTACGACGAAGCACTGGCAGAAATCGCCAAGGCAATGCCGCTGGAACCGCGCAACGAGCGGTTGCGATCCCTCTTCTACGAGATTCAAGCCAACCAAATCGCGCAACGCGCCCGCGAAGTGGCACAGGAGAGCAAGATTTCAGAAAAACGCGCGATGGTGGAAATTGAAAGCAATAAGCTCGTCCCGCTAAGTTATAGTCAGCGAAAACCAGTCGCGCCGGAGCCGGACGACACCAAGACCCCGTTGAGCGCCATGGAACAAGTTTTGCAGAAGCCGGTGACGCTACATATTGACGGTGGCGCCTTGGAGGCGGTGTTGTTGCGATTGGGACAGGAAAACAAGGTCAATATCATTGCTGATCCCGCTTCCATTCAGGGCAAGACCGTTACGTTGCACGTGGACAACGTACCTTTGAAAGAGGTATTCGATTTCATTACGCGCAACCAGCAAGTCTCGTTTTTTGTTGGCGAAAACGTGATCTGGCTGACCCAGCAAGACCCGAATGCGGCACAGCCCACGACTCCATTCGAGACAAGAATTTATCACCTTCGTCAGGCTGTCAATTTTTTGGGAGATGAAAGCCAGCAGCAGCAGGCGGGCGGCGCAGGTGGGGGGCAACAATTGGGAGGAGGAGGTACAGCGCGGGCCGCACAGGGGATTCTGGGTGCGGTGCAGCAACAAATCACGCAGGCCGGCGCCCAAGGGGCGAGCCAGCCGCTTGGGCAAGGTCCAACGACCTTGGAACAGGCAATCATGCTTTTCGTGCCGCAACCGCCGGGAAGCGCGTTGTTGTTCGATCGTCCTTCCCACACGTTGCTCTCCAAAAACACGCGTGAGAACAATGCGTTGATCGAAAAGATCATGCAGAACCTCGACATTTCCTCCAAGCAAATCCTGATCGAAGCTCGATTCATTACGATTGGCGTGGACGATTTGGCGGAGCTGGGTATTGATTTCGCCCTGAACAGCCCGTACGCGGTTTCCAGCGAAAAAGGGCAGCCCAAGACCGTGGTGGATACTGGCGACATCATCAAATATGGCGCCTTCCCCAATGTCGCCGATGGCTTGAATTTATCCTACAGCGGCATCCTGACCGACCCGATGTTCAAGGCGGTGCTTCACGCGCTCGATAGCAACAAGAAAGCCAACACGATCTCCACCCCTCGAGTGACAACCGTGAACAATCGCGAAGCTTATATTCGCATCGGCGAGGATTTTCGATATTTCGACAATTTCAGCCTTCAACAAACCGTGGCCAGCACCAGCGCGACCACGGGACAGACGTTGACCCAGCAAATCGTACCCACCGGCACGCCGGCTCTGGAAGAGTTGGGCATCGAACTTCGCGTCATGCCCAGCGTGGGCGCCAATTCGCAAAATATCATGATGGTGCTCAATCCTAGCATTTCGGAATTCTTGCGCTACGAAACATTTCAGACTTTTCAGACGGGACAAGGTGGAACTGGAACGGGAACGGGGACGGCAGCGCAACCCGGTGAAATCCGTCTGCCGATTTTCAGCCGAAGTCTCGTGACCAGCAAGGCCATCGTCCGGAGCGGTGAAACAGTCGTGCTCGGCGGCTTGATCAAAGGATCTCTAAGCAAGGAACGACGCGAACCTCCCATCGTGGGTAAAATCCCCGTAGTCGGTAAATTGTTCCGCCACAACATCACCGAAGAAAAAAAATCCAATCTTCTCATCTTCGTCACCGCCACGCTCATCTCGGCGGAAGGCAATAAACTAATCCCCACCACTCCCATCGGCGCGGTTCCCGCGCCAGCCGGTCAATAGCCATGCTCCGCGCCCCCACCGCCATTGGACTGGATATCGGCGGTCGCACCGCCCAGCTCGTCGCGGTCAGTGGCGATAAAAATCCGCAATTGGTCGCGGCGCTCATGCTGGAGTTCGACCCGAATAAGGCGTATTCCCGTGACGAAATGATCGAGGCGATTCGTACCCTGTTTCATTCCGCGCGAGTGACCGGTCCGACTGTATTGGCGATCCCTGGCAATATTGCCACCGTCCAATTACTCTCGTTTCCCAAAGTCTCCGACGCTCAATTGCGTCGCATGGTCGAGATGGAAGTGTCGCGGCTCGCCGGTCTTTCTCCCGAAGGAATGGTGCATGATTATGTGACGTTGCCGACTGATAAAACGCCGGATCAAAAAGCTTTGGTCGGTCTCTGTCGCGCATCGGCCCTGAACGAGCAACTCGCGCTCGTTAGCGAGGCGGGCGTGGAGGCGGACGACATTACCATTTCCACCGTTGCTCTCTTCAATGCGTTCGCGTTTGCCACCAAACTGAAAGAGGGCGAAGTGATTGCGCTGGTGGAGATCGGGCGCGACGCGACCAATCTTGCCATCGAAGTGGATGGTTCCTTGCAGTTTGTCCGAAGTTTTCCAACGGGCGGAAATTCGTTCACGTCTGCCGTGGCGGAATCCGAGCAGCTCGATTTTACGGAAGCCGAACGATGGAAGACGGAGCAGGGAGAAATCCCCGACACCGATCATCTCCTTGGTCGCGGCGCGCCTCGACACGCCGCGCTGCTGCACACGGCGGAGAATTGGGTCAAGGAACTCAACACGACATTGACCTATTTTTTCAGCTCTCGCGGCATTGGGGTCGAGGAAATTCACCGGATTGTTCTGGCCGGGGGCGGTGCGCAATTGCGCGGGTTGACGGCGTTTATCGAAAAGCGAATGGGCAAACCAGCAGTGATTGGACAGCCGTTACAGGCGTTCAAAGCGGCGCCGCGACACAGTGCATTGCCGACGGGTATCGTTGCCGGCGAATTGACCGACCCACGGTTTGCCATTGCGATGGGGCTGGCCCTGCAAGGATTGCGACAGGCAACCGAGCCATTGAGCCTGCTCCCACCAGAAATTCGTGCCGCACGAATCGAGCCGGAAGAAGGCCAGCGATTGGTCCGGGCGAGTTTGCTGGCTGCAAGCATCGCGTTGACTTCGACCCTGTGGGCGGCCACCGACTATTATCTCCAACACCAGCGCCGGCAGGAACGAAACGAGAGCGTCAAACGAGCGATCGCCATTGCGGGACAAATCGAGGAAACAAAAAACCGCCGTCAAATTGCCGAGGCCATGTTGTCGCCGTTCCTGCAAACCGCCATTCGAGGGCCAATCTATGTCGAAACATTGCGATCGCTGGCGGAAACCAAGCAGGAGACGGAATCGATCTGGTTATTGGCCGACGCGGAATCGTATTACAGTCGGACGGAAAGCACCGTATCGAGCACCCGTGTGCCGCGGATTCCGGATAATCTGTTTGGCGGACCTCGCGCCATGCCGCGCGGCACTCCAACAGCGCTGCAACAAGTTGTCGCACAATTGCCTCCTCCACTGACCACCCTGGTGGTGGAAGGATTCACAACGGCGCCAAATCTTTCCGGCGTAAAAACGACCTGCGCAAAACTCGAGGAACGCAAGTTGTATCAAGGAAAACTCTTTCGGCGCGTAGACACCCTGCCCATTGACAAACGATTGGCTGACCAGAAACGGGACGCCGATTCGGCGAAATATGCAAAACTGCATGCCCAACAATATGGCTATGAATTGATGCCGTTTTCGTTGGAGTTGATTCTGATGGAAACCGGGTTTGAACCCGGCAAAGAACGGCCTGCCAATCTGCCGACAGCCGCAAGCGGACAACCAGTCCCCAGTTTCGCAGAGCAATCCAAGGAAACCAAACAATTTCTGATCGAGGCGGAATAACCATGGAACTGCAACTCTTCGGACTCAATTTGTCGCGCGTAAAACTGCCGACGTTGCGGCCAAACGTTTCCAGCCGGCCTCAGGTAAAGCGGTTCGGAATTGTAATGGGCACGGTCAGTGTTTTGCTTCTCATTGGCGGCGTCGGACCGTTCCTGTGGCAACGCATCGCCATCGCCCGCGAAGTCGCTGCACAGGAGCAGAATCTCTCGCCGGAATATCGCAAAGGCGAGGAGGCTCTGGTCAAAGACCTCGACGTGGAAAAAAAACGGGTCACCCGTCTTTCGATCGAATGGGCGGAGTTGAACACGAAACTTCAGTGTTTCAAGCGCACCTATGTGTATCTCACCCGCGATCCGCGTCGCGTGGATTATCAGGGGGAACGATACAAGATTTTCCGTTTATTGGAACAAAAACTTAGCCGAAAACTGCCCGAGTCGTTCAAGGACGGCCTCCCTCCGGGCGTGACCAGCACCGACGACACCGCCCGCAAAGTCGTTCATCTCCGTTCGGCGGGCGCTTTGATGAACGAGGCCCTCGACTGGGGGATGAAATCGCTCGACTCGGTCCGGTTCCTTGACCCGGAACAATTTCGGATGCCAAACACCAGCGGTGGTCTGGAAGTGTTCGGGGTGGAATTGCCCATTGAAATTGTGGCGACGGGCGACACTCAATCAATCGGTCGCTGGCTGCTGGCCGCCGCGCACTCGCGGGATGTCATTGATCCGAAAAATGGCGAGATTTATTACTTCATGGTTCGCAATATACGCCTCGAAAAATCCGCGCCCCACGACCCCAGCAGCGTCCGCGCAACCGTGGTCTTCAGCGCAATCCTTATCGTCAAAGACCCGGACCAATTCTCCATTCCGAAAGAGATCAAAGCTGTGCCATTCGACGACGCATAATGCTCTGAACGAATAGTTTTTGCCATGCGGCGGGATAAAATCTGGACAATTAATCTCTCTGATAGCGATAATTGGTTTTTCGTTGCATTAGCCTTTGTTTGTCCGGAGATTGACTGTCGAAGATAAGGATCGCCATTGACGGGAAGTGAACATCGGACGATAGTAGGGGTCGAAAGAGTATGGACTTCAAATCTCTCAAGGAAGACAAGCCGAAGGCGATGCTGTTGGCATTGGCCGTGGTGCAAGGTCTCGTGTTGATCGGGTGGGGGATTAGTACTTGGATCAGCTTGCACCCGCCTCCGACGTTGCCCGCGAAACCTCCCGCGCTACCAGGCGCCCGCGGTCCTTTGGCGTTTCTGAATCCAATCGAGCCGAATAGTTTCAACGCGAGCGGTCGAGGGCCGTTTTTCGCGCCGGCGATTGATATTCGTGATAAACCTGCCGTGGCGATCACGCCACGCACCAATCGGACGATCTGGCCTCAACGCCCGGTCACCACAAATACCACCGCAACTACGGCTCCCACCGGGCCAACGATTATGAACGTCGAGCTGGTTTATCGTGGCACGATGGTGGATGAAAAAGGTGAGCCGTTGGCGCTCATTGAGGACAAGATCAGCGGCAAACAAAAGTTCGTCAAGATTGGCGATGAAGTTCAGGGCTGTAGCGTCACGGATATCGCCAACAATGTCGTTCGCCTCGATAAAGGCGGGACGGTCTTTGCTGTCAAGCTTGGCCAGTCCGAAGTCGTTGGCCAGATCCAGCAATGAGCGATAAACTCAATCTTCCGTCGGTCACTACAGTCCGTCGCGCCGCCGCGTCAGTGGACTTGGGTGACCTGCTTTTGCAACAGAACGTCATCACCCGCGAGCAACTCGATAATGCACGCAAAAAAGTGTCAATGAGCGGGGAGGCGCTCGACCGCGTCATTGTCAGTTCCGGATACGCGACGGAAGAAGCCGTGTTGCGGGAATTATCCAAGACTCTGAACCTCCCGTTCGTGCGGCTGGGGGATTTGACGATTGACCCGGCCATTGTCGGCAAAGTTCCGGCGAAACTAGTGTTGACCTACCGGTTCATGCCCGTCGAGTTTAACAATGGCTCCTGCACGGTTGCCATCAGCGACCCGTTGAACATGAACGACCTCGAAACTCTCAAGCTCTCACTCGGCTGCCAAATCAAGCCGGTTCTAGCGACCAGCGCGGACATCGGGGATATGGTGAAGAAATTGTACGGGCTGGGCGCCGATACCATTCAACGAATGGCCGATTTGATGCCGACCGCGGCGCCCACCGCCGATATCACCGATGAAGACATTGACGCGCAGGGACAGAATCCGTCCGTCATCAAGTTTGTCAATCAACTTCTGATTGAGGCGTTGGCGGCGGATGCGACGGACATTCATATCGAGCCGTTTGAGACCAAATTACGAGTTCGATTCCGTGTGGATGGTATCATGCTGGAACAAACGACGCCGCCGGGTCTGAACCGCTTCAAAAGTGCCATTGCCAGCCGCGTCAAAATCATGGCGCAATTGAACATTGCCGAGCGTCGAATGCCGCAGGATGGACGCATCCGAATCAAAATGGCGGGGGAAGAATTCGATCTGCGCGTCAGTGTATTGCCGACGCGCTGGGGGGAAACCGTCAACATGCGTATCCTGAACCGTAAAAACATTTTTTACGACCTCGAACATCTCGGCTTGACGGGCGGACAATTGGATTTGATCCAGCGTCTCATTGATTTACCGCACGGGATTGTATTGGTTACTGGGCCAACCGGCAGCGGCAAGACCACCACGCTTTACGCCGTTCTCCAGAAAATCAATGTTGGCGATATGAAGATCATCACCATCGAGGACCCCATCGAATATCAGCTGGAAGGCGTTTCGCAAGTGCAGATCCACGAAAAGATCGAGCTTTCGTTCGCCCGCGCGCTGCGAAGTTTTCTGCGTCACGATCCCGATATTATTCTCGTGGGCGAAATTCGCGACCCGGAAACGGCGCAAATCGCCATCCAGGCGGCGCTTACCGGTCATTTGGTCTTCAGCACGGTACACACCAACGACGCTCCGGGCGCAGTCACCCGTCTGATTGACATGGGTGTCGAGCCATTTCTGGTTGCATCGGCGTTCGAAGGCATTATCGCGCAGCGGCTCGTTCGAAGAATTTGCCAGCATTGCAAGGAGGAGGATAAACCGAGCGCACCACTTCTCGAGGAAGTGAAACGGACGTTTCCTGACCGCAAGGAATTCAAATTCTGGAAGGGCAAAGGCTGTCCGGCCTGCAAATATACCGGCTACAAAGGGCGCGTGGCGATTTTTGAAATCATGATGATGACCGAGGAAATCCGCAGCCTGGTAACACGGAACAGTCCAACGGGCATCCTTCGCCAACAGGCCGTCAACGAAGGCCTGACAACCCTCCGTATGGATGGCTGGAGCAAAGTGCTCGACGGGGTGACCTCCATTCGCGAAGTTCTCGCGATCGCTCGCCTTGGCGATTTGACCTATAAATGAACCAGCGAACTGCGCTCGCCTTTGGCATTGCCGTTGTGTTGACTGGTTTCTTGGGCCTTTTTTTCTGGCAACAGCATACCCGAACGGTCGGCGATTTGGTCCGCGAAATCGAATCCCTGAACGATCGGTTGGGCGAGAGCAACCGGGCGATTCATCAAAGAGACAAGTCGCTTGATGAAATTGCCGCCAAGGTGAGCGACCAACTCTCTGGCGCCAAGGAATTACAGCAAACGACGGCCGGGAAATTATCGGAGGCACTGGCCGCGTATCAGAAACTTCAACAGGAATTTGATGTTCAAGCAGCACGCCATCGTGCGCTATCAAAGTCGTGGGAAGAATCGCAACGGCAAGGCGAGGACTTGGCGGCGAAACTGTCAGTCACCCAGCGGGAACTTCAGGGGACGATCAAGGATAAAACCAAGGCCGAGCAATCGCTTGCAGACGCCACAAAGAATTGGAGGGAAATACAGGCAAAGCATCAAGAGACCCTGATCGAGCTGGCCCAAACGAAACAAGCCGTTGCCGCCATTGAGAAAAAACTGAAAGAAGTCGAGACCCAGATTGTTGTCCTTCGCGCGGAATTGGAAAAGGCGAAACAGCCTCCCGCCCCTCCCAACCCAATTTCCAAATAGGGTAAGAATTGTAATCGCCCAGCGCTGGCGTCATTGCTGCGATAGTTTTTTAAGAAATTCTATCTCCGCTTCGGTGAGTTGCTGGTTTAAGGCGAGTGACGATTTATCCGCAGGATTAATCTGCAGACACCAGCCAGCTACGCCGGAATTCAGGGCGACGTCCAAGTCGAGATATAGATCGGGTGCGACACGGTCAGGCGGACCGAATGGAACGGGGACCGTCTCGTAAAGCAATGGAGATTGCTTGCCAGTTTTGATGATCTGGTTTAGGTCTCGTTCTGCGGAAGACTGCGTGACCGTTGGCGGTTGTACCGGCCGCCGAATCGTAATGAAATCGAGCGGTACATCCTTATGCCGGGCAAGAAAATCCTCCGAAGAGATACCGCTTGAGTGGGAAACGGTTACGGATCGCCACGGGTCGATGGATTTGATTTTATCGCGGAATTGCCGGACATCGGCCATTGGTATCACGGGTTCCGGCGTTGTCCCATCGAGATTGAAATAGACGTTTCGGTGAGGCAATAAGATTTCTGTCAATCGAACCAAAGCTTTCTGATGGGCGGATGAGTCTGCAAAGGACGACCGGGACAGAGTTACGCCAACGATCATACCTCGTTGCATCGCTGATTCGCAGATATTTTTGAGGGCTGGAAGCCGATTGGATTCGATTGAGCCATCGCTTTGGAAATCGGATGCCTGGATGACGATCAAATTGCAGTTGTTTTTCTTGAGATCGTCCATGTCGGCGTGGAGGATTTCATCTGTTTTCTGCAGTGCATTGGGGTAGTTGATGCCGACGAGAATGCTCGGGTGGCCGGAAAGGTAAAAGGAATGGCGATAGGGGAGGAAAACGGATCGGGCGCGCGCTTGCGGCAGCCATTCCAGGAGGGGTTTTGATCCCGGATCCAGCTTGGCGGCTGCCTCGAGAAATGCAAGTTGTTCTTGGTGAATCGGTGCGATTTCCTCTTGCGGATCTGCCGCGTGCACTTTTGTCCAAAGAGCATCGGCAAAGGCGTTATCGCCATTTTTTTGCGACAAGATGGCTATCGTCGCTTGGAGGGTTTTGTTGCGGGGATGATATTCTAACGCATTGAGGTGATGTCGCAGTTGGCTTTCGCTGTTCGACAGGTAATTCACCGGCACACGAAACGGACCTACGGCTATCACCCACGCAATTCCTGAAAGTACAGCCAAAACAATCCACGCGGTCGCCTGTTGTCGCGCATAACGCTGAAACGCTGCAATCCCGTTCCGTTGCCACGGTTCCGCGATGCGCACGGCGGCTTGCGCAACAACAATCATGATCAGTGGCACCACGGAGAGCAGGTATCGTTGCCAATCCAAAGCGTAAGTAATGGTTGTGATAGCCAAAATCACGATCGTGATGACCGTCAGAATCCGGGCGGAGGACAACGCAGGAGGTTCCGTCCGTGTTCCCACCCATAGCTCGCGAACGGCAGTGGCCATCCCAAACAGAAACAGGAATAGGTCGGCGGGAACATGACACAAGGTATAAAACGCGCTTTCCTGGAAAAATAAATGGCGAACCTCGGCGACCAGTTTGCAGAGCCAGTTATCAAAGACAAATATAAAAAAAAATTTCCGCTGCAGCTCGACCAAATCCAATCGGACGGTGTACATTTTGATGATGTTGCCGACTGGGCTCTCCCAAAACGTCGGGTTGATTGCCACAATCAGCAATAGCGCGAAAAAGATGACACCGATTCCGAGAACGATCAGTCGACCTCGGAGCGCCGGCTTTTTCTCGATCCAAAAGGCCAGACCGCAGAGCGCAAACCAACTGCACCACGCCATCACCGCGCTGATCTTGGTTAGAAAACCAAGGGCAAATAATATCCCCAATGAAAACGACCCCAACATTATTTGGCGATTCCATGTGAATGGGTTTGAGAATTGCCTCGCCAGCCAAGCTTGGAGAGCAAGCGCCGACGTGATCCAAAATAATATCTGGGTGTCAAACATCCCAAGTGAGCTCGCGGATTGAAAGAGTGGGTTGCACGATGTCAAAAATGCTGCGATGACACCAACAGCTTGCGAAATTTGCGCTCCAAGAAGGTAGACCGACAGCAGGGTCAACAAGCCAAAACAAAACGAGACATCTCGTATTGCCAGAATGGCTTTTGGATTCGTCCGACGCTGGACTTCGTCCAGAAAATCTTTCCAGCGGTAGAGGTCGAACCCATTTTCGTGCCACCACTTTTTATTCTCCGGCGATGTTTCCACGAGTCCTTGCCGCGAGAGGGCGGCGCCAAATATCCATTTCCCGAGCGGAGGATGGCTGTAGGCTTCGAGGTCTTGCCAGTCGGGATGAGTCCATTGGCCGCGCTGAAATGCCAGGTGATAGTAATACGTGAAAAAGACTCCAGCGCTCTCGTCTACATCTCCCGACGGATCCGCCCGATGGAGTAGATGATGGACTGTTACCGGGGTTGCGATGAGGAGCGCTAGCCCAAGGCAAAGAAAAATTCGTCGGGTATTGAGGTTCAATCGTTGTGGGTCGAGTAAACCAATTTGGCAATGAATCGAATGATCAATTGCTCCAAGGCCAGTCTCATCGATACAATGGCGAGGGCCGGGATCGAACCGGCGACACGCGGATTTTCAGTCCGCTGCTCTACCAACTGAGCTACCTCGCCAATCAATTGCACGCGGGACTATACGAGCACCAACCCGTTCGGTCAAGACAAGCTGTCACACCTTGTCGCATGAGAGAGACAAGTTTGCACAGAACGAGTTGTTAATCCAGCTTGGACAAGAGCGGATCGAGCCGGCATCCAATTTGCTTCAAGTGGAAACGTGAATTCAAATCGAAAGGAGGTGAGCAAGATGAGCATTGTACGTTGGACTCCCCGGTCGGAATGGGATCCGTTCGCGGGGCTGATGGACTTGCAACGGGAGATGAGCCAGATATTCGGCTCACCGCACGGGCAGATTCCCATCGTGGGATTGGGAAACGCCGATGGCGGCTGGTTGCCGGCCATGGATGTCTTCGAAATTGACGACAATGTCCATGTCAAGATGGACTTGCCGGGGCTCTCGCGCGACGATGTCCAGATTACCGTTCGAGATAATCTCCTGACGATTCAGGGCGAGAAAAAGCACCGGAACGACGTCAAGGAGGAACAATACTATCGAATGGAACGCGTGTTTGGATCGTTTACGCGGACGATTCAGTTGCCCGCGTTCATCGACCGTGACAAGGTCGCGGCGAAGTTCAAAGATGGCGTGCTGGACATTGTCCTGCCGAAAGTTCCGGAAGCGAAACAGAAACCGATCCCGGTTCAAGAGGATTGATTGCCAGCAGTTGTTTCGGGAGCTGGCATCATCGAAGCGCCGTCCATCGTGGACGGCGCTTCTGCTTTCGGCGGAGAAAGGAGAGTGGCGATTTGCCGCTGGGTATCTTCGAGTTGGTCGAGCCGGAGCCCCGGGTCGGGGATGATGAAGCTCTCGCCGGTTTTTGCATGTTCGTAACAGAGAACGCGGCGACCGTTCTCCGCGGTGGTTTTCTCGCGCGGCTTGAGGATTCGTTTGCGTTCCAGCATCACAGCAAGGATGTAGCGCGAGTTGGCGTGCGATGGATCCGGCGATTCCATCAATTTGCGCAGCAACGATTCAGCGGTCTCTTTCTTCACGGCATCTTTTTGTTCCGGAGGCGGAGGGAGTTGAAAAACTCCTTCCCAGTGCGAGATCGCGCCCGCCGGGTCGCTATTGTCCCAGCACGTTGCACACAGGTCGCGGCGCTGATAGCCTGTCTCTGTGAACAGCAGAAGTGTGTGGTAAGCTTGCGCCGCGGTAAACGGCTGCTGGCATCCCACGCATATGTGTCCACGCTGCTGAATGTTCCATTCTTCGTTCATGCGCGTAAACTTGTAATCCAAAACCAACCGAATAACAAGAGCGCCGACACCGATGACGTCATTATCGCGGCCAGCAAATCGTCCGCAACAATTCCCCAGCCGCCCGCAAACTTCTGGGCATTCCTCACTGGGGGAGGTTTTAGGATGTCGAAGATCCGAAAAATGGCGAACACAACCGCGAGATTCACCCAGTAAAATGCAGGGCGATCGGTGAACGACCAGTCCGGAGCGAATTTTCCAAAGATCAACTCGGTCCCCAGCATCGCAATGGGAAAACAGGCGAGCTCATCAATTACGATCTCCTGTGCATCTATTTTGTCCAATATCGTTTCCGCTCGACCCGCCACCCCGATGGCGGCCACGACGCCCAATACTGTAACCACAGCGTACAGGGTCAGAGACGGCAATTGGCGGAGGGCAAAATACAATCCAACACCGACGATTGTTCCGTATGTTCCTTTGGGACCCGGCAAGTAGCCGACTCCGAACCCGCTGGCGAGGAAAAGGGTCAGTCGTCTCACTTCGTTTCGTCCAGCAAATCGCGGTGTTTCCAGAAATATTCAACGCCGGAGGTCACTGTGAATGTCACGGCGATAATGACAACGCTAAGATAGATGATCGGCAATAAATCGAGAAATCGCGCCTGTCGTTCCAGGTTCGCAAACAGCCATCGTCCATAATCATGGTCGAGAGTTTCCCCGACGAGGATGACAATCACGGCGACGAGTTGCGACACGGTTTTCTGCTTGCCGCTCGTTCCCGCGGCGATGCTTCTCCCGCGACCGGCCGCCAGCACGCGCAATCCTGTCACCGCAATTTCGCGGGACACAATGACAATGACCGCCCACACCGGGACGATCGTTGCGCCCAGCGGCGGGTCGAATCGCACCGTCAGAAAACAGAGGAACGCCGAAAGGACGAGAATTTTATCAGCGAGGGGATCGAAGAGATCGCCGAACACGGTTCGTTGGCCGCGTTCTCGGGCGATTTTGCCGTCATAATAGTCAGTTAGCGCCGCAGCGATAAAGACCAACAGGGCGGCCGTGTTCGAATATTCCTTTCCGGACAGAAAAAGCGCAATAAACAAGACTGTCAGTGCAATCCGCGTGAGAGTGAGTTTGTTGGCTAAGTTCATCGAGCTGCACCCGGGGGAGGAAAATCTTTGGCCACTGGTTCACCGTCGCGACCCAGGCGCGCCTGCCATTTGCCGTCGAATGCCACGTTGGCCGCTGCTGAATCGCTTAATTCGAGCCGGAATTGCTTTGCTGCGAATTCCTGGCTTTTCCCGGCGGCGAGTTGTCCGTCAAACTTCGTCTGCCCGTCGGCGATAACTTTCACGCGCAACGGACGATAGGCTTCCACAGAAAGAACATGGACAACGTCGGTGGCGTGGGAGGGGAGGGGAATAATGTCGTTGTTGAGGCGCGGCTCCGCAAAAAATTCACGAGGAGCTTGCGGCGACGTCTTTGTCGCCGTGGTTTTCGGCGTTGGATTTCGTCCGCGCCACCAGTTTGTCGCGACGACTCCGATGAGCAGGGCGATGATTAAAATGGCAAAACCGATCATCGGCGGCGTAATGAGCAATCGCTCGGGCGCGCGCACCGGGCTGTTGGCATTAGGCTCCACTTGTGGCAAATGCCGCTGGATCCCGCCGGCGTCCCGCGCGTACTGGTCGGAGATGGCGCGGCCGTCGAGTCCGAGATAATCGCCGTAAATTTTGAGATACGATTTGACGTAAATCGGCGCAGGGATTTCGTCAAACTTGTCGGCTTCCAGCGCCAGGAGGTATTCGAGTTTGACCTTGGTCGCCTGGGCGGCTTGATCGACGGTCAGACTTTTGCGCGCGCGCGCGGCGCGAAGTTGGTAGCCGATGGTTTCCATGCGTCAGTCGGCGCGGCGCACGGCGCTCAAGCCTTGGGTTCGTCTCCCAACGGATCTTCATCCAGATCCACCAGGATTTCGCGTGGCGCCGCCCCTTTGTTGGGGCCGACAATGCCGCGCTGCTCGAGGATATCCATGATCCGCGCAGCGCGGTTATAGCCGATGCCAAGCCGCCGCTGCAACATGGAAGTGCTGGCGCGTTTTGTTTGTTGCAGTACTTCAATGCACTGCTCCACCAATTCCTCGTCCTCTTCTTCTCCCTCGCCAGCAACATTGGTAGAATCCGGCCGGCTGATATCAATCTGCTCCGGCTCAAACGCCGCAGGGCATCGTTTTTCAATGAAATCCACCACGCGGCGAATTTCATCGTCCTGCACATACGTCGCTTGCGCCCGGGTCAATCGGGAACTGCCGGGGGGCAAATAAAGCATGTCCCCTTTGCCAATCAGCTTATCAGCGCCGTTGGCGTCCAGAATGACGCGGGAATCCTGTTTCGAGGCAACCTGAAACGCGACACGAGCCGGGAAGTTGGCTTTGATGACGCCGGTGATGACATCCACGCTTGGGCGTTGGGTCGAGAGAACCATGTGAATGCCTGTGGCTCGCGCCAATTGCGCCAATCGCGCCACCGCCATTTCAACATCCTTGCCCGCCACCATCATTACGTCAGCCAATTCATCCACAAAGACCACGATGTAGGGGAGTTTGGCCGGAATTTCCGGCTCGACCGGCGCTCCTTCGGCTCCTTCCTCGAATAATTCCTTGTCGTCAGACTCCTTTTTCTTGGCCGGTTTCTCGGCGTCGGGCCGAGAGTTGAATCCGGAGATGTTCCGAACGCCGACTCGGGCAAATACGCGATAACGATGCTCCATTTCGTCCAGCAGCTTGCGCAGCGCCAGCGGGACTTTCTTGGCGTCGGTCACAATCGGCATCCACAAATGCGGCAATCGCGAATACATTTGCATCTCGACAATCTTAGGATCAATCATCACCAGCCGAAGATCGGTAGGGGAGGAGTGAAACAGTAAACTCGTGATCAGCGCATTGACACAAACCGTTTTGCCCGCCCCTGTTGCCCCGGCGATGAGCATATGAGGCATCTCCGTTAGATCGGCGACGATGGAGTTGCCCGATATATCTTTGCCAAGCGCAATCGGGATTTTTGCGCGGCGCGCCTTCCATTCGTCCGACTCGATCAATTCCCGCAGATACACAACAGCTGTCGTTGAGTTTGGCACTTCAATGCCCACTGTACCTTTGCCTGGAATCGGCGTCTGGATCCGTACCTGTGTCGCCCGCATCGCCAGCGCGATGTTGTTATTGAGCGCGGCGATCCTCTCCACGCGAACTCCCGGCGCCGGACAGATTTCGTACCGGGTAATCACCGGTCCGCGTTGCACTTCGCCGATGGTAACTTCAATATTGAAATCGCGCAAAGTCGCCGCGAGGATCTCGGCGTTTACTTTCAGGTCGTCCTTGATTTGCCTCTCGCCCAATGGCGGCGGCGGATTCAGAAGCGAGACCGGCGGAAATTCGTAGTCACCCACCATCGGCGGCGGAGGTGGAGGCAAGGCTTCCTTCTTCACCCTCGGTTTTGGCTTTGGTTTGACCACCGGTTCATCGGTAATTATGGATGAGGCGAGTAATTCCTGTCCCGGTTTGGCACTGTGCGTGACGGGTGGCGGCGGCAACGCAGTGTCGGTGATCACACTCGATTCCTTCGAAAGACGCTCGCGGTCAGCGAGATAATCTTTTAACTCGTACTCCGGCGTTTCCGGCTTCGATTTCTCGGTCTTGCGCGCGGATTTCCAGCCCCACTTCGACGTCAACCATTGCCAGGCCTCGATTCCGTGAACGCTCGGATGAAACCCTGTCAACAAAACCAGCGCCACTGCCCATGCCGTTGCCATGAGAAGTATCGCGCCGGTGCGGCTAAGAAAACTGCGCAGAAACATGTCAGCAACAAGACTGCCGATCCAACCGCCTGCGCCGATCGGGGCGAACTGGCTTCTGGGCGTGCCAAAAAACAATTGAAATAGTATGGCCGTAAATACAATTAGGGCAGCTGTCCATGCAAATTTTCCGGTGAGACTGGCGCTGGTTTCCCGTCGAAACAGCGCGATACCGAGCGCGCCCACTGCGATTGGAGCAAAAAACGCGGCAAGTCCGATTGTAAAGAAGCTGATATTACCGAGCCACGCGCCCAACGGCCCGATAAGATTTCGCTGGGGCGAGTTTGGCGGATTTTGATTGAGCCACAGATCGCCGGCGTCGTACGTGAGCAGGCTCAAGAATGCGATGATCGCCGTGCCCATGGCGATGATTCCCCAGATTTCATGTCGGACTTCTTCTTTGGACTTGGACAGAGTAGCCATTTGGCGCGCAATATAAACTGGTCGCGCCATTTTGCAAGTGCCCACTATGCATAAGTACCTGCGGCAGAAAGAGTAGCTCCGCGCCGCAGTCGAGGAATTATGCGAAGGAAATTACCTGCAAAAAAGTGCCTAGGTTGAGGATAGGAAGCCTTTACGATACTTGTGCCGGTGCTGACCGAGACATGTCTGGCTTGGTCGAATTGCGCCTTCGGTTCTGGGCGGTTGTTTCTCGACAATGGGTTGTTTTCATTTGGCGGGTGTAGCGCTTCCTTGCAGTTTGTCCAGTCGCGAACACCTATTACAAGGACTACGCTCCGATGTGTTCTGAAAAGAACGAATGAAGCAAGCGGTGATTGATGGTCAATTCTTTGGCGGAGCGACCATTGGCGGTTGTTTGGGTTGATCGCCGTCGGAGACTTTCGCCGGTTGAGAGGTGGCAGCGCCACTGGCCGCTTGTTTTTTAGAGACGCGATAGTAGAGCATGTAGGCGAATCCGAAGGCGGACGTGAGGAAGGAAACGGCGAGCCAAAAACCGGATTGGTCGTTGCCGCCATTGATTGCCGCCAGAAGCAGCGACGCGACAGCGATGCATAGGAAGACCAGCGCGCGCCGATACGTCTTGAGCGGGTTGGGTTCTTCCGGGTTGATGCCGCGCTCGATGAGCGCCATCTTGCGACGGTGACGCAGAATCAACGCCGTAAACGCGAACGCAAACAGGCCAATAATGAGGAGTAGAACGAGAACGGCTTCGCCGCCTTTCATGAATTCCTTTCGTTTGCTCTAAGACCGCGTGTCGGTTATAAAAGTTTCAGCTTTCTTGAAACATCATGCAGGCGCCAATGGTCAAAGGAGCGGATGGAAATGCCAGCTGAAATTGACGCGGAGACACTCGCGGCGGCGCGACGCGGCGACGACCGCGCGCTGGGCCGTCTCATCGAGCATTACAAAAGTTATGTGTACACGCTCGCGTACCGCGTGGTGCGCGACTCGCATGAGGCGGAAGACGTGGCGCAGGAGACGTTTATCAAGGTGGTGTCAAACCTGCGGCGATTTCGCGGCGACGCGAAATTTTCGGTCTGGCTGTACCGTGTGGTTTACAATACGGCGATCAATCGCCTGAAGAAAAAACCGCTGGTTGCCGAGCCGTTGTTGAATGAGGAAGGCGATGAGGTGCGATTGGCAGAGGGGACGGACGCGGAACACCCGGCCCGCGTCGCGCTGTCGGTGGAGAGGAGGGCGATGGTGCGGCGGGCGGTGGAGAAGTTGCCGCAGGAGTACCGGGTGGCTGTGACCTGTTATTATTTGGACGAATTGAGCTATAATGAAATCGCCGACGTGATGGGTGTTCCGTTGGGAACCGTGAAGACGTATCTCTCGCGGTCGAAAGACGCGTTGCGGAAAATTCTGTCACGAGGCGAGTTTGGCGACTTGAAAGAATCGGAGGCATTATGAATTGCAACGAAATCCAGGATTTGATGTTGGAAGCGGAATCGCAGGAGACCGTGGACGAGGCCGTGCGCAAGCATCTGATTGGCTGCGCGCATTGCCGGGCGGCGTGGCGGGATTACGAGGATGTACTCTCGAGCCTACGCGAGATGGAAGCGCTTCAGCCGAGCGAAGGATTCACGGAGCGAATCGTTGCCCGGCTGGCGGAGCAACGGACTTTCCGGCGTCAGCTTGCGTTTGCGTTGGCTGCCGTCGTCGCGGTTGCGGCCGGTGGCTGGTTTTTCGCGGCGACTCTGGAAGGATGGATGGGATTGGCGACGGCGAAGGTGGGTCTTTGGAGCGAGACCTGGCTGGTCTTCGATTTGGAGGCGTTTATGCCGACATCCCTGTTCGGAACTCGCGTGCTGGGATTGCCGCTATGGCAACTCGCGGCGGCGCTGGGCGCACTTGGGTTGGGATGGGTTGTGACTGAAGCGCTTGATTTTTTGCCGCAACATGAACGTCGCCGCTGAATATTGCTCCGCGTGCGAAGTCGGGATCATCTAGCGCTATTAATCGAAGTCCCTCTGGGGATTAATTGAACCACACGTTTACCCCTCGCGGGATGGTTCTGGATTATCGCTGGCAGGCTGGGATTGACGGAGCTGAAGGGTGATGCGTTTACGTCCGCCTTCCCATTCTTCGTTGGAACTGTAAGTTTCGATTTCCGGGTCGTCTGTGAACGCTCGGTGGACGATTCGGCGGTCGAAGCTGTTCATCGGCTCCAATTGGACTGGATCGCCCCAACGGCGGACTTTATCGGCTGCTTCGTGCGCGATCTTGAGGAGATCATCACGCAATCGCTCGCGATATTGCGCGACGTCGATGATGACACGAGGCGGTCGAGGGGCGTCGGGAGAATTCTCCGGTGAAGCGCCGCTTTGTTTATAGAGCATCCGGTTGAGGATGAATTGAACGTCATTGAGGGTCTGGCCGAATTTGCCGATCAACCGACCGGCGTCTTCGGTTTCGATATGCAGCATGGGCACGCCGTCGGTGGTGATTTCATCGACTTTGGCGTCAATACCCATGAGGGTGAGCAGTTTTTCCAGGGTGATTTTTGGATCTAGCTGATTGGGAGAGGTTTCCATGGTTTACCTCGATTTAGGTTGGGGTTTTCCGGGGGGAAGCAGTTGGCAATTTTGTCATATAATTTTGGGCGATGGTAATCAGATTGCCGACCGTCCAATAAAGAACCAATGCTGCTGAAAATTTCCAGGCGTACATCATCAACACCATCACCAGCGGCATGAACATCGCCATCTTGGCCTGCATCGGGTCAGTGGACGGCGTTTGTTTTGCCTGCCAGACTTGCGTGGCGGCCATCAGGATCAATAGGAGATCGAATCGAAACCCTGCCACATAAAAAATCCCGTCGGGTGCGGCGAGGTCGCCCACCCAGAGAAACTTGGCCCCCCATAATTCGGTTGCGCTGATGAGGATGCTGTAGAAAGCAGCAAAAAAGGGAATCTGCACCAAGGCTGGCAAACAACCGCCGAATTGGTTGACATGATTCTTCTTCATAAGTTTCTGGGTCTCTTGATACAACTTCATCTGGTCTTCGGCATATTTATCGCGGATGGCTTTGATTTCGGGCTGAAGCGCCTGCATTTTTTTCATCTGACGCGCACCATAGCCGGTGAGCGGCCAGAAGATTGCGCGAATGAGCAGCGTGACGAGAATAATGGCCACGCCGAAATTGCCGACGAGTGAATGAAACCAGAGCACGCCGAGGAGCATGGATTTGCAAATGGCGCTTAACCAGCTTAGTTGCCACGCGAACAATTGCCCAAACTGCATCACTTCATCCTGATGATGCCCAAATTCCTTATGGTTCGACAGCGCGAGTAGCCGCTTGTATTCTTTAGGACCCGCGTAATAGACAAAGTCTCGGGTATCAGTTTTTCCAGCCTCGATATTGATATCGGATAGATACAGAGAACCGGTGACCGCTTTGGCGAGCATTCCCTTGGGAAGCTCGTTTTCGTTCAAGTTCAATTGGTGCCGAGTCGAGCCTGCCCCGGGGCGGTCCGGAGTGAGGATCATCGCAAAATATTGGTTTTTGATGGCGAGCCATCGAAGAGGCAACGGCTCAATCGTCGTCACCGGTGTGGATTCAATCTCGGTGAGAAAATGATACTTGGGTTCGGTGCCATCGAACGAATCGACGCGAAGATAAATCCCGCGATTATCCATCGTGAACAACATCCAAATGATGCCGCCTTCCTCGGGGCTGCGCTGTGCCGCCGTTCCTGCGGTCAATCCAGGCGCCTTAATAGAGATCGCGCGGTCTTTGGGAGCTTCGAATGAAACCTGACAGCGGATTGTATAATCGCTTGCGGCTTCAAAATCATCGCCTTGGGCTAGTGAATATGTCTTTCGGATTTTCAAGCCCGACGGAGTGATCCGCTCGAAGACGACACTGGATTCGGACTGGCGGATTTCATACGACACATTTGAGCCGCCATTTTCGACATTTTCCAAAGCCAGCGCGGGGATGCCGCCGTACTGATTGAGGATGACGGGTTGTTTTTTTGATCCGGTGCCGTTGGGTTGAATTTCGTATTTGAGGAGGTGAATGCGTTTTACGGCGGCCCCATGGGTGGTCAGCTCGACATCGATAAACTTATTCTTTAAATGAACGGTTTCTTCGGGCTTGGCCGGAGTTTCTGGTGCGAGAGGTTTTGTTGAGGGTGCTGGTTGAGTACCCGGTGTTTGCGTTGTTGGTGCCAGAGTCGGCGTGGTCTGTGTGGTCGGTTGATTGAGAGGTGGTGATGGTTTCGGCTGCGGCGCCGGCGCGAATCGCGGCAGAATAAAAACCATGTATCCCAGCATGGCTGCGAATAAGAGTGCGACGGCTATTTTTTCCTGTTTGTTCATGCTTTAGGAACTGGATCGTGGCCGCCACAGCAGAACGGATGACAACGCGACAATCGGCGAGCTGTTAAAGCGGCGCCGCGTCGGGCCCCGTGAAGCGTGATGGCTTGTCGGGCGAACTCGGAGCAGGAAGGTTCAAACCGACACTGGGGCGGGGTGAGCGGAAGACACCGCAGCAGCGGGGAGAAAACCAATTGATAGAGCCGGAGACCGGCAAGGAGAAATTGTTTGGTCACGACTTGCCACGTTCCACGTGGGGAGCGGTCGCGCCCGTCTTGCCGAAGAGGTCGAGAAGTTCGGCCTGCACATCGGAGAATTTCGCGCGGTGAAGTGCCTGACGGGCGACGACGACAATTGAAAAATTGGGTTTGAGTTGATGTTGATGCCGCCGGTAGATTTCGCGGAGCCAGCGGCGGGCGTGATTGCGCGCGACGGCGGGTCCGAAACTGCGGGCGGTGATCACGCCAAACTGGCGCGCGCCGGACGGGGACGCAGCGGCATTGACGACGACGAATCGACCGGCGATTCGTCGGCCATGTTCGCGAAGTCGCCGGAATTCGCGTCCGTCGCGCAGACGGGCGCTACGGGGGAATCGTTGACGGGCAGTAGACATGGCAAAGAATGGAGCGATCCAATTAGACGGGTGTGAGACGCCATCGGCCTTTTTTTCGGCGTCGAGCGAGCGTTTCACGGCCGCCTTTGGATTTCATCCGGGCACGGAATCCGTGCTGACGAACGCGGCGGCGTTTCTTGGGCTGGAAGGTGCGTTTCATGAGTGGTGCATCTTAGCGTGAGTCCGTCGTTTGTCAAGGAAGGCATTTGCCCGAAAGAGCCTTTCCGCTTGTCGGACTGGAAAAACGCCATTATATATTGCCAAGACCATGGCTGGACCAGAAATGATACAATCGCAGCGGCTCGGATTGCAACAGACGCTTTCCCCGCAAATGCAGCAATCGCTCAAAATGCTGCAAGCGCCCTTGCAAGAGCTGCAGACGCTCGTGCGCGAGGAATTGGAAACCAACCCAACCCTCGAAGAAACGGATCCCGAGATGGATCCCGGGGCCAAGAAGGAGGGAGAGGAAAAAGCGGACGGGGACGACCCATCGGAAATGGATTTCGAGAAGGAATTTGAGGTGCTTGCCAAGTTGGACGAAGAATGGCGAGATTATTTTGCCCAGGAAGGGGGTGTGCGGCGGGTCTCGCAGGAGGATGAAGAACGTCGCCAATATTTCATGGACTCCATCGTGCAGCCGGAGTCGTTGGCGGATCACTTGATTTCCCAATTGCACGCGTTTGGATTGGACGGCAAAGTGGAAGAGCACGCCGAGTTCATCATTGGCAATCTCGATGACCGCGGTTTTTTGCAAACGCCCCTGGAAGAATTGGCGGCGGGATCGGCGAAACCAATCGAGGAATTGCAAGAGGCATTGAAGATCGTGCAAGGTTTGCATCCGGTCGGCGTCGGCGCGCGGGATTTGCGTGAATGTTTACTTTTGCAACTGGACCGACTGGGGAAGGGGAACGACATCGAGTCGGTCATCGTTCGCGACCACCTGCAATCGCTCGCCGGTAGACGGTACGATTTGATCTCCGCCACGTTGCAAATTTTACCGCAACAAGTCCAAGAGGCGGCGGCTTTTATCGCCACGTTGGATCCGCATCCCGGATCGCGAATCAGCAGCGAGCCGGACCATTACGTCGTGCCGGATGTTGTTGTTGAGCGGAAGGGGGACGATTATATCGTGATTGTCAATGACGACCAAATTCCCCATCTTCGCATCAGTGATACCTATAAGCAATTGATGGGGGAGGCGAAACAGACCACGGATGTCAAAGATTACATTCGACAGAAAATTCAGGCGGGTAAGTTTCTCATCCGCAGCATTCACCAACGGCAACAAACCATCTCCAATATCGCCACGGAAATCGTTCGTCACCAAAAGGAATTCCTCGATTTCGGGGTTTCACACCTCAAACCGCTCACCATGGCGCATATCGCAGGTATCGTTGGACTCCATGAAACCACCGTGGGACGTGCAATCGGCGGGAAATACATGCAGACGCCGCGTGGTTTGTTCGAAATGAAATACTTTTTCACGCCCGGCATCCAAA
Organism: uncultured Verrucomicrobiota bacterium; assembly: GCA_964348665.1. GTDB lineage: Bacteria > Verrucomicrobiota > Verrucomicrobiia > Palsa-1439 > CAYGDP01 > CAYGDP01. The sequence goes on from CAYGDP010000013.1 coordinate 26,542, forward strand.
CCGCCAGCGGTCAATCCATCTCCACCACCACCGTCAAGGATATGGTGGCCGAGTTGATCAAGGCCGAGGACTTAAACAATCCATGGAGCGATCAACAAATCGCCGCCAAATTATCGGAGCAAGGCGTTCCGCTGGCCCGTCGGACTGTTGCCAAGTACAGGGACGAATTGAGAATCCTCCCGGCCCACCAGCGGAAACGAGTATGAATCGGGTGTATTTTTTTCAAATGGAATTGCCGTTGACATCGGGGTCAATTCCGGCCACGATTCGCCGTCCAAGTCGAGTGTAGATTACAAGCCATACCGCTGGAAGGAGAAGAGAACGATTATGAAAAATGTTGCCATCGCCATTTTGTTTTTTTGCATCGCCGGAGCCAGTTTTGCGGCGGAAGGGTATGATGACACTCCCTTTCTGCCCGATGGCAAGTGGCGTGTGCATGATAAGAACAGGCCGCGTCCGGATGTCGTCAAGCCTCCCACCGCGAGCGAGCAGCCCGCCAAACCACCCGTGGGCGCCATCGTCCTTTTTGATGGTACGGATTTGTCCAAATGGAACGGCAAATGGAAGGTTGAGAATGGATACATGGAAATCAACAAGACGGGGGGGGTGTCTACCAAAGAAGGGTTTGGTTCCTGCAAATTGCACATCGAATTCGCCACTCCAAATCCGCCCTCCGGCAACGGTCAGGGACGAGGCAACAGCGGTGTTTATTTGATGGGCCGCTATGAAATCCAAGTTTTGGATTCTTACCAGAATGAGACCTATGCCGATGGCCAGTGCGCCTCGGTCTATGGTCAGCACCCGCCACTCGTGAACGCCTGCCGGCCGCCCGGCGAATGGCAGACCTATGACATCACGTTCGAGGCGCCGACGTTCAAGGATGGCAAAGTTGCAAAGCCCGCCTATGTGACGGTACGTCACAACGGAGTACTGGTGCAAGATCGGACAGAAATCCTGGGCGCCGGCACGCATCGAAAACTCGCCACTTACCAGCCGCACGGCGATAAAGAACCCATCTCACTCCAAGACCACGGCAACCCCGTGCGATATCGCAATATCTGGATTGTTCCCTTGTTGCCAGGTGATAAGTAATCCGTCCGATGCATGTGAGAAGAAGGCATTTTGTCACCCGTATCTCGCCTCTGCTGTTGGTGCTGTCGCTTGTCGCGTCCACCGGTATCGCGTCCGAGGCAGACTGTCGGGCGTGCGGTTTTTGCACTGGAAAAAAAGACATCGCCGACGATATCACCGAGCGGCTCAATCGCTACATAGCGCAAGGAAAATCGGCAGAGTGGATTGCCCGGCGCGAGGGCGGCACATCGATCATCCACACTCCCATCGGGCGCTGGGCGAATCGTCATTCGGAAGCCGTCTCGCCGGATCCCAATATTATCAAATACAAAGGGTCAGGTTTGCCTCAATGCCGGTTTTTCCATAGCTTCGAACGGTCTGTCATGATCAACGGAGTTTGTCTCGGCACAGACAAACTTTCACATGTATTTCAGCAAGGATGGGAGTACTATAAAATCTCGGTTCGGGATGGGAAAGGAGATCTTCTTGCCGAACGCTATGGCGAATGGCTTGAGGGAAAAGAATTAAAAGAAGCGTATGCTACCGATGAATCGTATTTCCGCCAGCAACTCTCCGGTGGTTGGGTCAGTTATGGCAGGTATGGTCGTAACGCCAGCGGCGTGATCTCCCATGCGGATTTGGCAGCCAATCGCGCCGGCCTGCAAATGTATAAAGACATTGCCAATGGCCGGTTCAAAAATTTTTCCGATTACGTGAGCCCCGATTTTTGCGAGGAAGTGAATCTGAACGACTATTCGCCACGCATGAAAAAAATCGTCGAGCGAAACGGGCGAAAATAATCGCGCGGGGCGCGAATCCACAGATTAATCCCATTGACGTTCCCTGCCAAGTCGCGTAAAAGACCGCCCACCTATGAAATCGAAAATCGCCGTTTTTGGAGCAGGATTCGTCGGGGCCACCACCGCGCAGCGCATCGTCGAGCGCGAGTTGGCGGATGTAATGCTGATCGACGCGCCACAGACCGGCGATATGCCCAAAGGAAAAGCGCTCGATATGATGGAGAGCGCCTGCCTCGAACGGTTTGACACGAAAATAGAAGGCTCGGTTGACCCTGCCGCCTGCACCGGCTCGGATGTTATTGTTATCACCGCTGGTGTCGCGCGCAAGCCGGGCATGAGCCGCGATGACCTTCTCAATATCAATGCGGGCATCGTAGGCGGGATCGCCGAGAATATCAAGAAACACGCGCCCAGCTCGATTGTTATTGTCGTGTCCAATCCGCTGGATGTGATGACGTTTCTCGCTGGCGCAAAACTTGGTTTTGCCAAGAACCGCGTCATGGGCATGGCGGGTGTGCTTGATAGCGCTCGGTTCCGGTGTTTTCTGGCGATGGAACTCGGCGTTTCGCATCGTGACGTGGACGCCATGGTGCTCGGCGGCCACGGCGACGATATGGTGCCGCTCGTGCGTTACTCGACCGTCGGCGGAATCAAAGTCGAAGACCTTCTGCCAAAAGACAAACTGGATGCCATCGTCACACGCACCCGCAACGGCGGCGCCGAGATCGTGAATCTTCTCAAAACAGGCTCCGCTTATTACGCGCCCGCGTCTTCGGTTGCCGAAATGGTTGCCAGCATGTTGCTCGATCAAAAGCGCGTGCTTCCCTGTGCTGCGTGGTGCACGGGACAATACGGCATCCAGGATCAATTTGTCGGCGTCCCGTGCGTCCTCGGCAAAGATGGCGTGGAGAAAATCATCGAACTGAAACTTTCCGCCGACGAACTAGCTTCCCTGAAAAAGAGCGCCGACCACGTCGCGGAGAGCGTGAAGAAGTTGAATTTATAATTTGGCGATCAGCGTTCAGGAACCAGTCATCCGCTAGGATGTTAGAGTCGGAACGTTGAGAGCTGGCGGTTGGAAGTGTTTTGTGGGCAACGAGGGTCTGTTTGAAGTTGCGCTGGGTTCGTCGGCGATACCCCTGCTTCGTCGGCGGATCGAGGAGGGGGCTTTTTTGCGTCTGGATGGCGTTTCCTCTCCTGCTCGTCCGTTTCTGGCTGGGATTCTCGCCAAGTTATTTCCCGTCAGGCCAATTCTCGTCGTAACCGATGGACTGAAGTCACAGGAACAATTCGCGCATGACTTCTCGGCTTATGCGAAGATCGGCGGACTTCCAGAGCCGCTGTTTTTTCCCGCTTGGGAAAATCTGCCACATGACGCCTCCCTCCCAAATGTGCAAACCGTATCGGATCGGCTGCAAGTCTTGAAGGCCATTGCGCCCCCAACCCCAAATCCATTCATCCCGCGTTACAATTGTAAAGAATTATCGACCAATTCGATTTCGAGAATTGTCACCTCGATTCAAGCGATGATGCAAAAAACGATTGCGGCAATTCATTTGCGAGAGCGCACGCTTTCCCTTGGACGCGCCGGAGAACTGTCGTTCGATGATTTGCTGGCGCGCCTGGTGGCTCTCGGATTTCAACGTGTGCCAAAGGTCGAGCAAAAGGGGGAGTTCGCTGTTCGCGGCGGGATTGTGGACATGTTTCCTCTTGAGACAGACCAACCACTTCGGATTGAACTATTGGGCAATCGAATCGAGTCGTTTCGGTGGTTTGATCCCGTCACTCAAGTATCGTTTCGGGAAAATGACGATAGTCTTCGCGATACGATTGAAATCTCCGCCGTGAATGAATGGTCGTTCACACGTTCGAACCCCGATCTTGCGGTGTCGTTTCCTTCGTTATTGCCGCGAGGGACGATCGTATTACTGGATGATCTTAGTCGGATAGAAGATGCTGCGCAGCTTTTTGAAGAACAGTGGAATGAAGGTGCGCCGTCATGGATTTCCGGAAAGGATTTTTTTGACTCCACGAGAGCGATTCCAGATGGACGAGTGATTTCGATGTCGGATGAAATTTCCTCGCCCGTGGCTGCGGGAAAGGGTCAGCATGAATGCAGTCTTTGCTCGTTACAGATTTCGTCGCTCGAAGGTTTTCGTGCATGCGGGGAGGGGATGATCGCCGAGGCGCAGAGGAGACAATTCTTCAATCAAATGGCTGCGTGGAGAAGTGAGGGCTGGGCAGAGTTTGTGTTTTGCAACAATGATGGAGAACGTCGGCGGTTCATGGAGGTTGTCTCCGACTTGGGGTTAAAAGATTTTAAGCCGCACGTTGCCATCGCCCCCATTTCGGCCGGATTTATTTTCCCCGACGCAAAGGTGGTCGTTGTCAGCGATGCAGAAGTCTTTGGCCGATCCAAACAAGTGCGCCCCCGCAGACTTCGGTCCGCGACAGTTGCCGGAGTCACGCGGCGAATTGCGGACTACAGCGAACTGACTGAAGGCGATTACGTCGTTCATCTGCAGCATGGCATTGGCAAATACCTTGGACTCATCGTGCTTGAGGTTGGAGTTGAACGGATGAGACAGGAAGTCTTGGCGATCGAGTATAGGCAGATGGACGGCGACACTTCTCCGCCCAAGCTTTACGTGCCGGTGGATCAGGCTCATTTGGTCAGCAAATACGTCGGGTTTGGAAAGGCGACGCCGGAGTTGGACCGACTCGGAAGCAGTCGTTGGTCTCGCCGGAAAGCGGACGCGGAGCGCGCGGTGCGTGATTTGGCGGGTGGCTTGCTCGAAATCCAAGCCGCGAGAGCCGCGCTGAAAGGACACGCGTTTGCGCCAGATACATCCTGGCAGCGGGAAATGGAAGCCTCGTTCATTTATGAAGAGACGCCGGATCAGGTCACGGCCATCGAAGAAACTAAAACCGACATGGAATCGTCCCGTCCGATGGATCGCCTTCTGTGCGGCGACGTTGGCTACGGCAAGACGGAAGTCGCGATTCGCGCGGCATTCAAGGCGGTCATGGATGATAAACAGGTCGCCGTGTTGGTTCCGACGACGATCTTGGCGCAGCAGCATTGGAACACATTTCGGGAACGGATGTCGGCGTATCCAGTGAAAATCGAGATGCTCTCGCGGTTTCGCACGAAGAGCGAACAAAAGAAGGTGATTGGCGAATTGCGCGAAGGCGCTGTGGACGTTGTCATTGGGACGCATCGTCTTTTGCAAGCGGATATCGCGTTCAAAAACCTTGGGCTTGTGGTGATCGACGAGGAACAGAGATTTGGCGTGTTGCACAAGGAGAAGTTCAAGCAATTCCGAAAATTAGTGGACGTGCTCACGCTGACGGCCACGCCGATCCCGCGCACGTTGTATCTCTCGCTGACGGGTGCGCGCGATATGAGCACCATCGAGACGCCGCCGCATGACCGGTTGCCGGTGCAGACGATCGTGTGTGGATACGACGAGCGAGTGATTCGCGACGCCATCCGCCGCGAACTTACCCGGCAAGGCCAAATCTATTTTTTGCACAACCGCGTTCAGAGCATCGAGAAAATGCGCGATCGCATTGTCGATCTCGTACCCGAAGCACGGGTCGAAATTGGACACGGACAGATGCATGAGGACGAGTTGGAAGAGGTAATGAAGCGATTCATCAATGGCGATGTGGATGTCCTGCTCTGCACGACGATTGTCGAAAGCGGCTTGGATATTCCCAATGCCAACACGATTATCATTGATCGCGCCGATCGGTTTGGGCTTTCCGATTTGTATCAACTTCGCGGTCGCGTTGGTCGATACAAGCATCAAGCCTTCGCGTATTTGCTTCTGCCGCGCCACGCTCGATTGCTCGATACCGCCCGCAAACGCATCACCGCCATCAAGCAATACGCCCATCTCGGCGCGGGTTTCAAGGTCGCGATGCGCGACCTCGAAATTCGCGGTGCCGGAAATATCCTTGGCGCGGAACAGAGCGGCCACATTGCCGCCATCGGATTCGAGTTGTACTGCCAGTTACTCAAAGAGAGCGTCGCGCGGCTCAAAGGCGAAGCCGTAAAACCGCGGCCGGTGGTCGAGATGAAGCTCGATTTTATCGCATTCGCGTCCGCATCGGTCGCTGACGGCCAAACGCCGGCTCAAATCCCGTTTGCGTACATTGGCGACTCCAAACAGCGGATTGAAATTTACCGCAAAATCGCCCAATGCGTCGATCTGTCGGACGTCGACCGGCTTCGACGCGAGATTCGCGACCGGTTCGGACCGCTGCAACCTCCGGTTAAACTCCTTCTGGACGTGGCGGCGTTAAAAATCTGCTGTGGCACGCTTGGGGTTTCGGTGTTGGAGACGTCGGGCGATAAGATCATGATCCAGCGCGGCGGCGACTATATCATGGTGGATGGCCGCTTTCCGCGCTTGACCGCCAAGCGCGCGACATCTAGAGTGGCCGAAATCCGAAAACTGGTCACTGTATTATGACGACTAAACTATTTTATCTGGCGAGCTTGCTGGCCGTAATGAGTCTCTTCTCCCAAGAACCACCGAAATCACAACTGGTGGATGGTGTGGCGGCCGTGGTCAATGACAAGGTCATTACTTTGGCGGAAGTCCGCGAGGCGTGCGCGCCGATTGAAGAAAGTCTGCGGAGCTCCGTGCGCGACCCGAAAGAATATCAGGAGCGAGTTCGCGCGGCGCGATTGGACACGCTGAATAAGCTTGTCGAGCGCGAGCTGATCCTTCAAGCATTTGCCAGTTTCACCGACGGGTCGGGCAAAGGGGTCAAGGTGCCGGAAGAATGGGTAGATCGCGAGGTGCGGGAGATCATCCAGCGCGAATACGACGGCGACCACCAAAAATTCGTGAAGACACTCCAGGGACAGGGCGGTACGATGGCGGCGTTTCGGACGGCCATTCGAGAGCGGATCATCATCCAATTTATGCGCGAACGCGAGGTCTCCTCCAACATCTTTGTCTCTCCGTATAAAATCGAGCAGTATTACAGCCAAAACGTGGAAAAGTTCAAAGTGGACGACCAGGTAAAACTTCGCCTGATTTTTATCAAAAAGACCGACACCAGCCGCGCAGCGGCGGATGCGGCGTTGGTGAAATTGAAGTCGGGCCAGAAGTTTGCCGACGTGGCACGAGAAGTCTCGGATGATCGCTTGACCAAAGACCGCGGTGGCGAACTCGGGTGGGCGGCCCGGAAAGATTTGCGACCGGAGCTAGCGGGTGCCGCGTTCGCGTTAAAATCGGGCGAACCAAGCGGAGTCATTGAAACATCCGCGGGGTATTACATCGTTCAAGTCGAGGAAATCCGGCCCGCCCATCAGCGGTCGATCGCGGAAGTTCGCGATGAAGTGGAGAAGATTTTACGGCAACAGGAACAAGATCGGCTTCATCGAGAATGGATTGAGCGCCTGAAACGCAAAGCGCATATCCGGTATTATTAACCTTTTGTCTCATGCCTTCGCCTCGTCTCATCGGGATAACGCTGGGTGACGTCGCGGGCATCGGCCCCGAAGTCACTCTTAAAGCGCTCGCCTCCGGGAAAATCTCGCGGCGTTTCCACTACGTCATCATCGGTGATTCGGCGATTGTGGACTTCACCGCGCGCCGTCTCAAAATCGGGGGTCGTGTCGAGGTCTGGCAATCCGGCGCCACAATGGAAAAAATCCGGCTGGGCGAGCCGAACCACGCTGCCGCTCGCGCGGCGCACGGGTGGATTATCGCGGGCGCGAGGCTTTGTATGGAAGGCAAACTCGCGGCTCTGGTGACCGCGCCGGTCAACAAGGAAACCATCAGTTCAGCTGGAATCTCGTTTATTGGCGCGACCGAATTGCTCGCTAAAACCACTGGCACGAAAAAATTCGCGATGATGCTTCATAGTCCGCGCCTGAAAGTGTCGCCCGCCACCGGTCACATCGGTTTGCGGCAAGTTTGCAGCCAGCTGACTGCCGACCGGATTGTCGAGGTGGCTGAACTGACCGCTATTACGCTTCAGCGATTGGGAAAGAAACAACCGCGCATTGCCATTGCCGCTGTGAATCCGCACGCGGGCGACGGTGGATTGTTTGGGGATGAAGAGGCTCGCATTGTCGCGCCCGCTGTGAAACGCGCCCGGCGCTCTGGTCTGAATGTGACGGGGCCGGAACCGGGCGACACGATATTTTACCGGGCCTATCATGGAGAATTTGATGCAGTGGTGCCGATGTTTCACGATCAGGGGCTTGCTCCGTTCAAAGTGGTGGCGTTCGATGTTGGCGTGAACCTAACGATGGGGTTGCCGATCGTTCGCACGTCGCCCGATCATGGGACGGCGTATACCATTGCGGGCAAGAACAAGGCGCGTCCCGATAGCATGATCGCATCCATCAATCTTGCGGCGCGGCTGGCGAACCGCCATTCTTGACCCTTGCTTTGTAGAGAGGTATGGTGCGGCCTATGACGGAAAATGGAGATTTACCGCTACGGCAAGATTCTGCATCTCGCATGTCCCCTGCGGGTAATCCAGAAGAATGTCTTAACGCGACTCGTATTGGTACAAGTGCTGCGTCGAGTGCATCGGGTCGGATTGGGCGGGAGCCTCATGTGGGTGATATGCTGGCGCATTATCGGCTGGTTGAGCGACTTGGCGCTGGCAGAATGGGAATAGTATTCAAGGCACACGAAGAGTCGCTCAAGCGTCACGTCGCCATCAAAGTACTCTCCCCGGATTTGGCGGTTGATGGCGAATTTGCCGAGCGGTTTCTCCACGAGGCCCAAGCGATTGCCGCGTTGAGCCATCCGAACTTGGTCCACGTCTATTACACTGGTCGTCAAGAGAATTGGTTTTTTTTTGCGATGGAGTTGGTGGAAGGAAAGGCGCTTGATGAGCTATTGGAAGAAAAAAATCAACTGACCGAGGTGGATGCGTTATCCTATATTCGTCAAGCTGCGCTTGGACTTCAGCATGCCCATGAGCATGGGATCATCAATCGGGATGTGAAGCCCGCGAATCTCATGCTTACCCCCAATGGTTTGGTTAAGCTCGCTGACTTTGGACTCGCCAAGGTAATTAGCGACATCGGAGCCACCACCACGACCAACATGCATTCGGTCATCGGCACGCCGCTATACATGAGTCCCGAACAAGCCGAAGGTTCCCGTGTGGATCATCGAAGTGACATTTACTCTCTCGGCGCATCGCTCTACCATTTGATCGCCGGTCGTCCTCCATTTATTGGAGACACTCATATCATTATTCTGAAGCAACAGCTTCAAAATCGGTTTCCGCCATTGCGACGGTTCGCCCCGGCGCTTTCTGTTGCGACCGAGCAGATTGTCGCCAGGACCTTGGCCAAAAATCCTGAAGATCGTTACCAAAGCTATTCGGACTTGATTCATGATCTCGATTCAGTACTCGATCCACGCCACTCGCAAAATGGTGGTGAATCGACATCCTCGATTCGCTCCCGGATGTGGACTCTCACAATGATCCTGGTGATTGTCGGGTTCGTATGGTTGTTCTTGGACAAGGTTCAACGCGAAGATCAACCACCACTGCGCCCACGTTCTTCCAACAAGCCGATGCCTGTGACAACTGCTCCGCTTGTCGCCAAACCTGTAATCCTCGAATCGCAACCGGAACCTTCCGTAACCGATCTCGCCCGTTGGCAAAAAGCGATCAATCTGCTGCCACTCATCGACCCGAATCAAGACACTGTTGCGGGAGCCTGGCGATTGGAAAACGGAGAGCTGATTTGCGAAAAGGCTTGGGGCGCGCGCGTTATGATACCATTCAGCCCGCCCGAGGCATACGACTTCCGAATCGTATTTACTCGTCCTACCGAAAACAGGGATGTCGTGCAAATTTTATCCTACAAAACCAGATCGTTCACGTGGCATATGGGCGCGCACGATAACCGCGTCTTCACGTTCGGTATGACGGCGGATACACGGATCGAGCGCGATCCCGCTGCGAAACGGGTGGAAAGCTGTCTCGAAAACGGCCGCCAATATTCTTCTGTAGTGCAAGTCCGTCGAGACGGAGTCCGAGCCTATCTGGATGGTTTGCTTTTGATCGAGCGAAAGACCGACTTCAAAGAAGTCATGGCCAACGAGAACTGGGCTTTGCCAGACTCCACGTTGATCGGTGTCGGTTCCTGGGATCAATCCACAATTTTTCACCGGATTGAAGTGCTAGAACTCTCCGGCAAAGGTCAGTTTATTCGACCGGATGATCCTGCGGCAAAAGAGGCGGAGAACAAACGTAGTGGCACAACTCGACCCCGCCAATGAACCGGCATTTGCATGAATCTTACCGAGATCCGAAGCATATTGGAAGAGTTGCAGATTCAACCCAGCAAAGCGTTGGGGCAGAATTTTCTGATTGATGGAAATATCGCCCGGCTTATCGTTGATCAAGCGAATATTTCTACGGGCGACATCGTGCTGGAAATTGGGCCCGGACTCGGCGCGCTGACAACTCTTTTGGTCGAACGCGCGGGACGATTGGTGACAGTGGAACGCGACCGGCGGCTAGCCGCCTTTTTGTGTCAGCGATTCGATGGGGTGAAGAAATTGAGGGTGATCGAGGCGGACGCGATGAAAACCGATTTCAACAAACTCGGCTTGCAGAATCTTCAGTACACTCTCGTCGCCAATCTGCCGTATTCGATCGGCACAAAACTGCTGCTGGGTCTGGTGGAACACGGGCCTCGCCCAAAGAAAATCGTTGTGACGGTGCAACGTGAAGTTGCAGAGCGGCTCACGGCCGTTCCCGGAACGAAAGACTACGGCGCGGCCAGTGTCGTCGCCCAACTCTTGTACTCGGCACGGATTGCGCATTTCATTACGCCCCGCTGTTTCTGGCCGCCCCCAAAAGTCGAGTCGGCCGTGGTAACGATGGAGTGGTTTCCCCTTCCGCGATTGAAACTGGCGCAGGTAGCTACCGTGATCCGATTGGCGCATGCTGGATTTGCGCAGCGTCGAAAAATGCTGCGGCGTTTGGTACCAGAGAAAACGTTGATTGCGTCGGGAGTTTCTCCCCTGGCGCGCGCAGAAGAGGTGAGTGTGGAGCAGTGGATTGCGTTGGGAAAATGATTCGACATCGAGGACGAGAACTAGGTTGATTGAAACATAAACGAGAAATCTTGGATATTGTGGATGAACACGACCGTGTGATTGGACGCGCGGAGCGTCTTGCGTTGCACCGGCGCGGGTTGATGCATCGTGCGGTGCACATCTTGGTTTTTGACGGACGCGGGCGGCTTTACGTCCAGAAGCGGAGCAAGCACAAACACACCTCTCCACGCTGCTACGATTCATCATCGTCGGGTCATCTCGACAGTGGTGAGAGCTATGACGCGTCGGCGGTGCGCGAGTTAAAGGAAGAATTGGGTCTAGCCGCGCCGCGAGTGCGACCGCTGCGACGGCTCTTCAAGATTGCCGCGTGCCGGGAGACTGGTTGGGAACACGTTTGGGTGTATGCCTGTCGATCCGATTCTGTCATTCATCCCGATCCATACGAGATTGAATCGGGACGATTTTGGAGCTGGGAGGAAGTTTTGCGTCTGGTGCGTACGCGACCGGCGGACTGCGCGGATGGATTTGCGCGAGTAATCCAGGAATTGACCTTGCGTGGAGGTAAACGGCTGGTGGCTCATTTGTAAATGCGACTTTTTCGTGGTACTGGTGTTACAATTCAGCAACAGGAGAATCCTATGAAACGAATGCAATTGACAGCAGGGATGATCGTGGTAGCTGCCTTCGCGATATCGGGTGTGATGGCAGAGCAGAAAGATGGAAAACACGAAGGCAGAGGTGGTAAAGGCGTTGCCTCCACGCCTCGCGCAAAAATTGACCGCGTTTCCGCGATGGTGGCGGGGATTGATTTGGAAGGCAAGACCATTAAATTGGTTAGTTCCGACGGTCATAAGGAACACGCGATTACCATCAAAGACACCACGCCAATCACAAAAAATGCGCGGAGCATCAAGTTTGCCGACCTCGCTGAAGGCGATAAGCTCGACGTGAACGTCGAGGAAAAAGACGGCAGCTTGTTCGCCCGTAGCATCACTGTTACGGGTCACGGAAAACTTCCAGAGACAAAGAAACACGAAGAGGGCGACCCTGGCGTGCTCAAGCGGAAACAGAACTAGAGGCAGCCGTTGCCACGACCCGACCGCGCGTGAACTGCGCCAACAGCGGATATTGATCTGCTTGGGCGCACATTGACACATCGTCGGAGAGAGACGGAATCGAAAGCAAACGTCGTCCGTTCTCCGACTCGCATAACGCGGATAGGAAGTTTTCACCGTAGATCCGGTAATAGGCCAGCGCCGTTTTTGCGCCGCTCATAAGAATTGACTGCCGCCGTCGCCGCTTAATTCTTACACTCTCCCGCGAAGCGAGAGAGGATCTCTCGCTCAATCTCTCAATTATCGCTCCTGCGCAAACGGCATCCTCCAGCGCAAATCGATCATGCGTCCCTGCGCACACAAACAGAATGTCGGTATCCTCCGTAGCCAGCGCGCGTACTGTCGCCGTCAGATTGAGTAGCGACGCGACATAGACCGCATCCGCTTCGCGACAGGCGCGCAGAGCCACCGTCCCGTTTGTCGTCGTCCATGCAATTGTCCGACTGCGCACCCGTCGCGAGGTCATCTCGCGCGGCGAATTGCCAAGGTCAAACCCAGTGATTTTGAATCCATTGCGTTCTCCGGCAAGAAGCAGGTGCGGTTTCTTCCGCCGTAACGTTCGTGCTTCCTCAATGCTGGCGACAGGAATGATCGCCTCCGCTCCATTGGCCAGCGCGGTGATCATCGCCGACGTCGCGCGCAGCACGTCAATGACCACGCACGTGACCCCGCGCAAATGGTGTGGCGTCAGCGCGGCGATTTCCGCAGGCGAAAGAACAGCATCGAGATTCATTACAGATTGGTTTAACCGCGAAACGACGCGAATACACGCGAAAAAATGCAGAAATCGGCGTTCGCGAAACATGGGTTCAATATCAAATGTCCCGATTCCTCTTTTTGATTAGAATCCGGGTTGACAGGGTATCAAATGTAGTTCATTGTTGCCGACGATGATTACCAAACGACGACTCCGCCGACGCGCTCTCCGTAACTCTAGTTTGATGATTGCCGAAGTTTTGGAACTGCGACTGGCGCCGGCGGATGTCGCGGAATTTGCGGTGGTGCGAGGGGTTGCTTTTTGGCAGGATGGTCCCGGAAGTCCTGCATTGGAACCACCGGAAGACGGCCCGTTTGCATTTTCCTCGTGGGTCGACGCGAGCGGTGAAAACCCGGTGACGGTTACCAGCGCAACGGTCAGCGTGCCGGGGAATGGGACAAAGACACTCACCCAGGAACAGCCGGGGGAAAAGGGGTTTGAATTTGAGGAAGAATTTGGCACGCAGGCAGAACGAGATGCGGCTTATCCTGCGGGTAATTATCAGTTTAGCATTCACACTCTCAATGACGGACACAAGACGCCGACATTGGTGCTGCCCAATGATCCGAATCTGAATACGCCGCACATTAGCAACTGGAACTCGCTTCAGTCGGTCAATTCGGGGGCGAATTTCAATATTACCTGGGATGATTTGGGTGGGACGGGTAACGATTTTGTGGAAATATTTATAGAAGATTCACAATTTAACGAGGTCTTTGTGACTCCCGATTTTGGGGAAAATGGTTCATTAGACGGCAACTCCACATCGGTTCAGGTTCCCGCCGATACTCTTCAACCGGGGCAAACCTACGAAGGATGCATTCTGTTTGCTCGCGCAACGACCAACGAGAATGTTTATCCCGGTGCGACAGGAATTGTAGGTCATTTCAAGGAAGTCTGTTTTGATATCATCACGCAAGGTGTGGCCGGCGATTCAGTGCTGTTCACAAGCGCGACCGCCTCGGTGGGTGAGGGGGATGGAGCGTTGGTGTTGACCGTGACCCGGACGGGCAGTGGTTCCGGCGCAGTCAGCGTCGATTTTGGCAACACGTCCAATTCCGCCACGCAAGGTGACGATTACGGCGGACCTCTTGGAACTTTGAACTGGGGCAACGGCGATACGAGTGACAGATTCATCAACGTGCCAATTTTTCAGGATGGCACGACCGAAGGAAACGAAAACTTTTTTGTGTTTCTTCACAATACAAGCGGCAATCTTAGCTTGGGGTCGCCGAGTCAAACGACTGTCACGATTACGGACGACGAGCCGCCGATGCTTCAGTTTAGCGGGGCGAGCTTTAGCGTAGCCGAGAACGGTGGAAACGCAATCATCACTGTATCCCGAGGCGGCAGCTCCGACGGCACGGTGATGGTGAATTTCGCGACGGCGAACGACAGTGCGCTTGCCGGAAGCGATTACACGCAGACCAGTGGCATATTGACATTTACGACGGGTGATATCAGCGAGAGCTTCATGGTGCCGATCACGGATGACAGTTTGGTGGAAGGGAACCAGGCATTTACAGTTACCCTAAGCAATCCGCAAGGAAACGGCGCGGTGCTTGGCGCGTTGAATCCGGCGACTGTTACGATTACAGACTTCGAGCCGGGTACGGTTCAATTTAGCGCCGCGAACTTCAATGTTGCGGAGAACGGCGGCAATGGACAGGTTATCGTAACTCGTACGGGCGGCAGTGACGGAGCGGCGGTTTTCTCGATTACGACCAGCAACGGCACGGCAACCGCTGGCTCCGATTACACGGCTGTTACCACCACGGTGACATTTGCCAATGGGGATGCTGCTAACAAAACCGTCAACGTTCCTATTCTCAACGACGCAGTGATCGAAAGCAATGAAACGATCAATCTTACATTGGCGATTCAAAGCGGTTCAGTACCGCTGGGCAATCCAAGCAATGCGACGATGACCATTCAGGACGATGAACCGGCGCAGATTAAATTCAGCGCCGCTACTTTCAGCATGAACGAAGCGGGAGGCAACGCGACCATCACCATCCAGCGCGCCGGCCGCACCGACGGTGTGGCGACCGTTCAATTCGCGACCAGCAACGGTACGGCCACCGCTGGCGCCGACTACACGACGACAACCACAACAGTCACGTTCAACGATGGTGAATCGAGCAAAACTGTCCAAGTGCCAATTACCGATGATGCCACGGTTGAAGGCAACGAGACTGTGAATCTTGCGCTTAGCAATGTCACAGGGTTGGCTGCGCTCGCTTCGCCAAGTACCTCCGTTCTAACCATAGTTGAAAACGACATCGGCACAGGAGTCGGCGGCACAATCGTTAGTCAGGGGATTTTCCTCGACGCCGATGGTGACACTGTTGCTGTCAAGGTTGGCGGCCCCGGGTTTGCCTCCATTTTTCTCAACGATCCCGACGGGAACGGACGTGGTCCCATCCAGACCATTAATCTCACCGGCGCCACCGAACTTGGCACCAGTTTGAGCATCACTACCAAGAAGGCAAAAATTGGCGGAGACGGCGTGGTGAACGGTGGCGCGGTCAACATTATTGGTGGCCTCAAAAGTTTTAAAACAAAAGGATTCAATTTGGATGGATCCCTCGGAGCAGGCTTCAACGCGACAGGTTTTGTGGCGGCTCTAGCGATTCGGGACGTGCTCAATGGCGCGGATTTGATGGCGGGCGGACTTTCGACGCAGTTCACGAAGTTCACCGCGCATGATATTCAGGATGGAACTGATTTCAACTGGGGCAGCGGTTTGAGCGGATTCACGGCGGCACGTTTTGGCGACGGGTCGATTATGGCGCCAAGCATCGGGAGCTTAACCATTCGCGGCGACACCAAAGCGATCCCTGCAATCCCGGGTGATTTTGGCGCGGACATCACATTAAGCGGCGCTGGAGTGGTAGCGGGCAAGCCTACTCTTAGCAAGGTATTGGTGACGGGCGCACTGAACAATGCTATCATCTTAATCAATGGCGGCATTGGCGGCATTGGCAGTGTTACGTTGGGACAGATGATCAATTCTGCCATTTCCGCTGGGTATCAACCAAATGATGGGGATGACCCATTTGCCGGTGGCAATTTTGTCGTAGCCCTCCTGTCAATCAACTCGGTCACAATTAACAGCCCTGTCGCGCCGGCATTTGTCAGCAGCTTTATCGCGGCGACAACGATCGGCAGCGTCAATCTCTCCAGCGTTTTGACTGCCAATGGGGGCGTATCCATTGGCATACTTGCGGATGACGGAATCGGATCCGTGAACTCGCCGGTATTGCAGGTTTCGAATCCTGCCGAGCCATCTGACGCCTTCTCGGGTGATTTCCACGTAAAACTCCTTTAATGGAAAGGAAGTGCGATTGTGAGAAAATCGATTGGGTGTCGTGGCAAGCGCCGTCCCGCGTGTCGATCAAACCTTCCATTGTCGATTGAACTTCTCGAAATGCGTTTGGCGCCGTCCTGCGCGGACCCGGGTGCCGCGGAGCAAGAGATGCTGGAGTTGATGAATCGGATGCGCGCCGATCCGACCAACGAGGACGATCGGATTTTGACCGTCAATGATGCGGACGTAAACAGCGCGATCAATTTTTTCGATGTGGATCTTCAGGTTCTTGCGACACAATTTGCCTCGCTGACGCCATCGCCTCCGCTGGCCTGGAATGAATTGCTCTGCGACGCGGCACTCGGTCACAGTCAACAAATGCTGGCGTTTGACGAGCAGAGTCATCAGTTGCCGGGGGAGCCGGATTTTGGCACGCGGGTTAATAATGCCGGCTATCCGTTGAATGGCGGTGGAGAGAACGTTTTCGCGTTTGCGGAGAATGTATTTCACTCTCACGCCGCGTTTGCGATTGACTGGGGTAACAATCCGCCCACGGGCATTCAAAATCCGCCCGGTCATCGGAATAATTTCATGAGCACGACGTTCCGCGAAGTTGGGTTTGGTTTGGTGAACGATCCTTCGAACGCCAACAGCGTCGGGCCATTGCTGGTCACCCATGATTTTGGCAATCGTTCCAGCTTCGGCAACCCGTGGCTGCTCGGTGTGGTTTTTGCGGATGCCGATACGGACGGAGTCTATGATCAAGGGGAAGGATTGAGCGGAGTGACGGTGCAAACCAGTGGCGCTGGCAGTTTTAACACCACGACATTTGCCGGGGGCGGATTTCAAATGCAGGTTCCCGCCGGAAACTACGCGGTCAATTTCTCTGGGGGCGCGCTGGCGGCGCCGGCCAATCTGAATGTTGTGGTTGGCTCGAGCAATGTGAAGCTCGATCATATCGAGGGTCCACCCGCCATCGTTCACTTTAGCACGGCAAGTTATGCGGCGGCCGAGAGTTCGGGTGTGGCAACCATCACGGTTCAACGCAGCGGGAACACAACCACCGAAGTCACCGTAAATTTTCTAACAACCGACGGTAGCGCGACACAGGGGGATGATTACACCAACACAACGGGCACGCTCACCTTTGCCGCCAACGAGACTTCCAAAACCTTTACCATCCCGATTGTACCCGATGTCCTTGTGGAGGGGAACGAGACAGTCACACTGACACTCAATACACCCACCGGCGGCGCGGTTCTCGGAACGCCCAGTGGCGCGACGCTGACCGTTTCCGATACCTTGCCGGCAACCATTCAGTTTACCGCTTTTGATTTCACGGTGAGTGAGTTTGGTGTCAACGCCGTGATTTCCGTTTCGCGCACGGGCAATACGGCCAGTGAAGTCACGGTCAATTTCTCCACCGCCGATGCTGGCGCCACGCAAGGCAGCGATTACACAACCACTCTCGGCACGTTGACGTTTGCCGCCGGTCAGACCGTTCGGACATTCACGGTGCCGATCCTTGACGATGGATTGTTCGAAGGCAACGAAACCGTACTGCTCGCTCTCGATACTCCGGTTGGTATCGCCACTTTGGGTGCGATCAGCAATGCCACCCTGGCAATCATCGACAACGACAGCGCGCTCGCCGCAAGTTTCACCGAAGCCGATGGCGACGTCGTGAGCTTCAAACTTGGCGGACTCGGTACGATGCAAATCACCGGTTCAGGCGCCACGCTCCAAATCGCTTTGCAAAACACGGACGCCGCCTCCAGCAGTTTCAGCGCAAAAGTGAAGAAAGGCGTTGCCGGGGATGGTTTCGTGAACGTGGCCGCCATCAACGTGACCGGCGGCTTGAAAGGCGTCAAAGCCGCGCAACTCAATTTGACCGGTGCGGGTTTGAACGCCACCGGATTCGTCGCCGCGCTTGCGATTCGCGATGTTCTCAATGGCGCTGACATCACCACCGGCGGCGCGCCAACGCAATTCAGCAAATTTACCGCGCGCGATATTCAGGATGGCACGGCAATTAATTGGGGGAGCGGATTCAAGAGTTTCGCGGCGGCTCGACTTGATCCGGTCACGATCAACGCTTCCAGCATGGGCAGCCTCACGATCCGGGGAGATGCGGTTGCTGGAATTCCGGGTGATTTGGAAGCCAGCATTGGTTTGACAGGCGCGGGAGTCCTGCTGGGCAAAGCGACCCTTGGAAAAGTCACAGTTCTAGGGGCCATTCGAAACACACAAATCGTTCTGGGAGGATCCGTCGGAACTGTTGTCGCCGCGCAAATGATCAATTCACTCCTCTGCGCCGGCTACGTCCCCGACAACGTCAACGACCTCTTCGGCGGAGGCACCTTCACGGCAGGAGTTTCCATCAAATCCGTCAGCATCACAGGCGTCGTGGGGACAGCATTCACCAACAGCACGATCATCGCCCCGATCGTTGGCAGCGTCCGCATCACCAGCGCGGAGACCGCCAATGGCGGCACCACGATCGGAGTGCTGGCGGATGTCTCCGTTGCTTCTGTCAACATCACCACACCGGCGTTTGTGTGGAATGCCGCGGTTGGCGGCGACCAATCCACAGGCGATTTCCACGTCACGATTCTCTAAATCGAATCGGCGGTCAGGACTACTTGCCCCCCACAAACACGCCGCCGACAAAGTTCTGATCGAAGGTGAAGAAACTGTCCAGCGAGGCCAATGTAGTGCCATCAAAAACCTTTACGTTCGGCGTCCCTCCCGGCCCTGGACTGGTGATGATATCGTCGCGGCCATCATTGTTCCAGTCAGCAGCGGCGACTCGCACGCCACCGGTAAAGGACGAAGCATAGGCGAAGAAGCTGTTGATCTGGGCCAAAGTGGTGGCATCAAAAACAATGACGTTCGGTCCCCCTCCCGACCCCGGACCTGTGATAATATCGGCTTTGCCATCGCTATTGACATCGCCCGCGGCCACAAACACGCCGCCGGTGAACAAGGGATTGTAGGCGAAGAAATTAGACAGTTCGTCCTGCGAGGCGCCATCAAAAACCTTCATGTTCGGGCCGCTACCAGCGCCGGGGCTTGTGATGATATCGTCGCGCCCATCGCCATTGACATCGCCCGCGGCGACTCGCACGCCGCCGGTAAAGGTCGAGCCATAGGCGAAGAAACTATGCAGGACCGATAAATCCACGCCGCTGAATGCTTTGACGTGCCCGCCGGATGCTCCCGCGTCGGCGCCGGTGATGATATCGTCGAAGCCATCGCCATTGACATCGCCCGCGGCGACAAACACGCCTCCGGTGAACAAGGGATCGTAGGCGAAGAAGCTTTGCAGGAACGATCCATCTACGCCGCTGAACACTTTGACGTTCGGCCCGCCACCCGGCCCTGCGCCGGTGATGATATCGGCTGTGCCATCGCCGTTCACGTCGCCGGCAGCGACCCGCACGCCACCTTGGAACGCAGCATCATAGGCGAAGAAACTGAACTTCAAATCGCCAGTACTGGCGTTGTACACCTTCACATGCGGGCTGGCGCCCGCGTCAGCACCCGTTACCAGAATGGACGTAACCGGGTCGGCGATGGTGCCTAAACCGGCTGCGTCGCTGATGGCGGCATTGACCGGGTTTTCAAGGACGACGGTGAAGGTATGATCGCCTTCGGTGACATTGTCGCTGTTGACAGTGACCATGATGGTCTGGGTTAGCGGTCCGCTCGGGGTGAAGGTCACCGTGCCGCTGTTGGTAACGTAATCATTTTCCGCCACCTTGGCAGTGCCGTCGGCAGTCGAATAATTGACAGTCACGGGCGAGGCGCTGGCTGCCGACAACGTGACGGTGAAGCTGGCGGTGACAGTACCGGTGGCCGGCTCGGTGACTTTGGCTGCGTCGCTGATGGAGATCGTCGGCGGAGGCGGAATCGCCTTGATCTGGAAATTGCCGTCGGTCACAGGAGGGGTGACTGCGACACCTTTGTAGTTGACGACGGTGATGGCTTGGCCGAGGACGCCGAACGTATTACCGTCGTTGTTGGTTCTGGCGCCGAGGATCGTGACGGGACCGAAGTGGGAGGCGGCGACGACGCCGCTGACGAAGTCAAACTGGGGAAAGACACTGTTTTGCAAGGTCAGTGCGCCGATCCGATAACCGGTGAAGGCGCCGCCGTCCATCGGGTTGGCCGAGTCGGTGGGTGTGAATCCGGCGAAGATGGTGGAATCCTCAATGCGTCCCGCCGTGAAAGAGGTGATGTCGCCATTGACCTTAACGACTGCGGAATGGATCGCTTTGATATTCAAAGTCCCGAGCGTTGGTTGTCCGGAAGGGACACCGACGCCGGCGAGCGTGAGAGTGCTGCCGCGGATATTGCCGGGGATACCCAACGCACTAACGCCATTTACCGTAAGTGTACCCACGCTGTTGGCGGTAATGGTCCCGCCGGTGATGGCGCCGGCGGTCAGCGTGCCAATTTTTCCGGTTGTATTGATGATGCTATTCTCAATGGAGCTGGCTCCCTTAAACGTGGTGATGTTGCCAGTGACCTGAATGTTTGAGGAACTGATCCCCCCAGCAACAGTCATGGTTCCTAGAGTAACGTTTGCGGTTCCGACGCCGGGGCCGGCGAGGGTGAGAGTGCTGGCGCGGAAATCGCCGAAGAGATTGTCAAAGACAGAGCCGCTCGTAACCGAAAGTGTAGTCATACTACTCGCGAATATGGTCGTGCTGGTGATCCCTTTAGCGTTCAGCGTAGTAATTTCACCTTCGGTTGCCGTGATGCTGGTATTCTCGATGGCGCGGCCCGTCGTGAGCAAGAAGACCTTGCCGGTGATCTGAATGTTCGAGGAATTGATCCCCCCCTTTATGTTCATGGTCGAAAGCGTGAGCGGAGGATTGGTGCCGACTTGGTAGCCGGGGCCGGTGAGCATGAGAGTGCTGCTGCTGAAATCGCCGAAGCTATGCTGCAATCCACTAAAGCCAGTAGTCTTAAGTATGCCCATGTTTTTCGCGGTAATGGTCGCGCCTGTGATGGCGCCAGCGGTCAGCGTACTAATGCGTCCGGTTACACTGATGGGGGTATTCTCGATGGCGCGTATCACCGTGAACGTGGTGATGCCGCCGGTGACGTTAATGGTCGAGGCATTGATCCCCCCGGCAATAGACATGGTCCCGAGTGTTGCGGTTCCGGAAGCGACATTGGCGCCGGCGATCGTGAGAGTGCCGCTGAAGTCGCCAGGGAGATAACCCGATCCAGTTTTAATATCCAAGACTCTGCCAATAGTCTTAAGTGTACCCATTGAGTTTGCGGAAATGGTCGCACCGGTGAGGTCGCCAGCGGTCAGCGTAGTCACGGATCCGGTTGCCTTGATGGTGGGATTCACGATGGCGCCGGTCACCGTGATCGTGCCGATGTTGCCGATGACATCTATGTTCGGGGAATTCATTCTGCCCGCACTCATGGTCCCGAGCGTGTTCCCGGTGACACCAACGCCGGCGAGCGTGAGCGTGCCACTGAAATCGGCCGGGAGATTCGCTGCTGCATTACCAATTGCCTTAAGTGTGCCCACCTTGTTTGCTGTAATGTTCGCGCCGGTGAATGTGCCAGCTTGCAGAGTAGTCAAGGATCCGGCTACATTGATTGTGGTATTCACGATGGCGCGACCCGCCGTGATCGTGGTGACGCTGTCGGTGATCTGAATGACCGAAGAATTGAGGATCCCCCCCTTAACACTCATGGTCCCGAGCGTGACGAGCCTAACGGTCGGAGGGTTTCCGGTCGGGACGCCGGGGCCGGTGAGCGTGAGAGTGCCGCTGAAATCGCCCGGGAGATTCGTCGCTATTTCGCCCGTGGTGGTCAGAGTCCCCATTGTCTTTGCGGAAATGGTCGCGCCGGTGATATTTTTAGCCGTCAGCGAACTCACCCGTCCGCCTGCATTGATGTTGATCCCGGCAATGTCCCCCATGTTCAGCGTCGTCACGTTTCCGGTTGCCTTGATGGAGCTATTCGCAATGCTCCTTGACGTGATCGAGGTGATGTTCCCGGTGACGTTAATGTTCGCGGAATTCATCCCCCCAGCAACAGTCATTTTTGTGAGCGCGACGTCGACTGTCGAGAGACCTACACCGGCGAGTGTGAGAGTGGCGTTGAAATCGCCGGGGAGATTCGCCACAGCATCGCCAGCAACCGTAAGTGTTCCCATCCGATTGGCGGTGATGGTCGCAGCCCCGATGTTTTTGGCGGTCAATACGCTGATGATGCCGTCCCCCGCATCAATGATTGCTCCGTCACCGATGGTACGGGCAGTAATCGAAATCGTAGTCGAAATCGGCATCGTGGCGCGGATGGTGGTTGCGGCGCCGATATCACGAACGGTCAGCGCCGACAGGCGTCCGTTGACAATGATCGAGCCGCCTCCGAGAATGTTCGCGGACGCGGCACTAATTATCATGGGACCGGCAACGCTGGAAATGTGCAAGACATTTGCAAAACCGTCGCCCGAGTATTTGGTGGTGGTTATAGTGAGGGTCTTTACACTAGTGTTGGAGGCGTTTGTTACGGCGATCAGTTCTATGGACCCGCGCCCATTGCCGTCGGGATCGTCTTGAACCACGGTCAACGTGCCCGAGCTCGAACCGATCGACACGACCACCTTGTCGCCATCTTCCTCGAATAAAGTTGCAGATTGGATGGTAGAAGTATTTACAGACACCGCCTTGTCGTTGTCTTGAATGACCAACGTGGCGGTGGATGGGCTGGCCAGGCTACCGACGGAGGGATTGGAGAGGGTGAGGGTGAGAGTTTCATTCGGCTCAATCTCTGTATCATTGAGGATTTTGACGGCGAACGTCGCGCTGGTCTGGCCATCGGCAAATGTAAGGGTCTGGGTGATCGCTTCGTAATCCAGCCCGGCGGTGGCTGTGACATTCGCCGACGTGATCAGGACAGTCGCGGCGCCCGCTGTGCCGGGGAGCCGTTCGACGGTGAAGGTGGTCGAGCCGCTGTTTTCGAATTTGGTCACATTGGCAGTTTGGAGCCGGAACTGTCCGGGAGAGCCGGTTTCAACCAGAGGATCGGCAATGGTTGC
Source organism: uncultured Verrucomicrobiota bacterium (assembly GCA_964348665.1). Lineage (GTDB taxonomy): Bacteria > Verrucomicrobiota > Verrucomicrobiia > Palsa-1439 > CAYGDP01 > CAYGDP01. The sequence goes on from CAYGDP010000013.1 coordinate 49,732, forward strand.
GACGCCGGTGGCGTTGCCGAGAGCGGCGTTGGACGACAGGCTAGAGAGGGTCACATTGAAGTTTTCGTTTCCTTCGCCGACATTATCCCCGTTGACTATCACGGAGATGGTCTGGCTGGTGGTGAACGGCGCGAAGGTCACCGTGCCGGTGTTGGTGGCGTAATCTCCGTCCAAGACCCTGGCCGTGCCATCGGAGGTCTCGAAATTAACGGTCACTTCCGTGGGGCTGGGGGTGGACAACGTGACGGTGAAAACCGCGTTCACGGTGCCTGCGGCGACCTCATTGACCGTGGGGGCGTTACTGATGGAAATGCCGGGGGTTGAGAATGTTTTGATCTGGAAATCCCCGACTATCTTGTCGGGAACAACGGTGGCGCCGGCGTACGTCACCGTGCCGAAACTGTTGGCGAAGATTCCAAACGACTCGCCATCATTGTCGGTTATGGCCTTACTAATCGTAACGGTGTTGATACGGGAGGCGGCGAAGATGTTGGAATCAACGATCCCGTTCGTAATGCTCGTCACCTTGAGCGTGCCGATATTGCCATTGACCTGAACAGATGAGGAACGGATCGCTCCCACCGTGAGCGAGGTGACGTTGCCGGTGACCTGAATGTTCGAGGCAATGATCCCCCCCGTGACAGTCATGGTCCCGAGCGTGGGCATGGTGCCAGGGACGCCGACGCCGGAAAGCGTGAGAGTGCTGCCGCTGATATTGCCGGGAATACCCATCGCACCATGGCCAGTTACGTTAAATGTACTCACCTGGGTTGCGGAAATGGTCGCGCCGGTGATGGCGCCAGCGGTCAGCGTGCCAATTTTTCCGGTTGTATTGATGATGCTATTTTCAATGGGGCTGGCTCCCTTAAACGTGGTGATGTTGCCCGTGACCTGAATGTTTGAGGAACTGATCCCCCCAGCAACAGTCATGGTTCCTAGCGTAACGTTTGCGGTTCCGACGCCGGGGCCGGCGAGTGTGAGAGTGCTGCCGCGGAAATCGCCGAAGAGATTGTCAAAGACAGATATGGCTTTCGTAACGCTTAGCGAAGTCATCGAATCCGCGGAAATGTTCGTGCCAGTGATGTTTTTAGCGGTCAGCGTACCAATTCTCTCGGTTGCATTGATGGTGGTATTCACGATGGCGCGGCCCACCGTGAACGTGGTGATGGTACCGGTGACGTTAATGTTCGCGGAACTGATCCCCCCCGCAACAGTCATGGTCGAGAGCGTGATTGGAGGATTGGTGCCGACTTGGTAGCCGGGGCCGGTGAGCATGAGAGTGCTGCTGCTGAAATCGCCGAAGCTATGCTGCAATCCACTAAAGCCAGTAGTCTTAAGTATGCCCATGTTTTTCGCGGTAATGGTCGCGCCTGTGATGGCGCCAGCGGTCAGCGTACTAATGCGTCCGGTTACACTGATGGGGGTATTCTCGATGGCGCGTATCACCGTGAACGTGGTGATGCCGCCGGTGACGTTAATGGTCGAGGCATTGATCCCCCCAGCAATAGTCATGGTCCCGAGTGTTGCGGTTCCGGAAGCGACATTGGCGCCGGCGAGCGTGAGAGTGCCGCTGAAGTCGCCGGGGAGATAACCCGATCCAGTTGTAATACTCAAGACTCTGCCTGTAGTTTTAAGTGTAACCATCGAGTTTGCGGTAATGGTAGCACCGGTGAGGTCGCCAGCGGTCAGCGTACCAATGTTTCCGGTTGCCTTGATGGTGGGATTCACGATGGCGCCGGTCACCGTGAACACGCCTATGTTGCCGGTGACATCTATGTTCGGGGAATCCATTTTGCCCGCACTCATGGCCCCGAGCGTGTTCCCGGTGACGCCAACGCCGGCGAGCGTGAGCGTGCCACTGAAATCGGACGGGAGATTCGCTGCTGCATTACCAATTGCCTTAAGTGTGCCCACCTTGTTTGCTGTAATGTTCGCGCCGGTGAATGTGCCAGCTTGCAGCGTAGTCACGAATCCGGTTGCATTGATGGTGGTATTTGCAATGGCGCGGCCCACCGTGAGAGTGGTGATGTTGCCGGTGACATCAATCTTCGAGCCATCATTGATCCCCCCCTTAACACTCATGGTTCCGAGCGTGACCAGATTGGTGCCGACCTGGACGCCGGGGCCGGCGAGGGTGAGAATGCCGCTGAAGTCACCGGGGAGAAACCTCACAGTATCGCCAGTGGTGGTCAGTGTACCAATCGAGTTTGCGGAAATGGTCGCGCCGGTGATATTTTTAGCCGTCAGCGAACTCACCCGTCCGCCTGCATTGATGTTGATCCCGGCAACGTCCCCCATGTTCAGCGTCGTCACGTTTCCGGTTGCCGTGATGGTGCTATTCGCAATGCTCCTTGTCGTGATCGTGCCGATGTTCCCGGTGACGTTAATGTTCGCGGAATTCATCCCCCCGGCAACAGTCATGGATGTGAGCGTTGCGGTTCCGATCATCAGGTTGGCACCGGCGAGTGTGAGATTGCCTTTGAAATCGCCCGGAAGATTCGCCGCTGCATCGCCAGTAACCCTAAGTGTACCCACATTGTTGGCGGTGATGGTCGCAGTTCCGATACTTTTGAAGGTCAAAGCGCTGATGATGCCCTGCCCCGCATCAATGATTGCTCCGTCGCCGATGGTACGGCCAGTGATCGTAACTGTAGTCGTCGCTGTGTTCGTCGCGCGGATGGTTGACGCGGCGCCGATGTCACGAACGGTCAGCACATTTAGCGATCCGTTGGCAATGATCGAGCCGCCTCCGAGGATGTTCGCGGTCGTGGCATTGATCGCAGAGAGACCGGCATTGCTGGAAATGTGTAAGACGTTCACAAAACCGTCGCCACCAATGGCTTTGGTGACGGTAACGGTGAGGACCGTAGTGCTGGAGGCGTTTGTGACGGCAATCAGTTCCGCGGCGCCACGCCCATCGCCGTCGGGATCGTCTTGAACCACGGTCAACGTGGCCGGACTGGTCACAGACACAACCACCTTGTCGCCGTCTTCGTCGGCAAAAATGGGTTCACTCGCCTTGTCGTTGTCTTGAATGACTAGCGTGACGGTGGCCGGGTTGCCCAAGGTGCCGACGGAGGGATTGGTGAGGGTTAGGGTGAGAGTTTCATTCCCTTCGATTTCGATGTCATTGAGGATTTTGACGGTAAACGTCGCGGTGGTCTCGCCAAAGGCAAATGTAACTATCTGGTTAGAGATTGCCTCATAATCCAACCCGGCGGTGGCGTTGCCTTCGCCCGTGCCACTGGTCGACGTGATTAGGACGGTCGCGACGCCCAATGTGGTGGTGACCCGATCGACGGTGATAGTGGCCGTGCCGCTGTTTTCGAGTTTGGTGACACTGGCGGTTTGGAACTGGAACACGCTGGTGAGCGAAAAATCGTCGTCGGTAATCTTGCCCGTGGCCGCGCCGACGCCAATCGTCGCGTTGGTCGGTGTTTTCAGGTTGACCTGAAAGGTTTCATCCGGCTCGAAGTTGATATCGCCGTTGACGAGCACCGACACCGTCTTGGTCGTCTCGTTGGCGCCGAACGTCAAGGTCGTATCGCCGACCGCTGTGTAATCTTCCCCTGCTGTTGTCGTGCCGTCGGCTGTGTAAACGATCACCGACGATTCTAGCGCCGTCGCGCCGGTCTTGGTCACCGTGAACACAAACTCCGTCACGCCGGTGTTGCCTTCCGCCATGGTTACATTGCCGATACTAAACGTCGGGGGGGTCCCGTTGGCAGTGATGGTGATGGTGGCGGTGACGAGGCTGCCCAACGAGGCGTTGGTGCTGGCACTGGTCAGGGTCACGGTGAACGTTTCATCCGGTTCATACACGGCATCAGTCAGGATCGGCACCGAGATGGTTTTGCTGGTTTCTCCGGCCGCAAATGTGATCGTGCCAGGAGTTCCGGTATAATCGGCTCCAGCCAGGGCTGTGCCATTGGCCGTGGCAAAGTCAACGCTGGCCGTACTGGTGGTGTCGCCACTCCGCGTGACAGTGATCGAAACTGATCCGCTGTTTTCACTGGTCGAATAGGTTGACGCAGCCAGTTGGATCGTGTTCGTGTTTTGGCAAACACTGTTCATTATCCACAATTTGGCGCCGCTGCCGTCATCGGCGCTGAAAAACAGTGCCCCGTTCACGTTGGTCAGATAGCGGGGAAAGGAACTGCTGCTACCTAGGCGGATGTCTTTGACCAAGACTGTGCCGGCGCTGGTGCCGTCGCTCTTCCATAATTCATAGCCGTTGCTCACGTCAGAGGCATTGAACAACAGCGTCCCATTTAGGTTGGTCAGATTTCTGGGGTTGGAGCTACCGCTACCCGTGCGGATGTCCTTGACCAAGATTGTGCCGGCGCTGGTGCCGTCGCTCTTCCATAATTCGTAGCCGTTGCTCATGTCAGAGGCATTGAAAAACAGTGTCCCATTCAGGTTGGTCAGATTTCTGGGATTGGAGCTACCGCTTCCCGTGCGGATGTCCTTGACCAAGACGGTGCCGGCGCTGGTGCCGTCGCTTCTCCATAATTCATAGCCGTTACTCATGTCAGAGGCGCTGAAAAACAGCGTCCCATGCACATTGGTCAGAGAGAGGGGAGAGGAACTCTCGGATCCCGGGCGGATGTCCTTGACCAAGACCGTGCCATTGCTGGTGCCGTCGCTCTTCCATAATTCCTCGCCGTTATTCCCGTCATTGACGACGAAAAACAGCGTCCCGTTCACGTTGGTCAGATAGCGTGGAGAGGAATTGAAAGTTACTGTGTTGATGTCTTTGACCAAGACGGTGCCGGCACTGGTGCCGTCGCTCTTCCATAATTCATAGCCGTTGACCCCGTCAGAGGCGCTGAAAAACAGCGTCCCGCTCACATTGGTCAGAAACTTTGGGAAGGAACTAAGGATTCCCGGGCGGATGTTCGTGACCAACATGGTGCCATCGCTGGTGCCGTTGCTCGTCCATAATTCTCTGCCGGCGCTCCCGTCCTCGGCGCTGAAAAACAGCGTCCCATTCACGTTGGTCAGATAGAGGGGAGAGGAACTCTCGGATCCCGGGCGGATGTCCTTGACCAAGACCGTGCCGACACTGGTTCCATTGCTCTTCCATAATTCTCTGCCATTACTCCCGTCATTGGCGCTGAAAAACAGCGTCCCATTCACGTTGGTCAGATAGAGGGGAGAGGAACTC
>CAYGDP010000013.1:54998-57425 GCA_964348665.1 uncultured Verrucomicrobiota bacterium
AGAGGGGAGAGGAACTCTCGGATCCCGGGCGGATGTCCTTGACCAAGACCGTGCCATTGCTGGTGCCGTCGCTCTTCCATAATTCCTCGCCGTTATTCCCGTCATTGACGACGAAAAACAGCGTCCCGCTCACGTCGGTCAGATAGCGGGGGTTGGATAAACCGAGGTTGGTGACGATGTCCACATTCGTGCAAACGTCGTCATTGAGGATGGTTCCCGTGCCGGTCCCCATGCCGATGGTGGCGTTGCTGGCGTTGGAAAGAGTGATCGTGAAGGTTTCGTCTGCCTCAAACTTGGTGTCTCCATTGACGGTGACCGTCACCATCTTGCTGGTATCACCCGTCGCAAACGTCAGTGAGCTGTTGGTGGCGATGTAATCTCTGTCCACATCTTTCGCCGTGCCATCCGCCGTCGAAACAACCACCGACGATTCTAGCACCGTCGCGCCGGTCCGGGTCACCGTAAACACAAACGCCCTCGTGCCATCGTTACCTTCCGCCAGCGTCACGTCGCTGATGTTGATTGTCGTCTCACCGTCGTCATCGGTGATTGTGCCGGTAGCCGTGGCACCTGAACCGGTTACGTTGCGGCCTCCCGCATTCAAGTCTCCCAGGGTTACGGTGAAAGTTTCATTGGGTTCAATTGTGCTATCAGCAGTGGTGTTGACGGTGACCGTCTGCGACGTCGTGCCGGCGTTGAAAGTGACTATTTGGCCGCTGATGGCCGTGTAGTCGTTATCGGCAATCGTAGCGGAGTTATCAGAGGTGGTGAAGGTCACCGAGGTGGCAACGTCAACCGGATTGGAGAGGGTGATGGTAAAGACGATGCCGGTGCCTTCGGCGGCGGAAGCATTGGCGACGCTGAACACCGCGCTGTCATCATTGTTGATAGTACCGGTGGCCGTGCCGTTGGTTCCTGAAATGGTTACGTTGCGTCCTCCATTGGTCAATCCATCCAGGGCGACGGTGAAAGTTTCATCGGCTTCAACCATGCTATCGGCGGTGGTGTTGACGGTGACTTGTTGCGATGTCGTGCCCGCGCTGAAAGTGACAGTCTGGCTGTTGATGGCTGTGTAGTCGTTGTCGGCAATCGTTGCAGAGCCGGTGGAGGTGGTGAAAGTTACTGAAGTGGTAACGTCTACTGGATTAGACAGGCTGACGGTAAAGACGACATTACTGCCTTCGGTGGCCGAGGCGTTAGCGACGCTGAATGCGGCGCTGTCGTCATTGTTGATCGTGCCTGTTGCCGTGTCGCTGTCAGCTACCAGAGAATTGATAGCGTTGAGACTTACGAAGAAGGTCTCGGTATCTTCCGCCACGGCGTCACCAGTGGTCGCTACCGTGAACATCTGCGTCTCTCCCGCCGTACCGGCGAACGTCAGCGTTGCCACTACATTTTCGTAATCTTCCGGATAAACCAACGAAGCCGCCCCGCCAATGGCTGTCCCCCCTGAAAGTGTCACATCCACGTTGGTGCCACCTGCCACCGCGTTGTTGAGTGTGACGGTGAAGAGCAAGCCACCACCTTCGGCAGCCGTCACATCCTCGATTGAGAGTGAAGCGAGGGAGACATCAGTGAGAACCACGTCGTTGCCGTCGCCACCGGCGTAGGAGACTTGGAGGATTCTCCCCCCGCTGGAAAACGTCGCACCTTCCGCGAGGCCGGTAAAAGTGCCGACCACCGCGTCCACGCCGTCATTATTTATGATCGTGAGCGTATTGCCGGTGGTGGGAGTGAAACCCACCGAGGTCGAGAGCGTTGCGCCGCCCAGGTTCACTACGCCAATGACGCTGAGTTGGTCGTAGTCGGTACCGACGGTGGTGCCGTTGAGTTCCACCTGAAATGTCGCTGTCGCGCTCAAATTCAAATCGCCGCTGGACAAAATCCCCGTGGTGAGTGTCGTCGCGGGGTCAAGTGTTCCGCCGCCCGCGGCGGAAGTAATCGCGCCGACTGTTCCCGTGCCACCGAGGGTGCCGCCGTTGAGGCTGATCGAACTGCTGGCTTGCGAGCCATTGACCAGCAGCGTGCCCGCGTTGATGGTCGTGGTGCCAGTGTAGGTGTTGGTGCCGCTCAAGGTCAGTAAGCCTGCGCCTGATTTGGTCAAACTACCCGCGCCGCTGACAACCAGCGAAACCGTGCTACTGCCTGTTTCATTGCTCACCGTCATCCCGCTTGTCAAACTTACTGTGTTGCCGCCGATTGTATATCCCCCCACGCCCATAGTGATAGTTCCGAAGCTTGTCCCCGGCGCAAAATCGTTCAAGGGCGATGGGCGCACCGCTACGCCCGTGGCATCAAAAACCAAATCAGCGCCCGCAAATGGCGCGATGTCCCCGACCCAGTTCCCAGCCGTCGTCCAGTTATCGTCGGTCCCGCCGCCATCCCACGTAAAGAAGAAATCATCGTCGGTAATCGTGCCAGAGGCGG
>CAYGDP010000013.1:57525-68255 GCA_964348665.1 uncultured Verrucomicrobiota bacterium
TATCGGTATCGGTGACCAGAGCGTTGAGCGCGTTGAGGTTGACGGTGAAAGATTCAGTGCTTTCCACCACGAGGTCGTTGAGCGTGTTGACGGTAAACTGTTGGGTCTCGCCCGCGGTTCCGGCGAAGGTGAGATTGGCGACGACGTTGTCATAATCCTCCGGGCTTGCCAACGGTTGTGCTCCGCCGGTGGCGGTGACGTCGGCGAGAGACACGACGACTTGGGTGCCGCCTTGTACTGCGTTGTTGAGAGTGACGGTAAAGAGCAAGCCACCACCTTCGGCAGCCGAGACATCGGCCACGGTCACTGCGGCGCTGTCGTTGTCGGTGATGGTGCCAGAGGCGGTATCGGTATCGGTGACCAGAGCGTTGAGCGCGTTGAGGTTGACGGTGAAAGATTCGGTACTTTCCACCACGAGGTCGTTGAGCGTGTTGACGGTAAACTGTTGGGTCTCGCCTGCGGTTCCGGTGAAGGTAAGGTTGGTGACGACATTGTCGTAATCCTCTGGCGTTTCCAACGCTGGCGCTCCGCCGGTGGCGGTGACGTCGGCGAGAGTTACAGCGACTTGGGTACCGCCTTGCACTGCGTTGTTGAGAGTCACTGTAAAGAGCAGGCCACCACCTTCGGCAGCCGAGACATCGACAACTGTTACTGCCGCGTTGTCGTTGTCGGTAATGGTGCCAGTAGCGGTGTCGGTATCGGTGACCAGAACATTGAGCGCGTTGAGGTTGACTGTGAAAGTTTCGCTACTTTCCAGCACCGCGTCGTCGAGCGTGTTGACGGTAAACTGTTGGGTCTCGCCTGCGGTGCCGGTGAAGGTAAGATTGGTGACGACGTTGTCATAATCCTCCGGGCTCGCCAACGCAGGCGCTCCGCCGGTGGCGGAGACGTCGGCGAGAGACACGACGACTTGGGTGCCGCCTTGCACTGCGTTGTTGAGAGTCACTGTAAAGAGCAGGTCTCCACCTTCGGTGGCCGAGACATCGGCCACGGTCACTGCAGCGCTGTCGTTATCAGTGATGGTGCCTGTGGCGGTATCGGAATCGGTGACCAGAACGTTGAGTGCGTTGAGGTTGACTGTGAAAGTTTCGCTACTTTCCAGCACCGCGTCGTTGAGCGTGTTGACGGTAAACTGTTGGGTCTCGCCCGCGGTGCCGGTGAAGGTAAGATTGGTGACGACGTTGTCATAATCCTCCGGGCTCGCCAACGCTGGCGCTCCACCTGTGGCCGAGAGGTCGGCGAGAGACACGACGACTTGGGTGCCGCCTTGCACTGCGTTGTTGAGAGTGACGGTGAAGAGCAGGCCACCACCTTCGGCAGCCGAGACATCGGCCACGGTCACCGCAGCGCTGTCGTTATCAGTGATGGTGCCGGTGGCGGTATCGGAGTCAGTGACCAGAACGTTGAGCGCGTCGAGGTTGACTGTGAAAGTTTCGCTACTTTCCAGCACCGCGTCGTTGAGCGTGTTGACGGTAAACTGTTGGGTCTCGCCCGCGGTGCCGGTGAAGGTAAGATTGGTGACGACGTTGTCATAATCCTCCGGGCTCGCCAACGCTGGCGCTCCGCCTGTGGCCGAGACGTCGGCGAGAGACACGACGACTTGGGTGCCGCCGGCCACGGCATTGTCGAGAGTGACGGTGAAAATTAAGCCGACTCCTTCGGCAGCCGTCACGTCGTCAATGGTAAGGGTGGGTGTTAGAATTGGCGCGAGGACCCATAATTCCCGACCGGTGCTGCCATCATCGGCGGTGAAAAACAGCGATCCGTTCATGTTGGTCAGAAAGAGGGGATAGGAGCCAACGCCGCCCGATTGGATGTCCTGCACCAACACGGTTCCGGCACTGGAGCCGTCGCTCTTCCATAATTCAACACCATTGCTGCCGTCACTAGCGCCGAAATACAGCGTCCCGTTCACGTTGGTCAGATAGCCGGGAGTGGAGTTGCCTCCGGTGTTGATGTCTTTAACCAACACGGTTCCGCCGGTGGTGCCATCGCTTTTCCATAATTCATTTCCATAGGTTCCATTATCACTGGCGGCGAAAAATACTGTCCCGTTCACGTTGGTGATGTTGGTTAGGTCAGAACCAGAGCCACCGATCGTGTTAATGTCCTTGACCAAGACCGTGCCGCCGGTGGTGCCGTCGCTTTTCCATAATTCAAATCCGTTGGCCCCATCATTGGCGGTGAAAAACAGCGTCCCATTCACGTTAGTCAGATAGCCGGCGAAAGAGCCAGTGCTTCCCGTAAAGATATCCTTGACCAACACCGTATTAGGGCTCGTGCCATCGCTTTTCCATAATTCAACGCCGTTAGTTCCATCATCGGCGGTGAATAACAGCACCCCGTTCACGTTGATCAGACCGCCAGGGCCGGAGTGACCTCCCGTATTGATATCCTTGACCAACACGGTGTTAGCGGTGGAACCGTCGCTCTTCCATAATTCTCCTCCATTGGTTCCGTCGTCTGCGCTGAAAAACAACGTCCCATTCACGTTGGTCAGAAACGCGGGGATGGAGTGACCACCCGTATTGATGTCCTTGACCAACACGGTGTTAGCGCTGGTGCCGTCGCTCTTCCATAATTCGAATCCGTTAGTCCCATCATCGGCGCCAAAAAACAGCGTCCCATTTACATTGGTCAGATAGGAGGGGAGGGAGTGACCAGCTCCCGTATTGATATCCTTGACCATGACCGTGTTACCGGGAGTGCCGTCGCTCTTCCATAATTCATAGCCGTTGGTCCCGTCATTCGCCCTGAAAAACAGCGTCCCGTTCACGTTGGTCAGTTCGCGAGGATAGGAGTTACTTCCTCCCGTATTGATGTCCTTGACCAACACGGTGCCAGCGCTGGTGCCGTCGCTCTTCCATAATTCATAGCCGTTGCCCCCGGCATTGGCGCTGAAAAACAGCGTCCCGTTCACGTCGGTCAGGTACCGAGGGTCCGATGAGGCGGCGCCGCTAGCGATGTTAATCAAGGAAGGAACACCGCTGGGCAGCGATCGGATTTCCAGCAGTTCTACAAAAAACGCAGCAGTGTTTCTTCGTTCGCGCGATTTTCGATGGCGAATCGGAAGACTAGCACATCCGAGTGGGATACCAAGACGCGCGAAATTGAGATGTCGTCGCAAGATTCGTAAACTCATTTTTCCTCCAGTGCTGGTAGGGACACGCGAATATGAAAATACTCTAGAGGCGGACGGGACAAATAGTCAATTGAATTAAGCCGCTACTTCCTAGGCACGATCCAGATGTCCTTCATTTCATCCTCGTCCACGGTTGGGCCGCACAGACGCGGATTGATCGTTCCGGGCAAGACTTCGACCGCAAAGACTTCCTCCACGCCGGAATGAAATTGCAACGTCGCCACCGTCTTTCCCGATCGTACATCCACCACGCCGACACCGCAGCGTAACTGATCGCGCTTTTCGGCGATTGGAACTCCACCGAAAACCGCCGTCTCGCGAATCTTCGACAACCCCACGAAAGCAAAAGGCCCCGCGAACGCAAGCCCGCGCGTGTAGCCCGGCATCGCCTCCACTGGCTCGGTTTTTCCCGTGGCGGTGTCCACGATACTGAACAATCCCTTGCCTGAATCCAGCACCCAGAGTTTTCCATTATACAATCGCGGAGAATGCGGCATCGCCAAACCGCGCGCGACAATCTCTCCGCTGGGCACATCCACCACAATGCCGCTGGTCGCTTTGGTCGGACGCCAGCCCGCTGGTTCGTTCGATTCGGCCATCGCCGTGACGTATCGCGGCTGACCGTTTTCCAACGCCAACCCATTCAGATGACAACGATCCTGGTCAATGATCTCCGTAATGAACGGCGGACGCCATCGCGGGACAAAATTGTAATCTTCGTGCAGCGTGCAGAGACAGGAAAAAAGAGTGTTGACCACCCACAGTCCGTCCGTTCCCCACGCCAAATCATGCCCGTGGATGCTGCCGGTAACGAAGGAGGTGCGAGCCAGCCAACAAGCGTCGTGGCTACCCAACGGTTCGAGGCGCGACGCGACTTCGTGCGCGGGGTAAAGTGAAAAAATCTGCCGACGCGTGCCGACGGCGATTCGCTTTGGGCTGACGGCCACACCCATCACGCGGTCAAAATTATGAAACGCGAACGTTAGCTTCCCCTCGCGCACGCCGATGACGCAGAGCTTGCCCGCCTGATAGGTGGAGACCAGCAGGGAAGCGTTGATCTGTTCAAGCACATTCGGGAAAAGAGGCGAATATTCAAATCGCACCTCCCGTTTGGCCGTGGATGGCCCGGCAGTGGACGAATCATCTTGCCTGGTGGCCAAACTTGTTGGTGGAATGTTCATCTTCGAATTTGCGGGAGGTCAGGATCATTTCCATCCGTTGGCCGCTAGTCGAGTGGCAATCTTACACAAACATTTGGGACCTGCAAAGTGCTTTTACTGGAGAGTCGCCTATTTTCAAAGCCAGACTGTTGTCCTGCCCAACCATTTATCGCTGGTACTACTTATTGCCTATGACAGTGAGCGCTGTGAGGAAGATGCGACATCAATGTCGTAACTGGCGTTTTTCGACGACATTCAAGCACGGATGGGTAGCCACAAGAAATGTTCACCGCGTAGAACGTGGCAAGCAAGAACGCGAATCAGATTAGATCGAACCGCAAATCGGTGAGTGGATCGATGCTTACGCCTCCAATTTTCACTGAACTGGGGAACAACGCGGCGGTGAAAAGGCTGTCGGCGCTTAGCGATCCGCCGATGGACAAACCACCGAGCGCGCCAGTGAGGGAAGCGTCCAGATTGGTCGCGCTGCCAGCGATCGAGAGTTTGCCGATCGCTTGCGCGGTAATGGCGAGGTTGGATACCATCCCCCCGTTGCCTAATTTGTCCGCTGCTATTTGGAAGGCTGCGATGTTACCGAGGGCTTGAATCTCGCCTGTGATATTGCCGCCAGTAATATTGAGTGACTTGACGGCGGCCACCGTTCCCAGAATCGCCGTCGATGCTGTGGAACGGATCGACCCACTGAATCCGCCGATGATACTTACTTTGCCAAAACTTGCCGCCGACCAGTTGCCGCCCGCTCCGCCTCCTGGGACGGTAATGGATTTGATCGCACCCGTAACATTGATATCCGCGAGCAACGGACCTACCGTGACGGTGAATTTCCCAATCGAGGGCGCCTGAATCGTCGCGTTCACAATGCTTGGTGTCGTGAGGGAGCCGATGGGAGAGTTGGTGATGATGTCGTGGTCGCCGTCAATCGCACCCGTTGTCATTTTTTTGATCGGCACAATCGGATTTCCAGTAATGAGGATGTCCGCGCCAGACAAGAGATTACCGAGGACGACGCTGCCGACCGAGCCATTGATGATGAGTCCGCCACCATTCAGATTCACGTTTGGGGCGTTGAAACTCTTGATATTGCCGTCCACGACAATTGTGCCTACCGCCGGCGGTGTTCCTGTTCCTGGGGAGACGATGATGGTGACGGATGAAGTGCCGACCGTTCCAAGGATATGGATTTCCTCTGGCGATACGCCACCGGGGCAACGTACCCAAGTGCTGCCGGCTCCTTTGAGAATGACCGATATCCTATCGCAGATTGCCGTTCCATTGGAGGTCGTTGTATCGGTAATCGTCACTACGGCAGGCGATCCGAGGCTTGCGCCGCCCGTCGCAGCGTTCAAGTTTAGGTTGAAGGTTTCGCTCCCTTCGATCAGAGAGTCTGAATAGACTGGAACAATGAAAGTCTTGGAAGTTTCACCATCGGCAAATGTGAGAGTGCCGGCTGTGGAGGGGTAATCCGTGCCAGAAGTGGCCGTCCCATTGCTAGTGGAATAATCTACGGTGACCTGACCGAAACTCTCCCCGGAACGAGCAATCGATATTTCGACGCCCCCGTCGTCTTCGCGCACAATAAAATTTGCCGAGTTAAATTGGAGTTGTCCATTTGGCAGATCGTCGTTAAGGATTGTCCCAATCCCTGTGTCGCTGCCAAGACTCGAATTGGTTGCGCCAGACAGATTGACTGTAAAAGTTTCATCACTTTCAAATATCGTGTTGCCGTTGACCGAAACCGTAATCGTTTTGCTCGTCTCACCCGGGTTGAAGGTTAGCGCCGTCGCTCCGATTGCCGCATAATCGTTGTCGCTGGTTGTGGCCGTTCCATCCGCCGTCGAGTAGGTTACCGAGATGATTTGAAAACTTGGATTGGACAGCGTGACATTGAAGTTGGCGGTGACAGTTTCGGAATTCCCCTCCGTCACGCTCACGTTATTGACCGACACGGTAGGCGCATTGTCATCATTGGTAATGGTGCCGGTAGCGCTGCTTACATTGAGAGTAGCGTTCGTTGGATTGCTAATACTCACCGTGAAACTCTCATCGGGCTCAAATGAATCTTCTCCAGAAATCACAATGGTAATGGTCTGGCTGGTTTGGCCTGGGTTGAATGTGATGTCGCCAGCGGAATTTACATAATCGTTGTTTCCCACGGTTGCGGTGCCGTCCGCTGTCATGAAACCTACGGAAATCGCCAAAGCGCTTTCACTGGATAGGCTCACCGTAAAAAGTAGATTGCTTGTTCCGCTGTCGCCTTCCAACGAGGAAGCTCCCGCAATCGAAACGGTCGGCGGCAGATCATCGTCGGTGATACTCGCTGTAACCTGCTGCAATCCGCCCGCTTCCGTCCCATTGGTCACGCTTGTGATATCCACCACGACAGTTTCGTTGGTTTCATCCAACGCGTCATCTAACCCGGTCAGCGTTATGTTCCCGTTCAAGCTCCCTGCCGCGATCAAAATGCTCGTCCCGCTCCGTGTGTAGTCGCTCAAATCCGTGGCCGTTCCGCCAAAGCCCAGTGTTACCGTTACATCTTGGCCAGACACCGCCGATAACGTTGCCATCACTGTCGCCAGTCCGCCCGCTTCCGATAATGGATTCCCGCTTAAACTCAAGGCCACGCTCGGCGAAGGATCATCATCGGTGATGTTCGACGTCACCTGTTGCAGTCCGCCCGCTTCCGTCCCGTTCGTCACGTTTGCAATGTCCACTATCACCGTCTCGGTGGCCTCATCCAAAGCATCGTCCGTTCCGGTCAACGTCACGTTGCCAGTCAGGTTACCCGCAGAAATCACGATGCTCGTCCCGCTCCTCGAATAATCGTTGATCGCTGTCGCTGTCCCGCTAAATCCAAGATCCACCGTTACATCCAATCCCGATACCGCCGACAGGGATGCCGTTACGGTAGCCACCCCACCGTTCTCCACAATCGGACTTCCGCTCAATCCGAGCGTTACGCTAGGTGCTAGGTCGTCATCAGTGATGCTGACGGTTACTTGTTGAAATCCACCCATTTCGGCCGCATTGCTCACGCTCGTTATGTCCACGATCACCGTCTCGCTTGCCTCGTCCAATGCATCATCAACACCCGTCAGCGTGACACTTCCGCTCAAACTCGCCGCCGGGATCAAAATGCTCGTCCCGCTTCGTGCATAGTCGCTCAAGTTCGTTCCCGTGCCGCTAAAATCCAAATTTACCGTCACATCCACACCAGACGCCTCTGATAACGTCGCCGTTACAGTGGCTATCCCGCCAGCTTCGGCCAGCGGACTACCGCTCTGGCTTAGCGAAACCAATGGCACGCCGTCATCGTTAGCGATGATTCCGCTTCCATTGGCGACTGTGATGGTTGCATTCGTCGCACCACTAAGATTCACCAAAAAGGTTTTGTCCGACTCGAAGGCAGTGTTCCCTAACACGCCAACCGAGATCGTCTGTGCAGTCTGGTTTGGGCTAAAGGTGATCGTGCCGCTGCCGGCATTGTAGTCGCTTCCCGCAACTGCGCTATCGTCAGCGGTCGTGAAATTGACGGTAACTATCTGGTCGGTTGCGTTGGAAAGCACAACGGGAAAAATGGCATTCGTCGTCCCCGAATCGCCTTCCGTTATGGTCACGCCGCTGATTGCGATGCCCGGCTGACTGTCATCATTCGTTATGCCGCCAGCGACGCTTCCATCAACGATCGTTGCATTCGTCGGACTGGATAAGTTGACGGCGAAGGTTTCGTTGGCTTCAAACTTCGCGTCGCCACTGACCGAGATGTTGACCAAATGGCTGGTTTGACCAGGACTAAACGTGAGGGTACCACTCGTCGCTGCATAATCGCTATCGGCGGCCGTGGCGCTGCTATCCGCAGCGGCGTAAGCGACTGTGATCGTTTGGAAACTGATATTGGATAAAGTGACGGTGAAACTGAAAAGGGTCGTGCCACTGTTGCCTTCCGCCAGTGTTACATCATTAATTGAAATTGTCGGCTGTGCATCGTCATTGCTGATCGTTCCCACGCCTTGGCTATCAGAAATGGAAGCGTTGGTAGCTCCATTCAAGTTCACCGTGAAGGTTTCATCGGTTTCAAATGTAGAATCTCCGTTTGCATTTACGGTGATCGTCTTGTTCGACTCACCCGGGGAAAACGTCAGCGTACCACTCACCGCCGTATAATCGCTGCCTGCCGTCGCCGTGCCGTCTGCTGTCGTGTAATTCACCGTAATCGTTTGGTAGCTTGCATTCGAAAGTGTAACGGCAAAGCTAAAGCTCGTCGTGCTACTGTTACCTTCCGCCAGCGTTACATCATCAATTGAAATCGTCGGCTCGCTGTCGTCATTGAGAATCGTTCCCGTACCCGTGCCGTTGTCCAGGTCTCCGTTGACCGGGGCGCTTAAGTTGACAACAAAGGATTTGGACGTTTCGAAGAGGGTATCGCCGCTAACCAGCACGGTGATGGTTTTGGTAGTTTCGCCGGAGGCGAAAGTCAGCGTTCCGCTGGCGGCGGTGTAGTCAACGCCCGCCGTCGCCGTGCCATTTGCCGTGTTGTAATTCATTGAGACAACCTGTGTGGTGGCCACGGATAGAGTCACCTGAAAAACAAACGCCGTCGTTCCCGCGTTTCCCTCTGCCAGACTCACGTTGCCGCTCGAGATTGATGGATTTGCAGTACTTAGGATCGTGTCGGAGCCGCCGCCACCATCCATACTGTCTACGCCCGGCACACCAATCAGCGTATCATCGCCCGCCCCACCGCCAAGCGTTACGCCGCCAAGGTTGCCAGCGGTCAGCCGATCATTTCCGTCAACGCCGTTCAGGGTCAGCGCGGAATTAAATTGCGAATCCAAGCTCCCCACCGTGATGGTGTCATCGCCAGCGCCACCGTTGATGATAATTGTGTCGGGTGGGTTGGTGAAGGAAGTGGATTCAAAGGTGCCATTGGCACTTCGAACGATCGAGCTTCCATCATTTGCAGGGGAGTTGTCTTCCAGCACTGCGTCGTCTGCTCCGCCGGTGAGGTTGTAGATGACGTTATTGGCTGTACCAGAGTAACTGATCGGTTCGAGGCCGGTGTAATAGATGGTAGACCCATCGAGGATGATGGTGCCGTCGTTGGCGTTTGTGAAATTGTAGGTGACGTCGGCGAAGTTGCCGCCGATCATCTGGAGGCTGTCGTTGCCGCCTACGCCGCCATGAAACTCAAGACCGCTGGTCGGGATCGGATTGCCGGTGGAAAAATCAACGATGAGCGTATCGTTCCCGGTCGTTCCTTGGATGGTGAGTTCGGTGATGGCAGTCAGCGGAATGGCGGCCAGAACCACGTTGTTCTGGGTGAGCTGCACGTTGGCGCCGTTCAGCTTGAGCGTGCTGGTCCCGCTATTGGGCAGATTGATCTGCACCGGACTACTACTTGCGGCAACGGTGAGTTTGTAATCCTCCACTTCCCCGTCACAGACCAGACCGGTAGGCGTCAGTCCGCCGGCGCTGCTGACGCGAAAACGGGCGAAGGTGTCCCCCGCCACCGTGTTGGCCGGTACGTTGAATGGGAGAATATTATTACCATTGGCGACGGTAACACTGGTGAAGATCTGCTCGCCCGCATCAACCCAATCGCCGTCCTGGTTGAAGTCAATCCAGCCATCCAATTTGGCGTTGGTGGCGCCAGTAAGGTTGACCTGGACACTCGAACTCGATGTCGCAGTTAGGCTCATCACGGGAGCGAGAAAAATCACGCCGTCTTCATCGTCAGGACTTTTGTTGAGATCGTCCCCGAGCGCGGTGCTCGATGGCTGTCCATCGGCTTCCCCATCCACGTTCACTCCGAGCCGCGCACCGCTGGCGATGTGGCGCGCGCCGTCTCCCGCTCGCAAGGTTGGATACGGCGCGGGCGCGTCACCGAAGTCCACCGAAGAGGTTGAGGGTCCGCCGAACACCACGTAACTTTCTCCCGCGTCGGCCTTGGCATTGCCCGCTGCATCGCCGGAGGGAGCGCCGATGATGAAGTCGGCAAATCCATCGCCGTTGATATCGCCGGCACTACTGACTGATTTGCCGGAGTAGTCATTTGAGTCCACACCGGAGATCGCAAAGCCGTTCAAGCCGTCGAGGGCAGTATGGAGGAGCGTGACTGTGCCCGACCAATTCGCCTTTCCATACACCAGGAAACTCTTGCCGGCCTCCGTCGCGAACCCATTGCCAATTAGCAGGTCATCAAAGCTGTCGCTGTTGACATCGCCCGCGCCGGTGACGGAAGCGCTGCTAAATCCGGAAAAGTAAAAACCATTGGTGCCGTCGAGGAGGTCGAGGTCTAACACCGAAGTTCCCGACCAGTTTCCTTTGCCGAACACGACGTACGACTCCGTGGCAAACGTTCCCGTTCCGCCTCCCACAATCATATCGTCGAATCCGTCGCCGTTGACATC
>CAYGDP010000013.1:68355-89003 GCA_964348665.1 uncultured Verrucomicrobiota bacterium
TCGAATCCGTCGCCGTTGACATCTTTCGCTCCTGCGACCGAGTGGCCGGTTTGGTCGCTTGCATTCGCGCCGACAAGAACGAACCCACTGGTACCGGTAAGCGTGCCGAGATCAATCGTGGGTGTACCAGACCAATTAGCTTTGCCAAACACCGTGTAACTCATTCCCGTTGCTTGATTCTTGTTCGGTGCGCCTATGATGAAGTCATCGAATCCGTCGCCATTGACGTTCCCGGCGCTGTTGACCGAAAAGCCGCTTTTGTCTTCTGTAACCCCGCCGAATAGAGTGAACCCGTTGCCACCCGTGAGTGCGCCGAGGGAAAGCGTCGGGGTAGCCGACCAGTCCGCTTTGCCAAACACCACGTAGCTTTCACCCGCATACGCCTTGGCGTTGCTCGCTGCTGCCGCTTCGGGTGCCCCGATGATAAGGTCATCAAACCCGTCTCCATTTATGTCGCCTGCACCGCTGGCCGAAGTACCACTTTTGTCTCCCGCATCTATGCCGGTAAGCGTGAACCCGTTGACACCCGTGAGTGCGCCGAGGGAAAGCGTCGGCGTGGCAGTCCAACTCGCCTTGCCAAACACCACGTAAGTCTCGCCCGCATTATTATTGGCCGCCGGGGCGCCAATGATCAGATCGGGAAAACCATCGCCATTAACATCGCCGGCATCGCTAACCGTACCGGCATTGTCACCCGCATCCGCGCCGAAAAGCGTAAAGCCGACGCTGCCAGTGCCATTCAGCACTCCGGACAAATCCACCGTGCTGGTAAAGACAAACACCGAACAAGCAACTTTCAAGGTTGCTGACCCCGTGGTGTACACGTTGTAAAGAACGCCACCAATGGTCTCGCTGCCGGTCTTTGTCCAAGTGCCGCCCAAGTCCACACTGTCATCTTCGCCGCCACGGACGATCAATGTGTTCGAGGTGTTCGAAAGGTTGAGCACTTCCCGGAGGCTGATCTTCAACGTGTTCGCGCCGGTGCCGGTGATGTCAATCGTCTCAATGCCTGTGATCTTTGGATCGCGAATCGCGCGAAGGTCCAGGGTCAACCCGGAACCGTTCAGTTGCAGTGCGTCGAGGCCGCGTCCTCCGGCGACGCGTTGGAAAGTGGCATTGCTGATCGCAATCAGGTCGTCACCCTGCGCCCCGTACAACACGTCTGCGCCGCCGTTGCCGAGCAAGGTGTCAGCCGCCTGGCCGGCGACGATCACATTGGCATTCGCGTCACCTGTCAGCGTTTCACCGGCGCTACTGCCGGAATGAGTAACGCTGCTGGTGAAATTGCCCCCGAAAATCACGTAACTCTGGCCCGATTCGGCGGCAATGTTGGGGTCAGCAAAGGGCGCGCCAATCATCAGATCATCAAACCCGTCGCCATTGATATCACCCGCGTGGCTGACAGAAATCCCGGATCGGTCCGCGAACGATACGCCTGTGAGCCTGAATCCATCGTCGCCATTCATCGCCGAAAGTTCAATCACCCCGTTCGCAGTCGCGCCGCCCGCCGTGTCCAACGCCGCGAGGTGCGTTGCGCCGCCGAAGATCACGTAGCTCTGGCCATTGTCAGATGGACCGGCATCGGCAAATTGCGCGCCGATGATCAGGTCATCGAACCCATCGCCATTCACATCACCCGTGTGGCTGACTGACCAGCCCGCGTAGTCGCCGGCTGCAGCGCCGTTGAATCGGAATCCTGTGGTGCCGTTGAGCGAAGAGAGCGACAGCGTCGGCGTTGCCGACCAGTCCGCCTGGCCATAGACCAGGTAGCTCTGGCCTGATTTATCGCCGTTCGGGTCCGCAATCGCTGCGCCCACCAGCATATCCTCGAACCCGTCGCCGTTCACGTCACCCGCGCCGCTTACCGAGATACCGGAGGAATCGCTCGCCGCGACGCCGTTGAGCGTGAAACCGTTGCTGCCCGTCAACGCCGACTGCGTGATGGTGGGAGTGGTTGACCAGTCGCTCTTTCCAAATACCACGTAGCTTTGACCACTGTCGTTTGCGTTGGCATTATAAGCGCCGATGATCACGTCCGCGAACCCGTCCCCGTTGACATCGCCCGCCCCACTGACCGAATAACCAGCCTTGTCTCCCGTAGCCGAGCCATTGAGCGTGAAACCGTTGGTGCCGTTGAGGGTGGACAACTCGAAAGTCGCTGAAGCCGACCAGTTGGCCTTGCCGAACACCACATAGCTTTGGCCTGAATTGCTGCCGTTGGGATCAGCCCGGGGCGCGCCGATGATCACGTCGTCGAACCCGTCTCCGTTGATGTCGCCCGCTCCGCTGACCGAATGTCCTGCCACGTCTGCGGCCAAGATGCCGTTGACCTTGAATCCATTGGAGCCGTTGAGCGTGGACAATTCGAAAGTCGCTGATGCTGACCAATCCGCCTTGCCGAATACAACGTAGCTCTGGCCGGATCCAGCGCCATTCGGGGAAGCAATGGGCGCTCCGATAATCACGTCCGTGAATCCGTCTCCGTTGACATCGCCCGCTCCGCTCACCGATTGGCCAGATTGATCTCCAGCCGCGATGCCGTTAATTTTGAAACCCGTGGTGC
The DNA here is from genome assembly GCA_964348665.1 of uncultured Verrucomicrobiota bacterium. GTDB lineage: Bacteria > Verrucomicrobiota > Verrucomicrobiia > Palsa-1439 > CAYGDP01 > CAYGDP01. The sequence continues at coordinate 70,919 of CAYGDP010000013.1, forward strand.
CGTTTAGTGTGGAAAGTTCGAGGCTGCCAGAAAATCCACCCGTTTTTCCGAACACCACATAACTCTGACCCGAGGATGCGCCGTTTGGACTCGCATAGGGCGCTCCGAGAATCATATCATCGAACCCGTCCCCGTTGATATCACCAGCGTTGCTGACGGAAAAGCCTGATTTATCACTGCTGGCGATTCCATTGATGGCAAATCCGGTGGAGCCGTCGCCTCCGGAGAGGCCGCTCAATGCGAAGGGGTTGGTTGCGGCGGGTGCGCATCGGTGTTCAAGCCACTCGATCTGAAACGAGCGCGGCGCGTACTTACGCGACCGGCGAGCGAAGCGTGATCGTAATTTCATATTTCCCCCCCCGCGAACACAACCATTGAGGCTACTAATGGCGATACCCCTAGTAATTTGCAAGAAAAAAACCATTGCCGACAGATTTCAGAGAGGTTCTTTGCTACTGCGCCGCTTCAGCCAATTTCTACGTCATCCCAAACATTTTGCACAACCGATCACAGCTTGCTGGGTTCGCCAATGGAGATTGTGCGGCTGATTTCATCGCTCTTGAAGCCGATTATTTTCGGGCGGTTCACGAGGGGTAACGCAACTACGTCGTAGAGTTCTTGTACGACGCCTTCGATGCGTGCCCAGTGCACGATGTCGCCACTGCGCAAATCAATCACGCACAGGCCGCAACGCGGTTCCGCCTTTCGGCTGGCAAGATTCGCATCGAGGGAAAGTCCGCTAAAGGTGCGATTCTGGCGTTGCTGGGATATTCCGACCACGGCGTAGTCACCCGCGAATGTCAACCCGCGCAAGTAACCCGGACAAAACGTGACAGGCTCAAACTTCCCCGCTTTCAAATCCACGCTGCCAAAGAATCCGGAGCCGGAGTCGAGCAGCCACAGACGGTCACGATACCAGCGCGGGGAATGCGGCATCGAAAATCCCAAAACCACGGGTTCGTTGGTTGTCACGTCGAGGATGCACCCGCCGTCAGCGCGCCGGTCACGCCACCCGTCAGCCACATCGGTTTGGCTGACCGCCGTGACATAGCGGGGCTGGCCTTGTACGAGCGCCAAACCATTGAGATGACAACGGTCTTCGGCCGCGAGCTTGCTGATGAAGGGCGGCTGCCAAAGCGGCTTGAAACTGTGCTGGTCGCTGACTGTGGCTAAACAACTGAAAAGCGTGTTGACGAACACCACGCGGCCGGTTGCATCGACACTAACGTCATGAATATCCAAATCGCCGGTCACGTAGCCAACTTTGGGAGCGTAAAGTCGGTCGTACCCCTCCTGCGTCTGACCGGGTTCCAGGATGTTTTCGAAGCGCCAGAGTTGATAGAGCGAACTCATCCAGATCGTTTGCCCGTCGCTCCAGAGCCCGAGGCAGCGGTTGAACGTGCGCTCGAATACCGAGAGCTGGCCGTTGGGCTGCAATCCAAGCAGAAAAAGTTTGCCGGCTTGATAAGTGGTGAACGCAAGACTTAACCGCTGTTCCGCCATCCACGCCGAGAAATGGCGCGATGTCAGCAAATCGAATTTGGTTTCCGCGGCTGCTGAATTCATGCGTAGGCCGGAAGTCTATGCCCCCGACCTTCCGTTTGCAATGCGGAACAGGTTTGGGATCGATCATATTCGCCGTTTCTTGTTATTCGCATGGTTCACCGGCGGAGAAAATTTTCCGCCGCTGCAATCAGGCGCGACCGGCTAGCTTATGAAAGCGACAAATCGGAATCGAACCGATGGGCATAGAACGCCGCTATCATTTATCAGGACTTGTGATGTTGCTCTAAAAACGTTTTCAAGGACGGGATCGCGACGTCGAGGCTGTATTGCTGTTCCATCCGCTCGCGCGCCGCTTCGCCGAGAGGACGATAATCAGCGGGTTTCTCCAACACACGCAACGCGGTTTCTGCGAGTTGATCGGCGTCGTACAACGGCTCGACCAGTCCCGTCCGCCCGGGTTCGATGACCTCGCGTACCGGCGCGACATCCGACGCCAGGACAACGCATCCACAAGACATTGCATTGAACAGCGACCAGGACAATACGAACGGGACGGTCAAATAGAGATGCAAATCGCTCAAGCAGAGCGCGTCGGATAGTTGTTCCGGCGTGATGTGGTTGAGGAAGAGAAAACGTGAAAGATCGCGTTTGCCCCGGCTTAAGACCCATTGTTTGAAACTGTCGCTTCCCGTATGCAATTTGTCCCAACTGTAATAACTCTCTTCACTGCCCACCACGACAAACAACACATTCGATTTCGATTGAGCGATTCGGTCGGCTACATTCATGAACAGATCGAATCCGCGCATGGATTCAAGCCCGCGCGCGACGAACGTGACGATTTTTGTGTCAGGTGGGATGGCTCGGCCGGCGATGACACGCGGTACGGTTCGCCGGCGATACAGCTCGGTATCTACACCGTCAAAGCGCACTTGAATCTTGTCATGAAACCGGGCGGGGAACGTTTCTTTTTGCCAACGAGTGGGAGAATACGCGCCGTTACATTCGGCTAGGCTGACCAGCGTGCCGGCGTTGATGCACCGGGGATAGAACGGGGCCGGTTCGACCGGCGGCAGGTCAATTCGATAGGTCAAGTCGCGATGGGACGGCGCAAAGTAATACTCGCAATAATTGATCAACGGACAATCCAATAGTTCCCGCAAGAAAAGGGTTGGGCCAAGACCGTCATGCCCGACGACCAGATCAGGTCGCAAATCGGGCTGGGCGCGGACCGCCTCAAAAACCGCCCGGCTCAACTCCAGGTAGCGGACGTAACTTTGCGACCAAGGGACGACTTTTTTTTCGCGGAACTGTTCCGGAACGGGGATTCGATGGATCGTGAGAGATTTTAGCATTTCGGGCGACGGGGTCGGACAACCCGAAAGGTCTTGCACCAAATAACTGCATTTCCAGCCGTAACGTTTGTGCAGTTCCAATCCCAATCGACCGAATTGCGCCGGGAACGCGAGGTGGACAAAAAGAATGTGCATGGTTATCGGTTGGAACGTGCGAGTTGGTTGAAAAATTCCGCCAGTTTCGGTAGGGTGACGTCTTGCGCGTACTGATTGCGCACCAGTGTAGCCGCCGCATCGCCCAGCGGACGATAACCGGTAGGGTCGTCGAGCGCAGCGCGCGCAAGTTTTACAGCGGCATCGAGGTCGTGTGAAGGGGCGAGCAAACCCGTTTGGCTGTGTGTAATGAATTCCCGGATTGCGTCTGTGTCCCAAGCCAGGACAACGCAACCGGCTGCCATCGCCTCGATGAGCGAACGCGAAACGGGGTAGGGACGGCTGGGATAGACATGGAGGTCGCTCGCGGCCAAAATCTCCGCGATTGTTGTCTGTGATACATTTTCAAGAAACCAAAACTGATTTGGGTCGTGCGGAGGCGTTTTGGCGAGTACATGCTGTTGATAGTTTTTTCCGAAGAACTCGATGTCGAATCCGCGCTCGGCAATCGCCCCGCCTGCGACAACAAAAAGTACATTCGACAAATCGGCGAGACGATTGGCAAGCGCTAGAAACCGGTCAAAACCGCGTACACGGTCGGTGCGCCGCGCCACGAATGTGACGACGCGGGTTTCACGGGAAATCGAGCGTCCTGCGATTACTCGGGGAACGTCTGCACGTCGGGCAAATCGTCGCGTATCCACGCCATCGTGAAGCACGGTGAAATCATGACGATATTCAGCGGGATAAAGGTCGCGTTGCCAGTTGGTTGGTGCCCACGCGGTCGTGCCATTTTCCAGGTCCAACAAATCCATCGCGTTGGCGGCGCGTCGCCAGTGAAAATAATCGGCGGAGATATCCTTGGGCATTTCCCCGGTCAGATCGAACGCATGGGGATGATAGTAATAGTCGAATAGATTCACGACTGGAATGCCTCGCGAGAATGCGGGAAAGAAAAGCGTCGAGCCGAGTCCCGCCGAACGACCGAGCACGAGGTCCACGGGGTTGGGTCGCCGCGCGGTCAGAATTTCCCAGCAACCATACGCGTAACAGATGCCGCGTTCGAGGTAACGTGTCCATGCCACGCTATCTTCGCGACCCACGCCGCCGACGTTGAAGGGAACCAGCTCCAACCCATTACCGACGGAGGAAGGCCAGGACGATTGGGGATCGGCGGAATGATGATAAAACTGGCAGCGATACCCGCGTCGGCGCACGAGCCAATCGGCGACAGCGCCAAGCCGTCCGGGAAACCGTGGCTCGATACAGAGCAGGTGAAGCGGGTCTTGTGGCACGGCATTGAGGATGCCAATAAACAGAGATGTGGTCAACGCGGGAAACACTGTGGTAGGACAACGGTAATTGCCTTTACAGATTACAGCCGGAATTGTTATTGTATGCATGTCGGTGGCAAAGACCTGTCCGAGGGATGATTCGGATCGAACCCGGGAGGCGATATGAAATGGCGCGCGTTGCTTCGCAGTAAAACCAAACAAGCTCACTGTAGAAAGCAGTCCTTTGGAGCGCGACGATTGACAGCGGAGTTGCTCGAATTGCGAGCAGCGCCGGCGACCTTCACGGTGAACAACGGTGGGGATGATGGTGACAGTTTTGCCGACGACAACATTTGCGACACAGCCAATAATCCCACCACCGAGCCGCCGACGCCGCCGAGCGGGATTTGCACGTTACGCGCGGCCATCGGGCAATCCAACAAGGATGCCGGGTTGGATACGATTGTGTTTTCGGTTTTGACAGTCAACACGAGTGGAGGGATCACCGCGACTGGTCGAGTGAATGTAGACGGGAGTGGTGTGGCGGGGTGCGCTGGCCCGCCCGTTGTCTCGATTTCGGGATCGGGTGGTGGTTCAGCCTTGATAATGGACGGCGGCAACAGCCAGGTGTGCGGGCTAGCCATCAATGGATTTGGAATCAGCGGGGTGAGTGTGCGCAGCGATGGGAACTTGATTCAGGGGAATCGCATTGGGGTCAATTTAGCTGGGACTGTTGTCATTGGAAATCTCCAAGACGGAATCCAGGTGCTCGGCTCGAACAACACGATTGGGGGAACAACCGTTGCAGATCGAAACATCGTTTCTGGAAACGGATCCGTTGGAATCAACATTTTGAGTGGCAGTGGTAATTTGGTGATTGGCAATTACGTGGGGACGGATGTTAATGGCACAGTAGATTTTGGAAACGGCAGCGACGGCATCGGGGTTCAAGGCACGGCAAGTACAATCGGCGGAACGACCGCAGCATCGCGCAACATCATTTCGGGCAATGGTGGGATGGGTGTGCATATCACGGGCGGGTCGGGGCATATGGTCGTCGGCAACTTCATCGGCACCGACGTCAACGGCACAGTGGATTTGGGAAATGATTTGGATGGCGTGCACATTGCCTTCAGCACGGGGAGCACCATTGGTGGAACAACGGCGGGAGCGCGGAACATTATTTCTGGAAATAACAACAGCGGTGTGCGGCTGCACGCGCAGACCAGCGGCAACTTGGTGCAGGGAAACTTCATCGGCACGGACGTGACGGGGATGGTGGCATTGGGGAACACGCAGCGCGGCGTTTGGATCGAGGGTGCGTTTCAGGGTTTTTCGAACAACAACACCATCGGAGGCACAACGACCGAAGCGCGGAATGTGATTTCTGGCAACTCGCTCGATGGAATAGAAATCCGCGGTTCACAGACTCCTGGCTTTGGGGCCACAGGCAATCTCGTCCAGGGGAATTTCATTGGGACGAAGATCAATGGCACTGAGGCGTTGCCCAATAGCTTGGATGGCGTTTATATCGAAAATGCCACCAACAATACGATCGGCGGATCAGTGTCCGCACGAAATATCATTTCGGGCAATCTAATCAGCGGCGTTGAGATTTTTGATGCGAACTCGACGGGCAACGTCGTGCAGAGCAATTTCATCGGGACAGACGTGAATGGGACAGCCGCCCTCGGTAATGGAAGTAATGGCGTCCTCATTACCAACGCGCGTCAGAACACGATCGGCGGAGATAACGTGACCAAAACCGCCCTCACGCTCGGCAACCTGATTTCTGGCAACGGCGGGGATGGCGTCGAGATTGCTGGCACAGCTTCGGGAAACGCGATTCAAGGCAATTTCATCGGCACGAAGATCAATGGGGACGCACCTTTGGGAAATGCTGAAAACGGCATCTTCATCAATGGCGCCGCGAATAATACGATCGGGCTGCGCCCGACGGGAGATTCCGACGGAGCGCGCAACATTATTTCCGGCAATACCAAGAACGGCATCAAGATTTTTGACACGACCGCCTCCGGCAATCGGATCGCAGGGAATTTGATCGGCACCGACATCACAGGGAAAATTGTGGACACCGACGGCAATCTGTTCAATGGCAATAATCTAGGCAATGGCGAGAGCGGTGTGTTCATTGTGAATGCCCCCAGCAACACCATTACTGGCACTTCCACGTCAATCGGCACGGTCATTTCCGGCAACAACCAGCACGGCGTCTTCATCTCCGGTAGCAGTGCGGCTAACAACGTTGTGGAAAAGACTGCCATTGGCTCGGACCAACTGGGCAGAGATGACCTCGGCAATCGGATGGAAGGCGTTCGCATCGAGGACGCACCCAACAACACCATCGGCAGTCTCGCCGCGGGCGCTGGCAACGTGATTTCAGGCAACGGAGACCACGGCGTTCATATCAAGGGTGTCAGCGCCAGTGGCAATCACGTTTTGGGAAATATCATTGGATTGAAGGACATCGATGCGCCCGCTGAAGTATTGCGAAATGCTGGCGACGGCGTCTTTATCGAAAACGCGCCCAACAATGTGATTGGCCGGGGCACCGGTCGAAACGTCATTTCGGGAAATGTTGGCCCTGCCATTATACTTAGCTTCGCATCTGGTTCTGGCGTGCGGATCTCGGGCAGTACCGCCACCGGCAACGCCGTGGAGGCCAATTTCATTGGCACCGACAAGTTCGGTGACGTGACCGATCCCGATGGAACTCCCTTCAATTCCGATGACTTGGGCAATGCGCTGGACGGAGTCCTCATCGAGGCCGGTGCCAGCAACAATACCATCGGTGGGGTGGTGTTAGGCGAGAGCAACATCATCGCCGGTAATGTCGGCAGCGGTGTGGGAATCTTCGAAGCAGGAACGACTGGCAACGTGGTGCAAGGCAACTTTATCGGCACCAATAGAGACGGCTTGGCCTTAGGAAATTTTTCCAATGGCATCTTGATCCTCTCTGGCGCTTCAAAGAACACAATCGGCGGTCAAGCTAACGTGATAGGCGAGCCGCCGGCCAATGTGATCTCCGGGAACGTTGGCAATGGAATAAAAATTTCCATCACAGGCACCAGTGAAAACTTGGTGGAAGGAAATATTATCGGCTTGAAACCCAACGGCACCGACCCGTTGCCCAACGGACTGCATGGCATTTTGATCGCTGACGGCGCGTCGAATAACACCATTGGCGGCGTTGGTGGTTTCGGCCATCACAATCTCATCGCCGGCAACGCGAATGACGGGGTGCGGATTGACAACGCGGTCGCAAATCTGGTGCAAAATAACAACATCGGCTTCGATAAGCTTAGTGTGCCGCAGCCCAATGAAGGAAACGGTGTGCTGATCATCAACGGCGCCGACGACAACACCATCGGCGGCGCGGCAGTGGACGACTTCAACATCATTGCCGGTAATGATGATGACGGCATCGAAATTGACGGCAGCCAGCACACCGTCGTCCACAATAACTTCATCGGCACCAATGGCGACGGCACCGAGGCAATTCCCAATGGCGGAGACGGCGTTTTCCTCACCAATGGTGCGCGCGACAATACCATTGGTGGCGCCGGCGGAGTCGGCGTGGACGGCAACGTCATCTCCGGCAATGGTTCAGATGGAATAGAAATCGCCGGCCTAAGCAGCACGGGAAATGTAATCTTCGGCAACCGCATCGGCACCAATAAAGCCGGCAACGCCGCGCTGCCCAATGGGGCGGGAAATAACCTCGCCGGCAACGGCATTGTTATTTTCGACGCTCCGGACAATATAATTGGGGACGCAGGCGTAGGCAACCTGATCTCCGGCAACGATGACGACGGAATTCAGATTGACGGCGCGACCGCAGCGCGCACGATTATTCGCTCCAACATCATCGGCACAGATCAATTGGGCAATGTGGCGATTCCCAATGGGGGCGATGGGATTTTCATCACAGGATCGCCCGACAACACTATCGGCGGTGGTGGATTGGTCAATCCCAATCTCATCGCAGGTAACGGCGACGATGGCATTGACATCTTTGGCGTAGGAGCAACGGGCAATGTGATTCAGGGTAACTTTATTGGAGCAGATTTCCTCGGCGTATTGTTTCCCAACGCGGAGGACGGCATCTTAATTGAGGATGCCTCCAATAATACGGTCGGCGGCCTCGGCTTGGGCAATACCGTTGGGTTCAACGGCGGCGCTGGCATTGCCATTCGCTCAGGCACGGGCAACCGTCTTCAGGAGAACAGTATCTTTAGCAACACGGGACTTGGCATTGACCTCAACAACGATGGCGTCACCCCCAACGATCCTGGTGACGGTGACACGAACGCCAATAATCTGCAAAACTATCCCGCCTTGTTCTCGGCTATGACCGACGGCACAAACACGTTCCTCGGTGGGTCTCTTCAATCCCAGCCCGGCAACTACACCCTCGAATTCTACACGAACAGTGCTTGCGACCCGTCCGGTTTCGGCGAGGGCGAATTCTTGCTTTTTTCAACCCCGCTCGCCGTCGGTGCCAATGGGATCCAAGCATACAATATAACCATTGGCGCGCTCCCCGTCGGCACCATTCTCACCGCCACAGCCACCAACGATACCACCAAAGACACCTCCGAGTTTTCCCGCTGCCTGGCTGTCATCCCGGTCGTTCAACTTGGCTCCCTCCACGGGCAGAAATTTAATGACCTCGATGGAGACGGCTTGCGCGATGCGACCGAACCCGGCCTCAACGGCTGGGAGATCCAGTTGCTTGATGACAGTGGCCATATTATTGGCAGCCAGCTCACGATGGATATGGATTTGAACGCCGATCTGAACATTGATCCGATCACCGAACGAGGTCTGTATTGGTTTGAAGGGTTTCCCCCTGACACCTACGAAGTGCGCGAAGTGTTGCAATCGAGCTGGCTGCAATCCACGCCCGAATTTACCAGTACCCTGAATGGCGCCAGCGAAGTGCCTCCCAGCAACACGGTCGCACTAGGCTCGGCGCTCTTGAGCTTGAATGAGGCGACCAATCAACTTCATTTCCAAATCAATTTTAGCGGATTGACGGGTACGTCGAATGGATTGCACCTCCATCGCGGCGCTGTTGGGCAGGATGGCCCCATCGTGTACGACTTGGCTGCCGCGGCTGGTGTGACTACAGGTTTTACCAGCCCGGTGACCGGCACGGTGACGATTAATCCGGCTGATTTGACCGACTTGGATGCTGGAAACTTCTACATCAATCTTCACACCACCACCTTTTCTGGTGGCGAAATCCGCGGTCAAGTTGAATTATCAGATTCCTACCTCGTCACACTCGGCGCCGGGGAAACGATCACCGGGCTCGACTTCGGCAACGTGTTTGTGGCTATGGATTTTGGTGATGCTCCTGATCCGACCTACCCGACCTTATTCGCCAACGACGGCGCGCGCCACGTCATCGGCGGCCTTCAACTTGGCGCTGCTGTGGACGCGGAAACAGACGGCCAGCCCAATGCCTCGGCCACCGGCGACGACACCAGCAGTGCCGATGATGAGAACGGAATCTCATTCACCGGCTCACTGGTCACAGGACAGTTCGTCAACGTCCAAGTTACCGCCTCCACAGCGGGCAAACTCGATGCGTGGATTGACTTCAACGACGATGGGGATTGGAATGACGCAAGCGAGCAGATTTTCACCAGCCAATCACTTGTGGCGGGTACAAATTCCATTTCCTTTGCGGTACCCGCCGGCGCGACCGTGACGGCGGAGACATTCGCCCGATTCCGATTCAGCAGCACGGGCGGGCTTGCGCCGACTGGGCTGGCTACCGACGGCGAAGTGGAAGATTACGCCGTTGCTATCACCGCAGTTCCTCCGGGTGAAAATCCTGGCACAATCCAGTTTACGACCACAACGATTACCGCACCCGAAGGCGGCACTAGCTTGGTGGTCACCGTCCGTCGCACGGGCGGCAGCGACGGTACCGTTACCGTCAACTTTGGCGTTACAGGCGGCAACGCGACCAGCGGCAGTGATTTTACGCTGGCCGCTGGCGCGTTGGTTTTCGCCGATGGCGAGACCACCAAGACATTTACCGTCAACACCATTGACGACCCGCAATTTGAAGGAATCGAGACGCTTACGTTATCGCTAAGCAGCCCGACGGGAGGCGCCATCATCGGCACCGTTGGTTCCACTACAATTACGTTTGGCGACAACGATACGGCGCAAAGCGCCTCGTTCCGCGAACCCGATGGTGACTTGGTAACGGTGCAGTTGAGCGGTGTTGGCACTCTCACCGTCAACACCGACAGTGGCGATGCCGAGATTGATTTGCCGCTTACCGATCTTACCAATAGTTTGATTTTCAAGGTCACCAAGAGCGGTGCGGGTGATGGATTCGCTGACATTGGCAGCATCGAAGGTGCCGGTGGTTTGCGCCTGATCAGCGGGAAAGGCGTTAATTTGGTAGGCGATGGAATTACCCTCGGTGGCGCGCTGCTCGGGTTGACTCTTCGCGATATCCTCAATGGCGCTGATGTGAGTGCCGGCGGTTCGTCTGCCCTCGTTAGCAGTCTGAATTCTCGCGTGATCGAAGATGGCACCGTCATTGATGTGGATACCACCATCAAGAGTCTCACGGTTGCCCGCATCGGCAAAGCAACGATCACAGCGCCAAGCATCGCCAAACTCACGGTCCGCGGCGATTCAAAACTTGGCGTCGTTGGCGACATGGAAGCCGACATCACTCTCACCGGCGACGGTGTGTTGCCTGGAAAAGCCACGCTCGGCTCGGCGAAGATCGCCGGCGCAATTCGGGACGCAATGATTTCGATCATCGGCGGCGTGGGCGGCATCGGAAAAATCGCCGCCGCCCAAATCATTGGTACGGTCATCACGGCTGGATTCACCCCGACGGATGCTGAAGATCCTTTTGCCGGTGGAGTCTTCTTGCCGGGGTTGCTCATCAAGTCAGTCGCTCTCAAAGGCATTGGCGATCCGGATGATCCTGCGTATCAAGACAGTCTCATTGCCGGTGCGCAAATCGGCTCAATCAAAATCGCCAGCGCTGAAACCGCCAATGGCGGCGACACCTTCGGAGTGTTGGCGGATGTCTCCATCGGTTCCGTCAATATCACCACACCGGGGTTCGTTTGGAATGCCGCGGTCGGTGGCGACCAATCCACCGGTGATTTTCACGTAACAATACTCTGAAATTACCTTTGACTTGGAGCAGTACGCGGGTAGAGTGGCGGGTATGGTTTTGAGTGGCACTATTCAACGCGAGGGCTGGAAATGAGCTGGCGTGGATTACTCCGAAAACTGGCGTCTAAACGACGCGCAAACATGGCCGGGTCGCGTGTGCGAAGGCGCGCCGATACGTCCGTGCTGGTCGGTGAAGTTTTGGAGACGCGCACGTCGCCTTCCGCCGCGGCGGGTCCCTTCACCGAAGCCGATGGAGACGTGTTTTCCATCGCGCTGGCAGGCGCCGGGACGATGGAGGTCACTCTCGGCGAGGATGGATCCGTCGAGTTGGTTGAAATGACAGGGATCGATTTGACAAGCAGTTTGAGTTTGAAAGTCAGTAAAGGTTTGGTGGGCGATGGATTGGTGGACATCGAGCAAATCACCGGCGATGGCAGCTTGAAAGGGATTAAGGCAAAAGGAGCGAATCTTGTCGGCGGCGGGATAGCGTTGGATGGTTTCCTCGCCAGTTTGACGGTCAATGATATTCTCGATGGCGCCCAGATTGTCACCGGCGGCAATTCGTTGCAGTTTTCCAAGATCACCGCGCGATTGATTTCCGACGGCGCGTTGATCGCCTTCGGCAGTTCGATCGGGAAATTTTCGGCGGCCCGCGTGGACAACTCCGTGATTGCGGCGGGGTTCGAGACGGATGACGCGTCCACTGCATTGGACTGTGGAATATTTTCAGCGGGGACCCAGATAAAATCCGTCGGACTCAAGCTCAATCCTGCGTTGGCCGGTGCGACGTTCGAAAACTCGATCATCATCGCGCCGATCATCGGAAAAATCTCGCTGCCGTCTGTGGATGCTGCTAATGGCGGAGATGCGTTTGGCGTTTTTTCCGATACAACGATCGGCTCGGTTTCCGTGTCAACTCCTTCCTTCAAATGGAATCCCCTTGGCGCCAATGACCAGGGCACCGGCGATTTCCATGTGATCCGAGGCGATCTGGCGGAATGCGAAGAGGAAGTCGTGCCGCCCCCCGTTGTTTCGGTGGCGGATGCCGGTCAGTTGGAAGGGAACACGGTTAACGATTTGTCCCTGACCGTCATGCTCTCGGCGCCCAGCGCCCAAATCGTCACGGTCAATTACACCACTGCCGATGGGTCGGCAACCAACGCCGATTACGTGGGAGCAAGCGGGGTGTTGACATTTTTACCGGGGCAAACCAGCAAGGTCATTCCCGTCACCATCCTCGGCGATCTCACCGTGGAAACGGACGACACTTTCTTTTTGAATCTCTCGAGTCCTTCGAATGCCACTCTCGGAGATGATCAGGCGGTTGCCACGATTACAAACGACGATCAACCCTCGATCCAGGTTGGCGATGTGTCGATGGCGGAAGGTGACGCTGGAACGGTGGACTTGGTATTCTTGGTGAGCCTATCGCAATCAAGTCCGCAAGAAGTGACCGTCAATTATTCGACAGCACCCGGTTCTGCCGGGGAGGGGATCGATTACATCGGCGCCATCGGCACCCTTACATTTACGGCCGGAGAAACGAGTAAGCCAATTCCCGTCGCGGTGATCGGTGATCTTCTTGTGGAGTCGAATGAGACATTTTTAATCAACCTCAATAATCCCACCAATGCGGCGCTGGGAATCTCGCAGGCGACGGGGACCATCTTGAATGATGATTCGAGTCTTGTGAGCATCAGCGATGTTTCTGTCGCGGAAGGTGACGCGGGGATCAGCGGTATGGTGTTTACGGTGAGTCTTTCGAACCCAAGCTCCCTGGATGTGATCGTCAATTATACCGTTGCTGCCGGGTCAGCGACCAGTGGCGAGGATTACATCGGCAGCGGTGGGTCTCTCTCGTTCGTGCCGGGCGAGACAAGCAAGACCTTGACCGTCTTCGCTGTTGGAGACAGCTCCATTGAATCGGACGAAAACTTTTATGTGAACCTGACAGACGTATCGAATGCCGTCGTCCTGGATGGTCAAGGAGAGGGGATGATTCGAAATGATGACACGAGTATTGGGATAGCTGATTTTACCGGTTTGGAGGGGAACAGCGGAGTTATAGCATTCAATTTCACCGTTAGCTTGTCCGCTGTCTCGTCAAAAACGGTCACCGTTCAATACACCTCCCAGGATGGGTCTGCCAGTGGCAGCAGCGATTATCAGCCGACCAGTGGTACAATAACTTTCGCACCGGGAGAAGCTTCCAAAATGGTCACCGTTCAGATCAACCCTGACTTTCTGGTGGAACCGAACGAATTGTTTTTTGTCAGTCTATCAGGCGCGACGAACGCGTTGATCGCGGATAATCTTGCGATCGGAACGATCGTTGACGACGACGTGACCATGTCTGTCGGAGGCGCTTCGCAGAATGAGGGAAATTCAGGCTCGGCCATTTTCAACTTTTCCGTCAGTCTCTCGGCATCCAGCCCTTATGTTGTGACGGTGGATTACTCGACGGCGGATGGAACCGCGTCGAATGGGGTGGATTATGCGAGCACGGATGGGACCCTCACATTCAATCCCGGTGAAACAGCGAAAACGGCGAATGTGATGGTGAACGGCGATGAAACAGTTGAACCGGATGAAACGTTCTCGGTGATATTGTCCAATCCGACCAACGCCTCGATTTCCACGTCATCAGGTCCGGGATCCATAGGGAACGATGACGTGAGCCAGATTTCCATTGGCAATGTGTTGATGGAAGAAGGCAATGGCGGAACAACATCGTTCGACTTCGCCGTGACGATCTCGAACGGGGTGGTGACTCCCGTTACTGTGAATTATTCGACTGCCGACGGAACGGCCAGCAATGCAAGCGATTATCAGGCGGCAAGCGGAGTCCTGACCTTCGGTGCCGGTGAAAGTTTCAAGACAATCACAATCGTTGTGAACGGCGATTCGGTCAATGAACCTGATGAAACTTTTATGGTAAATTTGAGCAGTCCGGGCAACGGAATGATTGCAAACGGTTCAGGAACCGGCACCATCCACAACGATGACACCGGTATTTCGGTGAGTGGAGGATCGGTGACGGAAGGGGACAGTGGGTCGACAAACATCCAATTCATCGTCACATTAACCCAAGCTTCCGCCGACATTGTCACGGTGAATTATACGACGCAAGACAGCACGGCGATTGTGGCGAGCGATTATGTCCTGACCGCTGGCACGCTGACATTTATGCCGGGAGTGACTTCACTCGCGATTGATGTTTCTGTGACCGGGGAGACTGCTGTGGAAGCAGACGAGACTTTTCTTGTCAACCTGACAGACGCCATCAATGCTACGATTGTTGGGGGGCCAGCGGTCGGGACAATTCTGAACGACGACGCCACAGTGTCCATTGCCAATGCCGCTATCCTGGAGGGAAATGTCGGGCCTTCGAATCTTTTGATGACAGTCAGTATTCCATTTCCCAGCACTCTGACGGTTACCGTGAATTTCACCACCTCCAACATCACCGCGACGGGAGGTGATTATGTGTCTCAAACCGGCACCGCAACCATTGTGTCCGGTCAAACCACCGGAACCATTGCGATTGTCGTGAACGGCGATACCAACAGTGAACCGGATGAGCTTTTTGGCGTCACGTTATCGGCTCCTTCGAATGCCACTCTCGGCGCTCCCAACGCCCAGGCAACGATTCTGAACGACGATGGCGCCTTGGTGATTCTCGATGCCGCTCAATTGGAGGGCAACTCCGGCACTTCGCCCTTCAACTTTACCGTTCGACTCCAGAACGCCAGCGCATTGACCGTTACCGTTTCCTATGCCACGGCCGACTTTACCGCCATGGCCGGCTCCGATTACAACGCGACTTCGGGAACATTGACCTTCTTGCCGGGAGTCACACAGCAGACGCTTTCGGTCACCGTGATCGGCGATACGACTGTCGAGACGAACGAGATTGTTCGAGTCAATCTCTCTTCGCCCACCAACGCAAGTTTAGTCCGGGCAAGCGCCGCCGGAACAATCCAGAACGACGACACCACCATCTCGATCGCGGATGTTGCGATTGCGGAAGGAAACAGCGGCACGACCAGCTTTGTCTTCAATGTCACCCTCTCCGCTCCCAACACCCAAACCACCACGGTGACCTATGCCACCGCCAATGGCACCGCCTTGTCGGGATTCGATTATACAAACCAAAGCGGCACCGTTACTTTTGCCGGCGGTGAAACTTCCAAAACTATTACCATCAATGTCCTCGGCGATACCAACAGTGAACCGGATGAGACCTTTTTCGTCAACCTCTCCGCCGCAACAGGCGCAGTCATCGCCGATAACCAAGGTATCGGGACGATTCAGAACGATGACGCCATTCTCGCGATCTCCGACGACGCCCAGATTGAAGGCGATAGCGGAACCACATTTTTCTTTTTCGACATCTTCCTGACTGATCCGGTGCACGTCGATGTGAATATTACGTTCGATACTTCGACCTGCGGCGGGGCAGGGTGCGCGACCGATGGGGTCGATTTTGGCGGCGCAACCAATCTCCCCCTCACGATACCTGCCGGGGATGATTTTGCGACCGTCATCATTCAAGTTACCGGCGACACGGATTTTGAGCCGGACGAATTGTTTTTTGCCGGCATCGCCTCGACGAATGCAACGATTGCCGATGGGTTGGCGACAGGCTCGATTCTCAACGATGACTTTCAACCGTTGATATCGGTGATTGGAGATCCGTCCGGGACGGAAGGCAACGCGGGAACGTCCACGCTGGATTTCACGGTTGATCTTTCGTTTACAAGCACCGAGACGGTGACAGTGGATTATGCAACCGCGCCCAATTCCGCCGACGAGGGAATTGACTACACCGGCGCCAGTGGGACACTGACATTCGCTCCCGGCGTGACTTCGCAATTGATTTCCATTCAGATCATCGGCGATACAGACGTGGAATCGGACGAGATGTTTTGGGTGACACTCTCCAACGCGATCAACGCGACGCTGCTGGATGCCAGCAGCGTCGGCACGATCGAAAACGACGACCTGCCGCCGCCTCCCACCATTTCACTCGACACGAACTCGCTCACGTTCAATGCAACGGAAGGCGAGTCAAATCCCGCTTCGCAGTCGTTTACCGTCACCAACACAGGCGCGCTCGGCAGCACCCTCGATTACTCCGTTAGCGACGATGGTGGATGGCTGACGGTTTCCCCGACAATAGGATCGCTCGCGTCCGGCGACCCGAATCTGCACTCCGTCGAAGTGGACACGTTTGGTTTGACCGCCGGCACGTACAACGCCACGATCACGATCACAGACCCGACCGCGACAAATGATCCGCAAACCATTTCCGTCACTCTTGAGGTGGATCCGCCGCCGCCGCCGCCGTCTGTCACTCCGCTCTCCGATCACCTGGGTACCATCGGTTTTTGCGCCGGCGGTTCTGCCTCCGCTGCGTTCACCGTCACGGCCGATGCCAGTGTGACATGGACAGCGAGCTTTTCCGGTAGCGATTTGGATTCCGCCGGACAAGGCACCAATACGCTCAACGGCTCCGGCGGAAGTGTTGCGATGGGACAAAACCTGAACGGCACCGGGGCCGACATCGTTACCTTCGACATCGTTGTCTTTCCGCAATCACCCACACCTGGATTCACGTGCGACGACATCAACAGCTTTCTCTACGGCGATACCATCCTCTTTGTATTCTCCACCGGCGATATCATCTCGGTGACCGTGCAATACAACTACATCTTGGTGCTCTAACCATCGTCTAATCTATTTCTGTCCGGAGCGGTCATTTGCTTCCGAATTGTCTAGACCGTGATCGAGTGAGGTATGGCAGAGGAATCAAACGAGTGCGGAGCAAAGCGTGAGGATTTTTCTTGTGCCTTGTCACAATGATGTTGACTGGTATGCGGGTACTCGGATAATCTACGCAGCGTTTTGTTGATCGAGGCGAACGAGGCAAGCGTGAAAAAGGAGGCAAAACAATTTCAAGCGGGGCTAGGGTGGTATTGTGTCTATTGTCAGCCCCGGCAGGAAACGGTCGCAACGGCAGCGCTGCAACAGAACGGGTACGAAGTCTTTTTTCCCCGCCTGCGCCGACGCCGCTACCACAACTCACAAGCCTCGTGGGTCGTCGAGCCGATGTTTCCCCGTTACATTTTCGTGCGTCTCGATCTTTCGCAATCCCATGCCGATGTCGGCTACCAACGCGGCGTGGTGCGATTGGTCAATTTCAACGGTAACTATCCATCCCTTCCCGACCAGATCGTCGCCGACCTTCGTGCCGCCGGTGATTGCGATGTCGTGACATCCACTCCCCATGAATTTCAGCCGGGGGATTTGATGGAGGTGCAGGAGGGACCGTGGCGCGGTTTTCAAGCGACGTTCCTGCGGGAATCCAATGCGGAGGCGCGGGCGACGATTCTCTTGAATATTCTTGGACAAGCTGTGGAAGCGGAAATCGAGCGGGAACTTTTGGAGAAAGTGTAGCTGGGTAACAAAGATTTTGTCCCAGTCACCTCGGTGATCGAGATATTGGTGGATGCAGAGCAAAGTTGTGGGAAACCAGTCGGCAGACGTGGCTGCCGAGGAGCGCAAAGTCAGTATGACAATGCCAATGGCGGATGCTTGCCCGCCATCAGTTAGGAGGGCTTGCCAGATTCAGAAAAGTGATGATTGCGAACGTGAGAACGAAGAAACGAT
>CAYGDP010000014.1:0-86431 GCA_964348665.1 uncultured Verrucomicrobiota bacterium
TTTATCAGCCAAGTCTATTGTTTCCTACTGTCCAGTTTTGGGGGAGCAGGTCAGACGTAGTTGCTGTTCGAACTGCACGACACGATGGTAATCGGGATCGTTGCGATTGAGGCGAGCGACGAAATAATAGGCATCCGCAAAGACATTACTCATCGCTGACGATGTCCGTGGAGATATTGGTCGAGGTTTTTGGCCAAATCAGCGGGTAGGCCTTCAATCTCCGCCGCTAATTCATCCATCTTTCGGTTGTAAGCCTCGACTTGTGCTTTCGTCGGTTGGCGAAGCGCTTTGCCTCGCGGCAGCCAGCGACCGACACGCGGCTGTTGTTTATGCGTGCCGTGTAGGTAAAAATCATGGTTCGCAGCCAAGTCATCCGGCAAATCTTTGGCAATGCCGATGAATGGCCGCATAGTCTCGGCAAGAGTAGAACCGTTGCCGTTTTTCCTCTTCCCGCGAGTTGGTTTACCCGCCGCTGCAGAGGGATGACGGAGTGTCTTCATTACGAGCCACTATACCGCAGTGTCTTTCGCGGCGCAACCGCCGTTCTCCGTCAGAAAATCCGCAATGTGCACGACCCTTACTTGTGGTGCGGCTTTCTTCAATCCAGCGCGGATTTGCAGCAAACAGCCGGGGTTGGTGGTGACGACGATTTGCGCGCCGGTGGCGAGGATGTTTTGGATTTTGCGCTGTTGCAATCGCTCGGCCATTTCCGGTTCGGTCAGGTTGTAACTGCCCGCGCTGCCACAACATACGTCGGATTCGGGTAGTTCGACAAAGTTCTTTCCAGCGATGGCTTTGATCAGCTCGCGGGGCGGCTTGGAGATGCGCTGGGCATGACAGAGATGACAGGCGTCATGATACGTCACCTTAAATCCGAATATCGAATTTTGAATTTCGAATTCAGGTGTTTGAATTTTTGAATTTGTTTCGGATTTCGGATTTCGGATTTCGGATTTCTGGGCGGCAGTCGAAAGCACCCCAGGCGTGATGACCTCCACCAAGTCCTTTATTTTCGCACTAAATTCTTTTGCCCTGGCCGCCCAGCTTGGGTCATCCGCAAGCAATTTGTCATATTCCTTCAGTGTTGAACCGCAGCCAGCGGCGTTGATGATGATTTTGTCCACGTTGGATTTTTCGAAGACTTCGATGTTGTGGCGCGCGCATTCGCGTGCTGCATCGAGATTTCCGCTATGGGCGTACAACGCGCCGCAGCATCCCTGGTCGCGTGGGGTGACCACGTCGTATCCAGCGCGGTTGAGCAGGTTCACGCTATTGGCGTTGGTGTCACCAAAGAAGACACTTTGAACGCAACCGCTCACAAAGCCAACTTTTGGTGAGGTCGTTGAATCGTTGAATTGTCGAATTGTTGAATCGGCGGGTGAAAGTTCCGGCAAGGGCGTGGAATTGCATTTTTGGGGGACGAGCGCCATTGAGTCGCGGATGAATTTAGGCATGATTTTTTCCAAACCGATGGCGCGGAGGATTTTCACGGGCGCGAGCGCAAGTTTGGTTCGCCACGGGAATGGAAAGACCTGTTCGATGGCGATACGCCGGAGGAACGACTGAAATGGCGAGCGGGTATAATGTTTCTCGATGTGGTCGCGGGTGTGTTCGAGCAGTTCGCCGTATTGAACGCCACTGGGGCAGACGGCTTCGCAGGCGCGGCAACCCAGACAGAGATCAATATGCCGCACGGGAGCGTCGTCCAGCGCAAGCTTGCCTTCTTGCAGGGCGCGCATGAGATAGATGCGTCCGCGGGGCGAGTCGTTCTCGTTGCCAGTTTCGAGGTAGGTGGGGCATGACGAAAGGCAAAGCCCGCAATGAATACAGGTGCGCGCGGCGGCATCGTCTAGGAAATACTGGGACGCTGGAGTGTTGGAGTGTTGGAGTGTTGCTGCGGTCATGGTTTTGATTTATTTGCCACAAAAAACACGAAGAAACACAAAAGTATTTGTGCCCGCCAACCAACGTGGCGGGCAAACTTTTTCGTGCTTCTCGTGGCTAACGAAATTCATTTTGGTAGCGAGGGAAGAATGGCTTTTGGATCATATGCATCTTTAACGCGTTGCATCAATTTTGTAGGCCGACTCTGCGAGTCGGCGGTCGAATCATTCGCTACAATGTCATTCCCGCCGCGATACCAAATGATACCATTGCCCGCGCGGCAAACAAATGGAATCACAGAATTGGTGGCACAGGCTTGCCCGCCAAGGTGGGCGTCCCTGCCTGTGATTTGCTCTATTGCCTCACAAACCTTGCTTGGCAGTACGGAGAGCTTTCGCGCTTCCTTACTATCCTGCATTGCCCAGAAACGCGCGTCGTGGTCAAGATTCGATGACTGGCTGATGCCGAGCCTGCTTACCTCGCCGAGCTGCCAGTCCACTTCCTCGCGCGTGCCGGCGAAGCCGAGGACGACGTTGAATCGTTGAATGGTTGAATCGTTGGATCGGGATTCAAGATTGTGCAGGTCGAGGACGATGGGCGTGAGCGGAGAGTCGAGTATCTTCTCGGTGACCTCTGCGGCCTCTCTGAGAGACGAACAGTTACGCTTTACGAATTGCTCGGCTTCGGGCAATGGACGGAGCTTGAAGGTCGCCTCGAGAATCGTGCCGAGACTTCCGCGACTGCCAACGAAAAGCTTGCAGAGGTCATATCCCGCGACGTTTTTGACAACCTTGCCTCCGGCCTTAATTTCGCTGCCATCGGCGAGCCTAACGCGAATGCCGAGGAGATAGTCGCGGATTGTGCCGTAGCCAAAGCGGCGCGGGCCGCTCTCGTTGTTGGCGATCATCGCCCCGATGGTAAGCCGTTCGGGTCGTGAGGGATCAATCGGCAGCCATTGGCCTCGCCGCGTGAGTTCCGCTTGCAACGCCGCGAGCGTTGTCTCCGCCGCGACCGTTGCGGTCATATCTTCTGGTGCGTGCTCGATTTTCATTTGTTTAGACCGCGAAAAACGCGAAAGGGCAGAGAATTCGATGGGACACCGATGAAATTGTAGCGGTCGGAAATGGTCGGCGCTCATAGAGCGCCGCTACAGATTCGTGTATATTGGCGTACATTGGCGGTTTCATCATGCGGCGATTTGTTTCTTCGGTGCGAAATCGGCGCAGCGTTTGCTTCCGGGGAAAATTTTGTGCGGGTTGCACCGACCGTCGGGGTCGAAACATCGGCGCAGCGCTTTCATGGCTTCGAGGTCGTCTTTCGTAAACATCTTTTCCATGAAATCAATCTTCTCCACGCCGATACCGTGCTCGCCCGTAACGCTACCGCCGAGGCGGACGCATTCCTCGAGAATGTCATTGCCCGCAGCAACGGCTTTCTTGGTCTGCGCCGGGTCGCGATCGTCGAAGAGAACGAGCGGATGGATGTTGCCATCGCCGGCATGGAAAACGTTGGGAATACGCAGGCCGTATTTCTCGCTGGTGGCACGGATGAAACGCATGATGTCAGGCAGTTTGCTGCGCGGCACAACGCCATCTTGGGTGATGAAACTTGGGCTAAGGCGACCGATCGCGCCGAACGCGCGTTTGCGGCATTTCCAAAGTAGCTGGCGCTCGTCCTCGGTCTTGGCAACACGCACTTCGCGGGCGTGATTCTTTTTGCAAATCTCGATCACCCGCTCGGCCTGTCGGTCGAGACCCGCGGCGAGGCCGTCGAGTTCGACGATCAATACTGCGCCGGCATCGAGCGGAAACCCGAATTTATAGGCGGCCTCGACGGCTTGGGTGATGAGTTGGTCCATCATTTCCAGCGCGCCAGGTACGATTCCCGCGGCGATGATGTCGCTAACGGTTTGGCTGGCATCGTCCACGCTCTCGAAAATGCCAAGCATGGTTTTGTAGGCTTGCGGCGCGCGAATCAATTTCACCAGCACGCGGGTGACGACGCCAAACATCCCCTCGCTACCGATCACCGCGCCGCGCAAGTCGTAGCCGTCCACGTCCTCGCCGCCGTCAGGTTTTGTTCCCAGCCAGACGACTTCGCCATCAGGCAAAACCATCTCGAACCCGAGGATGTGATTGGTGGTGACGCCATATTTTAATGTGTGTGGTCCGCCGCTATTGGTCGCAACGTTGCCGCCGATCGTACAAGCGGGTTGGCTGGACGGATCGGGTGCGTAGAGCAACCCTTTCGGTGCGACAGCCTTGGTGATCCAAGCATTGACGCAGCCTGCCTCGACTAACGCGCGCCGGTTACGATAATCCACATCGAGAATTCTGGTCATGCGCGTCAACGCGATCATGATGCCGCCGCCCACAGGCAAAACAGCGCCACTCAGGCTAGTGCCCGCCCCGCGCGGGATGAAAGGAATTTTACGCTCGGCACAGAGTTTGACCACTGCAACCACTTCTTCTGTGGTGCGTGGCAGCACAACCACATCGGGCGCAAACTTCTCCAGCGTGTACGCGTCGCACTCGTATACGGCCAGTTCGTCGGCCGTCGCGATCACGCCCTCGTCGCCGACGATGGCGCGAAGCTGCTCCAAGAAGCGCAGATTGACAGGAGATTCACGCGCCTTTAGCATCCATGCCAAGCTATTCAAAACCAATGCCAAAGTCGAGCAAACAGCCAAGAAAGCTTGAACTCCGAACGGTTTCCCGCTACTTCTTTCTGCGATGCAAATTCCGCAACAATTTGAGCCGCCGAAACGCCTTCTCATGGGGCCGGGACCGAGCAACGTCGCGCCATCGGTGTATACCGCGATGGCCAAATCGCAGGTCGGACATCTCGACCCGACATTCGTCAAGCTGATGGATGAGATCAAAGGGATGCTGCGTGTGGTTTTCCAGACGCAGAACGAAATGACCTTTCCCGTCAGCGGCACGGGCAGCGCGGGGATGGAGTTTTGTTTCGTCAATTTGATCGAACCGGGTGACGAAGTGGTGATCGGCGTCAACGGCGTTTTTGGCGGACGAATGTGCGACGTGGCGGAACGTTGTGGCGCGCGAGTGACGAAAGTCGAAGCGCCTTGGGGACGCATCATCGAAGCGCAACAAATCGCCGATGCGCTTGCAAAAGTTTCCAAACCGAAACTGGTTGCGGTGGTGCACGCCGAAACTTCGACGGGCGCGCTGACACCCGTGGAAGAAATTTCGAAATTCGCGCACGCGGCAGGCGCGATGCTGCTGCTCGACACGGTCACATCGCTCGGCGGTTGTCCTGTGAAACTGGACGAGTGGCAGGTAGACGCGGTCTATAGCGGCACGCAGAAATGTTTAAGTTGTCCGCCGGGGCTTTCGCCGGTGTCGTTTAGCAAACGCGCGATGGAAGTGGCGACGAAACGAACCAAGAAAGTTCAGAGTTGGTATCTCGACGTGAATTTGCTGTCAGGTTATTGGGGACAAGACCGCGTGTATCATCATACCGCGCCGATCTCAATGAACTACGCGCTGCACGAGGCACTGCGGCTGGTATTGCTAGAAGGATTGGAAGAACGGTTCCAGCGCCATCGAGAAAATCATCTCGCGCTCAAGCGGGGGCTGGAAGCAATAGGCTTGAAAATTGCCTCGCAGGAAGGTCATCAACTTTGGCAGCTCAACACCGTCACCGTCCCCGAAGGCGTGGACGAAGCTGCCGTGCGAAAGCGGCTGTTGAATGAGTTCAACATCGAAATTGGCGCGGGTCTCGGTCCGTTGAAGGGACAAATCTGGCGGGTGGGTTTGATGGGCGAGACGAGCAAGCCCGAACACGTGCAAACGTTTCTCGGCACACTGAAAAAAATCCTCGCTCGCTGAATTGCTACGCGATGATTTCCTTCTGAACGATGCCGCTGACGTTGGTGAGGCGGAAATCGCGTCCGGCATACCGGTAGGTGAGTTTTTCGTGGTCGAGACCCAGTAGTGACAGGATCGTGGCGTGCAAATCCGGGATGGCTACTTTTTTGTCCACGGCTTCGTAGCCGTAATCGTCGCTCGTGCCATAGCTTAGGCCGCCTCGGACTCCGCCGCCAGCCATCCAGATGGTAAAGGCTTTATTGTTATGGTCGCGTCCGTCGTTTCCCTGACTATGCGGCGTGCGTCCAAATTCTCCAGCCCAGATGACCAAGGTATCTTTGAGCAAGCCGCGCTGGCGCAGGTCGGTAAGCAGCGCAGCGATGGGGCCGTCCACGGCGCGCGAATTCTGGGAAAGCGCATTTTCGAGGTTGTTGTGATGGTCCCAATTGCCATGGCTGACTTCCACGAACCGCACGCCGGCTTCCACAAACCGCCGCGCGAGCAGGCATTTGCGTCCGAAATCGTCCGTCGTCTGTCCAAAACCCTGCCCAATGCCATAGAGTTTCATCGTCGCTTCCGATTCCTTCGACAAATCCATAACCTTGGGCATTTCACTTTGCATTTTAAATGCCAGTTCATAGGATTCGATCACACCGTCAATCTCCGGGTTGTGAGGATCGCGATGAAGCGCGTCCCGATTGAGATTTTGGACCAAATCCAACTCATTCTTTTGGGCGGCGGAGTTGAGCGACGAAGAAAGATTTTTAATCGGTTCACCCGACATTTGGCGGTTATCCGCGCCGATGCGTTCACCCTGATAGATGGCGGGCAAGAATGCACTGCCGTAATTCTGCGCGCCACCGGATTGCGAGGGTGGGGTGATGGTGATGAAACCGGGGAGGTTTTCATTTTCCGAGCCGAGTCCATAGAGCGTCCAAGCACCCAGGGATGGGCGGACGAACTGAAAATTGCCGGTATGCATCTTGAGGAACGCCTGCGGATGATTGGGGATATCGGTTTGCATCGAGCGAATGAGGCACAGTTCGTCGGCGTGTTTGGCGACATTGGGAAATAACTCGCTGATTCGCAGCCCGCTTTGGCCGTGCGGCTTGAATTCCCACTTCGATCCGAGCAATTTTGTCCCCGGTCGTTTCCCTACTTTGCCGGCGTCGGCCGCCAGTTTTGGTTTGTAATCGAATGTGTCCACGTGGGACGGTCCGCCGCGCATGCAAAAGAAAATCACCCGTTTGGCGCGCGCGCGAAAGTGCGGTGACCGCGGCGCAAGCGGATTGGATGCATCAGCGATCGCGCGAGCTGTGGCGAGGCTGGAAAACGCGACATAACCGAAGCCGAGCGCGAGCTTCGAGAGCATATCGCGCCGCGTGTACAGCGGCATCGTGTTGTTGCATTGGCAGAATGAATCGTGGTTCATGGCTCACCTCTTAGTTGATGTACCGAAACTCCGCGCTGGCGAAGAGCGCGCGACAGAAACTCGTCCACGCCGCCTTCACGTCGCTGCTGTCGTGAGCGCTGGGAAGCGGTTGCTCGCCTTTTTTCCAGTTTGCCGGAAAACGCATGAAGAAATTGGACGCCGCATTTTTCTCCGCTGGGGTCGGCGGTCGTGTGAACACCAACCAATACGCCATCGCGACGCGCTGGTCAAAGTTTGCCATCAACGCCGGATTGTTATTTGGCGCCGGGAATTGCCGGATCAATTTCTCGGCCAGCGACGATGCTTGTTTGGTCGCGAACGAGCTATTCAGCATATAGAGCGCCTGCGACGGTACATTGGTCGCCTCGCGGCTGCCGAGCACCATGCTCGGATCGGGAAAATCAAATGCATCCAGAGAATCAGGCACCATATCGCGCGCGATGGCTTGATAGACCGAGCGAGTGGATGTGTCCGCGGTCACAGCAGCTTCAGTCAAACCCATCCCGCGTTTGCCGGCAATCGGGCCGTCGCCCGCCAACGCGATGACATCGCCCACGGGTGGTGTGAGATTTAAATTGCCAGCCACGTACAACATCGCGTCGTGAATGCACTCGGCATCGAGCCGCCGTTTATTCGCGCGCCAGACCAGCGTATTGTCGGGGTCGGTTGAAAAATTCTTCCCATCGTAGGCGGAGCTAAGCCGATAGGCGCGACTCAAGACAATCTCCCGGATGGTTTTCTTTACCGACCATCCGTTTTGCTGGAATCGGATGGAGAGATAATCAAGGAGCGCTTCGTTGTCCGGTTTCTGGCCGCTGTTGCCAAAATTGTCCACGGTGGAGACAATGCCGCGGCCGAAGAGCCAGTACCAGATGCGATTGGCCATCACGCGCGCGGTCAGCGGATTTTGCGGTGAGGAGAGCCAGTCGGCCAACTGGCGGCGACCGCTTTCATTGGAAGGAATGCTCGGGGCAACCGGGCCGATGATGCTGACAAAACCGCGCGGGATTTTTTCCTGCGGCTTGCTGATTTCGCCTCGCGCGTAAAGCGCGCTATCCCCAATGCTGTCAAATCCCGGTGGACGCGGCGCTTTCCCGTCGCCCGGATATCGTTGCTTGAATTTCGCAAAACCGCGCTGGGGTTGACTGACTGGCAAATCCTTCACGCCCATCGCCAATCCCCGCGGTTTGCCGTTGTCGTTGTAGAGCTTGATTTCGGCGTCCAGTTTGCCAATTTGACCGAGAAGAACCTGAAGCTCGCGTTGGCGGCGTTGACGGTCGTTGTCCGATTGCGCAGGTTGCATTGGAGCTGGTTTCTGCACGTCTTGTCTATCGACCTTGTCCCCCTTCTTTTTGTCATTCTTCTTGTCCGCCTTCGAGTCGGGTTTCTTGCCGAGACGATCTTCCATCGCGTCCCGGACGATCGCGTCCCGCTTTTCTTTCAGCTCGGCCAGCAACGATTCCTTCTTTGCCAGCTCGGCCGGAGAAATGGATTTTGTCAGCACAGGCTCGCCAGAATTAACCGGCAACTCAATCAAATCGGTAGCATGCCGGTTTTGCTGGAAACTGAACGTGCCGTAGCGCGTGTCGGTGCTGGTGAAGATTCCCGCCATCGCGTAATACTCGCGCTGCGGGATGGGATCGAATTTGTGGTCATGACAACGTGCGCAGGCGATTGTGACTCCGAGAATAGCCTGCGACATCGTGTCAATCTGTTCGTCGGCGATGTCCATATAGAATTGTCGCGGGTCGCGTTCGTTCAGCGATTTTGCGCCGATGGCAAGAAAACCGGTGGCAATGATCTGCTCGGCGCGATCCGAATCGCTCTGCGTGGGAAGCTGGTCGCCGGCGATTTGTTCGCGGATAAATTGATCGTAAGGCTTGTCTTCGTTGAACGACTCGATCACATAATCGCGGTATCGCCACGCTTGCGGATAAGCGATGTTGATTTCCTTGCCCGTGCTCTCAGCGTATCGTGCCACGTCGAGCCAATGCCGGCCCCATCGCTCGCCAAATTGGGGGGATGCCAGCAATTGATCCACGACTTTCGCGAGCGCGTCCGGCGAGTTGTCCTTCCAAAACGCATCGATTGCTTGCGGCGTCGGCGGCAATCCGATCAGGTCGAAATACACGCGGCGCAGCAACGTCAGTTTGTCCGCATCCGCAACCGGTTTTACCCCCTTCGCTTCCATTGCGTACAACAAAAACTTGTCCAAATCGGTTTTTGCCCAGCTTTTGTCCTTCGGCGTGGGTGGCTTGGTCGTTTGCGGCGGCTGAAAGCTCCACCATTTCTTCGCGTCATCGTAATCCCATTTCTTGACCACCTTCGAAGCCCCATCGCGCGGGTCGGGCGCGCCCATCGCGATCCATTTCTCAAAATCCGCAATGACAGCATCCGGCAGTTTGCCGCTGGCGCTTTTCGGCGGCATCGCAAAATCGGGATTGGTGTACCGGATCGCCTGGATCAAAACGCTTTCGTCAGTGTCGCCCGGCACGATCGCCGGGCCGTTATCGCCGCCGCGTCGAATACCCTCGCGCGTATCGAGCAACAAACCGCCGCGAATTTTCTCGGCGTTGGCCGAATGACACTTGTAACAATTCTGGACCAGGACGGGTCGGATTTTTTTCTCGAAGAAATCCAGCTCCGCCGCCGTGGGCGGGCGAGGGGGAGTGACCTCGGCTTCATCCTCCTGTGCTGCGACAACCCCCGCGGCAACCAGGATCGCACCGAACATAGTAATTTGTTTTCTCATTGCTGTCAGATTGGACGCATTCATTCGATTCCCCGTTCAGTCAACCGATGGAAGTAGAAACACCTTGCCACAGAAAAAGTTTCACGCCAACATTTTCGTTTGACCATCGGTATCCTTCGCCTCAATATCCTGCCATGCGTATTTGGGACAGGATTGACGCTGGTTGGGTCATTACGGCGGTGTTCTGCCTTTTCGTCGGTTCTGTTGTCAGTGACGCCAATGACTCCGTTTCGTTGCGTGACACGAGCAAAAAAGCGGAGAAAACCAGCCGAAAGAAGGGCGGCACGGACAAAATCCACGGCGACGCGGTGATCGAGTCCTCCCGGCTCGCTCTCCGAGTGCAGAAGGACGACGGACGTCTCTCGATTGCCTACAAACTCGATGGAAAAATTGTCGAGACAGCCGAGGCGCGGCTGGTGGGGAAGGGTGACGACGTCGTTGCGCGGCTCGATTCCATCCGCATCGACCAAAACAGCGGCGCCGAAGTTTCCTTATGGGTCGAGGGCGTGACGAAAGAGAAACACAAGCTTCCATTTGCCATCCGCGTTCGCGCCGATGCCCCGATTTTTTCGATTCAACCCGAAGCGCGGCCGTCCGAGATAAAACTGAACTTTCGCAGTTCTCACTCGGTCGTGCCGGATATTTTCGGTGACGATCTCGTGTTTCGGTCGGGCGAAGGGCAGAAAGGCGAGCTGACGCTACCCGCGGGAGTTGCGTTTGTGCAATTGCTCGATGGCGGCGACGCGATGATGGTGGCCTGTTGGACGCCTGTCGAGAAGGAGGTCGTAGTTCGCAGTGAAACGGAAAGTGGAATGATGACGTTTACGCGCGCAGAAATTCCGATGGCCGGGAAAGAAGGAATATCCATCGCGGTGTTGGCCGACCGCGCGATTTGGCGCGAAGAGAACGCCGCCCAGTACTCGTTTTCGGAGCATCGCAAGACGGAGTGGATGCCTCCGTTTCCCGCGCGATACCGCTGCGATTTGAAAAAAAAAGATTCCTGGGGACTAACCGACTCGTGGCGTCGGGCGACTTCTCGCGAGCGGGTCTGGTGCAGTTTTCTGAATTATTGTTATCCGCCGTTGTCGTTCGTCAAGGATGGCGCCTATCTGCGCATTCCGAAGTACCAGGCGTCCGGTGGATTCGCGCACGGCGAAGCGAAAGCGATCCAATACGACGGCCCCATTCTGCTGTATCCGTTCGACCGCGAGCGAAACGGCAAGAAAGATGAAAAAACGCCTCCGGACAAATTCACCGTGCTCGACGTTGTTGCCAACACGCTCGGCAGAGATTGGCTCAAACAACTCGATGTCGGCGAAGGCGTTCTGGAAGACGAACCTTATCCGGAAGGGTACGTCTATACGGCCACCTGCGGTTGCACGGGCGACGTGGAAAAAATATTCAAGGAAGGTAAGGAAAGGAAAAAAGCGGGCGAGATTCGACTCGAATTTGGCGAGATGGATCAGTTCGTTCGCTACAACCGCAAACGGATCGAGGAATACGTCGCGTTCAGCAAAACGTACAAGGAATTCGCCGTCCAACAATCCTCACGTGGAAATGCAGACCTGACGCAAGCCCTCGCCGATCTCCAGCCGCTCGTGGATTACATTCCCGAACAGTATCGCAGCTTGTTGCCCGAAATGAAAACGCCGGAAGACTGCGCGAAGCTTTCCAGCCAAGTGATCGCCCTGATTGACAGTCATGACCAAAAAAAACTCAAGCGCGTTCAGGAGCTCGGCAAAGCCATCCGCGTCATCGGCGGCACGCAGGACGATCTCCTCGCCGCCTGTCGGTTCCACGTAAAACTGCTGCGCCAAAAAGCGGGCCTGATTCACGCGCGGTCCTCCGACCCCGCAACGCGCGAAACCATGCGCGGTATCCTCCGTCTGACCCAAACCATGCTCCGCATCCGATCTCCTTACGAAGGGCACTGATCTCTGAACCATTTGCGACGTGCTGTATCATTGCACAACAGGGAGAAGATTGTACGGCAAGCGTCAATCTCGATTCTGTGCACACTTCCGAGTTGTCGATCATTTCAATCAACAGGCGGTCATAGACCGCCGTTACAGATAGAATTGATGTATTTTCCGCTAATTGTTCAGGCATTGATCCGATTCACCGCGCTTGCCATTTTTGTTGCTCTAGCGTAGGCATTGCGCGATGGATTGGATTGCAATCGTACTGACTCTGGTCGGGGTGCTCTGTTTTCTGTTCGCCGCCGGATACTGGTGGGGCGTGAGCCTGTTGCTGCACCAGTTTTTCGAGCCGTCCGAAGAACGGAGCGATGTGCCAGTCACCTTTCTCAAACCGCTCCATGGCGCGTCTCCAGAGCTGGCGGAAAATCTCCGCAGCTTTTGCCGCCAGGAATATTCCGCCCCGGGTGACAAACCGAACTTCCGAATCGTCCTCGGTGTCGCCGAAGAAACCGATCCGGCGTTTGCTGTCGCGCAGCAGGTTCGAGAGGAATTTCCGACGCTCGATATCACTATCGTCACCGGTGCGCCCGTCATCGGCGCGAATGCGAAGGTCTGCAATCTGGCGCACATGGCTGCCACAGCAGGACTCAACGACGTTTTCATTATCAGTGACGCAGACGTGCGGGTGCCACCGGATTGGTTGCGACGGGTTGTGACGGCGTTGGACGACGAATCCGTTGGGTTGGCGAGCTGTTTTTACCGGATTGCCAATCCGCCTGATTTGCCGAACGCGTTCGAAGCGATGCTGGTAAACGTGGATTTTCCCGCGGGTGTGTTGGTGGCGGAGCGGATGCTGAATATGCCGGTCACGCTGGGTGCGACCATGGTGTTGCGGCGGTCGGCGCTGGAAGCCGTCGGTGGATTCGAGGCGATCGCGAATCATCTTGCCGATGATTATCAACTTGGCCAACGCATTGCCGCCGCGGGTTATCGGGTCGTGACGGTCAACGACGTGGTGGACATCATCGCGCCGCCCGCGGCGTGGGGCGCGTCGTGGGCGCATCAAGTTCGTTGGGCGCGGACGTATCGCGTTTGCCAGCCTGCCGGCTATTTTTTCAGCGTGCTGGTGAATTCGTATTTCTGCGCCGTGCCGATTGCCATGGCAAGCGTGTTGCGTGGTGAGTATCCGACCTGGGAAATGGGGGTGGTGATGGCGATCATGGTTTGCACGGTGCTGGGTGTGCGTGCATTGACGGTGCGGGATATGGTGGCCACGTTGACTGCTAAATCTGCCGGTATAAAAACTATAGCGCTCTTGCCGTTGCGCGACCTGATGAATCTTGCTCTCTGGGTTGCGGCGTTTGCGGGTAACACCGTGCAATGGGGAGGACGAACGTTTCGAGTGGCGCGTGACGGCACGATGAAAGAGGTAGCCCGTGCAAAATGAGTCAAGCTGGTTGGAGCGGCAATTCAAGCTCACCGAGAATGGCACGACCGTTCGCACCGAATTGTTGGCGGGGGTGACGACGTTCCTGACGATGAGTTACATCATCTTCGTTCAGCCGTCGGTGTTGAAAGCGGCAGGCATGGACGAAGGCGCGGTCTTCGTGGCAACTTGCGTGGCCAGCGCGTTGGCAACGCTGGTGATGGCTTTTCTGGCGAATTATCCTGTGGCACTCGCGCCGGCGATGGGTCACAACTTTTTCTTCGCGTTCGCCGCCACGCCGATGATCGCCAAGCTCGGTTACCCGGACGCCCCGTGGCGCGCCGCGCTCGGTGCGGTATTTATCTGCGGAATTCTCTTCATCATTTTGAGCCAATGGGGTTTTCGGGAGAAATTGATGACCTCCATCCCACCCTCGCTGCAGTTTTCCATCGCGGCGGGCATCGGCTTGCTCATTGCGATGGTTGGAATGCAAAACGCAGGGATTATAGTGAAAGCGGAAGGAACGCTGGTCGGTTTGGGAAACCTGCATGAGAAGAAAGTCCTGCTCGCGCTTGGCGGAACTTTGCTGATTGCCGCCTTGATGGCGCGGCGAGTGCGCGGTGCGATCCTCATCGGATTATTGGTGACCGCGCTGGCAGGATTGCCGTTTGGATTGACGAAATTCGATGGCGTGGTGAGCGCGCCGCCCAGTTTGTCGCCCACGCTTTTTCAAATGGACGTGCTCGGGATCCTCAAGGAGCCAAGAATGTGGGAG
The DNA here is from genome assembly GCA_964348665.1 of uncultured Verrucomicrobiota bacterium. GTDB lineage: Bacteria > Verrucomicrobiota > Verrucomicrobiia > Palsa-1439 > CAYGDP01 > CAYGDP01. Next base: position 14,019 of record CAYGDP010000014.1, read on the forward strand.
ATCGTATTCGTGTTTCTGTATCTTGCGGTGTTCGATACGGTCGGAACGCTTGTCGGCGTTTGTCAGAAGGCGGGCTTGATGGTGAACGGGGTGCTACCACGCGCGAAGCAGGCGTTTCTGGCCGACGCGAGCGGCGCCGCGGCTGGTGCGGCGCTGGGAACTAGCACGATCACCTGCTACATTGAAAGCGCCACCGGTGTAGCCAGTGGGGGACGCACAGGACTGGCGAACGTCGCAACTGCCATGCTGTTTTTGCTCGCGCTATTTTTCAAACCGTTGGTGGCGATGGTCGGCGTGCCGCACGTCATTGGGCCGGCGCTCATCATCGTCGGCGCACTGATGCTCGAAGCCGTCTCGCGCGTGAAATGGGATGATGCGACGGAAGGCATCCCAGCCTTTCTGACGCTCATCGTAATGCCGCTCACCGTCAACATCACCGAAGGCATCGCGTTCGGGTTCATCAGTTACTCGCTGTTGAAGCTGGTCAGCGGCCGCTGGCGCGAGGCGCATTGGCTCGTACACCTCTGCGCCGCGCTCTTCATTTTGCGCTACATATTTTTGGTTGGTTGAGGCAGAATTACAGCGATGCGGTTCTGGATTTCACTGATCGCCGTTACGGTCGCCCTGCGGCTGCACGCGCAGGAATTGGAAGTTGGTTTTGCGTCCGAAGACATCACCCCCGCCGTAGGCGCGGAAATGCCCGGCGGATTCGACAAGCTGCTTAGCAAAGGCACGCGCGACCCGCTCTATGCCGTTGCCGCCGTAATCTCGGATGGCAAAACACCCGTCGCGCTGGTCGGTATTGACTCTCTGTTTACTCCAAAATCGTCCGTTCAACTGGCGCGGGAACTCATCGAAAAATCTACGCCCATTCGCGGTCAGAATGTTTTGGTCAGCGCCAGCCACACTCACAGCGGCGGGCCGATTGACAGTTGTTTCGGCACCTCGGCTGACCCCGCCTACGTCGAGCGCGTTGGGAGAGCGATCGCGGCGGCGGTCGAGCGCGCATGGAAATCGCGGCAGAAATCCGAGCTGGGTATCGGGACTGGCAAAGAGGACTCGATCTCTTTCAATCGCCGCTTCCTGGTGCACGGCGGCCGTGAAATCACGCACCCCGGCAAGCCCGGCACAAAAAATCACAGTCAAATCGTCCGTTCCGCCGGACCAATCGACCCCGACGTCGGTGTGCTCGCGGCTCGCGATGCGAAAAGAAAGGTCTTTGGAGTGGTTGTCAACTTCGCCTGTCACGTGACGGTGATGGGTGGTGATCAGTTTTCCGCCGATTACGTCGGCGCTCTCCGCAAACAGTTGCAAGCGCATTACGGGGAAGAAACACAGATCGTTTTTCTCCAGGGCGCATGCGGCAACATCACGCAGGTGGATAATCGTTCCACCGCTCCCGAATTTGGCCCCGACCACGTCAAGATGATGGGGATGAAACTCGCGAGCGAAACGATCCGAACCATTGCCCGCGCCGCGTGGCACAAGAGGGCCGACATCACCACCGCAGTCGAGTCAGTACCGGTCGCGATTCGCGAACTTCCCGACGCCGACAAAGAACGTCCGCCCTACGGACTCGGCAGCGGCAATAACGTCGAGAAATACTTTGCCTCCGAACGAAAGCTTGTCGCCGAAGAACGCGCCCGTACGCCTATGCTCGATTGTGAAGTGCAGGCAATCCGCATTGGCCCGCTCGGTATCGTCACCAACGGCGCGGAATATTTCTGCGAGTACGCTCTCGCCATCAAAAAGCGATCGCCGTTTCGTCCCACGTGGTTTGTGGGTTACGCCAACGAAAACATCGGTTACGTGCCGACGCGAGCGGCGTTCAAGGGGGGCGGCTACGAAACGCGCACCGCCCGCAGCAGCAAAATGGAAATCGCCGCCGGCGAAAAACTGGAGAAAACGGCCATGAAAGCGCTCGGCCGAGTTGCCTCGCCAATAAAAAAATGATCCGCGAGTGTCTGATTTGCCTTTTCTGTACGGCGCTCGGCGTTGCGCGAGCCGATCTTCGCGCGGGGGCGGCGGCGGTGGACATCTCGCCGCAAAAATTTCCTGTCGTCGTCAATGGGATGTTCGAGGAACGGACGGCGAACCGCGCAGTGGATCCGTTGCACGCCCGTTGTTTGGTGTTGGATGATGGGGTCAATCGAATCGCCCTGGTGGTGGTGGATAATTGCGGGTTGCCGCGGGAATTGATTGACCAAGCCAAGGAACTGGCGACGAAAACGACCGGCATACCCACCGATCGGATGATGATTTCTGCGACACACACGCATTCAGCGCCCTCGTGCTGGCCAGCGCTCGGAAGCCGACCTGATCCTGATTATGCAAAATTTCTTCCCCCGAAACTCGCCGAAGCCATCGAACGCGCGAACAAGAATCTCGTTCCCGCGCGCGCCGGCTGGACGGTTGTGCAAGATCATCAGCATACACACAATCGCCGCTGGATTCGCCGCCCTGACCGGTTGCTCACCGACCCGTTTGGAGTCTTGAATGTCCGGGCAAATATGCATCCCGGCCATCAAAACCCGGATGTCATCGGTCCGTCCGGGCCGGTTGACCCCGATCTCTCGTTGCTCTCGGTGCAAACTCGTGCCGGACGTCCACTCGCGTTGTTTGCCAATTATTCGATGCATTATTACGACTCGCCGTTGCTTTCGGCGGATTACTACGGCAAGTTCGCCGACAAAATCGGCCGGCTGATCGGCGCGGACGAAAAATTTGTGGGTATCATGTCGCAAGGAACCAGTGGTGATTTGATGTGGATGGATTACGGCGCGCCCCGCAAGGAGATCGGTTACGACGCGTTTGCCGAGGAAATCGCGCGCGCCGTGTATACGGGTTACCAAACCATTCGCTATCGCAACGCCGTTCCGTTGGCGATGCGGGAGAAGAGACTCGTGTTGTCACGTCGTTTGCCCGATGAAACCCGATTGAACTGGGCGCGCGCGACCATCGCCAAAATCGGCAATCGTCAGCCGAACACTTGGCCGGAGATTTATGCGCACGAAGCCCTTTATCTGCATAACGAGCCTACGCGCGAATTAAAATTGCAGGCGATTCGAATCGGCGACCTCGCCATCGCCGCCATTCCCAACGAAGTGTTTGCTGTTACGGGATTAAAACTCAAATTGCAAAGCCCGCTCGTGCCGACCTTCAACATCGGCCTAGCCAACGGCGTGGAAGGTTATATTCCGCCACCCGAACAGCACGCGCTTGGCGGGTATACGACCTGGGCGGCGCGAAGCGCGGGGTTGGAGGTCAATGCCGAGCCAAAAATTGTGGATGCGCTCCTTGGTCTGCTGGAAGACGTCTCTGGAAAACCGCGCCGAAAAATTGCTGATCCAACCAGCTCGTATGCCAGGTCGCTGCGGGCAGCCAAGCCTGTCGCCCATTGGAAACTGAACGACATTGCCGGACCGACCGCGCGGGATTCGATGGGAAACAACAATGATGGGGTGTTTGAACCCGGTGTTGCTTTTTACTTGGATGGATTTGATTTAGCGACCCGCGCGTCGCATTTTGCGGGTGGCCGGATGAATGCCTCGGTCAAACAACTCGGCGATACCTACTCGGTCGCGATGTGGTTTTGGAATGGATTGCCCAACGACGCTCGCCTAGTGACCGGTTATCTGTTCTCGCGCGGGCCCGATGGCAATAAGGAGGCAATTGGCGACCACCTCGGTATTGGCGGCACACATCGCCCTGAAATTCTTGGAAAACTGATCTTCTTTAATGGCAATCAAGGCAACGAACTTCTAATCGGTAGAACCGACATCGCGCTTCGTCAGTGGCATCATGTCGTCCTCGTCCGAGCCGGTCGCCAAGTGAAAGTGTATCTGAATGGCAATGCAACGCCAGATTTGGAAGGCGAGATTGGCATTACCGTGCCGGCTGATACCAAGCAAATCTTCCTGGGCGGCCGCAACGATAATCTCTTTAACTTCGAAGGCAAACTTACCGAGGCAGCACTCTTTAATCGCGTGCTCGCGCCGAAGGAGGTCGAGGCGCTTTACAAGGCGTCGGGAATGCCTCCCCGCGCCAATGCGCCTCCACCGCCAAAAGCTAAATCCCCCGAGGAAGAGCAGAAAACGTTTCGTGTTGCGGATGATCTGCGCGTCGAGTTGGTCGCGAGCGAGCCGCAGGTCATCGACCCAGTGGACATGGCGTTCGACGAGGACGGGCGGCTGTGGGTGGTGGAGATGGGAGATTATCCGAGTGGTCCGCCGAAGAATCAGCTGCCTCGTGGTCGCATCAAAATGCTCGAAGATCGTGATGGAGATGGCCGCTACGAAACGGCGACGGTATTCGCCGATGGGTTGCTTTACGCGAACGGTCTGATGCCCTGGCGGCGTGGCGTCATCGTCACGTGTGCGCCGCAGATTTTGTTTCTGAATCAGAACGGCGTGAGAGAGATTTTATTTGATGGATTTAACGCGGGCAATCCGCAATTGCGCGTAAATCATCCGACACTGGGGATGGATAATTGGATTTACGTCGCCAATGGCCGTCAAAGCGACCGAACAACCCGGGCGCTCGGCGGAAACTCGATCAACATCAGCAGCAGCGATTTTCGTTTCGATCTGATTCGCCACCGCGCCGAGGCGGTGAGCGGCATGGGACAATTCGGGCTGACCTTTGACGACTGGGGACGGCGATTCATGTGCAGCAATCGCAATCACATCATCCCGATCGGAATACCCACGCGCTATCTCGCTCGCAATCCGTTCCTCGCGCCACCGGCGGTTGTCCAAGACAATCAGGGAATTGGCGGCGCCGCGCCGATTTTTCCGCTCACTCGGCACATGAGCAATTCGCCGCTTCACATGGGCACGTTCACCGCCGCGTGCGGCGTCACGGTGTATCGCGGCAGCCTTCTGAAAAACCATCGTGGCGCGATTTTTACCTGCGATCCGACCGGGAATCTTGTTCATGAAGAAATCCTCTCGCCCGACGGAGCAGGATTTCGATGGCGTCCCGCCCGTGAGGGGGTTGAATTACTGGCGTCCACGGATCCATGGTTTCGTCCTGTCAATCTTGCGCATGGTCCCGATGGCGCGTTGTACGTGGTGGACATGTATCGCGCGGAGATCGAGCATCCCGAATGGCTGCCCGCCGATCAGAAAAATAATCCGAATTTGTCGCTGGGCAACGATCGCGGTCGCATCTGGCGCATCGTGCCAAAAAATCATCGCAGCCGGGCGATGTGGCCGCAGTTGAGCAAAGCCAGTCTACCCGAACTCGTACGCACGCTGGAACTCGATGACGGCTGGTGGCGGATGACGGCGCACCGGTTATTGATGGAGCGACAGGATCAGACCGCGGTCGAGCCGCTGCAAAAACTCGCTCTGAAATCGCACTCGTCCCTCGCGCGGCTTCATGCCGCGTGGCTGCTCGACGGTTTGCAAGCGCTCGATCGCGATACTGTATTCGCGTTGCTCAATCATAAAGAGTCGCGTCTTCGCGAAGCGGCGGTTCAGTTCGCCGAGCACTGGCTTGTGGCCGATGAACCGATCCGCGCCCGCGTTCTCGCGCTCGTGGATGACACCGACGCGCGCGTTCGCTGGCAAGTGGCGCTCTCGCTGGGGGAATGGGATAGCAACCGAATCCTGCCCTCGTTGGCGAAGATCGCCGTGGCTGGCGCGGGCGATCAATGGACACAGATGGCCGTCGCGAGCGCCGTCCCGCGTTGGGCGGGCGCGCTGAACGAACAACTCTTGCGAGGCGAAGCATTAAAAACGTTGCCTGCCGCGGAACAACGGTTGTTGTTGCGAGAATTTGCCGAATTGGTCGGCGCGCGGCGCGATGCAAGCGAGGTGGCAAGAATGATGGAAGCGGCGGCGTCCGCGTCCGCGAATCGGCAACTGGCGTGTTTGGAAGGATTGGCGGCGGGAATGAGCAAACGCGGGACGCAGTTGAGCGCGTTCAGCGAAAACTTGAGCGAATCGTTGCGCAAACACATTGTCGAGATGCTGACGCAAGCCGCGGTAATCGCTCTGGACAATAAACTGGAAATCGAGGAGCGATTGTTGGCGACCCGGTTGCTGGCGCACGCGACCTGGGACACGGCGGAGCCAGTATTGACGGCGTTGTTACGCGAGGCTTCCCCCGAACTTCGACTGGTTGCGGTGCGCGCCCTGTCGGCGCATCCGCGCGATGAGGTCGCGGCTCGACTGATGGGACATTGGAAAGGTTACACGCCCGCGCTGCGGCGCGAGGTGACGGAAGTGATGATGCGAACCCAGCAGCGGATTGTGGTTTTGCTCGGCGATATTGAGAACGGGAATGTACGGCCAAGCGATTTGGACGCGACGCGCGTGAATCAATTGTTGAACGACAAACGCACGGCGGTTCGCGAGCAGGCGAAGAAAGTATTGCAAGCGAGCTTGCCGGAGGAGCGCGCGGCCGTCATGGAACGATACAAGGCGTCATTGACACTAGCGTCGGACACGACACGGGGAAAAATCGTATTCCAGAAAAACTGCGCGAGTTGTCATCGGGTCGCGGGGGTGGGGATCAATGTCGGGCCGGACGTTTCGGATGCGGGCACGAAGAGCTGGGAGCAACTCTTGCAGGACATTTTGAATCCGAACGGGGCGATTGACACGAATTACACGAACTACATCGTGACGAAGAAAGATGGCGAGACGTTGACGGGGTTGATCGCGGCGGAGACAGCGAGCGGCGTGATCCTGCGCAGGGCGGAGAATCAGACCGAAACGATTTTGCGTGCCGACATCGCGGAGATCCGGTCGAGTGGCGTCTCGTTGATGCCGGAAGGATTGGAGAAAGGGATCTCGCCGCCAGAAATGGCAGACCTACTCGATTTTCTCAAAAACTGGCGCTTGCGTGGGTTGGACGAAGCGCGCTAGAAGAGTGCGCCCGTGAGAATGGAAATGACCGAAAGCGGGCCTTGGTCTTCGATGGCGTCGGTGGCTTTGTCGAGCTTTTGCAGGCTCACTTTCGCGTTTCGGATTAGCGCGGGATCGTTGACCAGTTCGCCGATGCTGCCTTTGCCTTCGTTGACTTTGTTGAGGATTTCCTTGATGGTTTTGCTGGCGTCGTTAAGATTGTTGTAAAGCTCCTCTTCCTTGAAGAATTTACCGGCAGTGCCTTTCCCATCCCGAATGTCGGCGGTGATGGTTTTGAGATTGGCGCTGATTTCGTCGATGTCGGCCGTGGCCTTTTGCAGCTCGTCGAGCGTCTTCTTTGCCTCGTCAAAGATGGCCGGATCGTTGACAAGCTTGCCGATCGTTCCTTCGCCTTTGTTGATTTTGCCGCTGATTTGTTCGGCGTTATCGAGCAGGCCTGTGAATTTGCCTTTGCTTTCCTTGAAAAAATCCATCATCGGCCCTAACGGGTCGGTCTCGTCCAGCTTCTTGATCATTTCGCGAACATCGGTGGCGACCTCGTCCATGCGGTCTACCATTGCGTTGAAGTCGGCGCGTTCGCGGGTTTTGATCGTGTTATTCGCCTCCAGCGTGGGACTCTCGGGCGTGCCGAAGGTGACATCCACATAGTTCTCGCCGAAGATGCTGGTCATCAAAATGCTCGCCTCGGCGTCGGTTCGGACTTTGATGCCACGGCGAATTTTGAGTTTCATGAGAATACGTCCACGGTCGGTTGGCTCCGCGAGGGCGACGGCGGCAACTTTGCCGATTTCGACGCCTCCCATCTTCACGGGCGATCCGACTTTGGCTTCGCGGGCGTTTTCGAAGTAGGCGGTCAGCAAATAGCCGCGCGCCAGGCCGGCGCCGCCGCTAAGCATCTCGAAGATGACCAGCAGGACAATCAGCACGATGACAAAAAACACGCCGACGCGGGATGCATTGGAATTTTTCATGGTTCTAGGTTTCCTTTCCTGGCTTGGTGATGGCGGAATTGTGACCCGCCTGCAGAAATTCGTGTACGACCGGGTTATTGCTGGCGCGGAACTGCGCTGCTGTGCCGGTTTCGATGAGGACTCCTTCATGCATCATCGCGATCCGATCGGCTACCGTCAACGCCATCTCTCGATCGTGGGTGACAATCATTGTGGTCAAATCCACTTTCTCTCTCAAACCGCGAATGATCTTTGCAAGATTCGCGGCGCGAACCGGGTCCAGCTCGCTGGTTGGTTCGTCATAGAGGATGAGGCTCGGATTCATGATCAAGGCGCGGGCGATGGCGACGCGTTTGCGCATGCCGCCGCTCAACTCCATAGGTAATTTATCCGCAGCGCCATTTAATTCCAGTAGATCGAGTTTTTCACGAATGAGTTTCTTGATTTCATCGTCGCCGTTGTGCGTGTGTTCCCGCAGCCAAAGCGCCACGTTCTCCGAGACGGTCAGTGAATTCAACAATGCCGACGACTGGAACACCATCGCCAGATTCAGTTCGCGACGCGCGACCGGATTCGACACATCACGGCCACCCACCAACACGCGCCCGCGGTCGGGTGTTTCTAAGCCGATGATATGCCGGAGGAACACGCTCTTCCCGCAGCCGCTCTGGCCCATGATTGCAAAGATCTCGCGTGGCGCGACGCGCAAACTCAGGCCGCGGAGGACTTGGACTTCATTATAACTTTTGTGCAGATCGTCCACAACGATCTCGACCGATCTTCCGGTGTTGGCGTCTGGTGTCATGTTAGAGAAGAATCCGCGTGATCACATAATCGAACACTAAAATCAGCACGATGCTAGACACGACCGCGATGGTCACCGATTGCCCGATTTCACGGGGACCGCCCCGCGTCCGCAGGCCGACGTAGCAGCAGGTTGTCGTGATAAGGATCGCGAACGCCACGGACTTGTAAACTCCGTGCATTACATCGCCAAACTCGACCGAGTCCATCAGAAATCGGAAAAAACGTTCCCACGGTACGTCAATTTGCCCATTGACCTGCGCCACGAATGCAGCGCCAGCCCAGCCCACCACGTCGCCAATGAGCGTTAGACAGGGCAAGACAAAAAACATCGCCAGCAATCGCGGCATCACCAGGAATCGGACTGGGTCAATGTTCATTGTCTCCAAGGCATCCACTTCTTGATAAACGCGCATCGCCGCCAGTTCCGCCGCCATGGCCGAGCCGACGCGTCCCGCGATGAGGATCGCGATCATCACCGGGCCAAGCTCCTTCACCATGCCGACGCCAACGATTGCGCCGAGGGTGTCGCCGAGACCGCGCTTGGACAATTCCGGCCCCGCCTGCAACGTCATTACCCCGCCGATGAAGAGAGCCATCACGCTGACCATGAGCAGGCTAGCGTTGCCGAGCTCGACTATTTGCGTGGCAATGCGATGGCGATCCATCCGCGCCAGCCGCACGGAACGCGTTGCGCGACCGAGCATCGCAAGTGCTTCACCGATGGAGTTGAACATTTGATTGCCCTTTTGTTTTCTTGGTCACAATCGGTATCCAAAGAAACCGTACCCGTGTACGTTCCAACGTCCTGTCATACTGAAAAAGGCCGCCCACGAGCGAGAAATTTCTGCGGGTCGGACCGCTCTCATGCCGCACCGTGTTCCAAAGCAGCGACAAAGCGCGGTCGCCGTCCGCGTGCCGTTGCCATCGCGCCAGTCCCCAGAGCGGTTCGTAACTGGAAGCGATGCCGCGATTATTGGGCAGCAACGGTGCGAGAATCGAAAACGCTTGGAATCGCGCGTTGCCGTCTGTATCGCGTGCCCAGGTAAAAAACGGCCAGAAATCCACCCGTCGCCCCACCGTGGGTGCACCGTCTACTTTCTCGCGGAGATCGGAGAATACAAAAAGCACGGCTTTGGTGCGCGTCCGTTCGCCACCCGACACCGTCAGTTTTTTTTGCGACCAGAGTGGCCATAGAAAAAATCGGCTCTGGCGGCCGGTCGCAACATTTTTTACCTCTTTGTCCTCATTCATAAACGAAAACATCGCCAGTGGGTCGTCGCCGGTGTCCGTCGTTTTCGAGTAGCCAAAGAGCGGCCAGATTCGGGTGGTTTCGCGTCGCTCGCCTCGCCCAAACGCAACGAACGGCCAGGGAAGCCCGAACTCGCGGTAATGATTGGCTTTGTCGTGAATGTAGGTTGCGAACGGCCAAGGCGCGCTGGTGTAATCGAATTTCTTCGATCGTTGCGCCCCAAACACAAGCGGCGTAAACCAAATCTGCCTCGGATTATCCGTGTTCAATCCCAAATGCGCGTAGGTGAAAAACGGCCAGAGCGCGAAATCACGCTGAAACAGTCCTTCCTGACGCCGGTGTCCCGCGACGGGGAAGAGAGAAAATCCATGCGCGCCTTTTCCGACCGGCACCTGCACGAACGGCCACGGCGCGTAAATCGTTTCGACATCGAACCGTTTGCGGGTGTGCATATAGAGGGGAAAAATTGTGAAGTTGACCTCCCGAAACGCCAGCCGGTCTTTGACCGTGCCGTGAATGGGAAAAATAGCCGCGTACTGATCTTTCAGCTCGTCGGATCGTTTGAGCCACAAAAACGGGAAGATGGTGGTTTTGCTCTCGCGTCGCTCGATGTCCGATGCCGGTCGGCCAGTCGTCCAACTGATCAGTTGAAACAACTGCCAGCGAGCTTCCCCGCCGTAGCGCGTGTAGGTGATGAAGGGGTAAAGCAATTGCCATTCGGAGTGTTCGATCTCGTGAATCGTCGAACGCGCGAAGAGGGGTCGCAATGCAAATTCGCTTGTTCCCGCCTTGTTCGCCCATTGCAACAATGGGCCAAACATCTCGGCCTGGCGCGCTTTATCGAGCGGCCTTCGATGAGAATCGTAAATCGGACCCACATGCATCTCTCGGGCTGGTCTCGTTTCGCGCAAACCTTTCTCGGCAGCGAAGCCGTTAACACAGATTCCCGCCAACGCAAGCCAGCAAACCAATCGCCGCGTGAGTCTGGCGCGACAGATCGGGCGATGATTATTGGCTTGGAGCATTTGTGTTTTGAGATGGCGGAGATTTTGCTCCGTCGGATTTCTCGGTCAGACCCACCAACACCACGCCGACCATGATCAACACGATCCCGGCCCACCGCAGCGCGACGATGGATTCGCCTAAACAGAAATATCCAGCCAGCGCCGTCAGCCCCAGCGCCGCGCCACTGATCGGTGCGGCAACCGAGAGGGGGAGTTGGGTCAAAACCCAAATCCAGGCAAAGAAAAAGAGCGCATGACCAAACCCGCCCAAAATTCGGAGGGGCAACGCACCGATTTGACTCAAGCTTTTTATCCAAGCGGGACTGGCGGGGGCTTGCGGTCGACCCGCCAGACCGAAACACAGATTCCCCGCCGACACCGCCACAACGGCCAGCAACAGCACCAGGATCGCGCGCGTGGTTTGATTCATGGCACGACCTCCTGCGCTTCCCGACCCCGAAGAAGGTGAAAACTCTTGTCGTCCAGCATTTCCTTCACGCGCACCGACAATAAGGCCGCCAGCTCTGTAGGGCCGTTCGGGTTTTCGTGCCATGGTTTTGTGTCGGGGTGGAGATAAATCTCGTAGACACCGCTCCCGTGCCGATGCCGTAACTGTTCCAGCAACGTACAAAGCCGCTTTTCATTCATCGCCCCGGTGTGCATCACGCCGAACACGCGTTCGGCCACGCGCAACCCCGTCCCTTTTAGAAACGCGCCGTTCTCCACGCGTCGCAGATGTTTGTGGGCGCTCACGCTTAACGCGGAAAAAATGACGCCAAACCCTATTTTTTTATGACGCCGCACGCCGTCCGCATGCAACGCGCGCCGCAATGGCTCGCGTGGAAGCCGAATTCGCTTGAACTCAAACTCCTTCGCCAATTCCACAGCAATCGGCCAGACCGTCGGATGCAGATGCAAGTGGCAATGCCCGTCCACGTGGCTTGGCGACAAACCTGTCTCTCGAAATTTCTCAAACTGCGCCCGCAACTCGCGCCGTATCTGCTCGCGCGCGCCTCGCCGGAAAAAATACCGCATTCCCGCCCGAGCCGGATCGTTGGAAAAATTCCCCGCTGCATCCGCGAGATCAGGAATCTCGCTGGGCGGCAGCACCGCGCGCGCCTTGACCAGCGTGAGATGCAGTCCCACCAGCAACGAAGGATTTTCCCTCGCCAACTGCACGGCCTCTTTGGCCGCGTCGCCGGTGACCATCAGGCTGGTATGCGTCAGCACGCCGTCGTGGTGCGCGCGCAACACCGCCTCGTTGATGGAGTGTGACATCCCAAAATCATCCGCCGTAAAAACAATTCTCCGCATTAGCGCTACTTTAGGATAGCTAGCCAACGCGGTCAAACGCAAATGCGTAGTGGGTGATGATACCGAGTGTTCCCACATTCAGTAACGAGTAGAGAATTTCTGGCAATTTGACACTTGTCCCGCCCCACGTTACTCTTGCCGCAATGATGACGGCGGAACTTGCAACAACCGAAGATTATGAGTGGTGCCGCGAAGTGGCGCGCGCCAACGCCCGCAACTTTTACTACTCATTCTGGACGCTGCCCAAGCGCGAGCAGGCGGCGCTATGTGCCATTTACGCGTTTTGCCGTCATTGCGATGATATCGTGGATATGGATCTTCCCGAAACGGACGCGGTCGAGCGTATCGCGGCGACGCGAGCGGCGTTGGCGGATGCGTTCGTGGGGAAGCCGGACGGACATTTGTTTCGCGCGCTGGCGGACGTAGTGCGGGAGTTTTCGATCCCGCGCGAGATTTTTGAGGAACATATCCGCGGCAACGAGATGGACTTGACGATACGGCGGTACGGGACCTTCGACGAGTTACGTCAGTATTGTTATCGCGTGGCGAGCGCAGTGGGGTTGATGTGTCTGCCGGTGTTTGGTGCGACGAGCGGCGCGGCGCGAGAGTATGCCGAGACGCTGGGGCTGATTCTGCAATTGACCAACATCGCCCGCGATGTTAAAGAGGACGCTGCTCGCGATCGGATCTACTTGCCGCGCGAGGAACTGCGACGCTTCAGGGTCAAGGAGGAAGACATTCTGGCGAGCCGATTTACGCCTGAATTTGCCGCGCTGATGAAGTCTTGGCGAGAGCGGATCGAGGGGTTGGAGCAAAAACTGGATGCGATCGAGTTGACCGCAAGCGAGCGGAGGGCGTTGTTGGCACCCGAAATCATGCGCGCGATTTACGCTCGATTGCGCGGGAAAATGGCGGCGGCGGCCGATGATGTGTTCGCGCAGCGGGTTCGGCTGTCCGGGGCACACAAAGTTGCATTAGCGGCAGCGGTATGGTGGCGGGGTCGCGCCTTCGCGGTGACGCACGCACGCCAATAGAATTTTATGGCAATTTCAACACCGACAACTCGGGCGGCACGCAGCGATGCGCTGGATTGTCAACTCGACGACGCGGTCGCGCGCGGTCGCGATTACCTGTTGAGCCTGCAAAAGCCGGACGGTCACTGGTGCAGCGAGCTGATTGTGGACACGACATTGGTCAGCGATACGATTGCGATGACGCATTTTTTTGGGCGCGTGGACGAGGGGTGGCAGCGCAAAGGCATCCATTTCATTCGCCAACATCAGCTCTCCGATGGCGGCTGGAACATTTACCTCAACGGTCCGAGCGAACTGGACGCGACGGTGAAGGCGTATCTCGCGTGCAAATTGGCGGGGATCTCGATCAACGAACATTTCCTCGAAAAAGCGCGGCGGTTCATCCTGGACCACGGCGGCATCGGCGCGACGAACACGTACACGCGGTTTTACCTGGCGTTGCTTGGACAAATTCCCTGGGAAAAAATCCCGGCGATGATGCCCGAATTGATTTTGTTGCCGCACTGGATTCCGGTCTCGCTGTATCAGATGTCGAGCTGGACACGATGCATGGTGGTGCCGATGACGATCATTTATGCGCATAAACCGGTCGCAAACGTTCCTCTGGCATTCCTTGACGAACTGTACCTGGTGCCCAAGGCGCAGACGCGATTCGAATTGCTCAAGAGCCACGGATATCTTTCGTGGCGCAATATCTGGCTGACGGTGGACGCCGCGATGCGGAAACTGGAGGCATCGGGATTGCTGCCGCTTCGGGCGCTGGCGTTGCAGCGGGCGAAGGCGTGGATGTTGGAGCGGCACAATCATCCGAATACCGATGGACTTGGCGCGATTTTCCCGGCAATGCTCAATACTCTTATTGCTTTGCGGATGTTGGGATATTCGTGGGACTCGCCCGAGGTGAAAAAAGCGACGCGCGTTTTACGCGGCCTGGAAATTGAGGATGCCGACACCGTGCGGATACGACCGTGTTTTTCGCCGGTCTGGGACACATCCATCGCCATGATCGCGTTAAGCGAGGCGGGGGTTGCCCCCAACGATCCGCGGATGCAAAAAGCCGCGCGCTGGTTGCTTTCGCATGAAGTCACGCGCGAGGTATGCGCGCGGGGTGATTGGCAAATCCGCAACGGCAGCATCGAACCCAGTGGTTGGGCGTTTGAATACGAGAACGCGTTCAATCCGGACGTGGATGATACCGTGATGGTTTTGCTGGCGTTGCAGCGTGCGCAGTTGGATGGACATTCCGACCGGAACGGACGTGATGCCAAGGAAGCCGCTGTGAGTCGCGCGATGCGATGGATGCTTTCATTTCAGTGCCGGGACGGTGGATGGGGGAGTTTTGACAAAGACTGCACACTGGAGATTCTCGATCACGTGCCCTTTGCCGATCACAATGCAATGCTCGACCCGACCTGCGCCGATATCACCGCTCGGATTGTCGAATATCTTGGCAAACGCAAATTTCCGTCCAACGATTCTCGTATCGTCCGCGCGATCGATTATGTCCGACGCACCCAGGAACCGGATGGTTCGTGGTTTGGCCGCTGGGGCGTCAATTATATTTACGGCACTTGGCAATCGTTGCGCGGACTCGCGGCGGTTGGGGAAGACATGAGCCAGCCGTGGATTCAGCGCGGACTTCACTGGCTCGAATATCATCAGAACGACGACGGCGGTTGGGGCGAACGCTGCGACACGTACGATCACCCGGAACTTCGCGGGGATGGTCCCTCCACGCCCAGTCAGACCGCGTGGGGAATGATGGGGATCCTGGCCGGTGTGCAACGTCCGGATGGCACGATTGCGCGCGAAGACCTTGATCGCGCCAGCTTGCGTCGAGGCGCGCAGTTTTTGATCGAACGCCTCAATTCGGACGGTTCGTGGACGGAGGACGAGACGACTGGCACAGGATTCCCCAGCGTTTTCTATCTGAAATACGATTATTATCGCCTCTACTGGCCGTTGCTGGCGCTGGCTGAATACCGCCGCTTCAGGCAAACAGCTGCCTGAAGCGGAAATTCCAAATCCCAAACCCCAAGCACCAAATAAACTACAAGCTCCAAACTCCAATCCGCGAACGAGTTTCAGCCTTGGATTTTCCCTGTTTGGATTTGAAATTTGAAGCTTGGACCTTCTCTGGGGTTTGGTGATTGGTGCTTGGGGTTTATGACTTCTCCCATCCTCATTTGCTTCGCCCTCCGCGACGAAGCCGCGCCTTTGCTGCGGCAGCTCCAAAATCGCCGCACCGAAAAAATTCAACGCTCCATTACTCCAACACTCCATCACTCCACCTCCGTTTTTCGCGGCCAAATCGCCAAAACCGAAATTGTCATTGCCCTGACCGGCATCGGTCCAACCGCCGCCGACCGCGCCGCGCGCGCCCTGCTGGCATCCCTCTCGCCCGCATCCGTCATCTCCGCCGGGTTCGCCGGCGCGCTCCGTGGCGATCTCAAGCGCGGGGACATCATCATCCCCGAGTTGGTCACCGATGAGGCGAACAAGTTTGCCTGTGATTCTTCTCTGGTTCCAGAATCCTCATCGCGTATCGTGCATCGCGCATCGCTCCTCATCAGCGTCCCGCGCATTATTGCCACCGCCGACGAAAAACGAGCACTCCACCTGCGCACGGGCGCCGCTGCTGTGGATATGGAATCCGCATCGATTGGCCGTGTTTGTCGGGAGATGAAAACACCGTTTCTCGTTGCCCGCGTCATCAGCGACGAAGTCACCGAAGATTTGCCCGTGGATTTCAATCTGTTGATGGGGGAGGATCAACAACCGAACATAGCAAAGGCGGCCAGGTTTTTTCTGCGTCACCCGGGCAAACTCGCTGCCACCCTAAAAATGCGCCGTCAACTCGGCAGCCACGCGAAGAAACTCGCTGCGTTTCTCGCCGAGTTCTTGGCATCGTATTGAATGACTCGCTTCACTCCATTCCTATTGCTGCGGCCGCGCTTTCGCGTCGTTACCATCCTGAAACCGGTAAATGGTCTCGTGCGGTTTGGCGAGCCCCAGATTTTCGCGGGCGGCTTTTTCGACGGCGCGGGGATCGGTCTGGAGTGCTAGTATTTCGGCCTCCAGTTTTGTGTTGGATTCGCGGAGCTGCTGAATTTGTGAGTCGAGGGCGAAATTTTCCCGTCGCAACTTCTCCGCGTGCAGGAAAAGCGGGGTGAAAATGAGAAACACCACCACGACGGTCGCGATGGCTGTCACCCACATCAGGATGCGGGTCAACTTGTTCCATTTATCGTAATCGCCGCTCATTCTGGCGTTGAAACCGTTAAAAATGTTGAAACGTTAAAAAGCTGAATCGGCTAAATCATACACCCGAAGCGCGAGAAAACAAGTGCCGTGCTTCCACTTCGACTCCACCACCAGCATCGAGCATCCAGTATCAGGTACCCATTCTCTATTTCCCGTACACCGCTTTCTTTCCCAGCAATCCCTCGATTCGCAAGAGCTGGTTGTATTTGCATACCCGATCCGTGCGACAGAGTGACCCGGTCTTGATCTGCCCCGCGTTGGTCGCCACGGCAATGTCGGCAATGGTGGTGTCCTCCGTCTCGCCACTGCGATGGCTGATGACCGCTGTATAACCGGCTTTCTGCGCCATTTTCACTGCGTCGAGCGTTTCGGTCAGCGATCCGATCTGGTTCACCTTGACGAGGATCGAATTGGCGACGCCTTTCTCAATGCCGCGTTTGAGAAATTTTGTGTTGGTGACAAACAGATCATCACCGACGAGCTGGACTTTCTTGCCGATTCGATCGGTCAGTTGTTTCCAGCCCGCCCAATCGTTCTCCGCCATGCCGTCTTCGATGGACACAATCGGCCAGCGCGCGCACCAGTCGGCCCAGAACTCGACCATCTGCGCGCTCGTGCGCTCGCTCTTGTCGGATTTCTTGAAGACATAGCGCTGCTTTTCCTTGTCATAAAACTCGCTGGACGCGGGATCAAGCGCGATGAAAACGTCTTTGCCCGCGGCGTATCCGGCCGCGCCGATAGCGGCTACAACGACTTCGAGCGCGTGCTCGTTGGAGCGGAGCGCGGGCGCGAACCCGCCTTCATCGCCGACGGCGGTGCTAAGGCCGTTCTTTTTGAGGATGCCTTTGAGCGCGTGAAAAATTTCCGTGCCGGCGCGTAACGCTTCGGAGAACGTCGGAAAATTGCGCGGCACAATCATGAATTCTTGCACGTCCACGGGCGCGTCAGAATGAGCGCCGCCGTTGAGGATGTTCATCATTGGCACGGGCAACACCTTTGCCTTCGCTCCGCCGAGGTAGCGGAAGAGTGGCTCGCCTTCGTGTGCCGCCGCTGCGTGTGCATTTGCCAAGGACACTCCCAGAACGGCGTTGGCGCCGAGGTTCGATTTCGTCGGGGTGCCGTCCAGATCGATCATGATCGCATCAATCGCTTTTTGATCGAGGGCGTCTTTACCCTTGAGTGCGGGCAGGATTTTCTTGCGGACGTTTTCGACCGCTTTGCGGACGCCTTTGCCCAGAAAGCGGGATTTGTCGCCGTCGCGCAGTTCGAGCGCTTCATGTTCACCGGTCGAAGCACCGCTGGGCACGGCGGCGCGGCCAAACGCGCCATTGGCGAGAGTTACGTCCACTTCCACGGTAGGATTGCCGCGTGAATCGAGGATTTCGCGGGCGAGGATATCAGAGATTTGGAAGGAGTTTTTCATGATTATTGTTTCATCACCCGCGGAATGCGGGGAAGAACACGGAAACTTTCCGCGCCTTTCCGTGTGTTCCGTGGGCAAAATTGTTCATCTCTGTTTCCATTCGGCGGCGGGATTTTCCGCCGCAGGTTTTTTGTCGATGGGATCGTATTTTTCGGCCAGACCCAGTTCGAAGGGTGCCGCGGCCGGGCTGCGCGAAAAACCGCGATACTGCGTATGACACCGGTAACAAATGATCACATCGGGCAACAGCTTGTAGAGCAACATATCGGCGGCGACGACGGCAAAGAGCAGTGTGTAGGCTTGCCAGACCCAGTTGAATTGCAGGGCCATGATCATGCAAATGATTGCTGTGACGACGATGATGCCAAAGCCAAAATTGCGGTTGAAATCTTTTTGCAGGTACACGCTGGGGCAATTGCAGATGGCGCAATGCTCGACCTGATTGCGCTCGCGCATGGCGGCGCCGATGTGCAGGGGGACATTCTCGCCGCATTGGGGGCAGGGTGATTCCTCGTGTGAAAGGTCCTCGAAGGACAGCTCGACCTTGCAATGAGGGCATCGAAATGAAATCTGCACGCGGAGTGTTTAGCATGAGTAACAAGTGAAGGCAAGGGGGACTGATCCGACCTCCGAAGAGCGCGAATCTTCGCGTCTATTGGCGTTCATTCGCGATTTGAAACGCCTATTGAGCGGGTGATAGCCCCAACTCCTCCAGAAGTTTTATATCTTCGCTCGCTTCGGGATTCCCAGCGGTGAGCAGTTTATTGCCGTAAAAGATCGAATTCGCTCCGGCAAAGAAACAAAGCGCCTGCGCCTCGCGCGAGAGGGCGGTGCGGCCTGCCGAAAGACGCACTTTAGCCTTCGGAAATGAAATGCGCGTCGTCGCGATTAGCCGCACCAGCTCGAACACGTCCACGGGCTTTTGATTATTCATCGGCGTGCCCGTTTGCGGCATGAGACAGTTGATCGGTACGCTTTCCGGCGGCGGGTCGAACCCTAGCAGCACTTCCAGCATTTTCAGGCGATCCAGCTCCGTTTCGCCCATGCCAATGATGCCACCACAGCAGACCGACATCCCCGCGTTTTGTACATGGCGAATGGTATTGAGCCGATCCTGAAACGAATGGGTCGTAACGATGTTCGGATAATATTCGGGACTAGTGTCGAGGTTGTGGTTGTAAGCGGTTACGCCCGCCTCTTTTAGCGCGCGCGCCGCGCCATCGGTAAGTTGGCCTAGCGTGACGCAGACTTCCATATCGAGTTTGCTCACCTCACGAACAGTTTCCAGCACCGATTCAAAATCCTTCGTGTCTTCTTTCACGCCCCGCCAAGCTGCGCCCATGCAAAACCGCGTTGTGCCATTTGCCTTGGCCTGCTTGGCAACTTGAACGATGTCCGCTGTCGGCATCAACCGTGAGGCCTCGACGTTCGTGTCGAAGCGCGCGCTCTGGGCGCAATACCCGCAATCCTCGCTGCACCCGCCTGTTTTGATCGAGAGCAACGTGCAAAGCTGCACCTCGTTGTCCTTCCAATGCTGGAGATAGACGGCGCGCGCCTGCGAAATAAGATCGAAGAGGGGCTGGCGATATGTCGTTTCGAGTTGCTTAAGCCTTTGGTTCATCGCGAGGACAATAGCAGGCAACGTCTCAGGCCGCAAGAAACTCCAAATACCAAACCCCAAGCACCAAAGAAGCTCCAAGCTCCAATCCCAGATCTCAACAAATTTGGATTTTGGGTTTTGAAATTTCTTTGGAGTTTGCCCATCCGCCGCTGCGGACGAGGTCTCGCTAAGCTGTTTGGCGGAGGGTTTGGAACTTGGAGTTTTCGCCGCCTACATTCTGAGATAGGCGGCGATGGCTTCCCCTCCCAGCACGCAAAACTCGCATACATACAGCATTCCGGTCGCGGCCTGATTGTTCTTTGTCTTCGCCAAACGCAACACGAAGAACGCCAGCACCAAGGGCATTGCCAAACCCCACGCCACGCGCATCAGGACGAACATCGCGTCGGGTCCGAGCCATTGCTCGCGAATCGGCGCGCTCACTATTGCAAATTCTATCGCTGTCCACACTGTTCGAGAGATAATCGCCCATAAAAACAGCTTGCTGGCTTTGACCAAATGCTCGAACGACAAATTCCGCATGATCAAATACCAATGTCCGAGGATCATCGCAACAGTCGTTGCGCCTAGGAGAAAGGATCCGCTTGCCACGTTAGCTAGGAAAAAGTAACGCGGTGTAATTATCAGTTTAGCAGTTGTAAAAGGGCTAGCCGTGTACAAGATCAACACAGTGATGTTACCAACCGTATAGATTATGTTGGGGTTCCAATTCTCGCCCTTCATGGCTCGGCCCGCGTACACGGTCGCGATTCCCGCGCAAAGGACCGCCCCAAAGACGACTAAATCGGAAGATTGATACGAAAGTCCCCATCCAAGCCATGCAACTAGCAGCCAAAGGATTGCCGCAGAGATAAAATTGAAACGATGAAAGCTGCGTCGGATCTCTTTCGAGACAAAACAAAATGTGAATGCCACCGTTCCTAGCGCTAGCCTTCCCAAGAACCAAATAGCAGTTAATCTTAGCTCCATCTACACCACCACTCCTCTCAGCGCGGCCACGACAAATTCTTCATTCAATCCGGTTGTAGGCCGCCTGACTTCAGGCGGCGTCGGGTTTTCGCCGCGTGGGGGCACGCGGCCTACAATCTGCACATTCATCTCCAGATTCTCCTTGGCGCGTTGCAGCTTCCTCCGGCTCAATCGAAGAGCAATTCGTTTGTGTTTTTTGTGCATTTTTGTGGCCATGAAAATCATTCCGCCTCCACGAACACAGGCGTGCCAGCGCTAATCATCTTTGCCAATCGCTCGGCGTTCCAGTTGGCCAGCCGAAAACAGCCGTGGCTCTCCGTTTTGCCGATGTCTTCCGGCTTGGGCGTGCCGTGAATGCCGTAGCCCGATAGAGGTTGTAGATCGCCTTCTGGTCGCCCCAGCGAAATCCACATCGAACCAACGGGATTGTTCGGTCCGGGTGGAATGATCAACTTGCCCTGGATTTCACGCGCCTCCGCCGATTCCGGAAAGACAGCGGGATCAAACGTGTAATTCGGGCGCGGCGCAAACGCGATCACGCGCAACTCGCCAACCGGCACGCGGGCTTTGTCGCGTCCGATGGAACAAGGAAACAGCGCCACGATTTTATCGGATCCGTCGAACGCAGCGATGATTTTCTTGGAAAGACTGATCCGCACTTTCGCGGCGGCGGGAAAATCGGTTGGCGCGCTGACGTTTGGGACTCGCAAGCTGGAAGCTTGCGCCACATTATTCCAATCTACCGCCGGATTGAGCGTGCGGATGAAATCCTGCGTTGCATGAGATTTTTCCGCAACCAGTTCCAGAATCGTCTCGTAGGGCATCGTGCTCTGCTTCGCGCGCTCGCGCCAGCTTTCGGGCGCGCGACCAATACTGGCGAGATCTTCAGCGGTCACGGCGTACTCCGCGAAAGCCGTCGCTGCAAAGGTTTCATCCATTCCCAGCGATGCTTTTGTCATGGGGCCGACCTTGCCATCGGGTTTCAAGTCGTTGGCCTCCTGCCAAGCGACGATGGCCAGTTGAGTGCGGGAGCCGAGCTTGCCGTCAATGCAACCGGGCGAGAAAAGTTTTTGATCGAGTGCGATCTGCCAAAGGGCGATCTCGCCACGCGTCTTGTCCGTCACGGTGGACGGTTCTTGCCCGAATGATTGTATGGCCACGAAAAACACAAAGAAACACGATAAATAATGCATTCGGGCGTATTCATAACCGCGAATGGACGCGAATTCACGCGGAATATTCGTGTCGTGTTCGGAGTTCACTCTTTAGCGTGATCATTTCGAGCCGAAATTCCAAGCATCAGGTTATTTGTGCCCTCCAAAAGGCTTGGCGGGTAAACTTTTTTGTGGCTAAATCGCCGATATGGACATTCCCTCCACCATGAAAGCTGCGGTCTATCGCGGGCGCGACGATGTGCGCATCGAGACCGTGTCTGTGCCGCGCATCGGCCGAGGCGAATTACTCGTCCGCGTAGAATCGTGCGGGGTATGCGGCACGGATTTGAAGAAGATTCATTTTGCCACCGTCGAACCGCCGCGGATTTTTGGCCACGAAATCGCGGGCACAATCGTGGAACTGGGTGAAAAGCTGGAAGGATGGAAGATTGGCGACCGGGTGGTGGTGCATCATCACGCCGCTTGTGGCAAATGTGATGCGTGCAAGCGCAAGACGTTTACCGATTGCCCCATGTTCGCGCAGACGGGTACGACGGCGGGGTTCGAACCAGCGGGCGGCGGGTTCGCGCAGTTCATTCGCGTGATGCCGTGGATCGTTGAGCGCGGCCTAATCAAGATTCCGCGCGAAGTCAGCGCCGACGAGGCTTGTCTCGTTGAGCCAGTCAACACCGTACTCAAAGCGGTCGAAACGCTCTCCCCGAAACGCGGTGAGCGAGTTGTCGTCATCGGTCAAGGACCAATCGGATTGATATTCACCCAGATTTTGCGGGGACGCAGCGTTCAGGTTATTGCGCTCGATTTGTTGGAGTCTCGCCTGGCCGTGGCGCGGCGATTCGGAGCGGTTAAAGTTTATCGGGCGGATCGTGAGTTGCTCAAGCTCGATGCTGACGTGGCGGTTGTAACCGTCCCGAGCGCGAAGGCGGTCGAGCAGGCGTTGTCGCTGGTTCGTGCTGGCGGACGCGTATTGCTCTTTGCGCACACGAAGCGGGGAGATGTATTGACCATTGATCCCTCGGCAGTTTGCGTGGACGAGAAACAATTGATTGGAAGTTACAGCGCGTCGCCGCGATGGCAGAGCGAGGCGGCGCGATTGATTTTTCAGCGCAAAATCAACGTACGCGACATGATTACCCATCGGTTCCCGCTCGAGCAGATTGGCGAGGCGATCAAGCTGGCGAGCAACCCGACGGAGCGGTCGTTGAAGATTGTTGTGAAACCAAACGGATGAAAAAACTTCAAACTTCAAACTTCAAGCTTCAGGGAAGCCTCAAGCCTCAAGCTTCAACCCGCGCAGTTGCAATTAGGTGTTGGGTATTGAGTATTCAATGGAGCTTGGGTTTTGGGGTTTGGGGTTTCTGCGCGAGGACGGCATGAGCGATACGATGCTCGCCGCGATTCTCTACGGCAAAGAGGATGTTCGCCTTGAACAAATCCCCATTCCTCGCGCAGACACAGGCGAGGTTGTGGTGCGGATCGAGAATGCGCTGACCTGCGGGACGGATTTGAAGGTGTATCAGCGCGGCTATCACGCGCGGATGATCCAACCGCCCAGCGTATTCGGGCACGAGTTCGCGGGAGTGGTGGCGGAGGTAGGCGGAAGAGTGGAAGGCTGGAAGATTGGAGATCGCGTGGTGGCGGCCAATTCCGCGCCGTGCGGAGCGTGCTACTACTGCCAGCGGGAGCAGGAGAATCTATGCGACGATCTGGTGTGGCTCAATGGCGCGTACGCGCAGTTCATTAAAGTGCCGCCGCGGATTGTGGAGAAAAATTTGTTGAAGATTCCGACGTCGCTGTCGTTCAAGGCAGCGGCATTAGTTGAACCGCTGGCGTGTGCCGTCAGAGGTGCACGCGACGTGCACCTTGGGAAGGATGAATTAGGAGGGATGAAGGATGAAGTGATTATTGTTGGGGCAGGCCCATTGGGATTATTGTTCCTTTGCATCGCCAAACACGCGGGAGCGCGTATGATTGTTGTTGGCAAAGGCGCGGTACGAATGGAAGCTGCCAAGCGACTCGGCGCGGATGCAGTGATTGATTCATCGAACGCGGATTGGATAAAAGCAGCTAAATCTTTCACAGACGCACAGAAAGGCGCAGACATCGTGATCGAAGCTGTTGGCAAACCGGAGACATGGGAGGCGGCGATTTCACTGGCACGCAAAGGCGGACGCGTGAATCTCTTCGGCGGTTGTCCGGCGGGGATGACGGCACGTTTCGACACGACGACGCTGCACTACGGCGATCTGACGCTGCGGTCGAGCTTTCATCATACGCCGGGCGATGTGCGGCGAGCGCTAGCCTTGTTGGAACAAGGCGTCGTTCGCGCGGAAGATTTTGTGAGTGATGAAAAGCCGCTGAGCGAACTGCCGAAGCTCTTGGCGACAATGGTACGGGAGAAGAGCGGCGTAAAAACAGCGATACTTCCGCCGAGAGAATGAAGATGGCCACAAAAAGACACAAAATATCACCCGCGAAACACGCAAAAGAAGGCGAAAATCTTTCGTGTATTTCGCGTAATTCGCGGGAACCGATTTTAATTCGGGTTCAACCACGGGCGAAGCGGAACGCGGTGGTGGCGGACGCAAGCGGGGCATTGAAAGTTTACGTGACCGCCCCGCCCGAAGATGGCCGTGCCAACGAGGCAGTCATCGAATTGCTCGCCGAGCATTTCGGCGTCAAACGTCGGCAGATCGAGATCGTATCGGGGGAAAAATGTCGGGAGAAGGTGGTGAGAATAGACCGCGAATAACCGCTTATGGACACTGATATTCGCGCTGATTCAAGTTCATTCGCGGTTTAAATTTCGTCCAGTAGCTCGAGGAGCACGGGCCAGTTGATTTCGTGGCGGTTGATTTGCGCCCCAATTTCCGCTAGGGATGGGTTGTGATTTGGCGAGGGAAAAATTTCAATTTCGATTTCGCGGACGATCGCGCTCTGGTGATGGGTGTGCTGAACGTGACGCCGGATTCGTTTTCGGATGGCGGGAAGTTTGCGGAGCCGATGGCGGCGGAAACGCGCGCGTTCGAGATGGCGGCGCAGGGTGCGGATTTGATTGATATCGGCGGGGAGAGCACACGGCCGGGCGCGACTCCCGTGAGCGCAGAGGAAGAGCTGCGGCGCGTGTTGCCGGTGATTGAGAGACTCGTGGCGCTGAAATTTCCGCTGCCGATCTCGATTGATACCTACAAGGCTAGAGTGGCGCGGGAAGTGCTGTCGGCCGGCGCGGCGATCGTCAATGACATCTCGGCGGGAAACGATCCGGAGATGTTCGGTGTGGTGCGCGATGCTGACGCCGGGCTGATTCTGATGCATATGCTCGGGACGCCGCAAACGATGCAGAAAAATCCCCAATACGGTGAAGTGGTCGGCGAAATTGTCGAGGTTTTGTCTGCGCGGTTGCAAGCGGCGCGTGACGCGGGAATTGCGGGGGAGCGATTGGCGGTTGACCCCGGTCTCGGTTTCGGCAAGACTGTGGAGCACAACTTGGAAATCATCGCACGGCTGGGCGAGCTGCGCGGTCTTGGCTGTCCGATTTTGTCGGGTCCGTCGCGCAAATCGTTTGTTCGCAAAACCGTCGGCGAGACTCCCGTGGCGGTATTGGGAGGCACGATGGCAGCGGTGGCGACGTCGGTCTTGAACGGCGCGCGAATTGTCCGCGTCCATGATGTCGAGGTGATTGTGCCGATGACGAAACTGCTGGCGCAGTTTCGGAAGAGGGAAGGATGAAGAGCGAAGGATGAAAAAAGAGATTCAGAGACAAAAATTATTTGGGACCGACGGGGTTCGCGGCGTGGCGAACATCGAGCCGGTGACGGCGGAGACGGCGTTGAAGCTGGGTCGCGCGGCGGCGTTTATTTTCAAGAGCGGCAAGAGCCGAGACCGGGTGCGTCACAGGATTGTCATCGGCAAAGACACGCGGTTGTCGGGATACATGATTGAGAACGCGATGACGGCCGGGATCCTCTCGATGGGAGTGGACGTGCTGCTCATCGGTCCGTTGCCGTCGCCCGGCACGGCGTACATCACGCGCAGTCTGCGCGCGGACGCGGGGGTGATGATCACCGCCTCGCACAATCCGTACGAGGACAACGGGATCAAATTTTTTCGTCATGACGGCTACAAACTGGACGACAAAGTGGAGCGGCGGATTGAGGGATTGGTGTTCAGCGGGGAAGTGGACGATATCCGTCCGACAGCGACGGAGATTGGGAAAGCAGCGCGCATAGACGATGCCTTGGGTCGGTACATTGAATTCGCCAAGAGCAGTTTTCCGCGCGGAATGACATTGGAAGGGATGAAGGTGGTGGTGGACGCGGCGAATGGCGCGGCGTACAAAAGTTCGCCCTGTGTCCTGCGCGAGTTGGGCGCGGAATTGATTGAGCTTGGGAACACGCCGGACGGCACGAACATTAACGAGGGCGGCAGTTTACATCCGGAAGCGATGCAAACGGCGGTGCGACATCATGGGGCGCACGTTGGGATCGCGCATGATGGAGACGCCGATCGGGTGGCCATGTGCGATGAGAATGGCGCGATTGTGGATGGCGACGAAATTCTAGCGATCGCGGCGCTGGAAATGCTGCGGGAAGGGACACTGGCAAAAAAAACGCTCGTGGCTACGGTGATGAGCAATTTCGGGTTGGACGAGACCCTGGAAAAGTCGGGTGGGCGGGTGGTGCGCACGCCAGTGGGAGATAAAAATGTGATTGATGAAATGGTACGGCTCGACGCGAACCTCGGCGGCGAGCAAAGCGGTCATATCGTTTTTCGCGATTGGACGACGGCGGGCGACGGACTCATCAGCGCCCTGCAAATCCTGAGGATCATGCGCGCCAGCGGCAAACCCTTGAGCGAATTGCGACAGTGTTTGAAGCGATATCCGCAAGTGGTTGTGAACGTCCGGGTGCGGGAGAAACCGCCGCTGGAAGACATGCCGGACGTGATGAAACAATTGCGCGAAGCGGAAAAGAAACTGGCGAAACACGGGCGGGTATTGCTCCGTTATTCGGGCACCGAACCAGTCGCCCGCGTGCTCGTCGAGGGGCAGGAAATCGGCGAGATCGAGGTTCTCGCAAACAAAATCTCAAACGCGCTGAAGCAAAAGATCGGCGAGTGACAGAGCACGATTTTCTTTCTCACGCCGATTTTAAATCAGCGAGGAATAAAACACCCGACCGCTGTGGATGTGGCAACGGGCGGCGCTTTGCCCGCCAACACAGCGTCAAGAGCGTCACGGAGGTCGCGAGTCGTCGGCGCGACGCGCGGTTTGCCAAGGTCGGCGAATCGGTCGTCGATCCGTCCACGATAAATCATCGTTCCAGACGCGTTAAAGACCGCCGATTCGGGCGTGACCGTCGCGCCGGCGCGCGTGACGAGTTTGTGTTTCGGGTCGAGCAACACCGCGCACTTGTAACCGAAATCTTCCGCGTGTTTTTTTGCGTCCGCCGCTTTCAAATCGGGATCCACATGGACTAAATAGAATGCAACGCCTTTCGCTGCGTAGTCGGCGACGATGCGGTTGATTTCTGGTGCGAATGCATTCGCGATCGGACAATCGTTAGTAATGAAAATCGCCACGGTCGGTTTTTTTTGCTCCAGCGGTAGGTGTTCCGCGCCGTTTACGTCGGGAAAGGGTAGCCGATCGATTGTTTTTAATTCCGAATTGGGTGGCATCGCAACCGTATTGGAGGGTGGTGTGGGGGTTTCGAAATAGAGGATGGAACGGGTGAGACCGTACTCGGAGATGTGTTTGATGTCGTCAAAGTCGCTCATTGGTTTTTCGTCGATACCCAAGCCATTGTAGCCGACAAAGAGCGTGTTGTTGCGGAAGCTGGGGGCGTCACCATCCCATCGCGATGCGAGCGCGATGTTATTGTCGAACCACGCAGCGGCGGGGGCGGACCGGCTGTTGGTCCATTCGTCGTAATAATGTTTTACCAGCCAACCGCCATTCCGCTTTTTGTCAGCCACTTGGAGGGCGTCCCAGAATCCGACCGCAGGAGTTTTCTCGCTAACCAACCCGCTGCCGACCTGCGCGCCGCCCGCGATGAAATGGACGCGTCCTTCCTTGCCTGTTTCGCGCGAGTGCTCAAAGAGTAAGGTAGGCCGAAGATTGCCGTGGGCCGTGCCGTATTTGCCGCCAATCCATTCCATCGCCCCTTCCACCAGCTCGCCCTTCGTTTTGTCCCAAGTGAACCGCCGAATCTGCCAGCGGCTCGGTCTACTTTTACTGACGTCTTGGCCGAGGCCGACGACCAATTCCCGTTTGATCGTGTCCACGCAGGCGCCGACGGGGAAAGTGCTGGTGAAACCTAGCTCGCGCGGCGCGCTGAATTTTTTTCCGTCCCACAGGGAATACCGCAGAGGCTTGGTCTTGTCGGTCCACAAAAAAGCGATCAATTGGTCGGCGTAACTGGCCACGCTGGCCTGCGCGTCAGCACTGTCGGATAACGCGCCCTGTTGATTCCACTCGATCGTGGGCGCGCCATTTTTTTCACTTGGTTTGCGTAGGACTCCCCGAAGGAACTCGACTCCTTTCTCCGTCGGATAGACGAGAAAGATTTCACCCTTGTGCGAAATGGTTGCGGGATCGCCGCGCACGCCAACGTCCACGGCGGTTTCGACTTTACTCCAGCCTTTCTCGCGGGTGGTTTTGTCGAGGAGCGCGCGCCAGAGGATTTTGCCGTTGCGCGGACGTTCGGGATAATTCGTGGGCGGTTTTGGCGTGATGGCGGCGATGGATTTTGGCAATTGCGGTTCGGAGACATAGAAGAGCAGCAAACGTCCGTCGTGCAAGAGCAACGAAGGCGCTGCGACAGTGGTGGCAAGCCCAATCCGGTCACCGCCATTAGTGCTATAGCCGTAATTGATATCGGCGCGCACGCCCCGCTCGCCGAGGATGCCGTTCCAATTCCAATCAATCAGCGTTGCATGTTCGCCGTCTGGTTTCAGCCGATAGCGATAGGGAATCTTGGCAAGAAATTGCAGCTCTTTGTAGGGAAACGGCAATCGTTCGTCGAGTTTTTGCTCGCTCAATACAACCTTTGAGAATTTCCCTTGGCTGTAATGAACTTTGGCTGGGCTGCCGTCAAATTGATAGCTGTAGGCGTAATTCATCAGGCTCGGATAAATCGGACACCAGCTCGGCCCGAAGTACCCCGTGTGATCGAGGCCGAGTTGATGACCAAACTCGTGGATAAACACCGAGAAAAATCCTTTGTCACCCGACCCTCCCATGTAATCGAGCTGTCCGCTCTGTCCGCCGCCTCCTGTATGCACTTCGAGCCAATGCGCGACGCCGCGTTTTTCTTTGGCGAAATGGGTCTGGCCCAATTCATACCATCCTTTGCCTTTCGCGGACGCCGCGATGATCGGTTCCCGCAGAAGCCCGTGAAAAGCAATCCCGGTTTTCCCGTCGGGATTTTCGACCGGTAAATTCGCATAGTAGGCGGTGATCCGCGGCAATTCCTTCTTCACCATTTCCTCTTTGACATCGTCCTGCCGCTGAATCTCGCAAAGCACGTCTTTGTGAATCGGGCTGAATCCGAGCGCCGCCAAATCGTAGCCGCGCGAGCCCCGGACTTCCCAACCATCCAGTAGTCCGTCTTGATCGGTGTCGCGCCGCGTCGGGTCGCATCCAAGCGCGCGTTCCTCGTCGTTCGTCAGACCGTCCCCATCCCAATCGGGATCGCTCGTCACATAGGTCGTGTTCGCGAGCACATCGCTGCCGGTGTGCTTTTCGCCCGTGCGACGGAAGCGGATGATATCATCACGACCATCCTTGTTTAAGTCGCCGATGCAAACGATTGCCGCGCCGGCTGGTTTGGTCAAATCATCCCATCGCGCCATTGTCTTCGGATTGCCCCCGATCAGAACTGTCGCTCCGACCAGCAAGTCTCTGCCTTTTCCTTTCGTAAAATTCCCGACCACGATTTGATCCTCCGGTTTCCCTCGAAAAATCTTTTGACGATCAACCAATCCGTCCTTTGTCACTTTCGCGCGCCAGACATCGCCACGCGGCGTCTTCCAGGCCAGTCCCGCCTTTCCGCTTCCGTCGAAATCGCCTGCCGCGAGCAACTCCGGTTCCGGTGAAATCCCGACACTTTGCACCTTAAACGACGGTTGATCCGAGTTGGCATCGTTCCAGAGCAACAACAACAAATTGTCGCCGCTGGAAACCGCCGCGTCGTCTCGCCCGTCCCCGTCAAAGTCCCCGGCCGTCAAAGTGGCTTGGGTGAGCGGTTTCGGACATTTCCCCGCAACATGCG
The DNA here is from genome assembly GCA_964348665.1 of uncultured Verrucomicrobiota bacterium. Taxonomy (GTDB): domain Bacteria; phylum Verrucomicrobiota; class Verrucomicrobiia; order Palsa-1439; family CAYGDP01; genus CAYGDP01. The sequence goes on from CAYGDP010000014.1 coordinate 43,971, forward strand.
TGTACCGAAATCGCGTCTTCGAAAATCCGTGCGCGATACTCACGCGTCCATCGGACGTGATCCCGATCACCTCGGCCCTGTCCTCACTCGAAAACCGCCCGACGGCTGCCGCGAGGCAGTTCTTCCCCAGCACAGCCACGCTATCGTTGGCTCGTGTGCGAATCGGTTTTTCACCGTGCTCGTTGGGATAGAGGAAAACTGCGCCATCTTTGGGAAATACACAGAGGAGATCGACGTACCCGTCACCCGTCGCGTCGCCAACCAGCGGCAGTCGCGGCACATCGCCAAATCCCATCGCCCAGACGAACGAAGGCGTCAGTCGCGGTTCATCGCTTGCGGATGCGACGACAACTGGGATACCGACCGCAGCGAATATGCTAGCTTTCCAATTCATTGCTTTACTTAGACCACATGTGCAGCATAGCGTTCGTGGAAGGTTGTTGCAAGTGCAAGTTCACCTTCGAATGACATCTCCCGCCGCACACGCTTCCAACAAATCCAACCATATTTTGCCCTCGCTGAGACAAAATCTCCCCAATGTGCGATGGGGGGAGCGTTTTGATCGTTTGCTATGTCCCTTGGGTTAATGTTTGCCTCTGCATGGAAAACTTGCATAAGACATAAGTCGCTTGCTACGTTCTGTATTGACGGTATCCGATGAAACAAACCCTCGATCATCTCGATACGCCCGCCGTGGTTGTAGATCTCGACGTGATGGAACGGAACATCGCGGCGATGGCGGTGTATGCACGCAATCACAAACTCGCGCTTTGGCCGCACACAAAAACCCACAAAAGCCCTGAACTGGCCCAAATGCAAATGGCTGCTGGCGCGGCGGGGATTACCGTCGCCAAGGTTGGCGAAGCGGAAGTTATGGCTGACGCAGGGTTTCGCGATATCTTGATACACTATCCCGTTGTGGGCACGGAGAAATGTGAGCGACTGGCGAAGTTGGCGAACCAAGCGAACATCAGTGTTGCCCTTGATTCCATCGAGAGCGCAAAACAGATCGCCAGTGCTGCGAAACGGTATGGCGCTACGATCGGTGTGTTGATCGAGTTGGATGTCGGTTTGCACCGCACGGGCGTATTGACCGCGACCGAGGCGGTGAAACTCGGACAGCAAATCATGAAATTGCGCGGCGTGAAATTGGTCGGCCTATCGTATTTTCCCGGTCATATCAAGATGCGGCCTTCGCTCCAGAAACCCGCGTTGCAAACCGTCAGCGATTTTCTGGACGATGTGCTCGCGCGTTTTGGGAAAGCAGGGTTGCCGACCGACCGTGTCAGCGGCGGATCGACGCCAACGGCGCGACAAAGCCATCTGGTTCGCAGACTGACGGAGATTCGTCCCGGCGCGTATATCTTTTACGACCGGAACAGCATACTCGAAGGCTGCGCGACGGAAGCCGACTGCGCGCTGCGGATCGTTACGACGGTCATCAGCACGTCGGTGGCCGGCCGTGCAATGACGGATGCGGGATCAAAGACACTCTTCAGCGATCGCGCGACCGGAGGCGCGCCGGGATTCGGGTTGGTGGTTGGACATCCCGACGTGGAAATGATCGCTCTGAACGAAGAGCATGGACATCTTGACGTATCGAAATGCAAGCATCGCTTTCGAGTTGGCGAACGGCTGACGGTAATCCCAAATCACGTTTGTCCTTGCGTTAATTTGCATGACACGATTTACGGACATAGCCGGGGCGTTATCGAGCGCGAGTGGCGGGTGGTTGCGCGAGGGCGTGTGCGTTAAAAGGTTGAACGGTTCAATCGTTGAATCGTGTGAATCTATCCGGCTCGATTTGACCATTTACTTTTTAACGATTCAACGCTTCCTTGCCGCATAGCGTCGTTCGGTCTCATATTTCGCATCCAAGCGAACGAGGCGATTGAATTCGTCGAAGTTCAGCAGTCGTTTGCGGTCGTTGCGCGTGGTGCCTTTCGCGCGCAGCACGCGCAGGATGTCTTGCGCTGCTTTGGCGTAGGAGTAGAGGACAGCGAGCGGACAGACGATCATCTGAAACCCGATATTGCGCAGCTCTTCGCGAGAGAGCAATGGCGTGACACCTTTCTCGATCATATTGGCGACCAGCGGGGGTGGAAGCTCTTTCGCGATGGTCTTCAGTTCTTTGAGAGATTGGGGCGCCTCGACGAAGAGCGCGTCGGCGCCCGCCTCTTTGTATTTCAGGCAGCGTTTGATCGCGTCCTTCAGTCCATTGACCTGTCGGGCATCGGTGCGAGCGACGATGAAAAAATCACCCTCACTCCGACCCTCTCCCGCTGATGTGGGCGAGGTACGAGAACGGCGCGCATCAGTCGCCGCGCGAAGTTTTTCGACGTGTTCCTCGACGGGAATCACACGTTTGCCGCGCATATGACCGCATTTCTTGGGCCATTCCTGATCTTCGAGAAACATTCCTGCTGCACCCGCGCGCTGGAGTTGGCGGACGGTGTGCTGGACGTTGAGCGGGTTGCCGTAACCGGTGTCGGCATCCACGATGACCGGCGCGGACGACACCGCACAGACCCGGCGTGCGGCCTCGGTGATATCGGGCAGCGTGACATAACCGAAGTCAGGTTCGCCGAGCGCGACAGCGGAGACGCTGTAGCCACTGATGAAAATGACCTCGAAACCCGCATCGCAGGCGATTCGCGCCGAGAGTGCATCGAAGACTCCCGGCATCAGATAGGTGTCGCGGGCGATCAAGTTGCGGATTTTTTGGGCGGATGTCATGGGCAGAAGAATAACAAAACCGGTGCGCATGAGCCAAGCCAGACTTGCGCCTTGATTGGTGGGCTGCTACGGTTGGTGTGTGGATGAGGCGGGAAATATTGCAAGCGGCGATCAGGCGACCGGGAATGCGCCGTTGTTTGAAACGGAGATTGAAGCGACGACGCTCAAGCGCGAGCGATGGAAGCTCGTTGTGTATCCGGATTTTCTCACGCTCAAATCCCCCGCCGACCTGCATCCGACCGGCGTGACACGATTGGAATCCGCGGACAAAATCGAGTTGCCGCCGTGGCCGCGAGTGTTCGTTCTCATCAAGCCCAAGCGATTGGTTTTCAAAATCGACGAGGCTACACACAAGGCCTTGCTGGATTGGTTCGGTCCGCCGACCGAAGCGCAATTGCGGGCGACCTTGAAACGGCGATTTTCCTTTAGCTTGCCCTTAGCCATCTTTTTGACCCTGATCGGTGTATCCATGATTGCTGCGCGCAGGATGAATGGTCATCCAAGACAGGTGACCGACTGGTTTTTTATCGTATGGGGAATCGGGTTTGGGATCTGCGGAGCATTGGCGAGAAGCAAACCTCATCGCTCGCTTTTTTTGGCGGAAGCAATGTGGCTCGTGCTGCTTGTCATTTACCTGGTCAACATCATCGTCAGTGGCCGAAGTTGGCTTTGGGGCATTTTGATTCTGATGAATTTCATAGGCATTTCCCAAACCATCAAGCTCTACCGCCGATTTGCGCCGGACCAAATGGCGCGATAATAACGGTTGCGCCCTTGCCATTGCCGCGTTTTCTGTTACGTTCGCCCTCGTGAATATACGAGTTCGCTTTGCTCCAAGCCCGACCGGCTACCTCCATATTGGTAGCGTGCGGACGGCGCTCTTCAATTGGCTCTACGCCCGCCACACCGGCGGGACGTTTGTGCTGCGCATCGAGGACACCGACGCGGCGCGCAACACGGCGGAATCGCTTCGCACGATCCTCGACGGATTGCGATGGCTCGGGCTGGATTGGGACGAAGGCCCGGAGAAAGACGGCGCGCACGGGCCGTATTTTCAGTCGCAGCGCGGCGAAATCTACAAGCGGCGCGTGCGCGAGTTGATGGACAAAGGCATGGCGTACGAGCACGAGGGCGCGATCCGATTCAAGATGACGCGAGAACCAATCGAGATGCGCGACCTGATCGTCGGCAAGGTCATTCGCCCGCTCAACGAGAAAGAAGCGCTCGACCCCGATTTTGTGATTATTCGCAGCGATGGAAATCCCGTGTTCCATTTCGTCAACGTCGTGGACGACATGGAAATGCGAATCACGCACGTCATCCGCGGCGAGGATCATCTCTCCAACACACCGAAACACATCGCGCTCTTCCGCGCGTTTGGCGTCGAGCCGCCGCAGTACGCGCATATCCCGATGATATTGAATTCCGACGGCAGCAAGATGAGCAAGAGCGACGCGCGACCTGATTTTGCGCGGCTTGCGTCGCTCGACGCCTATCTGGCCGACGGCTATCTGCCGGAGGCGATGCGGAACTACCTCTGTTTGCTCGGGTGGTCGCCGAAAGACAATCGCGAAGTGATGCCCCTGGCCGACATTGTCGGTCTGTTTGATTTGCCGCAGATCATCCGTCACAATGCCCGGTTCGATCTGGATAAACTCTTTTGGATTAACGGCGAATACATTCGATCCATGCCGATGGAACAGTTCGCGGCGGCAGGCCGCTCCCTGTTGCCGACAGGTGTGGCCCCGGATTATGTGAAAGCGGTGCTGGCATTGGTGAAAGAAAAAATCAAGCTGCTCAAGGATTTGCCGGCTTGGACGAATTATTTTTTCAGCGACCAGTTCGAGTATGATCCGGAAGCCGTGAAAAAATCCTGTGCCGCGCCTCAAACCGGAGAGCGAATGCGGCGATTGGCGGAGAAATTTTCCCCAATTGATCCGTGGGAACACAAACCACTGGAGACAGCATTGCGAGTATTGGCGACCGAGCTGGGGTTGAAGCCAGGTGACTTGATACATCCCTGCCGCGTGGCGGTGTCGGGCAAATCGGTTGGCGCGGGTTTGTTCGAAACATTGGCGCTATTGGGGCGGGAGCGTGTGTTAGCTCGACTCCGCCGGGCGTCGGAGAGGTTTGGGCAGGCGCAATGACCTGGGCCAATCGCATCACCATCCTGCGGATCCTGCTGATTCCGATCTTTGTAACGCTGATGATTCACTATGGCAGGAGCATCATTCTCAAAGACCCGAACGAATGGTTTTGGGCCTGGGCGTGTCTTGTCTTCGCCATCGCCGCGATCAGCGATGGTGTGGACGGTTATTTGGCGCGGCATCGAGGGCAACGGACGGAGTTGGGAGCGGTGCTCGATCCGCTGGCGGACAAACTTCTGTTGGTCGCGGCGATTGTATTGCTGACGGTCAATTACGGGGATGCATTTGACGGGTTGCCGGCCTGGTTCGCCGTGACGGTCATCGGTCGCGATCTGATTCTCGGCATCGGCGCGATGATCGTTCATTTGTGGGTTGGTGAAGTGACGGTGCGACCGCGTTGGATCGGCAAGGTTTCGACAGTGGCGCAGATGCTTGTGATTGGCTGGACACTGCTCAAGATTCATAAACCGGACGTGATCTTCTCCGTCGTGGTGTTTGTTGCCGCCACCAGCACGATCGCGTCTTGTCTTTGGTATATCTACGACGGTGCCAAACAGTTTGGCGCGCACGGCAAAGCGGAAGAAAAAAACAAAACCAAAACCCAATAAAACTTCAAATTCCAAACTGCAAACCCAAATGAACCTTCTGATCTCGGATTCCAATCAAGCCATTAATTGCCTCAACGCTAGTGGTGCTTGGTGCTTGGGATTTTTTTGGAGTTTGGGTTTTGGGTTTTGGAGTTTTAGTGAGACCTTCCAAGCAAGCATTTGGACAGAGTATTAAGCGGATCGAATCGAATATGGACCCTTCCCCAAAACTCCCTTGCGTCGCCATCGTCGGCCGCCCCAATGTCGGCAAGAGCGCCCTGTTCAACCGTCTCGTCGGACACCGCGCCGCGATCGTATTCGATCAACCGGGCGTCACACGGGATCGGATTGAAGGAGTGGTGAACTGGGGCACGGCCTCGTTTCGTCTGCTCGATACCGGCGGAGTCGGTTGGTTGGCTGGTGAGAAACCGGACGACGACATCATCGTGTCGGTTCGCAAGCAAATCCAGCGCGCAACAGGCGAGGCGGACTTGTTTTTCTTTGTCGTCAACTCGCAAGACGGTCGCGTGCCGTTGGACGACGAAGTTGCAAAGTTCCTTCGGCGAACCGGCAAACCGACGTTTGTCGTGGCGAACAAATCCGATAACGAAACCTTGGTGGATGCCGCCGGTGACTTTGCCGCGTTTGGATTCAAAAAAATATATCCCGTCTCCGCACTCCACAGCAGCGGCGTGGATGATTTGCTGGAGGCGGCGGTGGCTACGCTGCCCAAAGTGGACACCCAACAGACAGAGATTTCTGTGCCACCGGTATTCCCATTGAAAATCGCCATCATCGGTCGTCCGAACGTTGGCAAGTCATCGCTGATCAATCGCCTCGTCCACGATGAACGGCTCATTGTCAACTCAATGCCCGGCACGACGCGCGACTCGGTGGACGTGCCCTGCGTTCTGAAGGCCGGCGATCGAAGACTCGACGTCGTCCTGGTTGACACCGCGGGTATCCGGCGCGCCGGGAAAATCCACGAGCCGATCGAGTTCTTCAGCGTCCGCCGCGCCGAAGAGAGCATCAAACGATGCAACCTCGCCGTCCTATTGCTAGATGCCGAGCAGGGCATCACGGCGCAGGATAAGAAAGTGGGTGGATTGATTCTCGAGGCGGGCAAAGGCTGTGTGCTGGCCATGAACAAATGGGACTTGATCAAACAAAACGTCGAACGAAAATTTCTCGATCACGTCGGTCAGGTGCTTTTCTTCCTCGATTTTGCTCCGGTCGTCTTTCTTTCGGCCAAAACCGGCTACGGGTTATCGCGATTGACCGATGCCATTCACACCGTTGCCGAGTCCGGCCAACCGACCATCGCCACCGGCCCACTCAATCGAATTATCGCCGATGCAGTCGAGCGACGCGCCTTGAGTGGCGCGAGCCGGTTCAAAATTTATTATTCCACCCAACGAAAGGGATCGCCACCAACCTTCATCCTCTTTGTCAACGAACCCAAACTCTGGACGCCCGCCGCCGAAAAATATCTCGCCAATCGGATCCGCGAACATTATCCCTACGTGGGCTGGCCGATCCGGTTCGATGTCCGCGCCAAATCGCCGAGGGCAGCGGCGAAGGAAGTGCGCCGTGGCTGACGAATTTGCAAAATGGTTCGTGCTGTTTTTCTATGGATTTGGAATGTGGGCAATGACGGTTGGACTGCTCCTCTGTTTTCTTGGCCGACGAATGTTCAGGTCGCTGCTGGGGTTCCTTGGGTTCGGAATCGGGGTTGGCTTGGGGTATTGGCTCTTCGTGGTGGTCTTACAAGTCACGCTCACGTGGAAGATTGCTGCAATGCTAGTTGCCATGGGGTTAATTGCAGCGGTCATGCTGATGTTATGGTTTTTCATTGCGCTGATGACGTTCGGGTTTCAATTAGGCGCGATTCTAGTGGGTGTGCCGACGATTCTCCTCCTCTCTCTTCTCGGCATAGAAGGACAGGGCATCGCGCTCTTGGCGGCGCTGGTTGGCGGGTTCGTTGGTGTTGTGTTGGCAATCAAATATCGCGAAGCGCTGATTGTGCTTCTGACGGCGTTTAACGGCGCATCACTGGCGACCATCGGACTGGCTTGGGTAGTCGCCGGGATCCATTTCTCCGCGGACGTATTGCGCAACGACCCGAGTGTGATTGCGCAATGGTCGTGGCTCAAGGCTGCGTTGCCGATTTTCACCTTGCTGCTGGGCATCGCCGGATGCTGCGTCCAATTCTCCGCCGCGCGCAAAGAGAAGTCGCCTTGACCATGGCAACGGTTCTGCGCTACGGTGCGGGCGCATGAATGATCGGGAACGGTTGTTGCAGATTCTCCATGAGCGGTCGCTGATTTATGGCGATATCACGCTCTCCAGCGGTCAGAAGAGCCATTATTATATAGACGGCAAACAGACGACCCTGGACGGCGAAGGCATTGCCCTGATCGCCCGGTTGATGTTGCCCAAGCTCCGAGACGTTGACGCCGTGGGCGGGCCGACGCTGGGCGCGGACCCGTTCCTCGGCGCATTGCTGGCGGTGTGTCACGAAGCGGGTGTGCCGATGGTGGGGTTCATCGTGCGCAAGGAAGTGAAAAACCATGGGACTCAAAAAGTCATCGAAGGGCCGCTCAAGTCCGGGATGCGCGTGGCGCTGGTGGAAGACGTGATCACCACTGGAGGGTCGGCCTTGCTAGCGGCGGACAAAATCGAAGCCGCAGGCTGCAAGATTGTCCGCGTGCTCGCCCTATTGGATCGTCAGCAAGGCGGCGCGGAAGCGTTTCACGCGCGCGGCTACGAGTTTTGCCCGTTGTTTACGAAGGATGATTTGAAGATTCAGCCGCCGTCGCAAACCTAGAACAAAACTTCATGGACGGTGCCGGTTGGATTTTGGATGGGGCCGACTTTGACGCTGTGAGCGGCGATGGAGTAGAGGAATTCACCGATTTGGAGGCTGCGTCGAACGGCAGAGTCGTGGGAGATGGTGCCGAGTGCAGTGAAACCCTCGTTCGAGTCTATCTGATAGACATTCAATCCTGCGATGTCCCAGTTTACGGCGACTGGCAGTGCGACGATCATCTTACCCGGGTAATAGCCAAACGCGTGATGGTCGTCGAACGCTTCTGAATAGCCGTATTCGCCCGCGCCCTCGGTGATTTGGTCGGCCAACAGGGGGTTGGTGAGGTCGGAGACATCGAAGAGCGAGAGTTGGAGTCCGCGCGGGACATTGTTGATCACTTCGCGACCGACACCGACGAGGTAATTGGCGCCGACCGGGTGCAAGTAAGATGAAAATCCTGGAATTTTTAACTCGCCCGCGACGGTGGGGCGCGTCGAATCGGTCAAATCAATGGCAAACAAGGGATCAATCTGTCGGAACGTGACGACGAACGCGCGGTCACCGAGGAATCTCACGGAAAAGATCCGCTCGGAATAGGCGAGATCCGTGAGAGCGCCAATGACTTGGAGATTATCCCCGACAGGTTCGAGCACGAACACATTGTTGCTTTGGGAGTTCCACGACCCGCCGGTGGTGGCGATGCGGAATTGGCCGTCGAACTCGTCCATGGAGAATTGGTTCAAGACCGAGCCAGCGACAGAGCCGGAGGCGACGAGCGGAATGTCTTCGGTGTTGAGGGCGAACTGATAGAGGAATGTCGTAGGCGACCAACTGCCGAGGTCGTCCACGGTGTAAAATTGCGAGGCGACGTATAGATTGCTGGTGGAAACGTAAATCTCGCCCGCGACGCCAAGCATGGTAGTGGATGTGCTCGGCCCGGCTTCGGCATCGGCGACGTCGAACGACACGATCGAGACGAAATTGTAAGTTTCGGGGTTATCGGGGGCAAAGAAGTGTGCCGCATCCACCAAGGAACCGGTTGATTCGAATCCGTCGGCGTTGACGGTAAACTGTGGAAGCGCGAGAGAATCGAGTTCCTGGTCGAGGCGCGCGCGGTAGTCGGTTTCCGACTCATAGAAGAACAGTTCAGGGTTATCGAGTGAAGGAACGACTAGGGGGGAGGGTGGATTGAAATCGTTACTGACCACCAGCACCATCCGGTCGTTAATCAATCGAGAACCGACCAGCCAGCCGTCCATCGTTGTTTCCTCCAGCATGACCGGGTTTGCGCGATCAGACACATCGAAAATGGTGACGATGATTTCTGGTTGAGACCAGTACGCAACGGAGTCGAGGGCAATCACCTCGCCGATTCGGTCCCAGAGAACAGGTCCGCCGGAGCCATTGGACAGCACGATAACACGGTCGCCATTGATGTAAAGCGAATCGGCGCCGGTTTCCACAGTGGTTTGTGATACGACCTGGGTCTCGCCCGGAGGCCACGCGTCGAGGATGGTCAGTTTGCCGTCCGCGACGATGTAAATGTATTCCCCATCGGTTTTGACGAGGTCGGCTTCGTCAACACCGGCGACTTGAACATTGGTCTGCGAGAAATTCTCCGGGTTAGACGAATCAGAGTTCTGTGAAGCTGCCACCGAGAGATCCATCCCGACTGCGATTGTTTCCACGCCGCCTCCGAAAACGCGAATCACATCACCACCATCTTCTCCCCACCAGCCCCACCATGCGGATTGTCCAAACAACCCGGCGTAGCGCGCCACGGCGGCATCTAGGAGTTGTTGACGCAGTTCCGCGCTCCATTCCGTCTGGCCGAACGCCGTTGCGCTGTCGTCCCGCACCAGCACGTCCAGAGTAGGGTTGATTACAATGTCCTGCGCAGGGTCGGCATACACCCAATCCTGCTCGCGCCGGCCGCCGTCCAGTTGATCATTTCCTTTACCGCCATATAACGTGTCCGTGCCTCGTCCGCCGAAGATCGAGTCATTATCACCGCCGCCGTCCATTCGCTCGTCGGTATTGGCGCCGAGGAGAGTATCGTCTCCCGCGCCACCCAACAATACAATCGAACCGCTGGCGACTTTCAGTTTGTTGCCAACGACCAATGTGTCATTCCCTTCCAAGCCGTCCAGAAAAATCGATTTCATCGCCCGCTTCGTCGCGCCCTCCATCGCCTCGGTATAGAATGGGGACAATGGATTTGCCGAGTGGACGGTGTCATTGATCGTCACCTGCGCGAAGCCATTGGCGACGCGGACATGGATCGAATCATTTCGAACACCGCCTTCATCGCCAACGACATCCAACTGGCCTGTGGCGGGGTCAAATGCGACGCTAGGCGCGATCCGGATCTCGAGTGCCTCGGGCAAAAGACCCGAACCACGACGGGAAAATTGATTGCGAGATCGAATGGGGAGATTCATCGCCAAGCTTTCCATTTTCGTTTCCCAATGGCCGGAGTATAGCAGCAACGCTCGACTGTCGCAAGTGGCTAGGCCAATGTTGCATTTGGGTTGACGTCGCAGGACAGATCGCGCCCGGGAGATTGTCGGATTTTGGTGAATGCGGCAGCGGCGATCATGGCCGCGTTATCGGTGCAGTGTTCGGGGAGAGCGAATCGCATTTGGATTGACGGTGCGTCAGACCGCGAGATCGTTTCGAAAAATTTCTGTCGTAATCGGGAATTGCAGGCGACTCCACCGGAAATCGTGATCAAGGATGCCCGACGCGCGCGGGCGGCCCGGAGAGTTTTCTGGACAAGCACATCCACGACGGCTTCCTGAAACGAGGCGCAAATGTCCGCCACAGGCAGGGACGCTGGAGCTGCCGGTTTATGTTTCACATGGTAGAGGACTGCCGTTTTGAGGCCGCTGAAGGAAAAATTAAAATCCTCGCGGTCGAGCAGGCTGCGGGGAAACCGGATGGCATCACGATTGCCATTTTGCGCAAGACGATCGATTGCCGGGCCGCCCGGATAACCGAGCCCAAGAAGTTTGGCAACTTTGTCAAACGCCTCGCCGGCAGCATCATCGAGGGTTTGACCCAGAAGGCGTGGTTTGCCGGATTTGTTCACATGAACTAGCAAGGTGTGTCCGCCGCTGACAATCAACGCGACATGTGTTTGGGGAGAAGGAATCGGCGGCTGAAGATTAAGAAACGGCGACCAGAGATGGCCGGCGAGATGATTGACGGCGAGGAACGGTTTCCGGAGAGAGAGCGCGATGGCTTTAGCGGCGGTGAGACCCACGAGGAGCGAGCTGGAGAGACCGGGGCCATACGTGGCGGCGATCGCGGAGAGTTTGCGGAGGGATATTTTGGCTTCGGCGAGAGCTTGAGAAACGATGGGCTGGAGGATGGCGAGGTGTTGACGGCTGGCGATTTCGGGGACGACACCACCGTACGGGGCGTGGAGCGCGATTTGAGAGCTGACGACGTTGGAAAGAATTTGGAAGCGGCCAGGCGCGATTTTTCGGACGACGGCGGCGCTGGTTTCGTCGCAGGAAGTTTCGAGGGCGAGGATGATCACAATTCGGCGCGCATTCTTCGCTGCAATCCGCGACGCGTTTATTGGGACACAGCTTCCAGCTGTTTTTGCGCGACCACGGGAGCGGTCTTGGGCTGGCTCTCAGCGAAGATGAGAACGCCGACCAGCGCATCCACGGCGCGATTGAGTTGCGTGTCTTCCGCGGGTCGTTCCTTTAACTCGCCGCCGCCGGGCAAGCTGACGGTTTTATCATCGGGCGCCGGAGGTTTTTCCCCCATGCGTTCGCGCTGTCGTTGTTCCTGGATTTTTCCCCATTCCTCGAACGTGATGGGAACGAAAATATCCGGCTCGATGCCATGACCATGAATGGGTTTGTTGCTGGGGGTACGGTACTCGGCCGTTGTGATCTTGACGGCAACGGGAACGCGCTGCGGTTTGCCTTCCGCGTCCTTGGATTCGTATTCGAGGTCGATGATGCTCTGCACCGATCCTTTGCCGAATGTTTTTTCGCCGACGAGAATGGCGCGTTTGAGGTCCTTGAGGCAGCCCGCTACGATTTCACTGGCACTGGCGCTGCTGTTGTTCACCAGAATGGCGAGTGGGTACCGTCTCGGCGTCCCGCTGGTCTCAGCCAGAAACGCGCGGGATTGACCGGGCCGACGGCCGGTTGTTTTGACGATGAGCTGGCCTTTTTCGACGAATTTTTCGCAGACGTGTTGTGCGGTATCGAGCAGTCCGCCTGGATTGCCGCGCAGATCGATCACCAGCGCTTTCATGCCATCTTTTTCAAGTTTCTTGAGGCCATCTTCCAGCTCTTCGTCCGTGCGATCTCCGAACTGGGTGATTCGCAAATAGCCAACTTTTTCTTTTTCATTGATCATCCGGGCATCTTTGATGCTGGCGACTTTGATGATGGCGCGCGTGAGGGTTACGTCGCGGAATTGTTTTTCCGGGTCTTTTTCTCGGGCTCGGAAGATTTGGATTGTGACCTGCGTGCCTGGATCTCCTTTCAGTTTGTCCACCACCTCGTTGAGTTTCATCCGTTCGGTTCGCACGCCGTCCACTTTGACGATTTTGTCGCCGGGCATGAGGCCGGCCTTGAACGCGGGGGAATCTTCGATCGGCGCCACGACAGTCGGAAACTCGTCGCGCACGGTGATTTCGATGCCGAGCCCGCCGAATTTCTGGTTGGTTTCCTCGCGCATCATCTTGAGGGAGCGCGGTTCCATGAATTGGCTGTGCGGGTCGAGTGAATCGAGCATCCCCTTGAGTGCATTGAAAGTGAGGTTTTCATACGTGAGCTTGTCGCCGCCTTCCACGTAATTCTGTCGCACCCGCTCGCGTACATCTTCCCAGAGGCGCGTTGTCTGATACGCGGACTCGCGCTGGGATTCTTCTGCCGCTTTTCGGGCATTGTCCGCTGCGACAAAAAGATTGAGACTCAACATCGCGAAGAGGATGGCAAGGCCGACACCCTTGAGCCATTTCCAGTCGCGTCCGCCTGATTCACCGATCTGGTCGTTGTTCATTGCCCGTTACTCTAGTCTCGCTCCCGACAGAAATCAAGCTTGCAAACCGGCTTGTTGCGTGTTAAGGATTCCCCGATGCCAATGATCTATCACTGGTGGAGAGGAGGGGCGAGCTGACGTCCGCAATAGCGGATGGTTGTGCTGCGCTTTGCCCCCGACGAAAGTTCGGGGGTTTTTTGTTTTCCGGCTCGGCACTCGCCCAATCCCATGCTAGCCAAACGAATCATCCCTTGCCTCGACGTGGATAAAGGCCGCGTTGTCAAAGGCACTCGGTTCGTCAATCTCCGTGACGCGGGTGACCCCGTCGAATGTGCGAAGGAATACGACCGCCAAGGCGCCGACGAATTGGTGTTCCTCGATATCACCGCGTCCTCGGAAAACCGCGCCACGATGATAGATATCGTCGAGCGCACCGCGTCCGAGTGTTTCATGCCTCTGACTGTCGGCGGCGGAATCCGAACCGCGGAGGATATCCGCGCAATGTTGAAGGCTGGTGCCGACAAGACAAGCCTCAATACTGCTGCCGTGCAGAACCCGGACGTGATCAAGGCCGGCGCCGAAAAATTTGGCTCGCAATGCGTCGTCGTGGCAATCGACGCGAAGCGGGCGGGAGAAAACCGCTGGATCGTTTACACGCATGGCGGGCGTAACCCCACCGACCTCGACGCCGTCGAATGGGCGCGTCGTGTCGAATCGCTGGGCGCGGGCGAAATTTTGTTGACCAGCATGGACGCCGACGGTACCAAAGCGGGCTATGACATCGAGCTGAATCGCACCATCAGCGAGGCTGTGCGCATTCCCGTGATCGCCAGCGGCGGCGCGGGGAAACTCGAACACATGGCGGATGTCTTGAGCCGCGGCAAGGCTGACGCCGTGCTTGCCGCCTCGATTTTTCACTTTGGGGAATATACAGTGGCCGATGCAAAAAAGTATTTACATGAGAAAGGCATCTGCGTACGACAATGAACTTTGACTCACTCAAATTCGATGCGAGCGGTCTTGTTCCCGCGATCATCCAGGAACGCGACACCGGACGCGTGCTGATGATGGCTTGGATGAATGCCGACTCGTTGCGCAAGACCATCGAGACCAAAAAAACGTGGTTCTGGTCGCGGTCGCGACAGAAATATTGGCTCAAAGGCGAGACCAGCGGACATGTGCAACGCGTCAAAAAAATATCGTTCGACTGCGACGGAGATTGTCTGCTCATCGAAGTCGAGCAGGTCGGCGCGGCGTGCCACGAAGGCTACAAAAGCTGCTTCTTTCGAGCGCTCGACGGTCGCGGGCGCGCGAAAAAACTGCGCGACAAACGCATCTTCGATCCGAAGAAAGTTTACAAATGAAAACTTCAATCCTCAAACTTCAAACTTCAGGGAAGCCTCAAACCCAAAACTTTAGCCCCAACGGCAAGGCACGGGGTTGGAACTTGAAGCTTGAAGTTTCTTTGGAGTTTGGAGTTTGAGGTTTTTCCCGCGAGGGCGCCTATGATCACTCCAACGGAAAATGACTTTCTCGCGCTAGCGGCAAAGGGCAATCTCGTGCCCGTCTATCGCGAAATCCTCGCGGACACCGAGACGCCCGTGAGCGCTTACCAAAAGCTCGATCGTCGCGGCGGCGCGTTCCTGCTCGAATCCGTCGAGGGTGGCGAGCATCTCGGTCGTTACTCGTTTGTCGGCGCAAATCCACGCGCGGTATTGCGATCCGACGGAAACTCGGTCGTGCTGCATGAACACGGCAAAAAATCCGTCCTCAAGGATTTGAGCGATCCTCTGGTTGCGCTGGAACGTGTGATGGCTCGATTCCATCCTGTCACAGTGGAGGGGCTTCCGCGTTTTTGCGGCGGCGCCGTCGGGTTTCTCGGCTACGAATACGTTCACCGAATCGAGCCGACCGTCCCGCAGCCAAAGGAGGGCAGCCTCGGCACTCCCGACGTGCTTTTCATGATCGCGGACACCGTCCTCATCTTCGATCGCGTCTCGCAAACGATCAAAATCGTCTGCAACTCCCACATCGAGGACAAAACAAAGGCGCGCGCCGCGTATCGCGACGCCGTGCGGAAGATTGACGCTATCGTTCGCAGGCTACGCGCTCCCCTCAAACCCGCTGACCGTCGCCCGCGCGATTACCAGCGCCAGCCACCGCGCGTGCCGTTCCCGTCGAACCTGACCCAAAAACGGTTCGAGGAGATGGTGCGAAAATCCAACGAATACATCTGCGCCGGCGACATCATCCAAGTTGTCCTCGCCCAGCGGTTCTCGGCAAAGGTTCGAGCCAGCGCACTCGACATTTATCGCGCACTGCGCTCCGTCAATCCATCGCCCTATATGTTTTTGCTCGATTTCGGCGACCTGCAGCTTGTCGGCGCGTCGCCCGAAGTCCACGTCCGTTGCGAAGACGGCCACGTTGAGATCCGTCCCATCGCCGGCACCCGTCCGCGCGGCAAGACGCCCGACGAAGACATCGTGCTGGAGAAATCGTTGCTCGCCGACCCGAAGGAACGCGCCGAGCACGTGCAACTGGTGGATCTCGCCCGCAACGACATCGGCCGTGTCTGCGAATACGGAAGCGTGCGCGTCTCCGAATTCATGTTCATCGAACGCTACAGCCATGTCATTCACATCGTCAGCAACGTCGAAGGCAAACTGCAACGGGACAAAACCGTTTATGACCTCATGCGGGCGACGTTCCCCGCCGGCACGGTCGCGGGAGCGCCAAAAATCCGCGCGATGCAGATCATCAGCGAACTGGAAAATTGCCAGCGCGCCACCTACGCCGGCGCGGTCGGATATTTCTCCTTCAACGGCAACCTCGACAGTTGCATTACCATCCGCACCGCGCTGCTCAAAAACGGCCGCGCCTATGTCCAGACCGGCGCCGGTTGCGTGCTCGACTCCAAGCCGGAAAATGAGTATCAAGAATGCATAAACAAAGCCAAAGGAATGATTAAAGCCATTGCCTTGGCCGAAAGTTTTCGGCCAAAATGACCAATTTCCAAAGACGCAATGACCAAAGAACTCCCAATGACTCGAACCTCAAGTAATCGCGGTTGCGTATCGCGGTTCGTTCGGCTATTGGGATTTGGGTATTCGTTGGACATTGGCCATTGGACATTGGTCATTCGCGGAGCGCCATGATTCTAGTCATCGACAACTACGACAGCTTCACCTACAACCTCGTCCAGTATCTCGGCGAGCTGGGCTGTGACATAAAGGTCGCCCGCAACGACCAGATCGCACTCGACGAAATCGAAACCCTCCGCCCCGAACGCATCCTCATCTCGCCTGGACCCTGTTCGCCGCGCGAAGCGGGACTTTCCAACGACATCCTCCTCAAATTCGGCCCGCGCATCCCGACGCTCGGCGTCTGTCTCGGTCATCAATGCATCGGTCACGCCTTCGGTGGCGAAGTCGTCCGCGCCGCGCGCATCATGCACGGCAAAACCTCGCCCATCCATCACAACGGCAAAGATTTGTTCGCGGGAGTGAGCAACCCGTTTGAAGCCACACGCTACCACTCGCTTCTCGTCCGCCGCGAGAGCCTGCCCGCTTGTCTGGAAATTACGGCGGAGACCAAACCCGAAGGCGAAATCATGGGACTGCGCCACAAACAACTCCCCATCTGGGGCGTCCAATTCCATCCCGAAAGCATTCTGACCACCGAAGGCAAAAAGCTGCTGGCGAATTTCTTGAAGCTAGGGTGACGCTCATCAATGGGTCGCGCGCGGGCGCGGGCGATTGCGACGGTATTCGGGCGCATTCGCCAATGTTGGTTAAGGCTAAACTTGTCATTCGTCGCAGCCGTGGGAAATCAAACTCAAGTTTGAACTCCGAATTCGGAGTTGGGGATTCCTTTCGCGAAAAACATGCTGGTGAATTTCTGAACGGTAGGATAGACGGAAGTGGATGACGTCCGAGTCGCCTCGAAGAGAGTTTGGGCCGCGCACGCCCATATGGCGTTGGCTGATTTTGTTGTTGGGGTTGTTGTTGCCGCAGGCGGTTTTGTATGGACCGTCTTTGGTGGGCGCAAAAATTCTTTTGCCCCTGGATATTTTACAAACGCCGCGGGTGTATTTGCCGCTGGATCCGCTGAAGCCGGCGCCGATTGCTCACAATCTCATCTTGTCGGATGGCGTGTTTCAGAACGAAACGAACCGCCGGTTTGCTGCGGAAGAAATCCGCGCAGGGCGGTGGCCTCTGTGGAATCCCTACAATTATTGCGGTGCCCCGTTTTTGGCGGCCAACAATACGGCGGTTTTGTCTCCATTTCGCGTGCTGGATTATATATGGCCGAGTCCGGTGGCGGTGGCATGGGGACACCTTTTGCAAGTTCTGGTTGCCGGTGTGGGGACTTTTTTATTTTTTGACCGGGTATGGAAAGTGAGTTTTCTGGCCGCCGCGATCGGGGCTTGGTGTTTTCCGCTGAATGGATTCCTGACACTCTGGTCGTATCAAACCATCAGCGCGGTGGCGACCTGGCTGCCGTGGGTTTTGTGGTTGACGGATGGAGCGGTGCGACGACCGCGGGGCGGGTCTGGAGTGGGTTTGGCATTGGTGACGGCGGCGATTTTGTTGAGCGGCCATGCGGAGACGGGAGCGCATGTATTATTGGCGTCTGGATTATATTTTATTTGGTGCATGGTGGACGAACATGGATGGCGAGGCACGTTTACGCGAGCAGGCGCGCGGTCGGCCGCGGTGGTGGTGGCGGGATGGACGCTGGGGACGCTGCTATCAGCGCCGCAGAGTTTGCCGACGTTGGAATATTTGCAGGAGAGCTATCGAGTGGCCAAACGCGTCGCGGGAGTGGTCGAAACGTCTCCGATGGGGTTGGATGCCTTACCGCAAATGATCTTACCCTATATTTACGGGTCGGATAACTTTGGCAGTTTATTGCTGGGGCTGGAAAATCGCCAGGAAAGCGCGGCAATGGGATACGCGGGACTGTTGGTAACATTGGTATTTGCGCCGTTGGCGTTGAGTCATGCGCGACTGCGTCCCGCATTGATTTTCTGTGTGGTGCTGGGCGTCTTGGGCGCCTGTTCGATGTTGGATTTACCCCTTTTGCAGAAAATCTATTTGATACCTCCGTTGAATTTGCTTCGCAACAATCGATTCTTGTTCGTGACGGCTTGGGCTTTTTTGGCGGCTGGCGTGGCGGGATTGGATGCTATCCTGCGATCCGGTGTGCGCTGGAATAAATGGTACTGGAGTACCATTGCGGTGCTGATGTTGATGGGGGGATGGTGTTTGTATCGCTATTTCGTTCCGGCGCCAGAGATGGAAAATCAACTTCAGCAAATTGCGCGGGAAATTCAAGCAGGGTCGGAGTCATCAGGACAGGTGACTTTGACGGTGTTGGATTCGGTGCGCGGATGGTTTGCGCGAATGTACCTGGCAAGTTTTGCGCTGTGCATGCTGGCGGCTGCGCTATGGGCGTTGTTGATCGGAAAAGGATTGTTTCGACCTGCTTGGGGATGGGGCTTGGCGATCCTTGCACTAAGCGAATTGACAGTGAGCGCGTGGAGCATCCTTCCGCAAGCTGACCCGAAACTGTATTACCCGCCCTTGCAGGTTATATCTGCATTGGCACGCGCGCCGTCCGGGAGAATATGCGGTGTGCGCTGTTTCCCGCCGTGCTTGAATCTGCACAGCCGCATTCCGGACGTGCGTGGCTACGATGGCGCTGATCCAGCTCGGATCGTGGAATTGCTAAAACTGTTTGCGTACCAACGGTATTCGGATTCTCCCGAATACGCGGTGGTTCAGTATTTTGTTCCCCAACCAGAATCTCCGCTCTCGGATTTGCTCAATATCCGCTATTTCATTCACCGGGGACGCCCGCCCGACACCATCAAGCCCATGTTGCAATTTCCCGATTACTGGGTTGTCCAGAATCCCTATAGTCTGCCGCGCGCCTTCATTCCTCGCCGAGCAGAAATCATCAGTGAAAAAAGCGAGAGACTACGGCGGTTGGCTGACCCCTCGTTTGATCCTCGTGAGGTGGCGTACGTCGAGACTTCCTCATCGCTGCCGCCGCCGCCGTACAAGGGGCTGGCGCAGATCATCGCGGAAACTCCGCTGTACGTGCGGATTCGAGTGGATATGCAGACTGCCGGGCTCTTGTTGCTGGCAGACAGTTGGAACCGAGGCTGGACTGCGTCTTTCAATGGCAAACCGTTGGAGGTGATGCCGACCAACCATGCCTTTCGCGGAGTGATCGTACCCACAGGCGTTGGTGTTGTGGAGTATCGCTACGACCCCGCCAGCTTTCGGAGTGGATTATGGATTGGAATTCTAGCTCTAATGACGACTGTCTTGTGGGCTGCAGTGGTTTGGAGGCGCGCCCGCCGGATGTGATTCCGATCCTGCGTCGATTTTTCTACAAAGACAGTGGAGAAATAAGCCATTCGCCCAGTTGACTTGGCGTGCGGGTAAGAATCTCAGCAAGGGTGTGTGCGTTCTCAACTTTAAATCGTCCACTGGTGTGGCGACGGATTTCAATCAGGTGCGCTCCGCAACCCAAGTCACGACCGATATCCGCGGCGATGGTGCGAACGTAGGTGCCCTTGCTGCAAGACATCATAAAACTAATTCGAGGCAACTGGATCGCCGTGACCCGCAAGTCGTAGATATGAATCAACTTCGGCTCGCGGTGAATTTCCTTGCCCTTTCGGGCGGCGCGATAGAGGACTTGGCCGGCGATTTTCTTTGCGGAATACATCGGCGGAGTCTGCATCACATCGCCCCGATATTTGGCAAACGCAGCCTCGATTTGATCAGGCGTCAACGCCGGCACGTCTTTCGTCGCCGTAATTTCTCCTTCCGCGTCCTGCGTGTCAGTTTCCGTTCCGAGAAGCATTGTGCCGGTGTAGGTTTTGTCTTCCCCCATGAATTTATCCTGAATTTTCGTCGCCCGTCCCAGTACTAAAATCAGCAATCCCGTTGCCATCGGGTCCAGCGTGCCACAATGCCCGACTCGCTTGCAATGAAACCGGCGGCGTACCGCGTCCACAATGTCGTGGCTGGTCGGTCCTTTCGGCTTGTCTACCAGTAGTAAGCCATCAAACACGTCGCTCATGCGTTTGCCTTCCCAATGGCTCGGCGAATTTCGGCGAGGACGGCGCGCTCGATCGCCTTCGGTTTTCCTTCGGGTGTGGCGCCAGCCGCGCCGGCGTGGCCGCCCCCGCCGAATTTTGCCGTGATCTGGCTGGCGTTGATGCGCGGCGATTTGCTGCGGAGACTGATGCGGATTTTTCCCGTTTCCGCGATCTCTTCGAAGAGCACGGCGACGACGGCGGTGTCCACCGCGCGCGCGAAATTAATCAGGTCCTCGGTGTCTTCCCGCTCGGCGCCGCTCTCTTGATACATTTTTTTGGTGAGCCAGAAATACGCTACGCGGCCATCCTCGCTGAATTTCAAACTATTGAGCACCAATCGCAAGAGTTTGAGACGGCCGGCGGTCATGGTATCGTAAATCAGGCGGCCGAGTTCGCCGATGTTGACGCCGCGCTCGACCAAATCCGCCGCGGCTCGCAATACCGCGGGCGAGGTGTTGGAGTAGCGGAAGCTGCCGGTGTCAGTTTGGATGCCGACGAACAGGGCATCGGCGATTTCCGGCGTGATGGAAAATTTTTGCGTGTGAAACAGTTCGAAGATCATTTGACAGGTTGCTGCGTCGTGCGGTTTGATCCAGGTAATCACACCGTATCGCTCATTGGATTCGTGATGATCAATGTTGATGAGCGTAGGCGGATTGGGTTGTTGCTGCAGAGACGCCACGATTTTGCCTGCCCGTCCCAGCCTGTCGAAGTTGGCAGTGTCGAGAGCCAAGACGATTTCAATTTTTAAATTTGAATTTTCAGATTCCGCGTCGGGAGTCCGCTGGATGAGGTCGCTATCGCGCAGGAAAGAGTATCGGCGCGGGAGACCGTCGTCATTCCAAAGAGTCACCTTCTTGCCGAGTTGCTTAAGCATCAATCCCATCGCCAGAATGGAGCCGATGGCGTCCCCGTCGGGCCGGACATGGCTGGCGATGAGAAACCGCTGATGCTGGCGCAAAGCGCGGGCGATCGCGGCAAGTGGTGAGGGAGTGTTGCCAGTGGAAGATTTCAAGAATGGTATCAACCTTTTTTCTTGGTTGCGCGTTTCGTAGTTCGTTTTGTCGCGGCGATCGGCTTTTTGACGCGCTTGCGAGGGCGTGGCGTCACTTCCGGCGGGGCGTCGACCGTGGAAGCAATCGGTTGCTCGGGCGCGGGCTCCGCTTCGGTTTTGTTGGCGGCGTCCGCTTCAATCTGGTCGAGAATTTGGAGGATGCGATTTCCCCGCTCGATGGAGTCATCCGGGAGGAAGGTCAGCACCGGAGTGCGTTTCATCCGAATGCGCCGCGCCATGTGACGTTGGATCGAGTGTCGATACCGGTCGAACAGCGCGCCGACGTTTTGCTGTTGTTCAGGCGATCCGATGATGCTGTAGTAAATGTACGCGCTGCGAAGGTCGTTGGTGACTTCGGCGGCGGTGACCGTGATCAGGCCGCTGGTTTCGGTGTTGAGTTCGCTGCGAACGATTTCGCTGACCTCGCGTTTGACGAGTTCATTGACGCGAAACATGCGACGGGAGGACATGGTTAAAAACTCCAAGTTTCAAATTCTCCGCCAAACAACAAGGCGATAACTCGTCCCGCCTTCGGCGGGGCGGGCAAACTCTGAAGAAACATCAAGCGCCAAGCTGTAGCCACATCAAGCTGCGCTGGAATGGCCGGCGCCTGAAACGCTCTTCGGGAATGGCAAATCGGATGATTCATGGTTGAGTATCGGCGGCGAGCCGGAAATTCGGTACTGCCTCACAATTTTTGCGCGACTTTTTCGACCGTGTAACATTCAATCACATCGCCGGTTTTGTAATCGGTGAAATCCGCAAGACGCAAACCGCATTCGAGGCCGGCGCGGACCTCGCCGGTGTCGTCCTGAAATCGTCGCAACGTTCCAATGCCGCCTTCGTATTCTTTCATCCCACGCCGGAGAAGGCGGACGCGTCCATTTTTGACGATCCGTCCATCGGTGACAACGCAACCGGCCACAATGCCTTTGGATAGCTCGAACACCTGGCGAATCTCGGCGTGGCCGATGACGACTTCCTTGAGAAGCGGTTCCAGCAATCCTTCTTGTGCTTTCCGCATTTCCTCGATCAATTCGTAGATGATCGTGTAGAGGCGGATTTCGACGCCTTCCGTGGCGGCGATGTCGTTGATGCCGCTTTCGGGGCGGATGTGGAATCCGACAATGACCGCGTTGGAGGCGCTGGCCAGCAACACATCATTTTCGGTGATATTGCCGGTGGCGGCGTGAATGACCGTGAGGCGGACTTTATCGGTGGGGAGTTTGCCGAGCGACTCGGTGATGGCTTCCGCCGAGCCTTGCATATCAGCTTTTAAGATGATCTTTAATTCCTTTTGCTGACCGGCGGCGATTTGGGCGAATAGATTTTCGAGCGTGACACGCGGCACCGCCGCATTTTGTTTCGTGGCGCGCGCCGCCAGTGCGCGTTCTTCGGCAAGGTCGCGCGCCTCTTTGTCGCTCGACAAAACCGCGAATTCGACTCCCGCGTCCGGCACGCCATTCAATCCAATGACTTCGACAGCGGTGGAAGGGGCGGCTTCTTGAAGGCGCTGCCCGCTTTGGTCGGTCATGGCGCGAACTTTGCCCCAGTGAAGCCCGGCGATGAGAGCATCGCTGAGATGCAACGTGCCGTTGCGGATGAGGAATGTGGAAACGGGACCGCGACCTGGTTCGAGAGACGCCTCGACGATTGTGCCGGAGGCTTTTCGTTTCGGGTTGGCTCTCAAATCCATCGTATCGCTTTGCAACAGGATCATTTCGAGCAAGTGATCGATACCGGTTCCCTCGGTGGCGCTCACTTCGCACACAATCGTTTGCCCGCCCCAATCTTCCGCCGCGAGATTATGTTGCTGCAGTTGCTTCTTCACGCGCATCGCATCGGCATTGGGTTTGTCAATTTTGTTCAGCGCCACGATGATCGGCACGTTGGCCGCGCGCGCGTGATTGATGGATTCGATGGTCTGTGGCTGCACACCGTCATCCGCGCCAACGACGAGAACGGCGATGTCGGTAATGTTTGCGCCCCTAGCACGCATTTTGGCGAACGCCTCGTGACCGGGTGTGTCGAGGAATGTAATCCGCCGGTCTTGTCCGCCGCTCTTGACGGAAATCGTGTACGCGCCAATATGCTGGGTGATGCCGCCTGCCTCGCCGGCGACGACGTTGGAAGAGCGAATCCGATCCAGCAACGACGTCTTCCCATGGTCCACGTGTCCCATGATGGTGACGACTGGCGGACGAAGCAACAAATCTTCCGGGCGATCTTCGTCGGTAACGACGAGTTTTTTTGGCGCTGCAACGACCGAGGTGCCGCGTTCTCGGCGCTCGATATCGAGGCTGATTTGATGGCGGGCGGCGACTTGTCGAGCTAGGTCATCATCGATGGTTTGCGTCAAATTAGCGAAGACATTCATCGCCATCAATTCTTGGATCAACTGAAACGGTTTGAGTCCCAACACCGTGGCGAGGTCTTTGACGACGATGGGGGGTTTGACGCGAACGGTTTTTTCAAATTGCTGCGCGGGCGGCTTTGGCGTTGATTCCGCGACGTTGCTCATGGTGGGGCCGTGATTTGTGATCCGGCTGGTTTGACGCGAGCCGGGTCGGAAAAACGTCGGTTTGGGCGCCGTGGGAACAGTGACGGTGGGTTGTCTGGTGGGAGAGGCAACCGGTTTGAAAGTCGTGGCGGGTTGTGCGCTGGGAGTGAAACGGCCGCTGCTGGCTGCGGGAATCGGTTGAGCGGGTGCCGCAGGCATGATCACGACGGTTGGTTTGGGTGTCAAAACCTCCGCAACGGGAGCGGGTACGACGACTGGTGTTGGCTCAACGACAATCTTGGGTTGCTCAACCGTGGTAGGTGGCGGCGGAGCCGGTGGAGGAGGTTCAGGTTTGGGAATATCAACAACCTTGAACCCTGCGTTGATCAACTCGGTCTCGAACCACTCGGCCGTGATTTTGTCAATCGCACTGGACGGTACCTTGGCTTTGATGCCGCGCTTTTGCGCTTCTTCCAAGACCTGCTTGCTGGGTAAATTGAATTTCTTTGCGAGGTCGTAAACTCGAACCGACATTTTTCATCACCTCGTTTCCTCGCGGGGGGTTGATGCGGAATTGGTCGCCGTCGCAGCGGGAGTTGTTTCGGGTGTCGAGGGTAGAGTGAGATTGGCTAGGCTCGATGCACCGGCGACGGCAACGGGAGGGGCGGCGGCATCGCGTTTTTCCTTTTCCGCTCGCGCCGACTCCAGAATGCCTTGGGCTTTGTCGGCGGGCAGGCCTTCGACCCCGGCCAGATCGCTGACATCCGCAGCTGCTAAATCGTCTATGGCATGAAAACCAGCTCGTACCAGTTTGCTCGCCAGATCCTTATCCAATCCGAGCACGGTCGCCAATTCATCGGTGGCTTGCGTGACTTTCTGCTCGAACGCCACCGCAGCTGTCTCATCGCGGACAACGTCGATTTTGTATCCCGTGAGTTTCATCGCCAGGCGAACATTTTGGCCGCGCTTGCCGATGGCCAACGAAAGCTGGTCCTCGTCGCAAGTGACTCGCGCCGACTGTGTCCCCTCGGTGATTTCAATCGAACGAAGCTTGGCAGGCTTGAGCGCTTCGATGACAAACTCGCGCGGGTTCTCCCGCCACGGAATAATGTCCATGCGCTCGTTGGAAAGTTCGCGAACGATGTTCTTGACTCGAGTGCCGCGCATCCCGACGCATGCGCCGACCGGGTCCACTTTTTCATCGCGCGTCGCCACCGCGATTTTGGTGCGGTACCCGGCTTCGCGCGCGATGGCGCGGATCTCCACCGTGCCGTCGGCGATTTCAGTGACTTCGAGCTGGAACAGGCGCTTGATAAATTCCGGGTGCGACCGCGAGAGGATGATTTCCGGCCCTTGCACAGTTTGTTCGATGTTGAGGATGTAACAACGAATTCGGTCGCCCGGCTGATATTCCTCGGTCGGCACGCGCTCGCGTTGCGGGAGCAACGCCTCGCAGTGCCCGAGATCCACGATCACATCGCTGCGCTCGAACCGGCGCACGATGCCACTCACAATATCGCCAATGCGGTTTTTGTATTCGGCGAAAACCTTTTCCTTCTCAACGCTTCGAATGCGCTGGAGAATCGCTTGCTTGGCGGTTTGGGCAGCAATCCGCCCGAAATTTTTTGGAGTGACCTCCATCTCGACCGAATCACCGAGTTTCGCATCGGCTTTGTAGAGGCGCGCGCGGGTGAGGGTGATCTCGTCGTGAGGCTGGGCGATGGCTTCGACTACGCGGAGTTTGGCGACAGCCCGGACACTGCCGGTTTTACGGTCAATTTCGACACGAAGGTCCGCGGCGGGGCCGATGGCCTTTTTGCTGGCAAGCAAAAGGGCAGACTCCACCGCTTCGAACAGGGAATTTTTGTCAATTCCTCGTTCGCGCTCATAGTACTCCAATAGCGCCAACAATTCGCCGTTCATAGGCGTTACCACTAACCTCCGTTCGACCGACTGGTTGCATCGCTAGCTCATGACTTCTTGGTTCTCCTGATGCCGAGACGAAAAATCCCGACGCACGTCGGGATTCGCATACGGCCAGGTTAAGCAGGGCGAATATAGCCACAGCTTCCTCTCCCAGTCAAGAGGCGTTTTTTACAAATAACCGGCTCGGGGAGTGTTCGCTGTCAAATCCACCGTAAGGATTCATTCGATCTGTGGTAATCGGGGTTCTCGGCTAAACGTTTGAGTTGAAATTGATACGGTTTGTTGCGTGGAGCGAAATGCCGCGCGCAACACATTTTCCACGCACCGCCAGTTCTTTTAAAGCGAGTGAGCCGCCCAGAAGCGCGAGTGAGCCGCGCCTGCGCCGTTGTTCGAAGATTCCCCAGCCGCTTCCGACCGTGAAGAAGCAACAAAAGTTATTTGGGTTGATTTTGGGAGTGAAACTAAGTGTTTGTGCAACGGCGTCGTAACGGTATCCGCTTAACGCCAGCAGCAGCGACCAGCTCGACATCGCGCGCGCATAATGATGGCCGCACTCAAATTCATCCCACGGGTTTCGCCGCACCCCGTCGTATCGATTTCGCACGCCGTTCACGATGCTTAATCCTTCGGCGACCAACCCTTCGTAAATGCAATGCGCCGCAACCTGATACTCGATTCCCGTCCATACTTCGTCTGCGTAGGGAAACGGATATTGTGGCCGGTCTCCTTTGGGCCAGGAGCAGAGTAGCAGCCCGCGCTCGTCGTTGACAGCGTAAGTGCGCTGGCAATTGTGATGGTCGCAAAAACCATTGCACCAATTGTATCGGAAAATCGAAGCCAGTGATTTACGGATGTGGTTTGGTTCAAGTAAATCTCCCAAGCCGCAGACTCGCGCGAACCATTGTCCGAGTAGTTGATCGCTTTGACAGCCTGCGCCGTATTGATACCTGGGCTGGCTTTCTCCTGTTGGAGTCGCCTGTTTAGCTTCCTTGGTCATCAAAACTTTCTGCTCGAACCATGAACCATTCCAAAGCTCTCGCTCGATTCGCGCTCTGCCTTTCGCAAAAATCGCGCGATACTTGCTGGCAGCAGCGAGATCACCAGCCGCGTGCGCCATCTCCTCCCCAGCGCGCAATGCACCGAGATAAAGCGAGCCGACCATTGTGTTAGGCCCATAGAAATCTATGTCGTAAGTATTGTGCTGCTCGCCTTCCATCACGCCATCCCTGTTTGCATCCCACGACCCACTTCCTTTTGGCCGATTCCACGCGAACTCCAGCGAGCGCTTCGCCTCCGGCCAAAGTTTTTTCAGCCATTCGGTATCACCACTCATTTTCCATTCGCGATACAGTTTCATCACACCCCCCATCTGACCGTCGGCGGCGGGCTTAAACCTCCATTGCGCGTCAGAATATAGTGGAATCAGAGTGCGGAACGCCATCGAGCCGTCTTTGCGAAGATTAGAGCCGAAATCGGTCTCGCGCATCGTCCTTTCCAACGCTGGATATAAATGCGCAAGTGATTGCTCGTAATTCCAGACGTGCGTGCAGTTGAGCGGACAACAACCCGAGTTGTCGTGACAACCTTCAAATGCGTGAAATCGCCCATCTTCCGTGCGGAGGCATGTTGTCGTCCGCAAAACGCTCATCTGGGAGCCGACGGCATCCAATACATACGACGGCAGTGTCGATGAATAGAGAGCTTCGTGAAACGCGCGTGTTTGTTTGTCGAGTTGGTGGTAATTGTTTACGACATAGCGAGCTGTGTCGAGCGCGTCGCACCATTGTGTTGCGTACCAATTCCCGAGTCGTTTGCCTTTGACAGATTCCTCGTTGTTCCAGTAATTCGTCAGGTTTGGAAAGTGCCACGCCAATACAAATGGCAACCTGGCGCGTTCGCCAGGCGACAATGTCAGCTGCAACCCGAGCGTTGCCACGTCTGTCTGCCCATCAGGGGAAGGATCGCTCGTTGCCTGATTTGGCAAGAGTCCATCGCAGCAAAAATCGTCCCAGAAATGTTGTAAATCATCCCACCATCGCGCGCGCTGCCAATGAAGCGACCAAGTTACTTTTCGCCACGGTGACAGCAGTGCCATGGTGCCAAATTGCGGATGATCGTCTGTGTATTTCGCGGCACTGTATCGAAAGCCAGCTGCGCCTTCTTCTCGCACCAATTCATTCAGGTTCTTCCCGAATCCTTCCCAGTGTCGGTTTCCCAAGCCCGCCTTTCCATCATAGCCACAGGCATTCATCAAACTGAACGCCAGCGTTGCCTCAATCGTTTTCTTGCTGCGGTTCTCCAGCCGCCACAAAAAAATCGCCGCTGGAATTCCACTGTCTTTGGCGTTAAGCGGGATCATCGGATTCCATGCTTCCAACGTAACTCCCAGTCCCGCAAGAGAAGGATCTTGGAAATCAATCCAAGCAAATGGATATTCGCCGCGAAAAACCGCTTTGGCCAGCCGCGGCAGACCACTGACTTGCGCTGAAGATGGACCAAATCCACCCGCGCCCCAACTGACGACTTGCCCGGCACCCGTGAACGGTGGCTGCAATTGCGATTCCAAAATGCGTGCGATGGGTTTGCCTCCTTTCGTGCGTGCCCACAATGCGAAAAAAGTATAAGGCAAGTTACGTCCCTTCGCAGGACGATTAAAAATCTCCCAATCACGCAACTGACCGCGTCCGCCCAGCGATACGGTACCCGTGCCAATGCCGCCAAGAGGGAATGCGATTTCCGAGAGCTCCCGTCCGCTAAATCTTCGCTGTCGTCCGAGCTCGAAAAGTTTGCGATGGGAATCAGGTCGGACAATCACATCAGGTAATTTATCACGAAAACACCCAGATTGGCATGAATGTTTCGTGTGAATTTAGATTTGTTTGTGGAAAATCAGACAGCCAGCGCGCGCAGTTTCTCGTAGCGACGGTTCAGTGCAGTATCGGAAAGCGATATCGCGGCCGACCGCGCCATGAGTTTGTAAATATCTTCGCGAGGAACTTTGATCGTTGTTGCGGAATCGAGAGGGTTTGGGTGACGACGGATTTTCGCGAGGGTTTCCAAGCCGATCCAGATCGGCCAAATGCACGCCAGCCGTAGCCGAGGCTGACGCCGTGGGATTGCCATTGTGTATTTCCAACCGACATCGAGATGGTCGAGCGCTCGGTCGAGGTATTCGTTGAGAAGCGGGCGGAGTTTGGGAAGCGTGGAGCTGTTGAGTAGATCGCTGGGAGCCAGTCCCAGTTTGCGCAGCCGGTCGGCTGGCAGGTAACAACGACCATGGCGCACATCACGCGGGATATCGCGCAGGATATTGGTCAGTTGCAATCCTTTCCCAAACCGAATTCCTTTTTCGCTCATCGGATCCATGTCCCATTTTCGCAGCGCCGGCAAATGTTGCACGCACATTTGCGTCCAGAATTTGCCGACACAACCCGCGACCAGGTAGGTATATTCGTCGAGATCAGTGTCCGTCGAAAGTGATGAAATGGTAGTATGTTGGATCGCTGAATCGGCGTGAAACCGCTGCAAATCCTTTTCCATCCCCGAGGTGAGCGTCGTGACGACTTCGGCGATCAGACGACGGTCCGGTGGATCGAAGCTGCGGTAGAGCGCAAAACAGTGTTGGAGATTTTCCAGAAGCCGTTTCTCGGCAGCGGACGCGCTCGTAGCGAGAACGCCTTCCTGGATGCCGGCGATTTCATCGCGACTTGGAACTTTCTGGAGTTGCTCTCGCAACGCAAGCAAATGCGTCAGCCGTTTTTCGCGCGGTATCGCTGCAGTGTCCGCGATGGTGTCTGCCGCTCGTGCCAGCAAATAGGCGGCGCCAACTTGCGAGCGCACCGCCCGGGGCAGCACCCGGAGCGTAAGATAAAATGACCGCGATGTATTGCGAAGGACAGGCCCCAGCAGTTCGCGGCGTTGTGTGTCAGAAAGAGTCATGGCTTTCTAATACACTACGCCGGCCTGAAGTACCTAGCGAAAAACGACAAAGAGCCAACGTCCAGATTTATTCCGATATTTTGCAGTTGCCACGTTCGTCTGCACTTGACACACTTCCCCTCGATGAATCGTCGCCAGTTCCTAAAAAAAACCGTCGCCGCCAGCGCGCTGCTCGGATCGCTCGGAAGCTTTCGAATCGCGCATGCCGGTGAATCGCCGAACCAGAAACTTCTTGTTGGCGTGATGGGTTGCAACGGGCGCGGTATGGATCATATCCGCGGTTTTCTTACGCAGCCCAATGTCGAGATCGCCTACATCTGTGACGTGGACGAGCGCGCAATGGCGCGGGGCATTGTTGAGGCCGAGAAAAAACAGGGGCGCAAACCGCAGGGGGTTCGGGATTTTCGGAATATCCTCGACGATCGCTCGGTGGACATCCTGGCCATCGCCGCGCCGAATCATTGGCACGCACCCGCAACGATCCTCGCGTGCGCGGCTGGCAAGCATGTGTATGTTGAGAAACCAGCCAGCCACAACGCTCATGAGGCCGAGTTGATTGCCGTCGCGGCGCGCAAATCCAATCGTATCGTTCAAATGGGAAATCAACGGCGCAGTTGGCCGGCGATTCGCGAGGCGGTTTCGAAGCTTCATACAGGCGTCATTGGTCGCCTGACAGCCGCCCGATGTTGGTATGCCAACGCGCGCGGCTCGATCGGTCGCGGTAAACCATCCGCTCTTCCTGCATGGCTGGATTGGTCGCTCTGGCAAGGGCCAGCGACCGAACGACCGTTCTTGGATAACGTCGTCCATTATAATTGGCATTGGCGATGGCATTGGGGCGGCGGAGAATTGGCCAATAACGGCATTCACGCGCTCGACCTCGCCCGCTGGGGGTTGCAGGTGGATTATCCGCGCCGTGTCAGTTGCATCGGTGGACGCTACCATTTCGAAGATGACCAGGAAACGCCCGACACCGCCGTCGCAGCGTTCGACTTCGGCCACTGCACCGCCACGTGGGAAGGCAGCAGTTGCCTGCTGCGAAAGGATGAGTCGCTGCCATTCGTCGAGTTTTATGGCGACAAAGGGTCGCTCTCCAGCGACGGCACCGGCTACAAAATATTTGATCCCAATGGAAAACCCGTGGAAGAAGACAAGGGGAGCGGTGGCGACGCCGTTCACATGGGCAACTTTGTGGACAGCATTCGTAACAGTGGAAAACCAAACTCCGACATCGCCGATTGCGCCAAGAGCGACCTGCTCTGTCATCTCGGGAACATAGCCTATCGGACAGGTCAGACGCTTGCCGTGGACCAAAAAACCGGGCGCATCCTCGGCAACAAAACCGCCGAAAAACTCTGGAAACGAGAATACCGCAAAGGTTGGGAGCCGAAGGTTTGAGAAATGTTAAATGGTTAAATCGTTGAATCGCGATGTAGATTGACAACTTCGATTGCCACAAGAATGCGTAACGTCAGTCGGCGAATCGATTCTGAACTTTCAGTCAAGTCTTGTGTCAAAGAGCTGGAGGCAAGAATGAAAAGAGCGATTGATCGAATCGAGAAAGATAAACGTAGGTGGGGTGTCATCGTATTGATTGTGTTGCTGGCAAGTACCCTGGTTGGGTGGGTGAGTACGACTTGGTTCAGCCTGAAACCCCTCCAAAGCTCGTCTGTACAGTCGCCGCAGCTTCGGGACACGTCCGACCAACTTGCATTTTTACAGCCAACGGCCCCGAAATCCTTCGTGATTCGGGTTAATCCCTTCGCGTGGCGACCTGTAATTCCAGACCGTCGCGAGCCTCCTCCACCTCCGCCGACGCATGTAGATGAGCCTGTCGAGGTGGTTTTCAACGGCACGATGATTGGTCAAAGCGGACGACTGTTGGGTTTGATCCGAGACCAATCGCGCGGTCAGTCGCATTTTTTGGAAATCGGCGACAAGTTTCGTGGTGTGCGCGTTGCCCGGCTTAACGATACCTCGTTGGTTTTCGAAAGTTTTGACAAAAAGATTGAGTTAAAGATAGGTGAAGTGGTGGATATGAGAATCATGCTTGTTCCACTGCCTTCTGCCATTCGACACAACTCGTAAGCAAATTGAGAGCGCTTGTCAGATTTTTACAGCCGAGCAGTAGTTTCAAGGCAATTTTGCTTTCTGCAGGCTGCCGATGAATTCCTCGAAGCTTTTTTCCCAGCGCGCGATCGTTTTTTGCGGTCCGACGGCACGGATGAAATAGCTGTTCTCGTTCACCGTCAACATTGCCACTAGCATCCTCCAGTTCGGTTCGTTGAATCGTTCGGGCGCGCCCGGTCGTTTGGGCGCGATATACGTGCCGCTGATATCAGCGATGGTTATGGGAATGCCGCTGACCTCACGTTTGGTCGTTTTTGCAAGGTCTTTTGTTGCCCGACCGTCGGGTTGCTCGAACTGGCCGTAGTACCGATTCAAATTCGCCTCCAGACCCCCACCTTGTCCCCCGCCAAATCGAAAGATTACGCATGTCGCATCCACACCGTCACCGTCCGCCCGCTGCAAGACGAATTGCGCCAGTCGAAACGACGAACTTGCCTCTTCGTTCTTCCATTCCTTCGGCGCACGCAGACGGATTCCGTCCAAATCCAACACGCCTTCCTCCGCCAGACTCACCGTTGCCACGACCAACCCGAGATACATCATCCATCGTTTCATTTTATTCCTTTCAGTTGTCATCAGTGTACTACCTCAAATGGCTTCGTCCACCTTTTCATCCGCGATCAGGTCTTTCCATGACTAACGCGAAATTCGCAGTCGTACCTCGACGCCTTGGGGGAAATAAATCTCCGGGCGTTCGACGTGTTCTTTTAGTGACCCGGTGTTGCGGCAATAGGTTATGATTAGTTGGCCGTCGCGCTCCGCCAATGCGGCGTGGGCTTTTGCTCCATAAAGCATGAGCTTTTCTTCCGGACAACGATAGACGCGCAACGGTTTGCTCCACGGTCCTTCGGGTAGCGGCGCATGCCGCACCAGAATGTTAGCGCTCAATCCGAGTGAAGTGTAGGTGGCGACGAACCCCGGGAGACCTCGCACCCGGCTTACACTCATTTCCGGAGCGGCGTCGCGAAAGAGCGCGGCGGTTTTTTCTGGATTATCGCTCCATCGGTCACCGCACCAATATTCCCACCGGCTCATTTCCATCGTTTTTAAGTGTCGGCGATGAATTCGCGCGACGCCAAGCGGGCGATTCAGATGTTTTTCCTTCGCGGTCGTCAGAAGTCCGTAGGCATAAAGATAATCGCCCTCGACCAGGCACGCCCCGCTCATGCGAGGGACGTTCAATCCGCTCGGCAATGTCCGCTGCTCGAATCGCCACACTGTCGGCTCGTCCATCGGATTATGGATTTGCAACAGGTCATCCCCGAACCAGTCAAACTGAAATCCTTCGGGTTTACTATCGTCGCGTCGGGCGACTTTGCAAAACAGATAGAGTTGCCCGTCGATCACCGCGCCATCACCGGGCCAGTACCACGCGTCCTTCCCATCTGGCCGTAACACGGCAGTGAGCGCATCGCCGTCTGTTCGCCAGAAAAACCGGAGCGGCCCGCTGCGATTCCGCAAGGATTGCCACGCGAAAGTGTTGTTCACCATTCGTGCGCCAACGCGGCGGCCGTTTTCGATTTTCCCAATCCACGTGTCGGCGAAAACCCAAAGCAAACGGTCGCGTCCCAACGGAATGCTGTAGGCAGCGTCCGCGCCCGTCCAACCGTCCGTCTGCTGGAACTGCGCCGTAAAGGACGGTAGCGGTTTGGCGTCGGCAAGTTCGAAGGGTGGGAGAGATTCATCGGCAAGTAGGCCGAGGGACAGTAATGCAATGGCAAAAGCGATGATCCTCATCAGCGCGACCATAACGGCATTGTCGGTAAGCGTCAACGCCGATGACAAACTCGGCGCGTCGTGCTATGTAAGGCGGGATTTTCGGAAGGAGAACTTATGGAAAAATTTCGACATTGGATTGTCAGCGAAACGTTCGACCGGGTCATGTTAATCGTGATTTTGGCCAACGCCGCCACGATCGGGCTGGAGACGTATCCCGATATCATGGCGCTGTACGGTCACACGCTTCATTTACTCGATCGCGTGATGTTGTGGATTTTCGTGGTGGAATTGGGGCTTCGGTATTGGGCGGCGTCGAGCAAGAAAGCGCATTTTCTCAATGGCTGGACGTGGTTCGACATCATTGTGGTAGCGATTGCGTTTGTGCCGGCATCGGCGGGCGCGTCGGTAGCGCGCGTATTGCGGGTGTTTCGCGTGTTGCGGGCGGTTTCGATGATGCCGCAGTTACGGTTGTTGGTGAGCACGTTGCTGCGCAGTTTGCCTTCAATGGTGAACATCCTGTTGCTGTTGTCGGTGTTGTTTTATTTGTTTGGCGTGATCGGCACTGTGTTGTTCGGTCAGGTCGCGCCGGAACACTTTGGGAGATTGCACACGACGTTGCTGACGCTGTTTGGAGTGGTTACGCTGGAAGGATGGGTGGAGGTGATGACAGCCGTGCGGGCGGTGCGTCCGTGGGCATGGATTTATTTCGTGTCGTTTATTTTGCTGGGCACATTCGTGGTCATCAATCTGTTCGTCGCCGTGGTGGTGAACAATCTGGAGAAGAGCAACCGCGAGTTGTTGCGACTGGCGGCGCAGGCGCAACGGGACACGAGCGTGCCCGCGTTGCAGCATTTGCTTCAGGAATTGACCACGAACTTGCATACGCAGGCTGATTTGCAGAAGGAAGCGCACGCGCTTCTCGAAGAGTTGCACGAACACGCGCATCCGAAGGCAGCGCCGTTGAGCCAGAAAAAAACTTAAAACCGTATCGAGTTTCCAGATTGGTGCACGACAGAATGATTGAATCAGGGAAGGCGCATCAAAAGCGATTTGGCGGATGAGAGATTTGGCGAATTCTCGCGAATAATCCTGATTAGAATTCTTACCTTCTTGAACGGTTCGCCACCCCAATTCCACACCTTGCAAGGTGTGGGATAGCTCGACGAAATGATTTTGACTTTAGGTGGAGAGATTTGCAGGTGATCGCCCGATGATTTCAACTTGATCATGACGGATGGAAGTAGTGGCGGACAGCGCGAGAACAGGCTGCATGATATTTCGGGTATGCAAGTCTTACTTTGCTGATCATTTGTACGCCGCCTGTGTGGAATAATCTGCCGTTGACCTTTTGAGTCTGCGGGAGCAAGCTTGGTCAAATGGAGTCGAGATGAGGTTGTCCGTCATTTTTTCCGTCCTCTTGGCGCTTCTCCCATTTTCGATGGTGAGCGCGGCTGAATTGCCGCTGGCGGCGAAGCGGGTGGATTTCGAGCGCGACGTGCAGCCGATTTTCCAAAAGCATTGCTACGGATGCCACGGGTCGGAGAAACAAAAAAGCGATCTGCGGCTGGATTCGCGCGAGGCGATCCTCATGGGTGGCGAGAACGGCCCGGCGATCGTCGTCGGCAAACCTGACGAAAGCATCCTCATCAAAGCTGTCCGTCACGAAGGCGAGATAAAGATGCCGAAGGGCGAAAAAAACTCCGAAAAACTATCTCCTGAAAAAATTGAAGCGCTTTCGCGTTGGATCGAGGAAGGTGCGGTTTGGCCCGAAACACTCAACGCTCAACGCTCAACAACCAACGCCCAACAAAAGCACTGGGCGTACCAGCCGATCGCGAAACCACCGCTTCCCAAAGTGCGCAACGCGAAGTGGGTCAAGACCCCGGTTGATACATTCATTCTCACACGATTGGAGAAGGAGAAACTTGCCCCGTCGCCGGAAGCCGATCGTTTGGCCCTGATTCGTCGCGTCACGTTCGATCTAACGGGATTACCGCCGACGCTCGAAGAAGTCACTGCGTTTTTAGCGGATCAATCGCCGAACGCATTCGAAACAGTTGTGGATCGTTTGCTCGCCTCGCCCGCCTACGGCGAGCGTTGGGGACGGCACTGGCTCGATGTCGTCCGGTACGGCGAAAGCCACGGCTACGAGCAGAATCATCTGCGACCAACCGCCTGGCCGTATCGCGATTACGTCATCCGCGCGTTCAACGAAGACAAACCTTATACCCAATTCATCTTCGAGCAGATCGCAGGAGATACCATCACTCCACCCGATCCGAATGCCGATGCCGCGACGGGTTTTCTTGTCGCCGGCGTGCATGACACCGTTGGCAATCAAACCGTCGCGGGCACGCGACAGCAGCGCGCTGACGACCTCGACGACATTGTTGCCACGACGGGGGCGGCGTTTCTTGGATTGACGACGGGCTGTGCGCGTTGTCACGACCACAAGTTCGATCCGATTTCGCAGAGGGATTACTACGCGCTTGCGGCGGTCTTCGCGGGCGTCAAACACGCCGAACGCCCGCTGCGCACGCCCGAAAACGAGCAACGCAAACTACGCGCTGCAGAGATCCGCGAGCAAATCAAACTGTTGCAGGCGGAGTTGGCGCAGTTCGAGCCGCTCGCGTTCACGGGCCGTACGATCATCATTGATGACGAGGATGCGGCGCAGACAACGATCCTTAAACCGAAAGCAGGCGGTCCCGGCGTGAACCCCGACGGCGATGAACGCGGTTACGTGAACGATGCAGGCAGCATGGATCGCCTGCCCAACATCAGCCGCGGCCGCTACTCCTGGTGGCGATCCGCTGCGCATACCGATGTTTTCAGCTACGAGCCGCGAGTTGCGGGAAAATTTCGCCTCTGGCTCTCGTGGGGCTGCAGCATGCCGTCCCATACCAGAGATGCTCAATACGTTCTCGACCGCGACGGTAATCTCGATACCCGCGATGACCAAGAATTGCTCGCCACGCTGGATCAACGATTGTTCTCCAACGGCAAAGGCGAGGTCTTCAACAAACCGCTTTGGAGCGGTGTGTTTGACGCGGGCGTGCGCGAATTGCGCGAGACCAGTCGCATACTCCTGCGCGGCGGCGCGACCGACGCGCCGACCACCACGGACGTGATCGTGTTGCAAGAATCTGTAGCGCCCGCCGAAAAAATGCCGCGCCTCCGCGCTCCCGCAAGTCCACGTCTCAACGTCGAGCGGTTCGCACCTGTCGAGGCAAAGTTTGTCCGCTTCACGATTCTGGCTACCGCGACCAACGACGCGCCCTGCATCGATGAGCTTGAGATTTTTACCGGAGGAGACCAACCGCGCAATGCTGCTCCAGCGGGAAAAATCACCGTGTCAGGCACGTGGCCGAATGACGAAAAACATAAACTCGATCATCTCAACGATGGGCGCTACGGCAACAGTCGAAGCTGGATTTCCAACGAGGCGGGTCGCGGTTGGGTGCAGGTTGAACTACTCGACAAAGTTACCATTGATCGCATCGTTTGGGGACGCGACCGCGAGGAAAAATTTCAGGACCGGCTCGCCACTAAGTACGTCATTGAAGTGGCGACCGAGCCAAACCAATGGCGCGTGGTTGCCCGCAGCGACGATCGAGTGCCGTTCGGTGTGGTGAAAGCACGTGACGCGATCTATCCATTGACGGATTTGCCTCCTGACAAAGGCGCACCAGCAGCGAAACTTGTTGCACAGAACCGAGCGCTCAACGATGAATTAAAAAAACTGACTGCATCACCGCAGACGGCTTACATCGGCGCGTTCGAGCCTGCCGCGCCAATGTATTTGTTGCAGCGCGGTGATGTAATGCGGCAGCGCGATGCCGTGTTGCCTGAAACGATTGCTTCGCTCGGCACACTCAGACTGCTTCCTGATGCGTCCGAAGCGCAGCGCCGCATCGCGTTGGCGCGTTGGCTGGGTGAGCCGACCAATCCGCTCACTGCGCGGGTACTTGTCAACCGCGTCTGGCAATATCATTTCGGCCGCGGACTGGTCGGAACGCCGAGTGATTTTGGCAAAAACGGAGAATCACCATCACATCCCGAGTTGCTGGATTGGTTGGC
Organism: uncultured Verrucomicrobiota bacterium; assembly: GCA_964348665.1. Lineage (GTDB taxonomy): Bacteria > Verrucomicrobiota > Verrucomicrobiia > Palsa-1439 > CAYGDP01 > CAYGDP01. The sequence goes on from CAYGDP010000014.1 coordinate 81,725, forward strand.
GAGCGAGTTTGTCGCCAACGGCTGGCGCTTGAAACCGTTGCACAAGCAAATCGTGATGAGCGCGACGTACCGGCAATCGAGCGCCGCCAATCCCAAAGGCGTCGCGAATGATGCAGGCAATCGCCTGCTCTGGCGCGCGCCTCTCCGCCGCATGGAAGCCGAAACACTGCGCGACTCGATCCTCGCCGTTAGCGGAACACTCGACCGTCGTATGGGCGGACCAAGCTTTCCACTGTTCAAATATCGCATCGTCAACATTGCCCTCTACGATCCGCTGGAAGATCAAGGGCAAGAAACATGGCGACGCTCGGTGTACGCCACGGTCGCGCGAGCGTATCGCGAGGAGCTAATGGCGAGCTTCGATTGTCCGGAATCCGCCCAGCGCGCCCCGCGGCGGGACGTCACCACCACACCATTGCAAGCATTGAATCTTTTGAACGGTCAGTTCGTTGTGCAGCAGGCGAAACTGTTCGCCCAGCGGATCGAGCGCGAAGCAGGCGCGCAACCCGACGTCCAAGTCGAGCTCGCATTTCGGCTTTCGTTCGGTCGCGCCCCGACAACAGCCGAGGGAAAAGCCGCGCGGCAATTGGTGGCCAGCTACGGCCTGCCCGCGCTCTGCCGCGCGCTGTTCAACGCGAACGAGTTCTTGAGTTTCTAAAGCGAGACGACGATGAAACATCACGACGATTGCCCGCTATGTTATGAGAGCTGGATGGATCGGCGAAAGTTTCTCGGCACGATGGGCACGTGCGCGGGTTCGATCGCGCTGGCGTGGATGCTCGGCGAGGAAACCCGCGCCGCCGAGACCCGCCCCGGCAGAATCCGACCGCCGCAACCGCATTTCGAGCCCAAAGCCAAGCGCGTGCTGCAAATTTTCTGCCCGGGTGCCGTCAGTCCGATGGACACGTTCGATTTCAAGCCCGAACTACAAAAGCGTCACGGACAACCACTCCCCGGATTATCGGGAGAGAATAGTTTCCAGGGTGGCAACGGCAATCTGATGGCGAGTCCATGGGGATTCACCCAGCGCGGCAAGAGCGGGAAATGGATCAGCGATCTGTTACCGAATCTTGGTGAGTGCGTGGACGATCTTTGCTTCATTCATTCGCTCACCGCCAAGAGTAATACACACGGGCCGGCGATGTTGCAGATGAACACGGGATTCATCCTCGAAGGATTTCCCAGCATGGGCGCTTGGGTCATCTACGGGTTGGGCACGGAAAATCAGGATTTGCCCGCGTTCGTCGCCATTCCCGACCCGCGCGGGATGCCGCCCTCCGGCCCCGCAAATTGGACCAACGGCTTCCTGCCCGCGGCGCATCAAGGAACCGCGTTCAACACCGAGAAACCCATCCCGAATCTTTCTTCGCCGAAAGATTCAACGTCCGACGGCGAGGCGCAGGTGAGGAACTTCCTAGGCACCCTAAATCGCGAGCACGCTGAGCGCAATCGCGGTCACAGCGAATTGCAGGCGCGCATCGCGGCCTATGAACTGGCTGCGCGTATGCAATTGAGCGCGCCCGAGGTCGGCGATCTCTCGAAAGAAACCACCGCGACGCAGAAATTGTATGGCGCGGACAGCGACAACAAAATCAAAGCGGGCTACGCGCGAAACGCCATCCTGGCGCGACGCTTGCTCGAACGCGGCGTACGTTTCGTGCAACTCTACTGCGGATCGAGCGCATCGAACGTGGACGGATTGCTCAACTGGGACGCGCACAAGACACTCAAAGCGGATTACGAGCGTCATTGTCCGATCCTCGACCAACCGACCGCCGCGCTCTTGAAAGATTTGAAACAGCGCGGGTTGCTGAAAGACACGCTTGTGCTCTGGACGACGGAGTTTGGCCGCATGCCGACCCATCAAAAAGGTAGCGAAGGCCGCGACCATAATCCGTTCGGCTTTACCGCATGGATGGCAGGCGCGGGCGTTAAAGCCGGCCATAGCTACGGCGCAACCGACGAGTTTGGGCACAAAGCGGTTCAGAACGTTTCAACCATCTACGATTTTCACGCGACCGTTCTCCACCTACTCGGGCTTGACCACGAAAAACTTAGCTACTACCACAACGGCCTCCAACGCCGCCTCACCGACGTGCATGGCGAAGTCATCCATGAGATATTGATGTGAACAATTCGCTCCTTGCAGGCTTCGATTGGGTAAGTAGAATAACCTTTCAAGGCGTGAAACTCCAAAACTCAAAACCCAAAACCCAAAGAAACCCCAATTTCCAAGTTCCAATGCGAGCGGCTTGGGGTTTGAGGCTTGGAGTTTCCCTGATGCTTGGAGTTTGGGGTTTGAAGTTTTCGTCCTGTGCGGTCGAACCGCAACAAATCGAATTCTTTGAGAAACAGGTACGGCCAGTCCTGATCGAAAATTGCGTGAAATGTCACGGCGCCGAGAAACAGAAAGGCGATCTGCGACTGGATTCACGCGAGGCGTTGCTGACGGGAGGTGCTGACGGGCCTGTGATCGTAGTTGTCGAGCCGGAAAAAAGCATGCTCATTCAGGTGATTCGCCACGAAGGCAAGATCAAAATGCCGAAGGAGAGCGAAAAACTTTCCACCGAGAAGATCGCGGCGCTTGCCGAGTGGATCAAGATGGGAGCGCCGTGGCCAACAGTTGCGAAGGGTGACCAGCGAGGAGATAAGGGAGAAATGCACTGGGCGTATCAACCGATTCAAAAACCGCCCGTGCCGGCGGTAAAAAACGCCAAGTGGCTGCGAACCGAAATTGATTTGTTCATACTCGCCCAGCTCGAACAGAAAAAACTCGCGCCGTCGCCGGAAGCGGATCGCGCGACTCTGATTCGCCGGGTTACGTTTGGCCTCACCGGTTTGCCGCCAACCCCGGAGGAAGTTACCGAGTTCATTTCCGATAATTCCGCGGACGCGTATGATCGGCTGTTGGACCGGCTGCTGGCCTCGCCTCGCTACGGCGAGCGGTGGGCGCAACACTGGCTTGATGTTGTTCACTACGGCGAGACGCACGGCTACGACAAGGACAAACGCCGCCCCCATGCGTGGCCATATCGCGATTACGTGATCCGCGCTTTCAACACCGACAAACCCTACACCCGCTTTGTCCAGGAACAGATCGCGGGGGACGCGCTCTTCCCTGACGAACCCGACGGCATCGTCGCGCTCGGTTTTCTCGCGGCGGGTCCGTGGGATTTTGTTGGCCACGTCGAATTATCCGAGAGTAAATCCGACGGCCTCATCGCCCGCTACAACGATCGTGACGACATGTTGACCAGCGCAATCCAGACCTTCGTCAGCACCACCGCGAATTGCGCGCGCTGTCACGACCATAAATTTGATCCCATCCCGCAGACCGATTATTACCGTTTGCAAGCTGTCTTCGCGGGCGTGGACCGTGCCAACCGCGAGTATGATCCAATCGCCACGGTCACGCGTCAGCGCGTTGACCTGAACACGCGCCGGAACGAACTCGCGTCGCGCCAGGCGACGTTCCGGAAACGACTTAGCGATCTTGGCGGGGCGGAGTTGGTCGCCATCGAAAAACGATTGGAAGAATTGGAGGCCACAAAGCCCGGCGCGGAAAAACCGGAATTCGGATACCACAGCACCATCGAGATCGCGCCCGACGCGACCAAATGGGTGCAAGTGGACCTCGGCGAGCCGACCGCGCTGGACCGCATCGTCCTCGTCGATTGCCACGATACCTTCAACAACATTGGCGCGGGCTTTGGCTTTCCACTACGATTCAAGATCGAAGCGTCCGACGATCCGCACTTTCAGCAAAGCGTCACGCTCATTGCCGACCAGACTGCCGCCGAATACCCAAACCCCCGTTGCCAGCCGCAAACATTCGCGGCGCGCGGCGTCCAAGCTCGCTATGTCCGCGTGACCGCCACGCGACTGGCGCTTCGTCAAAATGATTATATCTTCGCGCTGGCCGAATTGATCGCGTATACGCCCGATGGGCGCAACGCGGCGGCGGGCAAACCTGTCACGGCACAGGATTCCATCGAATCTCCTGCCCGTTGGGCGAAGAAAAACCTGACCGACGGTTACTATTATGGCGTCGGCTCCGCGCAGGCAGCGGACGAACTGACGCGGCTGCGCCATCAGCAGCAAACCATTCTCGACCAGATTTTGACCGCGGACCAGCGCGCCGAGCGCAACGAATTGGAAACAGCGCTGCGCGCGACCGAGCAAAGCCTCGCTGCGCTGCCGCCACCCCTCAAAGTATTCGCCGCCACGAGCAATTTCAACGCGGAAGGAGAATTTCAACCCACCGGTGGCAAACCGCGACCGATTCATCTGCTCCATCGCGGCGACGTGAAACAGCCTCGCGGATTGATGACGGCGGGGGCACTGTCGCTATTCCCCGATCTTGAAAAACATTTTCAACTTACGGACTCCCATACGGAAACACCGCGACGCACGGCACTTGCCCGGTGGATCACCGACCCGCGCAACCCACTGACTTGGCGCAGTATCGTCAACCGCGTCTGGCATTATCACTTCGGCCGCGGCCTCGTGGACACGCCGAATGATTTCGGCAAAATGGGAAATACGCCGACCCATCCCGAACTGCTCGACTGGTTGGCGACGGAGTTTCGCGACAGCGGCGGCTCGTTCAAAAAATTGCATAAACTCATTTTGTCCAGCGCATCCTACCGGCAAAGTTCGCGGGACAACCGGCGCTTCGGAAAAATGGATGCCGACAATCGTTATCTC
>CAYGDP010000014.1:86441-88601 GCA_964348665.1 uncultured Verrucomicrobiota bacterium
CTGGCGCGCCAACCGCCAGCGACTCGACGCCGAAAGCGTTCGCGACGCAATCCTCGCCATCAGCGGCCAACTGGATTTGACCCGGGGCGGGCCGTCGGTGGATCATTTTGCGTTCGAAGACGATCATTCCCCGCGCTATCTTTACGCCGACTTTGACTTGAACAATCCCGGTGCGCGCCGGCGCAGCATCTATCGCACGATCGTTCGCAGCGTGCCCGACCCGTTTCTCGAATCTATGGATTGTCCCGATGCGAATCTGCTGACACCGAAACGCAACACGACCACGACAGCCCTGCAAGCGTTGGCGATGCTCAACGACCGCATCATCGTGCGCGCGAGTGAGAAATTAGCGGAGCGACTCCGTGCCGGGAAACCCGAAATCCAAAACGCAGAACCGCAAATCTCATTTCACCCTTCACACATCACCCACCTCTATTTATTGACTCTCTCGCGCCCGCCGCGCCCCGACGAGCTGAAACTGCTTACCGCCTACGCGGCCAAGCACGGACTCGCCAACACTTGTCGGCTCATGCTCAACAGCAACGAATTTTTATTTGTGGATTGATATGAAAAAAGCGCCCGACCCTATCCATGCCGCGTGCGGTTGTCGATCCCAGCAGCGGCCGCTGTTTGCGCCGCACTTGGATCGGCGTGAATTTTTGTGGCGACTCGGCGGCGGGCTGGGCGGGATCGCGTTGACATGGCTGATGGGGCAGCAGAACTTGCTGGCCGAGGGATTGCGCGCGCGACCGCGTACGGGTTCAGATCGCGGCGGCGGACTGCATCATCGGGCGCGCGCCAAGCGCGTGGTGCAGCTTTTCATGTCAGGCGCGGCGAGCCAGTGCGACACGTTCGATTATAAACCGAAGCTCATCGAAAAACACGGTCAACCGTTCGATCTCGGCGAAAAAGTGGAGGTGTTTCAGAGTGAGCCGGGCAAGTGGATGAAAAGCCCGTGGGACTGGCGGCAACACGGCCAGTGCGGGCGCTGGGTCAGCAGCCTCGTGCCGCATCTCGCTTCGGGCGTGGATGAGATGGCGTTTATTTTTTCGATGGTCTCGAAATCCAACGTGCATGGCCCGGCTACGTTCATGCAGAACACGGGTTTTGTGCTGCCCGGATTTCCCAGCGCGGGCGCGTGGGTTTCGTACGCGCTCGGCAGTCTGAACGAGAACCTGCCGACGTTTGTCGTGCTGCCCGATGGACGCGGGTTCCCGCCCAACGGTCCGGCAAACTGGAGCGCTGGGTTTCTGCCCGCGTCGCACCAGGGCACGATGATTCGCGCGGGCGCGCCCAACCCGATCTATGATTTGTTCCCGCCCGATTCGGCTAAATTTATAACGCCCGCCAGTGAACGAGATGGGCAAGTCGTCCTCCAACAACTCAATCGCGCCCACCGGGCTGCGCGCACGGGGGATTCGCAACTCGACGCGCGCATCGCCAGTTACGAATTGGCTGCCAAGTTGCAGTTGAGCGCGCCCGAAGTGCTCGACGTTTCGAAGGAATCCGTTGCGACGCGCAAACTCTACGGTCTCGACGAAAAAATCACGGAAGATTTCGGGCGCAACTGTCTTCTCGCCCGTCGGTTGCTCGAGCGCGGTGTGCGGTTCGTGCAAGTGTGGAGCGGCGCCGACAACGGATTTCCCCGCCGCAACTGGGACAGTCACGAGGACATGGTCAAAGACCACGGCGCGATGGCTGCCAGTATGGATAAACCAGCCGCGGCGCTGCTCAAAGACCTCAAAGCGCGCGGTCTCCTCGATGACACGATTGTGATTTGGACGACCGAGTTTGGCCGGATGCCCTTCCGGCAGGGCGCGAAAGGCCGCGACCACAATCCGTTCACATTCACGAGTTGGCTCGCAGGCGGCGGCATTCGCGGCGGCGTCACGCACGGCGCGAGCGACGAATTTTCATTCCGCGCGGTTGCTAAACCGACCTACTGCTATGATCTGCACGCCACCGCCCTGCATCTGCTCGGAATTGATCACGAGCGGCTTACTTTCCGCCACAACGGCATAGACCGCCGCCTGACCGATGTGCATGGAGAAGTGATCCGGGGAATTTTGGCTTAAAATTCGTTCCTTGCAGGCTTCGATTGGGTGAGTAGAATAACCTTTCAAGGCGTGAAACTCCAAAACTCAAAACCCAAAACCCAAA
>CAYGDP010000015.1:0-39490 GCA_964348665.1 uncultured Verrucomicrobiota bacterium
ATCGTAGCATCCCTTGGACGGGGGGCAATCCCAAACACGGGCAAGCTAGTGCCGTATCGCAAGCGAATCGTAGCATCCCTTGGACGGGGGGCAATCCCAAACACCAATGGATTGAAGCGCTGGAGGCCACTCTATCGTAGCATCCCTTGGACGGGGGGCAATCCCAAACGAAGACGGCTCAAAGCTCTTCGTGTGCGACATCGTAGCATCCCTTGGACGGGGGGCAATCCCAAACCTCATGCTACAAGGAATCGGCACATGAATAATCGTAGCATCCCTTGGACGGGGGGCAATCCCAAACTTACCACGCCATCTACGCTTAAAGCGCTGCATCGTAGCATCCCTTGGACGGGGGGCAATCCCAAACTCTCGAACAACTCCGCCGTCTCGCGTTGGAATCGTAGCATCCCTTGGACGGGAGGCAATCCAAAAAAGAAAAATGAGATTTTTTATTTCTGTTTATCCTGCTCGTTGATCCAATGACTGGATTTTTTTGGGAGCGATCGTGGTCTGGCGATATTCCGAGTCGCCCATGGATCGGTTGATGGTAGGAATGGAAAATCAAATCCATCAACGTTGATGGATTTGAAATTCTCGTTACGGCAGGATTGCCCGCGTCACCATTTGTCGGTTAGTTTCACCACCGTTTGGCCGCTGCCCACCGCGGTCAGTAGTTCTCGGACGGATTTGGTTTGGGTCGGCGGGACAAAGTCCGGGTCGAGATCAGCCAACGGCTGAAGAACGAAACGACGCACGAACATCTGTGGATGTGGCAACGTGAGCCGCGCGTCCTGGACCGCTTCGTCGCCGCAAATCAGTAAATCCAAGTCTATCGCGCGCGGCACGTTCTTCGGACGGGTCGGCGCTCTGCCCAAGGCGACCTCGATCTGCTGCAAGGCATCGAGGAGCAGGTGCGGCGTCAATTCCGTCTCGATCGCGACAACAGCGTTGTAAAACGATCGCGTCTGCGGCGGGCATCCGACGGGTTCGCATTCATACACGGGCGATGCCGCCAGGAGAGCGACGTGTCCCGTCGCCGCCAGCCCGCGCTTTGCCACAGAGAGATTCGCGAGGCGATCGCCAAGATTCGAGCCGAAACTGATGAAAGCAATCATTGTGAAATGGTTGAATCGTTAAATCGTTGGATCGGGCGCTCACCCGACTTTAACGCTTTAAACCTTTTTAAAGGCTTTCCCACCTTTAAAGCCGTTAATCTTTTTAACGCAGTCCGAGAACATCTTGCATATCATACAATCCCGCGTTGCGTCCCACGACCCATTTGGCGGCTCGGAGCGCTCCGCGGGCGAACGTTTCTCGCGAACTGGCTTTATGCGTCAATTCCACCCGCTCGCCGCCCGCGGCAAATACAACCGTGTGATCGCCCACCACATCGCCCCCCCGGAGGGAATGAACGCCAATCTCGGCGTCGGTGCGTGCGCCAACGTCCCCCACCCGGCCATGACGCGCGGCTTTGTCGTAAACGAGTTTGCGTTGGCCCGCGATTATTTCCGCCAACCGTTTACCGGTGCCGCTGGGCGCGTCCGTTTTCTGCCGGTGATGCATCTCGATTACTTCCGCATCGAAACCGGCGCCGAGTAGTTGCGTCGCCTTCGCGGTCAGATGGAAGAGAACATTCACACCAATGGAAAAATTCGGGGCGAACACAATTGGGATTTCTCCAGCGCTTCGCTCGATTGCTTTCAGCTCATCTTTCGTGTGACCCGTGGTTCCGATGACCAACGCTTTCTGATGATTCGCCGCCAGCAACGACATCGCGGCGGTACCGGTGTGCGTGCTAAAATCCACGATTACATCCCCCATCTTGATACCTTTGAGCAAATCATCGCCGAGATCAATCTCGCCGACGATCTTGAAATCACCATCCTGCCTCGCGCAAGCGAGAATCGTCTGCCCCATTTTTCCTTTGGCGCCGTTGACAATGAGTTTGATCATTTGACAATCCTCAATTCTCGCAACATCCGACGCAGCCGTGCGCGGTTAGAGCGGTTCATTGGCACCAACGGCAGTCGATAGAACTCCTCGATTTGTCCCGCCATCGCCAGCGCCGCCTTGATCGGGATCGGGTTGGTCTCAATGAAAAGGTCTTTGAATAGCGGCAAGAATTTCAGGTGAATTGCTTCCGCTCTCTTGAACTGTCCGGAATTAGCCAAGCGCACCATCTCCACCACATCGCGCGGGACAAGATTCGATGCCACACTGACGACGCCGTCGGCGCCGACGGCCATCATCGGCAATGTAAGGGCGTCGTCCCCTGACAAAATTGAAAAGTTTTTTCCGAGCGCAACGCGCAGTTGGCCGACGCGGTCTGTGCTGCCGCTGGCCTCTTTGATGCCAACGACAGTGCCTTCACGCGAGAGAGTGATGGTTGTTTCCAGCGAAATATCCACGCCGCAGCGTCCGGGAATGTTGTAGAGCACCAATGGAATTTTGGCGGCTTTGGCAATTGCGCGGAAATGGGCGAGCAAACCCGCCTGCGTCGGTTTGTTGTAATAAGGCGTTACCTGCAACGAACCATCCGCACCCGCGCGCGCCGCGTGTTGCGTGAGTGAGATCGCTTCGTCCGTCGAATTGCTGCCAGTGCCAGCCACCACTTTACACCGACCTCGTACGGATTCGATAGTGAGTTCAACAACCCGTTTATGCTCTTCGTGTGTCAGCGTGGGCGATTCGCCTGTCGTGCCGCACGGCACGAGTCCGTCCACATCCGCTTTGATCTGGCGCTCGATCAACGCGCGCAGACGCGGCTCATCCACGCGACCTGATCGGTCGAAAGGCGTGACCAGCGCGGTATAAGTGCCTATAAAGTTTGTGCGCAAGGGAGGACATCATAGACCAGAATGAAGGTTTTGCAAGGCAACAGGTAAAATTGGAACCGCGGATAAACGCAGATGGACGCGAATGAATCAGATCGGCGGTCAAACTTTACTGCCAAAGCGCGTTCAGTAACTTCACTTTTTCCTGCGTTTGATAGGCGCCGCCGCCTTCGTGATGGTTATAATGCCATTCGCGGATTTGTTTTGGGCCGCGCCAATGATTGTACGCGGCATAGACGGTCGAGGGCGGACAGATTTCGTCCATCAGGCCAACGCTGAAAAGCGCCCGCGCTTTCGCGCGCGATGCTAAATTGACGCCGTCGAAGTAAGCGAGCGTGGCAAAGACCGTGTCCACTTTGTCACGATGCGTAAGGCAATAACGGGAGATTTCTTCGTAGGGATGCGCGGCGGTGATCTCGGTGGCGCGGCGATACGCGCAGAGAAATGGCACGTCCGGCATGCAAACTTTCACGGCGGACAAGCCCGCCACGGCAATCGCGATGCCTCCCCCTTGACTGCCACCCGTAACGGCGATTCGGGCGCTGTCCACTGCGGGATGCGATGCGGCGGTTTGGACGGCGCGGACGCCGTCGGTAAAAACGCGTCTATAATAATAGGTATGGGGATTGAGGATCCCACGCGTCATAAAGCCGGGGAAATGGGGGTTTGAATCGTCCGGTTCGGGGTCGGGCGTATCACCTTTGCTCCAAGCGCTTCCCTGTCCGCGCGTATCCATGACGAGGTGCGCGTAACCGGCACTTGCCCATAGCAGCCAATCGGTCGCGAAACCGCGTCCGCCGCCATACCCGATGAACTCGACAACACAGGGCAGTTTACCGCGTCGTTCACGCGGCAGATTGAGCCAGCCTTTGATCGGCTGACCGCCGAAGCCGGCGAAGGTCACGTCGAACGATTCGATGAGTTGCAGCCCGACGTCCACGCGGTCGAATCGGGCGCGGAGCGGATGGCGGCGCGTATCGGCGAGCGTGCGGTTCCAAAACGCGTTGAAATCGCGCGGCTCGATTCGCTTCGGTTTATAGCGGCGCAGTTTTTCGAGAGGAAGATCGAAGAAGGACATGAAATTTTCCTTGCTGTGGGTTTTTCGAGAATAGAAAACGGGAAATGATGGCAAGTGTCAAGCGTGCGCTTAGGAAGGCGAATGGAGATTGGAGACTCGTGACTGGCTGGTTTTCAAATCTCCATCGTTGTTTCCCAATCTTCGGGCTCGATTCTCCAGTCACTCTTCGTAAATTTTCTGCCCGCGATGGAGGCGCAGCGCAATCGTAGCGGTCTGATAACCCGCGCGCTGCGTGGGCGAGTGGGCAGCGAGGTAGCGCGCGACAGCGATGAGGATGTGCTGGCCTTCGGCGTTGTTTCCCCACTCGCGATATTGCTGTACGCCGGCTTCGAGCATCTGAAATGTATGAAAGTCGGCGTCCTCGCGCAAGACGGCACGAGTGAGCGTGGCGATCAACGGGTCGGGCGCGTGGCCTAGCTTCAGGTATCGCGCGACCAGACGTGCTGCAGAATTGATTTGCTGTTGACTATCGAGTGCAGCAAGGAATTGTTTCAGTAACTCGTTCGCGTCGCTCGGCAGATCGTCGAGGGATTCGCCATTGTCCGCGGGCAAACGCGCGGGTGGAACGTTGAGGAAACGATCGAGATAGACCGACATCGCGCCGTGGAAAACGCCTCGGAGTGGAGTGGGATCAAGGATTGGGGATTCGGCATTGGGGTATAGACGCTTGAAGAGTTGATGCAAAGCGTTGCAGTAGGTAAACGTGTGCAGCGCGGTGATCCAATCGCCAAATTCGTTGGCACTGCCGAACCGAGTGATTCGGAGTGCAGAAGCATACGCGAGCGCCCGGCTCAAATCGGCTGGGTGCGCGCCGCTGACGATCGCCGATTTGAGAGCAGCAACGATTTGACCGGGGTCGTCGCCGAGTATTTCCTTCGCGAGATTGGAGACTGGAAACTGGTGATCTGTGACGGATGATTTCCTCGCTACTCTTCCGGCGAGGAGCGACGGGAGTTCTCGAAACGCGTCGTTGAGGAGTAGGACGAGGTCTTGGGGGCTGCGCCACGCGTTCATTTCTTCGCCGCCGCGCGCGGCAACGAGTTGGCGAACGACAGTCGGCAATATCTCGGCGGCGTGTTTCCAGCCGACAAGATCGAGACATTCGAAAGCTTTATTGATGAAATCGAGCGCGTGTCCGCCGTCTGCGTAAAAACGGTCGGTGGCAGCAGCGGCAAGAAAATTTGTAAGTTCTGGTTGTGTCGCGCCCTGCGCGATCGCGGTGAGTAATGTGCGCTCCGCACCATCCCGGTGACGCACCAGAGTCCAATCGCGCATCCAACGTTTCAATTGGTCGAGTGGAACATGGCCGCCGTCGAGCGCGTGACGGTTGCGTCGCGGCGGTTGACCTACACAATCGGCAGCAACGCGGCTGATGCCAGCCAGCAGCGCGAGATAACGTTCTTCATCGGGCAACGAGGATAGCAGGTTACCCATCGCGGTGTGAATTGTCATCCCGCTGGCCCAACCGTCGCGGTGACGCGCGCCGAAGAGCGCGGCTTCACGCACCAACTCACACGGATCGCAGCCGGCACCAAGCGAACCGAGTACGGCTTTGCCGATGATGAGGCTGATGCTTTGTTCCATCCCTTCGCGGAGACGATTCTGCCAGTGGGTTTTTTCGTCGGCAAAATGGCAATCGTTCGCCACCCAGACTTCGTTCCCACGCAGTTCAACAACAGCGCTGGGCACATCGTCCGCCCAAAGATCGAACGTGCAACCGCTGGCGAGATCGAAACGCGCGTGGTGCCAATGACAGGTGAGGACGCCATCCTTGACCGAGCCACGGTGGAGCGGGAAACCGAGATGGGGGCAGCGATTATCGAGCGCGCGAATTTTCCCATCGTGAAAACAAACCAGAATCGGTCTCGCGCCTGTCACGACAATCATGCCGCGCGCTTTCAGTTCGTCGAGCGTGCCGACACGAAGAAATTGCCCGTTGCCCGCCACAGTGACAGTTTGCCGTTGTCCCCTCGGAGAAGTCAAGGCGGCGTTTGTGTTTTAGGGTGGGCTGGCGTATGATGCGGCGAATGGAAAATGAATCCGTCCAAAACCCCGCTCCTGTGGAGCTGCCGGTGACACCGCCGGTGTTGAGCGCGGAGAATCTGGTACGGCTCTCCCAAGGATTATCGACGATTCAATGGATGGCGCCGTTGGCGTTTTGTTTGGTGGGGCTGGGGATCTTCGCGCCGCCGCTGGCGTTACTGCCGCAACATTTTCTATGGCAAATCCTGGCATTTGGCGCGGTGACGTGGGGATTGATCCGTCTGCGGTCGGCTGGCGCGGTCGGCGGGGACTGGAATCGCTGGACAACGGGGGCGGCGTGGGCGGCGGGGTTGTGCGCCTATTTTTCATTGTTTGTGAATTGGTGGCGGTTGGAGACGTTTGATTTGCATTTGCTCGCCAATGTCATGGGTCTATGCGGTTCGGGTGTTGCGTTGGTGATCCTGCTATTACTGGCACTGGTGGAATTGGCGCGGGCATTGGGGCAGGAAACTTTGATGGGAGATTTCCGGACGGCGTTGTTTGTGAGTTTGTTGCTGGGAATCCTGCCCTTGGCGGCGACCCTGATGTCGGCGTACGTCATGCATGACCGACAAGACGATCAATACAGCATGCTGTTATATGTGGGAGCGGAATTTAGCGATCTTCTGCGGAGCATGACGCGATGGAAAGTGATCGGGCTCGCCGCGCTGTGTATTTTCCCGGTCGCGGTCTTGCTGACGGGGATTTGGAAGTTGAAAAGTGAAGTTGTGCGATTGCTCCAGAACAAATAGGCAAACCGCTCCGAAAAAATCTTCGAGACTACGATGAAAGGCCGGTCGACATCCTCCCTGTAACGATGGCAACCGATCCGACCATTCCCGACGGGGATCAGGCGAAGGCGCGAGTGCGCTGTTGGGGGATTCTTTTGTTGGGGCTTTTGCTTCCGCAGATTGCACTGTATTGGCCATCGCTGATCGGGACGAAGATATTATTGCCCCTGGACATTTTGGAGATGCCGCAAATGTACATTCCTCGGGATTCGTCAGACCCACTTCCGACCATCCACAATCCCATCCTATCGGATGGAGTATTACAAACCGAGCTAAACCGCCGGTTTTCGGCAGAAGAAATCCGAGCGGGGCGATTGCCATTATGGAATCCTTATAATTATTGCGGGACGCCTTTTTTGGCGGCCAACAACACCGCGGTATTATCACCGTTTCGAATATTGGACTATTTATGGCCCAGCCCTGTGGCCGTCGCCTGGGGACACCTGTTACAAGTGTTGGTTGGAGGGATTGGAGCATTTTTATTTTTTGAGCGCGCGTGGAAAGTTCGATTTCTGGCAGCGGCGATCGGCGCTTGGTGTTACCCTCTCAATGGGTTCGTAACACTCTGGTCATACCAAACCATTAGCGCTGTCGTTGTCTGGTTGCCATGGGTATTATGGATGACCGACGCGGCCGTACGAAAACATCGGGGATTGGCGGGTATAGGTTTGGCAATCATCACCGCGGCACTTTTGTTCAGCGGACACGCGGAAACTGGAGCTCAAGTTTTACTAGTTTCGGGAATCTATTTTTTGTGGTGTATGATCGATGAATTCGGTTGGCGGGGAGCTTTTTCGCGACGGGAAGTTCAATCCGCGTGCGTTGTCGTAGCCGGTTGGACGCTCGGAAGCCTACTCTCCGCGCCACAGAACTTGCCGACGCTGGACTATCTACAGGACAGTTATCGAATTGGAGAGCGAACCAAGGGATTTGTAGAGTCGCCTCCGCAAGGAATCACCTCCCTCGTTCAGATGATTTTTCCCTATTTCTATGGCACGAACGATTTCGGGAGCATTTATATCGACCACGGGAATCTCCAGGAAAGCGCTGCCATTGGATACACTGGTTTATTGGTGACGTTATTTCTTGCCCCGCTGGCGATCGGCCACCGGCGATTGCGAAGCGCATTTATATTTTGTTTGATCGCTGGGGTGCTGGGCTCGAGCTACCTTTTAGATATTCCCGGATTATCGCGCCTGTTCCAATTGCCACCCCTTCACTTGTTACGAAACAACCGGTTTGTGTTTGTAACCGGTTGGGCGATCCTCTCCGCAGGTGTCATTGGAGCGGATGCATTGTTGCGGAACGAAATCCGCTGGCGACGGGAGTTTTGGTTGATCATCGCCGTGCTCGCCGTACTCGGTGGAGTATGTCTCGATCGATCGTACTCTCCGCCCGAGAAGGTCGCCATCGTGCATCAAACCATTGTCAGGGAGACAAACTATGCCGCGATTGCCGACCTGTCTGCCGTGCAACGCTGGTTTTCAAATCAATACTTGTACGATGCCGGCTTATGTGCGGTGGCGGCAATCTGTTGGTTATTGCTGGCGAGAAACATCCTCACCGTTCACCGATGGGTATGGATTGTTGGAGTCCTAACACTCTGCGAGCTAACTTGGAACGCGTCGAGCATTCTCCCCCAAGTGGACCCCAAATTGTATTACCCAAAAATTCCGGTCATTGCGGAACTCGAACGATTGCCCGCCGGTCGGGTCTGTGGCGTGACCTGTTTTCCTCCCTGCTTAAATCTTAGCCATCGGATCGCTGATATCAGGGGATACGACGGCGTGGATCCCCGCCGGATTGTAGAATTATACAACCTCTACCGGTTTGAGCGATATTCTGATTCTCCCAGCTACGCCGTAATTCAATATTTTGTTCCTCAACCCGAATCTCCTTTGGCGGATTTGTTGAATCTTCGCTACTTTATCTACCGCGGAAAACCGCCCGATTCCATTACTCCCCTGCGAACATTCCAGGATTATTGGATTTCTGAAAATCCGCTCTGCCTGCCGCGCGCCTTTGTACCGGAACGAGCAGAAATAGTAAACGACAAGGCTCGTCGTCTTCAGCTCTTGGCAAGACCCGCTTTCGACCCTCGCCATGTTGCCTACATGGAATCCGCACCGGACCTTCCTCCCCCTCCGTATCGAGGAAAGGCCGAGATCCTTTCTGAAACGCCGCTTTGGGTTCGCCTTCGTGTCGAAATGAAAACTGCCGGTGTCCTGATTTTATCAGACAGTTGGAACCGCGGATGGAAAGCGTCGCTGAATGGCAACTCGCTACCGATCGCGCCCGCCAACCATGCGTTTCGTGGCGTTATTCTGCCCGCCGGGAACGGGATCGTGGAATTTCGGTATGAACCAGCCAGTTTCACGTGGGGACTGATCTTATGTGGAATTGCAATCGTCATCTGTGCCGGATGGACTGCAATCGTCTGGCGAACCCGCAACGCAACCTCGGCCAAGCCTCAAAACGCGCAGTGATCGATAATGGACCAATACGCCTCTATTCAACACAGGCGCGCGTGACGAGCCGAACCTGCGCGGCGGTCATCTCGGCAAAAATCGGCAACGCGAGGATTTCTCGCGCGGCACGCTCGGCATTGGGAAAATCGCCGACTCGATGTCCCAGTGTCCGGAAAACTTTCTGTAAATGAAGGGGCTGCGGATAAAAAACACCTACTTCGATCCCTTGCGCGCGAAGGCGGGCGACCAACGCATCGCGACGGGACTCGTGAACGCGAATTGAAACCACATGATACACCGGCTCGCCGCCGGGAGTGATTGTTTGAAATTTCATGCCTGATAATTCGCGGCGATATTGCGCCGCAATGGAGCGACGACGACTGTTCCATGCCCGGACCCGAGGCAACTTGATGCGCAACACGGCGGCCTGCACTTCGTCGAGGCGGCTATTGAGCCCATGCTGCGTGTGTTTGTATCGCTCGGAGGCGCCGTGCGCGCGCAGCAAACGGATTTTTTCGGCGATCACGCGGGAATTTGTCAGCACTGCCCCGCCGTCCCCTACTCCCCCTAGATTTTTGGTTGGATAAAAACTAAGAATCCCGGCGTCACCCAGCGCGCCGACGCTTCGGCCATGAATCGTTGCGCCAATCGCCTGCGCGGCGTCTTCCACCACCAGAAGTTTGTGCCGACGCGACAACGCCAGGATTTCCTTCATCGGCGCTGGATTGCCAAAGAGATGCACGGGAAGAATCGCGCGGGTGCGACGGGAGACTTTTTTTGCGATTTCCTGGGGATCGATGTTGAGAGTCGAGTTGTCAATGTCGGCAAACACAATCTTCGCGCCAACGCGGTGAATCGCCTCGGCCGACGCGATGAAGGTGAACGGGGTTGTGATGACCTCGTCGCCAGCACCAATTCCCAATGCTTGCAAGGAAAGCACCAACGCATCGGTGCCATTGGCGACGCCGACGGCATACCGCGCGTTGCAGAATCGCGCCAGCTCGCGCTCGAACGCGGCGACATTTTCGGCCAACACATAACGGCCGCTGCGGAGCACGCGCGACACGGCGCGGGTCAGTTGCGGCTCGAGCGTCGCCGCTTGCGCGGCCAAATCAAGGAACGGTACTCGTGTTTTCATGCTTCTTCCAAATAAACCACGTGAACTTCCAGCGGTCCATGAATTCCTTTGAACAGGATTTTCTCAATGTCGGACGTGCGGCTGGTGCCCGTAATAAAAGTCATCGAGCTGGACATCGTCTCGACCACATTCGGCCCTTTCGTGCGGAGCCGGGCAAAAAACTCGTCCAGATTTGCCACGAAATCCTCGGGTCGAACCAGCGCGATATGCCGGGGCGGAGCGAGGGAAACCGCTCGCGGTTGGCGTGGTTTTCCCAAAACCACAAGAGAGCCGGTATCGGCCAACACAAAATCGGCAGTCGTAATCCCGAATTCGACTGCAAGCGCCTTCTCCCGCAACTGCAAACGCGATGCCGGATCGTCGCTGCGATCAGCCCAAGTCAGAGCGATGCCGTGTCGGGCGAGTGCCGGCTCGATCCGCGCCTCCCGCAAGAGCGGGACATCCCAGGACACAGCGGACTTTGCTTTTGCGTTGGCGATGATCAGACCGATTTGCTCGGCGGCATACGCCAGGCCGCGCGCGCGGTAAAATTTTCCGCCCAGCGCGGTAAATGCCGCTTCAAACTGCGCGGCGAGATCGGTGAGTTCCAGTTGTTGCATTATTCGATTCCCTCTCTCCAGCGCTGACGAAACGATTTCTGGGCCAGGGGCGGAAAATCGCGGCGTTTCGTCCAACGACCGAGCAGAAATGGAAGTTTGTGAATCTTTCCATCCCGGACCAGCGGGCGCTGGAGAACCGACGCAATGCGACCGCCGACCGCGTACAACCACGGCCGGGTCATTGCGGACGCCCAGGAACGCCACATAATTTTCTCGAAGGGGCTGGCAAGGCCCGCTTCCGTCTCACGCGCGCGCAGTTTTAGTAAAATGGAGGGGATATCAATTTTGACGGGGCAGGCATCGAGACATGCTCCGCAAAGGGAGCTGGCATACGGAAGAGTCTTTGCCTGATCTAGCCCGAGATATTGCGGGGTGATGATGGCGCCGATGGGGCCTTGATACACCCAACCGTAACTGTGACCGCCAACTTTCTGATACACGGGGCAAGCGTTCAGGCAGGCACCGCAGCGGATACAAGCGAGCGACTCGCGCATTTCTTCGTCCTTCCAAATCCGGCGGCGACCATTATCGAGAATGACAACGTGAAATTCGTCTGGTCCATCCCCTTCCCCGGCGCGGCGGGGGCCGGTGAGGAAGTTGGTATAGGCGGTCAATTTTTGGCCGGTGCCGCTGCGACCAAGCAGGCGAAGGAAAACCGCGAGATCATCGAGACGCGGGATGATTTTTTCCATACCCATCAGCGCCACATAGACACGCGGCATCGTTGTCGAGAACCGGATATTACCCTCATTTTCGACGGTCACCAATGTGCCGGTCTCGGCGACGGCAAAATTGACCCCGCTGATCCCCATGTCGGCGCGTGAAAATTTTTCGCGAAGATGTCGTCGGGCGGCGAGACAGAGGGTTGAAACATCCTCGGTGCGCTCGATCCCCAATTTTTCATGGAACAAATCAGCAATCTCATCGCGAAGCTTGTGGATGATGGGTGTGACGATGTGCGACGGGTGATCGTCGGCGATTTGAACGACAAACTCGCCGAGATCCGTTTCGACAGGCTCGATTCCGGCGGCGGCGAGCGCGTCATTGAGCGCGACTTCCTCGCTGACCATGGATTTGCCTTTGACGGCGAGCTTGCAATTTTTGTCGCGGGCGAGCCGGACGATGTAATCACAGGCCTCGCGACCGTCACGGGCGATAAAAACATGGCCGCCGTTTTTGACGACATTCTCTTCGAACTGCCGGAGGTAGCTATCGAGATTGGCGAGGACATCGTCTTTGGCGGCGCGGGCGCGTGTTCGGAGTTGTTGCCAATCGGGGACTTGGGAAATGGCGTGAAGCCGTTCTTGAAATCCCCGTTGGGTTGCGTTTGGCACGGCGCGCTGGAGCCTCTCATTGGCGAGCGCGGCGGTGGCGGCGGATTCGAACTGGTTGGAGGTTGGGTTCACTGAAAACTCCAAACTTCAAGAGATGAGGGAGACGATTTGCGGTAAGAAATCGAAGTTTGAGGCTTCCCTGAAGTTTTATGTTTGGGATTTATATTATTCACTTCATCCCTTGCGCTAGGATTTCGGCCAAATGCATGCAACGGATCGGAACGCCTTGCCGGCTCATCGCTCCGGCGATATGCATGAGGCAGGAAGAATCGCAGGCAGCCAGCACCTTCGCGCCGCTGGCTTGCGCGTTCTTGATTTTTTCCTCGACGATGCCAACGGACACATCGGGGAGTTTGACGGCGAACGTGCCGCCGAAGCCGCAGCAGTGTTCGCTATTAGGAAGTTCGACCAATTCGCACCCGGGTTTTGCGCGGAGCAATTGGCGCGGTTCCTCCTTGAGGCGGAGGCCGCGGAGCCCATGACAGGCGTCATGGAACGCGACTCGTTCAGGAAACGAGCCGCCGACGGAATCAATTTTGAGAACATTGACGAGAAAATCGCTTAGCTCGTGGATTTTTTTGGCGAGTGCGTGGACTTGCTTCAGGGTATCCGGTTCATCGGCAAACAGCTCCTCATAAAAGTGGGCGACCATACAGGTGCAGGAGCCGCTGGGGGAGACGATATAATCGTAGGATTCAAAATCGGCGATGAACTTGCGGGCAACGGCGCGGGCTTCCTCGCGAAACCCGGAGTTGAACGCGGGCTGGCCGCAGCAAGTTTGGGCGGAGGGGAAGACGACCTCGCAGCCGTTGGCGCGGAGGAGTTTGACGGTAGCGACACCGACCTCGGGGAAAAACTGGTCCACGAGACAAGTGACAAAGAGGGCGACTTTCACGAAAGAGGAATGTAAAGGGGGGTGGATAGGTTTTCGAGCAAAAAAGGTGGCACGCGAACAGCTAGGAAAGTATTGACCGCGTTGGGAGGTCAGCTATGATGTTCATCAGCATGACTGAAATCACGAAACGGGATCGTGGGGTGCCGCTGCAGGAATTACGAGATGCAGCGCATTTCCGGTTCGTTCGAAAAATCGCCGATGGCGGGATGGGGTCGGTGTATGAAGCGGTTCTGGACGGAGCGATGGGTTTTGAGAAAACTGTCGCGATCAAGACGATTTTGCCCAGCTATTCAAAGAACCAGGAATTTGTGGAGATGTTCATTGGCGAGGCCAAACTGGTCGCCGATTTAGTACATCAAAACATCTGCCAAGTCTATCAGCTGGGAAAAGCGGGCGATATGTATTACATCGCGATGGAATACGTGGCCGGGATCAGTCTTCAGGATTTTCTGAACAATCATCGCGACCGCAGCGAGCGCGTTCCACCCGAACTGGGAACATTTATCATCAGCCGTGTTTGCCGGGGCTTGGAATACGCGCACAACAAACGGGACAAGAACGGGCAACTGCTGGGCGTGGTGCATCGGGATATCAGTCCGCGCAATATCATGATCAGCACGGAGGGCGAAGTGAAACTGACGGATTTTGGCGTTGCCAAGGCCGCGAACGTGATGAAAGACCAGGAAGGATCGGTGTTGGTGGGAAAGATTGCTTATATGTCTCCGGAGCAGGCGCAATTCCAGGCGACGGACGCGCGGTCGGACATTTTCTCGCTCGGGGTCAACATGTATGAATTATTGACGGGTGAAGATCTCTTTGGAGCGCCGGACACGACAACGGTCTTGCAAAACGTGTTGACCAAGGATCTCCCACCCCCGCGGCAAATCAACGCGGAGATCCCGGAGGACGTGGAAAAAATCCTACTGCGGGCTCTCCACCGGAATCCCGCGCAACGGTATCAAACGGCGGCGGAGATGGGGCATGATTTGGAATATGCGATTTACCACAAGGGATACGGCCCGACAATCGTGACGCTGCAAAAATACATGCGCGGATTATTCCCATGGCTGTTTGCAAACGAATCGGAAAAGAAACCACCACAGGAACATCACAACACGGAAGGAGCCACGGTACGGCTAAAAAAATGAATTTGTCGCCTTGACATTCTTGAGCAAGGCATGGAAGATACAGGGAAGCGAGGTTTCGGGTAACAACTCAACGAGGAGAACAAAGATGAAAACGAATTGGATAACGGTATTGAGTGTTGGGGTTTCAAGTCTGTCGTTGGTCGCATCCGCGGCCAATCCTCTCACTAAAGCATCTGTCACCTACGCCAAAAACGACGTGCGGTATCGACCGACCGGCGGCGACGAGCGCCCTGCGAAGCTGACGGACAAAGTCCAAGGCTCCGACGTGGTGCGAACGGGCGAGAAATCGGTGGCGGAGTTGGAATTTGAGGACAAAACCATCACGCGGCTCGGCTCGAATACGATTTTTTCATTCAAAGCGGGCAGCCGCGACATGGAGTTGAACAATGGTTTGATTCTTTTCCACGTTCCCAAAGGCGCGGGAGGCGCGCAAATTAAAACGCGCGCGGCTACTGCGGCCATCACGGGCACCACGGGAATCATTGAGGCGTTTTCGGGGGAAGCAAGAAACCTCGGCGCATCCGGAAAACCTGGCAAGGAAGGAAAACGCGGCGCCAAAGGTCCACCGGGCAATCCGGGACAAGGCGCCGGTGCTACCGCCGGTTTGAAAGTAATCATCTTGGAAGGCCACGCACGAGTGCTCATCCAGAGCAACGAACAAGCCGGCAAAGTGAACGCGGTCGTGGTTCGTCCCGGCGAAATGGCGTTGGTCTATAATAATGGACGATGGCTGCGCACGCCGGTGGATGTCAAGACGATGATGAACACCTCGACCTTTCTGAAGGACGCGCAGAAAACGATTGAGAATCTTGACACGAGCGAACAAATCGACCAAACCGTGCAAGAGCAACAAACGCAACTGGACAGTGGCAAATTGGCGCCCACTACCAATTACATCGCGGGCACCGGCGATCAAGTCTTAACAACAACGGAAGGGACTGACCAAGCCGGCACAACCGCCGAAACGACTGCGACTACCAGCGGTGACACCACTCTGACCACCACAACCGGGACCAAGGAAGGAACGGATGGTGGAACAAGCGGGACAGACACCACAACTACAAAAGACACCAGCACTACCGGCACAACCGGCAGCGATTTAACCGGCGGCACCATCGGCGCGGGACAGGAAGCCAATGTAAACCAGAATTCCGCGGCGTTCCTTGACGTTGGGTCCACCGGACTAGTTCGAGGCCAGTTCGTCTGGAATAGCGAAGCGGACATGGATTTGCTGGTGGATTTACCCGGAGGCGGCACTGTTTCGTTTGACAACCCGACAGTATTGGTCAATGGCGGGCAAGGCATAGCGCAATTGGATAACGACAACGCTGGGTTGCCGGACGCGTTTGATGTGTCGGGAAAACGAGTGGAAAACTTTGCCGTCACGGGAATACCCGCAACAGGCGATTACGTGTTTCGTGTGTTGAACTTCAACAGTTACGGCAGCAACAGTCCCACCTGCGGGATCTTGACTGTCACCGCCGATGGCGGCCAAACGATTCAACAAATCGAGCGCTGTCTTACCGATGGGCAAATGTCACCGACGACGAAGGTCACACACGCGCCACCGGCAGCACCTTTATCCCGCTGATGCTATGGCACTACATCCATTTCGAATGGTCTAACCCTCCTGAATGAAGGCAAAGCTCCTCGGTTTGGGGATGGTAGCGGGGTGTTTGCTTGGCGCGCCTGCCATTTCGCAAGAGCCACAGGTCCAGCAGCAACAGCAGCAGCAAAAACCGCAAAAAAGTATCCTCGACGAGCAAGTAGAAGATTTTTTCATGCCGATCGGATCGGAGGAACTTGGCGTGCAACGCATCCTCCGGCGCATCCGGCGACAACCATGGATTTACCTAACCTCCGCCAGCGATTTTGTTTTCACTTCCAACGTCAAATTGGAAGATAAAAACCCCGGCGATGACTTGCTGTTCGTTCAATCGCTGGATGTGACGGTCGTGCCGCCGACCATCAAAGCCGCGCGGGTCGCCCTGTTTTATCGTCACCAGTTTTTTCGCTACGTGGACCACTACGACCTTAATTTTGACGCCGACTCGATCGGACTCAACGCTTCCTGGCCACTGGGGAAACACTGGACTGTTTTTGCTGGATATTCTGGGTTATGGCTGCAATCGCACTCCGCCGACCATCGCCCCGGTGACAACGAATTTTACAAGGAGGGCGATCTGCTGGCTGGCGCAAGTTTCATCAAGGCAATCCATCCCCGCATCGCCATTTACACAGGCGGACAAATCGACTTCCATCACGCCAGTCCGGCCGATTATACCCGTCTCACCGGAACGGTTTTCGGGGGCGCCCGATTTGCCATCATCAACAAGCTTGTCGCTGAACTTTCACATCGGTTTCAATACGAAGACCATTTGCACCGGTTTCAAAATGCGTCGGAGAACATTAGCTCCCGCACGGACTTTCGCAACAACATTTCTGCGTCCCTGACGTATTACATCCGGGATTGGGCCAATGTCCGCCTCTCCGCTTCGCAGATTTGGAACAACTCGGACGCGGCCAACCACGATTACAACGTCTTCAACGGCGGCGCTACTCTCACGCTCTCCTACAAATTTTAGTGGTGCAAACATGCACTCCTCTTGCTACATATTTTTAGGTAACTGCAAATGAGCTTTAAAATAATCGGAGCCGACGAACACGTTTATGGCCCCATCCCACTGGAGACTCTGCGCGACTGGGTAGGCGAAAACCGAGTAGACGGCCAAACCTGGGTGTATGACGACGCACAAGATACATGGAATCGCGCCGCAACCATCCCCGGGCTTGCCGATGTCTTTCCCAACGCCGCGGCGACGACCTCCGCGGAAAAAGTCGCGCGCAATCATCCCAACCTGCAGCCCGCGCATCTCCGACGGTTAAGCGCACTGACCGATATGAACGAGGATCAACTGATCAAGTTCGTTCAGGTCGTCGAGTCGGTTCAATACGCAGCCTTTCGGCCCGTGGTCAAAAAAGACGAGTATGGTGACTCGATGTTTCTCATCCTCTCCGGAGAAGTCCGCGTCACCGCAAAATCCGAAGATGGCCGCGAAACTACGCTTGCCATCATGGAGTCCGGCAATTTTTTCGGCGAGATCTGCCTCTTTCAACCGGGACCGCGATCGGCGGATGTCACTGCCACGCGCGATTCGGTGTTGCTCAAAATATCACAGGTCGCTTTTCAAGGAATGATGCTCAAGCACCCGGATGTTGCCGCGCGATTCCTGTTTGCCGTAATTCGGATTGTCGAAAGCCGGGTTCAAGCCATCAATAAAAAATATTTAGATTCCATGACATTTGCGCGGTCGTGGGGGCAAATCCCCGGCGACCGCCCCGGCGCCGCTCCGCCCTCGCGCAACCGTAAGTTCTGACCAGTAGAAGATTTTTCGGCGCGGCGAAAAATGCGGTTGACTTGCCTTCACTGCGCAACTACATTCCGTTCGATTGAGGGGGCTGGGGAAAGATTGCATCGAACCTGTGAAGGGAGATAGCCATGACTTTGCGCTGTCTGCGGAGAAAACTAAGCCGCTGGTTTCCAGCTCACTCAAATCCAATCTCCGTTCCTGCGCCCTCTCGAACGACTCGTGACGCGGGCATACGCCGCCGCGCCCCGCTGCCGTTGCACGTAGAACCGCTGGAGGCGAGGCTTTCGCCAGTCCTGTCCACGTGGACCGGTGCGGTGAATACCGTTTTTGGCAACGCGGCCAACTGGTCTCCAAACATCGTGCCCGGCTCGGCCGACGACGTGGTCATCTCCAACGTCACCAACGACCCCATTCTCGACACGGGGCGCACAATCAAGAGCTTGACTCTCAACAAAGACTCGATCCTCAACCTGGGCAATTTCACCCTCACACTCAACTCGACGTTGACGATGACCGCCGCGACGATCACTGCAACCGCGGGAGCACTGACTCTCGGCGGCAACGTTCAGATAAATGCCGACCCCGTCACGTCCACCATCAGCGGTTTCCTCAACCTCGGCGGCGTGCAACGCACGTTCACCGTCGCGGATGGCGTTGCGACAGTAGATTTGGATATCTCGGCCGCGATAGGCGTGGGGGGAATCAGAAAAAGCGGGGCGGGAACGATGCAATTCTCAGGCGCCAGCAACAATAGCTACACGGGTAACACTTTCGTGGACGCCGGGACGCTGCTGTTGAACAAAAGTCCCGGCCAGAACGCCATCGCCGGTGGATTCTTCGACATCGGAGACAACAGCGGCGGGAACGATGCCGACGTGGTGCGCCTCCTTGGCAGCGATCAAATCGCCAGCACGGTGCAAGTAGGAGTTCTTAGTTCGGGATTGTTCGACCTCAATGGATTCAACGAGACGATCAGTTCACTCGACGCACGCAGCGGCAGTTCCTTTGGCGCGGACATCATGACCGGCGCAGGAATGTTAACCCTCAACGGCGACGTCCAAATCTCGTGTCTCTTCATCGACAACATCGGCGTGACCATTGCGGGCAACCTTTCTCTTGGAGGCGGCACGCGCACGTTCACAGTGGAAGACAGCGCCGACGCAGTAGACTTGAACATCAGTGCCGCCGTTTCCAACGGCGGCTTGACCAAGGATGGCGGCGGTACACTCGTGCTTACCGGCGCAAATCCCTACGCGGGGACAACGACTGTCAACGCGGGCGAGTTGTTGGTGGACGGCTCGACAATCGCTAGCGCTTTTACGGTAAATAGCGGCGGCAAGCTTGGCGGCGATGGTGGTGCCGTTGGCCCGGTCACGGTCAATGCCGGCGGCGTCTTCGCGCCGGGCTCCAGCCCTGGCGTGCTCAATAGCAGTAATGCAGTTCTCAATTCGGGCGCTTTTTTCGAGATCGAGATTGGCGGCTTCGACCTCAATTTCGGCGCGGCGACCAATTTTGCGGTGGGGATCAATCCGTATTCTGTGGCAGTGGGAGATTTCAATAAAGATGGCAAACAGGATTTGGCGACAGCTAATCTAAGCAGCAACAATGTGTCAATAATGCTGGGCGACGGAACAGGAAGCTTTGGCGCGGCGACCAATTTTGCGGTGGGGATAGATCCGGAATCGGTCGCCGTGGGGGACTTCAACGGGGATGGCAAGCAAGATTTAGCAGCGGCCAATACGACGAGCAACAACGTATCAATTATTCTGGGAGATGGAACAGGAAGCTTTGGCGCGGCGACCAATTTTGCAGTGGGGTCAGTCCCGGAATTCGTGGCGGTGGGAGATTTCAATGGCGATGGCAAACAGGATCTAGCGACGGCAAATGCCGGTAGTAACAACGTTTCAATTTTGCTAGGCACGGGCACCGGAAACTTTGGCGGAGCAACCAATTATGCGGTGGGGTCAAATCCAATATCTGTAGCGATTGGAGACTTCAATGGTGATTTCGAACAGGACGTAGCGGTGGCCAATCGCAATAGCAACAATGTTTCGATTTTGCTTGGCACCGGAACGGGGAGTTTTAGCGCTGCAGCCAATTTTTCGGTGGGATCAGGACCGTTTTCCGTGGCAAAGGGAGATTTTGATGAGGATGGCAAACAGGATTTGGCGGTTTCCAATAGGGACAGTAACAACGTGTCTATTTTGAGGGGCATCGGAACAGGGAGTTTTAATCCTGCAGTCAATTTTTCGGTGGGATCAGGCCCACGGTCTATAGCCGTGGGAGATTTCAATGGCGATGGCAAACAGGACTTGGTAGCGGCCAATAGTTTCAGCAACAATGTTTCGATTTTGGCGGGAAGCGGAACGGGAAGTTTTGATCCGGCTGTGAATGTTGCTTTGGGATCAGGCCCTTATTCCGTGACAATCGGAGATTTTAATCGGGATGGAAAACTGGATTTAGCGACTGCTAATCTTAGCTCCAATAATGTCTCCGTGCTTCTCAATACCGGCCAGATCGACCTCTTGAACGTCGCGGGCACAGTCAACCTCGGCGGCAGCACGCTCAACGCAACCCTCACTTATACGCCGTCCGTCGGCTCTTCGATTCCTATCATCACCAACGACCTGACCGATGCCGTTTCTGGCACGTTTGCCGGCCTGCCGGAAGGCGCAACTCTATCCATCGGTGGACAACCGTTTTTCATCAGCTACTCCGGTGGCGACGGCAACGACGTCGTGCTATCGCGCAGCGCCGACATTACCGTCAACAGCGAAACTGACAGCAACGCTCGCGACAGAGTTCTAGGTTTGCGCGAGGCCATCTTGCTCTCCGAAGGTCTGCTCGCCTTCGCCGCGCTCGATCCCTTCGAACAAGCCCAAGTCAACGACAATGTCGGCGCCGGCATTGCCGACTCCATACTCTTCAATATCCCCGGCCCCGGCCCGCACGTCATCACGCTCACTGCCTCGCTGCCGACCATCACCGATGGCGGCACCATCATTGACGGCTATAGTGAGCCGGATTCAGCAGTGAACACCAATCCCCTTGCTTTCAACGGCATCATCGCCGTCGTGTTGGACGGCACGGGGATGGCGCCCGGTGCGGGGATGAGAATCGAAAGCACCAACAATGTAGTGCGCGGCATCAACTTCCAAAACATCTCCGTCCCAGGCGTAACCGCCATCCACCTCAGCGGGTCGGGCGCAGACAACAACCGCATCGAGGGCAACCTCATCGGCACCAACGCCACAGGCGCCGCCGCCGCAGGCAATTACTACGGCTTCGTGATCAATGCGGGCGCGAACAATAACACCATTGGCGGTCCGGCACTAGCCGACCGCAACGTCATTTCGGGGAATGCGGGCATCGGAATTTGGATCAGCAATTCGGGAACGACCGCCAACTCGGTGATCAACAACCTCATCGGGCTGAACGCCGCGGGCACGGCGGCGCTCGCCAACGCCGTCAGCGGTATTCTTATCAATGACGGGTCCAGTAACAACTTCATCGGCGGTACGCTCGCCACCGAGCGCAACGTCATCAGCGGCAACAGTCGTCACGGCATCGAGATAGAGAACGCCTCGACCACGCTGGTACTAGGCAACTTCATTGGCACCAACGCCACTGGCATGGGCGATGTCGGCAACGTTTTCGACGGAATTTTCCTCAACAACAGCGGCAATAATACCATCGGGGGGACGACGACGGCCGAGCGCAACATCATTTCGGGAAATGATGGATTTGGAATTGAGATGACCGGTAGCAACGCCACCGGGAATCTGATTCAAGGTAACTACATCGGGATCAATTCCAGTGGGAATGCTTCGCTGGCCAACGGGAGCGAAGGAATCGTCATCGCAGGCGGCTCATCTTCCAACACCATTGGCGGCACGATCGCCGGAGCGAAAAATATCATCAATGCCGGTGTTGGGGTCGGCCTAGACATCGCCGGCGCCGGTTCCATCAACAACCTGGTACAAGGCAACTATATCGGCACTGACGCAACCGGGATGATCGGACTTTCCCCCTCCGGCACAGGAATTTTGATCAACTCGCAAAACAATAACACCATTGGCGGAACCGCGGCAGGCGCCGGTAATGTCATTTCTGGAAATTCCGAGGGCATCGTCATTCAAGGTGCTGCCACTGGCAATCAGATACAAGGCAATCTCATTGGCACGAACCCTGCGGGCGCCAGCGCCGTTCCCAACAACGTCGGCATTCGTGTTGATAATGGCGCTACATTCAATCTCATCGGAGGCCCCAGCACGAACGCAGGAAATACGATATCTGGAAATTCGCTGTATGGCATCCAAATTTCCGGGACTGGCACTTCGTTCAACACAGTGCAACACAACCAGATTGGGCTTAACTCGGCGGGAACGGCTGCGCTGCAAAACAACAGTGGGATTCGCATCGACGGAGGGGCTACGGACAACCTGATCGGTGGCACGGGTGCAATGGAGGGCAATACGATTTCAGGCAACTTTAACAATGGTATCACCATGAGCGACGGTGGTACTTCCGGCAATCTCGTGCAAGGGAATGCCATTGGCACCGACCCGACTGGCATGATCGGAATCGGCAACGGCAATGTGGGAGTGGACATCGTTTCGGGTGCCTATTCTAACACGGTGGGCGGCGGTGTCACGGGAGCAGGAAATCTGCTCTCCGACAACCAAGTCGGGGTGCGGGTACAAGGCGCGGGCACGAGTTTCAACGTCATTCAAGGCAATCTGATTGGCACAGATATCACAGGCACAGGGACGTTCGCCAGCAACAGCGGAGTCTATCTCCAAAGCGGCGCCAGAGATAATACCATCGGCGGCACAACCGCGGCGGAGAGAAACATCATTTCCGGCAACTCGTACGCGGGAATTTATTCGACGGACCTGGGTACGACCGGAAACTTGATTCAGGGGAATTACATCGGAACCGATCCAACTGGCACGATCGCTGTCCCGAACAACTTCGGCATTTCGTTCCAATCCGATGTCAGTGATAACATTATCGGTGGCATCGCTGCTGGCGCCGGCAATCTAATTTCGGGAAACACATCCCGCGGCATCAACTTTGAGTTTGGTGTCCGAAACAATAACGTTCTTGGCAATTCCATTGGAACCGATGTAACAGGAACACTCGACCTCGGCAATGGCACCGACGGTGTCTACGTGCGCCAGTCGTCGAACAACGTCTTCGGAGGGATCACTTCGTCCGCGAAAAATATCATCAGCGGCAATGACAGCAATGGTATTCATATCCTAGATTCCTCGACCGGGAATCTCGTGCAAGGCAACTTCATCGGCACCGACATCACCGGTACGGCCGACCTCGGAAATGGGGGTGCCTGCTGCGGTGGAATTTGGGCTGCCTTCAATCAAGGAGTTCTTATCGAGGGCGCCACGAACAACACCATCGGCGGCGCCACGGCGGCTGCTGGAAATGTCATTTCAGGGAATTCTTCCCAAGTAAAACTTTTGATGGGAGCCGACTCCAACGTCGTTCTACACAATTATTTAGGACCCGATGTCACCGGATCATCCGCAGTCCCCGGTGGCGCAGGAGTTATCATCGCCGGTTCCGCGAATAATTCGATCGGCGCCGCTGGCATGGGCAACGTC
The DNA here is from genome assembly GCA_964348665.1 of uncultured Verrucomicrobiota bacterium. Lineage (GTDB taxonomy): Bacteria > Verrucomicrobiota > Verrucomicrobiia > Palsa-1439 > CAYGDP01 > CAYGDP01. Next base: position 23,303 of record CAYGDP010000015.1, read on the forward strand.
ATCTCCGGTGCCAGCTTCGACTATGGCGTCATCCTTTACGGTGTTGATACAATCGGAAACGTTGTGCAGGGCAATCTTATCGGAGTCGCCTCCGATGGCGTCAGCCCTCTCGGTAACGGTTCGAGGGGGGTGGACATTGACTCGGTCGTTAGCAACAACACCATCGGCGGAACCGCCGCTGGAGAAGGCAATGTGATCGCATTCAACGACGGCAGTGGAGTGGCAATCAACGCCAGCGACAACGGTAATTCGATTCTTGGTAATTCCATCCACTCCAATACCGGTCTCGGCATCGCGTTCTGGGGCTTCGGTCCCACTCCCAACGACGCAGGTGACTCCGATACCGGTCCAAACAGCTATCAAAACTTTCCTGATCTGGTGTCTGCCCTGATCGGCGTTGGTAACATCAATATTCAAGGCACGCTCAACAGCCTTCCGAACGCCACTTATCGCATCGAGTTCTTCGCCAACAACGCCGGTGACCCATCCGGCTTCGGCGAAGGCGAGTTTTTCCTCGGCTTCGATAATGTCGCGACCGATACCGGCGGCAACGCCACGATCAACGTAACTCTCTCGGCAAGCGTCTTGCTTGGTCAAGTCATCACTGCCACGGCCACCGATTCAGCGGGCAGCACCTCCGAGTTCTCCGGCTTTGTTCCGGCCAGTATTTTGGTAAGTGGACAGAAGTACAATGACATTGATGGAAATGGCGTTAAAGACGGCTTTGGTTCGGGATTATCCGGCTGGACCATATTTCTGGACAACAATAACAATGGAATTCTCGATGGAGAACCAAGCACAACCACCAATGGATCCGGCAATTATGCTCTGATGATCATCACTCCCGGCACTTACCAGGTGCGCGAAGTGCTTCAAGCCGGCTGGATCAATACTACCTCCAATCCTCAAATCATATCGCCCACATCCGGTACGACCTCCGTGCCGGGCGTGGATTTCGGAAACTTTCAACTGGGAATCATTTCCGGCTACAAATTTGACGACCAGAACGCCGATGGCACCAGCGACGACAGCACCGACCCCGGACTGCCGGGATGGACGATTTTCCTGGACGACAACGACAACGGAGTGCTGGATGGCGATGAAAACAGTACCATCACCAACTCTTCGGGAGACTATGAATTTCGAGACCTTCCCCCCGGCATTTATCGCGTTCGCGAAGTGATGCAATCCGGTTGGATCCAAACCACCAGTAATCCGCCGGACATTCAATTATTGAGCGCTCAATCCCGCCAGGCGGACTTCGGCAATCACAGGGACGTTGCCGTAACGATTCGCGACATGGCGCAGGTGGAAGGCAATAGCGGCACATCTGCTTTCCTGTTCACTGTGGAATTGTCACAGCCCACCACAGACACCGTTGTCGTGGGGTTTGCGACAACGGACGGTACAGCCACGAGGGCAAACAACGACTATCAGTTGACAACCGGTTCATTGACCTTCGCGCCGTTGGCTACCACTGCAACAATCACCGTACTCGTCAACGGCGATACGAGGTTTGAGCGAAACGAGGCGTTTCGTGTGAATTTGCTTAGCTCCATCAACGCCACCATTGCCGACGCCGAAGCGTTTGGCGTGATTGTCAACGATGACATCTTTTCCACGATCACTTTCATCGATCAAGACGATGACGAATACGAAGTGGGCTTCAGTGGTCCCGTCGGCAGCGGGTTGCTGGTCACGCAGGATGATCCCGATCTAGACAACCGCGGCCCGATCGCGGCACTCGAAGTTCTCGACGCCACCGTTCCCACTCAAATCTCTGTCGTAGTCACCAAGCGAGCCGGTGACGGCGAAGTCACCATCGCCTCTGTCCTTGCAAACAGTCTCAACCTACTCCATGCACCGAATTCCGACTTGATTGGCTCCGGTATCAACCTCACCGGTGGACTCGGATTGCTGCGGATGGACGACATCGCCGCCGATGTCTTGGTCAGCAGCGACCCAAGCATTGCAAGTTTCACGCTCGTCGCTGATCAAATCGGCAACAACGCCGTTCTGGGAAGCGACACTCCGTTCCTCCTATTGCAGGCGAACAACATTCAAAACTCCTCCATTGTCGTGACCAGTCCGAATTCAGTTTCGATCACCTCGCTCCTAGTCCGTGCGGGATCGTTGGATGCCGATATCGCTGCGACGGGACGAATTCGCGCGATTCAAGTCACTGGTGGAAACGCCCTTGGCGATTGGACCAGCAATGGATTCGGGAAAATATATGTCAATGGCGGACACTTTGGCGCCACTGTCGCAGCTAACTCCCTCGCCTCCCTGCGGATTCGTGGCGGAAATCTGTTGAATGCGCACCTCAACATCGACGGTCCGCTCGGTGCATTCATCGGCCAACGTGGACGCGATGGCACAGGCGGCTCGATGATCAATTCCACCATCGCGGCAACTGCGATCAATAGCATCTTTCTTGGAGGCGACATCAAGAACAGTCAAGTCTTGGCCGGAACAAATCTCGGGAATGACAATCAACTGGGTGGCACTGGCGCCGACGCCGATACATTTTCCTCTGGCCGTATTGGAACGATCAACATTCTTGGACAAGCCATCAATTCAATCATCGCCGCCGGTCTGGAGCCCGTGGATGGAATCATCAAGAATGGCAACGACGTTATCGTGGGAGGCAACGGAAGCGCGATCCTCGGACTCAACATCCGCGGCATAGCCGATCTGGATTGCTATTTCGCGGCCGGCGCGTTCGGCATCACAAAAATCAACGGCGCAATCCTAGACCCATCCAACGACAGCCGGTTTCTCGTTGGTTAATATGGTTTTTTTTCCGGCGTACCCTGGAAAGTTTGGCAAGAGAATAATTTTGTATTTTCGTTCACATTACTATTGACTCCATTCGCAGGCGTCTGCTAGATTCTACGCAGATTTTTAAAAGGAATTGGGTTAACTCCGAAATGGAGGGAGGTTGTCCTATGAGCATTCGTAGTCTTCGCCGAAACCTAAGCCGATGGTGGGAGAACCGAGGGCGGTCAACACCTTCGCGGCAAACACGTCTCAAACACCGATTGCCGACTCATCAGCAATCGTCGGTATTATCGCCAGAAATTCTCGAACAGCGCATTGCTCCAGCAACCGCCACATGGGACGGCGGCGGTGCTGGCACGAATTGGACCACCGCGCTAAACTGGGTCGGCGACATCGCACCCTCCCCTGGTGATGATTTGGTTTTTCCCGGCGGAGCGCTGCAATTAACAAACGTCAATAATTTCGGCAATGGAACAAGTTTCGCCTCCGTCACTTTGTCCGGAAGCGGTTATATAATCAGTGGGAACGAAATCGCGATTGGTTTGGGGGGGATCACCGATTCTTCCGGCGGAGCGAATACGATTTCATTTCCCATGTCGATGCCAACAAATCGGACGTTTAACGTCAGCTCGGGCGGAGTACTTACTGCTACAGCGGTGCTAAGCGGAGCGGGCGGAGTGGTCAAAACAGGTCCCGGTGCTATGGCGCTGACGGCTGCAAACACGTACACGGGAACCACTTCGACTGATGCAGGCGCGCTCGCAATTAATGGCCCTATGGGAGGCAATTCATTCGCGCTCAATGGAGGCACTCTTGGCGGCACAGGCACCGTCGGCGCCATTTCCGCAAATCCTGCAGGAGGCGCAGTCAATCCGGGAAGTCCCATTACTGGTACTGGAATTCTCAATACGGGAAACATCACCTTTAACGGAACAACGAACTACAACATTGACATCAACGGTTCGTCCCCTGGCACGGGTCATGACCAACTCAACGTCGCTGGCACTGTCAATCTAAGCGGCAGCACATTGAACGGCATTGTGAACACCGGGTTCGATCCTTCCGGTGGAACAACATTCACAATCCTGATCAATGATTTCGGCGACCCGATCACAGGAACATTTGCAGGAATGCCCGAAGGCTCGGTTTTCGCCATGAGCGGCAAGGCTTTTTCCATCAGCTATGTTGGGGGCGATGGCAATGACGTAGTGTTGACTCGACAGAGGTACGACTGGGACGGCGGCGGTTCCACTAACGACTGGAGCGACTTCTTAAACTGGGTTGGCGATGTAAGTCCCCCGGGCGGCGGTGGAGCGGACATAGTTTTTCCCAGCTCCGGCGTTGACCCGACGAGCTTATCAAACAACAACGACTACGCGCCGGGGACGCTCTTCAATTCCATCGGTATCATCGGTACTGGATACGCTCTAAGTGGAAACTCGATTGACCTTGGAGGTGGCGGCATCAAAGACACCTCGGGAGGTAACAATACGATTTCGCTAGCTATGTCACTGCCAGCGGGTCGGACTATCGACACCGGTGCCGGCACAAACCTGACATTAAGCGGCGTTCTAAGCGGCGCCGGCGGTCTGACCAAAACTGGTTCGGGCACACTTATCCTGAATGCCGCCAACACTAATACCGGCTCCACAACAATCAGCGGTGGCGTCATCAACATTCAGCACATTTCTGCGCTGGGTTCGACAGCCGCCGGAACGACCGTGGCGTCTGGCGCGCACTTACAAATCCAAGGCAGCCTAAGTTTTGACGCCGAACCGCTGACTCTTAACGGTGGTGGACTGGGAGGCACCGGCGCGTTGCGAAGCATGAGCGGCACGAATACATGGACAGGACCAATCACCTTGGCCACGAACAGCACGATTGGCGTGAATGCCGGGCAGTTGACTGTAAGCAGTATAATTAACGGTAGTGCGAATTTGACTGCGGCTGGTCCCGGGGGCAGTCCTGTTCTAGTGCTAAGCGGAGCAAATACTTACACTGGGACAACAAGCACAGCTACGGGCGGAAATCTCACACTTCGACTCGGCGCAAACGGAGTCATCCCCAATTCCAGCTCTGTAACCGTCGTAGCCGGCACGACGCTGGACCTCAACAATTTTAATGACACGATCGGTTCGTTGACTGTTGAGAGCGGCCTTGGATCTGGATCCCTTGTCACCACTGGCACGGGAACTCTAACGCTCGGCGGCAACGTGACCCTCAATTCCACAGGAGGCGGCGCAGCGGGCGCAACCATTTCCGGCAATCTAAGCCTCGGTTCGGTGGCGCGAACCTTTTCTATTTCAGATGGCAGCGCATCTATGGATCTATTCGTATCGGCCACAGTTCTAGGCAGTGGTGGCGCTGCGGTAACCAAAACGGGAATTGGCACGATGCAATTCAGTGGGACAAATATCTATCCCGGTGGAAACACCATCAATGGAGGTGTCTTCAGCGTCACGCAGGACCTTGCGCTAGGCGCTGCGCCTGGATCGCCAACACCTAGCGCAATTTCTCTGCTAAGTGGCGGCACACTGCAAGCGGCCGGAACTTTCACTTTGCACGCCAACCGTGGCATCGACCTCTCCGCTGGCGGCGGTAACATTGATGTCGGCCCCGGTAATGTATTGACGTACAACGGCATCATTGCCGGCCCCGGCGGTCCAACGTTAACCAAAGAGGGTTCGGGCACATTAGTTCTGGGTGGACCAAACACCTATTCTGGCTCTACCACCGTCAACAACGGCACGCTCGAGCTTGCCAGTGACAACGCGCTTGGTGGCACGGGTAACGGGACGACTGTCAACACAGGCGCTACATTGCGATTGAACAATGTCACGATCGGCGGCGAGCAATTGACCATCAACGGGTCCGGGGTCGGTGGATTCGGCGCTCTCGCTGGATTTTCAGGAACTAGTACCTGGGGAAACACGATTTCACTCGGTTCCAATTCCACCATCGGCAGCGGATCAGGAGCAACCTTTACGGTCAGTGGAAATATCAACGGCTCCGGATTTCCGTTGAACTTTGATCCCGCGCCAGGCTCGAATCTCATCGTCAGCGGCCAAATCAGCGGCGCCGGCGATCTGACAAAAAAAGGACCTGGCGTTCTCAGACTTTCCAATACATCCAATTCCTACACCGGGAATACAATCATCCTCGATGGCGTTCTCGAAGTCAGCGCGAATGTTCCCAGCGGCGCGCCCAGTCCGTTGGGAAATACCACCAGCCCCATTCTCATCGGTGATACCTCCGGCAGCACCAACGCCAATCTCCGCAATACCGTCACGTTGACCATCGGTCGCGACATCACCAGCCGCGCTGGCAGCACCGGCAATAACACCGTCGAAAATACCGGGGGCGGACCCTCACTCACGCTCGACGGCAGCATTGTGCTAAATAAAGATCTAAACCTCGTTTCTGGAGGCGGCATCCTGCAAGTGGATGGCACAATCTCCGGCGCGCAAGGAATCGTCACAGGTGGTTCCGCGCCAGTCAAACTCACCGCCCCCAATACCTACAGTGGCACGACGACCGTGATGGGCAGCACATTGGAAATCTGGAATGCGACTGCCCTTGGCGGCACAGGCACCGGCACCGTCGTCAATGCCGGCGGTAAGCTCGAATTGAACAACAACATCACGGTGATTACAGAATCTCTATCGCTCTCCGGCTCATTGACAAACAGCGATAACAATACTTGGGCAGGCCCGATTTCATTGGGCGGCGCGGGAAGTGATATCTCATCTGATTTAGGATTGCTCACTCTCTCCGGCGGAATCAATAACAACGGCAACGACCTCACTTTCAACACCGTCGGAGGCAATATCACCGCTACTAATATCATCAGCGGCGGCGGCGGGCTCAATACGAACGGCGGCGGGACAGTCTTCTTGAGTGGTGTCAATACATACACCGGCGTCACCACCATCAACTCGGGCATTCTGAACATCCAAAATGCGGCTGCTCTCGGCGGAACCGGCTCTGGCACAAGCGTAAACCTCGGCGCCACACTTGAATTGGAAGGCACAATCTCTTTTGCGGCCGAACCGCTGACTCTCAATGGCATCGGCGCTGGCAGCATCGGCGCTTTACGAACCACGGGGACAGGACTCAAAACTTGGAGCGGCCCGATCACACTCGCGTCCGGCAGTTCGATTGTCACGCCGGGCGGCGGTGCAACTTTGAACATTACTGGCACGATCAACAATGCCGGCTTTCCCCTAACCTTCGACCTCATCAGCTTCGCGACTGTTTCGGGAGTCATCAGTGGCGCCGGAGACCTAAACTTGAACGGCAGCGGAAATCTTAGTCTTAACGCCGCCAACACTTATTCGGGCAACACATTCGTAAACGGCGGCACCCTGCGCATCAACAACAGTTCTGCCTTGGGCGGCACGGCCAGCGGAACAACTGTCAACGGCGGCGCGGCACTCGAGTTCGGTTCCGGTCTTTCGGTTGGCGAACCACTGATCCTAAATGGCATTGGCCCGTTGAGCGACGGCGCGTTACGCGCTGAATTTTCGGGAAACATCCACTCGGGCAGCATCACACTCGGTTCTTCCGCCGCCATCGGCGCGTTGGCCGGCGGCGGATTTACGTTCACCGGCCCTATCAATAACGCCGGATTCCCGCTCACGTTTTTCGTGGACAGCAGCAGCTCCACTCTCGTGTCCAGCGTCATCAGCGGCGCGGGAGGTCTCACCAAGGATTTTGACGGCGTATTGGTTCTCGTCGGCGCCAACACGTACGGCGGCCCAACAACCATCAACAATGGCGCGATTCAATTGGCAGCCGCCGAAGTCATTCCCAATAGTAGCGCCGTGACGATCGTTGGCGGCGGAGGACAACTCGACCTGAATAACTTTAATGAAACGTTTGGCTCCCTTGCCGGTGGCGGCCTATTGACTTTTGGATCGGGTGGCGCCAATACACTCACGGTAGGCGATGCGGCAAATACCACTTTTTCGGGTGTGATTGATTCCACCAGCGATGTCAGCGACAATTTCATCAAGGTCGGCACCGGCGTTCTCCAGTTTGGCGGCAGCGGCGGCAACGGATTCACAGGGTCTACCCTCGTCAATGGCGGAACATTGGAGCTGAATAAATCGGGCGTCTCCCAGGCCATCGTGGGATCCTTGGTCGTTGGCGACGATCTTGGTGGTGATAACGTGGATAATGTCGTCTTCTTGTCTCCCGATCAAATCGCGGACACCTCTCCGGTTTCCGTTCGAAGCTCCGGGCAACTGAATCTGAATAACCTCATTGATACGGTGGGCGCCTTGACGTTTTTTAGCAATAATTCCTTCGGGGCAGATCTCCTGACCGGTTCTGGAGGCATGCTGACTCTCAATGGAAATGTAACACTCAACGTGGTCGGCGGCGGCAATGCCGGCGCCTATTTTAGCGGGAATTTGTCCCTGGGTGGAACCACGAGAACATTCACGATCAATGGCGGCACTGGACTTCCCGCTGATTTGACAATCGACGGCAGCATCAGCGGCACGGCAGCCGAAGGTTTTACCAAAAACGGCCCCGGCAAGTTGGAATTTACAGGCATCACGGGCAACACGTACACAGGCACCACCACGGTCAATGATGGCACCCTGAAATTGAACAAACTGGTTGGTCTCGCCATCGCAGGCCCATTGGTCATCGGCGATGATGCCGGCGGAGCGTTAGCAGACGAAGTTATTTACTTCGATCCCAATGAACAAATTGGAGATACCGTTCCGGTCACGGTGCGCAGCTCTGGTTATCTGGAACTCGGTAATTTCTCCGACACAATCGGGTCTCTCACACTTTTCAGCGGCACGACAGAAGGAGGCTGGGTATCCAGCGCCGATGGCATATTAACGCTGAATGGGAATGTCACGCTGAACGTTTTTGGCACGGGCGCTACGGAAGCTAAAATTGCCGCAGCTCTCGATCTGGGCATTGCCACGCGCACCTTTACCATCGCGGATGGCGCAGCCACCACCGACCTCGTCGCGGAAGGCGTTATCAGCGGCGTTGGCGTTGGATTGACTAAAGTTGGACCCGGCACGTTGCACCTCGATGGCCCGGCTTCGAACACCTACGACGGTACGACAACCGTCAACGAAGGCGTGTTGGAATTGCACAAAGACCCCGGCTTCCTCGCCATCGCCGGTCAGCTATCCATCGGCGACAACGCCGGAGGCAACGACGCGGACGTCGTGCGGCTGATGGAATCCAACCAAATCACCGACACGTTTACCAATACAGTGACCGTCTCCAGTTCCGGTCTTTTGGACCTCAACAACTTCTCCGATCTGATTGGTCAACTGACCATTATGAGTGGCGATACCTTTGGAGCCGATATCATCACCGGAGCGGCTGGAATTTTGTCATTAAATAACAATGTCACGCACAGCTCCATCTTGAGCGGCGCTGGTGGCGCGCGCATCACGGGCAATCTCTCGCTTGGTGGCGCAACGCGGACTTTCACAATCGTAAACGGGTCAGCCCCCAATGATCTTACCATTGATGGCGTGATTAGTGGCGCGGCCGTGGGACTGATCAAGGCAGGGCTAGGTGGATTGCAATTGAGCGGTAGCTCGGCCAACACGTTCACCAATGACACGACTGTCAATGAGGGCACGCTCGAATTGAATAAATCAGCCAACATTGTCGCGGTACCGGCGGGGTTGCACATTGGCGATGGTGTAGGCGGTAGCGACGCGGATGTAGTGCGATTATTGAACAATGGCCAGATCGCGGACGCCTCCGATATTCAGATTGATCCTTCCGGGTTCCTCGACCTAAACGGTTTTTCGGATACCGTCCGTGCCTTCGATTTGTACGCCGATCCTGCATCCGCCCCCCATATTCAAACAGGCATCGGAACGCTCACCTTGGGGGGCAACATTTTCCTGACTCAAAACACCGGGGGCGGCGCTACCGCGGTGATCTCCGGCAACCTCGATCTGGGCGGCGCGACGCGCAATTTTAATTTTGCCAACGGCGCTGCGCCAGTGGATATCGACATCTCGGCGGCGATCAGCAATGGCAATATCAACAAGCAAGGATTTGGCACGCTACAGTTCTCCGGGGCAACTCCCAACACCTATTCCGGTAGCACCAATGTTAGCTCCGGCACGTTGCTGCTGAATAAATCACCCGGCGTAACCGCCATCGCCAGCGCATTCTTAACGATCGGCGGCGGTGTCAACGGGAATAATGGCGACGTGGTGCGCCTCCTTGCGAACGATCAAATTTCTAATGCCACGGAAGTGGATATTATTGCGACGGGTCTGTTCGATCTAAATGGGTTCAATGATGCCATCGGCATCCTGGATCTGCGTACCGGCGCGGCGTTCGGAGCGGATGTGACAACAGGCACAGGCACTCTGACTCTTAACAACAACCTCCACGTGACCGCGCTTTTTTCAGACGGCGTTGGAACAACCATCTCTGGAAACCTATCCCTCGGCGGCGCAACACGCATGTTCACGGTGGAAGATTCTGCCGCCGCAGTGGATCTTGATGTCTCTGCCGTTATTTCCAACGGCGGACTGACAAAAACCGACCCCGGCACGCTCCGATTGCTCGGCGCCAACACCTACAGCGGCACTACCACCGTGAGCGCAGGCATTCTTTTGGTCAACGGCACAAACACCAGCAGTCCCGTCAGCCTCAACGGCGGTTTCCTCGGCGGCACCGGCACCGTCGGCACGGTTACCTCCACCACCTTGGGAGGAGTTCTTAATCCAGGGGATCCAGTCAGCAATACCGATATTTTTGATTCCGGGAATCTCAACCTAAGCACCGGCGCGCCAACGTTTGCCCCCAATATCAATGGCACAACACCCGGCACCGATTACGACCAGCTCAATGTGACCGGCACGGTAAATATAACGGGCGCAATCCTCTCCGGCGGATTGACCTTTGCTCCACCGATCGGGACAACATTCACCATCATCAACAACGACAGCATTGATGCCGTCGTAGGAGCTTTCGCAGGCCTTCCCGAAGGCGCATCACTGGTGCTCAACAGCCTGAACTTCACCATCAGCTACGTCGGTGGCACCAGCAACGATGTCGTTTTGACCCGTGAAAGCACGGCTTTTGTCTGGGACGGTGGCGGCGGTTGCAATTGGTCAAACCCCAGCAATTGGACAAGTGGAATCGCTCCGCAGCCGGGTGATTCGTTGACCTTCAACGCGGTGACATCTTGCATGAATCCCCTAAATGATTTTGCGCCGGGGACGACCTTTGCCAACATCAACGTGGCGATCGACGCGTATACTCTCTCGGGAAACTCGGTGGATCTGACGGGATCGCTCAACGCGAACTTCGGAAGCGGCACCAGCACGATCAACCTGCCTGTAGGCGGCACGGCGGGGATCAATAAATCCGGTGGTGGCACCCTCGTTTTCGATCGGAGCAATACATACACCGGCATCACCATGGTGAACGACGGTGTGCTGACAATCCAAAATGGTCTCGCCCTTGGCGGAACTGCTTCCGGAACGGTTGTCATGCCGGGAGGGGGGCTGCATTTGGATGGAGTCATCGTGGGGCCCGAACCCCTTACGTTGAACGGAATCGGGCCGAGCGGAACGGGAGCGCTACGAGAACTTGGCGCATTGGCAAGCACTTGGGGCGGCAACATCACACTGGCGTCAGCAAGCACCATCATTTCGTTTGGAGCCGTCTCCACTCTCAATCTCACCGGCAATATTGACAACGGCGGATTTGACCTGACGATTGATGCATTCCAGCCTACCAACATCAGCGGAGTCATTAGCGGCCTGGGCGGTTTGATCAAAATCGGCGGTAATACGCTGACGCTCTCTGGCGGCGCTTCCAACACCTATACCGGAACCACCACCGTCGAGGACGGCACTTTGCAACTCAATAAATCCGCAGGAACCGCGATTGCCGGTCCCTTGGAAATTGGCAACACAACCGGCACAAACGATTCCGCAATCGTCCGATTGCAAAACCACGATCAAATCGCCAATACGGTGATCGTCGGGATGGCAGCAGAAAGTTTGTTCGATCTGAACGGATTCAATGACACCGTCGGCGGTCTCGACCTCGACATTGGGTCGAGCGTGGGCGCAAACGTGACGACCGGCCTGGGAACGTTGACCTTGAACGGAGACGTCCAAATCGGTGTGAGCGGAACCGGAGCGAATAGCGCGGCGATCGATGGCAACCTCGACCTCGGCGGCGCTATGCGCACCTTTACGATCGCCAACGGCAGCGCCATTGATGATCTGGTTGTTAACGCAGCAATCTCCAATGGCGGTCTTACCAAGATCGGCCCCGGCGCCCTGATGCTAACGGGAACGAATTCGTACGCGGGCGCAACCACCGTAAATGATGGCGAACTGTTGATTGATGGCGACACGTCTTTGAGCAACTTCACCGTCAATAGCGGCGGCAGACTCGCTGGCGACGGCGGCATTGTCGGCGATGTCACCATCAATTCCGGCGGCACATTCGCGCCCGGCGCAAGCCCCGGCACTGTCACAAGTCTAAATGTCATTTTAAGCGCGGGTTCCACCTACGAAGTGCAACTGAACGGATCAATCCCCGGCACGGATTATGATCAGCTCTATGTCAATGGCACTCTCAATCTCGGCGGCGCCACCTTGACAGGTTCCTCTTCCTTCTCCTATGCCCCCGCCACGACGCTGCTGATTATCGACAATGACTCCTCGGACCCAATCATCGGAACGTTTGCGGGACTTCCCGAAGGCGGTTTGATCAATATCGGCGGCCAGCCTTTTGTCATTAGCTACGTCGGCGGCACTGGCAATGATGTCACACTCACTCGCAGCACCAACATCCTCGTCACCTCGGTCGCTGACAACGGAGCCGGCACGTTGCGACAGGCGATCCTCGACGCAAACGCCGCGCCCGGTCCCGATTTCATCGCGTTCAACATCATCGGACCTTGCCCCAATACCATCACGCTGGCATCGCCGCTCCCGGCCATCACAGATACGGTAACCATTGACGGTTATAGTCAGCCGGGCACTTCGATCAATACAGATCCATCCGCATTCAACGGCGTGCTCTGCATCACGCTTGATGGCACTGCCATTGGCTTAACGAGCCAAATTCTCCGCATCGATAGCGCTGGCAACACCATCCGCGGTCTCAATTTCCAAAATGCCGACGCCGGCGCCGACACCGCCGCCATTCGGCTCAATGGCGCAGGCGCCACGGGCAACCACATCGAAGGCAACTTGATCGGCACCAATATCACAGGATCATTCGCCGCCTCCAACGGTCTTGGGATCGAAGTGTTCGGCGGCGCTGACGGCAACTTCATCGGTGGCTCCGATCTATCCGACCGCAACGTCATATCCGGTAACCTCAATCAAGGCATTTTGATTCGGTTAAGCAACAACAATCAAGTCCTCAACAATATCATCGGCCTCAATGCCGCCGGCAATGCCGACCTGCCGAACGTGGATGGTGTCCGCGTAGACGTCTCCAGCACTAATAACACCATTGGCGGCTCTACGGTCGCCGAGCGGAACGTGATTTCCGGTAACCTGACTTATGGCGTTGCTCTCGTTGCCGTTAGTTCTAATCCTGTGTCGGGCAATTACATCGGTACCGACGTCTCCGGTACCTCTGCGATCGGTAATACGACCGGAATCGCCCTCTTGGACGCTGACAACAGCACCATTGGCGGTTCTACACCCGACGCTGCCAATGTGATCTCCGGCAATATCAACGACGGCATCCTCATTAGCGGCACTGGCAGCACTCTCAATTCTGTGATCGGAAACTATATCGGTACCGATCCCACTGGCACGATCGCGGTTCCCAACCTCAACGGCGTCTGGATCGAACAAGGTGCCACCAACAACAATGTCGGCAACCTCACTTCCGGCGAGCGAAATATCATTTCCGGCAACTCGGCTTCGGGTGTCAATATCTCCGGTCTCGGCACTTCCAACAATTCCGTTCGCGGCAACTACATCGGCACCGATGCAACCGGCACGGCCGCCATCCCGAATGTCAATGGCGTTCGGATCGAATCCGATGCCACGAATAATATCGTCGGCGGCAACAGCGGCACCGGGTATGGCAACGTCATCTCCGGCAACTCTTCGAACGGCATCCATATTCGAGATGTCGGCGTCAGTGGAAATTCCGTACTGGGCAATCTCATCGGCACCGACGAATCCGGCTCCTTCGATCTCGGCAACGGCAGCAACGGCGTATTCATTCAAGACTCGAACAACAACACCATCGGCGCCGCTGCCACAGGCTCCGCCAACGTGATCAGCGGCAATTTCAACAACGGTATCCACATCCTCGGCGCCTCGGCAACCGGCAACCTCGTTCAAGGCAACCTCATCGGCACCGATATCACCGGCATGGTCGACCTCGGCAATGGCGGCGCTTGCTGCGGTGGAATTTGGTCCGACTTCAATCAAGGAGTTCTCCTCGAAGGCGCCAGCAATAACATCATCGGCGGAAGTACGGTAGCGGAGGGCAATCTCATTTCCGGAAATCAATCCGGACAATTGAAACTGATGATGGGCGCCAATTCTAATCTCGTTCAACACAATTTATTGGGACCTGACATCACCGGTTCCGCCGCGCTCACCGGCGGCGAAGGTCTCATTATCGCCGGCTCCGCTAACAACACAATCGGTGGCGCTGGCATCGGCAATGTCATTTCGGGAAGCGCCTTCGGATACGGGGTCATCCTCTATGACGCCGCCACGACCGGTAACGTTCTGCAAGGCAATTTGATCGGTGTCGCTTCCGATGGTGTCAGCCCTCTCGGGAACGGTTCGGCAGGCGTGGACATCGACACTGGCACCAGCAATAACACCATCGGTGGCACGGTCGCCGGGGAAGGCAACGTGATCGCCTTCAATAACGGCAGCGGCGTGGAAATCAACCCCAGCAACAACGGGAACTCGATCCTTGGAAATTCCATACACTCCAATACCGGCCTCGGCATCGCATTCTTTGGTGGCGGCCCAACTCCCAACGACCCTGGCGACATCGACACCGGCCCCAACGGTTTGCAAAACTTTCCCGACCTGACGTCCGCTCTGATCGGCACGGGGAATATCAACATTCAAGGAACTCTCACCAGCATTCCCAGCGGTTCCTATCGCATTGAAGTCTACGCCAACTCCACCGGCGATCCATCGGGTTACGGAGAAGGTGAGACGTTCCTGGGCTTCGTCAATGTCGTCACCGACATCACCGGCAATGCCATCATCAATGCTACTCTCTCGGCAACCGTCACGTTGGGTCAAGTCATCACGGCCACGGCCACCGATTCCACCGGTAGCACGTCCGAATTTTCCGGTTATATCCCCGCCGCAATTTTGATCAGTGGCCAAAAATATATCGACCTCAATGGCAATGGCATCAAAGATGTCAGCGATTCCGGGGCGTCGGGCTGGACGATTTTCTTGGACAACAACAATAACGGCATCCTCGATGGCGAACCTAGCACCGTCACCAATGGTTCTGGCAATTATGCCCTGATGCTTACCACCACCGGTACGTATCGTGTCCGCGAAGTCCTGCAAGCCGGCTGGATTAACACCACCCCCAACCCGCAAATTGGTTCGGCAACACCCAGCACCGTCTCCGTGCCGGGCTTGGATTTTGGCAATTTCCAGCTTGGCGGAATCGGCGGACAAAAATTCGCCGATATTGACGGCGATGGCAACCAAGATGGCGGCGAGCCGGGATTGCCGGGATGGACGATTTTCCTGGATGACAACAACAACGGCATTCATGATGGCGGCGAGTCCAGCACCACCACCGACAGCTCCGGCAATTACTCATTTACCGGACTTGCCGCAGGCACGTATCGAGTGCGCGAAATCCTGCAACCGGGCTGGATACAGACCACCACCAACCCAACGGATAAAGTCATCACCAGCGGCCTTAGCTACGGCGGGGTCAATTTTGGCAACTTCCAGCTCGGCAGCATCAGCGGCGCGAAAATCAACGATCTCAATGGCAATGGACTCGTGGACGGTGGTGAACCGGGTTTGGCAGGATGGACTCTCTTCCTCGATCTCGATTCCGACGGGAATCTCGATGGCGGGGAGCCAAACACAATTACGAACGGCTCCGGCAACTACAGCTTCGCCAATCTCGGACCAGGCACCTATAGCCTTCGAGAGGTTGATCAGTCGGGCTGGATACAGACAAACGGAATTTCCCTCATCACCATAACGACCGGTGCAAGTTTCGCCGGCGTCAACGTCACCAATTTTCAACTCGGATCCATCAGTGGCCAAAAATTCGCGGATTTTAACGGCAATGGCATCAATGATGGCGCCATCGATCCGGAGCTGGCCGGCTGGACCATCTTCCTTGACGCCAATAATAACGGCGTGCTCGACGGCGGAGAAACCAGCACCACCACCAATGGCA
>CAYGDP010000015.1:39590-79757 GCA_964348665.1 uncultured Verrucomicrobiota bacterium
CTCGACGGCGGAGAAACCAGCACCACCACCAATGGCACCGGCAATTATAATTTCACGGGATTATCGGCCGGCGGAGTCGTCGTTTGCGAAGTGCAACAACCCGGTTGGATGCAAACTGGTTTTACAGGCTGCATCGGGTCCTCGGTCACCAGCGGCGGCACCGTGGTCGCCGACTTTGGAAATTTTGCGGCCATGACCGTCACCGGCCGGAAATTCAACGACTTGGACGGTGATGGCACTGATGACGGAGGAACCGATCCCGGATTGGCGGGCTGGACGATTGAACTCTGGCATGATGGCGATGCCAACGGGATTTTGAGCGGGGGCGATTTTGCCGAGCAAACCGCCGTTACCAATGGCAGCGGTAACTATTCCTTCCTCATTCCCGGCCCACACAACCACTTCCTTCTGGAAGTCGCACAACCCGGCTGGACCCAAACCACTCCCGCAAACCATTACACCCTGAACACGATCTCCAGCGGCGCAACTTTCAGCGGCTTTGATTTCGGCAATTTCCAGCTTGCCACCATCAGCGGCCAAAAATTCAATGACCTCGATGGCAATGGCGCTTTGAATGGCGGAGAATCAGGGTTGAGCGGGTGGACCATCTTCCTTGATTCCAATAACAATGGCGCTTTGGATGGCGGAGAATCATCCACGACAACGAGCGGTGTCGGCGGTAATTACACCTTTACCGGTCTGCTCCCCGGTTCCTATCGCGTTCGTGAAGTCCAGCAATCCGGCTGGACGCAAACCACCTCAAACCCATCCGACCTCGCCGTCACGAGCGGATCCAATCTCACCGGAGTGGATTTTGGAAACTTCCAGGATTTCTTCATCAGCGGTCGCAAATTCGAGGACTTCAATGGCGACGGCACCGATAACGGGGGAACAGACATCGGCTTGGCCGGATGGACGATCTTCCTCGATAACAATAACAACGGAACTCTGGATGGGGGTGAACCGACCAGCGCGACCAATGGCAGCGGGAATTTCAACTTTACCGGGCTTGGACCCGGCACGTATCGCGTGCGCGAAGTCCAACAATCCGGCTGGGTTCAAACTACAGCTGACCCTGCCGACATTGATGCCTCCAGCGGACTCGGATTCACCTCGGCAGACTTCGGAAATTTCCAGCTCGGCATCCTCGGTGGCCGGAAGTTCCAAGACATTGATAGCGACGGCACCGACAACGGCGGCACAGAACCCGGGTTGACCGACTGGACGATATATCTCGATGACAATAACAACGGCATCTTGGATGTCGAGGAAACCAGCGTTGTCACCGACGAGACTGGTTTCTATACCCTGTCCAATCTCGAACCGGGAACATATCGCGTCCGCGAAGTCCAGCAATTCGGTTGGACACAAACAACATCCGACCCAAGTGACATAACCGTTACAAGTGGAACAACCGTAACCGGCATCGATTTCGGCAATCATTTGGATCTTCCCGGTCTAACCATTGATGATGTTACCTTGACGGAAGGCAATAGCGGCACGCGCTTATTTGTCTTCACACTCACCCTCTCGCAACCAACACCGGCGTCTGTCACGGTGGTTTTTGCGACGGCAGACAATACCGCAACGCGCGCAGACAACGATTACGAAAGCGCAGCCGGCACGGCCACGTTCCCACCCCTTTCCACTACAACCACAGTTACCGTGCTCGTCAATGGCGACACGAAGTTCGAGTTGGATGAGGACTTTTCCCTCGATCTTTCCAGCGCGACCAATGCCGTGATCGTGGATGCCCAAGGCATCGGCACAATCCTCCAGGATGGCGATTCTTCCTCTTCGCTTTCGTTCGTGGATCAGGACAATGACGTGTATCAAGTCAGCTATACCGGCCCCGCTGGCAGCGGCGTCCTCGTCACACAAGACGACCCCGACAATGATGGCAAAGGACCCATCGCTTCGCTCAATGTCATCGGCGGAACAACCACCAGCCAAATCGTCGTTACTGTCACCAATACCGTCGGCGACGGCGAAGTCACCATCGCCAGCATCACCTCCGCGAACCTCAATTCCGTTACGGCGCTCGATTCTGACCTGATCATGCCCGGCATCAATCTGACAGGCAGCGCAGCCACCCTTCGATTCGACGATATCCTCGGCGACGTTTTGCTCGGAACCAATCCTGGCATCAGCACCGTCAGTATTTTTGCCGATCAAATTGGAAACAACATGTTGCTGGGCACCGACACCCCGATCCGCACGCTTCAGGCCAACAATATCCAAAGTGCTACTATCCTTGTCCTGGATCCCGCGCCAACCGCCATCTCCGCTCTGATCGTCAAAGCCGGCAGCCTGAACGCCGATATCGCCGCGATGGGTCAAATCCGCAGTATCCAAGTCGCCGGAGGCGGCGCTTCCGGGAATTGGGATGCGGGTGGGTTTGGCAAAGTTTACGTCACTGGCGGCGATTTCTCTGCCAATCTCACCGGCAACAACCTTAGCGCGCTCCGCGTCAGCAGCGGCGATCTGGTAAACGCTCACTTCAATATCGCTGGCACCTTCGGCTCGTTGCAGGTGCAACGCAAAGCCGGGATCGGTGGATCCATCTCCAATTCCGATATCGCCGCCGCCGCCATCAACAAAATCCTGCTCGGCGGTGACATGGCCAACTCCAATATCCTTGCCGGAACTCACTTCGGCGATGATAGCCGGCTCGGCGGCACGGGACCGAATAGCGACACGTTCGCCAGCGGCCGCATCGGCAGCATCAGCATCGCTGGGCAAGCCATTAACTCGATCATCGGGGCCGGCCTGAATCCGTCCGACGGCATTTACGGCAATGGAAACGATGTTATCGTGGGCGGCACCTTAAGTTCGATCAGCAGCTTGGCCATCGGGTCGACCGCCGACTTGGCCAGTTACTTCGCCGCCGGTCTGTTTGGTCCTGTAAAGATCAATGGCGCCACGGTGGATCCGCTGACCGATGCGCGCTTCTTTGTGGGATAACTTCAACTGCGGCGAGTGAACGATTCCGGCCTATTTTCCGGCAACCATCTTGTCAATCCGGGTAAGGTTCGTTTCGATTTCTTCAAGGTAGTGGATCTTACCGTCGGGATAATGATGTCGCAGATCGCGGTAAACACCGCCAAACTGCTCTTCCAACATTGCTTTGGCGTATTTCTCGTAAAAGTTACGAGTTTTGCGCATCATCTCTTCCGCGCTGCTGTACCCGGCGATGGTCGATTTGGGGCCGCCCGCGTATTGCGCCGCTTCCTCGTATTCACGATAGAGCGCGGGGATGCGGTCGGGATAATCCGATGCCGCCATCTGCCCAATCAAATCACCGGTGCCAAGCGCGCAGCCAATAAATCTCTCGCGGTCATCCCGAAATTTCAATTTCCGGATTTCCACGCCATACCCCGTACACTGAATTGCCCGCTGCACCATCCCGATCTCGTCGTCGTCCACCCCAAATTGCGGCAGAAACCGCGCCGCAAAATCGAGACTGCGTTCGACGTGCGTAAGCGTGTGTTTTGCCCCCGAACCATTGCGGTCCCCCGCGTCCTTGAGGTATCCAATATCATGCAGGAAAATCGACGCCGCAGCCAACTCAACGTCCCGCGCCGTCAACTTCGGCGATTCTCCACCCTTGATATGGCCATCCAGGATTCGTAACAACGCCTCCGCTCCCTCGCAGGTATGCCGAAAATCGTGAAACGCCGTGTCACACGCCTGATAACCGGGAGTTTTCCCTCCGAAAACCTTTTGAACGGCGACAAACAATTCCGAGACGAAACCAGCGTCGTGTCCCGGAAAATTTGTCTCCAACACCTTTTGGATGAATCCCAGCGTGCCGGGCACGTTCTCAGGTTTCATTTCAGTTTGTCCATTTTCTCCGAAGTTGACGGTAGACTAGAGGATTGCGCGGTGGATGGCAAGGATGGATTCGCCATCGAACCGCCCGGCTCAACCCCGACCAGCCGTTTCAGATAATAAATGCCTACCTTCTTGGCGCGACCCTTGACGGCAATCTCGCCTTTCGCTTCCACCTCGACCCGCTCTTTCACCAGCTCATACACCGATTCGGTGAGCAGAATATCCGTCTTGAATTCCTTGTTCAGCCCCTCGACCCGGCTCGCCACGTTCACCGGGTCGCCGATCACGGTATATTCCATCCGTTGCAATGAACCAATATTGCCGACCACGACTTCGCCGTGGTTGATCCCGATCCCGATGTTGATCGGCGGCTTTCCGAGTTCGTTCCATCGCTTCTGCAAAATCGCAAGACGCTCCCGCATTTCGTAGGCGGACTGGACCGCGCGCCACGCCTCTTCTTTCGGGTCATGTCCCAAAGGCGCTCCCCAAACCGCCATGATCGCGTCCCCAATGAACTTGTCCAACGTCCCGTCGTGCTTCATCACGCAATCCACCATCTCAGTGAAATATTCGTTAAGCTGCGCCACAAACTCAACTGGACTTAACTGCTCCGACATCGTCGTAAACCCGCGCACGTCCGAGAACAAGATCGTCACACGCTTGCGCTCCCCACCAAGACTCTGCTCAAACTCGTTGCCATGCTTGAGAATCTCATCCGCCACAGGCTTCGAAACGTACTTCTCCAACGTCTGCCGAACCCGCCGCTTTTCCAATTGCTCGGCAATTAACTGGAGAGTGATACCTGTCACACCAGCGCCCACAACTACTAACATCGGCGATGCGATGATCATGACTACCCGCATCCGGAGAAAGACTTCGTACGCCGCAAAAAAATAACCTCCGGCTAAAAGTGCCAATAGCGCAACTTTAAGTAGTGGGTGCAATTTCGCTTGGAGAATAAATCCTGTAGCCAGCGCCATAAACAAGATCGCCGCTGCCCCGATTCCTCGTGGGGCATCTCGCAAGTCGGTTCCGGTCAAGAGCGTGGCTATCGCGTTCGCGTGAACTTCAACGCCGGGCATTTGATTGACTGTAGTCTCTGCAAAGGGTGTCTGGGCATAATCATGAAATACATTCCCACTCGGCCCGATTAAGACAATCTTATCTCGAAAAATTTCTCCGCTCTTGAGATTGCGCTCCCAAGAGCGGTCGTGCAAAATTTGATAAAAATCTACTGACGGAAACGTACCCGGTGGACCAAAGAAATTTACATAGGGATATTCTTCCGGCCCGGGGAGGGGCGTGACATGATCATATTTCTTGGCAACCATCGCGTCGAACGAAAGTAGCAACGGCATGTTGGGATCGCGATCGATCCCCGCAATCATCCACTCGTAAGCCTGGTAGCGAGCCCTCCGGTCAAAATCATCGATATCAGGCCAGTAATTGACGTAGCCAGCTACGCTGTCGGTCGGAACGCCTTCGGGAATTACGTCGGACGGCCTTTGAAGCCGCTTCCCCTCGTCATCAAAGTTGCTCCCGATCACGATCCGATCCCGATACTTCCGGATCGCTTCTTTCAACGAGTCGTCGCCTTCTCCCTTGCTGGGAAAAAACAAATCCATCCCAACAACTTTTGCGCCAGCGCTAAATAATCGGTCCAGTACAAGCGCATAGGCACTCCGATGAAACGGCCACTTATCAAGCAGAGCCAGTTCAGGCTCGGCTGCCTTTTCCTCCTCATCAAATAACGCACCCATCGAATCTTCATCGATCAACACAAGGATTATTTGAGGAGGAGGCGGGGTGGGGCCGCGAACGCGAAACCGCCCGTTAACCGTCCATAATTCCTGTAGCACCATGGGTTGAACGATTACAGAAGAATATGCCAAGGAAAATTCCATCGCTGTTAGCAACACAGCCCACCCGCCGCAGAGAATCCACATCCAAAATCCAATCTCCTTGAAAGATACTTTCCATTGCTTCAGGTTCATCGCGACAACAGTATGGCGCAACGAGAAAACAGAAACGAGAGATTTTTGAGAAACGCGATTCGTCAAATCAACTTCGTCTTGCCCGGCACGGCCACGGGATCCACGGGGTTGGGGCCAAACGCCAGATTCTTCGGGAAGAGATCAATTTGCGATTTGTTGAGCGCGAAATCCCATGTGACTTCCTGACCGGTGTAGGCGCTCATACGCGCCATGACCGCTACGAGCGAACTCTCCGCGACTTGCACGCCTTCATTCAGCGGTTTGCCGGCGCGAATGCTGGCAATCATATGCTTGTGCTCTTCCACGTACGGGCTGGGCGCTTCCCCTTCCCATTTCCACAAAACTTTGCCGGTCATGTCCTTGATTTCCGGGAAGGGCGACCAAAGCCCGTGCGCAAAAGCAACGCCTTTGGTGCCAACAAACCGGTCTTCCAGCTTGCCCGCCGCACCGTCCCAGTGACGACAATAACTCATCATTTTCAGGCCATTCGGATATTCGTACAGCGTGCTGAAATGGTCGAAGATGTTTCCAAACTCTTCGCCTTTGCGAACCGCGCGCCCACCGATGCTCAAGCATTTGACCGGGTGACCGCCAAACACCCAGTTCATCACGTCGAGATTGTGAACGTGCTGCTCGGCGTTGAAATCGCCGCTCAACCACGTGTAATAATACCAGTTGCGAATCTGGTATTCCATGTCCGTCCATTCCGGTTTCCGCTTCTGCGGCGCCCAAACACCGCCACCGCAGTAGTAACATTGCGCGGCCAGAATGTCGCCAATGATCCCCTCATGCAATCGCTTCATCAACTCGACGTAATGCGGGTCGTGGCGATATTGTGTGCCGGCCAAAATTCCAAGGTTCTTTTGGGTCGCCATGGCGGCGGACTCGATCACCGATCGCACCCCGGCGGGATCTACCGCGCAAGGTTTCTCGATAAACGCGTGTTTGCCGCCCTCAATGCACGCCCGAAGATGGGAGGGACGAAAACCCGGCGGCGTGGCGAACAAAATGTAATCGCACAACTCAATGACTTTCTTGTGAGCGTCGAACCCGGAAAAACTGCGGTCCTCGGTCACGTTAAATTTTTCCTTGAGCGCTTTGCCAAGATTTTCACGAGCGGGTTTGAGTTTTTCCGGCCAGAGATCGGCCAGCGCGTATATCTCCACGTTTTCCGAAGACGTCGCGCAATCCACCGCCGCGCCCATGCCGCGCCCCCCGCACCCCACCAGCCCGATTCGAATGGGCGGCGGACCGGTCGGTTTGGCGGGTTTCTTCAGTTCTGCGTCAGTCGGTTTGCCTTTCGATGTGTCGCGAAGTCCCTTTCCCTGCGCGCGGGCGGTCTGGGTGGCCGCAAAAACACCGGTGCCCACCGCCGCTGCTTTGATTCCCGTAGTTTCCGAAGTTGGCTTGACGTTATTCATGGCGAGTTCCGATTAGGGTTAAATCAGTTTCGTTTGGCCGGGCACAGCCACCGGCGGCACGGGCAATGCCTGATCGAGATTGTAGGACGGCGGCGAGAGATCGAGCTTTGACTTATTGAGTGCGAAATCCCATGTGACTTCTTGCCCCGTATACGCTGCCATCCTGCCCATGATCGCCGTAAGCGTGCTTTCGGCAACTTGACGGCCTTCGTTGAGAGGCTTGCCAGCGCGAAGCGCCTCGATGTTGTCCGTATGTTCCTGCTTATACGCGTCCGGGTTTGCCCCTGCGAAATTCCATCGCTTCTCTCCCGCGATCCATCCGCCCGGCCCGGATGTGCCTTTGGTCCCTTTGATAAACTCATCCACGCGCCCAACCGTCCCGTCTTGCTGACGACAAGAGCTGAAAATACGCACGCCGTTGGGATATTCATATTCAATCTGGAAATGGTCGAAGATATGGCCAAACTCCTCGCCCGTGCGAACTTCGCGCCCGCCTGACCCATACACTTTCGCCGGTGGCCCGCCCATGATCCAGTTCATTACATCATGCTGATGAATATGTTGTTCGACGATGTGGTCACCCCCCAACCAAGTGAAGTAATACCAATTCCGGCATTGATATTCCATGTCCGTCCACTTTGGCTGGCGCTTGTTAACCCATAACAAACCTTGATTCCAATAAATCTCGCCCCAGATAACGTCACCAATCGCGCCTTCCCGGATTCGCTTGATGGTTTCGATGTAGCTATTCTGATGACGGCGCTGCGTGCCGGCGACGACCGCCAGCTTTTTCTGTGCCGCCACCTCCGATGCCGCAATCACTTTCCGCACACCCACGGGATCTACCGCCACCGGTTTCTCGAAAAAGATGTTTTTCCCCGCCGCCACCGCCGCCTCAAAGTGAATCGGACGAAACCCCGGGGGCGTCGCCAAAATAACATAGTTCACGTCGCTAGCCAGCAATTCCTTGTACGCATCAAACCCAACGTAACTGGTCTCGTTGGTCACCTTGAACTTATCTTTCAGCTCCTTCTTCAAATTGTTCCGCGCACCCGTCAGCCGGTCCCGAAACAAATCCGCCATCCCCACAATTTCCACGCCGGGCGCCGAGTTGGCGCAGTTCACTGCCGCGCCGCTGCCGCGCCCGCCGCAGCCAATCAGGCCAACGCGGATCGTGTCGCTGGCGCTCTGTCCCCACGCAAAATTCGTGCAACCAAGGGTGCCAACGGTCGCCGCAGCGGAGGTTTTGAGAAAGTCTCGACGGGAAAATTGGGGGGAAGCTTTCATTGGATCAACAGTAACAAGGGATATCCGCTATATGCAAGTTCAAACATTCGCTAGATCAATTTGGTCTTACCCGGCACGGCCGGTTCCACAACTGGCAACGGTCCAAGTTCTAATTTCGGCGGAAAAAGGTCCAATTTTGAATTCATCGCGAAATCCCACGTAACCTCTTGCCCCGTGTACGCACTCATTCGACCCATCATCGCCGTTAACGTGCTCTCCGCAATTTGGCGGCCTTCATTGAGAGGACGGCCAGCCCGAATGCTGGCGATGAGATCGGCGTGTTCTTGCACGTAGGGGTTTGGATTCGGCCCCTTGTATTTGAATGCAGTAGGCCCATCAATCGAGGCTGCCGGATCCGCTTTACCTTTGATGCCTTGCACGAACTCGCGCACGTCCCCTTTCGTGCCCTCTTGCTGCCGGCACATGCTCACCACACGCACTCCGTTCGGATATTCGAAGTCAGTCGTGAAATGATCGTAGATGTATCCGTATTCCGGCGCGGTGCGCACTTCTCGCCCGCCGCTGCTAAAGGCCCGGACCGGATGCGCATCCATGACCCAATTGATAATATCAATATTGTGAACATGCTGTTCAACAACATGGTCGCCGCCAATCCACGTAAAATAGTGCCAGTTGCGAATCTGCCACTCCATATCCGACCATTCCGGCTTCCGCGGAATCACCCAAGCAGCCCCCTGATTCCAATAGGTCTCCGCCCAGATTATCCCCCCAATCGCTCCGTCGTGAATTCGTTTGACCGTTTCGACGTAACCGAACTGATGACGCCTCTGCGTGCCAGCAACAATTGCGAGCTTCTTTTCCGTGGCAAGCGCGCTCGACGCCAAGACCGAACGCACTCCAACGGGATCCGTTGCACAAGGCTTTTCCACGAACGCATGTTTACCCCCTTCAATCGCCGCTTTCAGATGAATCGGACGAAATCCCGCTGGAGTTGTCAGCAGCACCAAATCCACATCGCTGGCGATCACCTGCTTGTACGCATCGAAACCCAAAAACGCAGTATCACTGCTAACCTTGTATTTGTCCTTCAACTCGCCCTTTAACGCTAAGCGCGACTTGTTGAGCCGATCCTTGAATAAGTCACCCATGGCAGTCAACTCCACCCCTGGCGAACTGGTACAACAGTCAATCGCCGCTCCGCTGCCACGCCCGCCGCAGCCAATCAACCCGACGCGAACCGTGTCGCTCGCGCTCTGTCCCCACGCAAAATTCGTGCAACCCAAAGTGCCGACGCATGTCACGGCGGACTTCTTGAGGAAGTCTCGGCGGGAAAAATGAGGGGAAGCTTTCATTGGCGATTTTCTAACAACCTTCGACCCCTCCCACAAGCACCAAATTCGATTGAATCTCCAGCCCGGTTGGGGTATCAAACCACCATGAAATCCTTCCCATCTTCCGTTCTTCTCACCGCGCTCGCCCTCGTCATGCCCACCGCGCGGTCGCAGGATGTTCCCGCCGATAAACTCATGACCGTTTTCCCCAATGCCGGCACCTTCTCCCCCTCCAAAAAAACCATCGCCGACGACAAACGGGCCACGATCGAAGGGATGCTCGGACGCAAACTCGCCGACACCGAGCTACAACAGCAATTTTACATCGCCAAAAAAACTGAAGGCGGCGTCCTCGGCCTCGTGTATGTCACGAAAGTCGGCGATACCGAGCTCGGCATCGGCGTTGCCTATGAAGGCGGCCGAATCGCCACCGTGAATCTGTTCGCCCCTGCCAATTCGCCGCTGGATAACGCGACGTTCCTGAAACAATTCAAAGATAAAACCGTTTCCAACACCAAACCCGTCGCTGCCGACCAAAAACCGCTCGTCGATTTTCTCCGCGCGCAATTCGACAACATGACCGCGATGGATACACCCCAGCAAACCTCGCTCCGAAAAGTGAAAGCAGGCAAAGACCCGCTCGCAGACGAGCCTGCCGCCGTTACCAAGGGAATCGCCGAATACGAAAAACTGCTCGCCGCGCCAAACGCCTCCGCGGCTCTCGGCGAGAACCTGCAAAAATACCGCGAAATGACCAAGGAATCCATCGCTGCCGCGACCGCGTTCGCCGACACCACCAAGGCCAATCCCAGCGATTTCCCCAAGCTCGATGCCGCCTACAAGGTGATGAATGACGCTTGCGAAAAATGCCACAGCAACAATCAATCGCCCACCGCCAAACAACGCCGCGAACTCGTTCCCCCACGCGGCGCGAGCGATTTTAAGATCGGTGGCGATTTCACCGCGCCCGCCGGCCAGGAAACCGCCGCCCAGGCTGTCGCCGATGAAGTCAAGAAAGCCGTCGCTCTTATCAAAGTTTTGTATAGTCTCAAGTGAGTTTGATTTGCCACAAGAAGGCACAAGAGGCACAAGTCGCTTGTGCTTGTCATGGTTTTTCATCGCGAAACAAACTGCTAGCTCTTGTTTCTATCCTCGCTGCAATCACGTTTGCCGCTGATATCCAAATCCCCACTATCCTCGATCCCGACCTTGAACTGACACTCGTCGCCGCCGATCCAGACATCGTTACGCCTGTCGGCTGCGCCGTGGATTCGCGGGGAAGATTGTTTGTCCTCGAATCGAACACGCATTTTCCGAAAAAAAACTATCCCGGCGCAAAATCCGACCGGATCAAAATCTTCGAGGACACTGATCGCGATGGACGATTTGAAAAAATCACAATCTTTGCCGAGGAAATTCGGTGGGGCATGAATATTGCCTTTTCACCTGACGGCAAACTTTACCTGACTCATCGCAATGGCGTCGTTCGGCTCGACGATACCAACAACGATGGAATCTGTGACGCGCGCACCGAACTCGTCCGGCTGGAAACGAAAGGCGATTACCCGCACAATGGCATTCACGGGATCGTTTTTGGTCCCAACGACATTCTCTATCTCGGCATGGGAGAAAATCTCGGCGTTCCCTTCACGATCGTCGGCAGCGACGGCTCGAAGTATTTCGGCAACGGCGACGGAGGCAACGCGTACCGGTGCCGTCGCGATGGTTCCAAACTGGAACTCCTCGCTGTGGGCGGATGGAACCTGTTTGGTTTGGAACTGGATCCCGCTGGGAATCTGTTTGCTGTGGATAATGATCCCGATGCGCGCCCACCGTGCCGTTTGTTGCACATCATCGAGGGCGGCGATTACGGCTTTCGATTTCGCCACGGCCGAAATGGTTTGAATCCATTCACCGCTTGGAACGGCGAACTCCCCGGCACCCTGCCGATGGTCGCGGGAACCGGCGAAGCGCCCAGCGCCGTGATGGATTGTCGACGAGCCAAACTCCCTACACGATTCGCCAATGCGCTGCTCGTAACGTCCTGGGGCGATCACGATCTCGAAATCTTCCGCCCCGAACCGAAAGGCGCGTCGTTCACCGCCCGCCGCGAAGTAATCGTGCAGGGCAATGCCGATTTCCGCCCCGTCGGTCTCGCGCCCGCGCCTGACGGCTCGGTTTTTATTACCGATTGGGTAAAACAAGACTATGAAGTACACAGTCGCGGTCGTATCTGGCGGCTCGCGGCCAAAAAAACCGCTGCTCTTGCCAAACATCAACCGCCGCCAACACCCAAACTTCCCCGCCTCGATTCGTCGCCCGCCATTCGTAAAGCGCTCGGCAGCAACGACCCCTTCATCCGCACCGCCGCCGTCAACGCGCTTTTGAAAACATCGAGCATGGAACAATTGGAGATGGAGTTCCAATCGAAAGTCCCCTCTGTCCGCCTCGGCGCATTGCTGGCGCAACGGAAGATTCTCCCCACGCCCGATTCCGCACGAGAGGACAAGAGAGAGAGCATCCTTCGCCGGGCGCTGACTGATCCCGATGAACGCGTACGACAGACTGCTTTGCTCTGGATCGGCGACGAAAAACTGACCGCGTTTGCCGAGGATTTGCCAAAGGCGTTGAAAGGCGCCGTTTCGCCGAAGTTTTTCGAAGTCCACTCGGCCACTGTCACCGCGCTCGCCAGGAAAGGCTCTCCGCCGCCGCCGGAAAATGAAATTCGGATATTCGAGTTGGAAAAAGTAGAGCAGACGTCTCGCCTGCCGATTCATCCTGCTGGAAACACAGCCGGGACGCCCGCTCAACGCTCCGATGCTGAATGGCGCGCCGAACTGGCAAAAGCGAAAGGCAACGCCGAGGCCGGCCGAAAGATTTTCTTTGCCGCGCAGACACAATGCGCGGCGTGCCACCGCCTCGAAGGCCGCGGCGGCCAAGTCGGCCCCGACCTCACGTACATCGCTTACAATGCGTCCGAGCGTGATATCCGCGAGAAACTGATGCAATCCATCCTGCATCCCTCGGCCAATATCGCGCCGCAATTCGTCACGCACGAAGTCGAAACCAAAGACGGCCAAAGTTTCAGCGGCAGGCTCGTCAGCCAAACCACCGATGGTTCGACTTCGCTCACCACAGGCTCGCTCACTCTCTACACCACGGATGGCAAAGGCGTGTCCATTCCAAAACAGCAAATCGCGGCGCAACGGCAATCGAAAGTATCGCTCATGCCCGAAAATCTCGCCGAGAGCATGTCAGTGAAGGATCTTCGCGATCTGTTGGAATTTCTATCGGTGCGACGATGAAGTCCTGTCAGGACTCCTTTCTTGCTTTGTGATGATTCGGGTGAACCAGAATTTTCCTTGCGACTCGATTGCATTTCTGCCACTCCAATCGAATCGGCGGCCACCAATGCTCTGCCGGTAAAAATCAAACTGGAGGTCTATCATGATGGTTTCTTGGGAACAAAACATTGTCGCAGATGTAAAAAACCGGTACGGCACTGCGGTCGCCAACTCCACGGAACGATTCCTCTCGCTCCGCCGAGAGATGGGGCAGTGCGTCCTCAAACATCTAGTCGCGATGGGACGCGAGCTGATCGCCGTTAAGAAAAAACTTCCGCATGGCAAATGGATGAACTGGGTGCGCGATGACTTGGGGACTAATGTGAAAATGGCAGAACGTACCGTCGATGTCACGCAGGCGTATGATTCAAATTCGACATCAATGTCGAATTTCGAATCGCTGGATGCGACAAGATTATACCGGCTGGCGCGTGTCCGACCCGAAAAACTCCGACAACTCTCACCCGACACGCCGCTTCCGATTGAACCGGGAGGCGCGCCGAAACCATTGCCACGAATGACAGCACGCGAATTCGATGCCGCCCTCGATCTGTATGAAGGGAGGCGACATCACCGGCCCGTGAAACCGTCGGTGCCTGGTATTCCGTTGCCGGCATTGGATCCGGGCAACCGGGAGGTCTACGCGGGATCGTTCATTGCCGCTATCGAATTTCTGATTGCCGAAGCGCCGCGAATCCGCGCTTTGCGAGGCAAACTCTCCGCCGGTCGGAAGGAAGAAACGGAGGCGGCAGTCGAGAATCTGCGAAAGGTGATTCTCCGCTGGCCAGCCTGGGCCACGAAACACCGATAAGAAGCTCGAACGCCCAACCAGCGCCATGCGGGCTGCGATGAACGACCTGTTGCTCTCGGAGATTTTTGCGGCAATTACAGAAGAAGAGAACCAGACTATCACTAATGAGTCGTATTTCAATCTTGGTGCCAAGATTTTTCTTGCATCGGGGCGGAGAGAAGTTCAGTCTCGCGGTAATCGGAGGAACGAACCCAGCAGAGAAACTTAAAATAGATTTCGCGTAGCTTCGGCTACTGTCCAAACCAAAACTCGCAATTTTGAACAGAGGACAGCCGTAAGTGCGCCCCGAAAGGGGTGCGCCGAAAGCGTTCCTCTGAGGGCATGCGAGTGCCTGGTTTGGGGCGCAAGTAAGTGCGCCCCATTTTTCTGGATGGTGGGCGAGGTCGCAAGGAGGAAAACCATGGAACCGAATCGAAATGAAGGCAGGACTAGCGTCAAGACGCTTGCGGTGTTACTTTGTGCCGTCATAATGGCCGCCACTCTCATCACCATCGCCACCAGTCCCAGCAGCGGGACTTGCTGCGGTGGCACCACGACCATCGAGCCGGAACCGACCATCATCCCGGGCGTGGACCCCCCACCACCCGATCCAATCATCGAGGTACTTGATGATTTGTATTCAGGGGAAATCCTTCCTTCGCCAGAGGAGATTATCGCGCAACAACAAGCCGCATGTCAGTGCAACCCGACGGCTTCTGGTATTTTGACCAATATCGAATGGGGTCATCAACGTTTTGATGGCATTGCAACCGTCACCACAGATGCTCCCGGCAATTTCACATTCCTGACTGCGCTCGCCGGGCCCTGTAAAGCAAAGTTTGAGCAAGGTTCTCCAGTTTGGGTCGGTGCGACTCCAGGGATTACCGGTGGGTGCTCCACTTTTAGCACGGCTCAATTCACAGCCCCGCCAACAGCCAAACCGGGAGATGAATTCACTGTAAAAGTTTCCTTGTTGGGAACCGCAGTGCCGGGTCAGGGACAACAAACCAACTGCGCAGGACAATCGGTTGGCGGGGAGGAAAGCATCAAAGTCTTCATTTCCAGTCTGGATACCGATTCGGACAACAACGGAGTCGTGGAACCAAAGGTGGATGATGCCAAGGATCAGGTCGCTCCCGGCAAGGTGATCTGCCTCAACGACAATGATGATAATCAGAATGGGAAACCCGATTTGCAAGACGCAGGGTTTGCAGACAACGATTTGGCCGAGGCCGCTCTTACATTCCCGGCGCTAAGTCAAATCAATCGGAATATCCAGATTCCCGTG
This sequence comes from uncultured Verrucomicrobiota bacterium, assembly GCA_964348665.1. GTDB lineage: Bacteria > Verrucomicrobiota > Verrucomicrobiia > Palsa-1439 > CAYGDP01 > CAYGDP01. Next base: position 54,841 of record CAYGDP010000015.1, read on the forward strand.
GACATGCCACAGCCCTGTTTCACCAATGTCATCAACGTAAATCCCTATATACGACTCACCATCAAGAGCGGCGGCATTCGAGTCTGGAAGGACAGGAACAAGTCGGAGTTGTATCTGCCAGACCTTCGCCCTGGACATCAGGCAAACTTCCGTGAGTTTCCGATTGCCAGCGCGCCGCGAACGGTTTTCGTGGAAGGGGTGCAAAGTGGCCAAGCGCAACTGGAGATGTTGATTTTTCCTGATAGCAGCACCGATACGGTGCTTTTCACCGTTATCAAACCCGACCTGCAGGTGGCCAATCTGCCAGAAGAACCGCTCATGACGCCGAACACTGGCAACCCGCCTAATGAACTCGATCCCGGCGCGTTTCTCTGCATCAATGATGATTTCGATGAACAAAACCGCAAGATTGTGCAGCCGGGAGCATTGGCAGGCATACCGGCGGCGGATAACGATCCAAGCGTTCCAGCTTCCATCAAACAGGACGATGACGAACTGGTAGTGGCGAGTCTGACGGCCTCCCCGGCGCTGGAGGGATATTGGAAGATTTCGTCCGCCAACGGGGCAGTAAAAGTCTGGTGGAAAGACCGCAGCGGCCAATACGTTGACCTGACCGACCCCAGCAATCCGGTCACCATCCCCGCTATCGGCGGCGAGGTGATCCCGCTGCTAGTGGAGGGGATTCGAACCACATCAATCTCCTCGGCGGATATGCTGACGGCGACATTTGTTCCCGCGATCGCGCCCAATGTGAATTGCGACGATAAAGCAAAAGTTTCGGTTCGCAAGAGCGCGGTTGAATTCCTCGACAACAGCAACCTTGTCATTGACCCCGTCACCAAGGCGCTCAATGTGAGTAACTATGTAACGACCAATGGACTGCTGATCGGCAACGATTTTGGCGACAGACAAGAAGATCCGGACAATTTCCGGCTTCAAGTGCTCGACCCGGGACAGACGGCGGGCAGTGTGAATGTCGAAGTGACACAGACCCGGCCCGGACAAGCGAGCGTCATTAATTTCCATAGCATCCCTCTTGGCCGTAAATCAGGCGGTTACTTTCGCAGTGACTTTCTGCGATTGGTCTCCGACGCTGCCGATGCGTCTTCCTCGCCGAATGTCATTCTGGTGCAGCTTGGGGATCGTCTCACGGCCAAGTATAAAGACTCACGCGGTCTCGCCTGCACGCGCACCATCACCGTCGGCCGCCCCGTCGTGGAGGAAGACGACGGCATGGACCAGCTCAAGCATGACATTCGGGAAACCAAAGTTAGGATTACTGTCTTTCAGAATGCGAATGGCACAGGCCCCGTTCTTAGCAAACAGGAAGTTTTGGATGACATCCAATCTGTCAATGAGCGACTCGCGCAGGCGACGATCCGGCTCAAACTCATCGGAGAGATCAACATGGGGACTGATGGCAACGGCGTGCCGCTGGTGGGGAAACAGGCGGTTCTGCGTGATGGATTTCTTGTGGGAGGGGCTGCGATCCTCAACCCTTGGGAATTAGCAGTCACAGAACTCCTTGATAGCGAGGACAATGACACGGTGGACATCTTCTATGTCAACGTGTTCCAAGACAACCAAGTGGTATGCGACAGCGGACGAATTGCAACGAGACACGCCAATAGTTATGCTGTTGGCGGAAACAAAACGGGGGACGAGCAAAATCAGAATTTCATCGTCATTGCGGCGACGCGCGGCCCGTTGACTCTACCTCACGAGTTCATGCACATTCTTCTGAATATTCCCCACAGAAAAGGCGGATCGAGTGATCCATGCGCTTCCGAGGATCCAGAGACAGCCTTATTCCACGCGCCGCAATCGCGGGACAAGTCGGTTGGTGGCACAAAACGAATTGGACCCTATCCTGACGCGAGGGCCGTGAACGTCGGCACAAAGGATACATTCCATATGAGGAACAAGGCGGAGAAATTGCCATGAGAGAAATCGAAAGGAGAATGATGAAAACAACATTCCTTTTCAGCTTGTTTGCGCTCGTCTGCGTAGGAGTGGAGGTTCGAGGGGAAGATGACGCCCTAGAGAATGGATATTTGTACTTTCGAACCCACACTTCAGGCTATCTATTTTGGTCTAAAGACGCAGCGAAATTACAGCAGATTGTCGAAACGATGCGGAAAAAACCGCTGCTTTACAAGGTGCTTGCAGGACCGACTTTTGTAAATGCTCTGACAGGAGATCATCCCACTCCTCTAGACGGTTTTGAATGGCAGGAAGGAAAGCATGATTTCAACCGATATCCGGGTCGTGCCGCGTGGGCAATGGAGGAACTTTTAGGTATCAAGCTACCGACAGTCACGCCCAAAACCACGAAAAAGGAGTTGGCTGAGATTCAGAAGGAGGCCGAGCGTCTCCTGCGAGAACACACCAAGAAGATAATGAAAGAGTCAGGCGAGGGAAAAGTGGGAAGGCCGACCGCCGAGATCAAAAAACTTTATCATGGCAAGATCGTTCAGAGCCAAGACCACGAAAAATCTATAGCAGCAGGCCGCGTGATGGCGGTGATGCTCGACGAGTGGTTTCCTCTCGGCAAGAAGCTGAGCGATCTCGAGGAGATTGTTGGTTACAAGGGGAAAAGCTGGAAGATGAAGGAAGTCGAGATGCGGGTAGCTTACCATTTCGGTCGTGACTGGCCGGTGTTCAGCTTTTTCTTTGATGTCGAAAAAGGTGTCATCGTTGGTTTGCTCATCCAGAAGGCCACAGGCTACTAAAATAATTGATTACCGTGAGCAACTATGTAACGACCAATGGACTGCTGATCGGCAACGATTTTGGCGACAGACAAGAAGATCCGGACAATTTCCGGCTTCAAGTGCTCGACCCGGGACAGACGGCGGGCAGTGTGAATGTCGAAGTGACACAGACCCGGCCCGGACAAGCGAGCGTCATTAATTTCCATAGCATCCCTCTTGGCCGTAAATCAGGCGGTTACTTTCGTAGCGACTTTCTGCGATTGGTCTCCGACGCTGCCGATGCGTCTTCCTCGCCGAACGTCATTCTGGTGCAGTTGGGAGATCGGCTTACGGCCAAATATCAAGACTCCCGTGGTGTCTCCTGTACGCGCACCATCATGGTGGGCCGTCCGGTCGTGGAGGAAGACAACAATACAGACCAGAAAAAGCACGACATCCGCGAGGTCAAGGTGCGATTTGTGGTGTTTCAGAAACCGGATGGATCGGGGCCGGCAATAACTCAGGCTCGACTTGATGCAGAGATCGCAACCACTAATGAGCGACTAGCACAGGCGACGATCCGACTGAAAGTGGTAGAGAAGAACTTTGGAACAGGCGGCACAGGTGTGCCTATCCCCGCCACAGGTCCCCTCTCCGGTCTTAGTAATGGATTTGACATCAGTGGGTTTGGTTCATATTCAAACGATGAGAGAGAACTTTTTGCTTCCACATATATTGATGACGACAATAATACTTGGGATGTCATCTACTTTCACGACTTGGTCAATACCGATCTTGACGGATTAACCTACGCGCAGAGTGCCAACAGATCTGGCGATGCCAAACGGCAGAATGTCACCGTAATCCAAACAAATCCGGACGAGGTTTTTAGTCCATACATTCTACCTCATGAGGGCATGCACGTGCTCTTGAATGTCAGCCACAATCCTAAGCAAAGAGGAGGTATCGATCCTCCAACTGCACTTTTCCATGTTCCATTAACTCGCAACAAGAGAGTTGAGGGGACAAAGCGTATTGGACTTTATCCTGATGCCAAAGAAGCACGTGTTGGTGAAAAGGACACTGTTGAAATGCGTCAGACTGCGGAGAAACTACCACAATGAAAACGCGTATCCTGATTTCTGCCGTCGCGACAGGCGTTTTTCTGATAGCCTGTCGGCAACAAGCCCAGAGCCAGAGTCAACGTTTGGAGAAAATCGAGATTGAAGTGTCTGAAAATTGGATGAGAGATGCCAGTTTGCGCGAAATTCAAGACGCAACAGAGCGGGCCAGGCAACTTCGCCCCTATGAAAAGGTAACACGTGCTTTGGGTATTCTGCCGATCCTCCTTCGACAGGATACCATTGAACTGAAAGGTTACACATGGAAGGCTAACACACATGATCTTCGGAGACAGTCAGGACGAGCAGCTCGGATAATGGAAGAACTTACGGGTCAAAAACTGCCACCTGTTTTGTTATCGAGTGGACCGGCAGAATTGAAGGCAATTCATAGCAAAGCTGAAGTCGCGTTGAATGATTTTACAGCGGAACTTATTGCCGCAACCAAGAAAAAACAAACTCAACAAACGATTGAAGAATTAGAGCGCAAATATCTTGGCGACTTTGCGCGAGGATTCGACGGTTCAGATGTGGGAATGGCAAGAAAGGCGTTTGATTCTTTGTTTGACGAGTGGTTCCCCGTGGGGCAGCCGGTCGGTGATTTGGAAAAAATCATTGGTCGCGAAGGAAAGAAAATGGAGAATGGAATCTCTTACACGTTCTTTTCGAACGATTGGGGTGGAGTCTATATCGGCATTGTCGTTGAAAAAGGAATCATCATCGCCGTCATAGTAAAGGGTTTTTCATGATCCCGACTAGGTATTGCGAGCCGTACGAGCCACTCTGAATTTATTTTCCTCGGCACTCGCTCCGCTCATTGCCATCGTCATCGCAGCCAGGCTAAAACCAATGATTCGTTGTAGCTTCCTCATCTCTCACTCCTCTCTCACCACCCGAATACCGACGAAGTTGCCGTATTCGGTGTACCACCAGACGCTTTTGGGAAATTGCGCGTCGGTCTCCTGCCATTTCGGGTCGTAGGTTTTTCGCGCTTTGAACGTGACATCTTTGACGGCATCCAAAAACGATCCGCCGCACACGGTCGCTTTTTCGCCTTCTTTGACCTGCACCAGCTCGGCCAGATTGCCTAGCGTATCATGCAATCCCCACGCGTTCGGCTTCTTCGTGCCGATGGCGTGCGGTTTTTCCTGCGCGTTGCCAGCGTGCCATACTTCGTCATCGAACTTGGCGGGCAAACCTTTCCCGCCTGCTTGCGCGATCCATTCCCACTCGGCCTCGGTGGGTAACCGATATTTTTTGCCGGTCTTGGCGGACAACCAGCGGCAATAAATCTGCGCGGCGTTGTAATGGACGCCGAGCACAGGCATCTCTCCGCCGCCAAACCCGCGGTAACGCTCGCCGTACGGTTTGCTGGGACGTGCGATCGCGCCTTCGGCGGGCTGCTCCCCTTTTGGCAACTCTTCAAACTCGATGTCCTGCGAAAATGTGTCGTACTCGCCCCAAGTCACTTCGTTCTTTCCAATCCAAAACTGCTTTCCGCCGGGTGGCGCGGGCACTTTGACCATCTCGAACTCAACCGTCGAATCGGGGAGCTTGATCTTTTCGGTGGGGAGCTTGGCGTCCTGCGCCTCCGCTCGCTTCGCGGGATGCATACATGCTAGGATGCCGACGCCGATGACGGCGATAAATAAAGTTTTTGGTTTCATTCGTGGTTCGGTTTGGACGGTTGCACTGGCGCTCTTGTTCAATGGCTGCGCACACACACACGCGCCCTTGGCAAGGTTTGAGTATCGCGAAATACACATGGGAGTGCAAGTACGACTTGTGGTTTTCGCGCCCAATGAAGAAACCGCCCGACGCGCCTGTCGCGCCGCCTTCGCGCGAGTCGAGGAACTCGACAAAATAATGAGCGATTGGCAGGTGGATAGCGAGCTAGCCCGCCTCAATGCCGCCGCGGGCGGCCCGCCCATACGTGTCAGCGATGATCTCTTTCGAGTGCTGCAGCACGCCCAGGAGGTCACCGAGAAGAGCGATGGGGCGTTCGATGTCACCATCGGTCCGCTGGTGAAACTCTGGCGGGAAACCCGCAAAACCAAACAACTCCCCTCCCCTGACGCGCTCACAAAAGCCCGCACGCTGGTTGGCTGGCGAAAAATGATTCTTGATGCAAAACGAAAAACCGTGCTGCTCACCGAGAGAAGCATGCGACTCGACCTCGGTGGGATCGCCAAAGGGTATGCGGGCGATTGCGCGCTCGCGGTATTGCGTCAGCACGGAATTCGGCGCGCGCTATTCGAGGCGGGCGGCGATATCGTTTTGGGGGATCCTCCGCCCGGACCTGTAGCGGCGGTCTATGACCGCCGAAATCCCGATGCGAACAAGGCCGGCGCCCATAGAGCGCCGCTACAAGGATGGATAATAAAATTATTCGATACTGGTGAAATCATCACGCTCGCCAACTGCGCCGTCTCCACCAGCGGCGATACGGAGCAATTTGTCGAGATCAGCGGTGTGCGCTACTCGCATATTGTTGATCCAAGCACGGGTCACGGTTTGACAAATCAGCTCGCCGTCACGGTCATCGCCCGCAATGGGCTCACCAGCGACCCGCTCTCAACGGCGATCAGCGTCCTCGGCGACGAACGAGGCAGCGCGCTCGCGAAAAAATTCGAAGTGAAAATCTATTTGCGCCGATAGATTTCCGCGCCGGGAACTTGAGCGATTTTTTTGCCGAGAGACGCGAGGTTATCCGAGGGAACAAACACAAGAAATTGCCCCGGTAATTTGAGTTGGCTGGCAATTGCGTTGACGATCTTCTGGTTGGCCTCTGACGAGCGAAACTTATACCAAGAAGACTTGATCGTCACCGCAAGGAGAAACAGTGGTTTCTCCGGGAAAATTGAAACCTGCTTGCGAACTAGATGTCCAACAGCAACTTCAGGATAACTCGCCAACAAGCGTTGAAGTGCGTCTGTGTCCGCTGAAGATATCTGGGCAGGAAGGAACGTGTCTTTTGCCGTCACATTGGCTCGTTCCAGGTTTGCGCGGGCGAGCACTTCTTGATGGCGTTCGGCGCGATCCTCGCATTCCCGCGCGCTATCGTGTTGGCCTTGCCGATGATAATATCCATAGAGCAATTCCAACCCTCCCAACACCGCATCGGCTTCTTTGGCAATGGCGCGTTCCAGGTGCGCGACGCCCGCAACATCGTTTCGATCCACCAAAATGCGGCCGAGAAGGTAATTGCTGGGCGGATGATCAGCGTCCATCGCCAGAATTTCCCGTAAAAGCGGCAGAGCGGCATCGTCTCCTCGCAAGTCCATCGTTAAACTCGCTCGTTCCCATTTTTCCTCCATCGTTGGCGGTTTTTCTACCGATTGCGTTTCGAGTAATTGAAGCTTTTTCAAAGCATCCTGCGCTTGTTTGTAACGCTCGTTCCAATGGGGTTCGACATGTTCACGCCAACTTTTTTCCAACTGCCCCTGGAGATTCGGCAAGTTCGGTCCGAGAAAATAATCGGCCGCATTCTCCACCGGCGGCGGCGGCAATACCAGTGGCGTATCTCCTGTGGTAGCTTGACCGAGGGATAGGAGGCGGTCGGTGAGACAGGGATGCGTGTTCGATCTCGTCGTGCATTCCAGGCAAGCTTCGCGAAGCCATTTGCTCGTCTGGAGGTCCGTTGGACCGCGTCGGAGCGATTTTGCGAGGTCTCCAAACAGGTCTGTTGGCGGCGACGGCTCTGTGTTTGCCCGTCTAAATACATCCGGCCAATACACCTCACCGATATGCCTTCCGAAAACTTGTGTGCGAATCAGCGCGCGGGCCGCGTTTTCTGCGCCTGCGACCCGCGCCGAACATCGGTCGGCCTCGTATTCGTTGGCGCGGGCCAGCACGAACGAGTAGGCATCGAAAAACGGTGCATACCAGTTGATAAACTTGGTAAACGCCCAAGTCCCTGTCTGGCCCTGACGCTCAAATTGCTCAAACAATCGCACCCAAGTCTGACGCACGCGGTAAATCCATGCCCCGAAGCGGCTGTGATTACCAGAGAGATGACCAAACTCATGAGCGAGCACGGCGCGAAATTCGTCTGGGGAGAGAGTTTGTAACAACGGCAGGCCGAGCAAGAGATAATTCTCCTGCCACCCCAGCACGCCGAGCCTCGGACGTTGCGCCACGCCCGCGTTGAATTCATCAGTCAGCAAAACGTGATGCAAACGCGACGTTCGCAACGCTGTCTTCAGTTCGTCAATCAATTCAAACAGCACCGGCACATCCTCCCGACGAAGCTCCAGACCTTGCGGTGGCTCGATTCGAACCCAGAGCGCTTTTAGAATCGCCCACGCTAAACCCAACAAAATGGCAATTCCCACCGCGCCAAGTTTGATCGTCGCCGCGTTTGGCGCAACGACCATCAAAGTCACAATCAATAACGTCCCCAAAACCACCACCAGCAGCAACGTGAACAGATATACATACCCGAGCGACGCCAGAAGCCCCACGCGCACAACGTACCCGCGCGGATTCGCCTTTGCGAACTCCTCCAATCGAGAAATCAACGAGTCAAACTCCTGCCGCTTCATGCCTTTCGCGTATCATTTTTCTCCCACAATTTCAACTTCGACGAAGAAGTATTCGCTGTTTCGCCTTCCGAGGAAATGGAAAGAGGTTGGAGCGTCTTAGCCTACCCTATGAAAGTCTGCATCATCTCACTACTCTGCGCTTTCTATTCCATCCACAACAACGAAGTTTGAGTCAGCCAGTAGACGACACGCTTTCTGTCGGAAGTAAGCACTGCCAAACTACATACGTAAGTCCGACGACAACAGCAACGACAACCAGTATATAACCGTGGTTTTCTGGATCGGAAGTTGATCGGGATTACGATTAGTTTCCGCGATGTGTCCCGATGATTTTTGCCAACGCTTGTTGGAAAGCGAGTTTTTCGTCGAGACTGCTGCTGACGAGCGTCTGGTTGGTCGCGAGCCAGAGCGATTGGGCGGCGGCGAGTTCGGCAACCGAGTACCGGGTGGCGTGCTGAAGATTTTTGTAGAGCGCGTAGGGATGTTGCTGAAGCGGGTTGAAGGAGCGCTCGGCGGGCAATTCTTCCTTGCCCCGTTGCGCGAGGGCGACGAGGGCGGGCGCGTTGTAATATTTTGGCGTTTCGATGATATCGCGGTCGAGCAAGTGTCGAAGAAGAAGGAGTTGACGGGTCTTGTTGATAAGTGCAAAGAGAATCCCGATGGCGTTTTCGCCTCGGCCAAGTAGGTTGTCGAGAACGGCGACGGCTTTGGGGAGGTCCCGTTCGCCAAGGGCATCGGTCAAATCCCAAACCAACGCGCCGCGAGTCGCGCAGGTGACGGCGTTGATATCGTCCCTGGTAATTTCCTTGCGAGCGCCAACGAAGGTAAATAGCTTTTCCAATTCGCTGTCCATCTGACGAAGGTCGGCACTAACCAGGGATAGAAACCGGTCGCGAGCGTCGCCATGGAACGTCTTCTTGCCAGCGTGAAGTTTGGTGTCAACAAACTGGGCAAGTTGGGTTTGGCCTTCGCGGGAGCGTTCGTCGGGCGGGCTAAGATCAATGACCTGGCCAAGTCTCTCGCAGGTCTTGTAGAAACTGCGGACGCGATTGACGGCGATGGCGCTGATGATGAAAGTAACGGTGTCGGGGAGACCGCGTTTGAGCAATTCGGTGAGATCGCCGATGGTATCCAGCACGTCCTTGGCTTCGGAGGTGCGGTCGGTACCGAAGAAGTTCGCATCCTTGAGCCAGACAACTTTTTCGCCGCCGAGAAACGGGAGGGTACTGATGGCCTCGAGCGCGCGGGTGATGGCGGTGACAGCTTCGGATGCGTTGGAGGCAGTTCCCTCGATGATTTCAGTGCCAAATTCGCCGGCGGACTTGGAACGAATGGCAACGAGTTCCCTGGCTCGTTGTTGGACGAGGTATTCCTGGCCAAAGATCAGAACTAGCCGTCGCGAATCTGCGGTTTGCGCATCCGGTCGAGAAGTTTTTTTTGGGGCGGTTGGCATGGCTAGAAATCTTCGAATGCGTTCTCGAACTCGGCAAAGCTCGAATATTGATTGCCGTAGGTTTGCATGATCGCGTCCCGGAACGTTGCCCGTTTTCCCAAACGATCGATCAATTGAAGAAACCGCGCTTTATTATGGCGTGTGAGAAGAAACCGCACGATTCTTTCGCTTTCAGCGTAGAACGAACTCGCCAGTTTTGGGTCGGAAGGATACGTGGTAGCCGAGGTTAGCTGGGAAAGCGAGAGCAATCGCGTGGCGGCGCGTTGGGGAAGGTTTTTCTGGTTCCCGTGAAGTTTGGTATAGGCCGAATCGCTTTCGTACTCGGCAAATCCTTCATTCAGCCAAAGCGGCAGGTGCGATGCCACAAACCGATTTAGTGTGAGATGAGAAACTTCGTGAGCCACAATGGCTTGGTCAGACGCGCTGGGGTGTTCGCCCAGAACGGCAAAAAATTCGGGGCCGAACGTGACTCCAATCGCCCAATCGGACACGGGAATTTGCAACTGTTTCCATTCGTCCCGGCTTTGGAACAGGAACACGTGGGATTTGCCTGCACTGCGATCCACAGCGGCGTTCAGGTCAATCTTCACCTTGGCATAACTCAATTCGAGCATGGCAGCCACTTGATCGGCAACTGGTTGCAGTTTGTAATGGACGATGAAGTGATCGGTCTCGCCATGGGACCAATTTGGGGAAAGTTTGATGGCCGCCACGGCATATTTGCTGGCTGATTGCGTAAGCCCGTGCGACTTGCGGGGGCGGAGTTTGACGGGATCGGATTGGATTCGCCTGAGGGCTTCTTCCAAGCGTTTCTCGCCAGTAACGGCGGACGTGGTTTTTGCCGGTGGCGATGGATTTTTGTTTTGTGCCTGGGAAACCTGGCAGAGGACCGGAAGGATTGCGAAAACAAGATGGAAACAGACTTGGCGCATTTCGCGCTGATTATATCGGCGAACGAAGAGAAGGCAACGGGATTTGCGCGAAGACTAGAACCGTTGGTAGGCACGTTCGAATTCAGGGAACGCCTTGTATTTTGCGGAGTAAATCTTCAGAACCGCTTCGTCAAAACTTGCGCCGACCGACAGTTCGTTGACAAACAGGACAAAGAGTTTGTTGTCGTGACGACTGATGAGGAACCGGACCAGGCGCTCGGATTCCTCATAGAACGCTCGGACAGCCAACTCGTTGTTCGGGTAATCGGTCAGTCTGGTCAGGTCCGCGAGCGGGAATTGATGCGGCTGTGTTGTGCCGGCTGCGCGGTGGCCCACGCCCTTGAATTTGGCATAGGCGGCTTCGCTTTGGAATTCGGCAAATCCCTCGTTCAACCAGAGGGGGACTCGACGGGAAGCGAACCGATAAAAAACAACATGCGTCAATTCGTGGGCCATTTTGTTTGAATTTGCCTGAACGGCACCGGGTTCGGCGGCAAAAAACAATTCCCGCCCTACGGCAACCCCCGCCGCCCAGTCCTGCAAACCAAGTCGCGGCCGGAACTGTGTCCAGAGTTTGTCTTTGTCAAACAGGTACAAATGAGATTTTCCGCGAGACCGGTCGGCATCCGCCCCCAAGTCGAGCTTGATTTTGAGGTAATAAAACTCGGCCTCGCGAGCGAGGCGTTGGGCGTCGGTAAGCTTGAGAAAATGGATGACAAAATGGTCGGTCTCGCCATGCCGCCACTTATCCGCCAAAGCAATGGCAGCGCGTCCGTGTTCGCTAAGGTTTTTGTCGGTCAAATCGTCAAATTTTTTTTCGACGAGCTTGGCCGGATTGCGTCGTGCCTCAACCAACGGGTCGGGCTGGGATCTTGTGACCGGCTGCGGGGGTTTGGCTGTCGGCGATTGGCCGAACAAACTTCCACCAGCCAGGCAGAGAAAAAAAACGCTCCCAAACGATCTCACAGCACCAATCTACCCAATGGATTGTGGAAAGCCAGTAGAAAACCGCTACCTATGGTCATGTTTCAGCCAAGCTGGTCAGAAAACACCATGTCCACCAAAGTAGAATGAACCGATTCAGGAATTTCAGAGGGGAGACGGGCTAACGGATACCGTTGGCATCGGAATTGCTTTTTCTTGCCAAAAAACCCGTCCCAACAGGAGAAAAAATGAAGAAATCGCACGCAAAGATGTTTCGCGCTGTGGCGTTTGCCGCGCTGATGGCGCTGCCGTTCGTGAGTTTTGCCCAAGATGCCGCTAAACCCGAGGCAGCGAAAGCTGCGGAGCCTGCCGCTGCAGAGGAGAAAAAAGAACCTGCCGATGCCACGCTCGAACAACGTGTCGGCGACCTTGAACAGTATTTTCAGAACCTCGGCGTCGGTGGATCTGGCGATTCTGCCTGGAAATCCAAAATCGGAGGCGTTCCCGGTCCCGGTCACAACGCCTGGATGATGGCCTCCGCCGCGCTGGTGTTATTCATGACACTGCCCGGTTTGGCACTTTTTTACGGCGGTTTGGTGCGCCGCAAAAACGTGCTCTCGGTTTTGGCGCAATGTCTTGGAATCACGGGTTTGGTGACGATTCTCTGGTGGGTGTGCGGGTACAGCCTTGTGTTTGGAGAAGGCGGCAGTCCGTTTTTGGGCAGCTTAAAACATCTTTTTATGGACGGAGTGACTTCTGCGCCGGACACCAATTATTGTTACTGGGTATCGGAGAATGTCTTTGCGATGTATCAAATGATGTTCGCGATCATCACCCCGGCGCTCATCGTGGGCGCGATCGCTGAGCGCATGAAGTTTTCGGCGATCATCCTGTTTATTACCCTCTGGATGTTCATCGTTTATTTCCCGCTGGCGCACATGATTTGGGGCGTTGATGGACTCATGAATGGCGTGTGGAATGGTGGCGCTAAAATACCCGCCATTGATTTCGCGGGAGGCACCGTTGTCCATATGTCCTCCGGGTGGTCTGCCTTAGTGCTTTGCATAATCCTTGGCAAACGCCTCGGAATGGGCAAGGAATCCTTTGCTCCACACAGCCTAACCCTCTGTATGGTTGGCACGGGTATGCTCTGGGTCGGCTGGTACGGTTTCAATGCCGGCAGCGCGTTATCTGCGGATGGTATCGCTGCCAACGCATTCACCACGACTACCTTGGCAACAGCAGTTGCCTGCTTTGTCTGGCCGCTGATGGAATGGATCACCAAAGGCAAACCGAGCGTGCTCGGCTTTTGCTCCGGCGCAGTCGCCGGATTGGTCGTGATCACGCCCGCCTGCGGATTCGTGGATACCACCGGAGCTGTCATTATCGGCGTCGCCGCCGGTGTGGTTCCCTGGTTTTTCTGCACGAAAGTCAAAGCCAAATTTGGCTACGACGATGCGCTTGACACGTTCGGTGTCCACGCCATCGGCGGCACAATGGGCGCGTTATTAACGGGATTCCTGGCTACGTCGTCGGTCAATGGTAATCTTACCGATGCCAATACTTACGCCAAGGATAATGGTTTGGCAAAACTCATTTCGGATGGCGGCTTGGTTGGTGCACAACTGAAAGCCATCGTCATCACGCTGGTCCTCGCGGTTGTTGGCACGATCATTATCGCGTTCATCGTGAAGGCGGTCGTCGGCTTGCGTCCAACGGAAGAAGTCGAACGTCAAGGTCTCGACCTCGCCGAGCATGGCGAGGAAGGATACGTCGGATAATCCTCTTACACGCTTAGGAGGTAGAGAGCAGTTTGCGGCGCGGTCGGATGAATCATCCGACCGCGCCGTTTTTACCGGTGAATAGCGAGATTGCAATCAATAAAGTCCTATGGTAAGAGTTGGATAACAGGAGGACAAAATGACCTTTGCAAACCCAGCTCGCAAAAACCAAGCCTTCACTCTGGTGGAATTGCTGGTGGTGATTGCTGTCATCACAATTCTGGCGCGATTACTAATGCCCGGCATCCAAGGGGCTCGCCAAAAAGCGTATGCCGCTGTTTGCGTGAGCAATATGCGTCAACTCGGCATCGCGTTTAACGTCTACGGTCACGATTCCAAGTATTACCCCGGCGCTTCTTGCGCATCCAGCACCAAGGGCGGGAGCGATTGGGTTCGATCCGTCGGAAACCCCGTTGGAGGTGGAAACACGATGCCGTGGTCGTGTTCACCCAAAAGCAATCCTGATCCGAATAAATGGACGGCCATCGGCACCTATGCCAATCCATCGGATCGCCCGTGCAAAAAAACCGTGTTTTGGTGCCCTTCCGACAGACTGACCACTTATAACAACGCCCCCTGGGTGATCTCGTATGGCATGACCGGACTACACATCCCCGAATGCAGTTGCACGTACCCGTTTACAAAATACGATTCTGTCCGAAATCCCGCGGGGACGTACCTGCTCAACGAAGAAGCTTGCGGCGAATCTCTCTATAAAACCGGGGGCGTTGATTCTGGGTGCAACGACGCGGAAAGCGCCTGGGCTTGCTCCCTCTCCACGGCCAGCAGTCGCCACAACGGAGGCAGCCACGTGCTCTTTTGCGATGGACACGTGACTTGGGCGAAAAAATCCAAGATCGACCTCGACATTGCCAACGATGATGGAATCTTGCCCGATGGAAGCAGTGGCGATGCGACAACGTATTGACTGATTGCTAAACTACTGCGCAATCACTTGGTAATAACGATCGAATAGTTGCCGTGGTTCTCCCTGCGCCTCTTCCTCCGGCAATTTTTCTTTTCTCCATAAAACCAAATGCACCACTCCCGTCTGAAACAATCTCTCTCGCATGCCACGGAGCTGGATTGCTTCCTGCACAACCACCAGTTTCGGCGGTGAAGATTTTGCCCACTGTGCTTCTTCCGTCAGTTGCAAGACAGGCAAACCCATGAAGGACACCAATGCCTTGGCATCCGGAAATTGTTCGCGAGCCGCTTGCAGCGTACCTAGGGAAAGGTAATCGAGCATGACATTTTGGTTCTGTGTAAAACGCCCCCGGCCAAACAGGTGACCCGCCATCTGAACTCCCGATGGCTTGGCCAATCCTTTTTTGAATCCAGCCGCAAACGCACCCGCAGGCGATCCGCTCAAATCGCTCTCCTCCCGCGCATTGAGCAGGATCGCTACTTTGCCGGTCCCGCCCAACAGTTTCACTGTTTCTTCGGCTGCCACAAATCCGACCGCTTCCTGCAAATTCCCAGCCAACAAGCGATTCCCCTCATTCTTCGTTCCGCCCCCCCAAAAAAACGACACTACAAGAAGCACAATCACGGCAATGGCCGCACCCATCACCAACGGGGATTTTTTCCAGCGATCATCCATCGGGAACATGATACGTGTCGCTCGCCAAGTAAGTCAATCATAGGTTTGACAAACCAAGCCGGGTAAATTAGGCTTCCCATCAAGCAGCCTCACGGAGGTAATTCAATATGAAACCCTACTCTCGGAAACAGACGGCGTTTTCCTTAATCGAGCTTCTCGTCGTCATCGCCGTTATCCTGCTCCTCGCGCGCATGCTATTGCCGAGTCTCGACAAAGCCAAAGCAACGGGATTGCAGGTGAAGTGCGCCAGTAATTTGCACCAATTGGGTGTGGCATACGCGACATACGCCAATGACTATAACATGTATCCTGGACACGACTGCGGAAGCAAAGGATCCATGGATTGGTTGCGCGGCAACGGTGGCATACCTTTTTCATGCTCTCCTAAAACCAACCCGGACCCCGCCAGATGGTCAGCCCTGGGGCTTTATGCCAATCCAAGCGACCGGCCATGCCGAGAAACCGCCTTTTGGTGTCCGTCCGACGGTCATGATAACAGTTACGTCACTTCCTACCTCATGAACGGCGGTTTGGCGATTCCTCCCTTTAGCAATAGTTACACGCAAGTTCGCCCATCACAAATTAAAAGCCAATCGGCCACGTATCTCCTTTTTGAAGAAGCTGAAAGCGGTAGCGTCAATAACGATGGGTGTTTGTGGTGTTGTGGTGGCGACCGTGTTTCCGACCGACACAACGGAGGAGGCAATGCGCTTTTTTGCGATGGTCACGTGAAGTTGGTTAAGAAGACGATCGGAGACAGTGACATCATTAACGATAACGGGATGCGTTACGATGGCAGCCAGGGAGATGCCACCGTTTATTGACGCGGAACGGAAATCGAATTGCTTGCGGCGATGGTGTAAAATTGGCGAACGAGTTCCCTGGGGTTCCCGGGTGGCAAATCGCCGGGCAGCGTCACACCATCTTGACGGCGGATGACCACTTGCGCGACACCGGCTTCGAGCAACCCTTTCTCAATTAGGATTGTTCCCGGCATATCTTCAACAGCAATCAGCTTCGGAGGAGTTTTTGCCAGCCATTCGGCTCGCTCGTCGAATTCAAGCCGTGGCATCCCCACAAACGAGATGAACAGCGTCGCTGACGAATATGTTTCGCGGGCCGCTTGCAATGTGCCCAAGGTCAGGTTGTTCGGAATCAGATTCTTGTTCTGTGGCAACGCTTGCCACGTCAAAAATGAACCGGCAAGTTGGACGTTGGAAAATTTGGAAATCGCCTCGCGAACCCCTTTTTCAAAACCTTCAGCGCGCGAGCCGCGAAACTTCTCTTTGGGGCTGCCTGGCAGAAGCAAAACCACCGATCCCCCCGACTCTCCCAACATGCGCGCCGACTCTTCCATAGTCACATACCCGATCGCGGATTCGAGGTTGTATTGAACGACGGCTGGCTTCTTCGACCGGAAGAAAAATGAAATTGATACGAGCACGATCAGAGCCACAACGGAAACCTGAAATAATGGGTTCTTTTGAATTTCACCTAGCATCTTGGGAGAATATGGGGCAGCATAAATCCTGTCAATAGTTGAAGCCACTACCCATGGCGAGATTGACAACTCCGAAGTGGTACGGTAGGTTTGCCATTGAACACTAAGACGGAGGTGAGCATGAATCAATTGAAAACCAAAGGCAAACCAACGCGCGCCTTTTCTCTCATTGAATTACTGGTCGTGATCGCCGTCATTTTGCTGCTCGCACGCATCATGTTGCCCAGCCTCGACAAGGCCAAGGAAATGGCCCTGCAAGTCCAATGCGCCAGCAATCTGCACCAACTCGGAGTCGGGTTTCTGCTTTTCAACAACGAGTACAAGGTCATGCCTGGCGCCGCTTGGCCTGGCGACCAAGGGGACTCCGATTATGTGCGGATTGTCGGTTGGCCAACACTATCTTGCTCTCCAAAGGGAACTGCCCCCAATCTCGATAGCGCCATCGGGACATATGCCAACACCAGCAATCGTCCCTGTAAGCAGACCGTCTTCCACTGCCCCGCCGATAGTGGTACGTCGGGTATCGACGTTTCCTTCGCCATGAATTTCCAGATCGAGAATGTTCCCGTTTCCTCGATCAAGTTTCCAACCGGCACGTATTTGTTGATGGAGCAAACAGTCAACGGAAGTGATATGGGACAATGCGGCGGCGGGGATCGGACACCAAATCCCAACTTTCATCGCGGCGGTGGCAACGTTCTTTTCGTAGACGGTCACGTGAAGTGGGCCAAAGGACCCGATGGCGGTGTGACGACGGTTTTTGGAACACAAAACTACGATTATGCCAATCAATTGGGGTGCATCCCCAGCGGGCCCGAAGCGACGATCCCATATTAAGATTTTGGTAAACGACTAGGGAGGCACGACTTCGTAGAAAAGCTGGAAAATCTCGTGCAAATCCGTCGGCTTCTTTTCCGGATAGGCCGCTTTTGCTCGGAATAAGAAAACCGCATGCGCTAAACCCTCTTGCAGATAGCGTTCCACTTGGCCAGTTAACGGTCGCGGCCCCTGTACGATGATCATTTTCGGTGGTGAACTGGCCTGCCATTCTTTTTCTTCATCGGGCTTCAGGACCGGCAATCCCAAAAAACAGACCAGAAGTTTTGCGGATGGATATTTTTCCCGCGCCGCTTGCAGCGTGCGCAAAGTCGGGAAATTATATCCCCGCCCGTTTTCCAAGATCGGCAGATTCACAAGAAAATGACCCGCCAATCGCACCGTCTTCGCTTTCTCGGCGGCCACACGAAACCCCTCTTCATACGGCTCCGATTCGGACCCTTTGAATTTGCTCTCGTCCGTTCCGAGCAGAATCAGGGCTACGTCGCCGCCTTCCGTGCCCAAAATTTTTGCCGCGCGCTCCGCCGCCATCATCCCAACCGACTGATGAATTTTTTTGTCAAAATCCACCTCGTCGGTGTTGTCATGGCCTCCTCGCTTGAAGAAGGAAATCAGCACGCCGACAATCACCAGGACAACGACGGCTTTAAAACCGGGGGATTTGCTCCATTCACCAAGCATATCGCGCAATATGTACCCACTAGCCCATTGTTCGTCAATCACCAATGGCGAGATTGACAGGTGGGTTATGATGTCTTATACTCGCGTTCAGGATCAACAGATTGGAGGTCAGGATGAAGGAGTCAAAACGTGGTAACCAAAATACGGGCTTCTCGCTAATTGAATTGTTAGTGGTTGTCGCCGTCATTTTGCTTCTGGCGCGGATTTTAATGCCCAGCCTCGACAAGGTCAAGACGACCGCTTTGCGAATTCAGTGCGCCAACAACCTTCACCAGATTGGCATTGGGATGCTGACCTATTCCAACGACTTCAAGAACCGCCTACCGCCTTCCACCCACACTTACGGGCACGACATCTGCAACCCCAGCAATAGCAATCTGCACCCCACGAACGCCGGCGGGATCGGGTTGTTAATTCCACTCGGTTATTTGCCGTTTCCCCGTAACGGGCGGAAAAATGTTTTTCACTGCCCGGAACTGGATGCTTTTTCCAGTCATTGGTTCGTGTATAACAATCCACCAAACGATATTGGCACGCAGGCACAATGGCCTGCCGGACCGCCAACCGCCTGTACCGGCGCGACAAATGGCGGTTATGATTACCGTGACGATGGATTGCGCGCCAAAGGATGGATGTTGCGCGGGACGGATGATGTCGCCGGATATGCGATCGTTGCCGATATCGTCACTCGTGCCAATGATACCGATGGCGGTTCACCGGACAATCGCCAGCATAGCGTCGGTTTTCAGCGGGGCTATTTTAACATCCTCTACGGAGACGGTCATGTCAAAGGCTGGGTAGAGGGTCTTGCTGGAACACCCAGTAATACCTGGTGTTGTGACGGTGGATCGTGCAATGGTTCGGACGACGAAAGTTGTTTCGCTAAATTCCCGAAAGGATGAAATGGTCGTGAGGCGAAAACCGGTTTTCCTCGCCCCCTCATGAAACCAAAAATTCCACTTTGGGTGGCAGTTGTTTTCTTGCTGTTCGTCGTGGCACTTTGGGTACCCCGTTGCATGCCGCGCAAATCAAGCGGCCCCGACAAGCCTAAAACGGCGCAAAGTAAGCACGATTGGTTTAATACCTTGCTGCAAGACGCCATCAAGCAATCGGAACCAGCTGAAGACCGATCGAAGATGCTCGCGTGGGTTGCGCCCAAACTCAATGTGCCGGCCGCACAACTTGCCCAGGAATGCCAACAATTCAAGTTAAGCGTCCCGGAACTGTATTACGTTTATCTACTCCGCCCCGGCGGCGGCACCATCTCCCCCATCGAAACGATCATGTCCATTTATGAAACCGAGAAGGACTGGTATATAGTCGGGCAACGCCGGGGTTTTTACCCCACGGACTTTTCCGATGCTTTCAAACAAATGGCGGAGGCGGCGAAAGAAAAATGACCCGTGTCAAATCCGCCTTGTCTGCGACCGGTTTCGTTTCGCTTCTAGGAGCGACCGTGTTGTCTTCCACAGTCATTGCCCAAATTACTGTCAAAGCAGAATTTCAACGAACCCAGTTTCTTCGAGACGAATCTGTAGAGGTTTGGGTAACAGTGACCAGCCAATCACGCAAGGTCGTTTCACTGCATAACACTGACTCCAAACCTTGGCTCTCATTTGCCGTGAATGACAACCAAAAACAACCCGTCTCTGCGAGGCCAAACCTCCCTCCAGTGCCCGATCTTTCGATTCCTCCCAATCAAACGTTGGGTCGGGTCGTGAATTTGCAATCGAGATTCGACCTCGGAAAACCAGGTCGCTTCCAGATTACAGCGGCAGTGGATCACGACGGAAAACGGTTTACTTCGGCCACCCAAGTGATTTCCATCGGAGCCGGAGATCTCCTTTGGGAAAAACTCGCTTCGGTGCCTGGGGCTGCCTCATCCGCAACATTGGAGCCGCGAAGCTATCAATTGATCCGTTTCTCCACAACCGAAGGCGCCAAACTCTACGTTCGGGTTTCGAATCCGGATACAAAAACCGTCTTTCACTGCTATCCTCTGGCCGCAATTCTTCCGAAGGCAGTACCCGAGACTCGATTCAAATCGTCTGGCGAGCTGTGTGTCATTCATGAAGTCGCTGAGAATTATTTTGCTTTCTCCATCCTCGCCTCCGACGGAACCCCACGGGTGCGCGAACATTACACCGCTCGATCCTCGCGCCCCGCGCTTGTGCCAAACAGCCACGGGAATGTCGTCGTCCAAGGAGGTGAAAAATACACCGGAACACTGGAGACGGGAGATAAGAAGAAACGATGATCAGGAGTCCGTCAATATTCGCCATTGTAAAGTTGACAATGTAACGCGACAGGCCTATTGTTTCGGTGATTGGTCCATCAAAGGAGCGTCTATGATTGCACGAAAAAAATCTAAGCACGATTCAATGGGGTTTTCCCTCATCGAGTTGCTTGTCGTCATCGCCGTCATTTTGCTCCTCGCGCGCATGTTATTGCCCAGCCTCGATAAAGCCAGGGAAACCGGCCTCAAAGTGCAGTGCGCCAGCAATCTCCACCAAATCGGCGTCGCGCTGGCCGTTTCTATCCACGATGGAAACACCTATCCGCACACCTCCGAAACCAACGGCGACGGGACACTCCAATACATCAATAACTCGACTTGGAACACTGCAACCTCCTGCGCCCCAACCAACGGGACCAATGGCTGCAATTTCGCAAAATATGTCAATCCGTCGGGACGAGTCTGCGAGAAATCGGTTTATTGGTGCCCCTCGTTCACCAATAATTGCAAAATGCCGTACATGGGCAACTATTCGATCGGCGGAAGAATTCCGTCCGAAATCAAAAATCTTTCCGGCGTTTTTTTTCTGGTCGAGGAAAAGGAGAGCAACGAAACCGTGGACCCCATTCCCTCGGAACCAACCTGCGCGGGGCCTTATACCGGCGGTAGCAACTGTGGCGACAACAATATGCATTGCGGTTGCGGTCGCGCGGAAACCGCCAGTAAACGTCACAATGGCACCAGTAACGCCCTGTTCCTGGATGGTCACGTGAAATCCGCCCGACAGTCCGTCATCAACGGCGACATGAACAACGAACGCGGCTGCTGGAATCCGTACGGCGTGTTTACGACGGTTTCCGCGTTCCATTAATTCTCAAGCGATCGATCCTGATTAGCGAAGAATCTGATAGTGACGATCGAAAATTTCCTGATGTTTCCCTTCCGGCGGCGCGGTTGGGAATGGCGCGTTTGGTTTCCAGATGATCCCGGCATTGACAACCCGCTGGCTGACTGCGTGATAAACTAGTTTTACTGTGTTCCCTTGGTAAAATGCGATCACCTTCGGCGGTTGCCCCTGCTGCCAAATGGATACCGCGCCCTGGTCTTCCACCACAGGCACCCCCGTAAACAATACCAACAGTGTAGCCTGCGGAAACTTCGTTCGCACCTCGGAAAGGATTCCCAAATCCGGCCGGTTATAATTGGTGTAAATCCCAAGCAATCGGATCGCACTCCGCGTTTTTATTCCCTCTTCAAACCCGCGCTTGTACGGCTCGGCCATCATCGAGTCGAGCTTGTCGCTTCCGTCTCCCGGCAATACTAACACGACACCGCCGCCACCTTCTCCCAGTTGATTGGATGCTTCCATTGCCGCGCCGAACCCGACGGCCTCCTGCAGCGTGATTCCATAAATCCGCGCCTGCGACTGCTCGGGCGTGTCCGACCCGCACTTGATAAACGATAACACCGTCGCCAAGATGATTGCCAAAACCGAATACAACACCACAGGAGATTTTTTCCATTCAAAAGCCATGGGGGATTCCTTTCAAATATCAGTAGTTCACAGTCGCTTGTTGATGTTTCGCATCCAGCACCAGTCCGCCCAGCGCATCCGCATGGGTATGTTTCCACTTCGGTGGAGAGGATTTTGAAAATTCTTCCCGCAACATAATATACGGGCTTTTATCCATCACCTTCCACATCTCGCCCGCGCGCTGAAACAGATAAAAATCCAGCCGGTACGCCACCTTGTCGGTGATATGATCACCTGCATTCAGAAACCACGGCTGCGATCGTTCGTTGAAGACAAACGCGATCGCCCGCTTCGATCCACCGTCAAACGCCCAAAACTGTTTGGTCGGCAAAAACGTCTCCTGCTTGTAAATCACCTTTTCCAACTCCGCCTTGTCCGCCGCCGTCAACGGTAACCCCGCGTACACCTCATCCGAAAATCGCATCCCTTCCAACACATCGTTCGCCCCTTTGAACGCCAAAAAATATTCTCCTTCGGCCAGCCCGCTCACCACAAATCGGCCGCCCGGCTCCAGCTTACCCGCCGTGATTTTGCCCGTGTTGACCTCGACTGCGAAAACTTTCTCCAAATTGCTGATTTTCGATATTGTCCCCGAAATCTTTCCCAGCGGCTCCGCTGCCAACAAAGACGCAGCCATGCCCGCCAACACAGAGATCGTCAACAGTCGCTTCATCACGCTCCTTTTACTTGCGCTGTGGCGATGCTGTCAATGACCGAGATGCAAACGGGGAATTCGGATACACCTTCTTCAATTCCGCGATTTTCTTCCCAGCCTCGTTGACCTTGCCCAGCACATTCAAACAAACCGCCTGTTCGAAAAGAATTTCCGGAATGAAATTGCTCTTCGGCTCGATCTTCTCCGCAAACTCCAAATCTGTCAGCGCCGCGTCGAACTGCCGCAGGGTTTGGAGCGCTTGCGCACGCAATAAATACGTCTGCGCCTCCATCACCGCCGAACTGTTCTTCATACAAAACTCTTCCAGAATCCGAAACGCCTCGTCCTGGCGGTCGATCTTGACGTTGGCAGTCATCTGATTGAGCAACGCCCCGCGTTCGAGCGGGCGCGCCTTGGTCTTGATCCCGCTTTCATGGTATTTCTTGGCCGAAGCCAGTGCCTCATCGTATTTTCGCACCCGAATCAGGCTTTCGAGCACGCGCAACTTCACATGAGTCTCGGTCTGCGTAGCTTTCTGATACTGCTCCAGCGCCTTCGCAAATTGTCCACTCGCAAAATATGCGTCCGCCAACTGCGCCCGAAACACGTCCACTTTCGCCCCGCTGGCAATCGCGCTTTCGATGAGCTTGACAAACGCCGCCCGCTGCCCGGTCGCATCCAAAAACTTCAGCATTTTATCGGCCGCGCCCGCCGACATGATCGCCGGCGTATAACTCTGCGCAATTTCAGCGATCCGGGCAATTTTGGCAGGCTCATCCTGCGGTTCTTCCCCCATCGCCGGCAGGATTTTTATCTTCCTCCGAATCGTATCCACCAGCCGCCCTGCACCGTCAAACACGCTCAACGATACCATCGGCTCGTCCAACGCAAAATACACATGGGTCACCGTCCCCTCTTTGCCTTTCACCTTGATCCCATCGCCAAACTCCCACTCAAACAACGTCGGTGGCGTGCCCGTAAGACTTTTGGACGATAGCTCGACGATCGTCGCCTGCAACGTGTCGGGGAGTGCCCCTCGGACCACGTCGCCCTTGAGAGTCGCCTCAAAAAATGCCGCCGGAAATGGCGCGCCGTTCTTCCCTAGTTTTTCATACGCCACGATCTTGCCGCGTGCCGCGGACGGGAACGCACTGGCGGGGATCGCCTCGAAATTCGGTTTGCCCGGCGCTTTCCATGCCGCCACCATCGCCGGACGATCTCCCTGCATTGTATTGAGATATTCAAACCGATGAATGCCCTTTTCCAGCGTCACTTTTCCCGTAAACCGCGCGTCTCCCGTCGGTCCCCCACCCTGTTTGATGACGACCGATTTACCGTCAATCAATACTTGCGAAAATCCATTCGAATTGGTCGCGATCGTCCACTCGCCGGCCATTGGAATCATGATCGCTCCGCGAAAATACGACGTGAAATTTTCCGGCCCGCCAAACGGATGATGTCCGAAGAACACTTGCCCCACAAAATCGCTGCCGTAGGCGCGGGTCGCGTTGGCCGCCAGCGTCCGCGCCGCTTCCACGTTGTTCGCCACGCCGTTCGGATATGTAACCATCAGCAACCCCGCCAAAGGATCGAATGGCTCCACTTTCCCTTGCGGATTCGGGTTGCCAAAATAGATGTAAACACGCCGCTGACCCGGCACCGGCGCAAACGCCACGTGGGTCCGTCCATCGGGATCGCACGACACAACCATGAACTTCGCCGGCACCGACCCCGCCACCACGCGAATATCGCTCCCGTCCTTGCGACACAACCCGCCCGCGTAAAAATGCGCGCCCGCCACGCCAGCCGTCGCGTCATCCAATTCCACCGTCACCCGCGCCGCATACCCCTGCAACCATTGGGCACAAGCAAGCGGCGGCAGCAACAGACAAAGCAGGAACAATAATCGCAATCTCATCGCAAACTGTTATAGCTTTCCTGCAAAGCTGGGGCGAGGATTTTTTGCCACGAAGTTAAATTAAGTATTTCCCGCTACGCCTTCGGTTCCGCTTTGACGTAGATTTCTTTCGGCGCTGGCTCGAAATATCGGAAGAGTGCCGGACACAGCCAACCTTCCAAATCGAATTGCGGACAGTAATAGAAGTTTCCATTGCTCTGAAACCAGCGCAGAAAACATCATTCAAGAATTACCGGTTGCGTTTTCTTGTCAATTGCCGCATTCTCCGGCTGAAAAAACAGGAACGAGGAGGGAAATTCATGCAACCAAACGGTGTGGATGGCAGGACTAGCGCGAAAGCGCTTGCGGTGTTACTTTGTGCCGTTGTGATGGCGGCGACGTTGATCAGTATTGGTACCAGTCCCAGCGGGGGGACTTGCTGCGGTGGTACGACCACCGTCCCCGGCGTAGACCCGCCGCCACCGACTACGGACGCTGAATTACCACCCGATCCGCCAATCGGTT